>NZ_CP017297.1:1461867-2923735 GCF_001969445.1 Brachybacterium sp. P6-10-X1
TCTACTACCGCGGCCAGGACAGGATCTCGATGCCGCTGGCGATGCTCTCGGCGGTGCTGGTGGTGCCGGGCCTGCAATTCTGGGCTCGGCTGCTGCGTCGCCGCGCGCAGGACCGTGTGCGCCGCCCGGTCCCCTCCATGGTGACGGCGGTGCTGGTGATCGCCGCCGTCCTCGTCTCCCTCGCCTCGATCCCGGCCCGCACCGACAACGCCGCCAAGAACCTCGCCGCGGACTATCCGGGGCGCGGGCGCTTCCTGCAGGCCGACGAGCGCGCGCTGTTCGAGCAGTACGGGCCGCAGATGGACCCCGACGGCACCGTGCTGGCCAGCCCGTTCTCCGGGGCGGCGCATCTGTACGCCCTGCAGGGGCAGGACGTGCGGCTGCCGGTGGCCGGGATGGCCTACACGGATCTGGACCGTGACCTGATCTACGCCACGGAGGACGCTGCGACGAATCCCGCCGACTGCCGTC
This sequence comes from Brachybacterium sp. P6-10-X1, assembly GCF_001969445.1. Taxonomy (NCBI): domain Bacteria; kingdom Bacillati; phylum Actinomycetota; class Actinomycetes; order Micrococcales; family Dermabacteraceae; genus Brachybacterium; species Brachybacterium sp. P6-10-X1. Next base: position 1,462,339 of record NZ_CP017297.1, read on the forward strand.
TGCTGGAGGAGAACGGGATCGCCTACGTCTACCAGGAGCTGCGGCCCTACAACCTGCACAAGACCTCCGACTCGGTGAATCTCGCCGGACCGGGCCTGGGCACTGTGCTGTTCCAGACGGACCACTCCCGCATGATCGAGATCGACTGCGACCCCGGGGACGGGAGTTATGACCCGGTCTGACCCCGCGCCGCGGTCGACCCCCCGGATGCACCCGAGCTCCGCGCCGGGGACGAACTCCCGCGACCGGCGCGCGGCATCGGCGCCGCGGCGCTACTCCCCGTTGCTGGACGTGATCCGGATCCTCGCGGTGATCGCGGTGATCGCGGTGCACGTCATCGCCGACCATCTGGATTCCGGCTCGACCGTCGCGATGCACGTGCTGCGCTCGCTGCTGTCCACGGCCGTGCCCGCCTTCATCATGATCTCGGGCGCGCTGAACCTGGCCCCGGCGGCGATGCGCCACGGGTCGGGCCGCTTCCTGGGCCGACGGCTGCGCCGCCTGGTGCCGGCCACCCTGGTGTGGACCGCCTTCTACGCGGGCGTGATGGGGGTCCTGCTGGCGGGCGAGCCGCTGGACTGGCGTCAGGAGGTCGCGGACCTGTTGACCGCCTCGTCCTACCCGCATCTGTACTTCCTGCCACTGATCCTCGGGCTGACCGCGATCACCCCCGTGATCGGTGCCTATGTACGCGACTCGGGTCGGAGGGCCTGGACCTGCGGGGCGGTCGCCGCCGGCTGGGCCCTGATCGTCATGGCGGTCCCTCCGCTGACCGCGGGACTGCTCCAGCAGCCGCTGGTGCCGCTGCAGATGGGGATCCTGACCTACTTCCTGCCATTCATCGGCTACTACGTGCTGGGCCGTGCGGCGTGGGCCGCCCCGGTGCGCCGACGAGCAGCGGTGCTCCTGCTCCTGGTGGGGGTGCCGGTGCTGACGGCGGCGACCGTCTGGGCGTACTTGTCACGGACCACGGACACCCCGCCCGGGCAGGTGCTGCTGCCCACCTACGTGGCGCCGACGGTGATGCTGCTGTCCCTGGCACTGGTGGTCGCGCTGATGGGGCTGGGTCGTGACTGGACGGTGACCGCGCGCGCCGAGCGGACCCTTCGCACCGTCGGCGATGCCACGTTCGGTGTCTTCCTGGTGCACTTCGCGATCCTCGTGGGCCTGCGGGAGCTCGGGTACCCCGAGGAGTCCGTGCTCACCGTGACCGGACTGCTCGTCCTGGTCACCCTCGGTGCCTTCGCCGTCTCCCTGCTCGGCAAGAAGGTTCCCGGACTGCGCGCGATCCTCTGAAGGTGCATCCTGTGCAGGGCACGGCGGCATCCCGGGCCGTGTCGCGGGGCGTCCCGGCATCCTGGCTTCCCGGGGCAGCAGCACGAAGGGGACGCCAGCGGACCGACGCGACGCATGGCGTCAGCGCCTGCCGCTGGCGTCCCGGAACGGTTGCTGTCCGCACACCTGCCCTGCTCTCACCGCTGCCCGCGGCGGCGCAGGCTCGACACCACCTGTGCCGCCCCCGTGGCCGCGCATCCCGCCAGCGAGGCGTTCTGCAGCGTCCACGAGCGCAGATGCTCCCTCGAGGGTCGACCCTCGCCGCGCAGGGAACGGTCCAGCGCCGCGGCCACCGCCGCGACGTCGTGCTCGCACGCCCATCCCAGCTCATGGTCGCGGATGCGGTCATGGGCGGCCCCCTCCCCGGCGTGGACCACGGGAGTGCCGGTCGCGGTCGCGGCGTAGATCTTCGTAGGCAGGGCGAACTCGTAGCCCTGACCCGGTGTGATGGAGGACAGCCCTGCGACGGCGCCGCGCAGATGCGCGGCGACCTGGGACGGCGGGATCTTGTCGCGGAACTCGATGCCCTCGATGCCCTCGGCGCGCACCCGCGCCTCCAGCTCGTCGCGGCCGGAGCCCTCGGAGAAGAACAGCAGGCGGGCCCGGGGGTGGGTGGCCCGTACCCGGGCGAAGGCGTCGACGAAGACCTCAGCCCCCTGCCATTCGGAGACGGTGCCGGCGTAGACGAAGTACGGCGCCGCCTCGCCGCCGTCCTCCCCCGCCGTGGTGAAGGTCTCGGTGTCGATGCCGTTGCCGACCATGGTCAGGCTGGGACGCGGGCCGATCAGCTCCTCGAGACGGTGCTGGACCCCCGGCGAGATGGTCAGCACGCAGGCGGCGCGCTTCCACACGGTCTTCTCCGCCCAACGGACCGCCGAGCGCACGAGCGTCGGGACGCCGTCGACGCTGTCGGTCGCATCGGACCAGACGTCGGCCGCATAGAAGGTGTACGGCACCCGCCGGATCGCCGCGGCGACCATGCCGACCATGCCCGTGGTGGGCGGCGGTTCGAGCACCAGGGCGTCCATCGGGCGCTGGGTCAGCAGCCGCAGCGCGAGCGGCAGGTCGAAGCTGAGGTAGGACAGATACCCGCGCACCTGCCCCTGGTGGTCGCGCTTGACCGGCCAGCGCGAGACCTTCCGGGACCTCGAGCGGACCCGACCCGCGCCGGGGGCACGGGTGGTCAGGACCGTCACCTCGGCGCCGGCGCGTTCGAGGGCGAGCACCAGGGCCTCCTGCCGGAACGCGGCGGCGACCGGTTCCGGGGTGAACAGCCGGGTGGCGACGACGACGTGGGGCGGCCGGCCGGGACGGCGGCGGGCGGAGCGCGAGCGGGCCATCAGGCGCGCTCCGCCAGGGCGTCGACGCTGCGGGCCGCCGCGTGGCCGTCGCCGTAGTGCGGTGGGCGCGGGGCCGTCGGGCGGGGCCGGTCCGCGGCGGCGGCGAGCTCGCGCGGATCGGTGACCAGGCGGTTCCAGTCGCCGTCCAGGGTCTCGACCCATTCGGTCTCGCTGCGGACGGTGGAGCACGGCGTGCCCAGCAGGTACGCCTCCTTCTGCAGTCCCCCGGAATCGGTGACGACGGCGCTCGCGCGCTGGACCGCACCGATCAGCTCGGGATAGGCGACGGGCTCTCCCACGTGGACCGCTCCGCCGGCCAGCGTGATGCCGGCCTCGGCCGCCTTGGCGACCAGCCGGGGATGGGCGAACAGCGCCAGCGGCAGCGGCAGGTCCTGCAGCGCGGTGATGATCGCCGCCAGGCGCTCCGGGTCGTCGGTGTTGTCGGCGCGGTGGATGGTCGCGACGGCGAAGGGCTCGGCCGGGTCGATGCCGGGCGGCAGCACGAGCGCCGAGTCCCGCACGGATTCCGCTACGCGCAGGCACACGTCGGTCATGACGTCGCCGGTGACCAGGGTCCGCTCCGCGAGCCCCTCGGCGGCCAGGTGGGTGCGGGCTACTTCGGTGGGGGCCAGCAGAAGGTCGGCGGCGTGGTCGGTGAGCACACGGTTGTGCTCCTCGGGCATGCGGCGGTTGAAGGATCGCAGCCCGGCCTCGAGGTGGGCGACCTTCCGATGCATCTTCACCGCGGACAGGGTTCCGGCGAGGGTGGAGTTGGTGTCGCCGTAGACCAGGGTCCAGTCGGGCCGGTGCTGCTCGAGGACCTCGTCCATCCCGCTCAGCATCGCGCCGGTCTGGCGGCCGTGGGAACCGGAACCGACGGCGAGGTTCACGTCCGGGGCCGGGATGCGCAGATCGGCGAAGAACACGTCGCTCATCGCGGCGTCGTAGTGCTGGCCGGTGTGGACGATCACGTGCTCGACGTCATCCCGCTGGGCGGCGGCATCGGAGATGGCCGCGAGCTTGACGAACTGCGGGCGGGCGCCCACGACGGACAGGATCTTCATGGACGGATCTCTTCCTCTCGGCACCGGTCGGGCCGCGGCGGGACCGACCGGGTCGACGGTATGGTGAGCGCTGACCACAATAGTCATCCGCCGGCACCGGACGGCACATCACGACACCGTCGAGGACGGGCGCGCGGGACCGCCCGCGGCACGCTCGGGAATGGACATCGCATGACGTCAGGACGGCGTGTGGCGACCCCGCAGATCGCTGTGCTCGTGTACAACGACGCCGCCAACGACTCGCGGGTGCTCAAGGAATCCGCCTCCCTGCGCGATGCGGGCTACGACGTGCGGATCCTCGCCGTCGAGCGTCGCGAGCTCGGGCGCGTCGCGGACGTGACCGCCCTCGGCGAGCGGCTCCACCTCGAGAGGGTCCCGGAGTTCGCCATCGAGCGGATCCTGCCGGCCCTCGCCCCGCACTGGCGCCGGCTGATCAGCAGAGCCGACACCGCCGAGCGGTCCCCGACGAGCTCTCCCGCGCAGGTCCTGCACCGTCCGTCCACCCCGCTGGCGGGGATGAGGGCGGGCCTGCTCCGCGGTCTGCGCAGCATCGGCGAACGCGCCTACCGCACGGCCGCGCTCGGCACCTACTGGAAGAACGCGACCGCGGCAGGTGTGCGCGCCGCGCCCGACGTGGTCCACGCCAACGACGGCAACACCCTCGTCCCGGCGCTGCTCATCCAGGCGCTCTCCCGCGGCGACGTCGCCGTCGTGTACGACTCCCACGAGCTGTGGCGCCACCGCAACGTGCGGGGCGACCGCTGGCTGGCCCCGCTGCTGGAGGTCGTGACCGAAGCGATCGGCATCCGCCGCGCCGACGGTGTGATCACCGTCTCCCCGTCGATCGCGACCTGGCTGCGGGACACCTACCGCCTGGCCGAGGAACCGACCCTGGTGCGCAACGTCCCCGTCGCCGACGCCCCGCCCTCGCGCGACACCGGGGTGCTGCGGGAGCGCGCCGGGCTGACCGAGCAGCACCGCGTGATCGCCTACGGGGGCCGGATCACGACTGCCCGCGGCATCGAGGAGACGATCGCCGCGCTCCCCCACCTCGACGAGGACGTCCACTTCGTGCTGCTCGGCTACGGGGAGCAGGCCGCGCTGGACCATGTGCGGGCCGAGGCCGCCCGGCACGGCGTGACCGACCGGGTCCACCTGGTCGGGGCCGTCGCCCCCGACGACGTCTCCCGCTCGCTGGCCGACGGGGACGTCGCCGTGGTCCATGTGCGGCCGATCTGCCTCTCCTACCGCTACGCGCTGCCGAACAAGCTCTTCGAATCGATCCGGGCCGGTCTGCCGATCGCCGCCGCGGACCTGCCCGACATGCGCCAGGTCGTCGAGGAGCTGGGGGTCGGCGAGGTGTTCAGCGGCTCCAGCCCCCAGGATCTCGCCGAGGCGCTGGCGGCCGTCCTCGAGGCGCCCGAGGAGTACCGGGAGCGGGCCCGGGCCGTGGCCCCACAGCTCACCTGGGAGCACGAGACGGAGGCGATGCTCGCGCTCTACCGGCGCGTCCTGGCCGCCCGGCCGGGGGTCCGCCGATGAGGATCACGCTCGTGACGACCTGGTTCCCGACCGCTCTCGCCCCCTCGCGCGGATCGTTCGTGGTCCGGGACGCGCTGTCCATCTCCGCCGCCCATCAGGTGCGGCTGGTCCATCTCGTCCCGCCGTCCGACGACGACGGCACCCGCCGCCTGGTCCACGAGGGCCTGGATGTGCTGCGGATCCCGATGGATCCCCGCCGGCCCGACCAGGTCCTCGCCGCCACCCGGCAGCTGCGTCGCGCGCTGGCCGGCGCCGACATCGTGCACTCCATGGCCTTCTCCGCCCTGCTGCCGCTGGTGCTGCGCCGTCCGGGCGCCCCGTGGCTGCACACCGAGCACTGGTCGGCGCTGACCACCCCCGGGACCCTCCCGGCCCCCGCCCGCGCCGGGCTCCCCCTGCTGGCGCGGCTGCTGGCGCGCCCGGACCGGGTCACGGCGGTGTGCGAGTTCCTCGCTCGCCCGATCCGTGCCGTCCGCGGCGCCCGGCCCACCGACATCGTCCCGTGCATCGTCGAACCAGGTGAGGTGGTGCCGCGCCGCGATCGCAGCGACGGGACCCTGCGCCTGGTCTCCACGGGCGGGCTGATTCCCCGCAAGGACCCGCTGCTGGCCGTGGACGTGCTCGCCGATCTCGTCCGGCGCGGGATCGACGCCCGCCTCGAATGGCTCGGCGACGGGCCCCTGCGCGAGGAGACCCTGCGGCGCGCCGCCGAGCGGGGGGTCGAGGGGCGCCTGTCCCTGCCCGGCACCGTCGACGGGGCCGGGGTCCGCGCCGCGCTCGCGCGCGCCGACGTGTTCTTCGGGCCCACCCGGGCCGACAACTTCTTCGTCTCGGCCGCCGAAGCGATCGTCGCCGGGCGCCCCGTCGTCCTCGGCGCCACGGGCGGCCAGGGCGAGTACGTCGAGCCCGCGGTGGGCGAGCTCGTCGACGTCCAGGAGACCGCGCCGTACGTCGAGGCGATCCTCGCCCTCGACGCCCGCACCCGCGACCTGCCGGCCCGGGCGATCGCCGACACCATCGGGGACCGCTTCTCCGCGGCGACCGTCGGCCGCGGCTACAGCGCCCAGTACCGGCAGCTCCCCGCCCGCACGCGAGGTCGCCGATGAGACCCGTCGACGTCGTCATCGCCTGCCACACGCCCACCCGGCCCGTCGGCCGCGCCGTCGCCTCCGTCCTGGACGACAACGGGGACGACGCCGGGGTGACCGTCGTCTGTCACAACCGGCCCGCCGAGGAGATCGCCGCGGTCGTCGGCCCGGAGCATCGCGAGCGCGTGCGGTTCCTCGAGCATCACGACGAGCACCGCTCCGCGTCCGGGCCGTTCAACGCCGGGATGCGCAGCAGCACGGCCCCCTTCGTCGCGATCATGGGCTCGGACGACACCCTCGCCCCGGGGACCGTCGCCTCGTGGCTGGCCGTCCAGGAGCGCACCGGTGCCGACGTCGTCCTCACCCGTCTCGCCCTCGGAACGGCCTCCGCCGGGGTGCCCACCCCCGCGGTGCGCATGGCACGCGGCGGGCTCGTCGACCTGGTCGCGGACCGGCTCAGCTACCGTTCCGCGCCCCTGGGCCTGCTGCGGCGCGAGATGCTCGAATCCACCGGCCGGTACCTCGTCGAGGGAGCGCAGATCGGCGGCGACGTCGGCATGGTCACCGCGCTGATGGCCACGCAGGCCACCGCCTACGACCGTTTCGGGCCGCCGTACGTGATCGGGGAGGACGCCGGGGACCGCGTGACCTACGTGGTGCGTCCGATGCGCGAGCAGCTGGCCTTCTTCGCGGACCTGCTGGAGGCGGACTGGTTCGAGCGCCTCCCCGGGGCGGCGCGGCGGGCGATCGGCGTGAAGCTGCTGCGCATCCACGTCTTCGGCGCCGTCTACTACCGCCAGGACGTCGAGATCTGGACCGCGCAGGAGCGCGCCGACCTGGCCGAGATCACCGCAGAGGTGATCCTGCGCGCCCCCGGCTGCCTGGCGCCGCTGTCGCGGGTCGACCGCGATCTGGTCGAGGCCTGCCTGGACCCGACGCTCGGGGCCGACGTGCTGGTGCGCCGTGCCCGGGACCGCCGCCGGCACGGCCGTCCGGCGACGCTCCTCACCCGCGGGGCCGGGCATCTCCTGGACCGGGAGGCGCCGCTGCGCTTCATGGCAGCCTCCCTGGCGGTCCGCCACCTCCCCCGACTGCGCGCCGCCCGGCGCGCCTGACCCGGTTCAGCCCCGGGCGGCGATCGCGGTGAGCGCCCGGCGCCAGGTGTCGACCTGGTGCTCTGCCGAGAGCTCCTCGGCGGCGGCATCGGCGGCCTGCTTGAACCGGTCGACGTCCGCGGGGGTCATCGACTCCAACGCCGCTCGCAGGGAGTCGGCGTCGGCGCCCGCGAGCACCGTCCCGAGGCCGTGCTCGCGCACCAGCTCGGCCATGTCCGGGGACGGGCCCACCAGGACCGCGGTGCGCGCCTGGACCGCTTCGAAGAGCTTGTTGGGCAGGCTGTGCTCGAGGTTGAAGGTGGTGGCCGGGAAGACGACGATCGAGACGTCGTACTCGGCGACGGCGCCGACCAGCTCGGTGTACGGCACCGGGTCGCGGAACCTCACCGCCGGGAGGTCCGCGGCCCGCTCGCGCAGCGCCTCGATGTACCCGGGCTCGCTGGGCACCAGCATCAGATCGAGCGTGAGGGACGCCGGGGCGCCGCGCAGCGCATCGATCATCGATTCCAGGCGGCGGTTGGCCCGGGCCACGCCGGTGTGCAGCAGACGGATCGTCTCCCCGGTGGGACGCGGGGCTCGGTCCTCGTAGGCCGACGCATTCGTCACCACCTGGACGGCGACCCCGAACCGGGCCGCGTACTCGTCGGCCAGGCCCGGGGACACGGTGGTGATCGAGGCGACCTCCGGCAGGCAGGTGCGGCAGATCCAGCGCTGGTACGGCGCGATGAACCAGCGCCAGGAGCGCACGTGCTCCTTCTCCCGGGGCGCGTACTCGTGCAGGTCCGCGTGCACGCCGAGGCGAGGGGCGAGCCAGAGCGCGAGCGGGAGGGTGTTCACGTCGTTGGCCAGGACGATGTCCACCGCGGCGACCCGGTCCGCGAGCGCTTCCCGGGCCGCGCGCACGGCGCTCATGTCCCAGTAGGCCCGGCGGTACCTGCCGCTGAGCAGGTATTTCTTGCTGCTGGGCCAGGCGCGTGCGCCCTCGGGGAGCTCGAGGTGGGTGACCCCGGGGTGCGGGGACGCGCCGAAGCCGACGGTGGTGACCTCGAACTCCGCGGCCAGCAGATCGATCTGGCGCTGCACGCGCGGATCGCGGGTCAGCGTGGAGAACGACATGATGAGCAGGGAGGTCATGCGCCGCTCTCCTCGGTCGCCACAGCACCTGGGGTCTCCCGGGCACCCTCCTCCTGCGTCTGCCCGGTCTCCTCGGGGCCGTCGATCATGCCGCCGGAGACGAGTCCGGCCAGCGCCGCCTGCTCGGCGAAGGCCGGCACGGCGGCGACCACCTCGCCGAACGTCCCGGAGGCGGCGACGTGGCCCTCGGACAGGTAGAAGACGACGTCGCAGTGCTGGATGGTGGCCAGACGGTGCGCGATGGTGATGGTGGTGACGTCGTCGCCGAGGTCCTGGATCGAACCGGTCACCGCGGACTCCGTCTTGGTGTCCAGAGCGCTGGTGGCCTCGTCCAGCACGAGCACGGTGGGTTCGGCGTACATCCCGCGGGCGATCCCCATGCGCTGGCGCTGCCCGCCCGAGAGCGTCATGCCGCGCTCCCCGAGGCGGCCCTGGATGCCGTCGGGCCGCGCCTCGATCACCTCCAGCAGCTGCGCGCGGTCCAGGGCGGTGCGCACCCGGTCCTCGTCGACCTGGTCCGGGTCCCAGGTCAGGGCGACGTTCTCGCCGACGGAGACGTCGAACAGCGCGACCTCCTGGGGGACGTAGCCGACCGAGGAGCGCCATTGGCGCAGCACGGTGGTCATGTCGGTCCCGCCGATCAGGATGCGGCCGCTGCTGGGGGTGAGCAGACCCAGCAGCAGGTCCACGAGGGTGGACTTGCCGGCTCCGGAGGTGCCGACGACGGCCACGGAGGATCCCGCCGGGATGCGCAGGGAGACGCCGTCGACCGCAGGCTCGTCCCGTCCGGGATAGGTGAAGGTGACGTCCTGCAGGACGATGTCGTGCAGACCGCGCTCGAGGGTGCCGGTGTCGGGCTCGTCCTGGCGCTCGACGGCCTCCCGGGCGAACTCGATGTCGTCGACGATGTAGTCGGCGAAGGCGGCGTTGGTCAGGATCCGGTTCTGGGTGGACTGGAATCGGGTCAGGGAGGGGACCAGGCGGAACCCGGCGACGGCGAACAGCGCGACCGAGGTCATCGCCGCGGTGGCGCCGTCATCCGGGAGACCGGTGAGGTAGCCGACGCCGCCGACGACCACGAAGCCGCCGACCATGCCGGCATCCAGCACGAAGCGCGGCATCTGGTTGTAGTACTGGGCGAAGGCCCGGGTGCGGGAGGCCTTCGCACGGCGGTCGGCGACGATGTCGGTGACCTCGCCCTCGTTGCCCTTCAGGGTCAGCTCCTTGAGGGAGGCGAGGACCTCGCCCAGCAGGCGCACGACCCGGATCGAGTTGTCCCGGTTGCTGGCCCCGTTGGTCACCGCCCGCGGGGTGATCACGCGCGAGAGGATCATGGCGATGATGCCCAGGTAGGCGAAGGTCGCCAGCGCGATCTGCCAGTCCAGGACCAGCAGTCCGACGCTGATCACGGTGATCGTGGCGAACTCGGCGACGACGGTCATGGAGGGCATGAGCACGTTCGCGACCACGGCGGCGACCCCGGAGTCGACCATCCGGATGATCTCCTGGGTCGACTTCGAGGTCCGGTCCACCCAGGAGGCGGACATGTAGGAGCGGAACAGCGTCTGGCCGATCGCGACCTCGTGCTGGGCGAAGCGCTGGGTGGCGATGCGGATCGTCAACAGGTTCAGGAAGCTCTTGATGATGATCAGGCCGACGAAGGCCGCGACCATCACCATCATCTCCTCGAAGGTGTGCAGCTGCCATCCGACCAGCGGGATGGTGACCACGGAGCCGGGAGACATGAGAGCGGGGATCACCAGCGCGATCGCACCGAGGGCGACGACGTCCAGCAGCGCGAGGGCGCTCATGACGACGCCGAACGTCACCAGGAAGCGCCGGGAGTCCCCGGGCAGCACCGACAGGGTGCGTCGGACGATCCGGATGGTCTGCTTCACGTGGTGTTCTCCTCGGTCGTCGGTCCCCGCCCGCCGGTGCGGTCTCCCGGCCGATGCGCGGCAGGGGATCCGCTCAGCATGCGAGATCCAGCTCGTACAGAGCGTACGGTCCCTCCCGGGCGAGGAGGGTCAGCCGATCCGGCGGGATGTCGTGGACGCCACTCCATCGCGCGGAGACCTCGGGGTTCATCCGGGCACCGGAATGCTCCGAGGTGTCCCGGTACAGGTGCGTGGGGCCCACCTGATCCACCGCCGCGCAGATCTCCGCGTACGCATTCGCCGACGGATGATCGACGCGCTGGGCGTAGCCGGCGATCAGGGCCGTGTCCTCGGTCAGCGGCCGGGACATGGTCGGGTACACGGTCTCCACCCCGCCCACGGACCAGTACAGCGGGGCCCCGTCCAGGGGGTCGGCGAGGACGACCGCGTCCTCGGGAAGCGCGGCGGCGGTGCGCTCGATGAACTCCCGCTCCTCGGAGGTGACGTAGGGGGACAGCTGCAGGCCGTAGGCCGTGTAGGCGAGCGAGCCCAGCAGCGGCAGCCGTCCGGGGGCGAGGCCGCCGGCGACGACCGTGATCAGCACCAGCGCCGCCGCACCCGGGGCGAGCATCGAGCGCATCCTGCCCCGTCCCGTCGTACTCAGGGCGAGCACGCCGCGCGCCATGAGGAGCACCAGCAGGCACATCATCAGCGGCGCGATCCGCTCCCGGGCGCCGTACCAGGGGTTCACCAGGGTGGTGGTCAGAGGGCTGTCGATCTGGGTGGACACGCCCAGGACGATCGCGGCGAGCACGCCGAGAGCAGCGGTCACCCCGACCACCTCGCGGCGCCGCAGGGCGGCGACCGCGCCGACGATCGCGAGCAGCCAGATCACGGCGAGGGGCCACAGCGGTGCGCCGATCACCGGGATGCGCGGGGAATCGACCAGGATCTCCCTCAGCACCTCCCCCATCCCCTGCGCGCCGGGCTGCGTGAGGTCCATCCCGCCGAGCAGCGTCCCGGAGACGACCATGAAGGCGACCGCCGCGGCCAGGGCGAGGCCCACCTGGATCATCCCGCGCCGCCGCTGCCCCTCCCGGATCCGATACAGGCCGGAGACCAGGACCAGCAGTCCAGCCACGACCGCGACCGAGAAGAGCATCGAGGGGTGGGCGAGGGTCGTGCCGAGCAGGAGGGCGCCGTACCCGGCGGCGGCCGGGAGGGTGAGCGGTCCGTGGCGACGGTCGACCAGGAGGATCGCGGAGGCGATCGCGATCGGCAGGCAGAGGACCCCGAGCACGATCGGCCACAGGCCCATGACCAGCCCCATCGCAGGCGTGCTGAGGAAAAGGGTCGAGGCGAGCGCCGCCAGGGCCGCCAGCACTCCGGCGGCGCGTCCTCGGGGCGCGATCGCCGCGACCATCGCCCCGACGGCGCAGGGCAGAGCGGCCAGGAGCGCGAGCATCAGGGCGTTCGCCGCGCTGATCGTCTCCAGCGGCAGCAGCGCGGCGAGGGCGTCGAACGTCACCGGGTAGTACGTGGGCTCCCCGTAGATGTCCTCCAGAGCGGTGGTGAGGAAGGCGTCGCCGCCGTCGCGGATGGTCGCGATCGCGGAGAGGTGGAAGAAGGAGTCGTAGCTGCCGTTCAACGTGCTGATCCCGCCCATCCGACGGGTGCCGGCGACGACGACGAGCAGTCCGCCGAGAATCCCGACGGCGGTGACCACCGCGCCGGGCCAGGGCGGGGCGCCGTCCCTGCCGCCGCGCTGCTCCTCGGCGTCCCGGCCGGCCCCGCTCCGCGAGCGGTCCCACCGCACGAGCCACCGTCGCAGGAGGACGGCGAGGACGCCCAGGAGGACGACGCCCGCCAGCACGGTGCCCAGCTGCCATTCGATGCCGGCCATCGAGAAGAGACCGCTCAGCAGCACCATCGTCAGGACCGTCACGACGGGCGAGTATCCCCAGGCCAGCCGCACCCGTGCGCCGACGGCTCGCAGCAGGAGCAGCCCGGGTAGGCCGAGCAGGGCCCAGGCGCCGAGCACGGGCAGGATCCAGCTCATCCGCGCTCCCCTGCTCGATGCGCGACGCCGACGGGTCTGCTCATGCCGGGGCGGGGTCCGACGTCAGCGCCTGCTCGTAGACGGCGACCAGCGTCTCCGGGTCCCGATGTGTGAGAGCGAAGTCCCGGGCCTCCCGGGCGGCCGCCGCATAGCGCTCGGGGGCGGCGAGGTCGAGCACGCGCTGCACGGCGGCGTCGACGTCGGCCACGACCCAGTCACGGGTGTACAGCGTGGCCGGTCCGCCGTAGTCCGCGGCGTCCGGCCAGTCTCGGATGACGGCGGGGCATCCTGCGGCCAGGCCCTCCATGACGGCCTCGTGGGTGCCCTCGTGGCGCGAGGAGGACACGATGATCCCGGATCCGGCGAGCAGCTCCGGCACGTCCTCGCGGCGGCCGAGCTGCTCGACCGCCTCGGGCCCCAGCGCGGCCAGGCGGGCGCGCACCCGGCGGTGGTAGGTGCTGTCCCGGGATGCGGAGGCGGGCGGACCGGGGCCGATCAGGCGCAGGCGGTAGGTCGTATCGTGCGCACGCAGCCGGGTGAGGACCTCGAGGGTGAACAGCACGTCCTTGACCTCGCGCCGCCAGCCGACCTGGACCAGCAGACGCGGATCGTGATCCGTGCCGGGATCCGGGCCGAGTCCGCGCGCGAGCAGGTTCCCCACCTGCACGGCGTCGACGTCGACGAATCCGGGGGCAGCGATCCGTGCCAGGTTCCACACGGGAGGCGAGACGTACAGCATCCGGTCGATGCGCGCGTGGTCGTGCAGCAGGGCGAAGGGGGTGAAGGCCTCGAAGCGGTGCAGTCGGGCCATGAGCGCGCGCGGCGCCCGGTCCAGGAGCGTGACCCAGGTCAGCACGTGATGGCTCCACTCCACCAGGACCACGTCGGCCCACTCGAACTCCTCGGCCATCTCGGGCGGGGTCGGCATCCGCTCACCGGTCGTGACGAGGTCGTAGCGTCCGCGCAGGATCCGATCGCGATCCGGGAAGCCGGCCTCGGCGAGCCCGTCGACCTCGATCTCGTGGACCTCGAACCGTCCGGTCGCACGCAGGGCAGCGATGATCGGGCGGATGAACGTCCAGTTCTCCTGGGCGATGACCAGCAGGCGGGTGGTGGTGTCGACCGGCTCCAAGGGGCGGGGCGCGGGCCGCTCGGGCACGGTGGCGTCGGGCGCGACGCTCCGCAGCATGATCGTTCCCGTGGCCGAGTCCTGGAGCGGTCGCAGGAACGCCGCAGGATCGGCGGCCAGCGGTGAGCTGCCGGCCTGGTGCAGCGAGGGATCGTAGCAGATGCGCAGGGCTTTGTCGTACCAGCGCAGGCTCGCAGAGATCCTGCCGCGGGCCAGGCTGCGATCGGCGAGGGCCAGCAGGGCGTCGACGTCCGCGTGCCAATCGGTGCGGTCGGGGTCGTCGGCCAGGCGGTGCTGCGCCGAGAAGTAGATGCCCATCCCCCCGACGGCCCCGGGCAGGCGGCGCGCGATCCGCGATCCGACGCGGATCGCGCGCTCGAGGAGTCGGGAGAGGTCAATCACCGGGCGCGGACCCGTCCAGGTGGACGACGCTGCGGTTCCCGGCGGATTCCAGCACGGCCTCGACGGTGCGGACGGTGTGCAGGCCCTCGCGCATGGTGACGATGTTCGAGGCGTCGCCACCGATCGCGTCGCGGAACGCCTCGTGCTCGGTGGCCAGCGGCTCCCGACGCTGGATCGAGTAGGTGATCGAGTCGCCCTCGCTGACCCCGCGGAAGGATGCCATCGATTCCCAGAGGTTGGTGGTCGCCTCGGCGTTGGTGTGGAAGGTGAGGTCCGCGTTGACGGTATCGGCGATCAGGGCGCCCTTCTCCCCCGTCACCACGGTCACGCGCTCCTTGAACGGCGACAGCCAGTTCACCAGGTGATTGGTGATCGTCCCGTCCTCCAGCCGGCCGGTGATCGAGACCATGTCCTCGTCGCGGCGGCCGCTGCGCCGGGTCGAGGTCGCGGCCACGTCGGCGAACGGTGACTGGGCCACCCAGGCGGTGAGGTCGAGGTCGTGGGTGGCGAGGTCCTTGACCACGCCGACGTCCGCGATCCGTGCCGGGAACCCGCCCTGGCGCCGGGTGACGATCTGGTAGATCTCTCCCAGCTGCCCGTCGGCGATGCGCCGGCGCATCTCCTGCAGCGCCGGGTTGTACCGCTCGATGTACCCGACCGCACCGACCAGCCCCGACTCCTCGAAGGCCGCGGTGATCTCCTCGGCCTCGTGGATGTCGAAGGCCAGCGGCTTCTCCACGATGCAGTGCACCCCCGCCGCGGCCAGCCGCATCGCCACGTCCCGGTGGAACTGCGTGGGCACCGCCACCACCGCGTAGTCGATGCCCGCCGCGATCAGCGCCTCAACATCCGGCAACACGTCGAAGCCCGGAGCCGCCCCGTGGGGATCCCCGTAGGCATCGGCCACCGCCACCAGGTCCACGCCCTCCAGCGCCTGCAGGTTGCGGGCATGGTGACGCCCCATCATCCCGAGCCCGATCAGCCCGGCCCGGAGGTTCTTCTGCTCATGCATGGTCATGCTCCTGCGGCAGCGACGGTGTTGACGGCACGGACGACGCGGTCACGATCCGCGTCCGTGAGCGAGGGGTGCACCGGCAGCGAGAGCACCTCGGCCGCCAGCTTCTCCGTCACCGGCAGATCGACCTCCGTGGCGAACGTCGCCAACCGATGGACCGGCGTGGGGTAGTACACCCCGCAGCCCACCTGATGCTCCTGCCGCAGCGCGGCCGCGAACGCATCCCGCTCCGCGGCCGAGGCCCCCTCGATCCGGATCGTGTACTGGTGATACACATGCGTGGCCTCCTCACGCACCACCGGCGTCACCACGCCCTCCAGGTGCGCATCGAAGAACGCCGCGTTCGCCTGCCGCGTCACGGTCCACGCCGACAGCTTGCCCAGCTGGACCCGACCGATCGCCGCATGGATATCGGTCATGCGGTTGTTGAAGCCCGCGACCTCGTTCGCGTACTGCGTCTCCATCCCCTGGTTCCGCAGCAGCCGCACCTGCCGCGCCAGCTCCCCCGAGCCGCAGGAGACCATGCCACCCTCCCCCGAGGTCATGTTCTTCGTCGGATACAGCGAGAACATCCCGCCCTGACCGAAGGTGCCCACCTGCGCCCCCTGCCACCTCGCCCCGTGCGCCTGCGCCGCATCCTCGAACACCCACAACCCGTGCTCCGCAGCGATCGCGCAGATCCGATCCATCGGCGCCGGGTGCCCGTACAGATGCACCGGCTGGATCCCCACGGTCCGCGGCGTGATCGCCGCCTCGATCGCGGCCGGATCGATCGTGAACGTCTCCGGATCCACATCCACGAACACCGGCGTGGCCCCGCACACCGCTACGGTGTTCGCGGTCGCCGCGAAGGTGAACGACGGCACGATCACCTCATCCCCCGCACCCAGACCCAGGCCCAGCATCCCCAGATGCTGACCCGAGGTCCCCGAGTTCACGGCCACGACCTCGCGCCCCCCGGCCAGAGCACTCGAGAACTCCTGCTCGAACGCCGCGACCTCCGGCCCCTGCGCCACCATGCCCGAGACCAGCACACGATCGACCGCGTCCCGCTCCTCCTGCCCGATGATCGGCTTCGCCGGAGGGATCATCGTTCGTTCACTGTTCATGCGGACGTTCCATCCTGTTCGTCGGGATCGAGGAGCTCGGCCGGGCGCGGGGCGCCGGCCTGCGGTGAGGAGGCGAGCAGCAGCCCGCCGGTGGAGTCGTCGGGGACGTACCACTCGCCGGTGGTGGGACACACCCAGGCGTCGGTGCCGTCGGCGGCGGGGGTGAGCTTCTGCCCGGCCCGGCCCACCCAACCCAGGCGGCGGGCGGGGACCCCGGCGACGAGGGCGTGCGGCGGCACGTCCTTGACCACCGTGGCACCGGCGGCGACCATCGCCCAGGCCCCGATCGTCACCGGCGCCACGCAGACGGCGCGGGCGCCGATCGATGCACCGGTCTCGCAGGTCACACCGACGGCGTCCCAGTCAGAGGCGGTCTTGGGGGTGAGGTCGGGAGCGACGGCGCGCGGGAAGTGGTCGTTGGTGAACACCGCCGCGGGGCCGACGAAGACGCCCTCGGCGAGCTCGGCCGGCTCGTACACCAGGGCGTAGTTCTGGATCTTGCAGCCGGCGCCCATCCGCACCCCGCTGCCGATGTAGGCTCCGCGGCCGACGACGCAGTGCGCGCCGAGGTGGGCCCCCTCCCGCACCTGGGCGAGATGCCAGATCGAGCTGCCGTCCCCGATGGTCGCGTCCTGCGAGATGTCGGCCCCGGGTGCGACCCGGTACGCGGGTGTGTCACTCATGCCTCCGACGATACCGTGACGGATCGGGAAGGTCGCACCGGCGTGCCGCCGGGTCGGGAGTCTCATCGCTGGTGGGCGGTGCGGCCGCGCGCGGCGCTGCGGCGGTCGGGCCGGCGGCGGGCGAACCGGCGGCGGGTGGCGCACCGGGCGCCGCGAGCAGCCAGGCCGGGCCCCACCGCTCGATCGACCGGTCCAGGCAGAGGGAGCCGAGCACGGCGAGCGCCGTGACGGCCGGGATGACCAGCAGCTGCCGGGCCGGCGCCGGGAGATGGTCGTCGACCCCGAGCAGGATCCACGCCACCACGCCGACGTTCAGCAGCACCGGGTGGACGAGGTAGATCACCAGGGTGCGGCTGCCGAGGTAGGAGCCGAGGCGCACCGTCGCGCCCCAGCGGGCCAGAAGCGGCACCAGGGCGACGGCCGCACCCAGACCGGTCAGCGAGGCCGCGAGCTCGATCAGCCGCACCACGGCCAGCGAGGCGTCGCTGCGCAGGACGGCATCGGCGAGCACGGCGAAGACGAGCAGCAGGCCCGTGCCCGCGAGCAGTCCCGGGACGGCGCGGATCCGGGCCCCGAGCGTCAGCAGCGGACCGTGCAGCGCGGTGCCGAGGAGGTACCACAGGGCATTGTCGGTGAGCTGGAAGACGCCGTAGGTGAGGTCGCCGTCCGCGCCGGCGGCGAGCATCCCCGCGTGCAGGACCGGGGCCAGGAGATAGGTCGCCAGCGCAAGGGCGACCGTCGCCGTCGGCCGGTCCCGGCCCAACCGCGCGAGGGCGAAGAAGATCGGGAGCACGGCGATGAACCAGTACGGGGAGCCGATCACGAGCATGCCGGTGACCTCGCCGAGCAGGAATCCTCCGGGGTCGGCCGGAGCGTAGCGGGGCCAGCCGGTGACGGCGAACAGCAGGCACCACAGCAGGTACGGCCACAGCAGATCGAGCACCCGGGGGCGCAGCACGGCCCGCCAGGGGCGCCGGATGGCGCGGGTCGCCAGGGCACCGGCGATGAGGAAGAACAGAGGCATCCGCAGCGGGATCAGAGCGACGTTCGCCCTGTTCCACCACCGGGCCGCCGGCGAGTCGCTGCCGCCGAGCAGCTCGGGTCCGGCCGAGACCGCCACGTGGTAGAGAACCACCAGCAGGATCGAGATCGCCCGTGCGAGGTCCAGCCAGGCGATCCGGCCCGTCCGGACGGCGGGCGAGGCGTCCATGGGCGGCTGCCTCAGCGCTGGGCGCGGAGGGACTCTCCCTTGGCCACGGCGATCTCCCGCAGCTCGTTCTGGAAGGCGACCATGCGCTCGCGCAGTCGGGCCGCCTGCTCATCGCCCCCTGCCGCGAGGATCCGGGCGGCCAGCAGCCCGGCGTTGCGGGCCCCGCCGATGGAGACGGTCGCCACCGGCACCCCGGCGGGCATCTGGACGATCGAGAGCAGCGAGTCCATGCCGTCCAGGTGCTTCAGCGGCACCGGCACGCCGATCACGGGCAGCGGGGTGAGGGCGGCGAGCATGCCGGGCAGGTGGGCCGCACCGCCGGCGCCGGCGATGACGACGCGCAGGCCGCGCTCGGCGGCGGAGCGCCCCCAGGTGATCATGTCCTCGGGCATGCGGTGGGCGGAGACGACGTCGACCTCGACCTCGATGCCGAACTCGGCGAGCACCTCCTCAGCGGCCCTCATGACCGGGTGGTCGGAGTCGGATCCCATGACGATGCCGACCTGGGGTCGGGGCGCGGTCTCGGTCATCGGATCTCCTTCGAGGGGCCTGCAGAGGTGGGATGCGCGGGCGAGGCGTCAGGGGTGGTGGCACCCGGGCCAGAGGTGTCCGCGCCCGTGGCACCCGTGGTAGAGGTGTTCGGGCCCGTGGCACCCGCGGTGGCGGGCCCGTCGATGATCTGGCGCTCGGCGCGGTGGGCTCGCGCGAGCAGGTCCGCGGCGTCCTCTCCCACCAGGGTGACGTGGCCGATCTTGCGGCCGGGACGGACCGCCTTGCCGTACAGGTGGATCTTCAGCTCCGGATCGGCGGCCTGGGCGGCGTGGGCGCCGGGGGCGAGGTCCTCGGCGGCACCGCCGAGCAGATTGACCATCACGGCGACGGGGCCGCGAGGCGCGGTCGAGCCCAGCGGGAGGTCGGCGACGGCGCGCAGGTGCTGCTCGAACTGTCCGGTCACGGCTCCGTCCATGGACCAGTGGCCCGTGTTGTGGGGGCGCATCGCGAGCTCGTTGACGCTGACCGCGCCGTCGGCGGTCTCGAACAGCTCGACGGCGAGCATCCCGACCACGCCGAGATCCTCGGCGACCGCGAGGGCGAGGGCCTGGATGCGCTGCTGGGCGTCGTCGTCGAGGCCGGGGGCGGGGGCGACGACCTCGTAGCAGACGCCGTCCTTCTGGAGCGACTGCACGACGGGGTAGGCGACCGCCTCTCCCCCGGGCCGGCGGGCGACCTGCGCGGAGAGCTCCCGGGCGAAGGGGACGAGCTCCTCGGCGAGCAGCTCCCCGTGCGCGGACAGCCAGTCGTCGGCCTGGTCCGGGCCGTCGATGATGCGGACGCCGTGGGCGTCGTAGCCGCCCCGCGGGGTCTTGACCACGAGGCGTCCCGCGGTCGCCGCGAGCGCCTCGGCGAGGTCCTCGCGGGAGCCGACCCGCCACCATCGCGGGCAGGGGTGGCCGAGCGCCGTCAGGCGCTCGCGCATGACCAGCTTGTCCTGGGCGTGGGCGAGGGCTGCGGGGCCCGGTCGCACCGCGGCCAGACCCTCGGACCGGACCGCCTCGAGGATCTCGGCGGGCACGTGCTCATGGTCGAAGGTGATCACCTCGACGTCGGCGGCGAGGGCGCGCACGGCGTGCTCGTCGTCGTGCCGGCCCAGGCGCATCTGGCCGGCCACGGCGGCGGCGCTCTCGCCGGCGTCCGTGGCGAGCACCGGTGTGGTCAGGCCCAGCTCGATGGCGGGGCCCAGCATCATGCGGGCCAGCTGACCGGCGCCGACGATGCCGACCCGGCGGGCCCCACGGGGCGGATCGGCAGCGGGAGAGGGAGCGGAGGGCTGCGGGGTGGTCGACACGGCGGTCAGTGTACGAGCCTCAGGCCCGTGAGCGCGGGCGGCGCCGGACCACGGACCCCTGCGGGAGGCTCTCGAGATCGTCGCCGGCCCCGCTCGGAGGGTCCTCGACGACCTCCGGATCCACCACGTCCTCCCCGGGGGCGGAGATGAGGAACACACCGAAGGTCGGGGGGGTCTCGGTGAGGAGCTCGAGACGTCCCCCATCGTCCTCGACCAGGGTGCGGGCCAGGGCCAGGCCGACGCCGGTGCCCGAGGAGCTGCGCCCGGAGATGGAGCGCTCGAAGATGCGCGTGCCGAGCTCGGGGTCGATGCCGCCGCCCTCATCGGTCACCTCCACCACCGTGGAGTGCTCGTTGCGGCGCACCTTCACCGTGGTGCGGCCGTCGCCGTGCGTCAGGGCGTTCTCGAGCAGGGTGGCCACGACCTGGGTGAGCGGACCGGTCGATCCCCAGACGGCGGCGCTGCGCGGCACCTGGATGCGCAGCTCGCGGTGGGCGCGGCGGTAGGCCGGCGACCACTCCTCGCTCTGCTGGGTCAGCACGGAGCGCAGCTCGACCACGCCGGGCGTGCGGTTCTGCGAGGAGCGCGGCGCGTTGATGAGGTCGTGGACCACCTCGGTGAGGCGGTCGATCTGCTCCAGGGAGATGCGCGCCTCCTCGCGCACCCACTCCTCGGAGCTGGTCGCGAGGATCTCGTCCAGCCGCATGGACAAGGCGGTCAGCGGGGTGCGCAGCTGATGCGAGGCGTTGGACGCGAGCTGGCTCTCCGCCTCCAGGCGCTCGGTCAGCATCGCGCCCGAGCGGATCAGCTCCTCGGCGACGTCGTCGATCTCACTGATCCCCGAGGGACTCCACGGGCCGCGGGCGCGCCCGGAGCCCATCTCCTCCGCGCGCCGGTTCAGCCGGGCCAGCGGCATCGAGATCCGTTGGGCCTGCCACAGGGCCACGGACGCGCCCACGGAGAGCGCGGAGAGGCCGGCGACCACGATGATCACCCAGGCGCTGGCGGTGTGCGCGCGCACGTCGGACTGCGGGACGGACACCACGATGTCCTGCTGCTCGGATCCGCGAACGCGGACCTCGAGCGGGTCGTCCCCAGGAGGATCACCCGCCGTGATCGTGTCGTCCTCGCGCGTGGTCACCGAGATGGCGATGTTCAGATCGGTCTGCTCGTCGACGATGCCCTGCAGCAGGGCCTCGTCCAGGGGCCTGCCCTCACTCAGCCGTGCGTCGGTCGCGACCCGCACGTCGTCGAGGATGTCGCTCGCCTCGTCGGAGAGCCTCTGCTTGGCCAGCTGCAGCCAGGACCAGCCCAGCGGGATGCCCAGCAGCAGCACCGCCAGGACCACGGTGATGATCGTGGCCTGCAGGACGCGTTGCCACACCCGTCAGCTCTCCGCTCCGGTCTCGAAGCGGAAGCCGACGCCGCGGACCGTCGTGATCCGGCGCGGGTTGGTGGCGTCGTCGCCGAGCTTCCGGCGCAGCCAGGAGACGTGCATGTCGAGGGTCTTGGTCGAGCCCCACCACTCGGCGCCCCAGACCTCGCGCATGAGGTCGTCGCGGGTGACGACGCTGCCGGACTCGCGCACCAGCACGGTCAGCAGGTCGTACTCCTTGGCCGACAGGCTCAGCTCCTCGCCGTCGACGTAGGCGCGGCGGGCGGACACGTCGAGCGTCACGCCGTTGACGTCGAAGGCGTCGCCGGTCTCCTCCACCGCCTGGGTGCGCCGCATCAGGGCCCGGATGCGGGCCTGCAGCTCGCCGAGGCGGAAGGGCTTGGTGACGTAGTCGTCGGCGCCGGCGTCGAGCCCGACCACCGCATCGACCTCGTCGGCCCGGGCGGTGAGGATCAGGATCGGCGATTCGAGGCCGCCCTTGCGCAGACGGCGGGCGACCTCGAGGCCGTCCAGATCGGGCAGTCCGAGATCGAGGATCACGACGTCGATCGGGTCCCCTCCGGCCGCGATCGCGAGCGCATCCATCCCGCGCGAGGCGCGCGTGACGGTGTACCCCTCGCGGTCCAGGGCGCGGGAGAGAGGTTCAGCGATGGCCGAGTCGTCCTCGACGAGAAGCAGTCGTGTCACGCAATCCATCCTATGTCGCAGCGGATGACGGGGCGCGCGGCCCCGTCCTCACAGACCCAGGTCCAGCGGTGCCGAGCGGTCGCGACGCATCGCCTTGACCTGCACCGTCCCGATGCCGTGGAGCTCCACGTCCTCGCCCTCGCTGAGGGCGAAGCCTCCCGGCAGCGCCTGGGTGACGGACTCGGCGGTCTCGGCATCGACCATGACCGCTCCCGGCCGGGCCACGGACTCCATCCGGGCGGCGAGGTTGACCTTGGGCCCGAAGACGTCACCGTACCGGGAGAACATCGATCCCCAGGACATGCCCACCCGGATCGGGGGCAGCCGGGAGTCCGCCGTGATGACCTCGGCGAGGCTGACGGCGATCTGCGCGCCGTCCTCGGGCGTGTCCGCCAGGAACATGATCTCGTCGCCGACGGTCTTGACCACGCGGCCGCCGCCGACGGAGATGACGTCGCGGCTCACCGCCTCGAAACGACCGACGACGTCGGCGAGCTCGCTGCCGGAGAGGTCCTGGGCCAATCGGGTGAACTGCACCAGGTCCGCGAAGCCGACGGCCCGCTGCAGGGGGAACAGCTCGTCGGTGTCGCGGTGGAGCACCTCGGAGCCGGCCCGCGCGGCATAGGCCGCGAGCTGCCGACGGAAGGCGAACATGACCTGGGACTCGAGGGTCTCGAGCAGCTCGGGGATCGAGTCGAGCATCTGCTGGCGGGCCTCGGCGTCGTCGGCCCCGTCGGCGTGCTTGGCCTCGTCGACCAGCGCCTCGGTGATCCACATGGCCAGCCGTCCCATGTGGAAGCCCAGCCCGCGGGTGATGCTGGCGAAGGCCCGCTCGGAGAGCACCCCCTCCTCGACGATCGCCGAGAGGTCACCGATCGAGTAGGCGTCCTCCTCGGTGAACACCACCGTGTCCTCGTCGACCGGGCTGAAGCCCAGCGAGCGCCAGTACACGGCGGCCAGCCGCTCCGGGATGTCCTGCTGCTCGGCGAGATCCCGACGCGAGAACTTGCGCGGGCCCTGCAGCAGCACCTTCTCGAGCGCGCCGACGCTGCGGCGCACCTCGGCGAAGCGACGGTTGAGGTCGAGGATCTCCTGGTCGTCGAGCGACGTCTGCACGAGATCGGGGGACTGCTCCGGGGGCACGCTCGCCGGCTCCGACGGGGATGGCCCCGCGGAGGTGGTCGTGTGCTCCAGGTCTTCGGTTCCGCCCGTCACGTGCCGTGCTCCTCCTGTCCAGCGCCGCCCGCGGCGCCCGTCGCGAGCCGAGCGGGTCCGCCCGGCCTCACATGTCTCACGTCGCCGACGTCCACGGCCCGGCGGCCCCCGGTCTCGAGGTCCACCACCAGGCGACCGTGCCCGTCTACGGCCCGGGCGATCCCGTGCAGCGAGGGAGACCGTGCTCCGCCCGCACCGACCGATCCCAGCGGATCGACCCGCACCGACTGCCCGAGTGTGAGGCACGTCATAGTGTAACGGTGCGCGGATCCGGCCGCCTCCGCGTCCCCCGTGGTGGACTCCAGCGCCCCCAGTTCGGCGGCGAGCGCGTCCACGAGGTGCTGCTCGATCCGTCGGCGCACCCCCTCGGCATCGGCCGCCTCCCCGTCGGCCGCCTCCCCGCGACCGCCGCCCCGGCGGCGGATCCCGCCGTCCCCGAGCAGCCAGGCGGCGCCCGGGACCTCCGCGCCGTCCCCGTCAGGGACCGGTCCGCGCACGTTCAGTCCGATGCCGATCAGCACGACGTCGCTCCCCCGCCCCTCGACCAGGATCCCGCCCAGCTTCCGGCCGTCGGCGACGTGGAGGTCATTGGGCCATTTCAGACCCAGATCCGGGCCCTGTGCCCCGACCGCCTCCGTGACGGCCCCGAGCGCGGCGAGTCCCGCCACCAACGGGATCCAGGTGCGCCGCTGCGGGGGGAGAGAGGTGCGGTGGACGTAGGTCAGGTACACATTGCCGCCGGCCGGGCTCGCGAAGCGTCGGCCCAGCCGACCGCGGCCGGCGGTCTGCTCGCCGGTGGCGACCGCGAACGGCGCATCGAGCCCTGCGCCCAGCAGCCGCGCCGCCTCGTCCTGCGTCGAGTGCACCCGCGTCCGCCGATGGATCACGGGGGTCGGGAGCGCCCCGGGGTCGGGGGCGGCATCGGAGCCGGGGTCGACGGCGGGGTCGACATCGGAGTCGGGATCGACGGCGGAGTCGGCATCGGAACGGTCCACTGTCCTCACGCCCCTTCCTGTCGTCCTGATGACGACTCTCACACGGGATCGACCTGGTCGGAGACATGCCCGACGAGACGGGGTGCGCGCCCGGTCCGTACCGGTCGCCGACACCCCTCGTCGACTGTTCGTAGCGTAGTATCCCGGTGTTCATCTCCCCGGATTGATGGCGGCCCCACGGGCCGCAGCAGGAGGCTCCGTGACCGACGCCCCGCGGCCGCTCACCACCGCCCAGCGACTCGAGGACCTCCGCGAGCGCGACGCCGCCGTGGTCTCCGCCGCCGACGAGGTCGCCGTCCAGAAGCAGCACGCCCGGGGCAAGAAGACGGCCCGCGAGCGCATCGCCGATCTGCTGGACGACGGATCCTTCGTCGAGACCGACCGCTTCGTGCGCCATCAGGCCCGCAGCTTCGGCATCGACGCCAAGCGGCCCGACGGCGACGGCATCGTCACCGGCCACGGCACCATCGACGGCCGCCAGGTGTGCGTCTACGCCCAGGACTTCACGGTCTTCGGCGGTTCCCTCGGGGAGGCGCACGGACGAAAGATCCAGAAGATCCAGGACCTCGCCCTGACCACGGGGGTGCCGGTCATCGGCATCCTCGACGGCGGCGGCGCCCGCATCCAGGAGGGAGTGGCCTCGCTGGCCGCCTTCGCGGGCATCATGCGGCGCAACACCCGCGCCTCGGGCGTGGTCCCGCAGATCGCCATGATCATGGGCCCGGCGGCCGGCGGCGCCGTGTACTCCCCAGCCCTCTCCGACTTCATCGTGATGGTCGAGAAGACCTCGCACATGTTCATCACGGGCCCCGATGTGATCCGGACCGTGACCGGGGAGGACGTCGGCTTCGAGGAGCTCGGCGGGGCCCGCACGCATTCCTCTCGCTCGGGGGTGGCGCACTACATGGCCCCCGACGAGGACGAGGCCATCGAGTACGTCAAGGACCTCCTCAGCTACCTGCCGGCCAACACCCTCAGTCCGGCGCCGTCCTTCCCGGTGCGCTTCGAGGAGACGCCCACGCCGCAGGACACCGCGCTGGACGCCCTCATCCCGGACTCCCCGAACCAGCCCTACGACATGCTCACGGTGCTGCGCACGGTCCTGGACGACGAGGAGTTCCTCGAGGTCCAGCCATTGTTCGCCCAGTCCATCCTGGTCGGGTTCGGGCGCGTGGAGGGCTACAGCGTGGGCATCATCGCCAATCAGCCCTCGCACCTGGCCGGCACCCTGGACATCGACGCCTCCGAGAAGGCGGCGCGGTTCGTGCGCCTGTGCGACGCGTTCAACATCCCGGTGCTGACCTTCGTGGACGTGCCCGGCTTCCTGCCCGGCACCGACCAGGAGTTCGGCGGCATCATCCGGCGCGGCGCGAAGCTGCTGTACGCCTACGCGGAGGCCACCGTCCCGCTGGTCACGGTCATCACCCGCAAGGCCTACGGCGGCGCGTACATCGTGATGGGCTCGAAGGACCTCGGGGCGGACATCAACCTCGCCTGGCCCACGGCACAGATCGCCGTGATGGGCTCGCAGGGAGCGGTCAGCATCCTGCACCGTCAGCACCTGCGCACCGTGCAGGAGGAGGGCGGGGACGTCGCGGCCGAGCGCACGGCGCTGGAGACGGAGTACGAGGAGCAGTTCGCCACCCCGTACACCGCCGCCGAGCGCGGTTGGATCGACGGTGTGATCCGCCCGGCCGAGACCCGCCTCGAGATCGCGCGGGCGCTGCGGGCGCTGCGCACCAAGCGCGACTCCCTGCCCACCAAGAAGCACGGGAACATCCCGCTGTGAGCGAGCAGGATCCATCCTCCGAGCAGCCGGTCGCGCCCCACGCCGACGTCCGTCTGGTCCGGGGCAGTCTGGCCGCCGACGAGCTGGCGGCGATCGCCGTCGTCGTCTCGGCGATGAGCGTGACCAGTCGCCTGGAGGCGGACGAACGGGCCCTGGCAGAGGGGCGCGTCGGCGGACCGGGCGCCTGGAGCGACCCCGTGCACAGCCATCCGCGCTCGCACGCCCTGCGCCACCACGCCTCCGCCGCGGCCTGGCAGTTCTCCGACCGCTGAGCCGTCCCGTGCCTCGCGACACGGGCGCGGCGACCTCGGCCCGGGGCTCGGTCGGTGCCCACTACACTCGCCCCATGTCCGAGCCCCCCTTCCCCGGTCCTGTCCGGGCCTCCACCGCCCTGGACCGCCTCGCCGACGAGCACGTCGACCTCAGCGTCCGCCTGGACCCGTTCCTGGCCACCGAGCTCGGCATCCCCGGCCACGACGGCGACGTCACCGATTTCTCCCCGGCCGCGTCCGCCGAGCGCACCGATGCCGCCCGCTCTCTGCTGCGACGGATCGCGGAGGTTCCCGACGAGGATGCGACGGATGTCGTGACCCGGGCCGCCCTGAGCGAGCGGCTGGGGCTGGAGATCGAGCTCGCCGAGCAGCGTCTGGACGTCGCCACCGTCAACAACCTGGCCTCGCCCCTGCAGTCCCGGGACGCGCTGGACCAGATGCCGACCGCGACCGCCGAGGACTGGCAGGTGATCGCCGAACGGATGGCCGCCCTGCCCCGGTCGCTGTCCAGCTGGGCCGAGTCGCTGCACGACGCCGCGGACCATGGCGTGCTCTCCTCTCGCCGCCAGCTGCACCTCGGCGCGGAGCAGGCCCGCGGCTACGCGGCCCCCGGCAGCTTCTTCGACACCTTCGCCGCCGACGCCGTCGGGGACGAGACGCAGCGGGGTCGGGTCGCCGCCGCGTCCCGCACCGCCGCGGAGGGCTACCTCGAGCTCGCCGAGGTGCTGGAGTCCCTCGCCGAGCGCGCCCCGACGGAGGACGCGGTGGGGAGGGACGCCTACTCCCTCGCCTCGCGCACCTTCCTGGGGATGCAGATCGACGTCGACGAGACCTACGCCTGGGGGATCGAGGAGCTGCGCTCCGTGGTCGCCGAGCAGGAACAGGTCGCCGAGCGGATCAACGAGCGCTACGGGACCGGAGGAGGTCGCTCCGTCGCCGCCGCGAAGGAGGCCCTGGACCGCGACCCTGCCCGGGTGCTGCACGGCACCGACGAGCTGCAGGCCTGGATGCAGCAGCTCAGCGACCGCGCGATCGACGACCTCGCCGGTACCCACTTCGACATCCCCGAGCCCCTGCATCGTCTCGAGTGCCGCATCGCGAGGACCGGTTCGGGCGGGATCTACTACACCGGCCCCAGTGAGGATCTCACCCGGCCCGGCCGCATGTGGTGGGACGTCCCCGCCTCCACCACCGAGTTCCGCACCTGGCTGGAGACCACGACCGTCTACCACGAGGGCGTTCCCGGCCATCACCTTCAGGTGGGCACCCAGACCCTGCAGGCGAGCACCCTGAACCGCTGGCGTGCGCTGATGTGCTGGGTCTCCGGCCACGGCGAGGGCTGGGCGCTGTACGCCGAGCGGCTCATGGATCAGCTCGGCTACCTCGCCGACGACGGGGACCGGCTCGGCATGCTCGATGCGCAGCGGCTCCGGGCCGGACGCGTCGTGCTCGACATCGGGCTGCACGTCGGCCTGCCGATGCCCGAGGGGATCGCCGGATCCGCCGGTGGCGGATGGAGCTACGAGAAGGCCTGGGACTTCATGAGCGTCCACTGGGGCGTCACCGAGGCCGAGCAGCGCTTCGAGCTGCACCGCTACCTGGGCTGGCCCGGGCAGGCCCCCTCCTACAAGATCGGCCAGCGCATCTGGGAGCAGCTGCGCGAGCGGGACGCCGGTCCGGCCCGCGACTTCCACCGCCGTGCCCTCGAACTGGGCAGTCTGCCGCTCTCCGTCCTCGAAGGAGCCCTGTCATGACCGACCGTCACGCCGCGACGTCCCCGGACGGCGTCGCCGACGGGCCGCTCGAGCACGATCCGCTGCTGCTGCTCGCCTCCGCCTCGGCCGGCCGGCGCGCCACCCTGCGCGCCGCCCGCATCGAGCACGGCACCCTGCCGGTCGACCTCGACGAAGAGGCGATCCTCACCACCGCCCGCGAGCGCGCCGCCGCCTCCGGGGACCCCGAGGATGTCCTCACCTCCGCGGTGGAGGTCCTGCTGCTGGCCCGGGAGAAGGCATTGGCCGCGACCGCCCGCAGCGAGGGCGGCTACGTGGTGCTCGGGTGCGACTCGATGCTCGAGCTCGACGGCGTCTCCATCGGCAAGCCCCACACGCCCGCACGAGCAATCCGGGGCTGGCAGGCGATGCGCGGGCGTACGGCGACCCTGCACTCCGGGCATTGGCTGGTCGATGACCGTGACGAGGCCGACGGCGGCACGGCGGCGACCTTCGGGGCCACCGCCAGCTGCCGCGTCACCTTCGCGGACGTGACCGACGAGGAGATCGACGCCTATGTCGCCACCGGCGAGCCCCTCGGCGTCGCCGGAGGGTTCACCCTCGACGGCGTGGCCGGGCCGTTCCTCGAGGGTGTCGAGGGCGACCCGCACGCCGTCGTCGGCCTCTCCCTGCCGCTGCTGCGACGGATGCTCGGCGAGATCGGCATCGCCGTCCACGAGCTGTGGGATGACGCACTGCTGCCCACCGCCCCCGACGACTCCCCTGCCACCGGGTCGTCACCTGCGACCGTGTGAGCCCGTGCGGTACTAGACTCGGCCTCTGCTGACTCCCGGAAGGAACCCTCGCCCATGCCCGCACGCTCTTCCAAGCCCCGCCCCCTGTCCACGGTGCTGATCGCCAACCGTGGGGAGATCGCGGTGCGGGTCGCCCGAGCCTGCCGGGATGCTGGGCTCCGCTCGGTCGCCGTGTACGCCGATCCGGACCGCGACGCGCTGCACACGCAGATCGCCGACGAGGCCTACGCCCTGGGCGGCACCACCGCCGCCAGCTCCTACCTGGTCGTCGACAAGATCCTGGACATCGCCCACCGCTCCGGGGCGGACGCGATCCATCCCGGCTACGGGTTCCTCTCCGAGCGGGCCGATTTCGCCCAAGCGGTCATCGACGCCGGGCTGACCTGGATCGGCCCGCCCCCGTCGGCCATCGAGAAGCTCGGCGACAAGGTCTCGGCCCGCCACATCGCCCAGAAGGCCGGCGCGCCGCTGGTCGCCGGCACCAAGGATCCCGTCCAGAACTCCGACGAGGTCGTGGACTTCGCCCGCACCAACGGTCTGCCGATCGCGATCAAGGCCGCCTTCGGCGGCGGTGGCCGCGGCCTGAAGGTCGCCCGGGAGGAGTCCGAGGTCCGCGAGCTGTTCGACTCCGCCGTGCGCGAGGCGGTCGCCTCCTTCGGGCGCGGCGAGTGCTTCGTGGAGCGCTACCTCGACGCGCCCCGGCACGTGGAGACCCAGTGCCTCGCGGACATGCACGGCACCGTCCAGGTGGTCTCCACCCGGGACTGCTCCCTGCAGCGCCGTCATCAGAAGCTGGTCGAGGAGGCGCCCGCGCCCTTCCTCTCCTCCCAGCAGAACGCGCAGCTGGTCTCCTCCTCCAAGGCGATCCTGCGCGAGGCCGGATACGTCGGGGCCGGTACCTGCGAGTTCCTCGTCGGGGCCGACGGCACCATCTCCTTCCTCGAGGTCAACACGCGCCTGCAGGTCGAGCATCCCGTGACCGAGGAGGTCGCCGGCGTCGACCTGGTGCGCGAACAGCTGCGCATCGCCGCCGGCGAGACCATCTCCGCCGAGGATCCCGTCTCGCGCGGGCACTCCTTCGAGTTCCGCATCAACGGTGAGGACCCGGGCCGCGGCTTCATGCCCGCCCCGGGCCGGATCCAGCGCTACGACGTGCCCTCCGGCCCCGGTGTGCGCATCGAGTCGGGCGTGCGCGCGGGAGACGAGATCTCCGGCGCCTTCGACTCCATGCTGGCCAAGCTCGTGGTCACCGGGGCCACGCGGCAGGAGGCCCTCGAGCGCTCCCGTCGGGCGCTGGCCGAGTTCCGCGTCGACGGCCTCCCGACGGTCCTGCCCTTCCATCGGGCCGTGGTCGAGGACCCCGCCTTCGCACCGGCCGGCCCGGAGGAGCCCTTCACCGTCCACACCCGCTGGATCGAGACCGAGTTCCACAACGATCTCCCGGCCGCCCCGCTGCCGGCCCAGCCCGACGAGCCCGAGGACCGCGAGGCCGTCGTGGTCGAGGTCGACGGCCGCCGGGTCGAGATCAGCCTCCCCGCCTCCCTGCGCGCGCCCCAGCAGCCGGTGCACCAGCGCCGCAAACGCAGCCATCGCGGGGTGGGCGATTCCGCCGCCGGGGGCAACGCGGTGACGGCACCCATGCAGGGGACCATCGTGAAGATCGTCGCCGAGGAGGGCCAGAGCGTGGCCGACGGCGACCTGCTAATCGTCCTCGAGGCGATGAAGATGGAGCAGCCCATCACGGCGCACCGCTCCGGGATCGTCAAGAACCTGGCCGCCGAGATCGGCGCGACCGTCTCCGCGGGCGCCGTGCTCTGCCAGATCGACGACTGAACGGTGCCGGATCCTCGGCTCGGGAGCATCGCGCCGGGCTGAGCGGGCCGACGGGCTGACGACCGACTGGCCGACCGGCCGCGCCGGTCAGCGGGTCGCGGTGATGCTCGCCCGGCGCGCGACCTCCGCGAGGGAGCCGGTCAGCGAGGGGTACACGGTGGACGTGTCGGCGACCTGGTCCGCGGTGAGACGGTGGGCGACCGCCAGGGTGTAGGGCAGGATCAGCTCGCTGGCCCGCGGGGAGACCACCACGGCGCCGAGCACGGTGTGCGACCCGGGGCGCACGATGAGCTTCACGAAGCCCTCGGAGAGTCCTTGCATCTTCGCGCGGGGATTGGTGTCCAGCGGCAGGGTGAGCACCTCGCCGGCGACGACGCCGCCGGCCACGTCCTGCTCGCTCACCCCGACCACGGCGATCTCCGGGCTGGTGAAGATCGCCGAGGAGACCTGCGCGGAGATCAGCGGGGAGACGGCATCGCCCAGGGCGTGGTGCATGGCGATGCGCCCCTGCATCGCGGCGACCGAGGCCAGCGGGTAGACCCCGGTGCAGTCACCGGCGGCGTAGATCCCGCGCACCGAGGTGCGCGAGACCCTGTCGGTGTCGATGTGGCCGCTGTCCTCGACCCGCACGCCTGCTTCCACAAGACCCAGATCGGAGGTCCAGGGGATCCCGCCGAGTGCCATCAGCGCATGGCTGCCGGCGATCTCCTCTCCCGAGGTGAGGGTGACGATCACGCCGTCCTGCGTCCGGCGCGCGGAGGCCGCTCGCGATCGGGATCGCACGTGCACGCCGCGCCGGGCGAAGGCGTCCTCGAGCACGTCGGCCGCGTCCCCGTCGGTGCCGGGCAGCACCTTCGCTCGGGAGGAGACCAGGGTGACCTCGCTGCCCAGGGCCCGGTAGGCGCTGGCGAACTCCGCACCGGTCACACCGGAGCCGACCACGATCAGGTGCTCGGGCAGGCTCTCCAGCGCGTACACCTGCGTCCAGTTCAGGATCCGCTCCCCGTCGCAGGGCGCGGTCCCCAGCTCGCGCGGGCGGGCGCCGACGGCCAGCAGGATCACGTCGGCCCCGAAGGACTCGCTGACCGCGCCCGCGCCGTCGAGGACCTCCACGGCGGAGGCCCCGGCGAGGCGACCGCGACCGTCGACGACCTGCACCCCGGCCTCCACCAGGCTCGCGCGGATGTCCGCGGACTGTGCCGCGGCGAGACGCTGGACACGGGCGTTGACCGCGCCGAGGTCGACGTCCAGGCTGCCGGCCCCGGGGGCGGAGCCGTCCTCGGCGTCGCGGATCCCGAGCTGCCGGGAGGTGCCGACGACGTCGAGGACGTCGGCCGTGGCGATGAGGGTCTTGGAGGGGACGACGTCGGTGAGCACGGCCGCGCCCCCGATGCCCCGTTCCTCGACCAGGACGGTCTCGGCTCCCTGGCGCGCCGCGGTCAGCGCGGCCTCGTAACCGCCGGGACCGCCGCCGATGATCACCACCCGCGAACGGTCACCGGCACCGGCGACACGGTGGGGGTCCGACGAAAGGGCGGTGCTGGGATCGCTCACATCCTCCATTGTGGCTCACCGCGCCGAGGCCGGGGCCCGTTTCTGCGGCGGGGAGGCGGCGGGCTGCGTTACCTTCGATCCATGACTGAGACCCCCTCCGACCCGTACCTACTCGCCCGCGACGCCGCCGCCGCGATCGCCGAGGCCAGCGGCGTCGCCTCCCATGACCTCGCCCTGGTGCTGGGCTCCGGCTGGGCCGGCGCCGCGGACCTGCTCGGCGAGACCGTCTGGCAGGCCGACGCCACCACGATCCCCGGGTTCCGGCCCCCGGCGGTCGCCGGCCACGTGGGCACCCTCCGCTCGATCCGCGTCGCCGGCAGCGGCGCCCGCGCTCTGGTCCTGGGTGCCCGCACCCACTTCTACGAGGGGGCCGGCGTGGACGCGGTGGTGCACGGCGTCCGCACGGCCGCGGCCACCGGCGCCCGCACCATGGTGCTGACCAACGGCTGCGGCGGGATCGACCCCTCGTGGACCCCGGGAACCCCGGTGCTGATCGCCGACCAGATCAATTTCTCCGGGGCGACGCCGCTGGAGGGAGCGAACTTCGTGGACCTCACCGACCTGTACACCCCAGCGCTGCGGGACATCGCCCGCGAGGTCGATCCCGGCCTCGACGAGGGGGTGTACATGCAGTTCCGGGGGCCGACGTACGAGACCCCCGCGGAGGTGCAGATGGCCCGGACCCTCGGTGCGCACCTGGTCGGCATGTCCACGGCCCTCGAGGCGATCGCCGCCCGCGAGGCCGGGATGGACGTGCTGGGCATCTCCCTGGTGACGAACCTGGCGGCGGGCATCAGCGCCCAGGCGCTGAGCCATCAGGAGGTCCTCGAGGCGGGCCGCGACGCAGGGCCGCGGATCTCGGCGCTGCTGGCCGAGACCGTCCGCCGCATCACCGGCGGCGCCCCGTCGGCCGCGGCCGACGGGCGGGCGTGATGGCTCCCGACGACGACCCCACCGCTCCCACCGCCCTGGATCCGGCCCTCCACGAGCGCGCGGAGGCCTGGCTCGCGGACGACCCCGACCCCGCGACCCGTGCGGCGCTGACCTCCCTGCTCGAGCAGGCCCTGGCCGGGCGTGAGCCGGCGATCGAGGAGCTCGCCGATGCGTTCTCCGGCGAGCTGGAGTTCGGCACCGCCGGTCTGCGCGGCCGAATGGGCCCGGGGTCGAACCGCATGAACCTCGCGGTCGTCTCCCGTGCGGCCCGCGGCCTGGCCGACCACCTGCTCGAGGACCTGTCCCTGGTCGAGCCGCTGGTCGTGATCGGGTACGACGCCCGGTACAACTCCCGGGACTTCGCCCGCGCCTCAGCGGCGATCCTGACCTCGGCCGGCTGCCGGGTCGGGCTGTTCCCGCGCCACGGTCCCACTCCCCTGGTGGCGTTCGCCGTGCGGCATCTGGAGGCCGACGCCGGCATCGTGGTCACCGCCAGTCACAACCCGCCCGCGGACAACGGGTACAAGGTCTACCTCGGCGGCCGCGCCGCCGACGAGACCGGTCGCGGCGTGCAGATCGTGCCGCCGTCGGACGGACGGATCGCCGCCCGCATCGCCGCCGTCGGCCCGGCGAGCTCGATCCCCGTCGCCGACTCGGGCTGGGAGCTGCTGAGCGATCAGCTGCACGAGGACTACCTCACGGCGATCTGTGCGCTGCCGGACCCGGCCGGCCCGCGGCAGGTGCGCATCGTGCACACCGCGATGCACGGCGTCGGCACCGAGACGGCGCTGGCCGCGCTGGCCCGCACCGGCTTCGCCGAGGTGCACACGGTGGCCAAGCAGGCCGATCCCGATCCGGACTTCCCCACGGTCCCCTTCCCGAACCCCGAGGAGCCGGGCGCGATCGATCTCGCCCTCGACCTGGCCCGCACGGTCGAGGCCGACGTGGTGATCGCCAACGATCCCGACGCCGACCGCTGCGCGGCCGCCGTGCGCGACGAGCACCTCAGCGACTGGAGGATGCTGACCGGCGACGAGCTGGGCGTGCTGCTGGGGGATCACCTGATCCGCCGCCATGGGTATCACGGGGTCCTCGCCCGCTCGATCGTCTCCAGCCGCTGGCTGGGCCGGGTCGCGCAGCAGGCGGGTCTCGAGCCCGCCACGACCCTGACCGGCTTCAAGTGGATCACGCGGGCACCGGGCATCGTCTACGGCTACGAGGAGGCGATCGGCTACTGCGTGCTGCCCGAGGTGGTGCGCGACAAGGACGGGCTCTCCGCTGCGCTCATGGTCGCCGAGATGGCCGCGCTGGCGCGGGCCGAGGGGACGACGCTGATCGCTCGGCTCGACGAGCTGGCCGCGGAGCACGGCCTGTTCGCGACCTCGCAGCTGTCGATCCGGGTCGAGGACCTCGCCCTGATCCCCGCGATGATGCGGCGGCTGCGCACCACCCCGCCGACACAGCTGCTGGGCTCCGCGGTGACCACCACCGAGGACCTCTCCGAGGGATCGGTCCCGACCACCGGGCTGCCGCCGACCGAGGGCATGCTGCTGCTCAGCGCGGAGGACACGCGCGTGGTGGTGCGACCCTCGGGCACGGAGCCGAAGCTGAAGTGCTACCTCGAGGTGGTCCAGCACGTTCCCGCGGGAACGTCCGCGACGGAGATGACGCGGCTGCGGGCGCGCTCCGGCGAGCGCCTGGACCAGCTCCAGGGCGAGCTGCGCGAGGCGCTCGGGCGGGCCTGACCTCGGTGACGCCGCGCCGGCCGGGCGCCGAGGAGTCCGGCCGGCGCGGCGGACCTGGGCCGGGGCGATCCGCCGAGGTCAGTACCCGCTGCCGGTGCCGCCCTCGAGGATCGCCCGCGAGGAGGACAGCCCCAGTCGGCTCGCCCCGGCGGCGACCATCGCCTCGGCCGCCTCGCGGGTGCGGATCCCGCCGGAGGCCTTCACCCCGAGCCGGTCGCCGACGGTGCGGCGCATGAGCTGCACGGCGTGCTCGGTGGCGCCGCCGGCGGGGTGGAAGCCGGTGGAGGTCTTCACGAAGTCGGCCCCCGCGCGCTCGGCGACCTCGCAGACCGCGACGATCTCCTCGTCGGTCAGGGCGGCGGATTCGATGATCACCTTCAGCACCGCCGGCGCCGGGGCGGCCTCCCGCACGGCCCGGATCTCGTCCTCGACGTCCGCGTAGGCAGCCGCTCGGGCGAGGCCCACGTTCAGGACCATGTCGACCTCGTCCGCGCCCTTGGCCACGGAGTCCGCGGCCTCTGCGGCCTTGATCGCCGCGGCGTGCTGGCCGGAGGGGAAGCCGCAGACGGTCGCCACCTTCACGGTGGTCCGCACCGGGAGCATCGACGGGGAGATGCACACGGAGTAGGTGCCCAGGTCCTCTGCCTCGCGCAGCAGCGCGGTGACGTCGTTCCGCGTCGCCTCGGGCTTGAGGAGCGTGTGGTCGATGAGGGCGGCGAGCTGGGCGCGATCGGAAGTCGTCATGGTGCGATCTTGGCAGACAGCCCCGTCGCCGCGCATCCGTGGCGGCGATGATCGGATCACGACCTCGGGACCGGGCCGGTGGCCAGGGACCACGGCCAGGGACGTCGGTCCAGCACCGACGCCGGCGTGAAGCACATGGAGATGCTCGCGGCGATCATCGGCCGGCGCGGCTTCCAGACCCTCGAGCGGACGGGGACCCGGTGCCGCAGACCGCTCGTCGCCATCGCACCGACCGCTCACCTCTCTACCTATGTGATAGGTTGCCGGGCATCGGCGCAGCGCGGCCCGTCGGAGCGCGCAGCACGAGATCATCCCCGTCCTGGCCCCGAGGAGTCCCGTCGATGTCGACGCCCGCACCACCGTCCGGTCCTGCCGCAGCCGCGAGCCCACCCGCTCGCACGACCATCGCCGCCCACGTCGACCCCTATGTCGTCGACGGGTCGCAGACCACCGAGCCGCCGCGCAGCTTCCGGGGCAAGCTGAAGTTCCTCGGCCCCGGCATGATCACCTCCGCAGCCGTCGTCGGCTCCGGCGAGCTGCTCACCGCGACCACGCTCGGCGCGCAGGTCGGCTTCATGCTGCTGTGGCTCGTACTGGTCTCCACCTTCCTCAAGGTCTGGGTGCAGGTCGAGCTGGCCCGATGGTCGATCTCCACCGGCCGCGTCGCCCTGGACGGCTACGACGACGTCCCACCGCGCGTCGCGAAGCGCGGGTGGATCTCTTGGCTCGTGCTGCTGATGTTCCTGCAGTTCTTCATCGGCCAGGCGGGGGTCATCAGCGCCTCCGCCTTCGCCTTCAGCTCCTTGTTCCCGATCGGCCCCGAGCCCTACTCGATGCTGTCGATCGGCAGCTGGGTCGCCATCCTCGTCGTAGTCGCGATCGCGATCCACGTCGCCAACCGCTACGCCGTGGTCGAGAACATCTCCACCGTCCTGGTGCTGCTGGTGACGGTCTTCGCCGTCGTGATGCTCTTCCTCCTGCACGGCACCGAGTTCGCCTGGACCCTGGGCGACGTGGCCGACGGCATGCGCTTCGAGATCGCCCTGGGATCGGCCGGCATCGCCCTGGCCATGTTCGGGATGACCGGCGTGGGCGCCGGCGAGACCACCGCCTACACCTACTGGGTCGTCGAGAAGGGCTACGCGAGCTGGACCGGACCCAACGACGGCACCGAGAGCTGGGTCGCCCGCGCCCGCGGCTGGATCTCCGTGATGAAGGTCGACGCGTGGGTGTCCTGGGCGATCTACACCGCCTCCACCGCCGCTTTCTACATGCTCGGCGCCGCCGTGCTGCACCCCCAGGGGATCGTCCCCGAGGGCAACGAGGTCATGACCACGATCTCCTCGATCTTCGACTCCGCGGTCGGCACCTGGGGCGGGGTCCTCTTCCTGCTCGGTGCGGGACTCGCCCTGTTCAAGACGATCCTCGCCAATGTCCCCAGCCTCGGCCGCCAGGTGGGGCACACGCTGTCGATCTTCGGCGCCTACGACTGGCGGGACCAGGTCGCCCGCGACCGCTGGCAGCGGGTCATCATGGTGATCCTGCCGATCGGCTGGGGCCTCCTGGGCACGGCGGTGTCCTCCCCGCTGGCCCTGGTGATCATCGCCGGCATCCTCAACGCGGTCTACCTGATCGGTGCGGCGATCGCGACGCTCTACCTCGCGCGGACGCAGACCGACCCGCGCATCCGCGACGGCCGGCCGACCTCGGTGCTGCTGTGGATCTCCGCGATCGCCATCATCGTCGTGGGCGTCATCGGACTGGTCAATGCGTTCTGAGCCGACCGAGGAGCCGATGGCCGACCTGCTCGGCGACTCGGCCCGGCGCTATCTGACCGCCGGGGACGATCCCCCGGGGTCGACGGAGCTGGGGCGGACCTCGCTGTCGGATCAGGCGCGGGGGGCCGTCCTGGACCTGATCGACGAGCGGGGCCTCGGGGCCGGGGACGCGCTCCCCTCGACCGGGGCGCTGGCGGAGCGCTTCGCCGTGTCCAAGACCGTGGTGCGCGAAGCTCTCAGCGCCCTGGCCGCCCTGGGGATCATCGAGATCGCCAACGGCCGCAGCGCCACGGTGCGGGCACCGGACAGCTCCGTGGTCCGCTTCTACCTCTCCCGCGCCGTGCGCGACTCCCCCGGTGACGGCTTCACCGCGCTGATGGACCTGCGCAGCCCGCTCGAGATCCGTGCGGCGCAGGTGGCCGCGAGGCGCTTCTCCGTCGCCGCGACGGAGGACCCGCCGGCCACCGAGGCCGCCCGGGCCCGGCTGCGCCGGCTGCTGGCGGAGATGGACGAGGCCCTGGACGACTCCCGACTCTATCCCGAGCTCGACCTGCGACTGCATCAGGAGATCGCGCGGCTGAGCGGGAACCGGGCCCTGCACGGCATCCTCGAGGCCGTCAGCACGCCGCTGTTCCGCGCCATGCGGGACCTGAGAGCCACCCGGGATCAGCACGGGCTGGTCGGCGCCGAGCACGAGGACCACGCCCGCATCGTGCAGGCGATCCTCGACGGGGACGAGGCGGCCGCCGGGGCGGCCATGTCCTCCCACATGGCCTCCGTGGAGGCCCTCGCGGTCCCCGTCCCGTCGGCTCGGTCAGCCGCTCCGCCCGGCCCCATCGCTTAGACTCGACGCCCGTGACGACTCCCGGATCCCTCCCCCACCGGCCGCGACGCATCGTCCTGCTCGCCGGTCCCTCCGGCAGCGGGAAGGGTCTGATGGCGCAGCGCTCGGGGCTGCCCGTGCTGGGTCTGGACGAGTTCTACCGCGAGCACGACGACCCGGGCCTCCCCCGACGGTTCGGCATCGTGGACTGGGACGACCCGGCCTCCTGGGACGCCGGTGCCGCGCTCGAGGCGCTCACCGCCCTCGCGCACGACGGCGCGGCCGACGTCCCCGAGTACTCGATCTCCGCCTCTCGCCGGGTCGGCAGCACGCGTCTGACGGCCGGCCGTGCCCCCGTGGTCATCGCCGAGGGCATCTTCGCCGCCGAGCTGATCGCCCCGCTGGCCGCCGCTGGTCTGCTGGCTGACGCGATCGTGCTGCATCGGCCCGTCCCGGTGGTCTTCGCACTGCGCCTGGCCCGGGACCTGCGCGAGCATCGCAAACCGCCGTTGACGCTGCTGCGCCGCGGCTGGGGGCTGGCCCGGGATCAGCGCGGCGATCTCACCGGCTGGATCCGCGCCGGGATGCGTCCGGAAGGGCTGACCTCCGGGGTGCGCCGCCTCCGCGCCCTGACATCCCTCGCCGAGGCGGAGGCCGGCCACCGTCCGGGCGATCCGCAGGGCGACGTCCTGCGGATCACGGCCGTCTGCTTCCTGCGGCCCGGCGGCCACGGCTCGGAGGTGCTCGCGGTGCGCAAGCGCGGCACGGGCACCTATATGCAGGTGGGCGGCAAGCTCGAGGAGGGAGAGACGGCTCTCGGGGCGGCGGTGCGGGAGGTGGCCGAGGAGATCGACGTGCACCTGGACCCCCGCGACCTCGAACCGCTGGGAGACTTCGAGGCGGTCGCCGCCAACGAACCGGACACCCTGGTGCGCTCGAGCGTGTTCGTCTGCCGCCGGGAGCTGCCCGAACCGGTCGCCGTCCGGGCCGAGCTGGCCGACCACCGGTGGGTGCGAGTGGACGATCCGGGCACGGGACCGCGCCTGGCCCCGCTGATGCTCGAGCACATCCTCCCGGCGCTGCGGGCGCTCTGAGCTCTCACCGTCCCCTGGGGTCCCGCCCTCCGCTGAGGTCCCTCCCTCCCAGGGGCCGTCTCACGCGATGCGGTCCCGCACGATCCTGCGCTCCCCGACCGCGGATCCGGGAGCCGCGAGGGTCCAGGACCCGTCGATCGCCTCGAGGGCTCGGGGCACGCGCTCCGGGGTGTCGGTGTGCAGCCGGGCCAGGACGTCGCCGGAGCGCACCTGGTCCCCGATGTGCGCCGTGATCTCCACGCCGGCGGCGGCCTGCACGGCCTCTCCGGGACGGGAGCGCCCGGCTCCCAGGCGCCAGGCGGCCACGCCCACGCCCATCGCATCCAGCCCGGTCACCACGCCGTCCTCGCGGGCCCGGAACTCCTCGACGTGCCCGGCCGTCGGCAGCGGGGCGTCGACGTCCCCGCCCTGGGCGGCGATCATCGCCCGCCAGGTGTCCATCGCGCGACCGTCGGACAGCGCCGCCTCGACGTCGGGCTCGTGGATCCCGGAGGCCTCGAGCATCTCGCGAGCCAGGGCGCAGGTGAGCTCGACGACGTCGGCCGGTCCGCCGCCGGCGAGGACCTCGAGGGACTCGCGCACCTCGAGGGCGTTGCCGGCCGTGCGGCCGAGCGGGGCGGACATGTCGGTCAGCAGGGCGACGGTGCGCACCCCCGCATCGGTGCCGAGCTCGACCATGGTGCGGGCGAGCTCGCGGGCGTCGGCCTCCTCGGTCATGAAGGCCCCGGCACCCGTCTTGACGTCCAGCGTGAGCGCCGCGGTGCCCTCGGCGATCTTCTTGGACATGATCGAGCTGGCGATCAGCGGGATCGCCTCGACGGTGCCGGTGACGTCGCGCAGCGCGTAGAGCTTCTTGTCCGCCGGGGCGAGACCGGAGCCGGCCGCGCAGATGACGGCGCCGACGTCCTCGAGCTGCGCCATCATCTCGTCGTTCGACAGGGCGGCTCGCCAGCCGGGGATCGCCTCGAGCTTGTCCAGGGTGCCGCCGGTGTGGCCGAGTCCGCGCCCGGACAGCTGCGGGACCGCGACGCCGTAACTGGCCACCAGCGGGGCCAGCGGGAGCGTGATCTTGTCGCCCACGCCCCCGGTGGAGTGCTTGTCGGTGGTGGGCTTGGACAGGGACCGGAAGTCCATCCGCTCGCCGCTGGCGATCATCGCGTCCGTCCAACGGGCGATCTCGCGGCGTTCCATGCCGTTCAGGAAGATCGCCATGGCCAGCGCCGACATCTGCTCCTCGACGACCACGCCGCGGGTGTACGCGTCGATCACCCAGTCGATCTGCTCGTCGCTGAGGCGGTCGCGGTCGCGCTTGGCGCGGATCACGTCGACGGCGTCGAAGGGTTCGACGGCGGGGGTCGACGGCGCGGGAGCCGACGAGACGGGAGCGGACGGGGCGGGCTCGGGGGATCCGGTGGTCATGGGGCGTGCTCCTCGGGTGATCGGGACGTCGGCCGCGGCCTGGTGGTCCGCGGCTCGGGCAGTCTGGAGAGGTTGTCGGGCGGGAACCGGTCAGGGACGCAGGTCGGCGGGTCCGAAGGCCTGCGGCAGCACGGCATCCATGGGCAGCGGTCCTTCGGGGGTGAGGATCACGAGGTCGTCGGCGGCGTGCTCGGACAGCAGCTGACGGCATCGACCGCACGGCATGACCACCTCGCGCTCCTCGCGGCCGAGGTGCTCGGCGCCGCCGACGCAGACGAAGCGCGCCAGGCGCCCTCCCCCGCCGGCGATGAGCTCGCTGATGAGCCCGCATTCCGCGCAGAGGGTGACGCCGTAGCCGGCGTTCTCGACGTTGCACCCGCGCACCAGGCGGCCGTCGGTGGTCAGCGCCGCCGCGCCCACCCGGAAGTGCGAGTACGGGGTGTAGGCGCGCTCGGCGATCTCGCGGGCCGCGGCCAGCAGCGCCTCGGAGTCCGATGTGGTGCTCATGCTCCCGATGGTCTCATTGCTTGACGTACGGGGTGCCGTTGGCCGCCGGCACCCGCACCCGGCCGACGACCCCCGCCACCGCGAACAGGGCGACGACGTACGGGAGCATCAGCAGGAAGTCGCCGGGGATGTCGACGCCGCCCTCGGCGGCGGACATCGTGCCCAGGCGCAGCTGGAGCGAGTCCGCGAACGCGAAGGTGAGCGCGGCCAACAGCGCGCCGATCGGGTGGTAGCGGCCCAGGATCATCGCGGCGAGCGCGATATACCCCTTGCCGGCGGACATCTCCTCGCCGAAGGCGACCCCGGTGCCGATGGTCAGCGTCGCGCCGCCGAGGCCCGCGACCGCCGATCCCAGCATCACGTTGATCCAGCGGGTGCGGTTGACGTTGATGCCGACGGTGTCCGCCGCGCGCGGATGCTCGCCGACGGACCGCACGCGCAGGCCCCAGCGGGTGCGGAACAGCGCCACCGTCAGGGCTGCGACGATGATCCACATCAGGTAGACCAGCACGTTCTGCTCGAACAGGACCCGGCCGATGACCGGGATGTCGGCGAGCACCGGGATGCGCAGCGTGGGCAGGCGCAGCGGGGAGTTGAACATTCCGGGGTTCTGCCGCATCACGGTGCCGAAGAAGAAGGACGTCACGCCGATGGCGAGCACGTTCAGCACCACGCCGACGATGATCTGCTGGACGCGGTAGCCGACGGCGAACATCGCCAGCAGCGCGCCCATCACCAGCGCCATCAGGGGCGCGGCGATCAGGCCGATCCACGCGCTGCCGGCCAGCGAGCCGATCAGGGCCGCGCCGAAGGCGCCGAAGAGCAGCTGGCCCTCGATGGCGATGTTGATGACGCCGGCGCGCTCGGAGAGCACCCCGGACAGCGCTCCGAACGCCAGCGGCACCGCGAGGGCCAGGGTGCCCTGCAGCAGGGTCGCGACGCCGAGGGTGCGCTCGGAGATCACCCAGGTCAGGAACGCGAGGATCCAGGCGAGGGCGAACACCGCGAGGAGTGTGAGGCGCACGGCCGGGCGGGGGCGGGCGACGCGGGCGTGCAGCGCCCACAGGGCCGCCGAGACGGCCAGGGCGATCACGGACAGCACGATCGCGGTGCCCATGGAGGGGACCGTGATGCTCTGCGGGACGAGCCCCCCGGGGTTGATGTCCCGGGATCGGGCGAGGGCGTAGACGGACTCGGCACCGGGGATGCCGCGCAGTCCGAAGAGCACCAGGGCGACAGCGCCGAGCACGGTGGTGGTCACGGGCAGGTGCCACCAGTTGTCCGGGCGGACGTCGGTGTGGTCCGCGCGGATCCCGGGATCGTCCTGGACGACGGCGGGTGAGGTGGTCATCGCTGGTCTCCCTGCGCGTCGGTGGGCTCGTCGCCGTCGGTCGCGGGCCGGGTCGGATCGGGCGGGGTGTCCGGGAGCGGGTCATCGGCGGGGCCGGCGTCCAGCGGGGTGTCCGAGGGCGGCTCGGCGGGGGATCCGGCGTCGGGAGTTCCGGCGTCGGGAGTTCCGGCGTCGGGCGGGACCGCGCCTCCCGCTGCGGTGGAGGCGGCGGGCGCCGGGGCCGTCGTCCGTGCCCGGCGTACGCGGGCGCCGACGCCGGGGTGGTCGATGCGACGCAGGCCGATCAGCGTGCGCACGAGCGGCGGGGCGGCGATGAACAGCACCACCAGCACCTGGATGACCTGCACGAGATCCAGCGGGACGCCCTGATTGGTCTCCATGAAGCGGCCGCCGGTGGACAGACCGGCGAACAGCAGTCCCGCCAGCACGATCCCGACGGGGCCTGAGCGGCCCAGCAGGGCCACCGTGATGGCGTCGAAGCCGATGCTGCCGGCGATGCCCTCGGTCAGGCGCTTCTCGGTGCCCAGCACGTGCACCGCCCCGGCGAGGCCGACGAGCGCTCCGGCGACGGCGAGGACCAGGAAGGAGGTGCGGGCCGGGGAGATGCCGGCGACCCGGGCGGCGCGCGGGTTCGAGCCCACGGCGCGGAACTGGAAGCCGAGCGTGGAGCGGCTCATCAGCCACCACAGCGCCGCGGCGCAGCCGGCGGCGAGGAAGAGCCCGGCGTGCAGGCGGAAGCCGGAGCCCAGCAGATGCGGCAGCGCCGCGGAGTCTGCGATCGAGGGAGAGGTGGGCTGGGCCTGGTTCGCTCCGGTGAAGGCGGCGGTCTTCAGGGCGAAGAACAGCAGGTAGGTCGCGATCCAGTTCAGCATGATGGTGCTGATGACCTCGTTGGCGCCGAAGCGGGCCTTGAGGAAACCGGCGATGCCGCCCCAGACGGCTCCGGCGAGCACGCCGCCGAGCAGCGCGAGCAGCAGGTGCACGACGATCGGCAGGTTCCAGGTGAAGCCGATGTAGCCGGCGGCCATGGCCCCGACGATCAGCTGGCCGGTGCCGCCGATGTTGAACAGCCCGGCGCGGAAGCTGACGGCCATGCCGGCGGAGGCGATGATCAGCGGGGTGGCGACCGTCAGGGTCTCGGTCAGGGGGCGCAGCCCGGTGGCGAGGGCGGGGAAGAGCACATAGGTGCCGCTGCCGCCGGCGTCCCGCAGATCCTCGGCCACCCGGGCGAAGCCGGGGCCGTCGAACACGGCGCCGCGGAACATGGCCCCGTAGGCGTGCGTGACGGACTGCCAGATCGCGGTCA
Source organism: Brachybacterium sp. P6-10-X1 (assembly GCF_001969445.1). Taxonomy (NCBI): domain Bacteria; kingdom Bacillati; phylum Actinomycetota; class Actinomycetes; order Micrococcales; family Dermabacteraceae; genus Brachybacterium; species Brachybacterium sp. P6-10-X1. Next base: position 1,506,255 of record NZ_CP017297.1, read on the forward strand.
CGGCGTCGGAGGGCCGGTCGAAGAAGTAGCCGAGGGTGGCGCGGACCTCCTCGTCGGCGATGACGATGAGGACCGATCCGATCAGGAAGGCGAACACGAAGCTCATCACGACGACCAGCAGGTCGCCGCGGGCGATCCGCTGGAGCGTCCGGCTCAGACTCGTCTCGGCCCGCTCCTCGGGCGGCGGCGGCGTCTCGGTGCCCCCGGAGCCGACCCCGGGGGCGGACCCGCTGCTGGCGGGCTCGTCGACGGCGGTGCTCATACGATCTCCCCTTCGTCGGCGAGCTGCGAGTCGGTGGTGCGGGCACCTTCGGAGACGGCGGTGCGCGCGGCGTCGACCGTGTAGCCCGCCATCATCAGGCCGAGCACGTCGCGGTCCTCGTCGCCCGGGACGATGCCGAGGATGCTGCCGCCGTACATCACGGCGATGCGGTCGGCGAGCTGGGTCACCTCGTCGAGCTCGGTGGACACGATGATCACCGGGGTCCCCTGATCGCGCTCGTCGAGGATGCGGCGGTGCAGGAACTCGATGGAGCCGACGTCGACGCCGCGGGTGGGCTGGGAGGCGATCAGCAGCGAGAGCGTCCGGTTCAGGGCACGGGCCATCACGACCTTCTGCTGGTTGCCGCCGGACAGCGAGGACACCGCGGACGCTGCCGATTGCGTGCGCACGTCGTACTCCGGGATCAGCCTCTCGGCGTTCTCGCGGACCTCACCCAGGTGCATCGCCAGGCCGGAGGCGAAGGGCGGCCGGTCGTGCTGGTCCAGCACGAGGTTCTCCGCGACGGAGAAGTCGGGCACGAGCGCGTCATGGGTGCGGTCCTCGGGGACGAATCCGACGCCGGCGTCGAGGACCTGCTTGGTGCTGCGGCCGACGAGCTCTCGTCCTTCGAGCCGGGCGGAGCCGTGGACGGTGGTCTCCAGGCCCATCAGCGCCTCGGCGAGCTCGGTCTGTCCGTTGCCCTGCACCCCGGCGATGGCGAGCACCTCGCCGTGGCGCACCTCGAAGGAGACGCCCTCGAGGGTGCGGACCCCGGCGTCGTCCGTGACCCGGAGGTTCTCGACCGTCAGGGCGATCTCCCCGGGAGCGGCCTCGACCTTGTCCTGGGCGAGGGAGACCTGGCGGCCGACCATGAGCGAGGCCAGCTCGGCCTGATCGGCCGACGGGTCGGCCTCCCCGACGACCTGGCCGCGGCGGATCACGGTGATGCGATCGGAGACGGCCTTGACCTCCCGGAGCTTGTGGGTGATGAACACGATCGAGGTGCCCTCGTCGCGCAGCTGACGCATGATCGCCATCAGCTCGTCGGTCTCCTGCGGGGTGAGCACCGCGGTGGGCTCGTCGAGCACCAGCACCTCGGCGTGGCGGCTGAGGGCCTTGATGATCTCCACCCGCTGCTGAGCGCCGACGGGGAGGTCCTCGACCAGCGCGTCGGGGTCGAGGTCGAAGCCGAAGCGGGCGGAGATCTCGCGTACGAGCCGGCGGGCCGCGGCGAGGGCGAGCAGACCGCCGCGGGTCGGTTCGTGGCCGAGCACCATGTTCTCGGCGACGGTGAACACCGGCACCAGCATGAAGTGCTGGTGGACCATGCCGATGCCGGCCGCCATCGCGTCCCCGGGGTCGGAGAACAACCTCGGGGCGCCGTCGATCACGATCTCGCCGCCGTCGGGCCGGTACAGCCCGTACAGCACGTTCATCAGGGTCGACTTGCCCGCGCCGTTCTCCCCCAGCAGGGAATGGATCTCCCCGGGTTCGACGACCAGGTCGATGGCATCGTTGGCCACGAAGGACCCGAAGGTCTTCGTGATCCCGCGCAGTTCGAGCTTCACGGTTCTCTTTTCGTCGTCCGTCGGCGTCGGCCGAGATCATCGGCCGCGGTGCCGGCGTCGGCCGAGATCATCGGCCGGGCGGTCGGACGGGCCGGCCCGACCCGGTCGGGGCCGGGGCCGCCCCGGGGCCCTCTCGTCTCAGGAACCCTGGGGGGACGCCGTGGACTCGACGGTGACCTTGCCGTCGATGATGTCCTGCTTGAGGGCGTCGAGCTCGGTGACGAGCTCAGCGGGGACGTCGTCCTCGTACTCGTGGAACGGGGCCAGGCCCACGCCGCCGTTGGCGAGGGTGCCGACGTAGGGTTTCGCATCGAACTCACCCTCGGACGAGGTGGTGATGACGTCCTCGACGGCGGTGGTCATCTCCTTCATGACGGAGGTGAGGATGACCTCCTGGGCGGCCTCGTCGCTGGAGTTGGTCTCGTAGCCGTCGGCGTCGACCCAGATCACCGTGCGGTCATCGCCTTCCTTGGCGGAGGCCAGGGTGCCGGCGCCCACGGGGCCCGCGACCGGCATGATGATGTCCGCGCCGGCGTTGTAGAACTCGTCGGAGACGGCCTTGCCCTTGGACTGGTCCTCGAAGGTGCCCACGATGGACCCTTCCTGGGTCTCCTTGTTCCACCCGAGGACCTGCACGTCGTCGTCCTTGGTCTCGTTGTAGTACGCGACGCCGTCGACGTAGCCGTCCATGAAGATGGTGACGGTGGGGATGTTCATGCCGCCGTAGGTGGCGACCTTGCCGGTCTCGGTCATCCCTGCGGCGAGGTAGCCGGCGAGGAAGGCGGCCTCGGCGGTGTTGAACTCGATCGGCTTGACGTTCTCGAGCTCGATCGGGTTGCCGTCCGCGTCCTGCGCCGTGGAGTCGACGATCGCGAAGTTGGTGTCCTCGTTGGCCTGGGCCGCGTTCCCGGTGGCGGGTGCCAGCAGGAAGCCGACCGTGATCACGAGGTCGCAGCCCTCGGTGACCATGTTGTTGATGTTGGGGGCGAAGTCCGAAGTGGTCGTCGACTCGGCCGAGGCCGTCTCGACGCCGAGGTTCTTCTCGGCGGCCAGCAGGCCGTTGTAGCTGGACTCGTTGAAGGACTTGTCGTCCCAGCCGCCGGAGTCGGAGACCATGCAGGCCTTGTAGTCGCTGCTGCTTCCGCCGTCGCTGGAGCCGCTGCCGCCTGCGCTCTCCTCGGGGGCGGTGCCGCAGGCGGCGAGGGTGAGTGCGCCGGCGCCGATCAGGGCGAGCGCGCGCGTGAAGCTCTTCATGGGTTCCTCCGCAGGAGTGCCGGGACCGATCGGGCCCCGAGTCGTCTCGGGCGACTGCTCTGTCGCGTTCCGGAAGGACCATAGCCCCGCCGTGGCCGCGTCGGAGGCCGTGCCGGCGGCTGGATGGGAACCGTTATGCAATCGACGCGAGCGCGAGACCGCGGCGTTTCCGAAGGTCGCTCAGGAGGTGACCCCCGCGGGCCCGCCGTGCGAGCACCACCCGCGACAGGTCCGGTCTCCGCCCTCAGCGCAGGCGACCGTGCCCCGTCCCGTCCAGTCCCGCGACGAGACGGGAGAGGTCCTGGGCCCGTTCGTCGGCGAGCACCAGCAGGACGTCCTCGGTGTCGACGATGCTGATGCCCTCCAGCCCGACCAGGGCGATGTGGCGATCGCCGGAGCCGTACACCGTCGCCGTGGAGGAGACGGCGGAGACGTCGGCGATGCCCAGCACCTGGACATCGGCGGGGGCACCGCCCGCGCCCGGCTCCCCCACGCCGCCGGGGCCCGACGGTGGATCCTCGCGCAGCTGGCGGGCGAGCGCGGCGAAGTCGCCGACGTCGTCCCAGGCGAAGTCCGCGGGCACCAGGGCGACCTTCCCCGCGGCCGCGAGCGGCTCGGCCAGGGCGTGGTCGATCGCGATTCTCGTCAGCTGCGGCCAGGTCCGCTCCAGCACGTCCTGGTACCGGGCCGTGCCGTGCGCGGCAGCGATCCCGCGGGCTCCTCGGGCGAGGGAGGGGATCTGCGCGGCGAGCTCGTCCAGCAGCACGCGGGCGCGGGCCACGAAGATGCCCGCGTTCCAGGAGAAGGTGCCTGCGGCGAGGAACTGGTCGGCCCGGTCGCGGTCCGGCTTCTCCACGAAGCGGGCGACGGGATGGGCGCCGACCGCACGCAGCGCGGCGGCCCCCGTGCCCTGCGCTCCCTGCTCGATGTAGCCGAATCCCGTGGCCGGGTGCGTGGGGGCGATGCCGAGGGTGACCAGGTAGCCGAGATCGGCCGCCTCCCGCGCGGTGATCACGGCGCGGGCGAAGGCCTCCTGGTCGCCGATCAGGTGGTCCGCCGCGAAGGAGCCGATCACCGCGTCGGGCTCTTCACGCTCCACGAGCGCTGCGGCCAGGGCGATCGCCGGCATGGAGCTGCGCGGTGAGGGCTCGGCCAGGACCCGCGCCCGCGGCCCGCCGTGGTCGGCGAGCGTCGTGGCCTGGGCCGTCACCGCCTCGGCGTGCTCGACACCGGTGACGACGATCGGGGCACGGTCCGCGAGCGGGACCAGACGGTCGAGGGTCTGCTGCAGCAGGGACCGACCGGAGCCGGTGAGGTCGAGCAGGAACTTCGGATGCGTGCGGCGTGAGAGCGGCCACAACCGGGTGCCGGCGCCGCCTGCCGGGATCACGGGGACGAAAGGAGCCTGAGGCATATGGCCAGCGTATCCGGGGTCCGGAACCGGGCGATCGGGACGCGCCCCGGCGGCAGCGAGCCGAGTTCGCGGCACTCCGGGATGCACAGAACCTGCACGTCATGGTGCTACGCTGGCTCTGCCCCTGTCGGGGGCGATGATGATGTCGCCGTGTCGTGAAACGGGCGCCCGCCAGGCGCCCCGAGCGCCGCGAAGGTCGTCCGGGCCCGTCCCGGGGGCCCGCGCGCCCCACCTCTGCGGCGGCGCATCCCGCTCCCGCCGCCACCTCGTCGCTTCTGGAGGATCTCCGTGGCATCAGCCCAATCCGGGACGCTCTATCGCGGACGCGAGGGCATGTGGTCCTGGGTCGCCCACCGCATCTCAGGAATGCTCATCTTCCTGTTCCTCCTCGTGCACGTCCTGGACACCGCGCTGGTGCGGGTCTCCCCGGAGGCGTACAACGAGGTGATCGGACACTACAAGACCATCGTGTTCGGCCTCGGTGAGGTCGGTCTGGTCGCGGCGATCGTCTTCCACGCCCTCAACGGCCTGCGCATCATCCTCGTGGACTTCTGGTCCCAGGGAACGACCCACCAGCGCAAGCTGTTCTGGGGCGTCGTGGTCCTCTGGGTGGTCCTGATGCTCGGCTTCGTCCCCCGCCATCTGATGCACATGTTCGGAGCGTGATCATGAGCGCACAGTCCTCCCCCGCGATCCCTGATCCCAAGACCCGCTACGCCCGCACCGGCCAGCGGGGCGTCAACTCCGAGATGCTGTCCTGGCTGTTCATGCGCATCTCCGGCGTCCTGCTCGTGATCCTCGTCTTCGGCCATCTGTTCGTGAACCTGTGGCTGGGCGAAGGGGTCAAGGGCATCGACTTCGCCTTCGTCGGCGGCAAATGGGCCTCCCCGTTCTGGCAGGTCTGGGACCTGCTGATGCTCTGGCTGGGCCTCATCCACGGCGGCAACGGCGTCCGCACGATCATCAGCGACTACGCCCGCAACTCGACGCTGCGACTGACCCTCAAGGGCCTGCTGTACTTCGCGGTGGTCGTCACCATCGTCCTGGGCACGCTGGTGATCTTCACCTTCGATCCGTGCCCCACCGGTGCCGAGCCGAGCCTGCTGCCTTCCTTCTGCACAGGCTGAGCCCTCCCCCGCAGGCCCACCCGGCCCCAGTACCTTCTTCCCGGTCGACCTCGAAACGGAGCAGTCACCAGACATGCAGACCCATACCTACGACGTGGTCATCATCGGCGCCGGCGGCGCCGGCATGCGCGCGGCGCTGGAATCCTCCGGCCGCGCCCGCACCGCGGTCGTCACCAAGCTCTACCCCACGCGCTCCCACACGGGTGCGGCGCAGGGCGGCATGTGCGCCGCGCTGGCCAACGTCGAGGACGACAACTGGGAGTGGCACACCTACGACACCGTCAAGGGCGGTGACTACCTGGTCGATCAGGACGCCGCCGAGGTCATGGCCAAGGAGGCCATCGACGCGGTGCTCGACCTGGAGAAGATGGGCCTGCCGTTCAACCGCACGCCCGAGGGCCGGATCGACCAGCGGCGCTTCGGCGGGCACACCCGCGAGCACGGCGAGGCGCCGGTGCGCCGCTCCTGCTACGCGGCCGACCGCACCGGCCACATGATCCTCCAGACCCTCTACCAGAACTGCGTCAAGCAGAACGTGGAGTTCTTCAACGAGTACTACGTGCTCGACGTGCTGATGACCGGGGACCCGCGCACCGACGAGGGCGTGCGCGCCTCCGGCGTGGTCACCTACGAGCTGGCCACCGGCGAGATCCACGTCTTCCGGGCGAAGTCCGTGGTGTTCGCCTCCGGCGGGTTCGGGAAGATGTTCAAGACCACCTCGAACGCCCACACCCTCACCGGTGACGGCCCCGCGATGGCCTTCCGCCGCGGCATCCCGCTGGAGGACATGGAGTTCTTCCAGTTCCACCCGACGGGTCTGGCCGGCCTGGGCATCCTGCTCTCGGAGGCGGCCCGCGGCGAGGGCGGCATCCTGCGCAACAGCGAGATGGAGCGCTTCATGGAGCGCTACGCCCCCACGCTCAAGGACCTCGCCCCGCGCGACGTCGTCGCCCGGGCGATGGCCAACGAGGTGCGCGAGGGTCGGGGCTGCGGCCCCAAGAAGGACTACGTCCTGCTGGACCTGACCCACCTCGAGCCCGCGCACATCGATGCGAAGCTCCCGGACATCACCGAGTTCGCCCGCACGTATCTCGGGGTGGAGCCGTACACCGAGCCGGTGCCGGTCTTCCCCACGGCGCACTACGGCATGGGCGGCATCCCCACCAACATCCGCGGCGAGGTCCTGCGCAACGCGACCGACGTCGTCCCCGGTCTGTACGCGGCCGGCGAGACCGCCTGCGTCTCCGTGCACGGCGGCAACCGCCTGGGCACGAACTCGCTGCTGGACATCAACGTGTTCGGCCGCCGCGCCGGCATCGCCGCCGCGGAGCACGCCGAGACGGTCGAGATGCCGGAGCTGCCTGAGGGCGTGCAGCTCCCGACCGACGAGCTGCTGCAGCGGCTGCGCGACCGGCCCGCCACCGAGGACCGCATCGCCGACATCCGTCGCGAGCTGCAGGAGACGATGGACGCCAACGTCCAGGTGTTCCGCACCGACGAGACCTGCCGTCTGGCCCTGGGCGACATCGAGGCGCTCAAGAAGCGCTACGAGACCGTCGCGATCCAGGACAAGGGGATGCGCTACAACCTCGACCTCATGGAGGCCGTCGAACTGGGCTTCCTGCTCGACCTCGCCGAGGTCGTGACGCTCGGAGCGCTGAACCGCAAGGAATCCCGCGGCGGCCACTTCCGCGAGGACTTCGATGCGCGCGATGACGTCAACTACCTCGAGCACACCATGGCCTACCGCACCCTGGAGGGTGAGGAAGGGTCCGAGGGCACCACGGTCCGGCTGGGCACCAAACCCGTCGTGATCACCCGCTACGAGCCGAAGGAGCGTACCTTCTGATGACTGCCGTCGCCGAGAAGCCCCAGGCCGAGTCCCCGCAGTCCGACGCGGAGGAGATCCCCACGTTCCAGGTGACGATGCGCATCGCGCGCTACAACCCGGAGGACGACAAGGGAACCCACTGGGAGGACTTCACCGTCACGATGCACGGCACCGACCGTGTGCTCGACGCCCTGCACGAGATCAAGTGGCATCAGGACGGGTCACTGACCTTCCGCCGCTCCTGCGCCCACGGCGTGTGCGGCTCCGACGCGATGCGCATCAACGGTCGCAACCGTCTGGCCTGCAAGACCCTGCTGAAGGACCTCGACATCGACAAGCCGATCACCGTCGAGCCCATCAAGGGGCTGCCGGTGGAGAAGGACATGATCGTCGACATGGAGCCGTTCTTCGACTCCTACAAGGAGGTCATGCCGTTCCTGGTCGCCCAGGGCCAGGAGCCCAGCCGGGAGCGTCTGCAGTCGGCCGAGGAACGTGAGCGGTTCGATGACACCACCAAGTGCATCCTCTGCGCCGCCTGCACCTCCTCCTGCCCGGTGTTCTGGACCGACGGGCAGTACTTCGGGCCCGCCGCGATCGTCAACGCGCACCGGTTCATCTTCGATTCCCGCGACGACGCCGGCGAGCAGCGCCTGGAGATCCTCAACTCCAAGGAGGGCGTGTGGCGCTGCCGCACCACCTTCAACTGCACCGAGGCGTGCCCGCGAGGCATCCAGGTGACCAAGGCGATCGCCGAGGTGAAGCAGGCCGTGATCCGCGGCCGCGTCTGACCCGTCGCGCAGGGGCGGCGACGCTCTCCCCTCGCGCCGCTCGACCTGATGCACGACACCCCGTCCGGAGATCCGGGCGGGGTGTCGTGCTATTCACCGGAGATGAGGTCGACCCGACCCCGCAGGAGCGGGCCCGCACGGAGGAGCGTTCCCCCGGGAACGCCGCACCCGAGCGGGCCGGCTCAGGAGTTCACGCGGATGACCTCTTCCTGGTACGGCGCGATGACCGAGCCGGAGATCCGCAGATCCAGCACGAGGAAGGGGCGCTGCTCGGGCGGCTCGGCGGCCCAGGTCGCCACCCGCTCCAGGTCGGCCAGGGTGCGCACGACGACCCCCTCGGCTCCGACCGCGGCCCCGAGGGCGGCGAAGTCGATCTCGGGGATCAGCATGGGCTCGCGCACGAGGCCCTTCAGCCCGTAGAGGTTCACCTCGGCGCCGTAGGCGGCGTCGTTCCACACCACCGCCATGCCCCGGCCTCCGGCGCTGCGGACGGCCGACTCGAGGTCGGCCAGAGCCATGGCCCCTCCCCCGTCGCCGGTCGTCAGCACCACCGTGGAGTCGGGGTTGGCGCGGGCGGCGCCGGGCACGCTGGGCCAGCCCAGGCCGATCGACTGGAAGGCGGTGCCCACCATCGCCATCCGGTGGGGCTCGGCGATGGGCCAGTACATGTTGGCCCAGGCGATGAAGTGGCCGCCGTCCGAGACGACCACGCGATCCTCGGGCAGCAGCTCGGCCAGTCGGGCGGCGGCGGCTCGCGGGTCCAGGCGGCCGTCGTCGGCGAGCTCGGGGCCGACGGCGTGGCTGCGCAGCCGAGGTGCGTCCACAGTCTCCCGCCACGGCCGCGCCGGGCGCTCCACGGAGTCCAGGGCGCGGGTGATCGCCTCGGTGCTCAGGCGGGCGTCGGCGCGCACGAATCCGCCCACCCGGGCGTGGGTCGCGGCCGGAGCGGTATCGATCTGCCATACGGCGGTGTCCGGGTGGAACAGCTCGCCGAAGCGCATGGTGAACTGATTGAGGTCGGCGCCGACCACCACGGCCACATCGGCCTCGCGCACGCGCTCCATGGCGCCGGGGGCGCCGAAGCCGCCGGCGACGCCGAGGTCATAGCGGTCCTCGGGGAAGATGCCGCGCCCCAGCGCACTGGTGGCGGTCAGGGCGCCGGTCGCCGCGGCGAGCTCACCGAGGGCCGGACCGGCTCCCGACAGCCAGGCGCCGCGCCCTGCCAGCAGCAGCGGGCGCTCGGCCGCCGAGAGATCCGCGGCCAGGCGTGCGAGCGCCGCCCGGGTGAAGTCGGCAGCGGGGGCGAGCGGCTCGGGCTCCCCGGGACCCGGGACCTCCGGCACGGGCCCGATGTCCAGCTGGGCGACGTCATACGGGATCGCGAGCACCACGGGCACACGATAGGACAGGGCGTGCTCGATCGCGGTCACGGTCGCCGCCGCGGCGTCGATCCGCCCGACGGTGTAGGTGCGCACGCCGACGGCGGAGCTCAGCGCGATCTGGTCGACGTCCCAGGGGCGTGGGCCCGAGGTGGGCTCGTCGCCGACCACCAGCACCAGGGGAATGCGGGCCTGGGCGGCCTCGGCGAGGGCGGTCAGCGTGTTGGTGAACCCGGCGCCGTAGGTGGTCGTGGCCGCTGCCAGGCGGCCCGAGGTGCGGAAGTGCGCATCGGCGGCCACCACGGCGCCGGCCTCGTGGCGCACCGCCGTGTAGGTGGCGTCGGTCCCTCGCAGCAGGGCGTCGAGGAAGTAGGCGTTGCCGTTGCCCATCAGGCCGAACACATGGTGGACGTGCTGGGCGAGGGTGCGGGCGACATGGGTGGAGACGATGGCCATGGGGGTCCTTCCGAGATGTATGCGGAACGCAGCTGAGTGGTCCGTATATGTCTCGCCCCAGGTCCGCCTGCGGTTTCGTGCCCCTTGTGAGAGCACCGGCGTCGACTCCTCCGTGAGCCCGCCTGACGAGGACGAGGCTAGCACCATGGCGGCCTCGCACCGGTCGGACGGCGACGCCGCCCCCCGCGCCGGGGAGGGCGGCGACAGGCGGCGCGAGGTCTCCGGCAGGGTCGGACCGTCGGTCAGGAGTAGGAGATCACCAGGGGCGCGTGATCGGACCAGCGGGTGTCGTAGCTGGGGGCACGATCGACCTGGGCCGAGCTCGCCCGGGCGGCGAGGTCCTCGGTGGCCAGCTGGTAGTCGATCCTCCAGCCCGAGTCGTTGTCGAAGGCCTTCCCGCGCTGGGACCACCAGGTGTAGGGCCCGGGGCCGTCGCCGTGCACGGTGCGGTGGACGTCCACGAAGCCGGCGTCCGTGGTGAGGCGGTCGAGGTACTCCCGCTCCTCCGGCAGGAAGCCGGCGGACTTGAGATTGCCTTTCCAGTTCTTGATGTCCCACTCGGTGTGGGCGATGTTGATGTCTCCGGTCAGGACCACGTGGCGACCGTCGGACCGCAGCTGCTCGAGGTGGACCATCATGGTGTCGAGGAACGCGTACTTGTCGACCATGGTCTGCGGTTTCTCGGTGTTGCCCGAATGCATGTAGCAGGAGATGACGGTGAGGTCGCGCCCGTCCCCGAACGGATCGGCGAGGTCCACCTCGATCCAGCGCCCGGTATGCGCGTCGCCCTCGAGCCCGGGCAGCCCGTGGCGCACCGTCTCGAGATCGACGTCCTCGCGGCTCGAGCGCACGGCGATCGCCACCCCGGCGCGTCCCTTCAGCTGCGAGGCCTCGCCGACGATGCTCCAGCCCTCACCGACGAGGCCGGCGAGCAGCTCTTCGGGAGCCCGCACCTCCTGCAGGGTGATGACGTCCGCCGCGGTCTCGGCGATCCATTCCGGCATGCCCTTGCGGACGGCGGCTCGCAAGCCGTTGACGTTGACGGTGGCGATGGTCAGGCTCATGCGGTCTCCTCGATCCCGGCGGCGCGCTCGGCCGCCTCGACGACGTTCTTCATCAGCAGGGCACGGGTCATGGGACCCACGCCGCCGGGGTTGGGACTGAGCCAGGCGGCGACATCGACGACGTCCGGGTCGACGTCGCCGATCAGCTTCGCCTTGCCGCCGGCGGGGTCCTCACGGCGCGAGACGCCGACGTCGAGCACGATCGCGCCATGCTTGACGTCCTCGGGGCGCACCAGGTGCGCGCTGCCGGCGGCGGCGACGATCACGTCGGCGCGGCGCAGCTGGGCGGACAGGTCGGCGGTGCCGGTGTGGCACAGGGTGACGGTCGCGTTGTACTCGCGCCGCGTCAGCAGGGCGCCGATGGAGCGGCCGACCGTGATGCCACGGCCGACGACCACGACGTCCTTGCCGCGAAAGTCGAGACCGTGGCGCTCGACCAGCTCGATGACGGCCCGCGGCGTGCAGGGCAGGGGCGTGTGGATCGGGGTGTAGGCGTTCAGCACCAGGCGGCCGAGGTTCATCGGGTGCAGGCCGTCGGCATCCTTGGCGGGGTCGATCCGCTCGAGGATCGCGTCGGTGTCGATATGCTCCGGAAGCGGCAGCTGGACGATGTACCCGGTGCAGGCGGGGTCCTCGTTCAGCTCGTCGACGAGTGCCTCGACGTCCGCCTGCGCGGCGTCGGCCGGGAGGGTCTTCTGGATCGAGTGCAGGCCGATCTGCTCGCTGTCGCGGTGCTTGCCGCGCACGTAGGCGGCGCTGCCGGGGTCCTCCCCCACCAGGACGGTCGCCAGGCCCGGTCGTTCGTGCCCGGCCTCGACGAGTCGCGCGACGCGCCCGGCGAGCTCCTCCTTGATCGCCTTCGCGGTGGCCTTGCCGTCGAGGATCTGTGCCGTCATGGCGCTCCTTTGATGGGGGTGGGTGGGAGTCGCAGAGAGGTGGTGGGTGGGAGTCGCAGAGGGGCGGTGGGTGGGAGTTGCGGGGTGGGGCGTCGAGGGGACGGCCGTGGGACCCGGCGCTGGTGTGCCGGGCCCCACGGATCGATCAGTACTGCTGCAGATCCGCGTACAGCGGCTTCGCCGCGGCGAGAGCCGCCGTGCGGGCGCGCAGGGTCTCCACGTCGGCGCCCCCGGTCAGCGCCAGGGCGATGACGTCGGCGACCTCGGTGAACTCTGCGGCGCCGAAGCCACGGGTGGCCAGGGCCGGGGTGCCGATGCGCAGGCCCGAGGTGACGCGCGGCGGGCGCGGATCGTTGGGGACCGCATTGCGGTTCACGGTGATGCCGACCTCGTGGAGACGATCCTCGGCCTGCTGGCCGTCGAGCTCGCTGTCGACCAGGTCCACCAGCACGAGGTGGACGTCGGTGCCGCCGGTGAGGACCTTGACGCCGGAGGCCGCGGTGTCCTCGGCCTGCAACCGCTCGGCGAGGATCCTCGCGCCCTCGAGGGTGCGGGCCTGGCGGTCCGCGAACTCCTCGGAGGCGGCGACCTTCAGGGCGACGGCCTTGGCGGCGACGACGTGCATCAGCGGGCCGCCCTGCTGGCCCGGGAACACGGCGGAGTCGATCTTCTTCGCCCACTTCTCGGTGCACAGGATCATGCCGGAGCGAGGGCCGCCGATGGTCTTGTGGATCGTGGTGGAGACGACGTCCGCGTAGGGGACGGGGCTCGGGTGCAGACCGGCCGCGACCAGGCCCGCGAAGTGGGCCATGTCCACCCAGAGGGCGGCGCCGACCTCGTCGGCGATCTCGCGGAAGGCCGCGAAGTCGAGCTGGCGGGTGTAGGCGGACCAGCCGGCGACGATGACCTTGGGCTGCTCGGCGACGGCGAGCTCGCGCACCGCGTCCATGTCGATCAGACCGGTTGCGGGATCGGTCTCGTAGGCGACGATGTCGTACAGGCGGCCGGAGAAGTTGATCTTCATGCCGTGGGTGAGGTGGCCGCCGTGGGCGAGCGAGAGGCCCATCAGCTTGTCGCCGGGACGGGCCAGGGCGTGCATCACGGCGGCGTTCGCGGTGGCGCCCGAGTGGGGCTGGACGTTGACGTGCTCGGCACCGAAGAGGTCCTTCGCGCGCTGGATCGCGATCTCCTCGGCGACGTCGACCTCCTCGCAGCCGCCGTAGTAGCGACGACCCGGATACCCCTCGGCGTACTTGTTGGTCAGGACGGATCCCTGGGTCTGGAGCACGGCGCGCGGGACGAAGTTCTCGCTGGCGATCATCTCCAGCGTGCGCTGCTGGCGGGCGAGCTCACGATCGAGGACGCCGGCGATGTCCGGGTCGAGTTCGGCGAGGGACTGGTCGAGGACGTTCACGGGGCCTCCTGCGGTGACGGGCGGGACGACGGCGGGCGCCGCCCCCATATCCTAGGCCGAGCTCACAGCTGCAGGCCCAGTCGGACGGGTTCCGGGACCAGTCGGATCCCGTAGGCCTGCTCGACGCGGACCTGCACGTCGCGCGCGAGGGCGACGAGCTCCTCGCTGCTCGCGCCGCCGCGGTTGGTCAGGGCCAGCGAATGCTTGGTCGAGACCGCGGCCCGCCCGCCCACCGCGTGCCCGCGCTCGATACCGGCGTGGCTGATCAGCCACGCCGCGCTGGTCTTCACGCGGCCGTCCCCGACGTCGTAGCGCGGCGCCTCCTGGGGCAGATCCGCGGCCCGCTCGGCCTCCAGGATCGGGTTGGTGAAGAAGGAGCCGGCGCTCCAGGTGTCGTGGTCGACCGGATCGAGCACCATGCCCTTGGAACCGCGAAGGGCCAGCACCGCCTGTCGAACGTCCTGCATGGGTGCCCGATCCCCCACCTCGACGCCGAGCGCGTCGGCGAGCTGGGCATAGCGGATCGGGGCGGAGAGGTGGCCGAGGGTGTGCTGGAAGGTCACCGAGAGCACCACGTAGCGACCCGTGGCCGAGGGCACGGGACCGGTGTGGCGGGTGCGTTTGAAGACGCTGTCGCGATAGGAGAAGTCGCAGTCGGCGGCGAAGAAGGTGCGCACGGCCCGGCGCTCACGGTCCCAGGTGCGCACGCGGGAGATCGTCGCGGAGACCTCCTGGCCGTAGGCGCCGACGTTCTGGATCGGGGTGGCGCCGACGGTGCCGGGGATCCCTGAGAGCGCCTCGATGCCGACCATCTGGCGGGCGATCGCATAGCGCACCGCCCGGTCCCAGTCCACGCCCGCGAAGTACTCGACGATCGCTCCGCCGCAGGTGGGATCGAGCGGAGTGAGCTCGGCGGGGTCGACGGGGATGCCGTCGGGCTCGCCGGAGGCGCCGACCTCGCAGGTGGCATCCAGCAGCGGCGGGTCCTCGGGATCGCGCAGCAGCACCACGGTGCCGTCGAACGGCTCGTCGGAGGCGACCAGGTTGGAGCCGCCACCCAGGACCAGCAGCGGGCGCCCGGCCTCGTCGGCCGCGGAGACCGCGTCGATCACCTCCTCGGCGGTACGGGCCTCGACCAGGTGCGTGACGGGGCCGCCGATGCGGAGGGTGGTGAGGTCGGAGAGCTTCATGCCGAGGTGCCCGCAGAGGCGGTGACGATCGTGGCGCGAGCACGTCCGAGCACCTTGGTGCCGTCGACCTCGGCGGTGAGGTCCGCACGAGCGGTCCCGGCCGCCCCGTCGATCGCCCCGACGACGGCGACGACCTCGAGGGTCACCGAACCGGTCGCGGGCACGGGGATCGGGTTGGTGAACCGCACCGAGTACTCGCGCACGAGGGTGGGGTCACCGAGCCGATCGAGCAGTCCCGTCAGGGCGGTGCCCATGGTGAGCATGCCGTGGGCGATGACGCCGGGCAGGCCGGCTTCCGCCGCGACGGTGTCGTTGTAGTGGATGGGGTTGAAGTCGCCGGAGGCCCCGGCGTAGCGCACCAGGGAGTCCCGGGTGATCTGGTGGCGGGTGCGCGCGAGCTCCTGACCGATGCTCAGGTCGGTGAGATCCAGCCGCTCGGGTCCGGCGGCGGGCGTGGTGGGTGTGGCGGTCATCTCTGCTCCTGGGGTCGTGGCGTCGCAGCCTGTCGGGCGGGGACGAACGGACGAGGGGACGGCGGGTGCGGGCTCGACGGGACGGCGGGGTCCTGGCTCGACGGGACGGCGGGGTGCTGGGCCGGTCAGTCGCCGCGCACGACGATCATGCTCGTCACGCTCGCGACCTCCGCGCCGGCCTCGTCGGTCATGTCGACGCGGGTGGTGATCATCGTGTGCCCGCCGGCGGCGCGGACGGACTCGACGGTCAGCGTGGGGACCAGGCGGTCGCCGGCCACCACGGGGCGGTGCAGGGAGAAGGACTCCTGGCCGTGGACGACCCGGGTGAAATCGATGCCGGCGGCGGGGTCCTCGATGTACCGGGCCTCGGTGGCCTGGGCGAGGGAGACCAGGAAGGTGGGAGGGGCGACCACATCGGCGTGACCGGCCTCGCGCGCGGCGTCGGCCTCGGTGTGCAGCGAGGAGCTCGAGCCCGTGGCACGGGCGAACTCGGCGACCTTCGCGGCGGAGACGGTGTGCACGGGGCCGGCCGGATACGTGCGGCCGGCGAAGGCGGGATCAGGGGTGGTCGTCATGAACTCTCCCGGGGGACGCGGCGCAGGGCCGACGGTGGACGGTGGGCGTCGGGCCGACGGCCGGGATGAGGGGCCGCCGGCCGCTGTCCGATCGATGATCTCACCCTCGGTGGGATCTCGCTGTCGGCCGGGGGCCTCACCGTCGGTCGCAGAATCTCGTGCTCCGGGCCCACGCTGCCGCGACCAGGCTCCGGACGCACGAAAGGCCACCCGGGACATGCCCGTGTGGCCTTTGGTGTGGTGCGCGCGGCCCGCTCAGCGGGTCTCGCGATGCGCCGTCTGCTTGCCGCAGGTCGGGCAGAACTTCGACAGCTCCAGCCGATCCGGGGTGTTGCGACGGTTCTTCTTGGTGATGTAGTTGCGCGCCTTGCACTCGACACAAGCCATGGTGATCTTGGGACGCACGTCGGAGGTCTTGCTCGCCACGGTTCGCCTCTTTCGTCCGGGTGGCGCGCCCAGCGGCGCACCTCGTGGGTCCCCGTGCTCGGGGGATGTGGAACATGCACTCCGGTAGGACCGGCGTGGTACCGAGGGCGGGGATCGAACCCGCGACCTCACGATTATGAGTCGTGCGCTCTAACCGTCTGAGCTACCCCGGCGTGACCGATGAGAACGGCCCGATCTCGAATGAGACCGGGCCGCCGCATCCATCAGAGCCCTGAAAGGGAATCGAACCCTTGACCTTCTCCTTACCATGGAGATGCTCTGCCGACTGAGCTATCAGGGCAACCTGGTGAACCTTACCCGCCGCTCTGCCGCGAGGCAATTCGGGGGCTGGTCCCGGTGCTTCGAGTCACAAGGACTCTCCGCGGTGGCAGGTGAGGGATTCGAACCCACGAAGGCAATGCCAGCTGATTTACAGTCAGCTCCCTTTGGCCACTCGGGTAACCTGCCGTCGTTCGCTTCCGTCAGCATCCGATCGAGATCGGGGTGCCGCCGGCAGCGGACTCGGAACAGCATACCGGCGCACCGCCGACGGCGCTAACCCAGAGGCCCCCTGTGGCGCATGAAGAAGGTCACAGGGGTCGACCAGGCCCCCGACCAGGGCTGTTGGGCGTGCCCGCTGATACAGGAGGATGCAGGAGAGGGACAGGACCCGAGCCCCCTCGGGCCGGTCCATGACGACAGCTCCACCCGCGAGGGTGACCGCACAGTCCCACCCGCGAGGGTGGTGGCAGGAGGGAAGGACCCACCGTGGCAGATTCATCGTTCGACATCGTCAGCGAGCTCGACCGCCAGGAGATCGACAACGCCGTCAATCAGGCCATCAAGGAGGTGGGTCAGCGCTACGACTTCCGCGGCACCGGAGCGTCGGTCGCGCTCAGCGGCGACGAGATCGTCCTGACCGCCAATGCGCAGGAGCGGGTGCTCGCGGTGCTCGACGTCCTGCAGTCCAAGCTGATCCGTCGCGGGATCTCCCTGAAGGCGCTGGACGTCGGCGAACCGAAGCAGTCCGGGAAGGAGGTGCGTCTGGTGGCCGCCCTCAAGGAGGGCATCTCGACCGAGGACGCCAAGAAGATCTCGAAGCTCATCCGCGACGAGGCCCCCAAGTCGGTCAAGGCGCGCATCCAGGGTGAAGAGCTGCGGGTGTCCTCGAAGAGCCGCGATGACCTGCAGTCCGTCATCGCACTGCTGAAGGAGAAGGACCTGGACGTCGCGCTGCAGTTCACGAACTACCGCTGACGAGAAGCGCTGCACGCGGCCGACGGCGCCCGGGTGCTCGCGGTGCCGGCACCCCGGGCACGGCGAAGGCCCCGTCCCCACCAACGGGGAACGGGGCCTTCACATCGCCGATCAGTAGATCGCCGCGCGATCGACGATCACTGCTTGTTCGAGGTGGTGTCCTGCTCCTCAGCATGCTCGTTCAGCTTGTCCGAACGACGCTGGAAACCCTCGATCAGACCCGTCACCGGACCGGAGACGAACGAGTTCCACTCATCCAGATACGCATCGTAGTCCGGGCCGACCCACTCGACCGAGGTGACCACGCTCGACACGGCGTCGATCGCATCGAGAATCTGCGAGCCCGACTCATTGATCGCACTCGCGACCTCGCGCCCCTCATCCGGATTCATACCCTTGAAAGCCATCACAAACCCCTCACCAAAAAATCAGAAAAGAAAACAAGAAAGACGCGCGCCAGAACTCAGGCGGACGCCTCACGCTGAGCGTTCGCATTCCGCGACGCACGATCCGCGAGCTCCGTGGTCTGCTGCACCAGCTGATCGACCAGCTGACCGAGCTCACCTTCGAACTCGCTCACGTACTGATCCCGATCCTCACCGGTCCAATCCAGCTCCGACACACGCCCCTGAGCCTTCGAGTAGATCTGACGAACCTGCTCACCGGCCTCGGTGATCTGAGTACCCATCTGCTCGACGGCCTCCGGATTCATGCCCTTCTTCATGGTGTCCTCCATGTCGTGGTAGTCAACATCTCCACCCATCAGAGCCGAACTCCACGACCACCGGCCGCTTCCTCGTCCCCATCCTCCAGGTGATGACCCCACACTAGACCGACCGTCCCACCCTGACCATGGGGACAACTCCCCATCGCCCTCCCCACCCCGAATATCGCCTCTTTCACCAGGTCACCCTGGCTTTCGATGCTGGGAGCGACTGTGGACGACGCGGAACTCGGCCGCCGAACGCCCCGCCGCGGGCATCTCCCGGGCCGGACGGGCCCCTCCGCAGTGCGGCGATGGCCGACCGGCTGACCGCACCGGTCGACGACCTCCGGACCGCGCGCACCGCCGTGCCCGGGTGCTCGCGGTGCCGGCACCCCGGGCACGGCGAAGGCCCCGTCCCCACCAACGGGGAACGGGGCCTTCACATCGCCGATCAGTAGATCGCCGCGCGATCGACGATCACTGCTTGTTCGAGGTGGTGTCCTGCTCCTCAGCATGCTCGTTCAGCTTGTCCGAACGACGCTGGAAACCCTCGATCAGACCCGTCACCGGACCGGAGACGAACGAGTTCCACTCATCCAGATACGCATCGTAGTCCGGGCCGACCCACTCGACCGAGGTGACCACGCTCGACACGGCGTCGATCGCATCGAGAATCTGCGAGCCCGACTCATTGATCGCACTCGCGACCTCGCGCCCCTCATCCGGATTCATACCCTTGAAAGCCATCACAAACCCCTCACCAAAAAATCAGAAAAGAAAACAAGAAAGACGCGCGCCAGAACTCAGGCGGACGCCTCACGCTGAGCGTTCGCATTCCGCGACGCACGATCCGCGAGCTCCGTGGTCTGCTGCACCAGCTGATCGACCAGCTGACCGAGCTCACCTTCGAACTCGCTCACGTACTGATCCCGATCCTCACCGGTCCAATCCAGCTCCGACACACGCCCCTGAGCCTTCGAGTAGATCTGACGAACCTGCTCACCGGCCTCGGTGATCTGAGTACCCATCTGCTCGACGGCCTCCGGATTCATGCCCTTCTTCATGGTGTCCTCCATGTCGTGGTAGTCAACATCCCCACCCATCAGAGCCGAACTCCACGACCACCGGCCGCTTCCCCGTCCCCATCCTCCAGGTGATGACCCCACACTAAGCGCGGCTCCCGCAGCGGTCGATGGGGAGAACTCCCCGTGCCGAACTCCCCGTGCCGAGCTCCGCGTGCCGAGCGCCCTGTGCCGAGCTCCCCGTGCCGGCCCCTCCGGTGCGGCGTCCCGGGCCGGGCCCAGGTCCGGCCCGGTTCCCGTGGTCAGCTCAGGTCGATGCTCACCGAGTCCTGGATGGTGCGGACCACCTCGATCTCGTCCTCGGCCGACTCCGCCCCGCAGCTGCCGACGATCTCCAGCACGTCCATCGCGACTCCCCCGCGATCCAGGACGGCGTACCGGGCGGCCTGCACCACGGTGGGCCGGCCGGGCTGGGTGTAGCCGTACTCGCTGGCGATCCAGGAGGTCCCCTCGACCTCGATCTCGCCGGTGCCGAGCTCCTCGAGCTCGGGGAGTGTCGCCTTGCGCTGCTCGAGACCTGCCCGGGCCGCCTCGAGGGTGAAGTCGGGGCCGAAGCGCTGCACGGTCACGACCACGTTCGCACGGAACCGCCCGTCCGTCCGGGGCTGGGCGACGGCCAGCTGGACTCCTGGGACCATCAGCGTCTCCCAGTCGTCCGGGACCTCGACGGCGACCCGGGGCGGACCGGGGAAGTCCGCGCTCGGGTACGAGATGCGCTGGGCCATGTGAATTCTCCGTTCCTCCCACGGGTGACGGCGACAAAGATATCAGGGACGACGAATGCCCGGACGGAATTCCGTCCGGGCTTCCGTGCGCGGTCGCGAGACCGCTTCGGCACCTCGATGCGTGGCGTCGTCTCAGCTCGTGGAGGCCGCCTCCTGCTCGGCGGCGTTGCGGTCGGCCGTCTCCCCCAGCTCGTGCACCGAATTCATGATCTGCTGCAGGGCGGGGACCATCTCCCCGGACCACTGGCCGCGGAAGCGGTCCGCGTCGGGCCCGGTCCAGTCGACCCCCTCCAGGCCCGAGGTGAGCTCCTGCTCGATCCGCGTGATCTCGTCGGCGGCCTCGCGCAGCTGGCCCGACATCCGGCGGACCTCTTCGACGTTCATACCCTTCGTGGCGTTCACGGTGGGTTCCCCTTCCTGCTCTCTCGCGACGGCACCCGTCGGGTGCACCGGCCATCCGTCGTGTTCGACATCCACACTGTAGAGCGGATGGACAGGCCGGACCATGGGGAGGAGTCCCCATGGGGATAACTCGCCGGAGGGTGCCGGATGCTTCGTCCGCAGGCGGCGCCGGCGCACCATGAGCGCGCGGGCGCGGTCCCCGAGGGGTCAGCCGGTGATCTGTGCGACCTGCAGTTTCATGGCGCGACCGCTGTGGATCAGGAATCCGCGGCCGGCCGGGAAGTCCGCACGACGGATCCTCCCCAGGCTGGTCCCCAGCAGGGTATCGCCGTCCATGTCGCCGGGCTGGAGCAGCAGTCCGCGCCGTCCGGCCTTGAACGGCTGGGCGAGCACGTACGCCTGCGACCACGATGCGGATTCGTTCTCGCCGACGACGAACTGTCCCTCCCGGGTGCAGGCTCGGATCAGCTTGTCGAGATCGTTCTCGACGCCGCTGCCGGTGAAGTCGGTGACGCCGTCGATGAACAGGGCCAGGCGCCCTTCGCCGACAGCGCCGGACTCGATGGTCTGTCGCAGTTGGGCGGCGAGCTCGCGGACGGTCTCCGGGTCCGAACCCTCCACGTCCCATACCGGCAGGCCGGTCAGTGGAGTGCGGCGGGAGGAGAACCGCACCAGGCGCATCGGGGTCTCCATCGCCTTCAGGCCCGAGGCGATGGTCAGCATGGCGGTGGTGCGCCCCGAGCCCATGGGGCCGGTGACCATGAACGCCCCGCGCGGTTCGACGGTGATCTCGGCGAGCGTCTCGTCGGCCAGTCCCAGCACGGGGCGACCGTCGATCACGGGGCGCAGCTGCGAGAACTCCACCCGTTCGGGCAGACGCCGAATCTCCGGCGCCTCGGGGACCCCGGCCCGGCGCATGGCCCGGGCGAGCTTGGAGACCTCCCTGGACTGGATGGCGACGTTCGCGTCCCCGCCGTGCACGGCCACCTGCATCTCGTGTCCGGCCAGGATCGCGCGTCCGGCCGGCGAGTTGCCGTCCAGCACGTCCTTGGGCTCGCCGAACCCGGCGTAGTCGTCGACGTTGGACATGCGATGGATGAGCCGGCGCTGGATCGAGGAGCCCAGCGAGGTGGGGATCGCGCTGGGACGGTCACCCGTGACGATCACGTGCACGCCCACCTGACGGCCGTCGGTCGCGATCTGCACGAAGGCCGTGAACCATTTGGACAGGCTCGAGTAGTCGTAGGCCTCACGGAAGGCCGCCATGCCGTCGACCAGCAGCAGGATGCGTGGGACGTCCGGTATGCCGGAGAGCTCACGGTACTCCGCCACCGACCCGGCGCGGACCTTGGCGAAGTCCCGCGCACGGTCGTCGATCATCTCGCGCAGGGTGCGCAGCAGGCGGATCACCCGCTCCTCGTCGTCACCGTCGACGATCGAACCGACGTGCGGCAGCTCCTCGAGCATCGTCAGGCCCGACGCCCCGAAGTCGAGACCGTAGACGTGGACCGGACCGCCGCGCACCGTCGACGCCGCGGAGATCGCGATCGTGCGCAGCGTGGTGGACTTGCCGGAGCCGCCGGTGCCGTAGACAGCCATGTTGCCGTCCCGGTCCGGGTAGTAGGAGACAGTGGGCTGGGCCTGGTCCTCCGGGACGTCCATGACGCCCATGAGCAGTTCTTCGTCGGTGCGCCGGGTGGGCAGCCGCGACAGGTCGTAGGCATCGGCGAGCTCGGACAACCAGGGTTTGCGCGGGGCGGGGACCCCGGCCTGCTCGGCCGCACCGATGACCGTGTGGACCACGCGGGAGATGTCATTGGGGCCGGGGTCCGTGACCTCCTTGGTGGGTGGGGCGGGGATGTCCCACTGCTCGCCGGTGCCGAAGTCCTTCTCGACGATGTCGATGCGGGCCCGCTCGGGCTCGTCGGTGGTCCAGCCGCCCGCGTACCCGGTCTGGAAGGTCGCGATCCGCCCCGGGCCGGTCTTGGCGGCGGCGCGGCCGGGGATGCTCGGGTCGAAGTGGGCGGCCATCTTGTCCCCGAGGATGTCCTTGGAGTCCGCCTCGTCGGCCATCCGCAGCGCGATGCGTAGGTTCGTGTTGGCGCGCAGGTTGTCCTTGATGACGCCGGCGGGACGTTGGGTGGCCAGGATCAGGTGCAGCCCCAGCGAGCGGCCGCGGGCGGCGACGTCGACGACCCCGTCGACGAACTCGGGGATCTCCTTGGCCAGCGCCGCGAACTCGTCGACGATGATGATCAGGCTGGGCGGCGTCTCCGGGTCGCCGGTGCGCTCCAGCGATACCAGGTCCTTGGCCTTCTTGCGGTTCAGCAGGTGCTCGCGGTACTGCAGCTCGGCGCGCAGCGAGGTCAGAGCCCGGCGCACCAGGTGCTGGGAGAGGTCCGTGACCAGGCCGACGGCATGGGGCAGCTCGACCGCGTCGGCGAAGGCGGCGCCGCCCTTGTAGTCCACGAACAGGAACGTCACCCGGTCCGGGCTGTGGGCGGTGGCCATGCCCATCACCCAGGCCTGCAGGAACTCCGACTTGCCGGCACCGGTGGTGCCGCCCACCAGTGCATGCGGCCCGTTGGTGCGCAGGTCGAGGTGGTAGGCGTCCTGACCGTTGTGGCCGATCAGGCCCCGCAGGTTCGCGTCGTGCTTGAGCCGCTGCGGCTCGGACCCGTCGCGCGGGATCAGGGAGTTGTTCTCCTTCCACCGCTCGATGATGTAGCCCGGGTCCTCGGCCATCGCCATGCCGCCGAGTTTGAGATAGGAGATGGCGCGAGGCAGGTCCGAGTCGTCGTCGATCGGCACGCCCGCGTCGACCACCGGGGAGAGGTGCCGCGCGACGCCGGCGGCGACCTCGACGGAGACGGTCTCGACGGCCACCGGGTAGAACCGCTCCCCCAGGCGCACGTGTCCGGCGCTGGCACCTTCCACGGCCTCCTCGACGGCGACGTAGGTGCGGCAGGCGGCAGGCAGCGCCGCGACGTTCGAGGCGCACCAGATCACGTGCACGCCCACGTCGGGTCCGCGCTCGGCGATGCGCACCAGGCGGGCGCGGTCGACGGGGGCGTCGTCCTCGATCACCACGACGAGGTTCGGGGTCGCGGGCTCCGGGGGGATCTCCGGCTCCGCCGTGATGTCCGGCGTCATCGGGGTGCGCAGCGCGGCCGGGGCGTCGCCGGAGCGCTGGGCGATCAGCTCCTCGATCCGGGCGAGCAACGAGGTGCAGCGGCCCGGGGTGTCGGCGAGGTGGTCCCCGGGCAGCGGCGAGTGCGGGCTCGAGGTGTGCGGCAGCCACTTCAGCCACTCCCACATGCTGCGGCTGGAGCGCGAGGTGATCCCAGCGATCGCCATCTCCGCCGGCGAGTGCAGGGAGAACATCTGGGTGACGATGCCACGGGCCACGCCGTCGGCCTCCTGTCCGCCGCCGGCGACGCCGATGTTGCCGGCGTAGCGCAGCTGGGCGGAGATCGGCACCCCCGCGATCATCCTGTACTCCTCATGCATGTCGTCGAGCATGTCGTAGTACTTGGGGATCGCGTCGTTCTCGGCAGGCATCTCGATGCCCACGCGGGACTCCGCCACGCCGAGGCCGAGGCGCACGGTGGCGAAGGCGTTGTGCTCGGGCCGGTGCGTCCACAGCAGACGCCCCAGGCGGAAAGCCGCATCGACCGTGTCCGCCGCCGACGGTGTCTCGACCAGTCGCACCGCGCGCTCCAGGTCCTGGGCCGCGGTGACCCGTCGTTTCAGGGAGGCGAGCCCGTCCTCGAAGTTCTTGATCTGCTGCTCGAGCTGCTTCTTCTGCTGGAACTTGCGGTTGAGGTACCCGGCGGTGGCCATCATCGGCATCATGAACACGAACATGAGCGAGAAAGGGCTGCGGGTGATCGAGAACATGAGTCCGCCCATGAGGACCGGGGCGAACATCATGAAGATCGGGAAGAACTGCGGACTCGGTTCCTTCGGCGGCGTCGGGGACTTCAACGGCCGATAGGGGAAGCGGGGCACCACGCGCGG
The DNA here is from genome assembly GCF_001969445.1 of Brachybacterium sp. P6-10-X1. NCBI lineage: Bacteria > Bacillati > Actinomycetota > Actinomycetes > Micrococcales > Dermabacteraceae > Brachybacterium > Brachybacterium sp. P6-10-X1. Next base: position 1,530,564 of record NZ_CP017297.1, read on the forward strand.
GGAGCGGTTGAACTCGACCACCGGGGAGCTCGGTGCGGTCCCGCCCAATCGATGCAGGGCGATCACCGAGAAGGTGGTCTGGCCGATCAGGACCGTGTCGGCCGGACCGATCACGGCGCGCTGGACCTGCTCGCCGCCGATGACGACGCCGTTGGAGGACTCCAGGTCGACGATCTCGATCGCGTCACCGACGTTGATGCGGGCATGGCGTTTCGAGAGCATCGGGTCAGCGATACGGATGTCGAGGTCGCCTTCGCGGCCGACGACGCTCGAGCCGCTGGGCAGCGGGAACTCACGCCCGGCCTCGGGCCCGGAGAGCACCCGCATCAGGGCCACCGCCGCCCCGCGGGACTCGGAGCGGGTGGCGTACTCCTGGGAGGAGCGCGCGATCGAGACGACGCTGCCGGAGCGCAGCCCGGCCTGGATCAGGTCGATCTCGCGGTCCAGGGACCGCACGCCGTTGGCGCCCGGCCCGGCGCCGGGGTCCTGGACCTGCAGGGTCAGTCCGTCCGGGGCCTCGACGTCGTCACGCAGCGGATCGGCCAGATACAGCGCGTTGGCCACATCGGCCACGGACGCCGTGGCGTCCGCCGTGACCTCGAGATCCGTCAGCCGGTCCTCGGGCCTGCGCAGCGTGAGCTTGATGCGCATCCGTCGTCCTCCCCCTGGCGGGCTCCTCGCCCGTCCTCCCGGGCCGTCCAGCCCGGACGGCCCGCTCCATCATCGTGTGTCGTTGGACCGGTCCGGAACGGCCGGTCGATCAGTCCGTGCAGATCGGCCCCGGACTGTGGGCCCTCGTCCCCGGACGGAGCTGGTCAGTCCTCCTCCTGGTCAATCCTCCTCCTGGCCGGCCTCCTCCTGGTCAGTCCTCCTCCTGGCCGACCTCCTCCTGGGCCTGGTCCAGCAGCGGCAGGTCCTCGGAGGTGACCAGACGGGAGAAGACCGCGTGCTCGACCAGGCGTGCCCGCCGATTGCTGGCCAGCTTGCCAGGGCCTCCGCGCAGTCCTCGCACCCCGAGGCGGTCGAGCTTGTCGCAGACGTTGTCCAGCTTGCGGTTGAACTTCGTCATCTGCCAGCCGAGTCGCTGGGAGGCCTGGGCCGACGTCGGCACCGAGCTCATACCCGAGCCCTCCCGGGTCAGCATCCCCTCGGCCAGGGCGAGGACCAGCAGCTTCTGGCTCGGGGTGAGCTGCACCGACCCGACGGTGGTCTCTCCCGCCGGGTCGTCCGGGCCCGCAGTCCGCGCGAACTCGGGGGATTCGGCGTGGACGGAGAAGTCATAGGTGGTCGGCCCCGCCGTGAAGACGACCTTCGTCTCGTCGAAGACCAGCGGGATGCGGGCTCCCGGGGCCAACCAGGCCTGCATGGATCCGGAGCCGTCCGTGATCGTCGCCGACAGCCTCGATCCGATGTTGGCCAGCCACCACATCGATTCGACCTGCACGATGGTCAGGAACCGGCGGTGCAGGAACGGATTGTCCTCATCGACCGTGAGATCGGCCTCGCGGCCGATGGTCAGCTCCTCCCCCTCCTCCGCGCGATACCACTCACCGCAGAACTCGACCGAAATCGTCGACGCCATCGTCTGCCTTTCCCCTCTGTCGTTCCAGCTCGCCAGGTCGAGGCGCGCCGCCCGACCCTCCGTTCACGTGCACGGTACCGTTCACCCGCCGTCCAGGCAGGCCTCCACCGCTCCGCTCGCGCCCCCGTTCTCGTCGACGGTGACCACCTCGGCGCAGAGGTCCTCGATCCCCGGGGGGATCTCGAGCACCGTCGAGTTCTGTCCGTACACGTCCTTGCGCCCGGCGAACTTCTCGTAGTTCTCGGGGAGGTCCTTCCAGTACACCTGGAAGTGGTCGCCCTCCTCGTAATCCGGGGGATACACCCATTCGACCTGTGCCCGCGCCGTGCCGCCGCCCTCCGTCGCGGGCGCGATCTGCTCGACGCCGACGGAGCCCGGCTTCCCCGGCGGTTCGCGCGGGGCGTCGGGGGTGTTGACCGCGATCGTCGGCCGTTCCTCCTCCTCGGGGGCCACGAAGTACCGCACTCCGAGGGTCGCTCCCACGCCGACCAGAACGACCAGGATCGCGGCCAGGGTGACGAACGGCCAGGCGGGCGTCCTCGGCGTCTCCTCCTCCTGCTGCCGCTGCGGTGGCAGCGGCGAGGGACCGGCGGAGGTCCTCGCTCCGGCGGGGCGCAGCTGGGTCGTCTCCCCGGGGGACGAGGATGCCGAGCTCCCGGGGGCCGGACCGGCCGGGGAGGGAGCCCCGAGAGCCGGGGCGACCCCGGCGAAGGGGTCCAGTCGGCGGTGCTCGCCGTGCCCGGTGGTCCCCGTCTCCGGGTCGACCGTGGCGACCTTCCGGATCCGGGTGTGCATGTCCATCTCGTCGTCATCGGTGCCGTGCGGCGCGGGGGCGCCGCGGTCGTCGATCACATCCATCTGGGTGACCGGCAGCGACAGCGCCAGCTCCACCTGCTGCAGGCCGCGGCCGAAGGCGAGCGCGGTGTCGTAGCGCCCGGCGGGGTCCTTCGCCATCGCGATCGACAGCACCCGGTTCAGCTCCGGGGGCACGTCGGGCCGATCCAGGGGCTCCAGCGGCTCCGCGGCGATACGGTGGATGAGGTCGGAAGCCGTGTTCCGCTGAGCTCGGCGCTCGAACGGGGTCCTGCCCGCGAGTAGCGAGTACACGGTCGCGGCCAGGGAGAACACGTCGCTGCGCACATCCGCGCGGGGTGGATCGGCGAAGAATTCCGGGGGCGACCAGGGAATGGACATGCCCTGGGAGTCCTCGACGTCGTGGCCCTTGGCGGTGGCGATGGAGATCCCGAAATCGGTCAGCGCGGGGCGGCTGTAATCGGTGACCAGGATGTTGGCCGGTTTGATGTCGCGGTGGAGGATGCCCGCACGATGCGCGGTCTCGACGGCTCCGGCGATCTGGACACCGACCCGCAGCGCCTCGGCCACGGTGATCCGCTCCTTGCGGAAGCGCACTCCGTAGTTCGGCCGCGGGCAGTACTCCATGACGATGTACGGGCGGTGGTCGTCGGAGACCTCGGCCTGGTGGATCGTGACGATCGACGGGTGGGTCGACATCTGCGCCATGACATTGGCCTCGGCGTCGAACTGCCGGCGCACCGACTCGTCCAGCACGTTCGAGAGCAGGACCTTGATCGCGACCTGGCGCTGGGGACGCGCCTGACGGTAGAGGAAGACATCGGCGAACCCGCCCGAGCCGAGCATCTGCTCGTACTCGTAGCCGGGGAGCTGTGGCGGCGGTGAGGGCGGTCTGCTGCTCATGCCCGCTCCCTCATCCGCAGGTGGACGCCGTCGCCGAGGTCGAGGACGTCTCCCTCGTGCAGCACCACGCCCTCCCGGGGACGCAGCCGCAGCGGGTCGGCGCCCTCCCGGTACAGCGTGGTGCCGTTGGTGGTGCCCAGGTCGAGCGCGACCACGTGCCAGCCCTCGAGCCGCAGTTCGAGGTGCGAGCGGGAGATGTCCTGCTGCGGGCTCGGCACGGTGACCAGCTGCGGGACGTCGTGCACGCTGACGCGGGAGGCTCGGGGCCGACGCCCGACGATCGCGGAGCGGTCCAGCACGAACCGGTCCCCGGTGGAGAGCTCGATGGCACCCAGCGGTGGCCGGGCGACCGTGCGGGGCGTGCCGTGGAGCGGGGTGCCGCAGGCGCGACAGATCGAGCGCTCCGGGGAGTTCGCGTGTCCCTGCGGGCAGACCAGACCCGACAGGGCGACCGCCCCCGTGGGGGGCTGGCCGACGCCGGAGGCCGAGGACGCGAAGGGGGCCGCGGGGTCGCCGGACGACGGCGCACCGGCCGGCCGGCCGGGTGCACCGGCCGGCCGGCCGGGTGGGCCGGACGGCGGGGAAGGCGGGCCGGACGGTGGGGCCGGGGGGCCGGAGGGCGCGACGGGATGCGGGGCGTTCGCGTGACGGTCCCCGGCCGCCCCGGGATCCGACGGTGGGGCGCCGTGCTGGGGCGCGGAACCTGCCGGGCCCGGGTGCCCGATCTGTTGACCGGCGTACCCGCTGCCCCTCTGCTCTCCGGAGGGCTGCGGGCCTGGGTGCGGACCCTGGTGCTGGTGTCCGTACGGCTGCTGGCCGTACGGCTGCTGACTGTACGACTGCTGGTCGTACCGCTGCGGAGCCGCGGACGGCTGCTCGCCGGGCTGCGGTGCCGGAGGACGGTCGGCCATGTGCACCTGCGGATAGGCGGGCGCGGGGTGCTGGGGCTCCGCCGCCCGGCGCGCGGCCGTCTGTGCGATCTCCGGGGCCTTGCGACCGACGCCGGGCACCCAGTCGATGAAATCGCCTCCCGAAGATGCTGACGCCGACGCTGGCGCCGGCGCGTCCGGCACCGCGGCAGCACCTTCGCTCTGCACCTCCTCCGGCTCGGCGCCCGGCGGTGCGGCGACGTCCTCGGCGGGCGTGCCCGGGGCATCGTCCTCGGCGAGGTCGTCGTCCTCGGCGGGCCGCACCGCGGCGTCCTCGATCCGCCGGAAGACGGTCTTGCCGAACAGGTCGTCGTAGGCACCGGTGTTGTCCAGCTCGGTGGGTGCGGACCCGGCCGATGGATCGGCGCGACGCGGGCGCGGGGTGCGCCCCGGCTCGCCGCAATCGACCTGCTCGCCGTCGTCGACCGGGGCGATCTGGGTGACCGGAGCACCGGATCCCTCGGCCTCCTCCGTCTCGGGCTCTGCCTCGTCCTCGAGCGGAGCGACCTGGGTGTCCGAGGACACGACCTCCTCGTCCTCCTCGGGCGGTGCGGGAGTGGGGATCGAGGGCGGCGGAGTCGGTGCAGCAGGCGGCGTCGGCGAGGCCTCAGGGGTGGGCGATTCTTCCAGGGCGGGCGATGCCGGCCCGGCCGAAGCCTCCGACGGCGCCCCGGGGGCGCTCTCGATGCTCGCAGCGGGCTCCGGAGCCGGGGCGGCGCTCGCAGCGGGCTGCTTCACAGGCGCGTCCGCCGGGTCCTCGGGAGGTGTCGTCGCGGGGGCACCGGCAGGTTCCGTCGCCGGGTGCGCCTGACCGGGTCGCTTGCGGTCGAACAGCGAGGTGCTCACCAGTCGTCGGCGAGGAGGTTCCGATGCCGTCGGGACAGGCGCAGCCCCTGTGGCCTGCCCCGCGGCAACCGGTTCGGCGGCAGGGCGCGCGCCGGGCCCGGCGGGACCGTCGCCGGATTCCGAGTCATCGGCGGCCGGTGTGGCTGACGCGGCAGACACAGCCGGCGCATCCGCCGAGGCCGTCGAGGCGGCGGGCTCGGATGCGGGTGTGGCGGGATCCGGTGCGGACGCGGCGGGCTCACGTGCTGGAGCGGCTGCGGCGGGCGACAGCTCGGACGGTGTCGCGGGCGCAGGTGCCTGCTCGGACGGCGGCGACGGCTCGGGAGCGGCAGCCGGGGCCGCCGGGGTCGACTCGGCGAAGAGTCCGTCGAACATGTTGGGTCCGTCGGAGGCGGGCTCCGGGGTCGCGGCGCGGGAGGACCCACCTCGGGAGATCGACGGGGGCATCTCCCCCGGTTTCCGGTCCGCGAGCTTCGGCGTGCGACGGGACGAGGAGCTCGATGAGGAGGACGTGCCGGTCGAGGGCCGGGGCGCCGGAGCGGGCCTGTTGGCGCGTCGCTCGGCGGCCTCCGGGTCCTCGATGGATCTGCCGTCCTCCTCGACCTGCGCGACGAGGGCTGCACGGGCGTCCTCGTCCATCTCCGCGGGATCGATCACCATCTGCACGAAACCCCGCACCCGGGCGATGCCGGAGGAGACGCGCGGGGCCCCCACGGGCTCCTCGGCAGGCAGATCGCCGAACGCGATGCGGTGCACGCCCTCGAGAGTCGTCAGGACGAACGGTTCGTCGTCGGTCCCGGCGACCTGCTGGGAGCCCTCCGCGGTATAGACCGCGAGCGGGGTCTTTCCTTTCACCCCGAGGGTGGCGGTGGTGCCGTCGACGATGGCGAACAGGATCGCGGCAAGGTCATCGACCCCGTCGAGGCCGGACTTCTCGACCAGCGCGTCGAGGAGATCCGCGGCGGGAGGAGCGTCGCCCAGCACGGTCCAGGCGGCCTCGATGACCTCCTTGCGCGTGCCGGGCACCAGGACCGCCCAACCCGCCTCCCGGACGACGAGCGTGGCGGGGCCCTGCTGGGTCCAGGTGCCGAGTCCGAGCAGGGGGGCCGGAGCGGTCGCCTCTGTCTCCTCGGTCATCGACCGCTGCCTCCGGTCTCGGGGATCGCCCGGGGCAGGGTGTCCTCGTCGATCTCGAACTCTTCGTCCGCGGAGTCGGCGCTGCTGCCGGCGGTGTCCTCGGAGGCCAGGGACAGGCCGATCACCTCGACCGCTTCGACGACGACGACGCTGACGTTGTCGCGGCCGCCGCCGTCCAGGGCCAGGCGCACCAGGTCCTCGCTGAGGGTCCGCACGTCGGCGGGTCCGCGCAGCGTGCGCTCGATGGTCGAGTCGTCGACCTCGCCGGTGAGTCCGTCGGAGCAGATCAGCATCCGGTCGCCGACCTCGGCGGGGATGAGCCAGTAATCGGGATCGGACTCCGGGCCGGCGCCGAGCGCGCGGGTGACCATGTGCCGATACGGGTGCACACGGGCTTCCTCGAGGGTGAGCTCGCCCCGGTCCATGAGCTCCTGGACCACGGAGTGATCGACGCTGACCTGCTCGAAGATGTCGCCCGAGAGGCGGTACACCCGGGAGTCGCCGAGATTGAGCACCACCCAGTAGCCGATGCCGTCCAGGACCATCGTGGCGACTGCAGAGACCGTGGTGCCCGCGCCCAGGGTGGACTCTCCCCCGAGCTCGCCGATCCGGTCCGCGGCGCTGCTCAGCGCCTCACCGAGCTGCTCGACGGTGACGTTCTCCTGGATCGTGAGCTTCTCGAACTCCTCGACCGCGATGGCGCTGGCGACCTCGCCGGCGTTGTGGCCCCCCATGCCGTCGGCGACCAGGTAGATCGGGGAAGCGTTGAGGATGCTGTCCTCGTTGGTCCCCCGCACGTGCCCGACGTGTGTCGCCGAGGCGGAGACGACGCGGATCGTTCCGTGGACATCGGGGTCGGACAGGGACCGCTCGATCACTGCTCCCTCTCCACCGACAGCGTCCGGTCACCCAGGGTGACCTGCGCACCGGACGGCAGCACCGTCGGCGAGTTCGGAACCAGGCTCTCGCGCGAGCCATCCTCCCGCACGACGCTCGAGCCGTTGGTCGACCCGAGGTCGGTGACGACGACGGCCTCGGCGGTGCCATCGATGCGCAGATGCGTCTTGGAGACCGAACGGGTGTCGTCCTTGAGCACGAACAGCAGGTCCTGGCCGTCCGAGGCGGGATTGCGACCGATCACCACGGCCCTGTCCACCACGCGATCTGTGCCGTCGTCGGCCGTCAGGCGCAGCGTCTTGACCGGAGGCATCTGCACCGCGGAGACCCGCGTCTGCTCCAGATCCTCGAGCGATTCATCGGGAACGGTCAGCCGGGTCTGCTCGTCCACGGCGTCGTCGGCTCCGCCCCAGGCATCACCGGTGAGCTCGTTCGGTGCTCCTGGGCCGGTCGACGGGGCCCCCGGCCGTCCCTCCGCGGGCGCGGTCGGGCCGGGCTCGGCCGACGCACCGGGCGCCTGGTAGCCGGGCGCCTGGTAGGGAGACTGCTGGGCCGGCTCGCCGAACGACGGGGCCGGCGGCTGTGGGACCTGGCCCGGGTACGGCTGCGGGGCCGGATCACCGGAGGACGACGCAGGCGGCCGCCCGGCCCCCGACGCAGGACCCCAGGGCTCCTGCTGAGCGGACCGGTCCGGCGCGGAAGCGTTCTGGTCCTGGCCCCACGACGACTGCTGTCCCCACTGCGGATCGGGCTGACCCCACGTGCCCTCCGGCTGGTCCTGCGCGGGAGGCTGGCCCCACTGCACCTCCGGCTGGTCCTGCGGTCGGGGCGGCGAGTCCCACGACTGCTGGATGGCCGGTTCGGCCGAGGGAGGCGCCCACGCACTCCCGGAATCCTGCGCGGACGGCGCGGAGGGCTCCCGTGCCGGGGCGGAGGGCTCCTGTGCCGGGGCCGACGGGGCCGAGGACCAGGGCGAGGCGCTGATCGGTGCGTCGGCGGCCGAGGAGCTGCTCGGGTCCGACGGAGCGTACTGGCCGGCCTCGGTCGAGGCTCCGGCGCCCCACCCGCCGTCGGCCGGTTGCCCGGACGGAGCGTCGCCGCTGTCGCGCCACGCGGCGCCTGGTTCGGACAGGAGGTTCTCGTGGGCGCTCACGGCCACCGAGGACTCGCCCAGGTAGTGATCGTTGCTCGCGCGCTCGAAGGTGTCGCGACGAGGGACGAACGGGTTGCGGCCGTCCTTGACGTCGACGACGACGGAATCGATCGCCCGGTCGTGGAAGCCTCGCAGGATCTTCCTCGGGTCGATGAAGATCGACAGCGCCATCAGCCACGGGATGATGCCGTACAGCACCCAGCGGCCCAGAGCCCGCAGGAACCCGATGCCGCCGCCGGCACTGGTCCGGGTGATGCGTAGCCCCATGATCAGCTTGCCGAGGGTGAACCCCTTGGAACCGGACAGCCAGATCATCAGGATCGAGTACGCCAGCGGCAGGGCGACGCCCACGCCGAGCAGGATGTAGGGCAGCACGGCGCCGGGATCCTGCACCAGCAGGACGATGCCGATCGCCAGCGGGATCGTGGTCAGGCTCGCGATGACGCCGTCGATCAGGGCCGCCACCAGGCGCTTGAGCGGGGAGGCCGGCGTGCAGCCGTCCAGCGGCGGCTCCATCTGCGTCCCCTGCTCGGGACCGGGCCCCGCGGCGTCCGGGCTCCATGCGGGGGCGGGCGCTGAGACCGGTGATCCGGGCCCGCCGGGCCGGTCCGCCGAGGCTCCGGGACCGCTGGGGTTCATCGGTGGCTGAGTGACCATCACCTGATCGTACTGTTCCCGGGAGCGCAACGTCGTCGCTCCGGGCTCCTTCGGCGTCAGTGACTCCCGGGAGATCAGCTCGATGCCCGCGTCGTCCTCCTCGTCCTGCTCTTGCCTCCCCAGGTCACGGGACCGGGCCTTCGGAGGCGTCGACCAGGCTCCGGGCGCATCCGTGGCGCGGCGCTCGTACGGCGAGGCCTGGTAGCGCGCACCGCACTCACCGCAGATGACGGCCCCTTCGGTCAGCAGCGTCCCGCAGGTGCTGCAGTATCGCGTCCGGCTCATCAGGACGAACCCTTCCTCGACGACTTCTTCGCTCGGCTCTTCTGCATGCTCCGCAGCGACGACCGGCGGCGACGCATCGCCTCGGCACGGCGCTGGGCCTTCTCCCGGGCGCGGGCCGCCGCCCGCTCCCGCTTCTGCTCCGCCCGACGGTTCTGGGACCGGCTGCGGAAGGAGCGCAGGGAGATCGCCGCCCGGAGCTTCTTGTGCCACGGCACGGCAGCGGTCATGTCGTCGCGGGCGGTCATGACGTGCGACCAGTATTCCTGGACCGCCGGCTCGGACAGGTCATCGGGGCCGAAGACAGCTCGATCGGCCCGACCGGCGAGGGTCAGCGCCCCCAGCTCGGGCAGGTCCGCGTGCAAGCGGGCGGCGGTCTCGGCGCGCGTCATGATCGGGTCCGGCTTGCGCCCGAGGTCCGTCATGAGGTCGAGGATCTCCTGCCAGCCGCCGTCGATGCGGTCCGGCAGCCCACCCCGGGTCCGCCGACGGCCGCGACGGACCGACTTGGCCACGATGACCGCGACGACGCCGAGGATCACCAGCACGATCGGGATCATCCCGTAGGCGGCGTAGACGACCCAGGAGGTGGTCTCGTCGGTCTCGTCCTCGTCGTCCTCGGAGTCCTCGCTCATGGCACCCGGCGGCGGGCTCGGCGGCTCCGCCGGCGGGGGCGGCGGCTGCGCGACCTGCGGCAGAGGCTTCTCGACATCCTTGGGCTCGGGCTGCGTGGGCTCCTCGTCCTCCTCGGGCGCCGGCTCGAAACGCTCCCAGCCCTGCCCCTCGAAGGCAACCTCGACCCAGGCCGTGACGTCATCGCCGGTGAGGGAGACGGTCCCGTCCTGGCCCTCGGGGACCTCGAATCCCATCACCACCCGGGCGGGGATGCCGATCGAACGGGCCAGCACGGCCGTCAGCGCGGCGAACTGCTCCTCGTCACCGATCTTGCCGAGAGGCTGTGCATCGTCACGGTCCTCGTCGAAGCCGATCGGCTCGAGCATGGCCAGCAGGCGGCTGGCACCGTGGCCGGGCAGGGAGGCGGCATCGTCACCGAGGCCGTGGGAGTAATAGGCCTCCGCCTTGATGCCTCGCTGCAGATTGGCGAACCGCTCGTAGTCGGATTCCGAGGTCCCGGCCCACTCCTCGGCGACCGCGGCCATCTTGTCCAGCCGCGAGTTCGGAGGCAGCTCGATGTCGGCGAAGCGGGCCGTCTTGATCTCCTCGGTGGACATCGGCTCGTACGGCTGGTAGCGCAGATCGTAGGTGTCCCCCTGCCGCACGCCGGAGGCGTTCACCGCGGTCTGGGACTTCTCGTTGAGGTAGAGGTTCTCCGCGGTCGCGCCGGCCCGGTCGATCGGCATGCCGTCGATGTCGATGCGGTCGGTGCGCTGCCCGATCGTGGGCATCCAGACGCCGGAGTAGGCACCGATCGTGATCGTCGAGGTGCGCTGGTCGGGGCCGGCCTCGTGGAGGGTCACCCCGGTGGCGGTGGGCAGGAACGCCCCGGAGGCGCTGTCCTCGTCCCGGTTGCCGGCCACGTCGTAGACCTGGAGGTTGTACTGATCCATCGTGGCCAGACGCAGCTTGGTGCCGCCCTCGACGTCGGTGACCGTGAACAGCTCCTCCTCGCGCTGGTTCTTGAGGTATCCCCGGAACTCGCTCAGCGGCGAGACGTACTCGTGCGGGTCGAACGGCGGGGTGATGTGGTTGCGCTGGGCGTAGCGGACGGTGCCCTCGGGCGGATCCAGCAGCGCCTGGGCGCCGACGGCGAGCCCGCCGGCCAGCGCCATGATCACGGCGCCGCCGATCACCCGCCGGCGCAGCACCGGGTTCTTCCACGAGCCCGGGCGCACGGTGTCGGAGATGATCGTGGACTGTGCGCTGTCCAGCCGCGCCCCCTCGAAGCGCCAGGTCAGCCAGCCCACCGAGATGACCGCGAACAGCACACCGCGCAGCACCGGCCAGAACACGTCGGTGGTGCCGAACACGATGGCCAGCAGGACCAGAGCGATCGGGAACAGCCAGGCGAGGACGTAGAACCGGGTGCGCAGCACCACCGTCATGCCCAGCAGCGTCAGGATCAGCACGCCGATCCACACCACACCCAGCACGCCCTGGGCGGAGCCTACCGGCGGCGCGACCGTCAGGGCCGCCTTCCAGCTCGTCACCGGGGCGAACAGCAGCTCCTTCAGAGAGCCGAGGCTCGGCACGATGCCCCAGATCGCCCGGGTCGGAGCGGCGAACATCGATCCGAACAGGAAGTAGACCGCGAGCACCAACGGAGTGATCCGCAGCGGTCCCCAGCGGAAACGGGCGGCGATCAGGGCGATGAGGGTGCCGAAGACCATCGCCATGATCCCGGTCAGGAGGTACTGGATCCCGCCGTAGACCGTCTGGAAACCGATCAGGGCCAGGAGGAACAGGGTGGCCAGGACGGCGATGTCCGCCGCGCGCCGACCGTGGGTCACGTTCGAGAAGAAGGAGGGCCGGTGGGCCCGAGCGGTCGTGGCGGTCATCGTCCCACCGCTCTCATCGCCCGGGCGAGGGTGTCGAGCGATCCGAGGGTGACCACGTCGAGGCTGCCGATCGCGGAGCGCTTGACCTCGGCATCGTCCACGCAGCGGATCGCCACCGCCATCACCCCGATCGGAAGCTGATTGGCGGCGGAGTTCAGCTCTCGCGCCGTGGTGTGGGACCCGACCACCATCATCACCGCGGAGGCGTTGGCGGCCAGGTCGGTGGCCTTCTGGCCCAGTTCATGGAGGGAGATCTTCTCCTTGAGCGGTTCGACGACGGTGTAGTCGTCCATCAGCCGACGGAACGTGCTGGTGCGCTGACGCTCCAAGAAGGTGAAGGGGGTCAGCTCCTTCTCCTCGCGCAGGGTCTGGGCGGAGATCGAGGCGGCGATGGAGACGGCGAGCTCGAACTCGTCGTCGCTGGCGTAGTGCTCGGCGAGGTTGTCCAGCGCGACGACCACGTGGGAGCGGCGGGTCTCCTCGAACTGGCGGACCATGAGCTTGCCGGTGCGGGCGGTGGTGCGCCAGTGGACATGGCGGCGGTCGTCGCCGGGCGCGTAGTCGCGCAGGGCGTGGAAGGCGATGTCGGAGCTGGAGAGGTCCGAGGACGGGGTCCCCTCCAGGTCGCGGAGGAATCCGCTGGCGGCTTCATCCAGCCGCACGGTGCGCGGGTGCACGTACAGCTCCTGCGCCTTGGCCCAGGTGACCTGGCGGCGCATCAGGGACAGCGGGTCGTCGCGGACCGAGCGCACCGGTCCGACGACCAGGACGGCGCGGCGCTTGGTGGGAACCGCGAACAGCTCCTCGTGCTCGGCGGCGGCGTCCAGGCGCGGCACCATGAACTGGGCGGTGGCCGCGCCGACGGCCAGCTCGATGCGTGAGGGCAGGATGGGGCGCTGGGTGGGGTTGGCGATCTCGACCCGGCCGACCGCACGGGTCCCGACCACCACGCGGTGCGTCTGCAGGTCGAGGGTGACCTGGTAATTGGATTTGCCGAGGACGAACAGCCCGGCGATCACCAGCGGCGCGCTGAGGACGAGGGCCACGACGTTCAGCTCGGTCAGGTGCAGCAGGAGCCCGAGGGCCCAGCAGGTCACGGCGACGGCGAGGACGGCCCACCCGATCGGCGAGACGACGTCCAGGACCGGGTGGACGCGCCGCATCCACAGCTCGACCAGGCGGTCCCTGATGCCCGCGAGGCCTGTGCTGCGTGGGGTCCCGGAGGCACTCGACGTGCTGTCCGCGGATTCCGAGCCTGCGGATGGGCCGCTCGTGGGCGATCCGCTCGCGGGGCCTTTCGCTCGGCGGCGCCGATCTCGCGTCTCCGCCCGCTTCCGGGCCTTCGTCGAGGTACGCCTCTTCTTCGCCGCGGCCTTGGCGACCTTGGCGTCGGCGGTATCGGTGGGGAGGGACGACTCGGGGTTCATGCGGACTGCTGACGCGCCTGGGGAGGCGCCACCTCGCTGAGGATCTTGGTCATGACGGTCTGCGGCGTGGTGCCGGCGAACTCGGCCTCGGGGTCGAGCACGAAGCGGTGCAGCCACACGGGCTCGACGAGGTGCTTGACGTCGTCGGGGATGACGTAGTGGCGACCGTTGACCGCGGCCCACACCTTGACCGCTCGCATCAGCGCGATCGCGCCACGGATCGACACTCCGACGCGCACCTCCGGGGCGAGGCGGGTCTCCTCCATCAGACGGGAGACGTATTCCAGGACAGCGGGGTCCACGTGCACGGTCGAGGCCAGCTCGGTCATGTCGTTGACGGCCTGCAGGGAGATGCGCGGGCTGAGCCGGCTGGAGCGGTCGCGCAGCGCGGAGCCCTGGAGGATCTGCACGCTCGAGGCGTGGTCGGGGTAGCCCAGCGAGGTCTTCATGAGGAAGCGGTCCAGCTGCGCCTCCGGGAGACGATAGGTGCCGGCCTGCTCGATGGGGTTCTGAGTGGCGATGACCAGGAAGGGATCACCGACCTCGTGGGTCACGCCGTCCACGGTGACGCGCCCCTCCTCCATCACCTCGAGCATGGCCGACTGCGTCTTCGGGGAGGCGCGGTTGATCTCGTCGGCCAGCACGATGTTGGCGAACACGGGGCCCTTGTGGAACTCGAAGCTCTTGGTGTTCTGGTCGTAGATCGTCACGCCGGTGACGTCCGACGGCAGCAGGTCCGGCGTGAACTGCACCCGGGTGCTGGTGCCCTGCACGGTCGCGGCGATCGAGCGGGCCAGCGAGGTCTTGCCGGTCCCGGGAGCGTCCTCGAGCAGCACGTGGCCGGGGGCCATCATCGCGGTCAGCACGAGGCGGACCACCTCGGTCTTGCCCAGGACGGCCTGTCCCACGCTCTGGACGAGCTTGTCGAAGGTGTCGGCGAACCAGCGGGCCTGTTCAGGGGTCATGCTCACAGTGGTGCTCTGCTTTCCATGTACGGAGGCTGTCAGGGGAGGGGACGCAACGACATCACGACACGTTGCCGTCCTCACGATTCAAGGAGTGTAATAGGATCCGACTTTCTTCCCGTCGACGAAGACATCCATGGGATTACCGGTCCCCTCCACGTAGCCATAGTAGTTTTTTATGGGGGAGGTGGCCTTTCCGTTCGAGCCCCCCGTGATGGTGTACGACTCCCAGACACCATAGTTTCCATTGGTGTGCGTGTTCTTGTAGGTCACATCATACGATTTTCCGGGTTCGAGGTCCGTGAAGGTGATCGTGAAGTAGGTGCAATATCCACCCCACTTATCGTCGGAGGTGCACCCGGACTCGGCGTTCGCGCTGCCCTTTGCCTGCCAATTCGGACCGCCTCCCGCGACCTTCGGCTTCGGCGGGGTGTAGGTGCGGGCCCCCTGAGTCTTCTTGACATTTCCGCTCATGAGGCCCTTTCCGTTCACGACACGCGCGCTGACCGTCATCGATTTCCCGGAGGACAGGTTCTTCGAGACCGTATGGGACGTCCCGGAAGCGTCCTTCCACGACCCGTCGTTCACCCGGTACTGCAAGGTCTTGCCGCCGCCCCCGCCATCGGAGCCGTTGGCCCTGATCTGGAACGTCACCGGACACGTCGAACTGTTGGTGCACTTCGAACTGTTGGAGGAGATGTTCGGCTTTCCCGGTTTCGTGTATGGAGTCACGGACCCCGAGGACTTCGACAGCGCACTCTCACCGCCCTCAAAGCGGTTCCGGGCCTGGACCTGGAATTTATAGGCCTTGCCGTTCTTCAGACCTGTCGCGACGTATGACGTGTCAGAGGCATCGACGACGGCGCGGCCCCCGCCGCTCCAGGTGATGACGTAATCCTGGACGGTGGTCCCGTTGCCCTTGGCCTCGTTCCACTCGATCTTGGCGCGACCGTTGGGATCCTTCCACGGCAGCGACGCCTCCACTCCGGTCGGGGCGTCGGGCCTCGCCCACGGCACCACGGCGTTCGAGGCCCCGGAGCTCCCGCCCTTGCCGACGGAGTTCACCCCCTGATAGGTGAAGGAATGCTTGGAGTTCTCATCGAGGCCGCGGAAGGTCGTCTTGGTCTTGGACGCGGGGACCGTCTGGGACTTCCCCGAGGAGGCTGTGACGACGTACTCCGTGATCGGTTCGCCATTCGCCTCGGCCGTGGTCATCTCCGGCCAGGTGACGGTGATCCCGCCTCCGATCGGATTGTTGATCCGCGAGGCGGTCGCCGTTCCCGCCGGGGCGGCCGGCTTCCCGGCGGGATGCTCCGCCCGGGACCAGTCCGACCACTCCGACGGCTCCTCGGCGAGGTTGTGCGCGCGGACCCGGAACCGATAGTCGGTGCCGTTGGTCAGGTCCGGCCACACGGTGCTCGTGGAACCCGCCTCCAGCTCCTGGGACTGGATCTCCCCGGTCGAAGTGTTCTGCATCTGCAGGTCGTAACGCTGGATCGGGGAGCCGCGGTTGACCGGAGCACTCCAGGACACGGTCAGCTGCGTATCGCCTCGCTCGGCCGACGGTGAATCCGGCTTCTCCGGCCGCACGTCGGGCCGGGCCTCGGCCGACGCCGCCGAGGGCTCGGACTTTCCGACCTCGTTGATCGCCACGACCTCGAAGGTGTACGTCGTGTCGTTGGTCAGCCCGTCGATGGTGCACGAGGTCGATGCGCAGGTCTGGGAGACGGCAGGGCCGCTGGCCGAGGTCACCCGGTACTCGTTGATCGGGGCGCCGTTGTCGGGGCCCGCGGTGAAGTTGAGCTCGACGAAGCCGTCCCCCACGTCACCGACGCGCGGCGCCGACGGCGCATCGGGCTTGCCCCGTACGGTCACATGGATCTCGCCGTTGGCCATGCGGTCCGGGTCCCGGGTGTCATCCAGGACGGCGTACTGGATCGAGAGCACCCCGTGGAAGTCCTCGGCAGGGGTGACCTCGACCTTGTCCCCTTCCACCGAGACCTTGCCCTTGCCGTTGATGACGCTGGCCGCCTCGATGGTCCGCTTCCCGCCCGGGAAGGGATTCGAGTCGTTCTTCAGCACATCGACCTTCTCGGTCTCACCGGCATCGATCTCCGCCGTATCGAGCACGGCGGCCAGCAGCGGTTTCGTCGAGGCGACCACACTCACCTGGACGGTCGCACTGACCGGCGGATTGGTGCCGTCGCTGACCGTGACCGGGACGTCCACGACGGTCCCCTTGGGTGCCCGCGGCGTCGCATTAGCGATCACCGTCGAGCCGTCCATGCTCACCTCGACCCCCTCGACCTCGGGGACCTCCCCGAGCGAGTAACTCAGCTCGTCCCCCTCGGGATCCTCGGCCGAAGCGGCCATGTCCACGGACGCCTGGGCATCGCCCTGCTCGACCTCGAGCGATGCTCCCTGCAGCGTCGGCGGCAGGTTTGACTCCTTCGGGGTGACGATCACCGGGATCGCGAGCGTCGCCGTGGCGGCCGAGGAATCGCCGACCTCGCCGTCGGTGACCTCGACCGAGATGCTGTCGCGGCCGGAGAAGTCCTCGGCGGGACGGTAGCGCAGCGTCGTCTCGTTCTCGACCAGCTCGGACCCGTCGGTGTGCGCCGCGCTCACGAGGGACGGATCGGTGATCTGGGCGCTCTCGGCCCCCGGCCGTACCCGCACGTTGGCGGGGTCCGCGAGGTCGATGTCCACCTCGGAGCCGGCCTCGACCTCGACGGGCTCGCCCACCCACTTCGGGGCCTGCTTGGCCGTGCCGGGGACCCAGATGTATCCGGCGGACGTCATGCCGTCCTGGTCCTCGATGACGTACCGCAGTCGCTGCTGCTCCTCCTGCGGCGTCACCCGTACCGTGCCCTCACCGCGCAGCGACGCCCCCTCCGGGTTGCCTTCGAGCGTGACCTCGAGGTCGGAGGTGCTGCCGTCGGGATCGGAGTCGTTGGCGAGCACGTCGACGTCGATGTACTCGCGCTCCGGATCCATGACCTGCTCCGCGGGGACGAAGTCGTCCCGGGCGACGGGGCTGCGCAGCGGCGCATTGGGATCGACCTTGACGGTCACCGAGGCGGAGCTCTTCAGCTGTCCGTCACTCGCGCTGTAGAGCAGGGTGTGGGTGCCGGGTTCGGT
This sequence comes from Brachybacterium sp. P6-10-X1, assembly GCF_001969445.1. Lineage (NCBI taxonomy): Bacteria > Bacillati > Actinomycetota > Actinomycetes > Micrococcales > Dermabacteraceae > Brachybacterium > Brachybacterium sp. P6-10-X1. The sequence continues at coordinate 1,547,812 of NZ_CP017297.1, forward strand.
GGGAGTCGTCGCCGTGACCACACCCTCGATCTTCTCGTCCTCCGGATCGGCGACCTCGATATCGGTCATCGCCTCGACGTCCTCGCGCACCACGCTCAGCGGTGTGCCTTCCGGGTCGGTGTCGTTCTCGAGCACGGGAATCTGGATCTCCCGGTCCGGCCGCACCTCCACCGTGTCGTCGACCGCATAGGGAGGCTGGTTCATCTCGTTGGGCTGTGCCACGCCCACCAGCACCTCGGCGGTGCCGATCGCCCCGTACCGGTCCCTCACCTGGTACTGGAAACGATCCGTACCGGCGGAGTCCTTGTACGGGGTGTATTCGATCCACTCGCCGTTGGCGCTCTCGACCACACCCAGCTGCGGGGTGGGGCTGGTGATGCCGGTGAGCATCACCGAATCACCCTCGGGGTCGATACCGCTGGTCGGGACCGGGATCCGTACCGTGGACCCGGCGACCGTGCGAGCTTCGAGATTCTCGGGCTTGGGCGGGGAGTTCGAGGCGTCCCGGGGGACGATCTGGATCGTCACGCGGGCCGCGCCGTCGCGTCCCGTCTCATCCATGACCTGGTAGGTCAGGGTGACTTCGCCGCTGGCGTCGTCGTCGGCGCGGAAACGCACCTGGTCCTGATGGGACTCGGCGTGGCCCGCGGTGTCGGCGTCGGACTTGTCCAGGATCTCCCCGAGATGCATCTCGGAATCCGTGGGCGAGACATCATTGCCGATGACGTCGATGCTCACCATGTCCCCGGCCCGGACCACGGCCCGGTCAGGGACGGCGATGGGGTTGGCGAACTGGGTGTCGGTGCTCGCCAGCATCACTCGCATCGTGCCCTCGGTGCTGCCGGCGGAGTTCGCGACCTCGTAGGTCAGCGGGACGGGCTCGTCGGACACCGTCGCGCCCGGCTCTGCTTCGACGCGCACCAGGTGGTGGGCGACGATCGTCGCCTTCAGCCCACTGTCCTCGGGGACCTGGACAGAGTTCACCACCAGTACGCCGCCGGTGGGGTCGACGTCGTTCTCCAGCGGGTCGATCAAGGTGTCGGTCCCGGTGGTGACGGTGCCCAGGTCATCGACCGCGACCGGGACCAGGTCGTCCGAGGCGGGCTCGACGATGTCGACGCGGATGATCCCCAGGGAGGCGGAGCTGGCGCCGCTGGCGGCGACCGTGTACTCCAGGTAGTACGTGCCCGGGCTCGCCCCGGAGACCCGGATCGTGCCCGCGTCCAGGACCGCATCGATCTCGAGGGCGTCGGGCCCGGTGACGTTGGTCAGCTCGAGCTGACCTCCGTTGGGGTTCAGATCGTTGGCCAGGGGTTTGATCGTCGACGTCCGCCCGGAGACGACGCTGGCGTGATCGGCCGTGGTGATCGGCGCCAGGTCGTTGTCGGTCACGGCCTCGACCTCGACGGTGCCCTTGCCCGTGTCGCCGTTCTCGTCGCGGAACTCCACCGTGATCGTCTTGGTGCCGGTCTCGATCCCCGCGTCGTTGAAGGTGATCAGCCCGTCGGGCTGGAAGCTGACGACGTCCTCCGGTTCGGCGGTCGCGTTGGTGAGGTAGAACGCGTCCCCGTCGGGGTCCTGCCAGTACGGCTTGATGTTGAAACTGATGTCCTCGCCGGAGCGCACCTGCACCTTCGTGGTGGCATCCTCCACGGCCTCCGGCGGCGAGTTCGTGCCCTCGCCGTGCACCTCGAGGTCGACGCTGGCAGTATCGGTTCCGCCGCGACCGTCCTCGGCCTTGTAGGTGAAGCTCGCGCTGCCGGAGGCATCCTCGTCCACCTCGACCTGCATCTGCGTTCCCCCTTGGATCGGCGTGACCGTGCCGATCCCCGGTTGGTCGCCCTCCAGGTCGACGGCGAGGACGTCACCGTCGGGGTCCGTGTCGTTGCGGGTCACCGGGAGCACCACGCTGGCCCCGGGCCGCACGCCGAACGAGTCGTCGTTGGCGGTCGGCTTCCGGTTCTCCTCCTCCCGCTCGGCGGCGGTGTTCGTGATGGTGGTGGTGAGGGTCTCCTTCTCCTTCTCCTTGGTCTTGTCGGTCTGGATGTCCTGGGAGATGTTCCAGTCCTCGACGACCTCCATGTTCTCGGCGATCTTCCAGGACAGCCCGAACTCCTGGTCGTTGAGCACGACCAGGTCGTGATTGACGCGGAAGGTGAGGTCGGCGGCGCTGTCGGCTTCCGGGATGGAGTCCTTGATCGGCTCGCCGCCCTCGCAGACGCGGACATAGCGCACCGATTGGTTCCACGCTCCGTAGGCGCAGCCCTTGGCCTGCGCGGGAGCCACCGGTTCGCCCGTCCCCCCGGCCGCGATCTTCTCGGCGTCGCCGCCCGAGAACGGCACGAGGAACAGCGTGTCCTCGGTGGCGACGACGACGTCGTCCGAGGAATCGCTGGGCTGCTGCAGCTGGGCCGCCTCGAGGTCGGAGACCCCGTAGTCGGAGAGGCTGTACTCGGACGCATCGGTGCCGAGTCGGAGCAGTCGGTTCTCCTTGTCGAGAATGACGGGCTTCTCCCCCACCGCCGTCATCTGGAGCATCTCGGGATCGTTGCTGACGTTGGCGACCGGGGTCGGCTTCTCCGCCTCGGTGTCGCGGGTGTCGTCGGTGCGGGGGAACGTCAGCAGCTCCTCGCCGTCCAGGACGAAGACGGTGCCCTGGTTCGACACGGCGACCTTCGGTGCCTTGTCACCGGTCTCGTAGGTCGGCTCGACGTCGCCGGGGTCGAAAGCCGCCGCCTCGCCGGGGGTGAGGATCCAGACCTTGCCGTCGGGGCTCACGATGGCCACGCGGTCGCCCCCGAGCTTCACCTGCGTGTCCGCACGGAGCTCGACGAGGCCGCCGCGCTGGACGGAGGCGGTGTTGATCGGCGTGATCCCCCGCGGGCCGGTCTCGATCACGGTGTAACCGGACTGGAGGATGTCGAGATCGTCGCCGCTCATCGACAGCCGGGCGTCGAGCTGGCCGGCGTCGACGTTCAGGCGACCCATGAGACGCTGCTCGGAGCCGGTCACCCAGACGCCGCCGTCGGAGACCTCGACGTCCGAGGACGACAACCCCGGGTAGTGGATCGCGAAGCCCGTCACGACGAGCGCCACCACGGCGAGCACGGCGCTCGAGACGACGGTGGACCGTCGTCGGCGCTGCTTCACACCGGCGGTGACAGACATGGTTGACCCCTAGAAATGTGTTCTTCGTTCCGCCCGCACGCCCCATGACCCCACTGCTTCCCCGCCGGGGTCCACCCCCGAGGTCGGCCCTGCCGTGCGCGCGACCGTCCCAGGGTACTCGCAGAGACTTCCGGATGCCACGAGCCTCTCATCATCCTCGGGGACACGCGACCGAACCGCGAGGACCAGGAGGCTTAAGTGGACAGGTGCTCAGCGGCGCCGTTCGACCAGAGTGCGGGTGAACTCGATCAGCGCGTCCCGCACGACGCCCGCGGGCAGCTCCTCGAGGATCGCCACCGACTCATCCGCTGTGCGCTGCGCGAGCTCCCGCGTGGCTCCCAGGGCGGGATCGTCCTGCAGCAGCGACACCAGCTCCGCCAGCGACTCGTCGCTGCTGAGGTCGCCGTCGAGGCGCTCGACGATCTGTCGACTGCGGGCGTCGCCCTCCTGGGACGCTCGACGACGCACGAGGAGGGTCGGCATCGTGGGGACGCCTTCCCGCAGATCGATGCCGGGCGTCTTACCGCTCGTGGCTGCATCACTGCCGAGGTCGAGAACGTCGTCCGCGAGTTGGAACGCGACTCCGACCTTCTCGCCGTACCGGCGCATGACATCGCCGGTGCCGGCTGGTGCTCCGGCCAGGATGGCACCGAGTTCGCCCGCGAGGGCGAGCAGGGAGGCGGTCTTGTCCGAGAGCACCGAGATGTAGTGGTCGAAAGGGTCATCCTGCGGCGCAGGGCCGACGGTCTCGTGCAGCTGTCCCAGGCACAGTCGTTCGAAGGTCTCGGAATGCAAGGTCACGGCGGACGGGCCGATGCGGGCGCTCAGAGCACTGGCACGGGCGAAGAGAAAATCGCCGGTCAGGATCGCGACGTTGTTGCCCCAGAGGGCGTGCGCGCTGTCGGTCCCGCGACGCGTCGGCGCCGAGTCCATCACATCATCGTGGTACAGGCTGGCCAGGTGAGTCAGCTCCACGAGCACCGCGGCATCGAGAACGCTGTCCTCGTCGATGTCCCCGAGAGCGGCCGCCAGCAGCACGAGCATCGGGCGAACCCGCTTGCCGCCCGCGTCCATCAGGTGACGCGCCGTCCAGCGGGTCATGTCGTCCGAGGTCTCGACGGAGCTCCGCAGCCGATCCTCGATCATGCCGAGACGGTCCGCGATTCTCGTCGCGAGCTCCTCGTCGAGGACGGGGACGGCCGGCAGCGAGGACGACATGACACTCCTGGGACTCTGCGGGAACGCCTTCGGAGTCGTTCCCCGGCTCTGGCTACTTCGTGGACGGACGCGACAGGAGTCGCCTCCGCTGTACGGGGCACCGCGCGATACCGCCTCGCACACGGACGCCCATTCTACCCTTGGCCCTTCCCCAAGACCCGTTTCGATGGTCCCGAGGTGACAGGGGGTACGCCATGACCGAGCTCCTGCTCCCGTGCACCTGCGGGGGACGGGCACCCTGACAACGCGCTCCCCGCTCACGATGCAGTCCGCACGGAGCCCCGGTGGTCGTGAGCACCGGTGGCGGGGCGATGGGCGTCGCAGCGTGGGTGGTGTCGGGGCATGAAAAAAGGGAGTGGGAGGCGCGAGACCGCCCTCTCGAACAAGGGGTCTCCAACAGCCTCCCACTCCCATGGAAGATGTCCGGCGGCGTCCTACTCTCCCACACCCTCCCGAGTGCAGTACCATCGGCGCAATCGAGCTTAGCTTCCGGGTTCGGAATGGAACCGGGCGTTTCCTCGATGCTATGACCGCCGTAACACGACGAGACAACCAGCCCACAAACACCACAACATAAGCGGTGCCCCGGGATTATTTCTCCAGAACCACACAGTGGACGCGAACACACAACAATAAACAATAAACGTGTTGTTAAGTCATCAGCCATTAGTACCAGTCAGCTCCACACATTACTGCGCTTCCACATCTGGCCTATCAACCCAGTCATCTACTGGGGGCCTCTCACACCACAAGGGTGCATGGATATCTCATCTTGAAGCAGGCTTCCCGCTTAGATGCTTTCAGCGGTTATCCCTTCCCAACGTAGCCAACCAGCCATGCTCTTGGCAGAACAACTGGCACACCAGAGGTCAGTCCATCCCGGTCCTCTCGTACTAGGGACAGGACTTCTCAAATATCCAACGCGCGCAGCGGATAGGGACCGAACTGTCTCACGACGTTCTAAACCCAGCTCGCGTACCGCTTTAATAGGCGAACAGCCTAACCCTTGGGACCAACTCCAGCCCCAGGATGCGACGAGCCGACATCGAGGTGCCAAACCATGCCGTCGATATGAGCTCTTGGGCAAGATCAGCCTGTTATCCCCGGGGTACCTTTTATCCGTTGAGCGACACCCATTCCACAATGGAGTGCCGGATCACTAGTTCCTGCTTTCGCACCTGCCCGACATGTCTGTCTCGCAGTCAAGCTCCCTTGTGCACTTACACTCAACACCTGATTGCCAACCAGGCTGAGGGAACCTTTGAGCGCCTCCGTTACTCTTTAGGAGGCAACCGCCCCAGTTAAACTACCCATCAGACACTGTCCCTGATCCGGATCACGGACCGAGGTTAGGAATCCAGAACGACCAGAGTGGTATTTCAACAATGACTCCACACTCACTGGCGTGAATGCTTCCCAGTCTCCCACCTATCCTACACAAGCCGTCCCAAACACCAATATCAAACTATAGTAAAGGTCCCGGGGTCTTTCCGTCCTGCTGCGCGTAACGAGCATCTTTACTCGTAATGCAATTTCGCCGAGTTCGCGGTTGAGACAGTGGAGAAGTCGTTACGCCATTCGTGCAGGTCGGAACTTACCCGACAAGGAATTTCGCTACCTTAGGATGGTTATAGTTACCACCGCCGTTTACTGGGGCTTAAATTCTCAGCGTCGACCCCCAAAAGGGTCTAACCGGTCCTCTTAACCTTCCAGCACCGGGCAGGCGTCAGTCCGTATACAGCGTCTTACGACTTCGCACGGACCTGTGTTTTTAGTAAACAGTCGCTTCTCCCTGGTCTCTGCGGCCCTCACCGCTCTCACGGTTCGGGCCCCCTTCTCCCGAAGTTACGGGGGCATTTTGCCGAGTTCCTTAACCACGATTCTCTCGAACGCCTCGGTATTCTCTACCTGATCACCTGAGTCGGTTTAGGGTACGGGCGACCGTATTCGTCACGCCGGAACTTTTCTAGGCAGTACAGGATCACTCACCTTCGCCCCTACGGGATCCCCATCACGTCTGACCCTCATGGCCCCAGCATTACCCGGGGCCGGGCTGCACGCTTAGACGGACTATTCCATTAAGTCCGCGGAAGCTACCTCACTGCGTCATCCCACGCGCTGACCTACTACAACCTTGGTTCCCAGCCTCACCAACCTCCACACCCGAAGGGTATGGGGCCAGCTCGGGTGGTTAGCATCGGAAGCCTCGGTATGGGTCCTCCTACGATCGGTTCGGGAATATCAACCCGATGTCCATCGACTACGCCTGTCGGCCTCGCCTTAGGTCCCGACTAACCCAGGGCGGATTAACCTGGCCCTGGAACCCTTGATCAATCGGCGGACGGGTTTCTCACCCGTCTATCGCTACTCATGCCTGCATTCTCACTCGTACAGCCTCCACCACTGGGTTCCCCGCGGCTTCACCGGCTGCACGACGCTCCCCTACCCACCCCAGCACATACGTCTGGAGTGACACAGCTTCGGCGGTGTACTTGAGCCCCGCTAAATTGTCGGCGCAGAATCACTTGACCAGTGAGCTATTACGCACTCTTTCAAGGGTGGCTGCTTCTAAGCCAACCTCCTGGTTGTCTCAGCAACTCCACATCCTTTTCCACTTAGCACACGCTTAGGGGCCTTAGCTGATGTTCTGGGCTGTTTCCCTCTCGACCATGAAGCTTATCCCCCACAGTCTCACTGCTGCGCTCTCACGTATCGGCATTCGGAGTTTGGCTAAGGTCAGTAACCCGGTGGGGCCCATCGCCTATCCAGTGCTCTACCTCCGACACGAAACACGCAACGCTGCACCTAAATGCATTTCGGGGAGAACCAGCTATCACGAAGTTTGATTGGCCTTTCACCCCTATCCACAGGTCATCCCCTCCATTTTCAACTGAAGTGGGTTCGCGCCTCCACGCGGTCTTACCCGCGCTTCACACTGCCCATGGATAGATCACTTCGCTTCGGGTCTAGAGCCGGCGACTGAACGCCCCGTTCAGACTCGCTTTCGCTACGGCTACCCCACACGGGTTAACCTCGCCACCGACCACTAACTCGCAGGCTCATTCTTCAAAAGGCACGCCGTCACCCCTCAAGGCTCCGACGGATTGTAAGCACACGGTTTCAGGTACTATTTCACTCCCCTCCCGGGGTGCTTTTCACCTTTCCCTCACGGTACTTGTCCGCTATCGGTCAAGAAGTAGTATTCAGGCTTACCAGGTGGTCCTGGCAGATTCACACCGGATTTCACGGGCCCGGTGCTACTCGGGAACAGCATCACGCCGCACACCAGTTTCGTCTACGGGGGTCACACCCTCTACGCCGTCGCACTCACCACGACTTCGACTACCACTATGCGTCCACGTCGATCCGCCGGCAGACAGACCAGACACGTCCCACAACCCCCAACCTGCAACCCCTGCCGGGTATCACACAGACCAGGTTTAGCCACCTCCGCTTTCGCTCGCCACTACTCACGGAATCACTCTTTGTTTTCTCTTCCTGCGGGTACTGAGATGTTTCACTTCCCCGCGTTCCCTCCACACCACCTATACATTCAATGGCGGGTACCGCGACATGACTCGCGGTGGGTTTCCCCATTCGGACATCCTCGGATCACAGCTCTGTTGTCAACTCCCCGAGGCTTAACGCAGACTCACACGTCCTTCGTCGGCTCTTCTTGCCAAGGCATCCACCGTGCGCTCTAAAAAACTTAGCAACACAAAGACACAAAATCATAAAAATTGCTTACAAGATGCTCGCGTCCACTATGTAGTTCTCAAGAAACAACCCCACACCCACCACGACCACCACAACAGTGACTCATGACGAGGGAGGACCAGCCACACACCCCGACACCCACAGGCACCAGGGACGCGTGCAGCCTCACAACCCAATAGCGTGTCTCCACCTCGAACCAGCCCCACCCCACTCGTTCCACACCCCGCAACACGGAGTCGTACTAGAGCCGGCGAGAACCAGCGAAGTGCCCATTCATCGATGTTCCACCCGTGAGCAACCATCCCCACCACACTCGGGCAGGACGATGGCCACCATAATGGTGATGCTCCTTAGAAAGGAGGTGATCCAGCCGCACCTTCCGGTACGGCTACCTTGTTACGACTTAGTCCCAATCACCGATCCCACCTTCGACAGCTCCCTCACGAGGATGGGCCACTGGCTTCGGGTGTTACCGACTTTCGTGACTTGACGGGCGGTGTGTACAAGGCCCGGGAACGTATTCACCGCAGCGTTGCTGATCTGCGATTACTAGCGACTCCGACTTCATGGGGTCGAGTTGCAGACCCCAATCCGAACTGAGGCCGGCTTTTTGGGATTCGCTCCACCTCACAGCTTCGCAACCCATTGTACCGACCATTGTAGCATGCTTGAAGCCCAAGACATAAGGGGCATGATGATTTGACGTCGTCCCCACCTTCCTCCGAGTTGACCCCGGCAGTCTCCCATGAGTCCCCGCCACGACGCGCTGGCAACATGGAACGAGGGTTGCGCTCGTTGCGGGACTTAACCCAACATCTCACGACACGAGCTGACGACAACCATGCACCACCTGTGAACCAGTCCAAAGAAAGCCACATCTCTGCAGCCGTCCGGTCCATGTCAAGCCTTGGTAAGGTTCTTCGCGTTGCATCGAATTAATCAGCATGCTCCGCCGCTTGTGCGGGCCCCCGTCAATTCCTTTGAGTTTTAGCCTTGCGGCCGTACTCCCCAGGCGGGGCACTTAATGCGTTAGCTACGGCGCGGAAAACGTGGAATGTCCCCACACCTAGTGCCCAACGTTTACGGCATGGACTACCAGGGTATCTAATCCTGTTCGCTACCCATGCTTTCGCTTCTCAGTGTCAGTAATGGCCCAGAGACCTGCCTTCGCCATCGGTGTTCTTCCTGATATCTGCGCATTTCACCGCTACACCAGGAGTTCCAGTCTCCCCTACCACACTCTAGCTTGCCCGTACCCACCGCACGCCCGAGGTTGAGCCTCGGGTTTTCACGGCAGACGCGACAAGCCACCTACAAGCTCTTTACGCCCAATAATTCCGGACAACGCTTGCGCCCTACGTATTACCGCGGCTGCTGGCACGTAGTTAGCCGGCGCTTCTTCTGCAGGTACCGTCACTCTCGCTTCTTCCCTACTGAAAGAGGTTTACAACCCGAAGGCCGTCATCCCTCACGCGGCGTCGCTGCATCAGGCTTTCGCCCATTGTGCAATATTCCCCACTGCTGCCTCCCGTAGGAGTCTGGGCCGTGTCTCAGTCCCAGTGTGGCCGGTCGCCCTCTCAGGCCGGCTACCCGTCATCGCCTTGGTGAGCCATTACCTCACCAACAAACTGATAGGCCGCGAGTCCATCCCCCACCGAAAAACTTTCCAGCAACCACCATGCGGTGGAAACTCATATCCGGTATTAGCCTCGATTTCTCGAGGTTATCCCGAAGAGGGGGGCAGGTTACTCACGTGTTACTCACCCGTTCGCCACTAATCAGGCAGTGCAAGCACCACCGTCATCGTTCGACTTGCATGTGTTAAGCACGCCGCCAGCGTTCGTCCTGAGCCAGGATCAAACTCTCCATGAAAACATAGAAAAATCCCAGCAAACAACAAACAACTAGCATAAACTGCTAATCATCCGTTAAAATTTGCCATTCAAAATAATGGCATCAATAAACAGACACGCTATTGAGATATCAAGCAACACGCGCACATCGTTCTCACTCCGCGATCGCGGTATGAGTCGGAGGCTCGGACGCGCCGGCCGGTGTGACCCGGTGGCGACTTGTTGTGCTTCGTCGTCCCGGCGCGAGTCGCTACTCTAGCAGTTCCTCGCGGCCACGTCCAACTCCGCTGTCCGTGTCGTGCATCTCGTTCAGATCGCTGGGCGATCGTCCCGGTCAGCCGCTCACGGCCGTTCCCCTGGTTCCCCAGGAGACCGGGCCAGCACCTCGTCCTCATCCGCTCGGGGCCGTCGGCTCCTCGGGGGAGCTCCTCGGCCTTTCGCGTCTGCATCCTCGCTGCTGACAAGAGAAGACATTACGCGGCCCCGAGCCGGCGAGCAAACCGGGGATTTCGACCTCCGTTCACCGTGCGCGCTCGCTATACATGCAGGTCACCCCACATTTTGCTGCTCCGGGAAAGCGCTCGTTCACCTCGATGTGACCCACGTCTGAGAGGGGCGTCACGGGAAACGGGCGGAGGTGAGGATCGAGTGAGCCGGCGTCCTGGTCCGCCCTCTCCCCATCGCAGAGGCCCGGATAGTCGGCGCCCCTGGCACGAGCGGGCCATCCGGCGTCCCGGCACGGTCCGATCCCTCCGGCACGCAGAGCGCCCCGGTTCTCCACGACGGGGAACCGGGGCGCTGCGGGGCGAGGTGCGTCAGCCGAGAAGACGCACCATCGCGGCGTTCTTGCGGCCACGACGCAGCAACAGGTGGCGGCCCGGCAGCATGTCGAGCTCCCCCAGCTCCCGGATGAGCTCGTCGGCGGTGAGCTTCTCGCCGTTGACGGAGAGCCCTCCCTCGTCGGCCCCGCGGCGGGCGGCGCCCTTGGACTGCACGATGCCGGTGGCGATGAAGGCGTCCACCAACGGGGTGGTCGTGCTCAGCTCGGCACCGGGCAGCTCCTGGGCGATGGATTCTATGGTCGTCTCGTCCAGCGCCCGGACGTCCCCGCGGCCGAACAGCACCGCCGCCGCGGCCGTGGCCTGGGCGGTGGCCTGCTCACCATGGACGAGCGTGGTGAGGTCGTCGGCCAGAACCCGCTGCGCCCGGCGCTCGTGCGAGGCCTCCACGGTGGCCTGCTCGAGCTCGGCGATCTCCTCCTGGGTGCGGAAGGTGAAGTACCGCAGGTACTTCACGATGTCCGCGTCGGCCGCGTTGAGCCAGAACTGGTGGAAGGCGTACGGGCTGGTGAGCTCGGCGTCGAGCCAGATCGCACCGCCTTCGCTCTTGCCGAACTTGCTGCCGTCCGCCTTGGTCACCAGCGGAGTGGTCAGCGCATGGGCGTCCCGCCCTTCGACCTTGTGGATCAGCTCGACCCCGGAGAGCAGATTGCCCCACTGGTCGTTGCCGCCGTACTGGAGGCTCACCCCGTAGCGACGGTTCAGCTCGAGGTAGTCGATGCCCTGCAGCACCTGGTAGCTGAACTCCGTGTAGCTGATCCCCTCCTCGCTCTGCAGGCGCCGGGAGACGGTCTCCTTGCCGAGCATGGTGCCCATGCGGAAGTGCTTGCCCATGTCCCGCAGGAAGTCGAGGGCGCTCATCTGCCCGATCCAGTCGAGGTTGTCGACCATGGTCACCCCGTACTCGCCCTCGAGGTCCAGGAAGCGGGAGATCTGTGAGCGGAGGCTGTCCACCCAGCCGTTGACGAGCTCGGCGTCGTTCAGGACCCGCTCCCCGGACATCCGCGGATCGCCGATCAGGCCGGTCGCCCCGCCCACCAGGGCGTAGGGGTGGTGGCCGGCGAGCTGGAGGCGCCGCATCGTCAGCACCTGGGTGAGGTGGCCGACGTGCAGGGAGGCGGCCGTCGGGTCGAAGCCGCAATACAGGCTGACCGGTCCGTCCGCCAGAGCGCTGCCGAGCGCCTCACGCCCGGTGGTCTGCACGACGAGTCCTCGCCAGGCGAGCTCGTCCAGGACGGAATGCATCGATCGGTTCCTCTCGGTGGGGCACGGGAAAGTGCCTGGGTCGGGTGCGGGACGTGGCCGACGGCGCATCGGCCCTCGGCGGGCACCGCGGACGCCCGGGCGGGCGTCATGCGTCATTGTCACAGATCCGAGCCTGCGGTCTCGGACGGAGCCACGGCCGGGGCCGACGGGCCGATGGCCGGACGTCCCCGGAGCGGGCGCCGCCGGCCGACGACCGGACGCCGACGGGCCGGCGGCCGGACGTCCCCGGAGCGGGCACCGGGGGCCGACGACCTCACCGGCCCGCCGGCCGCCGGCGGAGCACCGAGCATGCCGCCCGGCTCACCGGGGAGCACGGGTCTCGGCGACGGTGCGCGACGGTCCCGGGAGCGTGCTCAGCGGTCCCGGGAGCGTGCTCAGCGGTCCCGGGTGAAGGACCGCAGCTCGGCGATGGTCTCGCCCACGGCCCGCTCCTGCTCCGCCACCCGTGCCGAGGCGGTCCCGCCCTTGGCATCGCGCGAGGCGATGGAACCCTGCACCGTCAGGACCTCGCGCACCGAAGGATCGAGGTGCTCGGAGATCTCGGCGAGCTCGTCGTCGGTGAGGTCCCACAGTTCCTTGTCCTGCTCCTCGGCCACCTTCACGCAGGCCCCGGAGATCTCGTGCGCACTGCGGAAGGGCACCCCGTTGCGCACCAAGTGGTCGGCGATGTCGGTGGCGAGCGAGAAGCCCTGCGGGGCCAGCTCCCTCATCCGGTCGGTGTGGAACACCAGCGTGGCCATCATCCCCGTGAAGGCAGGCAGCACCAGATCCAGGGAGTCGACCTGGTCGAAGACCGGTTCCTTGTCCTCCTGCAGGTCACGGTTGTACGCCAGCGGCAGGGCCTTGAGCGTGGCCAGCAGCCCGACCAGGTCGCCCACGATCCGCCCCGCCTTGCCGCGCGCCAGCTCGGCGATGTCCGGGTTCTTCTTCTGCGGCATGATCGAGGACCCGGTGGAGAAGGAGTCGTCCAGGGTGATGAAGGAGAACTCCTTCGTGTTCCACAGGATGACCTCCTCGGCCAGGCGCGAGAGGTCGATGCCGACCATCGCCAGCACGAAGGAGAACTCAGCGGTCAGGTCCCGCGAGGCGGTGCCGTCGATCGAGTTCCAGACCGAGTCCTCGAAGCCCAGCTCCGCGGCGACGGCCTGCGGATCCAGCCCCAGGCTCGATCCGGCCAGCGCCCCGGATCCGTACGGGGAGACGGCCGTGCGGCGGTCGAGGTCGGCCAGACGCTCGACGTCGCGCAGCAGCGGCCAGGCGTGGGCGAGCAGGTGGTGGCTCAGCAGCAGCGGCTGGGCGTGCTGGAGATGCGTGCGGCCCGGCATGGGGACGCCATGCACCTCGCGCGCCCGCTCGAGCAGCACCTCGGCGAGGTCGAGGACCTGGTCGCCGACGGCGCGGGCCTGGTCGCGCAGGAACAGTCGGATCAGCGTGGCGATCTGGTCGTTGCGCGAGCGGCCGGCGCGCAGCTTGCCGCCGAGCTCGCCGCCGGCGCGCTCGATGAGCCCGCGCTCCAGGGCCGTGTGCACGTCCTCGTCGTCCGCGGCCGCGACGAAGGCGCCGGAGGCGACGTCGGCCGCGAGGACGTCGAGCGCCTCCTGCATGCCGGCCAGCTCGTCATCGCTCAGCAGTCCGGCCGCGTGCAGCACGTTCGCGTGGGCCTTCGAGCCGCGGAGGTCGTACGGGGCCAGACGCCAGTCGAAGTGCGTGGACACGGACAGCGCGGCGAGGGCGGCCGACGGGCCGGAGCCGAAGCGTCCGCCCCACAGCGCGGCACTCGCGCCCGAGGGGGCCGAAGTCCCCTCCGGGCCCGGGGTCGAGGCGCTCACTCGGCGTCCTCGGCGTCCAGGTTCTCCCCGTTGCCGAAGGCGACGTCGCGAGCCGCGGCCTGCTTGGCGGCCAGCCCGTAGATGTCGATGAAGCCGCGGGCGCTGGACTGGTCGAAGGCGTCGCCCTCGTCGTAGGTGGCGAGGTTGAAGTCGTACAGGCCGGTCTCCGAGCGGCGGCCGGTCACGGTGGCACGTCCGCCGTGCAGCGTCATGCGGATGTCACCGTTGACGTAGCGCTGGGTGTCCTCGATGAAGGCGTCCAGGGACTTCTTCAGCGGGGAGAACCACTGGCCGTCGTAGACCATCTCGGTCCAGCGATCGCCGACGGTGCGCTTGAAGCGGGCCTGCTCGCGCTCGAGGGTGACGCGCTCGAGCTCCTGGTGGGCGGTGATCAGGGCCATGGCGCCGGGGGCCTCGTAGACCTCGCGGGACTTGATGCCCACCAGGCGGTCCTCGACGATGTCGATGCGGCCGACGCCCTGGGCGCCGGCGCGGCGGTTCATCTCCTGGATCGCCTCCAGCGGGGTGACCGACCGGCCGTCGATCGCGACCGGGACGCCGCGCTCGAAGGTGAGGACGACCTCGTCGGCGACCGGCGGGTAGGCCGGGTCGTCGGTGTAGCTGAAGATGTCCTTGGTGGGCTCGTTCCAGATGTCCTCGAGGAAGCCGGTCTCGATGGCGCGGCCCCACACGTTCTGGTCGATGGAGAACGGGTTGTGCTTCGTGGTCTCGATCGGCAGGCCCTTGCGCTCGGCGTACTGGATCGCCTTGTCGCGGGTCAGCGCGAGGTCGCGCACCGGGGCGATGCACTTGAGCTCCGGGGCGAGCGAGGTGATCGAGACCTCGAAGCGCACCTGGTCGTTGCCCTTGCCCGTGCAGCCGTGGGCGACCGTGGTGGCGCCGAACTTCTTGGCGGCCTTCACGAGGTGCTTGGTGATCACGGGGCGGGAGATCGCCGAGACGTTCGGGTAGGCGTCCATGTACAGCGAGTTCGCCTTGAGGGCTGCCATGCAGTACTCCTCGGCGAACTCGTCGCGGGCGTCGGCCACATAGGCCTCGACGGCGCCGCAGTCCAGCGCGCGCCGGCGGATCACCTCGAGGTCCTCACCGCCTTGGCCGACGTCCACCGCGCAGGCGATGACGTCGGCGCCGGTGGCGTCGTGGATCCAGCCGATGGCCACGGAGGTGTCGAGGCCGCCGGAGTAGGCGAGGACGATGCGTTCGGTCACGGGAATGCTCCTAGAAGTGGGGTCGGTCTGTGGTCGGGACGGGCGGGGTTCGGGCCGCGTCCGAGTCTGTGGGTCCGGGTCGGTGGAAAGGGTCAGATGCCGGGTGCAAAGTCGCCGTGGGCGGTGTCGTCGCCGGTCGCGCCGGGCACGGGGACCTCGCGGCGCCCGTCGGCCAGGTCGAGCAGCCGCGCCGCGAGGCGATCGCCGCCGACGGGATCCCGGGAGACCAGCAGCACGGTGTCGTCGCCCGCGATCGTACCCAGGACGTCGGGCATCACCGAGCGGTCCAGGGCGGAGGCGAGATACTGCGCTCCGCCCGGCGGGGTCCGCACCACGACGAGGTTGCCGCTGGCTTCCGCGGAGACGAGGAGACCTTCGGCCAGGCGCGGCAGGCGGGCCTCGAGCAGCTCGCTCTCGGCGGGCGGGCCCGTCGGCCGCGGCGCACCGCCCTCGGGAGGCAGGCGGTAGACGAGGCTGCCGGCCGAGCCGCGGACCTTCTCCGCCTGCAGCTCGACGAGGTCGCGCGAGAGCGTGGCCTGCGTGACCTCGGTCCCCTCGGCGGTCAGCAGCTGTGCGAGCTGCGACTGCGAGGAGACCTCCCGGTGGGTGAGCAGCTGGACGATGCGCTGCTGCCGGGAGGTCTTGGTCTGCGCCAGGGCCCGGCGCTGTTCGCTCATCATCGCTCCCCCGCCGGGCGGGCGTGGCCGGCCGTGGTCGCATCAGGATGCTCCAGCAGCCAGGTGAGCAGCGCCTTCTGGGCATGCAGGCGGTTCTCCGCCTCGTCCCACACCACCGAGGCGGGCCCGTCGATCACGGAGGCGGCGACCTCCTTGCCGCGATAGGCGGGCAGGCAGTGCAGGAAGATGCCCCCCGAGAGGTCCATGAGCTCCTCGGAGACCTGGTAGGGCGCGAAGGTGGCCTCGCCGCGGCCGTCCTCGCCCTCCTGGCCCATCGACACCCAGGTGTCGGTGAGCACCGCGCTCGCCCCGGCCACGGCCTCCCGGGGATCCTCGGTCACCCGGACCGAGCCGCCGGTGGCGGCGGCGATCTCGGTGGCGCGCGCCAGGATCTCCGGGTCGGGCCGGTGGGAAGCGGGGGCTCCGATGCGCACGTCCATACCGGCGGTGGCGCCGCCGAGCAGATAGGAGTGGGCCATGTTGTTGGCGCCGTCGCCGAGATAGGCCAGCGAGCGGCCGGCCAGCGCCGCGTCGCCGTCGGCCAGTCCCCCGGTGTGCTGGGCGATGGTCTGCAGGTCCGCGAGGATCTGGCAGGGGTGGAACTCGTCGGTCAGGGCGTTGACCACGGGGACGGTGGCGTGCGCGGCCATCTCCTCGATCCGCTCCTGGCCGAAGGTGCGCCACACGATCGCAGAGACCATGCGGGTGAGCACCTCGGTGGTGTCGCCGATCGACTCGCCGCGTCCCAGCTGGCTCGCCCCGGCCTCCATCACCAGCGGGCTGCCGCCGAGCTCGGCCACCCCGGTCGCGAAGGAGATCCGGGTGCGGGTCGAGGACTTGTCGAACAGGATCGCGACCGTGCGCGGCCCCTCGAGGGGTCGGCGGGCGAAACGGTCCGCGGCGAGCTCGAGGGCGAGGGCGAGGACCTCCTTCTGCTCGGCGGGGGCGAGATCGTCGTCGCGCAGGAAATGGCGGGGCATGTCAGTTCCCTCCGGCGGCCGTCGCGGCCGCGAGCAGGTCGGGCAGGGCGGCGACGAAGGTGTCGAGATCCGCCTGGGTGATGATCAGGGGCGGGGCGAGGCGCAGGGTCGAGGCGTCGGGTGCGTTGATGATGAAGCCGGCCTCCAGCGCCGCGCCGGCGACCTGCTTCGCGATCGGCTCGGCGAGCCCGATGCCGAGCAGCAGTCCGGCCCCGCGCACCTCGGTGACCAGCGGGCTCTCGAGCGCGAGCACGTCGGCGCTCAGCCGCGCGCCGACGGTGCGGACGTGCTCGAGCACGCCCTCCTCGAGCAGGGTGCCGATCACGGCGAGGCCCGCGGCGGCGGCCAGGGGGTTCCCGCCGAAGGTGGTGCCGTGCTGGCCGGGCTGCAGCAGGTCGTGGACGTCTGCCCCGAAGCTGATCACGGCCCCGATCGGGAAGCCGCCCCCGAGGCCCTTGGCCAGCGTCATGACGTCGGGCTGCAGACCGTCGATCTCCTGGTGGGCGAACCATTGCCCGGTGCGGCCCATGCCGGTCTGGACCTCGTCGAGGATCAGCAGGGTGCCGTGATCGCGGGTGAGGCGACGCAGGGCCAGGAGGTACTCGCGCTCCAGCGGGCGCACCCCGGCCTCGCCCTGGATGGGTTCGGCGAACACGGCCGCCACATCGCCGGGAGCCAGGGCCTCGGCCAGGGCGTGCTCGTCGCCGGCGGGGATGAACTCGACCCCTCCGGGCAGCGGCTCGAAGGGCGCCCGGTAGGCCTCCTTCGCGGTCAGGGCGAGAGCGCCCATGGTGCGGCCGTGGAAGGAATTCGTCAGGGCCAGGATGCGCGGGCGGCCGGTGCGGCGAGCGATCTTGAACGCGGCCTCGTTCGCCTCGGTGCCGGAGTTCGCGAAGAACACCCCGGAGCCGGCCGGGGCTCCGGAGAGGGTCAGCAGCTTCTCGGCGAGCTCGATCTGTGGGGCGGTGGCGAAGAAGTTCGAGACGTGCCCGAGGGTCTCGGCCTGCTTGGTCAGCGCGGACAGCATCGCAGGGTGGGCGTGCCCGAGGGCGTTCACGGCGATGCCGGCCAGCAGGTCGAGGTACTCCTTCCCGTCGGTGTCCCAGACGCGCGTCCCCTCTCCGCGGGCGAGAATGCGCTGCGGGGCGCCGAACACGGGCAGCAGCGCCTCGCCATAGCGCGTGGCGAGGTCGTCGGACCCCTCCCCCGCACCGGCGGAGTGGACGAGGGCGCCGGAGGCCCCCGACGTCGCCCCCTGCGGGGAGTTCTTCTCCTGCTCAGACATAGTCGTCCCTCCTGACCATCGTGCCGACTCCCTTGGTGGTGAAGACCTCGAGCAGCACGGCGTGCTCGATGCGTCCGTCGATCATGGCGGCGGTGCGCACCCCGGCGTCGACCGCCCCGAGCAGCGCCTCGGCCTTCGGGATCATCCCGGAGGTGAGGGTGGGCAGCATCGCACGCAGCTCGCTCGCGGCGATCTCCGGGATCAGCGAGCCGCGGTCGGGCCAGTCGCGGTAGAGCCCCTCGACGTCGGTGAGCATCACGAGCTTCTCGGCGTCCAGTCCCTCGGCGAGCGCAGCGGCGGCGAGGTCGGCGTTGATGTTGAGCACCTCGCCGGTGGGGTCGCCGGCGGCGTCGATCTCCGGGGCGATCGAGGAGATCACCGGGATCCGGCCGCTGGCCAGCAGGTCGCTGATGCCGTCGATGTTCACGCCGTTGACGGCGCCGACGTGGCCGAGGTCCACGTCCTCCCCGTCGACCACGGCACCGCGCCGGGTGGCCGTGAACAGCCGCGCGTCCTCGCCGGACATGCCCACGGCGAAGGGCCCGTGGTGGTTGACGAGGCCGACGAGCTGGCGCCCCACCTGCCCCACCAGGACCATGCGCACCACGTCCATGGTGTCGGTGTCGGTCACGCGCATCCCGCCCTGGAAGGTGGAGTCGATGCCGACGCGGTCGAGCATCGTCGTGATCTGCGGGCCGCCGCCGTGGACCACGACGACGTGGATGCCGGCCAGGCGCATGAAGACCATGTCGGCCGCGAAGCCGCGGCGCAGCTCCTCGTCGACCATGGCGTTGCCGCCGTACTTGACCACGACGATCTTGCCGCGGAAGCGCTGCATCCAGGGCATCGCCTCGATGAGCACCTCGGACTTCTCGCGCGCCTCGGTGCGGGCGGCGTCGAGCTGGGCGAGCGGGTTCTTGCCCACCAGCGGACCGTCGGCCGCGGCCGAGGTGACGGCGTCCGGACCCGGCGCAGCGGAGTCGGGGCCCGGGCCGGGCTCGGCAGCGGGGGGTTCGGGGGGCCCGCTCTGCGGGGTCGTCTCGGGCTGGTCGGTCATGAGGAGTAGGCGCTGTTCTCTTCGACGTATTCGTGGGTGAGGTCGTTGGTCCAGATGTCCCCGCTCGCGTCACCGGCGCCGAGGTCGACCTCGATGAGGGTCTCGCGCAGGGTCATGTCGACCTCGGAGCGGTCGCGGTGGGCACCGCCGGCGCGGCACACGTGCACGCCGTTGACGTGCACGGAGAGGTCGTCGACGGCGAAGGGGGCGACGGACTCGGGCACGCAGCCGGCGGCGGCCACGATGCGGCCCCAGTTCGGGTCGTTGCCGAAGATCGCGGCCTTGACCAGGTTGGAGCGGGCGATCTCGCGGGCGACGGCGAGGGCCGCGTCCTCGGTGCTCGCGGAGCGGACGACGACGTGCACGTCGTGGCTCGCGCCCTCGGCGTCGGCCACGAGCTGGCGGGCGAGGTCGGCGCTGACGGTGCGGACGGCCTCGGTGAGCTCGTCGACGCTCGGGGTGATCCCCGACGCCCCGGAGGCCAGCAGGATCACGGTGTCGTTGGTGGACATGCAGGCGTCGGAGTCGACCCGGTCGAAGGTGGTCGCCGTCGCGGCCCGCAGCGCGGCGTCGGCGGTGGTCGCGTCGACGTCCGCGTCGGTGGTGAGCACCACGAGCATGGTCGCGAGCTGCGGGGCGAGCATCCCGGCGCCCTTCGCGATGCCGCCGACCCTCGCCCCCGACGGGGTCGTGGCCTCGGCGGTCTTGGGCACCGAGTCGGTGGTCATGATCGCGCGGGCGGTGGCCGCATCGGCCTCGGCGCCGGCGGTGAGCTGCTGTGTCGCCTCCGTGGCGCCGGCCAGCAGCGGGTCCATCGGCAGTCGTTCGCCGATCAGGCCGGTCGAGCAGACCAGGACGTCCTGCGCCGAGAGGTCGAGGAGACCGGCGAGGTGCTCGGCGGTGCGGTGGGTGTCCGCGAAGCCCTCGGGGCCGGTGCAGGCGTTGGCGCCGCCGGAGTTCAGCACCACGGCACGGGCCCGGCCGTCGGCCACGGCCTCGCGCGACCACAGGACGGGGGCGGCCTGGACGCGGTTCGCGGTGAAGACCGCGGCGGCGGTGTCGCGGGGGCCGTCGTTGACGATGAGGGCGAGGTCCGGGGCGGCGGCGGGCTTGATGCCGGCGTCGAGGCCGATGGCGCGGAAGCCGCGGGGGCGGGTGATCGACACGAGGTCTCCTCTGTCGGGTCGGTCGGTACGGGACCGACGGTGCGGGACTGCGGTGGGGGCGGGACGGTGGTGCGGTGCGGGTCCAGCCGGATCAGGGGGCGATCGCGGTGCGGGTGAGACCGGTGGTCTCCTCGATCCCCAGGGCGAGGTTCAGCGATTGCAGCGCAGCCCCGGCGGTGCCCTTGACCAGGTTGTCGATCGCTGCGATCACGGTGGCCTGGCCGCTGCGGGGGTCGGTCGCGGCGCCCAGGCGAATGGTGTTCGCACCGACCACCTCGCCCGTGGAGGGGAAGACGCCCTCCTCGAGCACGGTGACGAAGTGCTCCTCGGCGTAGTCGGCCCGCAGGGCGTCCAGCAGATCCGCCGTGCTCGTCGAATCGGCCACCGGTGCCGTGATCACCGCGAGGATGCCGCGGCTCATGGGCACCAGCACGGGGGTGAAGCCCAGGCGCAGGTCCTCGCGACCGGAGGCACGGCGAAGGTTCTGGAGCACTTCGGGGACGTGACGGTGGGTGCCGCCGACGGCGTAGGCCGAGGCGGCGCCGGAGATCTCGCTGAACAGCAGGTGCTGCTTGGGTGAGCGGCCCGCGCCCGAAGGCCCGACGGGCAGCACGGCGCTCATCGACGTCGCATCGATCAGCCCGGCGCGCACCAGCGGGGCCAGGGCGAGGGAGACGGCGGTCGCATTGCAGCCGGGCACCGCGATCTCCCGGGCGCCGACCAGCAGCTCGCGCTGGCGGCGGCCGTCGGCCAGTGGCAGCTCGGGCATGCCGTAGGTCCAGGTCCCGGAGTGCTCGCTGCCGTAGTACGCCGCCCAGTCCTCGGCGCTCTCGAGCCGATGGTCGGCGCCGAGATCGAGCACCAGCACGTCGGGGTCCTCGACGCGCAGGGCCGCGGCGATCTGGCCCGACTGCCCATGGGGCAGAGCGAGGATCACCACGTCGTGCCCGCGCAGCGTCTCCACGGTGGTCTCCTGCAGCACCGGGTCGTGGCCGAGGTCGATGTGCGGGGCCACCTGGCTGAGGCGCTTGCCGGCACTCGAGTGCGCGGTCACGGTGGTGACCTCGATGCCGGGGTGCCCTGCCAGCAGGCGCAGTGCTTCCCCACCGGCGTACCCGGAGGCACCGACGACGGCCGCCCGTGGCGGGCGCACGGACGCGGCGGCCCCGGACACAGGGGCGGTGGTCGCGGACGCAGGGGCGGCAGGAGTGGAGGCACCCGGTGCAGAGGTCATGTCGGAAGTATATACAGCTGACTGCATGATCAGCCAATGTGATTCCTGCGGGCGGCGTCACATCGACCGGCCGAGCCGGACGCACCGGCCGTCCGCGCCTCACCCGTAATGGGCGACGCTGCCGTGGAACGGTTCGGTGAACGCGGAGACCAGGTCGGACTGGTCGCTCGGCTGCAGCTGGTAGGTCACCAGCGCCCCGTAGCCTCCCTCGAGGGTCCGCTCGGCGAAATCTCCGACGAGCTCCGGGGTCGTGGTGCTGCCGGTGCGGAGGTCGACGGCGGCCGCCCCGTATCGCGAGCGAGGGAGCCCCGGCACGTCGAGATCGCGGAACGCACCGTAATAGGGGTTCCAGGCGTAGTCGACGACGTCGCCGACTCGGCGGCCCTCGAACACCTGATGCTCCGCAGCAGGCCCGATGACATAGAAGGTGATCAGCTTGTTCGGCAGATACTTGCGCAGCGACTCGACCAGTTCGACGAACGAGTGCTCGTTGGGCATCCCGGTGCCGTTCTTGCCGTACTCGACCCACTCGTCGTCGAGATCCACCCCGTCCAGCCCGTAGCGGCTCACCGTGGTGGCGACCTCCTGCGCGAACCGATCAGCGGCGTGCGCATCGGGGAAGTTGGCGAAGCCGGCGCCCTGGTGGTTGCCGAGGACCGACAGCGTGACCTTGATCCCCAGCTCCTGGAGCGGGCGCACGATGGTGTCGGCATGATCGAGGACGTGCTGGACGTTCTCGTTGAGGTGCAGGTAGGCACGCTCGCCGTCGTAGTTGATGTTCGCCGCGAAGATGACGGCGACGTCGAATGCGGCGCTCCCGTCGTCGAGCGTGTACCGACCGACGTTCTCCAGGGTGTTGTCGTTGACCTCGATGTAGGCGATGGAGACGGGGCTGCGTCCGGGCCGACGGATGGGATCGGCCTGGGCGGGGCCGGCGAGAGCTGCGGCGGAGAGCCCGCCGAGGGCGAGACCTCCGGTTCCTGCGAGCATCGTCCTGCGAGAGATGGCTGCCATGAGGTCTCCTCCGGTGAGGTCGTGGTCAAGGCCCGGCGGGCTGTGCGTCGTCGCACGACAAGCACCCTAGCCACTTAACCGCATTAGTGCCAGACCTCGGTCGGCCGATCTCCTGCCCGGGATCGCCGGGCCAGGCCTCGGTCGGCCGATCTCCTGCCCGGGATCGCCGCTCGCCGGCACCCGATCTCACGGCCCCGGCATCACGGAGCACCCCTCAGCAGCCCTCCCCCATCACTCGCGCGAAGGGCACCAGCCAGGTGTCGAGCAGCTCGAGCGTCTCGCGCTCCCCGAGCGCGTCAGGGCTGTCGCACCAGACCGAGAGCGAGGCGCCGAGCACCGGATCGGGTGTTCCCGTGGGAACACGGGGCACGTCGAGGTGGACGTCCTGGGCCGCGAGCCCCATGAAGCGGCGTGGGGCGAAGGTGTCCTCGAGCAGGCCGAATCGTCGTCGGCCGTGCGGAGCGGGGACTCCGTCCTCGGAGAGCACGAAGTACAGCAGATCCCCGTGCGAGGTCACGACGCGATGGCCGGCGGCGAGGTAGTCGTGCACCGAGGGGGTCCACTCCCGCCAGCGGATCCACACGTCCAGCACCACCTCGGTGCTGATCGGCACCAGGGGCGCTGCGGATGCGGGGACCACGTGGTCGTTCCACAGCATCGGAGTGCGGCCCAGCTCCAGCGCCCGTGCGGCCAGCGCGTTGATGAACAGGGCGTAGGAGTCGTGCGCCGTCGCCCCGGCACCGAGGAGGCGGCGCGCGTGGGCGACCAGGCGCGGGAACCGCTCGGGATGCTGGGCGTCCGCGTCCTCCCAGGGCGCGGCGAAGAACTCGTCGCCGCCGAGGTGGATCGCGTCCCCGGGGAAGGCCCGGGCGGCGGCCTCGAGCAGCTCGAGCGCGAACTCCAGCGCCTCGGGACGCGAGATGTCCAGCCGATCCGCGTGCACGGCGCCGTCGCGGTCGACCAGCCGCAGATGCTCCCGACCGACCAGCAGCGCGGCAGCATGGGAGGGCAGATCGATCTCCGGGATCAGGGCGATCCCCGCGTCCTCGGCGGCGGCGACGATCCGCGCGATGTCGTGCGCGTCCCAGGCGTCGTCGGCCGCGAGCTCCTCGACACCGGGCAGCCGCACCCCGACCCGATGGGTCTCGGTCAGGTGCAGGTGCAGCGCCGTGAAGCCCAGGTCCGCCATCCGGCCGATGAGGCCGACGACCGCCTCGACGCTGAACGCCTTCCGGCCGACGTCGAGGCTGACGCCTCGATAGGCCGCCGTGGCCAGGCCGCTGAGCGGCGTGCCCGTCGTCGCCGACCGGACGTCGCCCCTCACGCCCGGAGCACTCCTCCCACAGCGGTCTCCACGGCGGCGATGCAGCGCGCGCGTGCCTCCCCGATCTGTTCCGCGCTCAGCGTGCCCTCGGCCGAGCGCAGCCGCACGGAGAAGGCCAGCGACTTCTTGCCGTCGCCGATCTGTTCGCCGGTGTACACGTCGAACAGGTGCACGTCCTCGGCGAGGTCGCCGATGCCCACCACGATCGCGGCCTCGACCGCGCTCGCCGCGACCGAATCCTCCACCACGAAGGCGAAGTCCTCCTTGGCCAGCGGGTACGTGGGAACCGGGACGGCCCGCACCACGCTCGGCGCCGAGGCGATCAGAGCCTCGAGATCGAGCTCCAGGGCGCTGGTGCGCGCCGGGAGCGAGAACTCCGCGACCACGGCGGGATGCAGCTCACCGGCATGGCCGACGACGACGGACGCCCCGTCGGGCCCGGAGACGTGCAGCTCCCCGGCGCGACCGGGATGGAAGGGCGCGATCTCGCGCTGGCGCACCTCGAGGTGGGCGCCGACGGCCGCGGCCGCGCGACGGGCGAGGTCGAGGGCGTCGGCCCAGCCCCAGGGCGCGGGATCGCCCTGCCAGGATCCCGGCCCGGAGGCGCCGCCGACGACGGCCCCCAGGCTGCGGGTCTGCGCGGGCAGCGCGCCGAGGATCTCCTCGAGCTCGGCGTCGGTGGGACGCTGGGCGGCTGCGGGGATCGGCGAGCGCGCCTGCGCCCCGCGGGCGATCGAGGTGGTGGCGACCTGGAAGATCGCCACCGATTCCGCGCCCCGTCCGAGGTTGCGCCGCGCCACGGGCAGCAGGGTCTGCAGCAGGGAGGTGCGCAGCAGGGGCTCGTCGTCGGCCAGCGGGTTCAGCAGCCGCACGGCCTCGCGTCGGGGGTCATCCTCCTCGTAGCCGAGGGTGTCGAAGATGTCGTCGGCGACGAACGGGGCGGAGGCGACCTCGGTCAGTCCCGCCTCGACCAGCGCCCGGTTCGCATCGCGGCGCGCCCGCTGGGCGCGGGTCAGACCGCGACCGCCGGGCGCCGTCGGCAGCACCGAGGGAATCTTTTCGTAACCGACCAGGCGCGCGATCTCCTCGACCAGGTCCTCACGCAGGGTGAGGTCCGGGCGCCACGACGGCGGGGTGACCACGAGGGTGTCCTCGCCGCCCTCGTCGACGGTGCAGCCGATCTGTTCGAGGGCCCCGCGCACCTGCTCCGGGGTGTACTCGATCCCGACCACGCGCTCGGCGTCGCCGAGAGCGAGGGTGATCGCGACCGGCTGCTGGACCGTTCCCTCGTCGGTGACCTCCGGAGCGATCGTCCCGCCGCCGAACTCGACCACCAGCTGGGCCGCGCGGTGGGCGGCGACCAGCGGCAGCTGCGGGTCCACGCCGCGTTCGAAGCGCTTGGAGGCCTCCGACGGGAGACGGTGGCGACGGGCGGAGCGGGCCACCGTGACGGGGTCGAAGGTCGCGGCCTCCAGGACGATGTCCCGTGTGGCCGGGGAGACCTCGGTGTCCTCGCCGCCCATGACGCCGGCGATGCCGAGCACGCGGGCACCCTCGCCGCCGTCGCTGTCTGTGATCAACAGGTCCTCGGCATCGAGCGTGCGCTCCACGTCGTCGAGGGTGGTCAGCGACTCGCCCGCCCGGGCACGGCGCACCACGATCGGGGCGACGACCTGGTCGGCGTCGTAGGCGTGCAGCGGCTGGCCGAGATCGAGCATGACGTAGTTGGTCACGTCGACGATCAGGGAGATCGGCCGCATACCGGCCTGGGTGAGGCGCCGCGACATCCACCGGGGCGTCTGCGCGGTGGGATCCACGCCGCGCACCTCGAGCGCGACGAAACGGCGGCAGCCCTGGGCGCCCCCGAGCGCGGCGTCGTCGCGCAGCTGCACCGCGACGCCGGGCCCGGCCGGGGCCGGGACCTCGACGGTGGTGGCCGGGTCCGTGAAGTCCGCGCCGATGGCGTGGGAGTACTCGCGGGCCACACCGCGCATCGAGAAGCAGTACCCGCGATCGGGGGTCACATTGATCTCGACGACTTCGTCGGACAGCCCCAGCAGCGCGATCGCGTCATCGCCGGGCTCGCCGGTCAGTCCCTCGGCATGGCCGCGGCCGAGCACGATGATGCCGTCCTCGCCCGACGGGTCCTCGCCCAGCCCCAGTTCCTCGCCCGAGCAGATCATCCCGTCGGACGTGTGCCCGTAGGTCTTCCGCGCGGCGATCGCGAAGTCTCCGGGCAGCACGGTGCCCGGCAGGGAGACCACGACGAGATCGCCCGCGACGAAGTTGTGCGCGCCGCAGACGATGCCGCGGCTGGGGCGCTCCGCGCCGGGCTGGGGGTCCTTCGGGTCGTCGGCATCCTCGTTGTGCTCGGGGCCGACGTCCACGCGCACCCAGTTGATGGTCTTGCCGTTCTTCTGCGGCTCGCCGACGAGCTCGAGCACGCGGCCGACGACCAGCGGGCCGGTCACCTGCGCGCCGAAGATCGTCTCCTCCTCGAGGCCGACCCGGGAGAGGTCGGTGGCGACCTGCAGGGCCGAGGCGTCGGCGGGCAGGGTCGTGTGCTCGGCGAGCCAGGTCAGGGGAATGCGGGGCATCTCAGATCTCCGTCCCGTAGTGCTGGGAGAAGCGGATGTCGCCCTCCACCATGTCGCGCATGTCCGCCACGCCGTTGCGCAGCATGAGCAGGCGCTCGATCCCGAGGCCGAAGGCGAAGCCCTGGTACCGCTCGGGGTCCACCCCCGCGGCGCGCAGCACGTTCGGGTGGACCATGCCGCAGCCGCCCATCTCGATCCAGCCGGTGCCGCCGCAGACCCGGCAGTCCGGGTCCGCGTCGTGGTCCAGGCCCAGCCGTGCCTCGCAGCGGAAACAGCGGAAGTCCATCTCCGCGCTGGGCTCGGTGAAGGGGAAGTGGTTGGGGCGCAGCCGCGTGATGGGCGCTCCGCCGAACAGGTGCGCCGCGAAAGCGTCCAGGGTCCCGACGAGGTTCGCCATGGTCAGGTCCGTGTCGATCGCGAGACCCTCGACCTGGTGGAACATCGGCGAGTGGGTCGCGTCGATCTCGTCGGCGCGGTACACGGTCCCCGGGCACGCGATGTACAGCGGAGCGCCGCGCTCGAGCATCGCGCGGATCTGCACCGGGGAGGTCTGGGTGCGCAGCAGCATCCCGGAGCCCTCGGGCGCCACGTACAGGGTGTCCTGCAGGGAGCGGGAGGGGTGCTCCGGATCGGCGTTCAGAGCATCGAAGTTCAGCCAGGAGGACTCGACCTCCGGGCCCTCGGCGATCTCCCAGCCGATCCCGACGAAGAAATCGTTGATGCGGTCGGTCAGCGTGGTCAGCGGGTGCGCGGCGCCGCGGGGGCGCAGATCCGTGGGCAGGGTGATGTCGACGGTCTCGGCGGCGAGCGCGGCCTCCTCCTCGGCGGCGGCGAGCTCCTCCTGCCGGGCGGCCAGCGCCTTCTGCACGCGACCCTTGGCCTGGCCCACCAGCTTGCCGGCGGCGGCCTTCTGATCCTTGGGCAGGTCCTTGATGGCGCGGTTCGCGAAGGTCAGCACGCTCGCATCGCCCACGTGCTCCGTCCGTACCTGCTTCAGGGAGGCGGTGTCAGGGACGGCGGCGATCGCGGCGAGCGCATCGTCGACCGCTGCGGTGATGCTCGCCTCGTCGATCTGGGGCGCCTCGGGCGCGGGGGATGTGTCGGACACGGGCATCGCTTTCGTCGGGAGTCGTCCTGGGAGGGCACGGGGTGCGGGCACCGGGGCACGGCACCGCGGATCATTCTAGAAGAGAAGGGCCGAGCATGCCGATCGGCGGGACGCGGCATCGGCACGAGGTGATGGCGGTGCTCGTGGCGCCGCCATCACCATCGGCCGCGGCGACAGCGGACGATGCGTCGTCGCCGCACCTCTGCGCACGCCGCGACGAGATGAGCGCGGGGAGTTCTCCCCATGGAGTCGTGCATGCCTCGCTTCGTAGAGTGGGCGACGCGCCCCCTTCGCGACCGAACTCGACGAGGTGACGACGAATCCGATGAGCGATGCGATCACGCACGGTGCAGACACCGTGGGACTGCGTAGCCACGCCGAACAGATCGGCCGAGGCGCCCGGCGCCTCCACGATCTCCATGGCTCCCTGTCCGCCCTGGTGACCGCGTGCGCCTGGCACGGCGCGGACGCCGAGGAGTTCCGCAGCCGTTGGATCGGCACTGGCGGGCAGATGACCTCGTGCGGTTCCCGTCTCCAGGAGCACAGCACCGTGCTCGCCTCGGAGGCCGACCAGCAGGATCAGGTCTCTGCGGCCGCCGGGAACGGCGCATCGTCCCTCGGCGCACCCCTCGGGTCCACGCTGTCCGAGCTGCTCGGTCGCGGCGGCGAGCTGCTGGGCTCCGGCGCGGGGTGGAGCGACATGCTGGGCCGCGGAGACGCTGGGTCGACCCTGATGGGTGCCCGCATCGCCGAGGACGATTTCGACCAGAAGCCGGGCAGGGGCGGGAGGACGACGATCACGCTGCCCGACGGGTCGTCGATCACGGTGGGCGACGACGGCACGCAGACGGTGACGCTCGACGGGACGACGACAGTCGAGACCGAGGTGCAGACTCCCCGGGGGACGGTGACGACGTCGGTGCGGGTCGGCGACACGATAGAGGTGACCGAGACCGCCGACGGCACGCTCACATACACGTTCAAAGCCGTAGCGGAGCACTCGGGATCGGGCGAGGTCGACGGCACGATCTTCGGCGCCGAAGGCAGGGCGAGCAGCAAGGTCGAGCAGGTCTACAGCGTCACCGTGCCCAAGGGGACCGATGTCTCGGAGGCCATGCAGATCACACCGTTCGACCCTTCGTCGATCCCCCGCGGCGCCTCCGTGACGACCGGCACCGGTGTCGAGCAGAGCAGTTCGCTCTCGGTCAGCGGTGCCTACCGCGGTATCGAGCTGGGGCTCGGCGGGTCGATCGCGGAGGGAAGCTCCCGAACGCTCACGATCTCGCGGGACGCGGATTCCGGGAATCTCTCGATGCTCGAGGGGCCGACAGACATGACCTCCGAGGGATCTGCCGTGGAACTCGGCCGCGGCGACATGAAGCTCTCCATGGGCTCGAAGACGATCGACAGCCGGAAGGTGCTGGAGTACTCGGAGTTCAGCGACGACGGCGCCGGCAACGAGGCGTACATGAGGGCATTGCACCACGGCATGCCCGGCGACGAGTCGTCGCCCGGGGTCGAGGACCGCTACCGGCAGACGCATACGAGCACGGTCATCGAGGACGGCTTCGAGGTGGGCCACCAGGACGTCCTGGTCATCGGACGGAAGCACGTCGGGTACTCGGACGAACTCGTGGTGCGCGACCATCCCGACGGCTCACGGGAGTTCGCACAGCAGGTCCTTCCCCACGGCGAGGCCTCGAACAACTCCGTCATGGTCGAAGGCGGGACAGACCGGAAGACCTCGTACACGATGACTCTGGGCGACGTCCCCCGCACCCCTGGGAACACGGACATCCTGGCTGAGCACTGGGGTCAGTTCCAGCGCGGTGACGATCTGTCGATCTCGTTCTCGAAGGACGAGCTCTCGACCATGGAGGCGAATCGCGCCGCATGGCACGGGAACCCGGACCAATATCAGAACGAGACCGACTATCTCTCCTCGGTCGTCGCCACGGACGACCACCACGGCGCGCACCAGGTCGTCGAGGACGTGCTGCGCGATTACAACTACCGCCCCCGCGAAGCCGGGAACTGGCGTGATGCAGAACAGCTCCACGACGAGATCGATGCTCCGGGGATGGTCGTCGACTGACCACGCGATCGAGGATCTCGCGCACGTCCGCGCGCCGCGCGCACCGCAGCGGCCCGACGTACGACCAGCACCGACCGTCTAGGCTGGTGGGCAACACCTCCACCATCCACGAAAGTCAGGTGCACCCATGTCCTGGACCGTGAAGGGCGTCGTCGCCCGTGCCGAGAAGCAGCCCGCCGAACTGGTCGACATCGTCGTGCCGGACCCGGGGCCGAACGATGTCGTCGTCGACATCGAGGCCACCGGCGTCTGCCACACCGATCTCGCCTACCGCGACGGCGGCATCAACGACGAGTTCCCCTTCCTGCTGGGTCACGAATCCGCCGGTCGCGTCTCGGTGATCGGCGAGGACGTCACCCACGTGGAGGTCGGCGACTACGTCGTGCTGAACTGGCGCGCCGTGTGCGGCCAGTGCCGCGCTTGCAAGAAGGGCGTGACGCAGTACTGCTTCGACACCCACAACGCCTCGAAGCCCATGATGCTGGTCGACGGCACCGAGCTGACGGCTGCGCTCGGCATCGGCTCCTTCGCCGAGAAGACCCTGGTCCACGAGGGACAGTGCACGAAGGTCTCCCCCGATGCCCCGGCCGAGGTCGCCGGGCTCCTGGGCTGCGGTGTCATGGCCGGCATCGGCGCGGCGATCAACACCGGCGCCGTCCGGCGCGGCGAATCGATCGCGGTGATCGGACTGGGTGGCGTCGGCTGCGCGGCGATCGCCGGCGCGGAGCTCGCCGGCGCCACCACGATCATCGGTCTCGACGTCGACGAGAAGAAGCTCGCCGCCGCGGACGAGCTGGGGGCCACCCACACCCTGGCCACCGAGGGTCTCTCCCCGCAGCAGGTCGCCGAGAAGATCCAGGAGCTCACCGGCGGTTTCGGGGCCGACGTCGTCGTCGATGCGGTCGGCATCCCGCAGACCTACGAGACGGCCTTCTACGCACGTGATCTCGCCGGTCGCGTGGTGCTGGTCGGCGTCCCCCGCCCGGACGTCGAGATCACTCTGCCGATGCTGGACGTGTTCGGCCGCGGCGGCGCCCTGAAGTCCTCCTGGTACGGCGACTGCCTGCCCGAGCGGGACTTCCCGTATCTCACGGACCTGTTCCTGCAGGGCCGGTTGCCCCTGGGCCGCTTCGTCACCGGGCGCACCGATCTGCCCGGGGTCGACGCGGCATTGGACTCCCTGCACGACGGCGCGAACCTGCGCACCGTGGCGGTGGTCTCCTGATGACTCTCCGACTCGACCATGCCATCACCTCCGGCACCTTCAGCCTCGACGGGGAGACCCACGAGGTCGAGAACAACGTGTGGGTGCTCGGCGATGACGAGCAGTGCCTCGTCCTCGACGCCCCGCACGACGTCGCGACCGTTCGTGACCTGGTGGGCGGGCGCGAGTGCGTCGGCATCCTGCTGACCCACGCGCACGACGACCACGTGCGGATGGCCCCGGAGCTCTCCGAGGCTCTCGAGGCGCCGATCCTGCTGAACCCGGCCGACCGCGAGGTCTGGCAGCTCACCCACGGCGACCTCCCCTGGGACGGCGACGTCACTGACGGTGACATGTTCTCCCTGGGCGGCGTGGACCTCGAAGCCTTGCACACCCCGGGCCACTCCCCCGGCTCGACCTGCTATTACGTCGAGGAGCTCGGGGCGGTGTTCGTCGGGGACACCCTGTTCCAGGGCGGGCCCGGCGCCACCGGGCGCTCGTTCTCCTCGCGGGAGACGATCGAGCAGTCGATCCGGGAGCGCCTGTTCGCGCTGCCGGAGGACACGGTGGTGCACACGGGGCACGGCCCGGACACCACCATCGGTGCCGAGAAGGAGGCCGCTCACGGCGACTGGCTGTGAGGGTCCCTGGCGCTCGGTCCTGCTGAGCTCTCCCTGCTGCTGACGGCGGCGGTCGCAATCCTGCGGCCGCCGCCGTTCGTGTGGGCGGGCCCGCGAGGGCGGACACCTGGCGCTCGCGCGGCGCACCTGACACCCGGCACCCGGCACCCGGCACCCGGCACCCGGCACCCGGCACCCGGCACCCGGCACCCGGCACCCGGCACCCGGCACCCGGCACCGTAAATCATCTCCCTGTTCGAGACTGAATCGTCGCAGGCCACCTCCGGTTCAAGGTTGTCCACACCCCTTCGTTCGTCACACCCTCCTCTGTAGAATAGGTCACACATTCGATGATCCGGCGGGAGCAGAGTTCCCGCCGCAGAGCGCGAGGAGGCGAGAGGCGATGGGCGAGTTCGACGACAGCGCGGCACCGTTCCTGCTCGCACCTCCCAGCCCCGAGGCGGCCGCAGCGACGAGGCAGGCTTCGGCCCGGACACGGCGTCGCGGCGCGATCTCTCGCGACGCCGTTCGGCGGGCCGGGCTCACGAGCTCCCCGCGGATCGGGCAGAAGCTGGCCGAGCTGTGGGACAGCGGTCGGCAGGACTCCCGCCGCCTCGCCGTGCGGTACCGCGTCGTCATCGAGGCCTCGCAGGATCCGCTGGGTCCCGAGCTCGACAAGGACGCCGCGGCCATGGAGGAACTGCACGTCTCCCTCGCCCTGCGCTGCACGAGGGTGCAGGCGGCCCGCACGATCCGCGAGTCCCATCGCATCGGTGCCCTGCTCCCCCTCTGCCTCGAGCGGTTGGCCGAGGGCGACTTCCCGGCCGCGTGGTTCTCGACGCTGATCGAGCGCACAGGCGACCTCGAGGACGATGCCGTGCGCGGGGTGGATGTTGCGCTCGCGCACGCGGACCTCGCCGTGAGCCCCGAAGCCTTCTCCCGCCGCCTCGGCCACCTGATCACGGCCGCGACCGCGCACAGCGAGCTTCCCGAGCACGCGACGCCCGAGGCTCGTCGCCGCGTGGTCCTGGATCCGCCCCGGCCCGACGGCACCGGTTGCCTGCGCATCATCGGCCCGATCCCCGAAGTGCTGGATCTCAGTCGCCGTCTCGACCAGGCCGCTCATGCCGTGAAGAACGCCCAGCTGGCCGCGCTCGAGGACGGCGCATCGATCCCCTCTGATCCCGACGGCATGATCGAGAGCACCGGCCAGGTGCCGAGCCTCACCGCCACCCGGTACTCGGTCCTGTTGGGTGCGTGGCTCGACACCGACGGGATCGAGGTGCCGGCCGCCCGGTTCCGCATGACGGTGACGGTGCCGTTCCTGACGCTGCTCGGGGAATCCGATGCGCCCGGCACGCTCGACGGCACCACCCCGATCCCCGCGGACATGGCACGCGACCTGGCCGGCCGCGAGGACACCTGGTACCGGGTCCTGACCGACCCGACCACGGGCCGCTTCCTGCCCCTGGCCGCAGATCGCTACCGCCCGACGGCCGAGCAGCTGGAGTATCTCCGGTTGCGTCACCCCACCTGCGCGGTCCCCGGGTGCAACCGGCCCACTTCGTGGCTGGCCGAGGCGGATCACATCGAGGAGTTCGACCACGAGGACCCCGCCTCCGGCGGACGGACCGACGTGGCCAACCTGCACGAGCTCTGCCGCGAGCACCACCGGTTGAAGACTCTCGGTCTGCTGAATCCGGTCCGTGACGACCTCACCGGGAAGACCTGGTGGGATGTCTCCGGCATGCTCATGACGATGCAGGAGGACGGCCGTGACCTCGCCACCGAGCAGGTCGTGGCCGAGATGACCGCTGCCTGGGAGCAGTTCGAGGCCTCGCGGGCGATGCGCGCAGAGAGCACGCGACGACGGCGTGAGGTCCAGGAACGAGGACTGTCCCCGGGGGACGTGGTCACCGGGCCGGACGGGGAGAACGGATGGTGGGTCGGCCGCGACGGAGACCTGCACCCGCCCGGGCCGCCCCCGCCTTTCTGAGCCATTCCCGCAGCCCGGTCGACCGGGTTGCGGGGCCCGGCTCCACGCCGACTGCCGCACAGATCACGCGGGAGGCTCGGACACATCCTTCGTACGCTGGTCACGGAGCTGCGGCACGTCCTGTCCCGCCTCGCCCCGAGGCGCACCCGTCCTGGCGGTCGCCGGGCTCGGTGCTCCCGGCCCCGCTGCCTCAGGATCCGACATCGCACCAGGATCGGGTGCCCCGGACTCGCGGCCCGCAGTCCCCGGTGCGGCCTCCCCCAGACCTTCCGAGCCGTCGGCGTCTGACGCCGCCGACGGATCGGTGCCTGACGCCGCTGCCGAATGACCCACGACTGACGCGGCCACCGACGGTGCCGTCGGCGGCGGCGCGTCCCCTCGCAGGCTCGCGAGGTACGCGTTGTACGCCGCGAGCTCCGCTCCGCCGTCGCGCTCCGCCTTGCGGTCGAACTGGCGGGCCCGACGATCCTCGGACTTCATCCACATCGTGGCCATCAGGATCGCGTAGAAGAAGGTGGGGATCTCCGAGACGGCCCACATGATCGTGGCCCCGCGTTCCTGGATCAGCGCGAGCTGGTCGGTCGTGTACATCCCCAGCGCCCCGTACCAGTCCGGGGCGATCAGCCAGGTCGCGGAGACCAGCGCGACTCCGAAGAAGGCATGGAAGGCGAGAGTGACCAGCAGGGTGATCAGCTTCAGGATCGGGTTGATGGTCCTGGTGGACGGATCCACGCCGATCAGCACCCAGGCGAACAGATAGCCCGAGGCCAAGAAGTGCACCGTCATCAGCACATGTCCGACGTGCGTGTACATCGCCGCCTCGAACAGCGGCGAGAAGTAGAAGATCACCAGCGACCCGGCGAAGATCAGCCCGGCCACCGGCGGGTTGGCGACGAGCTGGGAGTACCGCGAGTGCAGCGCTGCGAGCACCCATTCGCGGATCCCGCGGGACCCGTCGGTCCGCGGCGCGACGGCGCGGGAGAGCAGCGTGACAGGTCCGCCGAGCACCCACAGCGGCGGCGCGATCATCATCATCGCCATGTGCTGGACCATGTGGGCGTCGAAGCGGAACCGACCCCAGGCGGCCACTCCCCCATTCGTCACCCACGCGAGGGCCACGCAGCCCATCACGAAGGCGAGCGTGCGATGCCACGGCCACGAATCGCCGCGACGCGCCAGGCGCACCACCCCGCTCACGTACAGCACGGCCAAGGACCCTGCGATCAGCAGCGCGATCCAGTCGGGCTGGAACAGCGTGAACATCGTGGCGGGGCCGAACTCCTGCTCCGGAGGCATGTAGCCGACCAGCGACAGGATCGTCAGATCACCCTCGGCGGGAATCTCCTGCGGCACCGGGGGTGCCGACCGGCCCAGCGCGATCGAGGCCCCGATCACCACGGCCATCACCACGCCCTCGGTCGCGGCCAGGTGGCGGAAGCGCAGCCGCTCCCCCAGTCGGCGCCGCTGGACGGAGCCGAGGCAGGCCAGGGTCACCAGTCCGATCGCCTTGACCAGCACCACGCGGCCGTAGTCGGTGCTCAGCAGCTCGCCCCAGGCGGACATGCGGATCGAGGCGCTGACCAGACCGCTGATCGCGAGGGAGGCGACCGCGGCCAAGGCCCACGGCGAGAAGCGGCGCACCGTCGTCGTCAACCGCTCGTCGTCGAGCCACGGCGCGATCAGGCCGATCACCAACAGCCCACCGGCCCAGACCGAGACGGCGACCAGATGCAGCACCATCGCGTTGACGGCATTGACGTGGTCCAGGCTCGCCCCGGCGTGGCCGGCGAGGCCCAGGGCGGCCACGCCGAGGCCGGCGAAGGCCAGTCCCCAGCAGGCCAGGACGGTGGATCGGGCGAGCGCGTAGGCGAGGGCGGTCAGCGCCGCGAGGACGGCGATGGTCAGCTGGGTCCGGCCGAGGTCCCCGTTCAGAGCGATCTGCCAGATGTCCAGTCCGGAATCGGCCCCGGCGGCCTCGAGCCCGCCCAGCGGGATCAGCGTCACGGAGGCCACGGCCCACAACAGGGCGCCGGCCGCGCCGAGGCGAACCGTGCGGCGCCGCACCGGGTCCAGGGCGGTCGCATCACGTCGGCCGGGGCCCGGCAGCAGCAGCACGGCGGTCCCGCCCGCGCCCACGGCGCACAGCAGGCCCAGATGGTGCAGGGCGCGCACGACGGGCATCCCCCAGGTGACCAGCGGCGAGGCAGGGACGAGGGTGGCGGGTTCAGCGGCCCCGGTGGCGAAGAGCCCGACCAGGGCGCTGGCGACGGTCAGGACGAGCAGTGCGGGGACGGCGAGCGCGGCGATCCGCAGGACGCGGGAGTTCATGCTCCCGCCCGTCGTCGCCGCATCGTCTCGAAGAGGCAGACCGTCGCCGCGGTGTGGACGTTCAGGGACTCGGCGCGGCCGGCGAGCGGGATGCGCACCGCCAGCGGGGCCGCGGCCAGGGTGTCCTCGTCCAGGCCATGGGCCTCGTTGCCCAGGATCCAGGCGATCCGCTCTGGCAGGTCGGCGGCGAACAGCTCGGTCCGTGCGTAGCCGCTGGTGGCGGCCGCGGTGATGTTCGAGGCGGCGAGGGCCGTCATCAGCTCGGCGCTCTCGGCGCCGGTGATCACCGGGAGGTGGAACAGGCTGCCCACGGAGGCGCGGACGGCCTTGGGGGCGTAGGGGTCGGCGCTGGTGCGGGTGAGCACCACGAGATCGGCGCCTGCGGCGTCGGCGGTGCGGATCAGGGTCCCGACATTGCCGGGGTCGCGCACCTCGTGCAGCACGACCACCGTCGCGGGCCGGCCCGCGGCGACGTCACCGATCGCGGAGACGGCCCCGGCGGGATCCGGGGCCGGAAGGGTCCCGACCGCGAGCACACCCTGGGGGCTGACCAGCGCCCCGGCGCCGTCGGGCGCTTCGGCCCCGGGTGGATCTGCGTCGGGGGCATCGGCGTCCGGTGCGGTCTCGCGGACCATGGCGCGCAGGATGCGGTCCTCGACCTCGTGCACGGCGACGCCCGCATCGGCCGCGAGGCCGGGGAGATCGGGATGGCCGGTCGCGGCGCGAGCGGTGGTGAACAGCTCGAGCGCCAGGTCGGGCCGGTGGGTGAGCAGGGAACGGACCGCCTGCGGACCCTCGACGCGGAACCGGTTCTGCTTGCGACGCGCAGAGCGCCCGGTCAGCGCCGCCACCGTCCGCACCCGCTCGGAGCGGGGGGAGGTGATCGGGGGCTGATCCGGGCGCTCGGTCATCGCGTGATGATGCGCGATGTCAGGCTGCCGGCGCGTTGACGTCCTTGGGGAGGGCGTTCTTCGCGACCTCGACCAGGGCGGCGAATGCCGGAGCATCGTTGACCGCGAGCTCGGCGAGCATGCGACGGTCCACCTCGACGCCGGCCAGGCCGAGGCCCTGGATGAGGCGGTTGTAGGTCAGACCGTTGGCGCGGGATGCCGCGTTGATGCGCTGGATCCAGAGCTGGCGGAAGTTGCCCTTGCGCTTCTTGCGGTCGCGGAAGTTGTAGGTCTGCGAGTGCAACACCTGCTCCTTCGCCTTGCGGTACAGACGCGAGCGCTGACCGCGGTAGCCGCTGGCCTGCTCAAGGATTTCCCGACGCTTCTTATGGGCGTTGACCGCCCGCTTCACGCGTGCCACGTGATACTCCTTCGATCGTAAGTTCAGGGCGCGGAAGTCGTGCTCCCGCGTGGGCGATCAGCGGCCCAGCAGCTTCTTCATGCGCTTGACGTCGGCCTTGTCGACATTCGTGTCGCTGCCGAGACGGCGCTTGCGGGTGGAGGACTTGTGCTCCAGCAGGTGGCGAGCGTTCGCCTTCTCACGCATGAGCTTGCCCGAGCCGGTCACGCGGACGCGCTTCTTGGTCCCGGAATGGGTCTTGTTCTTCGGCATGTGCCTGTTCTCCTTCGTACGTTCAGGACGCGGAGCCGGTGTCGGCGTCGGCCGCGGAGTCGGACGAGGAGTCCTTCTGCCGGGCGGCGGCCTTCTCGGCGTCGGTCTTGCGCTTGCGGGCCTCGGCCATGGCCTGGGCCTTCTTCTTGTGAGGCCCGAAGACCATCACCATGTTGCGGCCGTCCTGCCGCGGATGGGACTCGACGAAGCCGTACTCGGCGACGTCCTCGGCCATGCGGCCCAGCAGCTTCACACCCCGCTCGGGACGGGACTGCTCGCGCCCGCGGAAGCGGATGATGACCTTGACCTTGTCGCCGCCGTCAAGGAACTTCTCAACATTGCGGCGCTTGGTCTCATAGTCATGGGTGTCGATCTTCAGGCCCATACGGATTTCCTTCTGGACCGTGTTCGCCTGGTTCTTCCGCGACTCACGGGCCTTCAGGTTGGCTTCGTACTTGTACTTGCCGTAATCCATCAGGCGGGCGACCGGCGGGTTCGCGCCGGGTGCGACCTCGACGAGGTCGAGATCTGCTTCCGCGGCGAGACGCAGGGCGTCCTCGACACGGACCTCGCCGACCTGTTCGCCGGCGGGCCCGACCAGCAGGACCTTGGGGACCCTGATCTGACCGTTGATGCGCTGTTCGCTGATGTTGGCTCCTCACCTTGGTTCGAGTCGGACACGACGAAGGCCCCCGCTTCATGCGGAGGCCCCAAGGTGCAGGGCGCCGGAGCGCCGACCGGACCGTACGGCCCGATGTCCGGGCGCGCTGGCCCGGCTGCGATACTGACCCGGCGGCTGTTCGCTCCGGCCCGAAGGACGTGAGCGGGTTGCTGCAAGGTGGGAAGGGACTCCACTTGAGGAACGACGTGACGAGGGTTTCGACCTGTTCCAGTCGTCTATCCTAGCAGGAGCGTCCGCGCAGTCCAGGTGATGTGCGTCGCGTCCACGAGCGGCGACCGGTGAGGAGTTCGGGTGGGTATCGACCGAGGCGCTGGCGAGGAGCCTGATCCGCCCAGCGGAGCGTCCCCCTCGTCGGCCGATGCGCCGGACCCTGCCGGAGACGGGACGTCGCCCCGCACCCCGCCCGGCCCACGACAGCAAGGCGGCGAGCAGCCCTGCTCCGAGCAGCCCCGCTCCGCGCCGGAGTACGACTATGGCGCACCGGACGCAGGCGCGGCCGATGACACCGCAGTCCCTGACGGTCCGGCAGGCCCCGGTGGTCCCGCAGGCTCCGGTGGCCCGGCACACCCCGTCGACGCAGCCGGCACGGATCCCGGATCCGCGACGCCCCCGGCGTCCGAGCTGCATCCCGAGACCGGCCTGCGGCCGGGCACCGCGCCCCGTGCCGTGCTGCGCCCGGTGCCCGACGGCTTCCCGACCCCTCCGCCACGTCCGGCGCGGCCGAACCGTCGCCCCGCGCCGAAGACCGACCCGGAGCAGCCCTCGCGGTGGCGACCGGCGGTGATCATCTCCGTGGCCGTTGTCGCGGTGCTGGTCCTGGTGGTCGCGATCGGTGGCAGCATCATCGTCTATCGCGCTCTGAGCCCGGACTCCTCCGACGCGGCGTCCCCTGCGGCCACGGCGGAGGAGCCCGGCGCCGGCGGCGAGGTCGCGATCGCCGACGTGACGGTCCGGGAGGTGAGCACCGAGAGCGGCGTGCGCGAAGTCGGCGGTCCCGGGTCGGGCGCGCAGGAGCCCGAGGGCGAGTTCGTCGTCGTCACCGTCGAGGTGACCAACGATTCGGACTCCTCCGTCTCGATCGACGGGCGCGAAACGCTGCGCACCGCGGACGGGAAGACCCACGAGGCCGATTCCGAGGCCTCCGGGAAGTACGTCGCCGAGAGCGTGGCGTTCGGCAAGATCGCCCCGGGCGAGAGCGGCACCTTCCATCTCGTCTACGACGTCCCCATCGGCGCCGAGCCGACGGAGCTGGAGCTCGACTTCAGCGAGAACGCCGCGGTCGGTGCCGGCGTCCTCCCCCTGGGCGGCTGACCCCGCCTCGACCGGCCGACACACCACAGCCCGCCTCAGTTCCCGCCGCGGCCACCGCCGGTGACCGCGCACCCCGAGCACGAAGGAATTCCATGAACGAGAACCACGTCCACGATCTCGCCGAGCAGAACGATGAGGCCGACGAGGCGCTGCGAGACATCTCCGAGGTCGCCGCGGTCGAGATCATCACCTCAGCCTGCGTGCACCTGATGAGCGCCGCCGCGGTGAAGGTGGGCCTGGCGGAGGACGAGGAGACCGGTCAGTACCAGGACCTCGCCGAGGCACGGAAGCTGATCACCTCGCTGGCCGGGCTGGTGACCGCCGCGGCCCCCGAGATCGGCAACGAGCACGCGCGGTCGCTGCGCGATGGGCTGCGGTCCCTGCAGCTGGCCTTCGCCGAGGCGCTGCCGTTCCCGGACGATCCCGGTCAGGCCCCGGGCGAGAAGTACACCGGGCGAGTCTCCTGACCGGACAGGTCACCGGACCGGACAGATCGCCAGGCCGGCCCTCGTCGCCTGACCGGCCCTCGTCTCCCGAGCGAGCGGCTCAGGTCCCCAGCACGAGGCGCAGGGAGCTGATGCGTTCGGCGACCAGCGCATCGGCGCCGAGCCGGGTGGAGACCTCGTCGACCACGGCTCGGACCTGGTCCTTGGTCAGCCCTGGGCGCAGCCTCAGGTGGAGGTCGACCTCGCTGCGCTCCCCGGCTCGTGCGGTGAGCTCGAAGACGTGATCCGTCGCCTCGGCCAGACGGTCCAGCGCTGCGGCGAGATCGGGATCCAGATGGGGTGGGATCCATTCCCTGCCCTGCGCGAGAGCCCACAGCACCGATCGGGGCAGCAGGATCGGTCCGCTCTCGCCGGCCACGTCGTCACGGCCCTCGCCCGCTGCGCCCTGTCCCTCGTGGCGCTGCCCTGCCGTGTCGCGGCCCGCCGCGTGACGTCCGGACGCGGCATCGACCAGCAAAGCGGTGCAACCCTCCTGCACGGCGGCCTGCGCCGCCTGCGCAGCCACCACCGGTACGGGGCGGGCGTCGGTCCGCCAGGCCGCCAGCTGCGCGACCGACGAGAAGATCGGCAGCACCATGGACCCGTCGGATGCGGTGATCGAGACCATCGCCATGTCGGCGCCGTTGTCTCCGGTCAGTCCGTGCGCGGTGGTTCCGGTGTCGGTGGCGACCGCCATGATCGGCACCAGCACCCGGTTCGCGGCGAGCGCGGTCACCAGTGCCTGCCGGTGCGGATCCGCGCCCATCCGGTGGTCGCGGAGAGCCCGGGCGAGCTCCGGCGGGGCGGAGCCGTCGTCGTCCGGGAAGGGGCTGACGGTGTAGTCGCGTCCGGCCCAGGGCACGCCGGCGGTGTCGGTCAGCGGCGACTTCTCGCGGAAGTGGGCGGGCAGCGAGCGGTGCGCCTGCTCGGCGCGCCCGCTGCGATCGGGCTCCTCGCTCACGCCCGCCCCGCGACGTCCAGCGCCTCGCCCATCGTGAAGGCCTGCGCGTACAAGGCCTTACCGACGATCGCGCCCTCGACACCTGCGGGCACCAGCTCGCGCAGCACGGCGAGGTCCTCCAGCGAGGAGATCCCGCCGGAGGCGACGACCGCGGCGTCGGTGCGGGAGCAGACCTCGCGCAGCAGGTCGACGTTGGGCCCGCGCAGGGTGCCGTCCTTGGCGACGTCGGTGACGACGTAGCGCTGGCAGCCGGCTTCGTCCAGGCGCTCCAGGGTTTCCCAGAGGTCGCCGCCCTCGCGGGTCCAGCCGCGGGCGGCGAGCGTGGTGCCGCGCACGTCGAGCCCGACGGCGATCCGGTCACCGTGCTCGGCGATGATCTCCGCGGTCCACTCGGGGTTCTCCAGGGCTGCGGTACCGAGGTTGACCCGTCGGCAGCCGGTGGCCAGCGCGGCCGCGAGGGACTCGTCGTCACGTATGCCGCCGGAGAGCTCGACGTTCATGTCGACGGCGGCGACCACCTCGGCCAGCAGAGCGGCGTTGGAACCGCGACCGAAGGCGGCGTCGAGGTCGACCAGGTGCAGCCAGCTCGCGCCCCCGTCCTGGAAGGCGAGAGCGGCCTCCAGCGGCGCGCCGTAGGCGGTCTCGGATCCTGCCTCGCCCTGGACCAGGCGGACGGCCTGGCCGGACTGCACGTCGACGGCGGGGAGCAGCTCGAGCACGGGAGCGGTCATGGGGTGCCTCCTGGCGGCGGGGTGTGTCGGGGTCGATGCCGGCGGTGGGACCGAGGTCTCCGGTGGGGATCGTGAGGTCAGGTGGGGATCGTGAGGTCAGGCGGGATCGGAGTGCGAGGTCCGGGTGGGGGTGGCCGGCGAGCCCCGTGGTCCGTGGGCGGCCGACGGTCTCAGCCGCTCTGGATCCTCCAGAGCGACGCGCCGATGCAGGCCAGGCCCGCCAGCGCCATGGCGACGACGGCCCACCAAGGTTTCTTCGAGCGATAGAAGGACCAGGCGCCGCCGAGGACCATGCCCCCGGCGAACAGCAGCAGGAAGGCGTAGATCATCGGGGGCGTCCTTCGGGGCTCGTGGCCGATGCGGCCGCGTCCGTCGCACCGGACGGTGCCGACGATGCGGCCGTTGCGGCCGCGTCCGTCGCCGGGGCCGTCCGGTCTGCGTCGGCGGCATCTCGGCGGGGCAGGGTGCGCAGCCAGTTCGCCAGCAGCGCCGCCCCGGCCTTCCCGGACTTCTCGGGGTGGAACTGGGTCGCCGTCAGCGCCGAGTTCTCGACGGCGGCGACGAAGCGGTCGCCATCGTGCTCGGCCCAGGTCACCAGGGGTGCGGAGAGAGAACCGATCTGCTCCATCTGCCAGGAGCGGGCCGCATAGGAGTGGACGAAGTAGAAGCGCTCGGCCTCGATGCCCGCGAACAATCGCGTCCCCGTCGGGGCCTCCACGGTGTTCCAGCCCATGTGGGGCACGACGGATGCCTGGAGCCCGGTGACCTCGCCGGGCCACTGACCGAGTCCCGTGCTGCGCGTGCCGTGCTCGGTGCCTGCGTCGAACAGGATCTGCAGACCGACGCAGATGCCGAGGACGGGCCGGGCTCCTGCCAGGCGGCGCTCGATGATCCGGTCCCCGCCCACGGCCCGGACCTGCTCGATGGTGGCGGCGTAGGCCCCGACGCCGGGGACCACGAGGCCGTCGGCGGCCAGGGCGTGCTCCCGGTCCGCGGACAGCTCGACCTCGGCGCCGGCGGCCTCGAGGGCACGCACCACGGAGCGGACGTTGCCCGAGCCGTGGTCCAGGACCACCACGCGGGCGGCGGACTGCGCACTCACTTCTTCTTGCCCTTGCCCGCGATCCACGACAGCGCCTCGGCCCGGGTGATCGTCGCGGGGTCGATGCCCTCGTCGAGCTCGCCGAGGTCCGTCGCGCCGAGCAGCAGCTCCTCGACGACGTCGTCGACCGCGCCGAGGACGATGGCGGGCGAGATGTCCTCGCCGCGCTGGCCGTTGCGGTAGCGGGTGGCGGTCATGCGGTCGCCGCGGC
The DNA here is from genome assembly GCF_001969445.1 of Brachybacterium sp. P6-10-X1. Classification (NCBI taxonomy): domain Bacteria; kingdom Bacillati; phylum Actinomycetota; class Actinomycetes; order Micrococcales; family Dermabacteraceae; genus Brachybacterium; species Brachybacterium sp. P6-10-X1. The sequence continues at coordinate 1,590,662 of NZ_CP017297.1, forward strand.
GCCAGAACAGCACGATGCCGTTGCGCTGCAGAGCGGCCGAGGCGATCGCCGCGAGGTCATGGGCAGCGGTCTCTGCCAGCGCGCCGACGGCGATCGCGCCGGTCCGGGTGTCGAGAGTGCGGCTGCCGGCGGGGATGTCGATCCCGTCGGTGCGGGCCTCGCGGCCCAACCGGATCGCCCCGGCGAGCGCCGTGGCCGAGGCGACAGAGGTCGCGACCACGGCCATCGTGGGCTCCTGGTCGTCCTCGGTCCCGTCGGAGAGCACGTCCTCGACGGTCAGCGGAGCGTCGTCGAAGGAGAGCCCCTCGGTGAGGCGGGCGAACTCGGCGTCGATGTCGTCGGCCGGCGGGCCGGACGAGGTGGGGTCCTGCCCGTCGGCAGGCTCGTCGTGGGAACCCTCGTGCGGGTCGCGGGGGTCGGCGGTGCTCACAGCGCTCCCTTCGTGGAGGGCACGTCCAGGACACGGTCGTCGACGGCGCACGCGGCGCGCAGCGCGCGGGCGAGGGCCTTGAACTGCGCCTCGACGACGTGGTGGGGGTCGCGCCCGTCGAGCAGGCGGATGTGCAGGCAGATCGCGGCGTGGTGGGCGAACGACTCGAAGACGTGACGGGTCAGGGAGCCGGTGAAGTGCCCGCCGATGAGGTGCAGGGCCTGCGCCTCGCTCTCGCCGGAGTGCACGCAGTAGGGGCGGCCGGAGAGGTCGACCACGGCCTGGGCGAGGGACTCGTCCAGGGGCACCATGGCGTCGCCGAAGCGGGCGATGCCCCTCTTGTCGCCCAGCGCTTCGCGCAGCGCCTGGCCGAGCACGATCGCGGTGTCCTCGACGGTGTGGTGCGCATCGATATGCGTATCACCTGTCGCCGACACTTTCAGGTCGAAGCGGGCGTGGGTGCCCAGTGCCGTGAGCATGTGGTCGAAGAACGGCACGGAGGTGGAGATGTCCACCTGGCCGGTGCCGTCGACGTCCAGGGTGACCTCGACGGAGGACTCCCGGGTGGTGCGGGCGATGCTGGCGCGGCGGGACGGACGGGCGGCGGCGGAAGCGGGATCGGTCATCGGGGGTCGGCCTCCTCGAGGGCAGTGCGGAATGCGGCGTTGTTCTCGGGCGTGCCCACGGACACACGCAGCCAGCCGTCGGGGCCGACGGCCCGGACGAGCACGCTGCGCTCGAGGAGGGCCTCGAACACGGCGTCCCGGTCGGCGAAGGTGCGCAGCAGGATGAAGTTCGCGTCGGACGGCGCGACCGCGTGGCCGCGCCCGGTCAGGTGCGCGGCCAGGGCGTCGCGCTCGGTCCGCAGCAGCGCGACCTTCCCCAGCAGTTCCTCGCGATGCGCGAGCGCCGTGCGGGCGACGGCCTGGGTCACGGCCGAGAGGTGGTAGGGCAGACGCACGACACGCACGGTGTCGACGACAGCCGGGTCGGCCACCAGGTAGCCCAGCCGTGCTCCGGCCAGGGCGAAGGCCTTGGACATGGTGCGGGTGACCACGAGGTTCGGATGCGCATCCAGCAGCGTCAGCGCGCTGGGCACGCCGTCGCGGCGGAATTCGCTGTAGGCCTCGTCGACCACCAGCAGGCTGCGGGTCTCCGCCAAGGCGTCTGCGGCGGCCTCGACGACGTCGAGCGTGAGCGCGGTTCCGGTGGGGTTGTTCGGGCTGGTCAGGACCACGATGTTCGGGCGGTGCGCAGCGATCGCCGCGGTGACGTCCTGCACGGTCAGAGCGAACTCGGGGGCCGGGCCCCGCTCTGCGGTGACCCAGTCGGTGTAGGTGTCGCGCGCGTACTCGGGATACATGGAGTAATGGGGGGTGAATCCCAGCGCGGTGCGGCCGGGGCCGCCGTAGGCCAGCAGCAGCTGGTGCATGATCTCGTTGGAGCCGTTGGCGGCCCACACCGCCTCGGGGGCGGGGGCCGGGACGTCGGACTCGGCGGCGAGGTAGTCCCCGAGGTCGGCGCGCAGGTCGAGGGCCTCCCGGTCCGGGTAGCGGTTCAGGCCGACGGCCGCCTCCGCGGCCGCGCTGCCGATCGCCGCGGCGAGCTCCGGGGAGGGCCCGTAAGGGTTCTCGTTGACGTTGAGCGCATGCTCGACCTCGAGCTGCGGGGCGCCGTACGGGGCGGCGCCCACGATGCCGTCGCGCGGCACGGGCAGCGCGGCAGGGGCCGTGGTCGGAGCAGAGCTGTCGGGCATGGTGCCCATCGTAGTTCGGGCGCGGCCCCGACACCTCTCCCGCCCACGGTCCAGACGACCCGGAGCCCGACCTCCGCGACGGACGTGGCACCCTTCACAGCTCCGGCCCCCGCTGGGAGGGCGGGCCAGGTGCCGGAGATAGCCTGGGGCGATGTTCCGTTCCCTGGGTGCCCTGGTCGGCGACCTGCTGGTCGTCATCCTCTTCGTCACGATCGGTTTCCTGCAGCACGGCACGCCGCTGACCTCGCAGAACATCATTCTGGTGGGGTGGCCTTTCGCCGTCGGCGTGCTGCTGGGACATCTCGCGATCCGCGCCTGGAACGCGCCGTTCCGGATCTGGCCCCACGGCGTGTTCGTGTGGGCGATCACGCTGGCGGCCTCCATGGCGATCCGTACCCTCTTCTCCTACGGCACCGAGGTGTCCTTCATCATCACCACCGCGATCGTCACCGCCGTGCTGATGCTCGGCTGGCGTGCGGTCGCGCTGTTCCTCACGCGCGGAGAGCGGACGCGGCCCCGGGTCGTCACCGGCGCCGAGGCAGCGGAGATCCACCGGGCCGATGCGAAGGCGGCGGGGAACGACCAGGCCGAGGCGTCGGGGATCGACGGCGACGAGTCGAACACGACCGCATCGAGCGGGACCGCGGCGGACGAGACCGAGGCGGGCGTTCCGGCCGAGGCCGACCTCCCTCCGTCAGGACGCGACACCTCCCGCTGAACCTCACCCGGCGACCGGACGACACTGCCGACACTCCGCGCGGCACCGTCCGTTCCACCGATCCAGCACGGTGCTGAGACGAATCGGTGGAACGGGCGCGCGTGTCGCGGCTCCCGAGTGGCCGTCTCGAGCCGGGAACACGGCACGCGCCACCGCTCCCGACGGACCGTCACGAGCCGGGGCACGGTCGCTCCGCGCCACGGCTACCGGTTGGCCGTCACGATCCGGGACCCCATCTCGCCGCCCGCGGCTGCTGGCTCCGCCCGCGGCTCAGTCGTCGAAGCGGACGTCGATCGCGGTGCCGTGGGCGGGCAGGCCCTCCGCCGTGGCGAGGGTGGTGGCGGCCTCGCGGGCGCCGGCCAGCGCGCCCTGGTCGTAGTGGACGACGTGGATGCCGCGCAGGAAGCTGTGCACGCCCAGGCCGCCGTTGAAGCGCGAGCTTCCGCCGGTGGGCAGCACATGGTTGGAGCCGGCGGCGTAGTCGCCCAGGCTCACCGGGCTGTGGGGGCCGACGAAGACCGCGCCGGCATTGGTGACCCGGGCGGCCACGGCGGCGGCGCCGGCGGTCTGGATCTCCAGGTGCTCGGCGCCGTAGGCATCGACCACCGCGAGGCCCTGGTCGAGGTCGGCGACGAGCACGACGCCGCTCTGCTCTCCGCGCAGCGCCTCGTCGATGCGGTCGCGGTGCCGGGCTGCGGGAACCTGCCGGGCGAGCTCGGTCTCGACCGCACGGGCGAGGGCCTGATCGTCGGTGACCAGCACACTGGCGGCGAGCGGATCGTGCTCGGCCTGGGAGATGAGGTCGGCGGCGACGTAGGCGGGGTCCGCGGTGGCGTCGGCGAGGATCGCGATCTCGGTGGGTCCGGCCTCGGCGTCGATCCCGACCCGCCCGCGCACCAGGCGCTTGGCGGCAACGACGTACACGTTGCCCGGGCCGGTGATCAGATCGACCGGATCCAGCGACGCGCCGGCGCCGAGGTCCTCGGCGCCGTGGGCCAGCAGGGCGATGGCCTGGGCGCCGCCGGCGGCGATCACCTCGGTCACCCCGAGCAGAGCGCAGGCGGCCAGGATCGTGGGGTGCGGCAGCCCGCCGAACTCCTTCTGCGGCGGGGAGGCGAGCACGATCTGTTCGACGCCCGCGACCTGGGCAGGCACCACGTTCATCACCACGGAGCTGGGAAGCACCGCGCGACCGCCCGGGACGTACAGTCCCACCCGGCGCACCGGCACCCAGCGCTGACTGACCGTGCCGCCGGGGACGACCTCCACCGTCTCCTCCGGCCGCGCCTGCGCCGAGTCCACGCGCCGCACGCGATCCGCGGACTCCTCGAGCGCTCCCCGGATCGCCGGGTCGAGCTCGTCGAGCGCGCGCTGCAGTTCGGCCTGCGGGACCCGCAGGTGCTCGGGGCGCACCCCGTCGAAACGCTCGGAGGCGTCGAGCACGGCGGCTGCGCCCCTGGCCGCGACGTCGTCGACCACGGGGCGCACCGCGGTCACGGCGGCCTCGACGTCCAGTTCCGCGCGAGGCAGCGCTGCGACGAGCTCGGCGGAGGACAGGGTCCGCGAGCGCAGGTCGGTCACAGCGAGGAACGGGGCAGGTTCGGGCATGGGGTCAGTCTAGAAGGGCACCGCCGACACGGCACGCCGTGCCCACGGCGCGGAAGGGTGTCCTTCACGGTCCCGGTCGCCGCGACGATTAGGGTCGTCCCGTGCTCGTCGCCTTCCTCCTCACCCTCCTCGCCGGTGGTGCCACCAGTATCGGCGCCGCCCTCGGCGTGCTCGGTCGCGGCACGAATCCCAAGGTGCTCGGCGGCGGCCTCGGGCTGTCGGCCGGGGTGATGCTCTACGTCTCCTTCGTCGAGCTCATGCCTCAGGGCGCGCAGATCCTCTCCGACGCAGAGGCGGTCACCACCCGCGGCACGGCGCTGGCGGTGCTCTCCTTCTTCATCGGCATCGCACTGATCGCCGTGCTGGACCGCCTGGTGCCGGAATCCGTGAGCCCGCACGAGTTCGCCGGCCGCATGACCGGCAGCGAGGGTCACGCCGAGGTGCGCGATGCCCTCGAGCAGGCCGAGGACCGGGCCCTGCGGGCGCGGCTGCTGCGCACCGGGGCCGTGACCGCAGCCGCCCTGGCCCTGCACAACGTGCCCGAGGGCTTCGCGACCTTCGTGGCCGCTCTGCAGGCCCCCGAGATCGCGATCCCCGTGGTGGTGGCGATCGCCGTGCACAACATCCCCGAGGGCCTCGCGGTGGCGGTTCCCGTCCGCCGGGCGACCGGGTCCCGGGCGAAGGCCTTCTGGCTCGCGACGATGACGGGGCTGGCCGAGCCGGTCGGTGCGGTGATCGGGTTTCTGCTGCTGGCCCCGCTGCTCGACGGCGGTGCCATGGGCGCGATCCTGGCCGGGGTGGCCGGAGTGATGGTGTTCGTCTCCCTGGACGAGCTGCTGCCGGCGGCCGAGGAGACCGGTGAGCACCACGCGGTGGTCTACTCCCTGATCGCGGGAATGGCGATCATGGCGCTGACCCTGCTGGTGCTCTGAGTCCCTACCGGCGCACCGAGGCCGTGCTGGTGCTCTGAGTCCCTACCGGCGCACCGAGGCCGTGCTGGCGTTCTGAGGCCCTGCTGGCGCTCCGACGCTTCTGGCGCTGCGAGCGGGCACTCCGGTACGTTCCTGCCTCAGGGGACGCCCCGGAACGATCCGGGACCATCATGCTGAGGGGGATGACATGCGGCAGCACACCGGCGGCCTGCGCGCCTCGCCGCGCTCCCTCTCCCCCACCGCGACCGGGCACGATCACCACCGGGCATCGCGCTCCTCCGGCGCGCGACGTCTCGGGCGCGCACTGGCCGCCTCGGCCCTTCTGCTCACCCTCGCCGCCTGCGACGGCCTCCCCCGCGACCAGGAGACGACGTCGGCCGCTCCCGCACCCGACACGGACCCTGCCGAGGTCGAACAGTCCGAGCCCGTCCCCGTGGACCCCTCCTGGCTCTGCTCCCCCGGCGGGGGTGAGGAGGCGCCCTCCTACACCCCGGAACCGGGCGTGTTCAACCCCGAGTCCGTGCGGGCCGAGGGCAGCACCGTCACCGTCGCCGGCGGCTTCGCCCTCGAGGAGGGCTACGAGTACGGCGGCTTCGCACCCGACGCCACGATCGTCCCCGCGGACCCCGCGCACCGCGGCGCCCCGTCCGACGGGTACGACGGGACGCTCGGCACCGAGGGCGCCCCGGCTCCCCCGATCGTGGTGCGCGAGAGGGTGGAGGTGCCGGGCGAGGGCGCTGCCCCGTCGACCGCGACGGCGCAGCTGACCCTGGGCACCTGCGAGGACGCCCCTCTGCCCGATGGCCAGTACCTGCTGTCCCTGCGAGGGGGCCGGGTCGACGGGCCCGGCCCCGGAGAGGACGGCTGGAGCTCCTCGCGCGACGTGATGCTCGACGTGGTCGGCGGGGAGCTCGAGACCGTGCCCGGTGCCCTGGAGGCCGCCGACGGGGAGGTCCCGGCGGATCTGACCCCGCTGACATGCCGCGCGCCCCTGGAATCCGTCGGGGACGGCGACGGGCTGAGCGTGACCGTCTCGCGGCAGGAGTCCAGCGTGTCCACGCTCGTGCCCGAGGAGGAGGTCGGCGTCTCCGTCGATGCCCGCGTCACCGTCACCTCGACGGACCTCGGCACCCGCGCCCTGCTGCAGGGGGTGGTGCTGACGAACCCGTCGACCGGCACCGTGGTCGCCGGGGCGCGCAATGCGCAGGCCGTCGGCCTGCAGTGGATCGGCGAGGAGGGCGTGGCCACCGCCGAGTCCACCTGGACCACCCGAGAGACCTGCACCCGCGTCCCGCTGGATCCGGGCGATTACACGGCGCACGGCTTCGCGGTCACGGTCGACGACGAGGGGGCGACCCATGTCGTGCTCTCGGATCCCTGGACGGTGGAGGTCGTCGAGGAGGATGCCCCGTCCTGAGCAGGTTCCGCCGGGGATGCCGGCCGGGGCGGTGAGAGGGTCTCGTCACGTACCGTGGAGGTATCCGCATCGATGCTGCGGGCCCGCGCCCGCCGTCGATTAGTCTTGACGTCAAGACACATGCTGCACCGACCCGAGGGAGCCCCGCGACACATGGCGCGCATCATCTACACCCATACCGACGAGGCACCGATGCTGGCGACCGCATCGTTCCTGCCGATCCTCGACGCCTTCTCGAACACCGCCGGGATCGACGTCACCACCCGGGACATCTCCCTGGCCGGCCGCATCGTCGCGGCCTTCTCCGATCTACTGCCGGAGGACCAGCGCGAAGCCGACGCCCTGGCCGAGCTGGGCGAGCTGGCGAAGACCCCCGAGGCCAACATCATCAAGCTGCCCAACATCTCCGCCTCCGTGCCGCAGCTGAAGGCCGCGATCACGGAACTGCAGGAGCAGGGCGTCGCCCTGCCGGACTACCCGGAGTCCCCCGAGTCCGACGAGGAGAAGGACGTCCGCGCCCGCTACGACTCGGTCAAGGGCTCGGCCGTGAACCCCGTCCTGCGCGAGGGCAACTCCGACCGTCGCGCCCCCGCCGCGGTGAAGAACTTCGCCAAGGCGCACCCTCACCGCATGGGCGAGTGGTCCAAGGACTCCAAGACCTCCGTGGCGACCATGGACGCGGACGACTTCCGCTCCAATGAGCAGTCCGTGGTCATCGGCGGCGAGGACACGCTGTCGATCGTGCACGTGGGATCCGACGGCGCGGAGACCGTGCTGAAGCCCTCGATCCCTGTCCTCGCCGGTGAGGTCGTCGACTCCACGGTGATGCGGGCGGAGGCCCTGGATGCTTTCCTGCGCGAGCAGGTCGCCGCCGCCAAGGAGCAGGGAGTGCTCTTCTCCGTGCACCTGAAGGCGACGATGATGAAGGTCTCGGACCCGATCCTGTTCGGCCACGCCGTCCGCGCCATGTTCCCCACCCTGTTCGACCAGTTCGGCGACCAGCTCGCGGCCGCAGGGCTGTCCGCGAACCACGGCCTGGGCGGCATCCTCGCCGGGGTCGAGGAGTTCGACGCCGAGCTCCGCGACGGCGTGCGGGCCGTGATCGACAAGGACCTGGCCGACGGTCCGGATCTGGCGATGGTCGACTCCCACAAGGGCATCAGCAATCTGCACGTGCCCTCCGACGTCATCATCGACGCCTCCATGCCGGCGATGATCCGCACCTCGGGGCACATGTGGAACTCCGACGACGCCGAGCAGGACACCCTCGCGGTGATCCCCGACTCCTCCTACGCTGGCGTCTACGCCGCCACCGTCGAGGACTGCCAGAAGCACGGCGCCTTCGACCCCACCACCATGGGCACCGTGCCCAACGTCGGCCTGATGGCACAGAAGGCCGAGGAGTACGGCTCCCACGACAAGACCTTCGAGATCGCGGCCGACGGCCGGGTCGAGGTGCGCGACGGATCCGGCGCCGCCCTGATGAGCCAGGACGTGGCCCCCGGGGACATCTTCCGCGTCTGCCAGGCCAAGGACGCCCCGATCCGAGACTGGGTCCAGCTGGCGGTGCGCCGCTCGCGCGAGTCCGGGATGCCCGCCGTGTTCTGGCTCGATGCGTCCCGAGCCCACGACCGCAACCTCATCGAGAAGGTGAACACCTACCTCGCCGAGCAGGACACGGACGGGCTGGACATCCAGATCCTCTCGCCCGTCGAGGCCACGAAGCACACGCTGGCGCGGGTGCGTCGCGGCGAGGACACGATCTCGGTGACCGGCAACGTGCTGCGTGATTACTTGACCGATCTGTTCCCGATCATGGAGCTGGGCACCAGCGCCAAGATGCTCTCGGTGGTGCCGCTGATGAACGGCGGCGGACTGTTCGAGACCGGCGCGGGCGGCTCCGCCCCCAAGCACGTCCAGCAGCTGATCGAGGAGAACTACCTGCGCTGGGACTCGCTCGGCGAGTTCCTGGCGCTCGCCGAGTCGCTGCGCCATCTCGCCCGCACCGCGGACAACGCCCGCGCCGCCGTGCTCGCCGACGCGCTGGACCGCGCCACCGGGACGCTGCTGAACGAGGGCAAGCCCCCACAGCGCAAGCTCGGCAGCATCGACAACCGTGGCAGCCACTTCTACCTGGCCCTGTACTGGGCGCAGGAGCTCGCTCAGCAGAGCGAGGACACGGAGCTCGCGGAGGCTTTCGGACCGATCGCGAAGGAGCTCACCGACGGGGAGCGGACCATCGCCGAGGAGCTCCTGGCGGTGCAGGGCTCCCCCGCCGATATCGGCGGCTACTACCGTCCCTCCGATGCGAAGGCCGATGCGGTGATGCGCCCCTCGGCCACCTTCAACCGCATCCTCGAGGAGATCTCCGCGGCCCTGTGAGACCGCTGAGCTCCTGAGATCCTCGGCCGGCGCCGGTCCGGCCCGCCCCGTGCGGACCGGGCGGGCGTCGGCCGCTTTCGTGGTCCGTCCTCCGCGTGTTGGAGCGGCGCCCTGGGGATCCTCGTGCCGGCTCCACCTCGGCCCTGTTCCCTCCGATCGTCCCGGCCGAGACCTGCTTCGGCCTCTGAGCGACGCCAGCATCCCTGGTGGTCGTCCTTCTCGTGTCCCGGCACCGGGTGCGTGGGGCTCTGGCGCGACCTGGTGCCGTATCCACGGCCCGGACCCTGCTCCTGCGGTGCTCGACGGCCCGATGCGGGGCCGGCGCCGACCCCGCGCTGTCGGCGCTCGAGATCGGGCCGTTCTCGCAGCACCCTCTGCCGAGGGCTGGGGACGTCCTGGGGTGGCATGCCCGCGCCGCGCTCACGCTGCTGGTGCCGGCGATGCTCGCGATCCCGGCGCTCTGCCTGACCGTCGCCGCGCAGTGGACGGGACAGCCGATGCTGATTCCCGCCCTGGGACGCGAGGTGCTGCTGCCGGCGACGATCATCCTGGCCGGGTCAGGCATACTGCAGGCGGTGGGATGGACGACCACCGCGCAGGGTCCGCAGTCACTGCTGGCACCCGGCGTCCTGGGAGTCCTGCTCGCCGCCGCCCTGATCTGCTGCGCCCTGGCGTCCCGGAGGCGCTCCCCGGGAGCGCTCCCGGACCGACGTTCGGCGAGCGCTCCACCCCGAACGCACTGAACGAGGATCACCGTGCCACTCATCCCCTCCCCCGTCGACGGCATCGACCTGCGCTACGACGTGACCGGCACCGGCCCCGCCCTGGTGCTGCTGCACGGCTCCGTGCTCTCCCGCGCGATCTGGCGCGGGCTGGGCTACCTCGAGCCGCTGTCCGCCGAGCACAGGGTGATCCGGGTCGACCTGCGCGGCCACGGCCGTTCCGGCGCACCGCAGGATCCGGCCGCCTACACCCAGGCGATCTTCGTCGCCGACCTGCTGGCCGTGCTCGATGACGCGGGCGTCGACCGCGCGGCACTGCTGGGCTATTCGCTGGGCGCCCGGATCGCGCTGAGCGCGGCGCTCGAGCATCCCGGCCGCGTCCGGCGTCTGATCGGCCTCGGCGGCTCCGCCTCACCGCAGCGGGGGCAGGTGGACTCGGTGTTCTTCCCGGACGTGATCGACGTGGTGCGCGAGGGGGGCATGGAGGCGTTCTGCGCGGGGCAGGGGCTCGGGCCGGACGTCACCTCGCGGCGCGCCCGCGCGACCCGCACAGCGTTCCTCGCCGCCGACCATCGGGCGGTCGCGGCCCTGCTGGAGGCCACGGACGAGACCCCGGGCATCCCGGACGCGACACTCGCCGCCAGCACGGTCCCGGCGCTGTGGATGGCGGGCACCGAGGACCATCCCCGGTTCGAGGACTCGCAGCGTGCGGCGGAGGTGATGGCCGATGCGGAGTTCGTGCCGCTGCCGGGCCGCGACCACGGCGGCACCTTGTTCCCGCCCGACGAGGTCCTGGCCCACACCCTGCCGTTCCTGCGCTGAGGGAGCTCGAGACCGGCTGTCCGCCCACGCGCCCGATGGTCGAGCTCGCGCCGCGAACCGGCGGTCGACGCGATCGAGTGCGACCTACGAGACGGCTCGAAGACAGGGAAGGGCTCCCCGGGTCGCGCTCGACAGACCCGAGCCGGGACGAGCACCGGGTCGCGGGGGCGGGACGTCCCGCCGGAAACACCCCTCAGAGCACCTCGCCGACCAGGGCGGCCAGGGCGACCACGACGATGATGCCGCGCAGCAGCCACTCCGGCATCCGCTTGGCCAGGTGTGCCCCGAAGAAGCCGCCCAGCAGCGCGCCGAGCGCGATCGCGGCGCTGCCGATCCAGACGATCTCCGCGTCGAACAGGAAGAACGCGACCACGTACACGACCGCGGCGGCGAGGTTGACCGCGAGGCTCATGAGGTTCTTGATGGAGTTGACCGAACCCATCGAACGGCCGGTGAAGATGCCGAGGATCCCCAGGTACAGCACGCCCTGCGCGGCGGTGAAGTACCCGCCGTAGACCGAGGCGGCCCCGAGGGAGCCGATCAGAGCCGGCGAGCGCAGCGGACTGGACTGCCCGGACGCTCCCGTATCGCGGCCCGGGCCGGCCGCTCCCGTCCCCGCAGCCTTCTCCGTGCCTGACTCCGCGACCTTCTCCGCACTCGTCTCCGGGCCCGCCTCCCGACGCGCTTCCCGCTGCGTCGCCCGACGCTCTCGTCCCGATCGGATCGCGGCGGTGAGCCGCTTCTGGAAGAGGACCATCGCCAGGGCGAGAACGATGAGCACCGGCACGACGACGTCGAGCGCCGCCGCCGGGGAGACCAGGAGCAGGAGCGCCCCGGCCGTCGCGCCGACCGTGGCCGTGACCGTCACGGGCGCCAGGTGCTGTTTCTCGGCGACGATCTCCCGGCGGTATCCGAGGCAGGAGCCGAGGGTCGAGAAGAACATCCCCACCGTGTTGGTGCGCACCGCGACGCCCGGCGGGACGCCGACGGCCATCAGCACCGGGAGCGTCAGCAAGGACCCCGATCCCACGGCCGCGTTGATCGCACCGGCGATGGTGCCCATCACGAGCAGGACGATGAGGTTGAGCGGTTCCACGATCGCTGACCCTACTGTCGGCGACGGATCGGCGGCGGGATGTCCGGGCCCCCGCGCGGCGAGCAGGACAGGGCCCGGCCCGCCAGATGCGGACCGGGCCCCAGGACGGTGAGGTCACAGCAGGTCCATCAGGACTCCGCCCTCCTGCCTGATCTCCTGCCGTTCGTCCCTCACAGCACGTCCATCAGGCCAGAGCAGCCGTCGCGGCGTCGTAGTCCGGCTCCTCCCCGATCTCGGCGACCTGCTCGGTGTGGACGATCGTGCCGTCCGCGTCGGTCACGACGACCGCACGGGAGAGCAGGCCGGCCAGGGGACCGTCGGTCATCGTCACGCCGTAGTCGCCGCCGAAGGTGGAGCGGAAGGCGGAGCCGGTGACCACGTTCTCGAGGCCCTCGGCCCCGCAGAAGCGCGCCTGGGCGAAGGGCAGGTCCTTCGAGACGCACACCACGACGGTGTTCTCGAGGCCGGCGGCCATCTCGTTGAACTTTCGCACGCTCATCGCGCAGGTGCCGGTGTCCAGCGAGGGGAAGATGTTGAGCACGACGCGCTTGCCGGCGAGGTCCGCGCTCGCGACGGGGGCGAGGTCCTGGCCGACGAGCTCGAAGGCCGGCAGGGCCTCCCCGATCTCGGGCAGCTCGCCGACGGTGGTGACAGGGTCATTCTGGAAGGTGATGGAAGCCATGACCCCATCTTCGCCCTCCCGCCTGAACGGCACAAGCCGACTCCTGGGAGCCGCCCGACAGGTCAGGCGCGGCTGCGTCTCGACCCTCCCGCCCGCGGGCGGACGCCCGCCCCGCGCTCAGCCCATCGTCTCCCGCAACCGCGCCTTCTGTTCGTCGACGTCGACATCGGCCTCGGGCCACGAGGGGTCGATACCTCTCAGGGCGTCCAGCAGGAGCTGCTGCACGGCGAGGCGGGCGTACCACTTGCGGTCGGCCGGGACCACGGTCCAGGGCGCGTTCTTGGTCGAGGTGGCCCGCAGCGCGCGCGTGTACGCGTCCATGTAGGCGTCCCAGTGGGCGCGCTCGTCCACGTCGCCGGGGCTGAACTTCCAGTGCTTGTCGGGACGCTCGAGACGCTCCATCAGCCGCTCCCCCTGCTCCTGGCGGGAAATGTGGAGCATGACCTTGACGATCACGGTCCCGGCGTCGGTGAGCTCCTGCTCGAAAGCGTTGATCGCCGTGCAGCGCCGGCGGACCTCCGCCGCATCGGCCCAGCCGTGGACCCGGTGGATCAGCACGTCCTCGTACTGGGAGCGGTCGAACACGCCGATCATCCCGGGCTCGGGAGCGTGCTTGCGGATCCGCCACAGGAAGTCGTGGCGCTTCTCCGCCCGGGTGGGCGCCGTGAACGCGGTGATGTCCACGCCCTGCGGGTCGACGTCGCCGACCACGTGGCGCATGATGCCGCCCTTGCCGGAGGTGTCCATGCCCTGCACGATCAGCAGGACGGAGCGTCCGTCGTCCTGGTCGTGGTGAGCGGCGTAGAGCCGCTCCTGGAGCTCGCCGAGGTCACCGGCGCGCGCAGCGAGGCGCTCCTTGCCGTCGGCCTTCTTCCCGCCGAACCCCGGGGTCGCCCGAGGGTCCAGCTCGGTGACGTCCCCATCCCAGCTCGGACCGAGCGAGAACCCCGTCGGCCTCTGTTCTGCCTTCTTGCTCTTCTTCGCCATGCGAGCAGGCTATCCGGGGGCATCCCCGCCCCGCGGACATCGCACGGACTTGACTCTTCCGATCGGTCGGCGGAGTGTCCTGGCATGACGATCACCGCCATCACGAACGCCCATGTCCATCCCGTCTCCGCGCCGGCCTTCGACGGCACCGTCCTGGTCGAGGACGGCCGCATCACGGCGGCCGGCGAGGACGTCGCCGTCCCGGCGGGCGCCGAGGTCTTCGACGCGGACGGTGCCTGGCTGCTGCCGGGCTTCATCGACGCCCACGTCCACCTCGGGGTCGACGAGGAGGGCGAGGGATGGGCCGGTCAGGACACCAACGAGATGACGGATCCGGTGATGGCCGCCGCCCGCGCGATCGATGCGATCAACCCCGTCGAGATCGGGTTCGACGACGCGATCATCGGCGGCGTCACCGCCGTGAACGTCAACCCCGGCTCCGGCAATCCGATCGGCGGTCTGGCCGTCGCGATCCACACCCATGGCCGGGTGGTCGACGACATGGTGCTGCGCAGCCCGTCCGGGCTGAAGGCCGCCCTCGGCGAGAACCCCAAGCGCGTCTACGGCGAGCGCACGCAGACTCCGTCGACGCGCCTCGGTGTCGCCCTGACCATCCGCAAGGCCTTCGCCACGGCGCGCGCCTGGAGGGCGAAGGACGAGGCCGAACGCGATGCGGACCTGGTCTCCGAGGCGCTGGCCCGGGTGCTCAGCCGCGAGATCCCGTGGCGTCAGCACTCCCACCGCGCCGACGACATCGCCACCGCGCTGCGGCTCGCCGAGGAGTTCGGCTACGACCTGGTGCTGGACCACGGCACCGAGTCGTACCTGATCGCGGACAAGATCGCAGCCGCCGGGGTGCCGGTGCTGTACGGTCCGCTGATCGTGTCCCGCTCGAAGGTGGAGGTCCGCCACCGCACCCCGAAGGCGCCGGGTCTGCTCACCGCCGCCGGAGTGAAGGTCTCCATCATCACCGATCACCCGGTGGTGCCGATCGAGTTCCTGGTGCACCAGGCGGCGCTCGCGGTCAAGCACGGCATGGATGCGGACGACGCCCTGCGCGCGATCACCCTTCACCCCGCCGAGGTCCTCGGCGTGGCCGACCGGATCGGCTCGATCGAGACGGGCAAGGACGCGGACCTGGTGCTGTGGGAGGGCGATCCGCTCGACACTCGGAACCGCACGCTGCGGGTATGGCAGGGCGGCACCGAGGTCATGCATCGCGATGGGTCGGGCGAGCCGGTGGTCGCCGAGCGCTGATCACGGAGCGGGCGGGGGCGGGCCTTCCTCGCTCGCGGGCTCCTCGGCCGTGGCGGGCAGGCGGAAGCGTGCCCGGTCCTCGGCGGGCACCAGGTCGAGGTAGGAGACGAGGTCCTTGCGGATCGTGCGGTGCACGAGCGGGCAGTACGGGTGCAGTGCCAGGGACCGTTCGCGGACGTCGGCGAGCATCTCGCGCACGAGGCGGCCGGCCAGCCCCTGTCCTTGGAAGGCGGGGTCCACCTCGGTGTGCGTCGCCGCGAGGATGCCGGGCCGGAGCCGGTACTCGGCGAAACCGGCGAGCTCGCCGGCGACGCGGATCTCGTAGCGCGACGCCTCCGGGACGTCGTGGACGGTCGGTTCCATGTCTGCTCCTCGGGCTCTGGGTCGATGACCGCTGCTCAGCCGATCGGCATCCGGGCGATCAGCGTTCGATCGGTCCGTGCCGGACGGACCCGGGTCGGTCGGTCCTCGGCCGATCATTTCTCGGTCGATCAATCCTCGACGCGGACCTCACCACTGCTGACGTCGACGACGACCTCCACGTCATCCTCGCCGTCGGACGACTCGATGTCGAGCTGGTAGCGGATCGCGCCGTCGTCGGAGTCCAGATCCCAACCCGAGACCCGCCCGTCACGCTCCTGGACGGCGAGGTCGATGGCCTCCTGGGGCGTCATCGGCGCGGTGACGTCCACGACGGGGTCCTCGACCTTGTCGTCCTCCTCGTCGTGCTCGAGGACCTTCCCGGTGGTGGCGTCGATGTCGAGATCGTGCTCCTGGCCGTCGAGGGCCACCTCGATCTCCCAGACCCAGCCGCGATCGTCGTCGTGGTCGATCGAGACCGACACCGTCTCGCCGCCGCCCGCGGTCTGCACGGCGATGCCGACGGCTTCCTCGGCGGGGACCGGCAGCTGCGACGCGGCGAGGTCGGCGTCCGCGGGGAGCGCGGCCGCGTCCTCGGAACCTGAGGCGTCGGAGCCGGCGTCCTCGGAGGAACCGCCGCCGTCGCTCGCCGCGGTGTCGCCGCCGCCGTCGCTGGCGGAACTCCCGGAGCCCGCGCCCTGGGTGATGCCCTCATCGTTCTCGTCGGCCTGCCCACCGCAGCCGGCGGCGAGGGCGATCACGAGCGCGCCGAGGGCGGCGGCACGGGCGGTGGTGCGGGAACGCGTCGTGCGGGACATGTCCGGTCTCCTCCTGTGGGGCGTTCGCCCCGATGAGTGGTCGATGAACCCAGCGTAGAAACAATGTCCGGCTGCCGCGAGCTTCCTGAGAGCACTCTCATCGCCCTCTCATCCGCGGCGCGCACCGCGGACTGTTCCATGGCCCGTCGGCCCCTCCCCCGTCCGATCCGAACCGGAGGCCGGCCCGGACCTGTCGCAGACCCGAGTCCGGCACTCGCCCTTCCCTCGCCTCCGGGCCCGCCGTACGGTGAGGTCAGGCCCTCCGGGCCCTCGATGTCACCCACGTGCTGGAAGGCGTCATGACCACCACCGCGACCTGGCCGAACTCCCCCGCCCACGCCCCCACCGAGGAGGAGCTCGACCGGCTCCACGCCTGGTGGCGAGCCGCGAACTACCTCTCGGTCGGGCAGATCTATCTGATGGACAATCCGCTGCTGCGCCGGCCCCTGCAGCGCGAGCAGATCAAGCCGCGTCTGCTCGGCCACTGGGGCACCACCCCGGGTCTGACCTTCTTGTACGCCCATGCGAACCGGGCGATCCGACAGCGGGGCTTGAACGCGCTGTACATCACCGGCCCCGGCCACGGCGGCCCGGGTCTGGTGGCCGCCAGCTATCTCGAGGGCACCTACTCCGAGGTCTACCCCGCCGTGGGACAGGACGAGGAGGGGATGAAGCAGCTGTTCACGCAGTTCTCCTTCCCCGGCGGAATCCCCTCGCACGTCGCCCCGGAGACCCCCGGGTCGATCCACGAGGGCGGCGAGCTCGGGTACTCCCTCTCCCACGCCTACGGGGCGATGTTCGACAGCCCTGACCAGATCGCCTTCACGGTGGTCGGCGACGGCGAGGCGGAGACCGGCCCGCTGGCGACCTCCTGGCACTCCAACAAGTTCGCGAACCCCCAGCAGGACGGCGTGGTGCTGCCGATCCTGCATCTGAACGGGTACAAGATCGCGAACCCGACGGTGCTGGCGCGGATCGGCGACGAGGAGCTCGAGGCGCTGCTGCGCGGCTACGGCCACACGCCGCTGTTCTTCACCGGCGGCTTCGACGACGAGGACCCGCTGGTCACGCACGAGCGATTCGCCGTCGTGCTGGACTCGGCCCTCGACCAGATCGCACAGATCAAGCAGCAGGCGCAGGAGGACGCTGCGGCCGGACGCGAGAGCGAGCGCCCGGCCTGGCCGATGATCGTCTTCCGCACCCCGAAGGGCTGGACCGGGCCGAAGACCGTCGACGGCCACGTGACCGAGGGCTCCTGGCGCTCGCACCAGGTGCCGCTGGGCGGTGCCCGCGACAGCGACGAGCACCTCGCCGAGCTGGACGCCTGGCTGCGCTCCTACCGCCCCGAGGAACTCTTCGACGAGGACGGGCGACTGCTCGAGACCATCGCGGAGACCGCGCCCCCTGCAGACCATCGGATGTCGGCGAACCCCTCGACCAACGGCGGTTCCGTGCTGAAACCGCTGCGGCTGCCGGACTTCCGCGAGCACGCGGTGGAGGTCCCGCGTCCGGGCGGCACGATCGCCGAGGCCACCCGGGTGCTGGGGGCGTGGCTGCGTGACGTGATCGACGAGAACCCCACCACCTTCCGGATCTTCGGACCCGACGAGACCGCCTCGAACCGGCTGCAGGCCGTCTACGAGCGGACCGACAAGCAGTGGAACGCCGAGTTCGAACCCCACGACCGCGAGGAGCATCTCGCGCGGGCCGGACGGGTCATGGAGGTGCTCTCCGAGCACCAGTGCCAGGGCTGGCTCGAGGGGTATCTGCTCACCGGCCGGCACGGCGTGTTCTCCTCCTACGAGGCGTTCATCCACATCGTCGACTCCATGGTCAATCAGCACGCGAAGTGGTTGAAGGTGACGAACGAGCTGGAGTGGCGTCGGCCGCTGGCGTCGCTGAACTACCTGCTCAGCTCGCACGTATGGCGCCAGGACCACAACGGGTTCTCCCATCAGGATCCCGGCTTCATCGATCACATGGTCAACAAGAAGGCCGAGATCGTCCGGGTGTACCTGCCACCGGATGCGAACACGCTGCTGTCGATCTACGACCACTGCCTGCGCTCGCGTCAGTACGTGAACGTGGTCGTCGCCGGCAAGCAGCCGGGCCCCACCTGGCTGTCGATGGACGAGGCGATCGTCCACTGCACGCGGGGCCTGGGCATCTGGGAGTGGGCCGGCACGGAGGTCGACGGCGAGGAGCCCGAGGTGGTGCTGGCCTGCGCCGGGGACGTCCCCACCCTCGAGACGCTCGCCGCCGCGAAGATCCTGCGCGAGTGGATCCCCGCGCTCCGGGTCCGGGTGGTCAACGTGGTCGATCTGATGCGTCTGCAGGACGACTCCGAACATCCGCACGGGCTCTCGCAGCGGGACTTCGACGGGCTGTTCGGCCAGGACATCCCGGTGGTGTTCGCGTACCACGGGTATCCCTGGCTGATCCATCGCCTCGCCTACCGCCACGATCGCAGCTCGCGGATCCACGTGCGCGGTTACAAGGAGGAGGGTACGACCACCACGCCCTTCGACATGCTGATGCGCAACGACACCGACCGCTTCCACCTGGTGATGGACGTGATCGATCGGGTCGGGGGGCTCGCGACCCGATACGCGGGGCTGCGTCAGCAGATGGAGGACGAGCGGTTCCGGGCCCGGGCCTACGCGTACGAGCACGGGGAGGATCCGCCGGAGATCTCGGGGTGGCAGTGGGACGAGGGCGCCGGTGCCCAGGACGAGACGTCCGGGGGCACCGGAGGAGACAACGAGTGAGGCGACTGCGGGCCGTCCCGTCGGCGCTCGGTCCTCAGGTCCCCCGTCCTCAGGTCCCCCGTCCTCAGGTCCCCCGTCCTCAGGTCCCCGGTTCGTCGGTGCCCCGTCCTCGGGCGGTCACGCTCCGGTGCAGGTCGGGAACGTCGGCGTGGCGCCGGTACTGGGCCGAGACATAGGTCGCGACCGCGCCGGTCAGTGAACGCGGGGTGCACACCTCGGCGCTGGAGGATCCCATCGCCCGCAGCCTCGCGGCCGCGGTCCGGCAGATCGCACGCTCGAACCGGCGCACGCGGTGGTCCGCTCCGCCCCGTGCGCATGATGGAAGCCCACGTCCCCGGGGTGCAGATGCAGCGGCACGTCATCATCGGTCTGCCAGGTGCGCAGCACCGCCAGGACATGCTCGAGCTCCTCGGGGCCCGGGACGCTCAGGACCGTCCCGGCCGTCGGGAGCCTCAGGGGTCTCGGAGGCGTCGGAGATCTCGGGGGCGTCGCCATGGGCGAATCCCATCACCGGCGACGACGCCACGTCCAGGCCATTGCAGGGCAGCACCGTCGGGGTGCACCGCCCAGCGTCCCGGACGGCGGGTCGTGCGTCAGTCGGCACGTCGCAGGGCGCTGCCCTTGTGCATCGCCACGTGATCGGTCTTGTCGCTCGCGATCTCGTACTGCGGATCGTCCGGGCTGCAGTGCCGGGTGCGTCCCTTGAACTGCACGTCCTTCGTGTGTGTGGCCGTGATGACGCCGCTGACGACGCCGGCCTCCGAGTTCCATTGCACATGGTCGCCCACCGAGAAATCCGTCATGGCCCGATCCTGCCACCAGCGGCGCGGGGACGTTCGAGCGATCGGTCGGCGTCCCGCCCGGGCGGTGCCGGTGCTGGTGCTGTGCCAGCGCCAGCGCCAGCGCCAGCGCACCGAATCAGATCCCACCACGACCGACGTCGGCGCTCGTGCCGGTCCTCCGGCCCACAGAACTGACGGTCCAGGTCCCGGGGCTCACCGGCGGAGCGGACGCGGAATGGACGCCTGCTCGTGACAGCCGCACAATGGGACGGAGCGAACGACATGAGCACCTCCGTCCGGAACTGCAGGTCGCGATGACAGAGCACGAACCGACCGAACGAGCCCGACCGCCTGTTCCCAGCGATCCCGCCGGCCACCGAGTGCGTCGGATCGTCCGCGTCCGCGGGCAGGTGCAGGGCGTCGGATTCCGGATGTCGGCGGCCTCGCAGGCCGCGCGCCTGGGCGTGAGCGGGACCGTGCGCAATCTGTGGGACGCCTCGGTGGAGGCCGACGTCGAAGGGTCCGCTGAGGCGGTCGAGCAGATGATCAGCTGGCTGCGCGAGGGCCCGCCCAGCGCGCAGGTCAGCGGGATCGATGTGCGCTCCGAACAGCCTCGCGGGGCCGAGAGCTTCCGCATCACCGACTGAGACCGGGCGTCGCGACGCGCCCGCTCGGCCGTCGCGCGCTGCTCACGCCGTCGCGCGCTGCGCCGGCGTGGTGCGCAGGTAGTGCACGGCGACGAGCACCCCCGCGATCACCATCACCGTGGACGTCAGGATCACCGCGGTCTGACCGGCGCCCTCCAGCAGCACCCCGCCGATGAGGGCTCCGCTCGCGATCGCGGCGTTGAACACCGCGCTGTTCAGCGCCGTGCCCTCCTCGATGACCTCGCTGGCCTGGCTGTTCACGAAGGCTTGGACGGTCACCGAGACCGCCCCGACGAACAGTCCCCACACCAGCATGACCAGCAGCGCCGAGACCGGACCGCGCATCAGCACCAGCACCGCGAGCAGCCCGGCGCCGATGCCCGTGGAGACCACGAGCACGCCGATCGCGGCGCTGCGCCGCAGCAGCGGGGCCACCGCGAAGTTGCCGATCAGCCCGGCGATCCCGTAGGCGAGCAGCATCCCGCCCACGCGGGTGACCGGCACCTCGCCCCGCTCCAGCAGGATCGGGCTGATGTAGGCGTAGGTGATGAACTGCGCGACGACCACCAGCACCGCGAAAGCCAGCGCGTAGCGCACGCCGCGGTGCCGGGCGGCGGCCAGCATCATCTGCGGGGTCACCCGGGATTCGGTGCGGACGGGTCGGACGAGCACGAGCAGCAGCACGGTCACCACGGCCGCGGCGGCGCCGACGACGGCGAAGGCGGAGCGCCACCCCAGGTGGGTCCCGATCCAGGCTCCGACGGGGACGCCCAGGACCAGGGCGGCACCGGCCCCGCCGAAGGCGAGGGTCAGGGCACGGGCGGCCTGCTCGCGGGGCACCTGGCCGAGGGCGACGATGGCCATCACCGCCCAGTACAGGCCGATCGAGATCCCTGCGAACAGTCGGGCGATCAGCAGCACCGCGAAGGTCGGCGCGACCACGCTGAGCACGCAGGAGACCACCACGGAGGCCATGGCGATCACCGGCACCAGACGACGGTCCATCCCGCGCACGATCACCGGGGTGAGCAGGGCGACGACCCCGGCGAGGATCCCGGGGACGGTCACGGCGAGGCCGGCGACGCCCTCGCTGACCCCGAGGTCCGGTGCCATCACGCTGAGCACGCCGATCGGCAGCTCCTCGATCGTGACGAGCACGAAGATCCCCACCGCCAGCGCCGTCACCGCTGCCCATCGACGTGCGCCGTCCACTGCTGCTCCTTCACCTCGTGCTCGGGTCGCTCGCGACCCACCCGCCGTTCTGCGTGCACCGTCACGACCCGCCCGCACCGCGGCAGCTGTCTGCACCACGGCAACTGTCTGCACCGCGGCAGCTGTCCGGACCGTCGACGGCCCCGTCCATCCTGCCGGATGACGGGGCCGTCGACGTCGACCGTTCGTGCGGGTGCCTCAGCGCGCGGCGTCGAGGGCGGCGCCGATCTCCTGCTCCCCGTCGTTGAAGGCGAGGAACTTCCCGGCGGTGGCGGGCCGCTCGAGCACTGCCGCGATCACGCGGGCGACGTTCCCGCGCGCGACGGTGCTGCCCTCGGAGGCGGCCAGGTCGATGCTCCCGCTGGGCTCCTCGAGGGTGAGCCCCGAGGGGCCGAGGACGGTCCAGTCCAGCTGCGAGTCCTGCAGATGGGCGTCGGCACGCGCCTTCGCCTCGGCGTAGGCGTGGAACGGCTCGCTCTCGGGCACCCCGTGGTCGAGGGAGGCTCCGAAGTAGCTGACCATCACGTAGCGGTCCGCGCCGACCCGGGCGGCGGCGTCCATCGACGCGATCGCCGCGTCGTGGTCGACGGCCCAGGTGCGCTGTGGGTCCCCGCCGCCGGCGCCGGCGGCCCACACCACCGCGTCCTTGCCGCGCAGCAGCTCGTCCCAGCCGGCGGCGTCCAGCGATTCGATGTCCGCCACGACGGCCTTCGCGCCGGTGGCCTCGACCTCCGCGACCTGCTCCGGGTTACGGATCACCGCGTGGACGGTGTGCCCCGCCTGTGCCAGCAGCGGCTCCGCGAGCAGCGCGATCTTGCCATGTCCTCCGATGAGTGCAATATCCATACCCCCACCTTTGCACCGTCATCGCGCGGCGTCGAGGCCCGGGGGCGGTGGTTCGCTCTCAGAGCACATGTCGGTGACGGCGCGAAGGAACGGAGAGCGGAGCACTCCCGCTATCCTGACCCCGACCGTCGACGGACGGTCGGGACCCCGGGGGAAGGAATCTCGCCATGGCCGGTGGCCTCGCCGCCCTGCTCGATGACGTCGCCGCGCTCGCACGTCTGGCCGCCGCCGGCGCCGACGACGTGGCCGCCGCCTCCGCGAAGGCGAGCTCGAAGGCGATGGGCGTGGTCATCGACGACGCCGCCGTCACGCCGCAGTACGTCCGGGGCATCAAGCCCAAGCGCGAGCTGCCGATCATCTGGCGCATCACCAAGGGGTCGCTGCGCAACAAGCTGGTCTTCATCCTGCCGGTCCTGCTGCTGCTCAGCGTCTTCGCCCCGTGGCTGCTCACGCCGATCCTCATGCTCGGCGGCCTCTATCTCAGCTTCGAGGGTGCCGAGAAGATCTGGGAGCTGGTGCGCGGGAAGCCCAAGAAGGCGCCGGCCACGTCGAAGGGAGCCGAGGCCGAGGACAAGATCGTCACGAGCGCCGTGCGCACGGACCTCATCCTCTCCGCCGAGATCATGGTCATCTCCATGAACTCCATCGACACGGAGTCCCTGTGGGCACGGGCCGCGGTGCTGATCGTCGTCGCGATCGGCATCACGGCGCTCGTCTACGGCGCAGTCGGGATCCTGGTGAAGATGGACGACGTCGGCCTGGCCATGACCGAGGACGGGGACTCCGCGTTCGCGCAGAGGTTCGGTGCCGGCCTGGTCGGCGCGATGCCGAAGGTCATGGAGGTCATCAGCTACGTCGGCATGGTCGCGATGCTCTGGGTGGGTGGCCACATCCTGCTGGTGGGCACCGATGAGCTCGGGCTCGCCCAGCCCTACGGTCTCGTGCACCACCTCGAGGTCGCCGTCGGGACCGTCGCCGGGATCGGTGCCGTCCTCGCCTGGCTGGTGAACACCGCCTCCTCCTTCGTGTTCGGCCTGATCATCGGCGCCGTCGTCGTCATCATCGTGCACTTCCTGCCCTTCGGGCACCACGGGGACGAGGACGCGGAGCACGGCGACGCCGAGCCGACCGAGAAGGACCCGGCGACCGGGCAGGAATCGAAGGACTAGACGGGAGATCCCCTGGAGGTGCGAGCACACCGGGCGCCGTTCGGCGGCGCCGAGCAGCCCTCGAGCTATCCGGCGAGGCTGCGGCGTCCGTGGGGAGCAGAGCCTGACAAGTCTTCGCAGACCGTGACGATCACGCTCAGACGGTGACCATCACGCTCGAGGTCGGCCTCAGACGCTCCCGGCCGACGGGGTGACCGGCGGTTCGGCGGACCAGGGGAAGACGATCCACTCGTCGGTGCGACGCCACACGTAGTCCGGGGTGACGGCGGAGGCGGACTTCGCGTACAGCACGGCGCTGCGGGCGTCGGCCCCCATCTCGCGCAGCAGGTCCAGGACCAGGGCGAGGGTCCGACCGGAATCCGCGACGTCGTCGACGACCAGCAGTCGCTTGCCCTGGATCGAATCGGTGTCGAGCATCGGGGCCAGCAGCACCGGGTCCGGCAGGGTCTCGTGCACGTCGGTGTAGAACTCGACGTTGATGGCGTCGGCGAGCTTCAGGCCCAGCGCGTAGGACAGCGATCCTGCCGGCAGCAGACCGCCGCGGGCCACCGCGATGACGATCTCCGGATCGAAGGCGGAGTCGGCGATAGTCTGCGCGAGCTCTCGCGAGGCAGTGCCGAACAGTTCCCAGTCCAGGACCTCCTTGGTCGAGAGCTCGGACGAGTCGGCATGGAAGGCCTGGGACATGCGGTCACTTCTCCTCGGGTGCGGTCGGCGCAGAGTGCTCCGATGGTATCCGCCGACGGGTCGTGCACGGTCGTCGCAGGCGGGTGCACGCGAGGGAGGTCTCGTCCCGGCGCCGCGGGAGACGATCCAACGCCCCGGCATCTGCTGCCCGTCGCCGGTTCGCCGTATCGCCGCCCGTGCCTCGACGGGCGATCGGTGGTGCTCCGACATCTCTAACCAACCATCTCCACACAGTCCAACACATCCCAAATGTTGTTTTCAGTGGGTTCGAGGCGTAGAGTCCTGACATCCGCCGTCGGGGAGGACCTCTCGGATCGCCCGGACGGCGCGGATGCTCCCCCTTCGATGAGGCAGGTGACCCGCGTGTACGCTCGCGAACGACAGCGCCAGATCCGCGAGATCCTCAGCAGCTCCGGACGGGTCACCGTCACGGCGCTGGCCGAGCATTTCGCGGTGACCACCGAGACGGTGCGCCGCGACCTCGACCAGCTCGCCGCGCAGGAGCTCCTGGTCCGCGTGCACGGTGGCGCCGTCCCCCGCAGCACCACCGAGGTCGAGCCCGACCTGGATTCCCGGCGCACGACCCACGTGGAGGCCAAGCGTCGGATCGCTCTCGCCGCAGCGCGCCTGCTGCCCACCGACCCTCGCGCCGCGGTCCTGCTGGACGCCGGCAGCACCACGGCCGAGCTGCTCCCCCACCTCGCGCCCCGCCGCGGACCGGTGATCACCAATGCCCCTGCGATCGCCCAGGGAGCCCTGGTCCACACCGAGCTCGAGGTGCACCTGCTGCCCGGCCGCGTGCGCCCCACCACGCAGGCAGCGGTGGGCTCCGCCACGGTCGACGCGGTGCGTGCGCTGAACTCCGAGGTCGCGTTCCTCGGCTGCAACGGCCTGGACGCGGAGGGATTCACCACGCCCGATCCGGACGAGGCCGCCGTGAAGTCCGCGATGGTCCGCTCGGCCGGGCGGCGCGTGGTCCTCGCGGACTCCTCCAAGGCCGGGACGCGCCACCTGGTCACCTTCGCGCGCAGCACCGAGATCGACGCCCTCGTGACCGACGGCGCCCTGCCCGACGAGATCCACTCGTCCCTGGTCGAGGCCGGGATCGAGGTGATCCAGGCGTGATCATCACCCTGACGGCGAACCCCTCGCTGGACCGCACCGTCGACCTCGGCGGCCCCCTCACCCCCGGCGGCGTGCACCGGATCGCGAGCGAGACCACCCAGCCCGGCGGCAAGGGAGTCAACGTCGCCCTCGGCGTGCAGCGGGCCGGACTCGACGTCACCGCGATCCTGCCGGCGGCGCCGCACGATCCCCTGCTCGCGCTCCTGGAGGCCGACGGCCTCCCGCACCGCGCCAGTCCCGTCGCGGGACGGACCCGGACCAACCTCACCGTGCTGTCCACGCCGCAACAGACGACGAAGCTCAACGAACCGGGCGACACCCTGACCCCGGCCGAGATCTCCGCCCTGGAGCAGCTGCTGCTGTCCGCGGTCGAACCGGGCGACGTCGTCATGCTCTCGGGATCGCTCGCCCCCGGCATGCCCGTCGACGAGTACGTGCGCCTGATCGACCAGCTCCGGGGCAAGGACGTCCGCGTGGGCGTGGACACCTCGGACGCGCCGCTCGACGCCCTCGCCGCCGCTCTGCCGATCACCGCACCGGACTTCCTCAAGCCCAATGCCGAGGAGCTCGGTCAGATCGTCGGCCTCAGCGGCGAGCAGCTCGAGGAGCAGGCCGCGGCCGGGGACCTCGACGGGGTCCGAGAGGCCGCGCTGCGGCTGCACGACCGGGGCGTCGGTTCCGTGCTGGTGACCCTCGGCGGATCGGGCGGGCTGCTCGCGACCCAGGGCGCGGCCTGGTACTGCCCCTCGCCCGTCGTGCCCCTCGGCTCCACCGTCGGTGCCGGGGACTCCGCGACCGCCGGCTATCTCATCGCCCGCATCCGCGGGGAGGGACCTCGGCACTGCCTGGCCCGTGCCCTCGCCTACGGCACGGCGGCCGTGGGACTGCCGGGCACCACCATCCCGTACCCGGAGCAGGTCCGCCCCGAGGTGGAGCGCGTCGTGCGGGTCTGACCGCTCCGCCCTCGCCACCACCGCACCCGTTCCACCGCCCTGGATCAATCCCCTGCGGCCCCTGCGCCTCAGACCCCTCCGCCTCCCGGCATCCCGGGAGCGATCGTCGAAGGAGAATCACCATGCCCGGATCACTGATGACCCCTGAGCTGGTCCGCCTGGAGGTGCCCCCTCCCGGCGACAAGAACGCCGTGATCGGCCTGATGGCCGATCTCGTCGCCGCCACCGGTCGCGCGGATCGCGACGGCCTCGAGGCGGGCCTGCTGAAGCGCGAGGAGTCCTTCGCCACCGGCATGCCCGGCGGCTTCGCGATCCCCCACTGCCGCACCGAGGCCGTGCACGAGGCGGCCCTGGGCTTCCTGCGCCTGTCCGAGCCGGTCGACTTCGGATCGGCCGACGGGCCGGCCGACCTCGTGATCGGCATCGCCGCCCCGGCAGGGACCGATGACCAGCACCTGAAGCTCCTCGCCCAGCTGTCCCGTGCGCTGATCCGTCCCGAGTTCCTCGCGGACCTGCGCGCCGCCCAGGAGCCGCACGAGGTCTCCGACCTGGTGATGGGGATCCTCGAGCCGGAGGAGGAGAAGCAGACGGAGACCGCCGCCGCGGGCGACCCCGCCACCGGGGGGCACGCCCCCGACGGGGCGCCATCGGCCGACGGAGCCGTGGGCGACGACGCCGGGACCCCCGCAGCCACCGGTGCCCCCGGAGATGTCCTGGTCGCCGGAGATACCCGGACGGCCGACGACGCCGACTCCACCCCGGTGCTGCTGGCGATCACCTCCTGCCCGACCGGCATCGCCCACACCTACATGGCCGCCGAATCCCTCGAGAACGCGGCGAAGGACAAGGGCGTCGAGCTGCACACCGAGACCCAGGGCTCCGGCGGCATCACGCCCTTCACCGATGAACAGATCGCCTCCGCCGGCGCGCTCATCGTCGCGGCCGACGTCAGCATCTCGGGACGGGAGCGCTTCGCCGGCCTCCCCCTCGTCGAGCACCCGGTCAAGCGGGCCATCTCGCACGGATCCGAGATGGTCGACGAGGCGATCGCGGCGGTGTCGGACCCCTCGGCGCGCCGGGTTCCCGCCGCCGGCGGCGAGGGCGCGAAGGACGCCGGCTCCTCCGCCTCCTCCGAGTCCGCAGCGCGGCAGTCCTGGCCCAGGCGCATCCAGGCCTCCGTGATGACCGGCGTGTCCTACATGATCCCGTTCGTCGCCGCCGGCGGACTGCTGATGGCGCTCGGCTTCCTCATCGCGGGCTTCGACGTCGCCTTCGTCGCCCAGGACGTCGCCACCGGATCCTCCCTGGGCGACCTGCCGGGCCACCGGTCCTACGAGGGCGCCACGGGCACCATCGAGACCGAACGCGCAGGACTGGCGCTCTATCTCGGCGCCGTCCTGTTCACCCTGGGGTCCACGGGGATGGGCTTCCTGGTGGCCGCGCTGTCCGGCTACATCGCCTTCGGACTGGCCGGACGTCCCGGCATCGCTCCCGGCTTCATCGGCGGCGCCGTCTCCGTGCTCATCGGCGCGGGCTTCCTCGGCGGTCTCGTCACCGGTCTACTGGCCGGTCTCGTCGCCCTGTGGCTGACGACCCTGAAGCCGCCGCGGTGGCTCGCCGGGCTGATGCCCGTCGTGATCATCCCGTTGGTGACCTCCCTCGTCGTCGGCGGCCTGATGCTCCTGTTCCTGGGCCGACCGCTCGCCACGCTGATGACCACGCTGCAGGACGGCCTGACCGGGATGTCGGGCTCCTCGGCGATCCTGCTGGGCGTCATCATCGGGCTGATGATGTGCTTCGACCTCGGCGGCCCCGTGAACAAGGCGGCCTACCTCTTCGCCACGGCCGGTCTGTCCCAGGGCACCGAGGCGTCCTTCGAGATCATGGCGGCCGTGATGGCCGCGGGCATGGTGCCGCCGCTGGCGATGGCACTGTCGACCGTGGTGCGGCGCCGGCTCTACACGGATCTGGAGCGGGAGAACGGCACCACCGCCTGGCTGCTCGGCGCCGCGTTCATCACCGAGGGTGCCATCCCCTTCGCCGCGGCCGATCCGCTGCGGGTGATCCCCTCGATGATGACCGGCGGTGCTGTCGCCGGTGCACTGGTGATGGCCTTCGGCGTCGGCTCCCAGGCCCCGCACGGAGGCATCTTCGTCGCCTTCGCGATCAGCCCGATCTGGGGATTCGTGATCGCGATCCTCGCCGGCGCCCTGGTCGCCGGGGCCGTGGTCACGGTGCTGAAGGAGGGCGCACGGCGCAAGCGCGCGGTGGCCGCCTGACCCGCAGCACCCGCAGCATCCCAGCGGCGTCACGGGCCTCGACCGCGCGGGAGCCTTTCCCCCGCTGGGAGGTTCGGGACGATCGCACGGGATCGCCGGAAGCGCCCCGCCCCGGCGGGACGCTTCCGTATGCTCGACCCCGATACCTCGACCCCGATACGGGGGATCCACGACGGCTCACAGCGTCGCGGCTCACGGGTCACGGACAGCTCAGGGAAGAAGGACGGCGATGCGGGAGTCCGACGGCGTCCTATCGGCCGAGGGCGCCCTGGGGCACATGCCCGCCTACGGGAGCGCGCACCTGAGCATGCTCGTCCTGCTCGTCCTCGCCGCGGTGCTGCTGGTCCGCTGGGCCCGGCGCGCCGAGACCGCACAGGTCGATCACGTCCTGCGGGTCGCCGGCTGGGCGCTGCTGGCCAACTCCGTGTTCTGGACCCTCTGGGGATTCATGCCCTGGTCCTGGAACCTCCAGGAGTCGCTGCCCCTGCACTACTCCGACGCCCTGCGCTTCATCGCTCCGATCGCCCTGATCACGAGGGCCCGCTGCGCGATCGTGATCAGCTACTTCTGGGGTCTGACCCTGAACATGCAGTCGGTGCTCACACCGGACGTCAACTACTTCGTGTGGATCCCGCTGGAGTTCGTCGAGTACTGGATCGCGCACCTGAGCGGGGTGCTCGTCCCCGTCGTCCTGACCTGGGGGCTGCGCTTTCACCCCACCTGGCGCGGCTACCGGGTCACCTTCGCGATCACGCTCGGGTGGGCGGTGCTGGCCTTCTCGCTGAACCTCCTGGCGGGCACGAACTACGGCTATCTCAACGGCGCGCCCGACGGTCCCAGCCTGCTGGACGTGATGGGTCCCTGGCCGCTCTACCTGCTGGTCGAAGCCGTCGCGGTGGCAGGGGTGTGGGCCCTGATGACCTGGCCGTGGGTCGCCGCCGACCGGCGCCGCGGAACGCCTCTCGCCGGTCCGGGAGCGCTGCTGCGGCAGCCGGTCGCGGCGGCTGGACGGGTCCGTCCACCTGTGGTGACGCGGTGAGGCGTCCGGTGCGCCCGGTGTCCACGGACCCGGCAGCTCCCCGCCGCTCCTCGGACCAGGTCCCCGCCCGCCCGGTACGACGTCCGAGACGCCTCGGACGACGGGAGGGGCCCCGAGGCCGCAGGACGTGGCGGTCGGCACGAGAGGGCGACCGGGAGGGTTTCCCGAGGTCGTAGGAGGGAGCCAGGGAGAAGATGCCCGACCCCCGACCCCTCAGCCCAGCAGCTCCAGCTCGGCCAGGCGCAGCGGCCCCTCGGCGGTGGTGATCACGAGCCGGTGGTGGATGCACGCCCTGGGCGAGGCGACCGCGAAGGGCCGGGTCTGGCGGCGCCAGCGGAAGCTCTGGGAGGTGCGCTCATCGAGCAGCACCCAGGTCTCGGCGTCGTCCGAGCCCTCGAGCCGCCAGGCGATCGGGTCCCCGCCGGTCTCGGCCGCCGAGGTCACGGTGAGGAAGCGGGCCAGCATCGGCTCGCCCAGCTCGGGCAGGTCGATCACGGCGCTCGCACTGTCCCAGACGCGCTCGCTGCGGGAGTCGTCGTCCTGCAGGGGGTCCCCGGGGTCGGCGGCGAACAGGTCGCGCAGCGGCTCGGGCCGCTCTCCCGGCGCACCGGCCGACGGCGGCACCTCGCCCCAGGTGCTCGTCCGGTCGCCGAGCGTGACCTGGATCCGTCCGCGCAGGACTGCGTGGTCGATCCACGCACCGGGGTGCTCCTCGCCGTCGACCATGACCCCCGAGATGCGGTCGTGCTGCGGGTCCTGACCCTCGACGGTGACGGTGAAGGGCTCCCCGCCCAGCGGCTTGACGTGCGCATGATCGAACAGCGGCGCCACCAGGTGATAGCGCCCGGTGCCGAGCTGCAGCGGGTACAGCCCGAGAGCGGTCAGCAGCCACCAGGCGCTCATCTCGCCGTTGTCCTCGTCGCCGGGGTATCCCTGGCCGATCTGCTCGCCGACGAACAGACGACGGTGGACCTCGCGCACCACCTGCGAGGCCCGCTCCGGAGCCCCGGCGTGGTGGAAGAGGAACGGGATGTGGTGGGAGGGCTGGTTGGAGACGCCGAACTGGCCCATCCGCACCGCCCTGGCCTCGTCCATCTCGTGGATGACGTGGCCGTAGGTCCCCTTGCGGTCCGCCCGTTCGGGGGTCGCGAAGAACTCCTCGAGCTTCGCCCTCAGACCTTCGCGGCCGTCGTACAGGGTCGCCAGCCCTTCCCCGTCGTGAGGGACGTGGAAGGCGAAGTTCCAGCCGTCGGTCTCGGTGAAATCCCCGCCCCATTCCTTCGGGTCGAACTCCTCCGGGGTCTTCGCGAAGCCGCCGTCGGCGCGTCGGCCCTGGAAGAACCCGATCGAGCGATCGAACAGCAGCACGTAGTTGGCCGAGCGGGCTCGCAGATAGGCCGCTTCCTCGCGCAGCCGTGCGGCCTGCTCCTCGTCCTCCGTGGTCTCGGCGAGCAGTTCGGCCTGGGCGGCCAGGCCGGCATCGTTGATGTGGGCCTCGAGCGTCCAGGAGACGGACTCGGAGGTGTCGGTATCGACGTAGCCGGTGAAGACGGCGCGTTCATTGCCGCGTCGGCCGACCTCGGTGCGGTCGGGGGCGACGGTCGCATTGCGCAGCCCGGACTCGTAGGCGGCCAGCGGGTCCGGCAGCGGCACACCCTTGACGGCAAGGTCCGCGAAGGCGATGTCGCTGCTGGTGCCGGTCATGCAGTCGGCGTATCCGGGCGAGGACCAGCGGGCGATCCAACCGCCCTCGCGGTACTGCTGGACGAAGCCGTCGGCGAGCTCGGCGGCCAGCTCCGGGTACAGCAGCGCATAGGCGGGCCAGGCGGTGCGGTAGGTGTCCCAGAACCCGTTGTTGACATACAGCCTCCCGGGGGTCACCTGGGCATTGGTGCGGGTGTCCGTGGCCTCTCCCTTGACAGGGAGCACCGGACTGGCGTGGACGGGGTGGGGCCGCTCGGAGGTTCCGGCGTTCTCCCAGTGCGAGTTGGGGTAGAGGCTGAGCCGGTAGAGATTGCCGTACAGCGTGCGCAGCTGCGGCGGGGTGGCCGTGCCGGGCTCGATCACCCGCAGCCGCTCGGTCCACGCCGCATGGGCGGCGACCCGGACGTCCTCGAAGCGTCGTCGCTCGACCTCCTGGGCGAAGGTGCGCCGGCCCTGCTCGATCCCCAGGAAGCTGGTGACCAGGCGGACGGTGACGTGCTCCGTGCCCGGGGCGAAGGTGAGCACGCTGCCGGTGGAGTCGCCGCGAGCGGCCCCGACGGCGATCGGGGGCGGCTCGACCTCGGCGAGCACGAACATGCGGGTGGCTCCGTCGGACCGATCGTAGCCCTGAGCCAGGCCGGAGTCGACCCAGGCGCGCAGCCTCCCGTCGAAGACGGCACCGGCGGCGTCGATGCGACTGTGCTCGTCGACGCCCTCGAGCAGCAGGTGCAGCTGCCCCTGGTCGGCGTCGGCGTCGATCTCGCAGATCGCCCCGTGATCCGTCGGCGCCAGGCGCAGCGAGGTCCCGCCGTCCAGCGCCACCTCGTACAGGTCGGGACGGGCGGTCTCGCCGACGTGGTGGAAGCCGAGGGACCGTGTCACCGGGGAGGCGTCCGGGTCATCGCCCCTCAGAGGCATGAGCACGAACTGGTTGCGGTCGCCCATCCAGGGGCTGGGCTGATGGGAGATCGCCATGCCCTGCAGCCGGGGCCGGTTGTCCTCGCCGTTGCGACGGTGGTACTCGTACACCCAGCGTCGGGTGCGGGCGTCGGTGGCCGGGGTGAAGAAGGCGAAGCCGTTCGGGACGGCGGTCAGCGGAAGATTGTTGCCCCGGGAGAAGTCCCCGGACGCATGGGTGCCGCGCCGTGTGTCGACCCAGGCCACGGGATCCTCGCGGGGCGGGTCAGCGGGCGCAGGGGCGAGATAGGGGCCGTCGATCCAGCCGGAGAGCTCCTCGGGCTCGGGCCGATCGGCCGCGAGGTCCTCGTCGGCCGTCTCCACGAGGTCGGCCTCCGCGTCCTCGGGGATGTCGACGCTCAGGCGGACCTCTGCGATGGTGCGGCCGACGGCGCCGTCGAGCGAGACCTGCACGTCGTTCCACTGATCGGCGTAGAGGATCTTCCCCTCGCCCAGACCCTGCGCGGTCGCGACGGTGCCGTACTGGTCGTGGGGGTCGAGCTCGGACAGCCTGCCGCCATCCTCGAAGAGCAGCTCCACGGCGACGAAGGTCGCGCCCCAGGTCTGAGCGGCGTCCAGACGCGGGTGGAGGTAGGTGCGCAGCACCTCTCCGCGCTCGATGGTGCGCCCGATCAGCGGGGACAGCCCCTCGAGCAGGGGAAGCGTCCTCTCGGCGCGCTCCCCGGCACGGGCCGCATAGCGCAGCGCGGAGGGGGCGAGGAACCCCGCGGCGTCCTTGCTGGTGGGAGATCCGACGGGGCCCGGGTCTGCGGAGACGATCATGAACGCCAGGCTATCGACTGGGCGGAGCGGAGGCGTCCTTCCTTCCCGGCGCGGCGCAGGTCGAGACCGGCGCGGCGCAGGTCGAGACCGGTGCTGCGCAGTTCGAGACCGGTGCGGCGCAGGTCGAGACCGGAAGGAAGCCGGGATCCTCGGGCCCCTAGGGGTGGGGAGCCCTCCCCATCGTGGAGGCATGCGTCCGGGCCCCGGGTGCGGGATACTCGCCGTGCACACGACGACCTCCGGGGGGAGACACCATGGCCTACGCCCAGGCACCGCACGGCGGGCCGATGACGCCACCGCCCGGCCGGCCGGCGCGACCCGCCTGGCACTGGCTCGTGCTCGGCGGCATCGCGCTGGCGGGACTGCTGCTCGTCGCGGTCTTCGCGGCATTCATCGGCTGGAAGATCCTCGACCGCGGCGATCCGGAGCGGACCGTCGACGACTTCTACACCTCGCTGCAGGACGCCGATTGCGAGCTGTTCATGGAGTCCACCACGGACGAGTTCCAGGAGGCGACCGGTCTGACCTCCTGCTCGATCTTCGACGACCACATCGAAGGGATCTCCGGGGTGGACTACGAGGTCACCGATCGCGTCAACCGCCAGGGGTACGCGATCTTCGAGGTCACGGAGTCCTACAGCTCCGGCGGCCAGTCCGAGTCCGCGGATCTGCGCTTCTCCGTGCGCCGCCTCGACGGGCAGTGGGATCTGGACCTCATGGAGCTCGTGGAGCCTGGCTCGGAACCCATCGCCTGATCCCGCGGCGGCGTGCACGTTCCGCGATGATGTCGTCGCCGTCGGTCGACCAGGGATCTCGACCATGCGCTCGTTCGGGACTTCCGATCAGGCCGCCCCGTGCCGATGCGCTCGGCACCGTGCTCGGTAGGACTCGCTGCCGCCGATCTGCACCGCAGTGGCCCGCAATGCGTCCCCACCATCCGCGAGCAGACGGATGTGGAAAGCGGCGTCCGCGCCGCAGATGCTGCAGACCGCGGTCAGCTTCACCACCTCCTCCGCCTGCGCCATCAGGCTCGGGACCGGGTCGAAGGGACCACCGTCGTAGGTGACGCAGAGCCCGGCGACCTCGACCTGGATCCCGGCCACGAGCAGCTGCTCGATCACCGGGATGATCCGCGGACCGAAGAACTGGGCCTCGTCGATCGCGACCAGATCGGGTGAGGCCCCCTCCAGCACCTCGAGCACCGCGTCGGCGGATTCGAGCATGCGCGCAGGGACGGTGCGGCCGATGTGGGTACTGAGCCGCTCCGGGCCGCCGCGGTCGTCGAGCCGGTGGCCCACCACGTCGACCTGCAGACCCGCCAGGCGTGCACGGTGGACGCGCCGCAGCAGCTCCTCGGTCTTGCCGGCGAACATGGGCCCGGCGATGACGTGCAGTCGACCTGCCTCACCCGTGCGCATGGGGACACAGTACGCGCGGGGCCGGCTGTGCGGGGCCGGCCGTGCGGGCCCGACGGCGTCAGGACCGTCGGTCCCGGGCTCAGGTGCTCAGCTGTGCACGGAACGCGCTCTCGGCGTCGGCGCCGAAGGGCACGAAGACGACCTCCTCGACGCCCGGGGCGGACGACTCCTGCCGGGCTGCGACCTCGCGGACGGTCTCGACGGCGATCCGCACGGCGTCGTCCATCGGCCATCCGTAGACACCGGCGGAGATGGTCGGGAAGGCGACGCTGCGGGCGCCGATCTCTCCGGCGACGCGCAGTGCCTCTCGGTAGCACGAGGCCAGGGTCTGCGAGCGGTCCTCGCGCGGGGAATGCACGGGCCCGACGGTGTGGATCACCCAGCGCGCCGGAAGCTTCCCCGCCGTGGTCACGACGGCCTGACCGGCAGGAAGCCCGTCGGGCAAGGACGTCTCGCGCAGTCGGCGGCACGCGGCGAGGATCTCCGATCCGCCCCGGCGGTGGATCGCCCCGTCCACGCCGCCACCGCCGAGCAGGGACGAGTTGGCCGCGTTGACCACGGCGTCGACGACGGTCTCCGTGAGGTCCCCGGGGGCGATGCGCAGCTTCATCGTTCCACCGTAGCGATGCTGCCGGGGCCTCGCGAGGCCGGTCACCGCGCCCAGCACTCCCGGCACGATCCCGAGCAGCCGGCGGCGGCGCGCCGCACGGCGTCAGCAGGTGTGCGGCGACGGTCGGCCCCTGGCCGACACCCCGATGCCGCGCCTGCGATAGTGGCTCGGGATGGCCACGACAGCGGGCCGAGACGACCGACGGGAGGATGGCGCGATGACGACACGAACGACGCGCGGACCGGGCACCACGATCCCGGTGCCCGCATGAGCACCCCGCGCATCTCTCCCCTGGCGGGCCGCCGTCCGACCCGGGCGGACCTGCCGACCTTCGCCGGCTCGCCGCAGGACGCGCTCGAGGACATCCTGCCCGACCCGGAGCTCGGGCAGGTCCTGCGCCTGCTGATCGTCGGCATCAATCCCGGTCTGTGGACCGCCGCGGTCAACGCACCGTTCGCCCGCCCCGGCAACCGGTTCTGGCCCTCCCTGTATCGCGCGGGGCTCACGTCACGGCTGGTCGACGCCTCCCGCGGCCTCGAGGAGAAGGACGAGAAGGACCTCCTCGAACGCGGCATCGGCATCACGAACCTCGTCGGCCGCGCCACCGCCCGGGCCGATGAGCTGAGCACCGCCGAGCTCCGGGCCGGCGGCGAAGACCTGACGCGGCGCGTCGCTGCGCTGCGGCCGGCGGTAGTGGCGATCGCCGGGATCACGGCCTTCCGCACCGCGTTCGACGCCCGGAAATCACACCTGGGGATCCAGGATCCGCCGACGGTCCCGCACTGGCCGCAGGAGGTGACGTTATGGGTGGTGCCGCAGCCGAGCGGACTGAACGCGCACGCGACCGTCGAGTCTCTCGCGGAGACCTGGCGGGACGTCGCCCGCCGCGCGGGAGTCCCCGCCGCACGGACCGCCTCCGAGGGCCGGTGACGCCGGGGCGTACGCGCCGACCGTGCCCTCAGACGTCGCGCCCGGCTTCCGGCTTCTTCTCTCCCGTGGACCAGAAGTAGAGCAGGTCGGTGCCGTTCACGAGACGGTCCCCGATCGCGCGCTGCTGGTAGATCACCGGGTTGTGCGAGGCGAGGGTCCGGACGTTGCGCCAGTGTCGATCGAGATTCCGTCCGCGCGATGTGGCGGAGGCCCCGCCCACCTCGAACAGCTCGGTCGTGACGCGCAGCATGTCCCGGACGGTCGTGATCTGCGCCTGGACCGTGCGCAGCTCCGCAGCGTCGGTGAGCTCCTGCGTCCGCGAACCTCCGACGGCGTCCTGCGCCGTGGCGAGAGCGCGGGCTGCCGCGAGGACCGAGTCCTGCGCGGCCGCGACGTCGGCGGACAGCCTCCCCACGACCTGCTGGATCAGCGGGTCCGTCGCCGCGGTCGACCCGCTGCCCTGCGAATAGACGCGGGTGCGGGAGCGGACGAACTCGATGGCGTCCTGGAGGGCGGCCCGTCCCGCACCCACGAGGGAGGTGAGAAGGACGAGCTGGAGGAACGCGGTCTGCGTCGTCGCGGTGCCGTCGCCCCGTCCCTCCAGGACGCGCACGCGAGAGGCCGGAACGGGGACGTCGTCCAGAAGCGTCGAGCCGCTGCCGGTGAGGACCTGGCCGAAGCCGTCCCAGTCGTCCCGCAGATCCACGCCCGGGTCATCGGACGCGACCGTGACACGAGCGCGCCGCCCGTCGGGGGTCCTCGCAGAGACGTTGATCCAGTCGGCGAATATCGATCCCGTCGAGTAGTGCTTCTGACCGGAGAGCCGGAATCCCTCGCTGTCCGGGGTCACGGTCGTCGCGAGGTCCCCGACCGTCGCAGTGCTGCGTTCGTGGCTGGCGTTGCCGAACACGGCCCCGTGGGCGATCGCGGACAACCAGGAGTCCGTATCCCCCTCCTCCGCTGAGATGAGGATGTCGTTGACGAATGCGAAGTGCGCTCGGAGCAGCTGCGGCAGGTTGGAGTCCGCCTCGCCGAGGTCGAGGAGCAGGCGGAACAGGGTCTCGATGCCCGCTCCGGCCCCGCCTCGGACTCTCGGCACCGTGACCGCGGTGAACCCCGCCTTGGCGAGCGCCCTCACCTCTGAGTGCGGGAGCCGGCGCTCCCGGTCGCGCTCCGCCGCACCCTGCGCGATCGTGGCGAGCACCGGCGCGAACCGCTCCCTCAGCTCGGCGTACTCGAGGTCGACGGACGGGGCGGTCGTGCGGGTTCCGGTCGCGGTCATGCGATCTCCTCCAGGTCGGGTCGGGGCAGCGCGGCGACGAGCTCCCGTGTGTAGTCGTGCTCGGGGGTGAAGAACACCTCGTCGGCCGTGCCGGACTCCACGATCCTGCCGCCCCGCATCACCAGCACCCGGTCGCTGAGGTGATGCACCACGCCCAGGTCGTGGGAGATGAACAGGTAGGCGGTGCCCAGCGCGTCCTGCAGGTCTTCGAGAAGGTCGAGGACCTGTGCCTGGATCGAGACGTCGAGGGCGGACACCGGCTCGTCGAGGACGAGGATCTCGGGGCCGGGAGCCAGCGCCCGTGCGATGGAGACGCGCTGGCGCTGGCCTCCCGACAGGGTGAGCGGATGGCGGGCGGCATGCTGCGGCCCGAGCCCGACGGCGACGAGGAGTTCGTCGACCCGTGCGGCACGCTCGCTCCGGGTCGTGGCACCGGGCACCGCATCGGCGATCGTGCGGCCGACGGTCCAGCGGGGGTCGAACGATCCCAGCGGGTCCTGGTGCACGACACCGATGCGCCGCCGACGCCCTCGGCGCCGTCGCTCGGGCAGCCCGGACCACGACCGCTCGCCCAGCAGGACCCTGCCGGAGGTCGGTTCGGTCAGAGCGAGCGCCATGCGGGCGAGGGTCGACTTCCCGGAGCCCGACTCGCCGACGATGCCCAGCGTCTCCCCCGCCCGGAGCTCGAAGGAGACCTCGTCGACCACGGTGCGACCTCTGCCGTCGGGCCCGCGGAACTGCTTGGAGACTCCCTCGAGCGTGAGCACCGGTGCGTCGGAGGGCTTCCGCGCCTCCTTGCCGCCGACCTCGATCCGTGCCGGCGAGGCGTCCGAGAGCCGCGTCCCGCGGGAGTGCGCCGAGGGGACCGCGGCGATGAGCCGCTTCGTGTAGTCCTCGCGTGGCCGGGTGAGGACCTCCCGTGTGTCGCCCTGCTCGACCACACGACCGTCCTTCATGACCAGGACCTGGTCGGCCAGACGCTCCACGACGGCCAGGTCATGGCTGATCAGGACGAGGGCCCGTCCGTCGCCGAGGCTCCGCTCGAGCAGCTCCAGGATCTGCGCCTGCACCGTGACGTCGAGCGCCGTGGTGGGTTCGTCGGCGATGAGGATCTCCGGTCCGAGGGCGAGCGCGGCGGCGATCAGCGCCCTCTGCCGCAGGCCCCCGGAGAGCTCGCCCGGCAGCTGCCGCGCACGCAGCTCCGGCTCCGGCACCCCCGCCGCCTCGAGCAGCGCGAGCACTCGCGACCACCGGTCCGCACGGGGGACGCCGTGGATGCGCAGCGGCTCCGCGATCTCCGCCCCGACGGTCCGCAAGGGGTCGAGCGAGACGAGTGCGTCCTGGAGGACGTACCCGATCCTGCGTCCCCGCAGCCGCCGGAGCTCCTCCTGCGAACACGTGAGCAGGTCCTCGAGAGCCTCGAGCGTCGACGCGGTGACCGCGGCCCGGTCGCCGTTCAGGCCCAGCAGGGAGCGCGCGGTGACGGACTTGCCGGACCCGGATTCTCCGACGATCCCGAGGCAGCTTCCCGCCCTGACCGAGAAGGACACGTCCTCCACGACCGGGACCCCGTCGAAGGCGACCGACAGGTTCTGCACCGTGATCAGCGGATTCATCGGGCGACTCCGGAATCTTCGGTGCGCTGCAGATGGCGGCCGAGCACGGTGAGGGACAGGGTGAAGATCACGATCGTGATCCCCGGGAAGAAGTCCATCCACCAGGCCTGCTGGATGTACGTGCGGCCCGCGTTGAGCATCGCTCCCCATTCCGCCGTGGGCGGCTGGACCCCCATGCCGAGGAAGCCGAGCGCCGCGGCCCAGACGATCGCCTGCCCGACCCCCAACGTGATCAGGACGGTCAGCGGCCGGAATGCGTTGGGCAGGAGGGTGCGCACCAGGATCCGGGACGGAGGATGGCCGAGAGCGCGGGCCGCCTCGACGTACAGCGATCCCCGCACCCCGAGCACCTGACCGCGGACCATGCGCGCGTACCCCGGCATCGTGGCGACACCGACCGCGACCATCTGGGTCAGGGCGCTGTTGCCGTAGACGGCGATGAGGATCATCGCGAGCAGGATCCCGGGGAAGGCGTACAGCACCTCGATCGTCCGGGTGACGGCGGCGTCGGCGAATCGCCCCGCGAGCCCTCCGACGAGACCGAGCACGAGGGCTCCGACGAGGCCGATCGCCGTGGCGCCCAGTCCGATGACCAGCGACTGGCCCGCCCCGTGGACGACGCGGCTGTACACATCGCGCCCCGACTGGTCGGTGCCGAAGACGTGCTGGGCGCTGGGCGCGTCGAAGCTCTCCGACAGGCTGATCTCGAGCGGGTCCTGCGGGGCGAGCAGATCGGGCAGCAGAGCTGCGAGGAGGACCAGCGCGACGACGGTGGCCGCTGCCCAGACGCTGGGGCCGCCCAGGACGGGGAGACGTCGGGCCCGGCGCGCGGGGCGCTGTCCCTCGTCGAGCGCGGGTGCCTCGGGAGCAGGGGCGAGGACGGTCATGAGGCGGCTCCGATCGAGCTGCGCAGTCGGGGGTCGACCGCGACATAGGCGAGGTCCGTGAGGATGTTGGCGACGACGTAGACGAGGGCCACGACGAGCGTGACGCCGACGACCAGCGGGAGGTCCTGGGAGGTCACGGCCGAGACCAGCACCTGACCGATCCCCTGGCGGGAGAAGATCACCTCGACGACGACCGCCCCCGAGATGAGCGAGCCCAGTCCCCACCCCGACAGGGCTATGCCGGGCAGCGCCGCATGCCGCAGCACGTGACGCCATCGCACGTCCGCGCGTCCCGCCCCGCGGGAGAGGGCCGAGAGCACGAAGGGCTGGCGCTGTGCCGCCTCGAACTCGTCGCGGGTCACCTGCGCGAGGAACCCGCCGAGCGGGACGCCGAGGGTCAGCGAGGGCAGGATCATGCCCAGCGGCCCTCCGTCGACGACGGGCAGCCACCCCAGCACGACGGCGAAGACGACGAGGAGCAGCACCCCCAGCCAGAAGTGCGGAAGGGCGGCCAGAACGACCTCGATCCCTGAGCCGAGCCGGCCGACGATCCCGGGGCGACCGGCGGTGAGCAGCGTCAGGGCGAGGGCGAGCACCCAGGCGACGACCAGCGCCGCGGCGGTGAGCTGCAGGGTCGGGACGATCTGCGCGCCGATGACGGTGACCACGGGTTCCTTCATCGTGTAGGACTCGCCGAGATCGAGCTGGACCAGCCCGCCCAGGAACGCGGCGTACTGCACGAGGAGGGGATCGTCGAACCCGTACTGCTCCCGGACGGCCTGCACCGTCTCCGGGGGCGGGTTCGCGGAGGCGCCGCCGAGGATCGCGAGCGCAGGATCACCGGGGACCATGTGCTGGAGGAAGAACACGATCGTGGCGACCGCCCACAGCAGCAGGAGCGACGACCCCAGCTGCGCGGCCATGCGGCGGAGCAGCATCTCAGAGCCCCTCTCGGACCAGATAGGCGTCGTGGAGGACGGGCTCGCCCTCGCTGGGCTCGATCCAGATGTCCCGCACCAGATCGGAACGGATGGCCAGGCGCGTCTGGATCGGGTAGAGCGGGACGTGCCATGCCTGGGCGGTCAGGAGCTCCTGCGCCCTCGAGTAGAGGGAGGCCTGCTCGGTCGGATCGGTGGTCGCCGCGGCGGCGAGCAGCGTCTCGTCGAGCTCCTCGTCGTAGGCGTGGGACACGTTCTGACCATTGCCCAGCGCCAGCGTCTCCTGCGAGAACTTGATGTACATGACGTTCGGTGTGGGGCTGTTCCAGTAGCGCCCCTGGATGTCGTACCGCGCCGGGTCGTCCTTCACCGCGGTCATCGTGGCCGCGTCGGAGGGGATCAGCTCGATCTTCACCCCGACGCGCTTCAGCATGGCCTGGAAGTTCTGGTAGATCGTGAGGTCCGCCGGCGGGGTCTCCCCCGGATCCGAGTTGTAGGGGAGGCGGAGCGCGAGGGACGTCCCGTCCTTGGTGCGGTACCCCTCGTCATCGCGCCCGGTCCATCCGGCCTCGTCGAGGAGGGACGTCGCCCGTTCGGCGTCATAGGGGTAGGGCTCATGGAACCGATCGTCGTACGCCGGGGTCCCCGAGGAGATCGCATTGCCCTCGTAGGGGAAGACGCCCGCGTAGGCGCTCTCGACGATCCCCTCCGCGTCGGAGGCGTGCACGATCGCGCGCCGCACGCGGATGTCGTCCAGCGCCGGGTTGGTCGTGTTCAGATCGAGCGCGAAGGGGACGCCCGAGTGGACGAAGGCATCGGTGGCGATCGTGTCGTCGGCCGTCGCCGCCGGGACCGACTCGGGCGGCAGGTTGAAGATCACCTGCGCCGTCCCGGACTGCAGCGCCCCGAAGCGGGCGGTGTTGTCCGGGAGGAACCGCCAGGTCACCTTCTCGAGATGGGCCGGTCCCTGGTGCTTCGCATCGGCGGGCGCCGAGGTGTAGTTCTCGTTGCGCACCATGACGACTTCACGGTTGCGCGTCCACTCGGTGACGATGAACGGTCCGGTCCCGACCGGGGCGAGGCAGTTCTCCCCGAGACCCCGCGCCATCGCCGCCGGGGACTCGATCCCGAAGAAGGCCTGGGACAGCACCGTCAGCAGCGGGGAGTACGGACGCTTCAGAGTCACCCGCACGACGTGCTCCGCGATCGACTCCGCGGACTCGTAGTAGGGCAGGAGGTAGAGCAGGGCGGTCGAGGACTGCGTCGCGGGGTCCATGATCTGCTCGAAGTTGGCGACCACGGCCTCGG
This sequence comes from Brachybacterium sp. P6-10-X1, assembly GCF_001969445.1. Classification (NCBI taxonomy): domain Bacteria; kingdom Bacillati; phylum Actinomycetota; class Actinomycetes; order Micrococcales; family Dermabacteraceae; genus Brachybacterium; species Brachybacterium sp. P6-10-X1. The sequence continues at coordinate 1,632,589 of NZ_CP017297.1, forward strand.
CGTCCAGGGGCTCCCCGTCCGTGAACTCGACTCCCTGCTTGAGCGTGAAATCGTAGGTGAGCCCGTCCTGGGAGATCTCCCAGGATTCCGCGAGCCAGGGCACCACCGAGCCGTCCCGCTGCATCGAGACCAGGGAGTCGAGGTACTGCCGAGCGATGTACGTCTGCGGCATGTCCCCGCTGTTGTGCGGGTCGAGGCAGGTGGGCTCGCGGTCCGTGGCGTACACCAGCTCCCCTCCCTTCCTCGTCCCGGCGGGAAGGGTCGCGGACGGGGCGGGGGGCGCGCAGGCGCCGAGCACGGTGCTCGCGCCGCCCGCGGCGAGCGCGGCGACCAGATGACGTCGGCGCACGGCGGTCCTCCTCATTCTCCTGGGGCTCTTCGGGTGCTTCCAGCGCTGGTGGCGGGACGATTGCTGAGCACTCTAAGCACACCTTTGGAGAGACCAAAGTTTTATGACGGGGCGCGAACGGGTGCGTCGGCGCCGGGGCCGGACAGTTCTCCCGCCGTCATCCGTGTTCACGCCGGATGCGCGGCCGCGCCCCGACGGCAGATCGTGCAGGAGACTCGCCCCTTTCCATGATCGGAGCCCCCATGACCCCCAAGCCGTTGATCCTGAACCTCTTCGAGATGAACTGCGTCGGACACATCACCCATGGCCTCTGGCGCCTGCCGGAGAACAACAGGCATCGCTACACGGACCTGAGCTACTGGACCGAGCTCGCACGCCTGGCGGAGGAAGGCGGTTTCGCCGCCGTCTTCCTCGCCGACGTCGTCGGCGCCTACGACACGTACGGGGGCTCGGCAGAGGCCGCGCTGCGCGAAGGGCTGCAGATCCCCAACAACGACCCCATGCTGGTGGTCCCCGCGATGGCCGCCGTCACCGAACGGCTCTCCTTCGGGATCACCTTCTCCACCAGCTACGAGCCCCCCTTCGCGTTCGCCCGCCGCATGTCCACCCTCGACCACCTCACCGGGGGGCGCGTGGGCTGGAACATCGTCACCTCCTACCTCCCCAACGCCGCACGCAACTTCGGACTGGCCGAAGAGATCGAGCACGACCGGCGTTACGAGATCGCCGACGAGTACCTCGAGGTCCTCTACAAGCTGTGGGAGGGCTCCTGGGACGAGGACGCCGTGGTCCGGGACGTCGAGGGGAACCTGTACAGCGACCCCGCCAAAGTGCACCGCATCGACCACACGGGGGCCCACTTCTCCGTCGCGGGCCCTCACCTCAGTGAGCCCTCAGCACAGCGCACCCCGACCCTGATCCTCGCCACCGCCTCCCCGGCCGGAGCTGTCCGAGCGGGACGGAACGCAGAGCTCGTGTTCACCCACGGCCCGCTGCTGGAGAGGACCGTGCCCGCGGTGCGGGCCGCCGCGGAGGAGGCGGGCCGGGACCCGCTCGACCCGAAGTTCGTGGTGCAGGCCGCCGTGATCACGGGGCGGACCCAGCAGGAGGTCGACGAGAAGCTCGCGCAGTATTACGCGCACCGTTCGACCGAGGGCCTGCTCGTGCACCAGTCGGTGCCGATCCGTGCCCTCGAGCACCCCCGGGAGCGGACCATCGCCGAAGCCCTCGAGATCGAGGGGCTGCCGGCCGACACCTCGGTCGGCCGCCGGGGCACCCATGAGACCGTCGGCGACCTGCTGGACGAGGTCGACGAGGCCTGGCACGACCGCTTCTTCGTCGCCGGGACCCCGGACGTCGTGGCCGACGCGATCGAGCACTGGCTCGACGTCGACGGGATCGACGGGATCAACCTGCGCCAGTACCACTCCTTCGACACGCTCCGAGATTTCTCCGAGCTGGTCTCGCCGATCCTCCGCCGCCGCGGTCGACTGCCGGAGCGCCGCGGCACCATGCGCCGTCAGCTCACCGGGCGGGACCGGCTGCCCGATGAGCACCCAGGGGCCCGTTTCCGCGGAGCGTTCGAGGGGATCGGCGTCTGAGCCAGCGGCCCCGACCCGAGGGCGGAGGCTCCGACCGCACGCGATCGCGGGCCCGAGCCCGAGCGCTCGGATCCTGATCGCGTCTTGCATCCCGGGCCGACCCGCCGTAACTTTGGTGAGGCAATCCTAAGTAGGGCGTCGGGGTCTCTGCCGAGGCTCCGCCATCGGCGTCCTCGGCGGCATCGACCCGACCCCTCATGGCGTCCGGTCCGCCCGCCGGATCGCACCATCCCGTCCGGTCCGGTCCTCGTGCCCGGTCCGCCCTGTCCCGCGTCCGCGCGCTCCTCGAAAGGCCCCTGATGGCACCGATCTCCCGCCGCGTGTTCGCCGGCTCCTCCCTCGCTCTCGCCGCCGCCCTGGCCGGCTGCTCCTCCGGCCGGGCATCGGACACCGACGCCTCCGACGGCGGCGGCACCGGCGGCGGCGCCGAGATCACCATCGAGCACGCCTTCGGCACCGCCACGATCCCGGCCGTCCCCGAGGTGGTCACGACGGTCGCCTGGGCCAATCACGAGGTCCCGCTCGCGCTCGGGGTGGTTCCCGCGGGCATGGCCGCGGCGAACTTCGGCGACGACGACGGCAACGGCCTGCTGCCCTGGGTCGCGGAGGCGCTCGAGGAGTTCGGCGTCGAGCCGCCGGTGCTGTTCGACGAGACCGACGGCATCGACTTCGAAGGGGTGGCGGACACCGCCCCCGAGGTGATCCTCGCGGCCTACTCGGGGCTCACCCAGGAGGACTACGACACCCTCACCCGGATCGCCCCGACCGTGCCCTACCCCGAGATCGCCTGGGGCACGCCCTGGCGCGAGATGATCACCGTCAACGCCACCGGGATGGGCATGGCGTCCGAGGGCGAGGCGCTGGTCGCGGACCTCGAAGGACAGATCGAGGAGGCCCTCGCGGCGCATCCCGCGATCAGCGGCAAGAACGCCATGTTCCTGACCCATGTGGACACCACCGACCTCTCCGAGGTCAGCTTCTACACCGCCCATGACACGCGGACGATGTTCTTCGAGGACCTCGGCATGAGCATCGCCCCGAGCGTGGTCGCGGCCTCCGAGGAGACCGCGGAGTTCTCCTCGACCGTCAGCGCCGAGAACGCCGACGTCTTCAGCGACGTCGAGATCATCGTGACCTACGGCGACGATTCCCTGCTGGCGGCGCTCGAGGCGGATCCGCTGCTGTCGCAGATGCCCGCGGTCTCACGCGGTGCGGTGGTGCGCCTTCCCGGCGACAGCCCGCTGGGCACCGCCGCGAACCCCACCCCGCTGGCGATCCCCTACATCCTCGAGGACTACCTGGCCGAGCTGGACCGCGCGGCGTCGGCCTCCGCCTGACCGCGGCACCCGCTCCTCGATGACCACGAGAACCGACACCGCGCCCGGGACGACGGCCGCCATACTGCGACGGTCGTCCCGGACGCGGTCGATGTGGCTGCTGCTCACCGTGGCCGTGCTCCTCGGCATCGCGGTGGCCTCGGTGGCGATCGGCTCCCGCGACGTCGGGGTGCAGGACGTCCTCGCCGCGCTCGGAGGGTCGACGGACGGCTTCGGCCCCGCCGCGGTCGCCAAGCGCATCCCCCGCACGCTGCTCGCCGTCGTCGCGGGCGCCGCACTGGGCGTCTCCGGGGCCGTCATGCAGGGCGTGACCCGCAATCCCCTCGCGGATCCGGGGATCCTCGGCATCAACACCGGTGCCTCCCTCGCCGTGGTGATCGGCATCGCCCATGTCGGGCTCACCGCAGCCTCGACGTTCATCTGGGTGGCGATCCTCGGGGCCGCCGTCACGGCCGTGCTCGTCTACGTGCTGGGGTCCCTCGGCCAGGGCGGGGCGACCCCGCTGAAGCTGGCCCTGGCGGGTGCCGCGACCGGGGCGGCGCTGACCTCGTTCATCAGCGCGGTCGTGCTGCCGCGCTCCGACATCGGCGACAGCGTGCGCTCCTGGCAGATCGGCGGCGTGGGCGGCGCCACCTACGCCTCCCTGCAGCAGGTCGCCCCGTTCCTGCTCGCGGGGTTCGTCCTGTCGCTGCTGTGCTCACGCGGGCTGAACACCCTGGCCCTGGGCGACGAGCTCGCCGCCGGGCTCGGCGAGCGGGTCGCCGTCACCCGGGCCGTCGCGGCGCTGGGAGCCGTGGTGCTGTGCGGTGCCGCGACCGCCGTGACCGGCCCGATCGGCTTCGTCGGCCTCGTGGTCCCGCACGCCTGCCGCCTGCTGATCGGCGTGGACCATCGGTGGTTGCTGCCCTTCAGCGCCGTGGCCGGGGCGGCGTTGCTGACCGCGGCCGATGTGCTGGGCCGGATCGTCGCGCGGCCCGCGGAGCTCGACGTCGGCATCGTCACCGCCCTGATCGGCGCCCCGTTCTTCATCGCCATCATCCGTCGGCAGAAGCTGGTGAGTCTGTGAGAGCCGCGGCCGATCAGTTCTCCCGCGCCGTCACCGGGAGCAGCTCGGACCACACCGCCACCGTTCAGCGGGTGCGGGCGGCCCGGCGTCGGCGCAACGCTCGCACCGCGCTGGTGATCTCGCTGCTCGCCCTGGCGATCACGGCGGTGTTCTGCCTCTCGCTGATGGTGGGGAGGACGTTCTACCCGCCTGGGGAGGTGCTGCGGGTCGTCGCCGGCGAGGACGTGCCCGGGGCGAGCTTCACCGTGGGCCGGCTGCGCCTGCCGCGCGCGGTGCTCGGGGTGCTCGCGGGCGCCTGCTTCGGGCTGGGCGGGGTCACCTTCCAGACCATGCTGCGCAATCCGCTGGCGAGCCCCGACATCATCGGCATCTCCTCCGGCGCGAGCGCCGCGGCGGCGTTCTCGATCGTGGTGCTCGGGCTGTCCGGGACCGCGGTCTCGCTGGTCGCGATCCTCGCGGGGCTGGCGGTGGCGGGGGTGATCTTCCTGCTGTCCCGGCGGGGCACCTCTGCCGGGACCCGACTGATCCTGGTGGGCATCGGGATCGCCGCGATGCTGCAGAGCGTGACCGACTGGGTGCTCTCGACGGCTGGTCAGTGGGATCTCCAGGAGGCGCTGCGCTGGCTGACCGGCAGTCTGAACAACACCTCCGCCGACGAGGTGCGGCCCGTCCTCGGGGCCCTCGTCGTGCTCGGCCCGCTGCTGCTGTCGCGGTCCCGGGAGCTGCGGGTCGGCCAGCTGGGGGACGACGCCGCCCAGGCCCTCGGGGCGCGCGTGGACCGCACCCGGCTGCTGGTGGTGATCGCCGCCGTCGGCCTGATCTCCTTCGCCACCGCGGCCTGCGGGCCGATCGCCTTCGTGGCGTTCCTGTCCGGGCCGATCGCGGCGCGGCTCGTCGGCCCCGGCAGCTCGCCGCTGGTGCCGGCGGCTCTGGTGGGCGGTCTGCTCGTGCTGGTCGCCGATCTGGTCGGCCAGTACGCCACCGGCACCCGCTACCCCGTCGGCGTCGTCACCGGCGTGCTCGGCGCCCCGTACCTGATCTACCTCATCATCCGCGTGAACCGTCGAGGGAGCTCCCTGTGACCACCAGCCATACCCTGACCGCCCGGTCGCTCAGCGTCGGTTACGCCGACCGCACCGTCATCGAGGACCTCGATCTCGAGCTGCTTCCCGGCAGGGTCACGGCGATCGTCGGCGCCAACGCCTGCGGGAAGTCGACCCTGCTGCGCTCGATGTCGCGCCTGCCCCCCCCACGCGGCGGCCAGGTGCTGCTGGACGGCCAGCAGGTGCACCGGATGCCCGCCAAGAAGCTCGCCCGCCTGCTCGGGCTGCTCCCCCAGTCCCCGCTCACCCCGGAGGGCATCACCGTCGCCGATCTCGTCGGGCGCGGCCGGCATCCGCACCAGGGGATCCTGAGCCGCTGGTCGACGGCCGACGACGAGGCGGTCGCCGCCGCCCTGGACACCACCGGGACCGCGGACCTCGCCGACCGGCCCGTCGACGAGCTCTCGGGTGGACAGCGTCAGCGGGTGTGGATCGCGATGGCGCTGGCCCAGGAGACGGACCTGCTGCTGCTCGACGAGCCGACCACCTTCTTGGACGTCAGCCATCAGGTCGAGGTGCTCGACCTGCTCACGGATCTGAACCGCACCCGCGGCATCACCGTCGTGATGGTGCTGCACGACCTGAACCTCGCCGCCCGGTACAGCGATCAGCTGGTGATGCTCGCCGACGGCGCGGTCCGGGCGAGCGGGCCCCCGGCGGAGGTGCTCACCGAGGAGCGCGTGCACGAGGTGTTCGGCCTGAGCTCCCGGGTGATCCCCGATCCCGTCTCCGGGCTCCCGCTGATGGTGCCCATCGGCCGTCACCGGGTGCACCGGGCCGAGCTCTCGTGAGGCGATCACCCCTGGGCGCGGGCGTCGCGACGAGCTAGCCTGAAGCAGTACTTCGCACCCTCCCAGGAGCTGCTGATGACTGCCTCGCCCGTCTCCCCCGTCTCGGTGACGCCCGCCGCGCACCTGGCTCCCCAGGCCCCTGCGGCGCCGTCGCTCCGGGAGCACCCGGTCGATCACGCCGTGCACGTGCTGCACGACAATCCCGAGTGGCTGCCCCCGTTCCGCCGAGCCTTCGAGGCGGAGGGGGTGCCGCTGGTCGAATGGCGCCTCGGCGAAGGCTCCCTCGACCTCGATGCGGAACCGCCCCGCGGGGTGATCTGGTCGCGCCTGAGCGCCTCCTCGCACACCCGCGGCGCCGCGCCGGCGAAGGACGCCGCCCGCTCGATCACCGCCTGGGCCGCCTCCTGGGGACGACGAGTGGTGAACGGCCAGCACGTCGCGGACCTCGAGGTCTCCAAGGTGCTCCAGCACGCCCAGTTGCGCCGCGCCGGCTTCGACGTGCCGCGCACTCTCGCCGTCTTCGGCCGCGACGATCTGCTCGAGGCGGCCGAGGGCTTCCGGGCCCCGTTCCTGACCAAGCACAACCAGGGCGGCAAGGGTCTCGGGGTGCGCCGTGTCGACGACCACGCCGACTTCGCCGCCTATGTGCGCGGGGAGCGCTTCGAGGACTCCGCCGACGGGATCACCCTGCTGCAGGAGCTGCTGGTGGCCGAGGAGCCCGCCATCACCCGCGCCGAGTTCGTCGGTGGCGAGTTCGTCTACGCGGTCCGGGTGGACACCTCCGGCGGGGCCTTCGAGCTGTGCCCCGCGGAGGCCTGCGCCGTGCCCGGCGAGGACGAGGCGGCGGAGCCGATGTTCCGGATCCGCCCCGAGGTGACGGCGCAGACTCCGCTGATCGGCCGGTACCGGGCTCTGCTGGCGGAGCTCGGCATCGAGATCGCCGGGATCGAGTACATGACCACCGTCGACGGCCGCACCGTCACCTACGACATCAACACGAACACCAACTACAACCCCGACGTCGAGGAGTCGCTGGAGCTTCCCGCCGCCCGCCGCATCGCCCGCTATCTGGGCACGCTGCTGCGCGAGGAGCAGGAGGCCGACGGGGCGTGACTCGCGACCGGGCGGCGGACCGCCCGGTCACGGCACAGCTCAGGCGGTTCGGGCCACCGACGAGGCGGCGAGCTCGACCGGTGCGGCGCCCCGGGCGACCGGGTTGTCCATCCGCCCCGCGTACAGCAGCGAGGAGGCCTGGTCGCCGAGATCGACCATCTGCAGGGTGTTGCGCAGCTGCAGCCGGTTCAGGCAGGAGTGCGCGAAGCCGGCCGCGCGCAGGTCGACGTCACCGGCCAGTCCCCGCGCGGTCTCGGGATGCTCGGCCTCGTACCCGTCCAGCACCTCGGCGACGACCTGCCAGAAGGTCTCGGCCCGCAGCACTCCGTCGGCCGCGAGGATCCCGCAGAGATGCCGCAGCACGCCGTCGAAGACGTCGGTGAAGACCGACAGTGCCTTCTCCTCCCCGTCGACACGGGCTCGGACCCGCTCGATGTCGGCCGGCAACGGTCGGTCGCCCACCACGGCCATCTCCTCGCCGATGTCCTTGAGGAAGACGCCGACCACCGCATGGCCGCGCATCCGCAGGATGAGGTTCTCGCCGTGGGGCATGACGACCACGTCGTGGGCGAGCAGCGCATGCACGAGGGGGCGCAGGTAGGCCTGCAGATACCCGGTCAGCCAGGTGCGCGGCTCCAGCCCGGAGGCGCGGATCGAGGCGGTCGCGAAGGCGGTCCCCTCGTGGTCGCGGTGCAGGAGCGCGGCCATGGTCACGGCCTGTTCGCCGTCGGCCAGCAGAGGGACCGGGTTCTCCCGCCACAGCGCCGCGAGCATCTTGCGATGGGGATTGGTCGCCGCGGTGCGGTGGTAGACGTCGCCCGTGTAGCCCAGTGCCGCACGCTCCCGCAGCAGGGAGAAGCCGCACGCCGCGAACTCGTCATCGTCCGCGACGACGCTCCGGAGCCAGTCGTTCACCGCCGGGGTGTCGCGCATGTAGTGCGGGGACAGGCCCCGCAGGAAACCCATGTTCTGGATGGCGAGGGCGGTCTTGACGTACGGGGCGCCGGGGCGGGTGCCGTTGTAGAAGGTGCGCAGGGACTGCTGGGGCTGGTGCTCGTCGCCGCCCGGTCCGAGGATCACCAGGTCCCCTCGGGCGACGTCCGGGGCGAAGGTGATGGGCAGGCGGTGCTCGGCCTGCCACGGATGCAACGGCAGCAGGTGGTAGTCGGCCGGGTCCAGGCCGCGACCCGCGAGGCGGTCGGCGAAGGCGTCGCGCTCCTCGGGGCTGAGCGCGAGCTCGAGATGGGTGGCCTCGTCCAGCCCCTCTCCCAGGGACAGGTGGCTGAGCTCCCGGCGCGCGGCGACCCAGACCAAGCGGGTGGCGCGGCCGGATTCGGGGGCGTACGCGCGGTAGTCGGACAGCGAGTAGCCGATGCGGCCGTTGTTCGCGAGGAAGCCGGGGTGGCCCTCGGTCATCGCCGCCTCGGCGGTCTGCAGATCGGCGTCCAGCAGGTCGGCCGTGACCGGCCGCGCGCCCCGACGGGCCTGTTCGAGCGTGGCGGTGCGCGCGGCGAAGGTCGAGGCGAGCTCCTCGAGATAGATCGAGACGAGGTCCTCGGGCAGTCCCAGCGGCTCCTGCAGCTCCAGGACCAGCTCCTGGACGTCCAGCGGCCTCGGGACGCCCTTCTGGGTGCGCACGAGGGTGTCCTCCTCGAGCAGCCAGTGCTCCAGCGGCAGGATGTGCGCCCGGAAGGTGTAGCGCGAGGGTCCGGCGGTCAGCTGCCACGTGCCCTCGCCGGTCGGCTCCGGGTGGAGCAGGCGCTCGTGGGAGAACTCACCGAGCGCCTTGGCGACGAGCTGACGCTGCGCGGCGGCCCCGTGGTCGGGCTCGAGGTGGGCCCAGGGCACGGCGAGCGGCCCCGGCACGTCGAGGGTCCCTGCGGGAGCGACATCGGGGGACACGGCCGACGCGGCAGCGCCCGAGAGTGCGTCGGTGCGCACGTCGCGTCGGCGGCCGAGCAGGCTGGCGGCGAAATCCTCCCGGGTGCAGACGCTCAGCGCCGCGCGCTTGGGATGCCCGTCGACGGTCAGGTCGATCTCCCCCAGCACGCGGAAGCCGGCGGCGGCGTTCTTGCGGCGGATGGCGGTGTTGGCCGCGTCGGGCTCGACCACCAGGCGCTGGGCGCCGAGCCCCTGGTCCTCGCGCAGACAGAAGGAGACCGTCTCGGCCATGACGGCGGCGGTGAAACCGCGGTCGCCCTGGTCCTGAGGCGGCGCGACGAGCAGATGCATGCCCAGGTCTCCGGTCCGCGAGGCGAACTGCGTCGGATCGAGCAGCAGCTCGGGGCGGTAAGTCTCGACGTAGAACGACGCGACGCCGTCGGCCCGTCCCAGCCAGGCGTCCTGGTGCGGGTCCGCGGCGAGCGCGGCCACGTGGTCGCGGATCTGATCCTCGGTGCTCTCCAGCAGGTTCCAGAAGTGCGCGCGGGGATGGGTGAGCCAGCGGTGGAGGTCGGCCGCGTCGCGGTGCGGATCGGCGGGCTCGAGGGTGAGGTCGGTCATGGAAGGGCTCCTGATGGTCGGTGGGTCAGCGCGATGCGGTCGACGTGGATTCCTGGGGCGGCAGACCGAAGGTCTGGAACGCGATGCTGCGCTCGATCGGGTACGGCTCGCGCCCGGTGATCGCGGCGAGGACGACGCTGGCGCGCCAGGGACCGAAGCCGAGGTCCGGCGCGGTGACGCCGTGGGTGTGGATCTCGGTGCCCAGCACGTGGATGCGCCCGGCGGTGTCGACGGTGTACTCGCGGCTGACATCGAGCCGCCCGGCGCGGTCGAGGCGGATCCGGTCCCCGAGCGGAGCGAGGAAGTCGGGCACTGCGGCCCGGTAGCCGGTCGCCGCCACGACGGCGCCCGTGCGGTGCTCGCGCTCGGTGCCGAGACTGCCGTGCCGGAGGCCGAGGACGGCCTCCCCCGTGTCCGGATCCCGACGGGCGGAGGTGACGGCGACGTCGCTCAGCAGAGTCGTGGGCAGTTCTCTCCCGCCCTGGCTGAGGCGGTAGAGCGCCTCGTGGATGTCGTCGATCAGGTCGCCGCTGATGCCCTGGTGGAGGGCGCGCTGACTGCGGCCCAGCTCATCGCGCTGGGCCTCGGACAGGCTGCGGTGATGGTCCGTGTACTCCGGGGAGGTCATCTCGAGGGTGAGCTTGGTGTACTCCATCGGGAAGAACCGCGGCGAGCGCGTGATCCAGTCCAACCGGGTCCCCCGCGCACAGGCATCCTCGAGGAGATCGCGGTAGATCTCGGCGGCGGACTGACCGCTGCCCACGAGAGTGATCGACCCGCGGGCCAGGAGCTGCTGGCGATGTTCGAGGTACTCGGCGCTGTGGATCACGGGCCCTGCCGTCGGATCTGCCGGCGTCCCCGGGGAGGCGGAGCTCTCGGCGAGGCCCGACAGGGCGGGAGGCAGGGAGGGTCGCGTCCCGGCGCCGAGCGCCAGGCGCCGCCCGCGGTGGATCTCGTGACCGATCACCTCGCCGTCCTCGTCGAGGACCTCGGCCGTCACGGCGAAGTGCTCGCCGTCGGCAGGGGACCCGGCGGAGGTCGCGGCGGGGCCGCCGGGGGGACCCGCAGCATGTTCGACGGCGATCACACGCCTCCGCCAGCGCAGGCAGTCCAGCTGCTCGGCGACCCAGCGGCAGTAGGCCTCGTACTCGGTGCGCAGCGGGTAGAACGACTCGCGGATGTAGAAGGGGTAGAGCCGACCGGTGGCCTTGAGGAAGGCGAGGAAGGAGTAGGGCGAGGTCGGGTCGGCGAGGGTCACCAGGTCCGCGAGGAAGGGCACCTGGAGGGTGGCGTCCTCGAGCATCATCCCGGGATGCCAGCGGAACCCCGGGGCCTGGTCGAGGAACAGCGCGTCGACGTCGTCGAGGGGGTCGGCGAGAGCCGCCGCCCCGAGACCGAAGGGACCGATCCCGATCCCGATCAGGTCATGGACCATCCCTGCGTCGTCCGTCGAGACGCCGGTCGCGTCGACCGTCGTGTCGCCGGTCGTGTCCCCGGCCGCGGTCATCGCCGGGCTCCCGCCGTGCCCGCGCTCCCGGCGGAACCGGAGGCGATCGCCGGCTCCTGCCCGTGGGAGGGTGAAGGATCCCGGACGGAGAGGTCGTGGTCGGCGATGTCCGAGCCGGCGAGGAGGCCGCGTCCGGCGGCCCGCACCAGGTCGAGCACAGCGGTGAGATCGCCGAGGGTGGCCTCGGGGTTCAGCAGCGTCATCTTCAGCCACGGGGTGCCGTCGAGGGTGGTCCGCGCGACCATGGCGCGTCCTGAGTCCAGCAGCACCCGGCGGATCAGGGGCACCAAGCGGTCCGCGCTCGCAGCGTCGATCGAGGCGGGATGGAAGCGGAACAGGACGGTGCTCAGATCGCTGCCTCCCAGCACGGCGAAGTCCGCATCATGCTCGAGCAGTTCCGTCACCTCTGCGGCGAGGTCGCAGACCGCATCGACCATCTCCCCGAGCCGCTCGGGACCGAGGGCGCGCAGAGTGGTCCAGAGCTTGAGCGCGTCGAAGCGGCGGGTGGTCTGCAGGGACTTGTCGACCTGATTGGGCTCGGCGTCCTCGCCGCTCGCCTCGGCGGCGGGATTGAGATAGTCCGCGTGCCAGGTCGCCGCGGAGAGGACGGCGGGGTCGCGCACCAGGATCGCGCTCGAGGAGACGGGCTGGAAGAAGGTCTTGTGGAAGTCGACCGTGACCGAGTCGGCCTGCTCGACGCCCTCGAGCAGGTGCCGCCGGGTGGGCGAGAGGAGGAGACCTCCCCCGTAGGCCGCATCCACGTGCAGCCACACGCCGTGCTCCGCGCAGAGCCGCGCGATCGACGCCAGCGGGTCGATGGTGCCGCGATCGGTGGTGCCGGCGGTGGCGGAGACCGCCATGACCACGTCACCGGCCGATTCCAGGCGCGTGACCTCCCGCGCCACCGCATCAGGGTCGAGTCGGCCGTCCCCGTCACCGCCCACCGTGATCACCGCACCCTCGTCCAGTCCCAGCAGCAGCGCGGCCCGGGCCACGGAGAAGTGTCCGGCGGCTCCGACGAGCAGACGCAGGCGGGGCAGGTTCTCCCGCCGCGACCCGTCGAGATCCCGCAGCGCCCGCTCCCGGGCCAGGAAGAGACCCTGCAGGTTCGACTGCGTGCCGCCGGAGGTGAAGACCCCGTCGCCGCCGGTCAGACCGATCCGGCCGACGGTCCAGTCGATGAGTCGGCGCTCCATGTAGGTCGCGACCAGGGACTGGTCGTAGGTGTCCACAGAGGTGTTGATCGCTGCGAGCATCGCCTCGGCGGCCACCGCCGGCATCGCCACCGGGCAGTTCAGATGCGCGGTGTAGGCGGGATGGTGGAACCACACCGCGTGCTCGGCGTAGAGATGATCCGCCTCGCGCAGGGCGTCGCGGCACCCGATCCCGGCGGCGTCCAGCTCGACGGCTTCCACCAGGGCGCGCAGGTGCCGCCGGTCGGGGCCGGCCGACGGGGCGGCGACGGTGCGAAAGCGCTCGGCGAGCGTGTCGACGACCTCGTGGAGGACGGCGGAGTACTCCTCGGCGCTCGCGGCGCCGAGGAGAGCAGGGGACGGATCCGTGGCGGTGGTCAGGGTCCTCTGCGGACGCGGCGACAGCTCTGGCATGGCGGGAAGGCCCTCCTGGATCACGGAGCGCGCCACACGCGCCCCTTGTACTTAGGTTTGCCTACCCTAAGTACACCCCGTCGATGCCGCGCAACCCGTCGTCGCACCCTGCATGAGATAGCCCACGTCGCGACGGCCAGGGCAGATGTCCAGAAATTCGCGCGCTCGGCGCCGCCGGCGCCACCCGAGGCCGTCTCGGCAGTCCCGAGGGTCGGCTCCGGCGTTCTGCTTGCGATGACCCCCTCCGCGTGCAAAGGTGAGGTGACCCACGCGGTGCAACGAGGCCGAGCTGGGAGCTCGGTCCCCCCCCGCACGTCGAGCACGCAGGAGGTCATCCGTGAAACTGCCCTGGCTGAAGCCCGCCCTCGAGGCCCCGGGCCCCTTCACGTCGGTCCACATCGACACCACCCGGACCGATCCGCACGCCGCCGGCGAGCTCGAGGCGCGATGGGCACGGATGCGCTCCGACCTCTCGGCCGCCGGTGCCCCCGCTGCACTGCTGGACCAGATCGAGGAGACGGTGCTGAGCCCCTCCCCGATCGGCGGGCGGCACGGCCGGACCCTGCTGGCGACCGATACGGAGATCCTCGTGGACCGGGTCCTGCCGGCACCGCCGCTGGAGGAAGCGGCCCACCGCGGCGAGCATCCGCAGCTGCTGCCCCTGTTGCAGCTGACTCCCTTCGCCGTCAGCCAGCTGCTGATCATCGTCGACCGCGCCGGCGCCGATCTCCACCTGCGCGCCCCGGACAATCCGTCCATCGCTCACGGTCGCAACGATCTGGGCGGGGATGCGAGCGTGGAGGGCGGCCACGACGTGCTCCACAAGGCGAGCCTCGGGGGCGGCACCCAGCACGGGTGGCGGGCGAACAATTATGAGACGCGCGTCGAGGACTCCTGGGAGCGCAATGCGGACGCGGTCGCCGAGACGGTCGAGCGGATCCTGCGCGAGAAGTGCCCCGACATGCTGATGCTCAGCGGCGATGTGCGCGCCATGGGCCTGCTGAAGGAGGCGCTGCACCACGAGTCCCGTGAGAGGGTCATCGACGTGCCCGGCGGCACCCGAGGGGTCGCCTTCGATCGCGGCCCCTTCCGGGAGGAGCTGGTGAGGGTGACGGAGGAGTTCGTCGCCCGTCGTCAGCAGGAGCTGGCCGAACGATTCCGCGAGAGCCAGGCCCGCGACGGCGCCTCGGTGGGAGGTGCCTCCGAGGTCGCCCAGGCGCTGACCCGGGGGCAGGTCGAGGAGCTGGTGTTCGTCACCGCGCACGCCCCGGCCATGATCGAGGACCTGCTGCGCCGGACGCTGCTCACCGATGGCGCGGTCTCCGCCCTGCCGGAGGACGTCGAGGGCGTACCCGAGGGCGTCGGCGCGCTGCTGCGCTGGCGTGACGGGACCACTCCGTCCAACAGCATCGGCAGCATGACCGGGGACGCACGGCGCGAGTGACGGCGTCGGCCGGTCCAGGGGCCCGACGTCCGGCGCCCCGGGGACCGGACGGTCCGATCCCTCGACAGAGAGCGGGCGCGTCCCCAGGATGGAGATGCACGAGCAGGGACGACACCTTGCGGTACGTGCTCAGGAACGTCGTCGGAAGAGGTGAGTGACCGTGCCCGAGGCATGGAGCGCCAAGCGCGAACGGCAGTACGACCACGTCAGGAAGAGCCAGCTGGACCAGGGCAGCTCCGAGGCGGAAGCCGAGGAGATCGCCGCCCGCACCGTCAACAAGACCCGGGCCCAGGAAGGCGAGTCCGAGGAGGCCAGCGAGACCTCGACGGAGGACAAGTCACCGTCGGAACGCGGCGGGGAGCGGTCCGGCTCCGGCCCCCAGGGGCGCACCAAGGACCAGCTCTACCGGGACGCGCAGCGTGAGGGTGTCGAGGGCCGCTCGCAGATGGACAAGGACCAGCTCGAGGAGGAGGTCGCACGGCGCGAGGACCGCTGAGCACAGGACGCGCCGTCGGCGGCCCGCCGAGCGGCCGGACCGCTCAGCGGCGCGGCGCCGCAGGTGATCCCGCCTACCCCCGCGCACGGAAGACTTCCCTCGTCCCCAGGGACGCTGTGTACGCTCGCACACGACGACGGGGGAGTATCCGCCACGCCGCGCACGTCACCACGAGGACGATCGAGAGTCCTCCGGGCGCGTCGGCCCACCGAGAGCTTCGGTGGGCGGAGAGACCCGGGTCCACCACGCGACCCAGGAAAGTTGAATGACTGTCTCCCCCCTCATCTGGATCCTCACGATCATCGCGATCGTCGGGCTCCTGGCCTTCGACTACATCTTCCACGTGCGCAAGGCGCACATCCCGACCATCGGCGAGGCCGCGGTCTGGTCCGGGATCTACGTGGGCATCGCCCTCGTGTTCGGCATCGGCGTCCTCGCTCTCGGCGGCACCACCATGGGCGCCGAGTACTTCGCCGGCTACGTCACGGAGAAGGCCCTGTCGATCGACAACCTCTTCGTGTTCCTCGTGATCATGGGGGCCTTCGCCGTACCCCGCCAGGACCAGCAGAAGGTGCTGCTGTTCGGCATCACCTTCGCGATCATCGCCCGGTCGGGCATGATCGCGATCGGTGCGGTCGCGATCGACCGCCTCTCCTTCGCCTTCTACATCTTCGGGGCGATCCTGCTGTACACGGCCGCCAAGATGATCCGCGACGAGGCCAAGGAGGACGACCCCGACGAGGACAAGCAGGACAGCTTCCTCGTCCGCCTGGTCAAGAAGGTCCTGCCGGCCACCGACGAGTTCGACGGCGACAAGCTGCTGACGATCGAGAACGGCAAGCGGGTCCTCACCCCCATGCTGCTGGTCATGATCGCCATCGCCGGCACCGATCTGCTGTTCGCCCTCGACTCCATCCCGGCGATCTTCGGCCTCACCCAGAACACCTACATCGTGTTCACCGCGACGGCGTTCTCGCTGCTGGGCCTGCGGCAGCTGTACTTCCTCATCGACGGACTGCTCGACCGCCTCGTGTACCTGTCCTACGGGCTGTCGGTCATCCTCGCCTTCATCGGCGTGAAGCTCGTGCTGCATGCCTTGCACACCAATGAGCTGTTCTTCGTCCATGGCGGCGAGCCGCTGGACGTCCCCGAGGTCACCACCGGGCTGTCCCTCACCGTGATCATCTCCGTCCTCGTCGTGACCGTGCTGGTCTCGCTGCTGTCCCCGAAGGGGCGCGCGCAGGCGGCGGTCAACAACGCCCACCGCGAGGCCGTCGCCTATGTGGAGATGACCTACGCCGGCTTCGAGGCTCGGCGGGACGCGATGTACGAGCGCATGCTCGAGGACGAGAAGACCCTTCAGGGACTGCCCGCGAAGTTCCGATCCATGGTGGCCTCCGAGCAGAACGTGCGCGAGCTGCTCACCGATGCCCACCGAATCCACGAGGTACGTGTCGCGTTCAACGACCGCGGTGAGCGTTCGGACGAACAGCCCGAGGACCTCCTGGTCACCCGGGCGGACGGCACCATCGCGACCGATGGCAACGGTAACGTCGTGACCGTCGCCGAGGACGAGGCCGCCCGCGCGACGTCGCAGGCCAGACACCGCGAGCGCGAGGAGGCTCGCGCCGCGTACGCCGCCTCTCGCAGCAGCTGACCGCGGGACATCGAGGCCGCGCCGGGACCGCCCGGCGCGGCCTCGTCGAGTCCGAGCCACGGGCCGCGGCCTCGTCTGGTCCGAGCCACGGGGCGCGGCCTCGTCGAGTCCGAGCCACGGGCCGCGGCCTCGTCTGGTCCGAGCCACGGGGCGCGACCTCGTCTGGTCCGAGCCGCGGGGCGCGACCTCAGCTCCTCCGATCCTCCCGGCGCACCGCGAACATCAGCAGCAGCTGGGCCAGGAGATACGTGCTCATCACCCAGAACCCCTGGGCAGGGAGGGTGAGCACGCCGAAGGCGTCCAGCGCGATGAGCGAGTCCGAGACGACGAAGACCGCTCCCCCGACCGCGCCGAGACGGCCGAGCCCGGTGGCGAGGACGGCCATCGTCGCGATCGCCGCCGAATAGACGGTGATCGCGGGCAGCAGTTCGCCGGCGCTCGGCGCGCACACCAGCACGGTCACCGCCGCGACGAACAGGTAGGGCGTCGCACGCACCGGTCGGGTGAGCAGGGAGCGGTGCCGGTACGGCCAGAACCCAAGGGCGTAGACCACCTGCGCCCCCAGGAAGAACACGACCATCACCAGGAAGGAGAGGCTCTCCGGGGCGAGGCGAGGCACCGAGTCCCCGAGCCAGGACAGACCCAGGGCGCCCAGCGCGAGGCGCACCAGGGGCTCGCGCGGCGAGCTGGTGGAGGTCCACAGGACGGCGGCGAGCGCCGGCATCACCAGCACCTGGCTGAAGCCGGCCAGGGCGGCGACGCCGCCCAGCTGCGCCGCCAGGTGCACGGCCCAGACCACGACGAGGACCATCACCGCCAGACCTCGACGCACCGCCTCGGCGCGTGGTCGGAGGCCCCGATCCGTCACTGCTCGGACCCGACGGGCCCGTCCCAGTCATAGGTGTGCACAGGGCGCTGCGCGGGGACGCCGTCGGCCGAATCCGAGAACTCGTTCATCACCGTCGTCGTCATCCACGCCCAGTAGTCCTTGAGGGCACCCGCGGCAGGTTCGGGGATCTTCGCGTCGTCGACGGCGCGGTCGAAGACCGCGATCCCGGCACGGTCGAAGTCCTCGTGGACCCCGCCGCCCGCATGGATCCGGTCCACGTGCGCCGCGGGGCCGAATCGCGAGGTGTACGCGGGCGGCCCGCCGAGCGCCTGGGCGAGATAGGCCGCCAGACGTTCCTCGTGGTCCTCGGCGTAGCCATGGGAGAACGCATGCGCGACCACGGGATCGGCGAGGGCGAGGTCATGCCAGCACCGAGCGACACGCCTCATCGCGTCCATCCCGCCGGCGACCTCGAAGATGGTGCGGTCCATGCCTGGATCGTACGCGGACCCCTTCCGTCCCGCGCCGGATTCCCTGGCCGGGACCGCAGGTGCGATGCCAGACTGACGCCATGGCCACGACGACCCCGCCCGCCGACCTCGACGACCTCCTCGCGCTGGCCTCCGCGCACGGCCTCGAGCTCGAGCGCTCCTCGATCCGCACCGAGGAGATCGGCCTGGACTTCCGCGTCGCCTTCGGGCGCGGGTCCGACGGGGCCGACTGGGTCCTGCGGATCCCTCGCCGTGCAGACGTGCTGGCCCGTGCGGACGTCGAAGGGCGCCTGCTCGCGCTCGTCGCCCCGCGGCTGGACGTGGCGGTGCCCGAGTGGCGCGTCCACTCCCCCGAGCTGATCGCCTACCCCCTGCTGCCGGGCGTCCCCGGCCTCTCGATCGGTGTCGATGGCGAACTCCACTGGAACATCGACATGTCCTCCACCGCCTATGCCGCGTCCCTCGGGGACGCTGTCGCGCAGCTGCACCGGATCGACGCCGACGCGGCGGCCGCCACGGGGATCGAGGTGCGCAGCGCCGAGCAGGTGCGAGCGGCCTGGCGCCGTGACCTGGACCGCGTGGCGGAATCCTTCCGGATCGCTCCGGCCCTGTGGGAGCGCTGGAACGCCTGGCTGGCCGAGGACGACTACTGGCCCTCCCGCACCGTGCTCACCCATGGGGAGATCTACCCGGGCCACACCCTGGTCGAGTCGGAGCAGGTCTCCGCGATCCTCGATTGGACCACGGCCTCGATCGGGGACCCCGCCAAGGATCTGATGTTCCATCGGGTCAGCGCCCCGCCCGAGGCCTTCGAGGTGGCCCTCGATCACTATGTGCGCGGCGGCGGGCAGGTGTGGCCGCGTCTGGCCGAGCACTGCACCGAGATGTACTCGGCGGGCGCCGTCGGATACGGGCTCTACGCCCTGGAGACCGGCGAGAGCGCCCACCGGGAGGCGGCCGCGGCGGCGCTGGATCCGGCGTCGGAGGCGTGAGTCACGCCCGCCGTGACTATTCCGTGACTTGAGGAACAGAAGCGGTCCGGCTCACATCACCTGCCCGAACGCCCCAGAGCCACCACATCATTGCTGGCCACGGCATCTCGATGGAGCGGCGCGGCGAACAATCGGCGGGCAGCCTCGCGTAAAAACCTCGTCACCCCTTGGCCATGCCCCTTGCCCGGAGGGGGGAGCGCGGCCCTAGCGTGGCGGCCGTTCGAGACGCGAGATACGCGACGTGCGCCCCGTGACCCACGGGGACCGCGAGAACCGCGAGATGCGAAAGCGAAAGGACGTGTTCATGCCCCGGCACAACACGCACGCCATGAGGACCGGAACGGCCGCGCGCCGAGGCCTCGCCCGTACTGCCATCACCCTGGCCGGCGGCGCCGTCGTCGCCACCGGCATGCTCGCCACCGGCACCGCGGCCAACGCGGCCACCGGCTGGGACGAGGTCGCCGCCTGCGAGTCCGGTGGCAACTGGTCGACCAACACCGGCAACGGTTACTACGGCGGCCTGCAGTTCTCCCAGCAGACCTGGGAAGCCTTCGGAGGCTCCGAGTACGCCTCCAGCGCCGACCAGGCTTCGAAGAGCCAGCAGATCGCCGTCGCCGAGAAGGTCCTCGCCCAGCAGGGTCAGGGCGCCTGGCCGAACTGCGGCGGCCCGCTCTCCGGCGGCGCCGACACCTCCGGCGCCCCCGCTGCCGAGGACGACGGCTCCGAGCAGCAGAGCTCCTCCGACGAGGGCTCCTCCGACGAGGGCAGCTCCGACGAGGGCGACTCCCCCCAGGCCCGCGAGCCCCAGCAGCAGGCGGACCGCTCCACGCAGCGCGAGAGCACCGAGAAGCAGGGTGACTGGAGCTGCGACGGGGACGGCGTCAAGGACAACTGCACGGACGACGGCTTCACCAAGGAGACCGAGCAGGACGACCAGGGCGAGCAGAACGACCAGCCCGCCCAGGAGCAGGCTCCGGAGCCCGAGGCCGACCAGCCCGCCCCCGAGGCCGGCTCCCAGGCCACCGGTGACCTCCAGGTCGCCGGCACCCTCGAGGTCGACGGTTCGATGGGCCCCGAGACCATCACGGCCCTCCAGGACTGGCTGGGCGTTCCGCAGACCGGTGAGATGGACGAGGAGACCACCCTCGCCCTCCAGAACTGGGCCAACACCGCTCAGGACGGCGAGATCGGCGAGGACACCGTCGCCGGCCTCCAGCACGAGATCGGCGCCGCGCAGAACGGCTCCGACAGCATCGAGGACGGCGAAGGCACCACGAAGGTCCTGCAGAGCTTCCTGAACCTCTACTGATCCTCCTGCGGCCCCGCGCCGCACCCGCGGTCACGCACCGCATCTCCCGGACGGCCGGGTCACCCCCAGGGGTGGCCCGGCCGTCCGTCGTCGGCGGAGCCGGCGGGCCACCCGACACCACCACCGTGCCGTCGGCGAGAGACCGATCGCGAGGGAGGCATCGCAGGCGCCTCCGGTCACGGGCAGGCGCTCACGGTGACGCCCCGATCGTTGCGCACGGTCGAGAGCCAGCGCGGCAACAGCTGGCAACTTCCGCCCCAGTGTGACGCGTTCCGCAACATCGACCGGTCGCCGCCCCTGACATCTCTCCCGAACTCCCTGGTGACAGGCCCACCTCCGGGGATTCGGTCGTGACCTGGACCACACGCGGTTGCCGCCATCGTGCAACTGACGGCAAAAGACTTCTGCGATGGGGAGCCCCCACCAGAATCGGTCCATTCGTTCCGCCCGGCCTTCCGGCCGCGGCGACGATCACGACACAGGACCCCACCGGGCCTACTCCTGTGTCCTCTCAAAGATGAGGAGCGAGGAGCACAACGATGAGCACCACCGACACAGCACCCGGGCCGGACCGCGTGGTCCCGACAGGCCCGCCGAGCGCGACGGCCACGCGCCCCTTCGGATGGCGCGACAAGATCGGCTACATGTTCGGGGACTTCGGGAACGATTTCACGTTCCTTCTGCAGTCCACGTTCTTCCTGATCTTCTACACCAATGTGATGGGCGTCAGCGCCGCCCACGTCGGCCTGCTGCTGGGCGGCGCCCGCATCCTCGACGCCTTCACGGACATCGGTGCCGGTCGTCTCATCGACATCATGAGGCCGGGGAAGAGCGGGCGCTTCAAGCCCTGGCTGCTGCGCATCATGATCCCGGTCGCCGTCGCAGCCATCCTGATGTTCTCGCCCTTCCTCCAGGACGGCAGCTACGGCATGCGCGTGGCCTGGATGATCGTCACCTACGTCCTCTGGGGCTCGGTCTTCTACACCCTGATCAACATCCCCTACGGATCGATGGCCTCGGTGATCTCCCACAAGGCCGGCGATCGCGCCTCGCTCTCCGTGTTCCGCTCTCTCGGCGCCACCCTCGCCAACATCGGGATCTCCGTGGCGCTGCCGCTGATCGTGTTCGTCCAGATCGACGGCCGGTCCGAGCTCTCGGGCACCCGGATGATGCTGGCCGCGGCCGGCTGCGCCGTCCTCGCGATCCTCTGCTACCTGCTCTGCTTCGCGAACGTCGAGGAGCGCATCGAGACCCTGCCGAAGGCCAAGGACGAGCGCATGGGATTCGCGACGACCCTGGGCACCCTGGTCACCAACCGTGCCCTGACCGGGATGATCGCCAGCTCGCTGTTCATGCTGGTCGCCTTCATGACACTGGGCTCGATCATGCCGTACGTGCTCAACGAGTACTTCAACAACGGCCAGCTGCTCAGCGCCGTGAACTTCGTCGGGCTCGTCCCGACCCTGCTGCTGGTCCCCGTCGCGGCGAAGCTCGCGAAGGCGTTCGGCAAGAAGGAGGTCGGCATCGCCGGCCTGACGCTGGCCGTCATCGCCGGCCTGGTGCTGTTCGCCGTGCGAACCGACAGCCCGTACGTGTTCATGGCCGGCTACGCGCTCCTCATGTTCGGTGTCGCCTGCCTGAACATCCTGATCTGGGCGTTCATCACCGACGTGATCGATTTCCAGGAAGTCCGCACCGGCGAGCGCAACGACGCCACCGTGTACGCCACCTATTCCTGGGCCCGCAAGCTCGGGCAGGCCGCCGCCGGCGTCCTCACCGGCTCAGCGCTGACGGCGATCGGCTACGAGTCCAGCGCCGGCGAGCACATCATCCAGACCGATGCGGTGCTCAACGGCATCTACAACCTCGCCACCCTGCTCCCGGCGCTGCTGCTGCTGGTCTCGCTCCTGGCGCTCATCTTCTGGTACCCGCTGTCCAAGAAGCGCGTCGAGGAGAATGTTGCGACACTGGAGGCCAAGCACGAGGCCGAGGGTCGCCAGTCCTGACCCGAGCGTCGGCGGCCCCTCCCCGGGGCCGCCGACGGTCTCGTATCCGCGGTGCCGCGAGCGCGGCACCGCACGGCATCCCCCGGCCTGCAGCGCGGACCTGAGCCGTCGCCCCGCGCAACGGGCCTGCACCGTCGGCCCGCGCGGCGGGCCGGACCACTCACCGAAGAGACCTCGTTCACCGAAGACAGGAGACACCATGGCGGAGACGCCGGAGAAGACAGTACGACTCGGGATCATCGGGCTGGGCGCCCAGGGCGGTATGTACGCCGGGCTGCTCGCCGACGGCAGGATCGAGGGCATGACCCTCGGCGCCATCGCCGATATCGATCCCGCCAAGAAGGAGCTCGCCGCGAAGAAGCACGCGGGCGTCCCCTTCTACGAGGACTACATCGCGATGCTCGATTCGGGCGACGTCGACGCCGTGGTCACCACCGTGCCGCACTTCCTGCACTCGGAGATGACCATCACCGCCATCGGCAAGGGCGTCCACACCCTCACCGAGAAGCCGGCCGGCGTCTACACCAAGCAGGTCGAGGAGATGAACGACTTCGCGGCCGCTCACCCCGAGACCACGTTCGCCATCATGTTCAACCAGCGCACCAACCCGGTGTACACGGACCTCAAGGAGCTCATCGCCTCCGGGGAGCTCGGGAAGCTGCGCCACACCTCCTGGATCATCACCACCTGGTGGCGTCCTCAGGGCTACTACGACCAGTCGGCATGGCGTGCGACCTGGGGCGGCGAGGGCGGCGGCGTCCTGGTCAACCAGGCTCCGCACCAGCTGGACCTGTGGCAGTGGCTGGCCGGCACCCCGAAGAAGGTGTTCGCGAAGCTCGCCTTCGGGTTCCAGCGCGACATCGTCACAGAGGACGAGGTCAACGCGGTCGTCGACTTCGGCGACGGGGCCACCGGCCACTTCATGACCTCCACCAACGACATCATCGGCACCGACCGCCTGGAGATGCTGTTCGACCGGGGCAAGGTCGTCGTCGAGGGCTCGAAGAAGGTGACCATCACCCGTCTCACGGAGGACGAGCGCTCCCTGAGCGACAAGATGACCATGCAGGACGTCGCCAAGCTCTTCCGCGGCGAGATGGACCCCTCCGCGGTCTACACCGTCGAGGAGAAGGAGTACGAGTCGGCCTGGGGCAAGCAGCACATCGACGTCCTGACCAACTTCGCTGCCCACGTCAACGAGGGCACGGAGCTGATCGCGGACGGCGCCGAGGGGATCAACGGCGTCCGCCTGGCCTCCGGCATGCAGCTGTCGGCCTGGACCGGGCGGGAGATCGACCTGGTCGACTACCCGGCCGAGGAGTACCTCTCCGAACTCAACAAGCGCATCGAGGCCGAGGGCACGTTCCCCGTCCGCTCCTGAGCGCACCGGATCCGGGGCGGCAGCGTTGAGCATGCCGCCCCGGGCCCGCATCGCATGACCGACGCCGAGGGGGCCGGGCCCCGTCGGCCGGACGATCACCGCACCACCCGGGCCGCGCGCCCACGGCGCAGGCCCTCGGACCTCGAAGGAGAATCACCTTGCCCGTCCTCGGACTCCAGCTCATGATGCTCAAGGACCAGATCAACGATCACGGGATGTACGACGTGCTGCGCCAGGTGCGCGAGCTCGATATCAACGCCGTCGAGGTCTCCCAGGTGGAGATGACCGACGAGCTGATCGACGACCTCGTGCGCGCCAAGGCCGACTTCGGCGTCGAGACCGCTGCCATGAGCGTCTCCGTCGCCCCCGGGGGCAACGGCTTCGCCCTGGAGACCGAGTTCGATCGCGCCGTCGAGGCCTGCCGGAAGACCGGCTCCCGATTCCTGCGCATCGGCATGATGCCCTTCGAGGCCATGACGTCGAAGCAGGCCTGCGAGACGTGGGCAGCCTCCGTCGAGCCCCATGCGGCCCGCCTCGCGGAGCAGGGCATCACCCTGTGCTACCACAACCACCACGTCGACCTCATCCAGTTCGACGGCGAGCGGATCTTCGACATCGTGCGCCGCGTCGCCCCGTCGCTGCTGTTCGAGGTCGACCTGCACTGGGTCCAGCGCGGCGGCATGGCACCGCTGGACATGCTGGCCGCCTACGAGGGCGCCTGCAAGCTCATCCACGTCAAGGACTTCCGCATCGCTCCCCTGCCGCAGGAGACGTACGAGAAGTTCGAGGCGAAGGAGATCGAGATGAAGGAGTTCTACGGCGCCTTCCTCTCCCTCGCCCAGTTCGCCGAGGTCGGCCAGGGCAACATGAACTGGCCCGCCCTCCTGCCGGCCGCGGAGAAGGCCGGGGCGGAGTACTTCCTCATCGAGCAGGACGACACCTACGGCCGCGACCCGATCGACTGCATCCGCGAGTCCCGCGAGTACCTGAGGTCCATCGGGTACTGACCCCCGAGCGGCACCGCCGCCACCGACACGTCGCCCGTCGCCCGTGCTCTCGCACGACGGCGGACCTCGTGCGTCCCACGGGTCCTGGACCGCGGCCGCGCGCAGGTCCCGATCCGAGAGCGAGGCCGGGGCCGAGGCGCCTGCGGGCAGGATCGCGTCCGGCGGCCTCAGTCGGCGGTGGCGGAGTGCTGGAGGTAGGTGCGGATCTCTCGGATCCTCGCCGTCTTCGAGGTGCCCGCGAAGCGGATCACGTGGCAGAAATCCACGCGCTCCCGGCCGCGCACGAGGTAGCCGTCGCACGCGGCGAGACGGCCGTGGTTCAGGACCGTGAGGATCTCTCCGCTCTCAGGGGACAGGGGAGGCCGCACGTAGCCGTCGCTCGCGGGCGCTGGCTCACCGACGAGCGTCCAGGCGACATCCTCCCGGAGCCACCCGCGCACAGTCTCCTCCTCCGCCGCCGCCCAGGCCACCGCGACGTCGGCCACGATCGCCATCCGCGGGGAGTTGCCGCAGTCCTCCGAAATCGTCATCTCCATGGCTCGACACCCTAGAGGTGTCCGACCGGTTCTCCCCTGGTGACACCGGGAGCCCCTGACCGTTATCATTTCGTGACTCTTGCCACGGAACCCGGCTTCCTGAGGGGAGTATGAGCGCTCCTGCAACGAGATCCCAGGTTTCGGGGCGTAGCGTCGCCCGCGCCGTCAACCTCAGGAGGCACAGTGAAGATCCCCCGCACCAAGGCGATCCGCAACTCGGTCGCCGCCGTCTCGTTCGCCGCCATCGTGGCGCTGACCGGATGCAGCGACCAGGGCGCTCCCTCGGGCGCCAGTGATGGCGGCGGTCAGAAGCCGGCCGCGAGCGACGGCGGTGGCGCCCCCGCCGCCGGCAGCGATGGCGGCGGCCAGGCGATGCCCGAGCCCGACACCTCGGACGTGCCGGACGTCGTCGCCGAGGTCAACGGCGAGAAGATCTCCAAGGACGAGTTCGTCACGCTCTACGAGTCGACGTTCCAGCAGGCTTCGATGCAACAGCAGCAGTCGGGCCAGCAGCTCGACCAGGCCGAGCTGAAGAAGCAGGTCGCGAACCAGCTCGTCGACAACCGTCTGCTCCTGCAGGCATCCCAGGACGCCGGCATCGAACCGACCCCAGAGGACGTCGACGCGACCCTGGAGAAGATCGCGAAGCAGAACGGTCTCGGATCGGCCGACGAGGTCGTCTCCGCGCTCGAGCAGCAGGGCATGAGCGAGAAGGACGTCCGCGAGGACGCCGCCTCCCAGTTCGCCCTGACCTCCTACATCGAGCAGGAGGCGGACATCAAGGAGCCGAGCGAGGAGGAGTTGAAGGCGCAGTACGACCAGCTCGTCCAGCAGCAGTCCCAGGCCGGCGGGCAGCAGTCCGGCGGCCAGCAGTCCGAGGTGCCGCCCTTCGAGGACGTCAAGGGCCAGCTCGCCGACCAGGCCAAGTCCCAGCAGCAGAACGAGGCGGCCACCAAGATGGCCGAGGATCTGCGGAAGAAGGGCGACGTCACGATCAACCTGTGATCATCGCTCGCTCCGCCCGGTGACGGCGGCCGCCTCCCCGAGCGCAACGTCACCGCACCGCGACGGGCCCCGTCGGCGTCCAGGCCGACGGGGCCCGTCGTCGTCGCTTCGGGCCGACGGTGCCGCCCTCGTCGTGGCGTTTCGCTCAGAGGTCCCGCCGCGTGCGCTTGCGCACGGCACTGCGCACCGACAGAGCGACGACCACCAGCAGCAGTCCGTAGATCACCAGGGTGATCGGGCTGGAGACCAGCACCCGCGGGTCCCCGACCGAGGACAGCAGGGCTTCGCGCAGCGAGGACTCCGCCAGCGGTCCCAGCACCATGCCGATCATGAGCGGGGCGACCGGGTAGTCGTAACGGCGCATCAGAAAGCCGATCACGGCGATCACCAGCAGCAACACGAGATCGAAGACCGCCGCCGAGGTCGCCCAGATGCCCAGGCCGCAGAACAGCGAGATCCCCGCATACAGGTACGGCTTCGGGATCAGCAGCAGCTTCGCCCACAGCTGGGCGAACGGCAGGTTGATCACCAGCAGCACGATCATGGCCAGGAAGAAGCTCGCCAGCAACGGCCACACCAGGTCGGCGCTGTTCTCGAACAGCAGCGGCCCGGGCTGCAGGCCGTACTGCTGGAAGGCCGCGAGCATGATCGCGGCGGTGGCCGA
The DNA here is from genome assembly GCF_001969445.1 of Brachybacterium sp. P6-10-X1. NCBI lineage: Bacteria > Bacillati > Actinomycetota > Actinomycetes > Micrococcales > Dermabacteraceae > Brachybacterium > Brachybacterium sp. P6-10-X1. The sequence continues at coordinate 1,659,382 of NZ_CP017297.1, forward strand.
GACCGGCAGTCCCAGCGCGAGCAGAGCTCCCATCGCCATGCCCGTGGTGGCGTTGCCGGCGGCCTCGGGGGCCGCGAGACCGCGGATGGCGCCCTTGCCGAACTTCGGGCTGCGCCGACGCCGGTCCAGCCGCCGCTCGGCCTCATAGGCGAGGAAGGTCGGCACCTCGGCACCGCCGGCGGGGATGACGCCGAAGGGGAGCCCGATCAGAGTGCCGCGGCCCCAGGCGGGGGCGGCCTCGGTCAGCTCCTGACGGCTCAGGAACGGGCGTCCCTTGCCGCTGCGGACCCGGAGGTCCTCCCGATCGCGACGCACGCGGGAGGCCACGAACAGCACCTCACCGAGCGCGAGCACCGCAACGGTCACGGTCACCAGCGAGATGCCGTCGAACAGCTGGGGGGAGCCCAGGGTGAAGCGGGTCAGCCCGGAGATGCCGTCGGTGCCGATCAGCGTGATGCCGATGCCGACGACCAGGGCGGCCAGGCCCTTCAGCACATTGTCGGAGACCACCGAGGAGGTGGCGATGAAGGCGAACAGGGCCAGCGCGAAGAACTCCGGAGGACCGAACCTGGAGGACAGTTCCACCAGGGTCGGGGAGATGAAGACCACCAGGATCGAGGCGACCATGCCGCCGACGAATGCGCCGATCGCCGCGGTGGCCAGAGCCTGCGGGCCCCGACCGGAGTTGGCCATCTTGTGGCCCTCGAAGGTGGAGGCGATGGCCGAGGCCTGTCCCGGCGTGTTCAGCAGGATCGCCATGGTCGAGTCGCCGAACAGGCCACCGAAGTACACCCCCGCGAACAGGATGAACGCGGCGGTCGGGTCGAGCGCGAACGTCATCGGCAGCAGCAGCGCCACCGCCATCGAGGAGCCCAGGCCCGGCAGGACGCCGACGGCGGTGCCCAGGAGGCAGCCGACGACGACCCAGAGCAGGTTCATCGGGGTCAGGGCTCCCGCGAAGCCCTGCATGAGCAGGTCGAGCTGTTCCATCAGAATCCTCCTCCCAGGATGCCGGAGGGCAGGATCAGTCCCAGCCCCGTGCCGAAGATCAAATAGATGAGCGAGCTGAGGAACAGCGCGATCACGATGTCGAAGAGCGGTCTGCGGGATCCGAATCCGTGGGCGGCGCACCAGAACAGCAGGGCCCCGGCGAGGATCCAGCCGAGCCAGGGCAGCAGCAGGGCGAAGGCCAGGAAACCACCGGCGACCCAGGCCAGGGCCACGAAGTCGGAATGCGTGCGGTAGCTGCGCCCCGAGAACTCGGCTGACTCGGCCGTCTCAGTCGTCTCAGTTGTCTCAGCTGTCTCGTCTGTCTCAGCTGTCTCGTCTGTCTCAGCTGTCTCGTCTGTCTCAGCTGTCTCGTCTGTCTCAGCTGCCCCAGCTGCCCCAGCTGCCCCAGCTGCCCCAGCTGCCTCGTCCGACTCGTCGACCGGCTCCGGAGTGCGCAGCACGCCGAGGGCGAGCAGCACCGCCAGGACCAGCCCGACCGCGCCGAGGATCATCGGGAAGAAGCGCGGGCCGGGGAACTCGGTGCCGCCGGCGTCCAGCATGCCTGCGCCGATCAGCAGGAACAGGCTGAAGACCGCCAGCAGGCCGGGCATCAGCAGCGCCGAGCGGCCGTACCAGAAGCCGTGGGGCCGTTCGTCCGCGGAGGGCCCCTCGGGGACGCCGCCACCGGTGGCGTGGCCGACCTGAGCGGGATCGCCGGGAGCACCGTCCTCGGTGATGCGCTCGCCGGGGACGTGGTCGTCGGTGGTGCCTGCGCCGGTCATCCGCGGATCTCCTCGAACAGCGCGCCGATCCGCTCGGTCTCGTCGGCGACGTACTGGACGAGCTCCTCGCTGCCCAACGGGACTTCCTTCCAGTAGTACCGCTTCACGGCATCCTTCCATTCAGGGGTCTCGATCGCCTCGGCGATGAGCTGCTCGAGCTCGCCGATCTCCTGGTCGGTGACCACGGGCGGTGCGAACAGCGCCCTCCAGTTGGTCAGCGTCACGTCGTAACCGAGCTCAGGAAGGGTCGGCATGTCGATGCCGTCCAGCCGCTCGGGCGCCACCACACCGAGGCCGCGCAGATTTCCGGCCTCGATCTGCGGATACATGTCCGCGAACCCGCCGGCGGTGGCCTGAGCCGTGCCGTTGAGCAGGGCCTGGATCGCCTCGCCGCCGCCGTCGGAGGGGATGTACGTGGTCTCGGCCGGGCTGATGCCGGCGTTCAGGGCCAGGTCCGTCATCACGAGTTGGTCGAAGGAACCGCCCCCGGTCCAGGCCACCCCGGCGGGGTCGTTTTGCCAGGCGGTGACCAGCGAGTCGAGGTCCTGATACGGGGAGTCCGCAGGGACCGTGACCAGGGCGTACTCCTCGACCACGCGGGCGATCGGGGCGACATCCGTGATCACCGAGGCGGTGTCGAACTGGATCTGCGCCGCGATCTGCCCGGTCCCGCCGACCATCAGGGTGTTCGGCCGGTTCAGCTGGCTGACGCTGCCGATCGCGATGGTGCCGCCGGCGCCGGGGATGTTCAGCACCTGCACGTTGCCGACCAGGCTGTTCTTGCGCATCGCCTGCTGCATCTCGCGCTGGAACGCATCCCAGCCGCCGCCGGCGGCGGCCGGGGCGACCAGGGTCAGGTTCGCGCGCACGTTGGTTCCGCCCGCGGCAGCTCGGATCGACTCGTAGGCGGCCACCCCGATGACGGGGACGGCGAGGACGCCGAAGCCGATGCTGAGCGCGCGGCGTCGGGTCGGGTGCGCCGTGGACGGCGCGCTTTCTTCCGGGGGTGCCATGGGCACGACTCCTTCGTCGGGGGCGCGCGGCGCAGCGCGGGTCCGCGCGCCGATGCGTGACCTGACCATGGAAACATGCCTCCGAGGATGGGTGCGTCCGTCGTCCGCCCATCGGCGGTGGTGGCCCGCGCGATCCGCGCATCGGGCGCGGACGCGTGCTCCCGCCCCTGTCCGCATCGGTTAGGGTTCCGGCACACGACGTCGTCACAGCTCGCGAAGGAGCGCCCATGTCTGTTCTCGTCGCCGGCACCTCCACCGCCCCGGGCCGCGCCGCCTATCGCTTCGGGATCGAAGAAGCCCGCCGGCGCGGCGAGGACCTGATCGTGTTCCTGCTGGAGGGCGAGCACTCACCCTCCCCGGATCTCGGCGAGGTCAGCGAAAGCATCGAGCATCCCGACGATCGCACGCACTCCCCCGCCGGCGACCTCATCGACCGGGCCGAGCGCGACGACATCTCGGCGGTGGTGATCGGTGTGCGTCATCGCACAGCGGTCGCGAAGCTGTTCCTCGGCTCCTCCGCCCAGCAGGTCATCCTCGAGGCCAACAAGCCCGTCATCTGCATCAAGTCCTGACAGCCGAAGGCTCGCGGCACCTCTCGGGACGTCCGTCCTCCGCTCCTTCGCACCTCGCCTTCCCCTGGGCCCCGCCCTTCCCCTGGGTCTCGCCCTTCCCGTGCGCCGTATCCCCCTGCTCCTCGTCACTCGGCTCTGGTCGGGTACGGGCGCCAGGGCGTGCGCGCCGGCTATATGGCCGGCACGCACGCCCTACGACCTGTACCCGACGATCAGCCTCCTGCGGAGCTCGTTCGGCGCCTCTCAGATCCTCCCGGCCCGCAGCTCCTCGGCGAGATGCTCCGCCTGGCGGATCGCGAGCGCCACGATCGTCAACGTCGGGTTCGCCGCAGCACCGGTGGTGAACTGCGAACCGTCCGAGACGAACAGGTTCGGCACGTCGTGCGCCCGGCCCCAGCGGTCCACCACGCCGTCCTCGGGACGCTCGCTCATGCGGCACGTGCCGAGGTTGTGCGTGGACGGGTACGGGGTGGTGCGATGGCTGCTGACCGCACCGACGGCCCCGTACAGCCGCTCGGCCGCCGAGTAGGCGTGCTCGCGCATGGCGACATCGTTGGCGTGGTCATCGACGTGCACGTTCGCCACCGGCAGCCCGTGCTGGTCGGTCACCGTGGAATCCAGGGTGATCGCGTTGGACTCCTGCGGCATGTCCTCACCCACCAGCCAGCAGCCCGCGGTGTTCTCGTAGGCGTCCAGGAGCCGGGTGAAGCTCGGCCCCCAGGCCCCGGGCTCGACGAAGCTGGCCATGAAGGCCGGGCCCAGCGAGATGGTCTGGATGTAGTAGCCGCCGGCGAAACCGCGCGAGGGATCGTGCACCGACTCGTCGGAGATGTTCCCGGCCATCGTCTCGCCGCGGTACATGGTCACCGGCTTGTCGAACTGCGCGTACACGCTGCCGGTCATGTGGCGCATGTAGTTGCGGCCCACCTGCCCCGAGGAGTTCGCCAGACCGTCGGGGAACATCGCGGACGAACTCAGATGCAGCAGGCGCGGCGTCTCGATCGAGTTGCCGGCCACGCACACCACCTTCGCGGCCTGCCGATGCAGGTTCCCGTCCCGGTCCAGATAGATCACCGCGTCGACCCGGCCGGACCGGTCGTGCAGGATCTGGGCGACATGGGACTCCGGGCGCAGGTCCAGCAACCCGGTCTCCAGCGCCCGCGGGATCTCCCGCACCCGTGTCGACCACTTCGACCGGTTCTTGTCCCCCTGGAAGTTGAAGCCGTCCTGGATGGAGGCGGGACGGCCGTCGTACGGCTCGGCGTTGGTGCCGTAGGGGCCCGTGGCGTAGTGGCGGTAGCCGATCCTCTCGGCCCCGGCGGCGAGGACCTTGTAGTTGTTGTTCGCCGGCAGCGGCGGTCGGCCGCCGCGATGGGTCGAGCCGATCGCGTCCTCGGCGCGGGTGTAATAGGGCTCGAGGTCCTCCAGCCCGATCGGCCAGTCCTGCAGGTTCGCGCCGTCGATGCGGCCGTAGGTGCTGCGGGTCGCGAACTCGTGGGCCTTCAGGCGCGGGGTCGCGCCCGACCAGTGCGTGGTGGTGCCGCCGACGGCCTTGACGATCCAGGCCGGCAGATTCGGGAAGTCCCGGGCGACCCGCCAGCTGCCGGAGGTGGTGCGGGCATCCGTCCAGGCCATCTGGTTGAAGGCCTCCCACTCGAGGTTCATGTAGTCCTCGCTGTGCAGGTACGGGCCCGCTTCGAGGACGACGCACTCGATGCCCTGACGGGTGAGCTCGTACGCGAGGGTGCCCCCGCCCGCGCCGGAGCCGATGATGACGACGGTCTCGGTGTCGTGGTCGATGGTCTTCATGCTCGATCCTTCCTCCGATTCCCGACGCGCCCTGCTCTGGCCCTGCTCTGGCCGGCGGGCACCGCGGCGCCGCGAGTGCTGGACGTGCTGGCCGAGGCCGGCAGATCCGAGACGACCTCCTGCAGCGGCTCGCCGTCGTACTCCTCGATCCGGGGGTCGGGCAGCCAGTCCAGGTCGTCGAAGCCGCGGTCGATGTAGCCGCCCTTGTCGAAGGACGGCCCCTCGTAGCCGAGCGCGTCCCACACCTCCTCGTCCTCGTAGAGGGTGACCACGACCGTCTGCCGGACGAAGCCGAAGAACGTCGTGTGCTGGATGCGCAGCAGGATCGGCAGGGCCTCCTGCGCGCTGAGCTGTTCGAACCTGCCTCCGGCCAGAGCCTGCAGGGAATCCAGGCCCTGGGCGAGCTTGAGCCGCATCCACGTGCTCGCCTCGGCCTGCTTCTGCACGACGGCCGCGGTCCGCGCGTACGCGGTATCCGGGACGGTCTCATGGGGGAACGCGGCTTTGACCAGGGCGGTCAGCGTTCTCTCCGCCTCCGCTGTGCCCTCGACGTCGTTGACGGTCTCGCTGCTGAGCTCTGCACTCATGACCTCTCCTTCCCTGGCCTCCTCGCCAGTGATCTGGAGCACAACCTAGGAGGGGCCCGGGGCCCGGGCAATCCGCGTTATCGCCGGGCGAGAACCGCCGAGGAGCTCCGACCGGTGGCCGGTTCCCGCCGCGTCGGTGTGGCGACCCGGTCCCGTCGCCTCGGTCGATCCCGTCGACCGGGGCCGTGCCGGGAGCTCAGGAGTGATGCGCCCCGAGACGGTAGGCGCGGCCGGCCCGGGAGGCGCAGGCCCGGACCCGGTCCTCGATGTGGCGTGTCCTTCCCGCATAGGCGGCGACCGGGGCCGAGACGGCGACCGAACCGATGAGCATCCCGTCGTCGGCCTTGATCGAGGCGGCGAGGCAGTCGGTGCCGCGCTGGAACTCCTCGTGCTCCCAGGCGATGCCGCGCTCCGCGATCTCGTCGAGGTGGCGGCTCAGCTCCGCCGGGTCGGTGAGCGTGCTGGCGGTGTGGGCGCGCAGCGCACCGCCCTCGAGGTAGGCATCGCGGTCCTCGGGCGCAAGGGCGCTGAGGCCGACCTTGCCGAAGGCGGTCGCGTGCGGGCTCTCGTGGAACCCGAATCCCATCGGGGACAGCCGCGGGCTCTGCGGGGAGTCGGAGACGTGGACGACGACGAAGTCGGTGCCGCGGTGGATGGCGAGGTAGGCGGCCATCCCGAGATCCCGGAACATCGCGTGGACCTCTTCGCGGACGGCGCGCGGGATGCCGAGGTCGTCGTGGAGCCCGACGGCGAGTCGGTGCAGCTGGTAGCCGAGGGCGAAGCGCTGCTCATCGCGCAGATGGACCAGGTAGCCGGCGCGGATCAGCTCCTGGGCGGTGCGGTACACGGTGGGCAGCGGGATCGCGGTGGCGTCGGCGATCGTGCGCGCCGTGCTGCTGCCTCCGGCGGCGACGGCCTCGAGCACGGCGAGCGCGCGGGCGATCTGCCCCGTCGGCGCCTCCTCGCCCCGATCCGGCATGGTGTTCATGAAGCCCCCTCGCGGTGTGCCCTCATTGTGCAGCAGGATGTCGGGAGAAGAATGCGTTCTTGCCTTGCGAGAATCGCCCTACCGCACCCACCGTGGAGCAGGGCACGCTGGGTCGGAGCACGACGCCGCACGCCCTGCGACACGACAGATGCGCGAACCGCCTCGCGTCGTGCGACGAGACGCGCGATGCGACATGCGACGCGACCGACGACGAGAAAGGACCCGACGATGATCCTCATCAACGTGAAGTTCCCGGTGAAGCCCGAGCACGCCGACGCCTGGCCGGAGATCACCCGCGAGTTCACCGAGACCACGCTCGCCGAGCCCGGCAACCTGTGGTTCGAGTGGTCCCGCAGCGTGAAGGAGCCCAGCACGTACGTGCTGATCGAGGCGTTCACCGACGAGGGCGCCGGCCCGCACGTGAACTCCCCGCACTTCGCACAGATGCAGAAGGAGTTCCCGCAGTACCTCACGGCGACCCCGCAGATCATCTCCGAGCAGATCGACAGCGACGGCTGGGGCCCGATGGGCGAGCTGCAGGTCGACTGACGCAGCAGCGCGCACCCGGTTCACGACAAATCACCGGGGTCGATCTTCCCGAGCTCCGCACGGACCAGCGCTGCGGCGAGTCGAGCACGGTCCTCGGGGTCGACGAGCGCGTCGAGCGCGTCGGGTTCCTCCGGCAGACCGAGCCGGCGGGCACCGTCGAGCGCCTTGCGGTCGAAGAAGGGTGCGAGACCGGGCCAGACCCCTTGCACCTCGCGCACGAAGATCGAGGCTCCGGTGGGGCCGATGCCCGGGAAGTCCTGCAGGAGTTCTCGCACGTCCGCGGACCCGTCGGCCGCGTCGCGGAGGGCTCGCAGGTCGCCCCGGTAGGTGTCGAGGAGCAGCCGGGCACCGTCGCCGAGGCGGAAGGCGGTGGATTCGTCGTAGCGGCGGTAATGTCCCCGGCCCAGGGCGTCGACCCGTTGCTGCCACGTGGATCCGGCCATCCGCTGCGGGGTGCGGAATCCGGCGGCGGACAGCTCCCGGGCGGCCGCCACGGCGATGTCGGCGTCGATGCGCGTGGACAGCAGAGTCGCGAGCACGAGCAGGCGATACAGGGGTGAGGGCTTGTCCTTGAGGGTGATGCCCGCCTGCGCGGCATAGCTGGTGCCGTGGGCTGCGAGCAGGGCGGTGGCGGTCTGTCGGTGCGATCGGGTCACCTGCACTCCTTTCCGGAGTCGACCCGTCTCCTCCGAGTCATCTCGTCCGTGCCGCCCGAGCGGGCCCACGGGATGCTCCGGAGCGGGTGCCATGTCATGCGAGCCATTCGGTCTCGATGGCCTCGGCGGGATGGATGTGGACGGCCTCGTAGCCGTCAGGACCGGTGCGGAACGTGTGCGGCATGCGCGCAGGGGCGACCAGCACCTGCCCGGCCCGACCGATCACGGTCTCGTCCCCGAGGGTGAAGGTCGCACTGCCGCGCCGGATCAGGAACGTCTCCGCATAGGGATGGAGGTGCAGGCGCGGCCCCTGCCCCTCCCGAGTCGTGGACTCGAGGATCAGCGAGACCCCGGCGCCACCCGGGAGATGTTCGTAGTTCTCGGTCCAGTCCTCGCCGTCCTCGCGTCCGTCTGCGCGGCGGACCCGGAGATCGCCGATCCTCCAGGTCGCCCGGACGTGCCGCTCGTCCGTCATGTCCGCCTCCTCAGGAGATGTCATGCATCAGGGATGGTCCCGGCGTCCGAGCGTCGACACCGCGGTCGCGCCGGGCCGGGTCCACTGGGGCAAGGGCCTGCTGGTCTCGCCCCAGGTGGGGGTGCCCTCGACGTCGGTGCGCCAGGCCCAGCAGGCGTGACGACCCTCCGGCCAGCCGTCGGGGACGTCCTCCCAGGTCTCGCCGCGGCCGTACGGGGTCATGTCCAGCAGCCCCATCGCCGCGTTGACGCGCTCGTTGCCGCGACCGGTGGTGCGGTAGGTGAGGTAGGTGCGCTCGCCGTCGCGCAGGAAGCTGGCGAGGTGGCCCATCTGGCCTCCGATGGGTTCGTCGAGCCCGCGCACCGAGTACCAGGGCACCCTGTGATAGCCCATGAACTCCGTGTACGACGCGACCTCGTCCCACGCCCCGGGCGTGAGGATCGCGAGGGAGACCCCGTGGCCGTTGAGGTACGTCGCGTCCTGCAGATGCCACGCGGTGGTGGTGCAGCCCTCGCACTGGCCCTGGTGCGGTGCGCCGTCATGCCACATGTGCTGGTAGACCACGAGACGGTCGCGGCCCTCGAACAGGTCCCGGAACGGCACGGGTCCGTCCCGGCCGACGACGTCCGCCCCGCCGTCGACGTCGACCATGGGCAGGCGGCGCCTCTCTGCGGCGAGGGCATCGCCCTGTCGGGTATGGGCCTTCTCCCGCACCAATAGCTCGTCCCGAGCCTCCTGCCAGCTGGCCATGTCCACCACCGGCGGCATTCCGCTGGGTCGGACGTCCTCGGAGGTCACCGCTCAGCGCTCCCAGCCGGTGCCGGGAGGCCGGGGCAGGTAGGTCGGCTCGTACTCCAGCAGCTGGAGCCCTCCGCCGAAGGTGCGGGCCTCGGTCAGCTCGAGGCCGTAGTCGGCGAACTGCTCCCAGATGCGTTCAAGACCCGTGCGGCCAGTGATCACCGGGAACAGGACGACGCGGAAGCGGTCGACGAGCCCGGCCCGCATCAGCGAGCTGCTGAGGCGGATGCTGCCCGTGGTGGACAGCGGACGGGTCGAGGTCTGTTTCAGCTCCCGCACGGCCTCGATCGCATCGGTGCTGACCAGGGTCGTGTTCGGCCAGGACAGAGGCGCTTCGAGCGTGGAGGAGAAGGCCACCTTCGGCATCTCGGCCATGTGGGCGAAGCTCGCCTTCTCCTCATCGGAGACATCGACCCCTTCAGCCTGCTGGGCCATCTGGGACATGAGCCGATAGGTGGTCGCCCCCATCAGCGTGAGGTATTCGGGCTCCTGGTCCAGCCAGTCGAGGTATTCGGCGCTCTGCATCCCCCACCAGCCGGGCCATCCCTCGCCGGCGGCGCACCCGTCCAGCGACAGGATGAAGTCGACCAGCAGCGGCTGGGTGGCGGACGGGTTCGGCGTGGCACTCATGGAACATCCTCATCATCGAGATCGACGCATGTGCGTGCCCGGACCACGCTACGTCGGGGCACCGTGCTCCGGCCACCCCTCGACCCGGTCCGATCGCTGCCGGGGGCGTGCCCGTCCCTGGCGCGGACCGGTGCCTGCCGCGGGTCAGACCCTGCCGAGGCTCAGGCCCTGCCGCGGGCCAGGCGTGCCAGAGTCACCACGAGCCCAGCGGCGACGAGGGCCCACGCCAGCACGGCGACGCCCAGGAACACGACGCCGACGATCTCGACCATCGGCAGGTGCTCGACCCGGCCGAGTCGCATCGAGGCGACGGCGAACATCCCCAGCGGGAAGACCATCGACCACAGGGACGGGGTATACCGCAGCGGGACGCGACGGAGCACGTGGCGCCAGAGGCCGCCCCCCGCCAGCAGCGGCAGGAGCCAGGCCGCGAAGCACCAGAAGACCACGACGGTCCCGCCGATGAGACCGCGGGCCGCGTCCACCATCGGCACCGAGGCCATGTCCACGATGCTCGCTCCGGCGACGACCGAGATCGCCAGCGCCCCCATCGCGACCCAGTAGGTCGGCTCGAACTGCTCCGGGGTGATCCCGTGGTGGACGACCCGGAGGATCACCAGCACCGCGATCCCCACATAGAGGATGGTCCCCACCGACCACGCCATCACCGTGAGCACGCCGAGCACGTCGGCCAGCCGGGGCGTCGCCGGATGCAGTCCGGACAGTCCGACGGCGAGGGACTGCGAGGCCACCGACCAGATGAACCAGGACCCGTTGGTGCGGGCGAGGATCGGCTCTCCGTCGCGGGTCATCAGCACCTGCCACGGCAGCACGTACCCCAGCACCAGCCAGATCGCCGCGGCCAGGGCCAGCAAGCCGGTCGCGGCCATCCCCGCCCCGTGCTGGTGCAGGCCCACGGCCACCACGTCGGTGCCGGCGACGATCGTGAAGAAGGCGAAGGCGGTCTCCGGGTTGCGCGCGTCGGCCCGCATGCGGTCGCCGTGACGGACCCAGCGCGCCACGAAGAGGACCACGAGCATCGCGTAGGCGACGGCCGCGATTCCCAGCGGGATCAGCGAGAGGCGCGAGGCTCCCGCCTCATGCACCGCGATGGAGACGATCCCGGTTCCCATCACCAGCGCGAAGTAGCCCGGGGACAGTCCTGCGAGGGCCTGGTCCGAGCGGGTGCCGAGGGTGGAGGGAGCACTGGTCACTCCTCCATTGTCCCCTGAGCGTCACCTGAGAGGGAGCGGCCGCGCAGGAATACCCCGTGCACGACGACGCGGACTCGTCGTGGACGTCCGGCCCGTGAGACCTGGAACATTTAGTTGCACTCACTGCAATTTCAGGCCTACTGTCGACCACGGACGACCGTCGGTGGAGCCGCGCCATGCCCACGGCCAGGAGCGTCCGACATCCATGACGCACGAGAGGGGCCAGGTCGCTTGACGAGCAAGACCACCGGAACGCCGTACGGAGCGACCGAGGACGAAGGGGCCGGAGGCGGCTCCGATCACGGGCCCTCGCACGTCGCCGGACGCAATGTCGTGCTGGCGACCCTGGTCTCCGGCGCTTTCATCGTCATCCTGAACCAGACGCTGCTGAACACGGCGCTGCCGGCCTTCATGCGCGAGTTCGGGATCACGGCGATCTCCGCCCAGTGGGTCACCACGACGTTCATGCTGGTCAACGGGATCATGATCCCGGTGACGGCCTTCCTCATCCAGAAGTTCACCACGCGGACGCTGTTCTTCACCGCGATGGGGCTGTTCACCATCGGGACGGTGATCTGCGCGATCGCACCGGCGTACCCGGTGCTGCTGCTGGGTCGCGTGATCCAGGCGGCCGGGGGCGGCATCATCATGCCGCTGATGCAGAACATCCTGTTCGCCGTGTTCCCGATCGACAAGCGCGGCACGGCGATGGGAACCTTCGGCCTGGTCATCGCTTTCGCCCCGGCGATCGGCCCCAGCCTCTCGGGCTGGATCGTGGACCACCTCCCGTGGCAGACCCTCTTCATCATGATGCTGCCGATCGCGATCATCGACATGATCGTCGCGTTCTTCATCCTCCGGAACGTCACCGAGCGCACGTTCCCGCGCCTGGACGTGCTCTCGATCATCCTGTCCACCCTCGCCTTCGGCGGCCTCCTGTTCGGCCTGGGCAATGCCGGCAACTCCAGCTGGACCAGCCCGCAGGCCCTGGTGCCGCTGGTGATCGGCGCGCTCACCCTGATCTGGTTCGTCCGCCGCCAGCTGCGGCTGCCCGAGCCCATCCTCGAGTTCCGCGTGCTGCGCTATCGCATGTTCACCCTCGGCACCGTGCTCGGCATGCTCGTGTTCATGGCGATGATCGGCGGGATGCTCCTGATCCCGCTGTACATGCAGAACATGGTCGGCTACACGGCGATGGAGTCGGGGCTGGTGCTGCTGCCGGGCGCGGTCGTGATGGGGCTGATGTCCCCCGTGACGGGGCGGATCTTCGACCGCTTCGGGGCCACGGTGCTCGCCGTCGTCGGCTTCACCCTGGTCACCGTGACGACCTTCCTGTTCGCCGTGCTGACCACCGAGACCTCGCTGGTCTACATCGCCGGAGTCAACGCGGTGCGGATGTTCGGCACGGCCATGGTGATCATGCCGGTGACCACGGCGGCCCTGAACCAGCTGCCCCCGCATCTGATCCCGCATGGCACGGCCCTGAACAACACCATGCGCCAGATCGCCGCCTCGGTGGGAACCGCCGTGCTGGTGACGGTCATGGCCGAGTCCGCCCTGGATCCGGAGAAGTACGGCGTCCCCGGGATGATCCACGGCGTGAACGTCGCGTTCATCGTGGCGGGCGTGATCGGCGCCCTCGGCGTCATCGGGGCATTCTTCCTGCGCGGCACCAAGCCCCGCCAGGTCTCGGCCACTCCTTCGCCGCAGGACGCTCCCACCTCCTGACCCGTCGGCCACGCGAGCGCACGCAGGGCCTGCGGGGCCGTCAGCTCCGAGACCTCGGTGCGGCGTCGTCGCCCCAGTTCCCCCGCAGCACGGCCTCACTGCCGGCCATCCAGGCCGCGAACACGGCGGCCCCGAGGTCGAAGGCCACCAGACGCGAGTCCCAGCGCCCTGCGCCGCGCGGCTCACGAGCGCTCTGCGCGCTGCGGGCGATGAGGGCGAGGCCGCCCGCGACGTTGGCGGCTCCCCAGGCGGCGTTGATCCAACGGGACGAGCGGCGCCCGCCGATCGGGGTGAGGTGGCGTCGTCCAGCCACGGCGGTCGCCAGGTGCGGGAGGCTGTTGGCGCACAGCACCCCCGCCACGAACGCGCCGGTGCGGGCTCGAGCTGCGGTCATGGTCATCCTCCGGATGGTCTCCGCGGGATCCGGCCGCTCCGCACCCCTCGGCCCTCAGTGTGGCGCACGGCACGGGTACGATCCCCCTGATGGGTACATCACGCTCCCCCGGCACATAGTGGACCTTCGGGGCAAGTAACTCTAGGGTCGCCTACGGCCTGCGGCTCCTCCGCGTGCTCAGCTGCGGGCATCGTGCCCCGGCCGGGCCCGATCGCCCTGCGATCGGGTGCGGCCCGTCCGCCCCTCGATCGAAAGGACCCCGATGGCCGAGGCCTCCCAGATCCCTCGCCCTGCGAAGACCCCCGATTCCGGGAGAGACCCCGGGGGCGGCGATCCGGCCTCGCAGGGCACCGGCACCCCCACCGCGTCCCCGGTGAACTGGCCGGTCTTCGTGGGCACCGCCGCGCTCATCGTCGCCTTCGTGCTGTTCGCGGCGATCTGGCCCGGCACCGCGGACACCGTCATCTTCGGCGCCATGGATTGGGTCGCCACGAACTTCGGCTGGTACTACGTCCTGACCGCCACCATCGTGGTGGTGTTCGTGCTGATCGTCGCCTTCTCGAAGGTCGGCCAGACCAGATTGGGTCCGGACCATTCGGTGCCGAAGTACAACATGTTCACGTGGGCGGCGATGCTGTTCGCCGCCGGCATCGGCGTGGACCTGATGTTCTTCGGGATCTCCGGCCCCGCCACGAACGTCCTCACTCCCCCCGAGGCCCCGCCCGGCTCCGACGAGGCCGCTCGGATGGCACCGCTGTGGACGATCTTCCAGTACGGCATCCCCGGCTGGGCGATGTACGCCCTGATGGGCATGGCCTTCGGCCTGTTCGCCTACCGGTACCACCTGCCGCTGTCCATCCGCTCGGCCCTGGCCCCGATCTTCGGCCGTCGGATCCACGGCGCCGTCGGCCACGTCGCCGAGATCGGCGCGACGATCGGCACCATCTTCGGCATCTCGGTGTCCCTCGGCATCGGGGTCGTCTTCCTCAACTTCGGTCTCTCGGCCCTGTTCGGCATCCCCAACTCGATGGCCGTGCAGATCGCGCTGATGGCGTTGGCCGTGTTCATCACGATCCTCTCGACCGTCTCCGGAGTCGACAAGGGCATCCGCAGGCTCTCCGAGCTCAACGTCATCCTGGCCGTGATCCTCATGCTGTGGGTGCTGTTCTCCGGGAACACCCATCACCTGCTGAACGCACTGGTCCAGAACATCGGTGACTTCTTCTCCCGGTTCCCGTCGATGATGATGAACACCTTCGCCTACACCGATGGCGCCGCGGAGCTGGGCTACTCCGCGGACCAGTGGATGGCCGACTGGACGCTGTTCTTCTGGGCCTGGTGGATCGCCTGGGCCCCCTTCGTGAGCCTGTTCCTGGCCCGCATCTCCCGCGGCCGCACCCTGCGCCAGTTCGTGGTCGGCGTGCTCCTGATCCCCTTCGCGTTCATCCTGCTGTGGGTCTCGATCTTCGGGAACGCGGCGATGAGCTTCTTCGGCGACGAGAACTTCCTGGACCTCGCCGTGAACCAGCCCGAGTCCGGGTTCTTCAACCTGCTCGAGCAGTACCCCGGAGCGCTCTTCACCGTCTCCTTGGCCCTGCTGACCGGGCTGTTCTTCTACACCACCTCCGCGGACTCCGGGTCGCTGGTGATGGCCAACATGACCTCGAAGCCCTCGCACACCGATTCCGACGGCTCGCCGTGGCTGCGCATCGTGTGGGCGGTGATCACGGGCGCGCTGACGCTGGTGATGCTGTTCATCGACGGCGTCTACACGCTGCAGGCGGCGACGGTGATGGTCGGTCTGCCGCTGTCCGTGCTGGTCTACCTGGTGATGTTCAGCCTGTGGAAGGTGCTGCGCACCGAGAAGGCGGGCATGGAGTCCCGGCAGGCGGCGCTGCCCGCGCTGCTGACGAGCCGGGTGCGCGAGAGCGGCGAGCGCGGCTCCTGGCGCCAGCGGCTGCACAAGCGCATGTCCTACGCCGACGAGGAGCGGGCGCGGACCTTCGTGGAGACCGTCGCCGCCCCGGCGATCGAGGAGGTCGCCGGGGAGCTCACCACGATGGGGGCCGACGTCTCCTGCCATCGCGGGGTGCATCCGGACAGCTCGGTCCCCTTCGTCGACCTGCTCGTGGCCTTCCAGGGCGCCGAGGACTTCAAGTACCAGGCCTACCCCGTGGCCTATTCGGTGCCGAGCTTCGCCGCGAACCTCTCCACCGTGCGGGACGTCTACTACCGCATCGAGATCTTCTCCCTGCTCGGCTCCCGCGGCCGCGACATCATGGGCTACACGAAGGATCAGGTCATCACCGATGTCCTGGACGCCTACGACGCCCACATCATGTACCTCACGATGAGCCAGGAGATCGGCACCGCGACCGGGACCATCCCCGTGACCGCCCCGGAGACCTGGACCGACACCGACCACGTCGCCGACCCGCGGACGGTCCAGGCAGCCACTGCCCTGACCGGGGCGGAGCCCACGGCGACCGGCGCCACCACGGCCTCCGGGCCCGCGCAGGCCACCGGGACCGCACACGCCGGCACGACCACCGAGTCGACAGAGACCACAGAAACGACCGAGACGAAGGAGCGTCATGACTGACCAGATCGCGACCCTGTACATCGACGGGGCGTGGGTGCCCGCCACCGCGGGCGAGACCCGCACCGTCACCTGCCCGGCCGATCAGCGCGAGGTCGGCGTGGTCTCCGAGGCGAGCGCCGAGGACGTCGAGCGCGCGATCCTCGCGGCCCGTCGGGCCTTCGAGGAGCGGGTCTGGGCCGACCGGCCCGCCGCCGAGCGCGGCGACCTCCTGCTGCAGGTCGCCGACCAGCTCCAGGAGCGCAAGGACGAGTTCGCCCGCGCCGAGGCGCTCGACACCGGCAAGCGTCTGGTCGAGGCCGAGGGCGACATGGACGACATCACCGCCTGCTTCCGCTACTTCGGCAAGATCGCGGACCAGGATCCGGGCCGCCTGGTCGACGCCGGCGATGACACCGTCATCTCCCGCGTGGTGCACGAGCCGATCGGCGTGTGCGGCATGATCACGCCCTGGAACTTCCCGCTGCTGCAGGCCTCCTGGAAGATCGCCCCGGCGCTGGCCGCGGGCAACTCCTTCGTCATCAAGCCCGCCGAGCTCACCCCCCACACCACGATCCTGATCGTGGACGTGCTGGACTCACTGGGTCTGCCGGCCGGGGTGGCGAACCTGGTGCTCGGCGACGGCGCCGTGGTGGGCGCGCCCCTGTCCTCCCATCCCGAGATCGACCTGATCTCCTTCACGGGTGGCCTGGTCACCGGGCGGAAGATCGCCTCCTCCGCGGCGCAGGGCATCAAGAAGGTCGCCCTCGAGCTGGGCGGGAAGAACCCCAACGTGGTCTTCGCCGATGCCGACTACGACGCCGCGCTCGACAATGCGCTGAACGCCGGCTTCATGGATTCCGGTCTGCTCTGCTCCGCGGGCACCCGCCTCGTCGTCCAGGACACCATCGCCGAGAAGTTCGTGGACGACCTGGTCGCCCGCGCCGAGGGCATCGTCATGGGCGGACCGTTCGACGAGCAGGCCGAGACCGGCCCACTGATCTCGCAGCAGCATCGGGACAAGGTCACCGACTACGTCGAGCGCGGCGTGGAGGCCGGGGCGCGGCTGCGCACCGGTGGTCACTGGGGCGGGCCCGAGCACGAGCAGGGCTACTTCTACGCCCCCACGGTCCTCGACCGGTGCACGGCCGAGAACCCGGCCGTGATCGAGGAGGGCTTCGGCCCCGTGATCACCGTGGAGACCTTCTCCACCGAGGCCGAGGCGATCGCGATCGCCAACGACACCGAGTACGGGCTGGCCGGGGCGGTGTGGACCTCGGACTCCGGGACCGCCAACCGGGTCTCGCGCCGGCTGCGCCACGGCACCATCTGGATCAACGACTTCCACCCCTACCTGCCGCAGGCGGAATGGGGCGGCTTCAAGATGTCCGGTGTCGGCCGCGAGCTGGGCCCGTCCGGACTCGAGGAGTACACCGAGGCCAAGCACATCTACGAGAACACCGAGCCGGCCGTCACGGGCTGGTTCCCCCGCAAGAGCTGATCGACCCACCGCGCCGTCGACCGCGGCACCGGACCAGCGGCCCCCACCCCGGGTGACCGACGGCGCGGCGGGTCCCGTCGGCCGGCCGCGCCCCGAGCGAGAATCCATCCATCGACAGGAAGCAGGAGACATGTCCTCGAAGGACCTCACGTCCGAGAACCCCATCGCCGAGTTCGACTACGTCATCGTCGGCGGCGGCTCCGCCGGTGCCGCGCTGGCCTCGCGCCTGAGCGAGGATCCGAGCATCGACGTCGCCCTGCTCGAGGCCGGGCCCTCTGATCTCGAGCACCAGGAGGTGCTGCAGCTGAAGCGCTGGCCGGAGCTGCTGGAGTCCGGGCTGGACTGGGACTACCCGATCGAGCCCCAGGAGAACGGCAACTCCTTCATGCGCCATGCGCGCGCGAAGGTGCTGGGCGGCTGCTCCTCCCACAACTCGTGCATCGCCTTCCACCCGCCGGCGGAGGACATGGACCTGTGGGAGACGATGGGCGCCGAGGGCTGGAACGCCGAAACGATCATCCCGCTGATCGCGCGGCTGGAGACGAACATGTCGCGCACCGGCGAGGGCCACGGCACCGATGGTCCGGTGCACCTGATGGACGCTCCGGCGGAGGACCCCCTCGGCGTGGCGCTGCTGGATGCCTGCGAGCAGGCCGGGATCCCCCGGGCCACGTTCAACGACTTCGAGACCGTCGTCAACGGCGCGAACTGGTTCCAGGTCAACCGCCAGGCCGACGGCACCCGCGCGTCGTCGTCCGTCTCCTACCTGCACCCGAACCTGGAGCGGGAGAATCTCCACGTCCTGACGGGTCTGCAGGTGATGCAGGTGCTGTTCGACGAGGACGCGCGCGCCACCGGTGTGGAGTACATCGACAACGCCTTCGACCGCTCCTCGATCATGCACGCCCGACACGAGGTCATCCTCTCCGCCGGGGCGATCGATACACCGAAGCTGCTGATGCTCTCCGGCATCGGCCCGGCCGATCACCTCGCCGAGGTGGGCATCGAGGTGCGGGTCGACTCCCCCGGCGTCGGCTCGAACCTGCAGGACCACCCGGAGGCCGTGATCTCCTGGGAGTCCACGCAGACGATGACCCGCGAGTCCACCCAGTGGTGGGAGATCGGGATCTTCACGAACCTCCAGGAGGGTCTGGACCTGCCGGATCTGATGATGCATTACGGCTCGGTGCCGTTCGACATGCACACCCGCCGTCAGGGCTACCCCACCTCCCCGGAGTCCTTCGCGCTGACCCCGAACGTCACCCACGCCCGCTCGCGCGGCACGGTGCGGCTGCGCACGATCGACTACCGCGACAAGCCGCGGGTCGATCCGCGCTACTTCACCGACGAGGACGGCCATGACATGGCCGTCGCCGTGGCCGGGATCCGCAAGGCCCGCGAGATCGTCGCGCAGTCCGGGATGGACGCCTACCGCGGCCGGGAGCTGTTCCCGGGCGAGGACGTGCAGTCCGACGAGGAGATCGCCGACTACGTCTCCAAGACCCACAACACCGTCTACCACCCCGCCGGCTCGTGCCGGATGGGCGCGGTCGACGACGAGATGGCGCCCCTGGACCCGCAGCTGCGGGTCAAGGGCGTGACGGGTCTGCGCGTGGTGGACGGCTCGGTGATGCCGCAGCTGGTCGCGGTGAACCCCAACATCACCACGATGCTGATCGGCGAGCGCGCGGCGGATCTGATCCGCGGCGAGCAGAGCGCGTGATCGGCACTGCACGGAGCGCCTGATCCGCGCTCCCCCGAACGCCCTGGGCACGCTTGCCGTGCCCGGGGCGTTCGTGCCTGCCGGGACCGTCGGAGACGGACAGCGCGCCGAGGCATCGCCCCTGCGAGACGGCCCTGCCGGGATCCCGCACAGCAGATACCGTGATCGTTCCCGTGACACCCGATACTTCGGAGGAGCTCCGTGAACGCGCCCGTCGTCTACAAGAACGCCCGATACCTGGATGTCGAGGAGGGCATCTGGCGCACTGGGGATCTCGAGGTCGCCGATGGCCGATTCTCCCGGATCACGCAGTCCACGGGGCCCGCTGATGACTCCGGGCACCGACCCCACGACGTCGATCTCTCCGGACGCCATGTGATCCCGGGACTCATCGACTGCCACGTCCACGTCTACGCGATGACGGCGAATCTCGCGGAGCTGGAGACGGAGGCGCCGTCGTACGCCACGATGCACGCCGCCCGGCTCATGGGAGACATGCTGGAACGCGGCTTCACCACCGTGCGCGATACGGGAGGCGGTGACCATGGACTCGCCGCCGCGCAGAGCGAAGGACTGCTGCGCGGGCCGCGACTGTTCTTCGGCGGCAAGTCGCTGTCCCAGACCGGCGGTCACGCGGACAATCGCCGCCCGGGACAGCAGCAGTCCCAGGAGCCCATGTGCTGTGCGGGCCTCGGGATGATCGCCGACGGGCCGGACGCCGTGCGACGCGCAGCGCGCGACCAGCTGCGCACAGGCTCCCATCACCTGAAGATCATGGCCGGGGGCGGCGTCGCATCCCCCACGGACAGGGTGGACTCCATCCAGTACTCCCTCGCCGAGATGCGCGCAGCCGTCGAGGAAGCACACGACGCCAACCGCTACGTCGCCGCCCATGCCTACACCCCCGGTGCGATCTCCCGGGCCCTGGACGCCGGGGTCCGCTCCATCGAGCACGCGAACCTCATGGATCGCGACACGGCGCGGAAGCTCCGGGACGCAGGCGCCTTCGTCACGATGAACCTCGTGACCTACTGGGCGCTCAAGGAGTTCGGTGCCTCCATGGGACTGCCCGACGCGAGCCAGCGGAAGGTCGACGACGTGCTCGCCGCCGGCGAGAATGCCCTGCGCATCGCCGATGAGGAAGGGCTCCAGCTCTGTTTCGGCACGGATCTCCTGGGCGGCATGCAGATCCACCAGTCCAAGGAGTTCGAGATCCGGGCGCGTCATCAGGAACCGCTGTCGATACTGCGCGCGGCGACCACCACCGCCGCGAAGCTCCTGCAGCGCGACGGAGAGCTGGGGGTGATCCGCGAGGACGCCAGCGCTGATTTCGTCGTGCTGGACGGCGACCCGCTGCAGGACTTCGGTCTGCTCTCCGACCCGGCACCCGAGATGGTCGTGCAGGGCGGCCGCATCGTCTCGGGCGGCGGCGAGAACTGAGCGCTCCGGCGCCCGAAGGAGTCGTATGAATATCGTGCACATCGCCGTCCTCATCGGCTACGTCATCGTGATGATCGCGATCGGCGGCTGGTTCGGCCGCGCCAAGGAGACCTCCTCCGGGGAGGACTTCGTCCTGGCCGGCCGCTCGCTGCCCGCACCGGTCCTCGGAGGCACCATGCTGGCGACGTTCGTCGGCTCCGGATCGATCATCGGCGGGGCCAACTTCGCATACACCTATGGCCTCGTTCCCGGTCTGCTGTTCTTCTCCGGCACCATCGTCGGCTCACTGATCCTGGTGTTCCTGGCTCGTCGGGTGCGAGAGCTCGCCGGTCACACGATCCCCGAGCTGTTCGAGAGGCGCTACGGCAAAGCGGTGCGCATCGCAGGAACGGTGATGATCCTGATCGCCTTCATCGGGATCACCGCCTACCAGTTCACCGGCGCGGGATACATCATCAGCCTCATCACTCCGTGGTCGGAGCAGTCGGGAGCCGTGTTCGCCGCCGCGCTGATCACCTTCCTCGCTCTCTCCGGGGGATTGAAATCGGTGGCGTGGACCGACTTCCTCTCCGCGGCGATGATCGTGTTCGCCCTGTGGGTCACCTTCTTCGTCGTCGTCGGCATCGACATGAGCGGGACCGCCGGTCAGATCACCAGCGCCGGGGCCGACTCGGGCCCGCTCGGCGGGCTCAGCGTCCTGCAGATGCTCGGGTTCGCTCTGCCGGCCTTCGTGCTCCTGCTCGGAGACCAGAACATGTATCAGCGCCTGGCTGCCGCCAAGAGCCCGAAGGCGGCCGTCGACGGTGCGCTGGTGTTCATCATCGGTGCCGTCGTCATGGTCGTCCCGATCGTCGTCCTCAGCGCTGCGAGCTCGATCCTGCAACCGGACATCGAGCCCGACATGGCCGTCCTGTCGCTCTCCGATGCCGCCTTCACTCCCGCGGTGATCGGCGGAGCGCTGCTCGCGGGCGCGTTCGCCCTCATCGTGACCACCGGCTCGTCGTACCTGCTGACCTGCTCGGCGAACGTGGTCCACGACCTCGTCGGACAGCTTCGAAGCTCCAGTCCCCCTTCGGATCGGCAGAACCTCTGGATCGGCAGGGCCGCCGTGCTGGGGATCGCCGTGCTCGGCTTCGTGATGGTGAACTTCTTCCCGAGCGTCCTCGCTCTGCAGATGTACGCGTACACGATGTACGGCGCGACCATCACACCCGTGCTGTTCGCGGGCCTGTTCTGGAAGCGCGCCACGGCGGCCGGGGCGCTGAGCGCCATGGCGATCGGTGCTGTCGCGACCATCTTCTGGGAGGTCACCGGGCGCTCCGCAGAGCTGAACTCGGTGATCGTCGCGCTCCCCGCAGCCGTTGTCGTCCTGGTCGGGGTGTCGTTGCTGACCGGCCGGAAGAAGGTGGTCGCCCGGGAATCCCTGTCGGTGTAGCAACCGCCGCTCCCGGGACCTCCCGGTACTGCAGCAGGCGGCCCCGCACAGTGCACGGGGCCGCCTGCTGAGGTCGTGTCGCTCAGCGCGTCGCGTCGATCAGCAGCTTCCCGTTCGCCGTGCCGGCCTTGCTCACCGCGAGCGCCTCGGCGGCGTCGGCGAGCGCGAAGCTCCGATCGATCTGGACCTCCAGGGCGCCGGCGGCGACCTTCTCCAGCAGGGTCCGCAGGCGCGGGGCGTCGGGGCGCACCCACACCCAACGGCCCCCGGCCTCCTCGACCGAGGGATCGGCGATCGAGACGTGCCGGCCGCCCGCGGTGAGCAGCGCGAGAGTGTCCTCCCGGACTCCGCCCGCGAAGTCGGCGACCGTGCTCAGGCCGTCGGGCGCGATCTCGCGCACCCGCTCGACGAGGCCGTCGCCGTAGGCCAGCGGCGTGACGCCGATGGCCTGCAGCTTCTCGTGGTTGCGGGGCGAGGCGGTGCCGATGACGCGTGCACCGGTCTCCCGGGCCAGCTGGGCGGCGAGGAATCCGACACCGCCGGAGGCCGCGTGGATCAACAGGGTGTCCTGCGCGCTCAGCTGCAGGGTCTCGAGGCTGCGGAGTGCCGTGAGACCGGTCAGCGGGAGGCCGGCGGCGACGTCGACGTCCACGCCGTCCGGGATCGCCGTGACCAGGTCGGCGGGCAGCGCCACGTATTCGGCATAGGTGCCGCCGTGGATGAGGTGGGTGCGCCCGTAGGAGGCGACGCGGTCACCGGGCGTGAACTCCGGGGTGTCGGGCCCGACCGCCTCGACGACGCCGGCCACGTCCCAGCCGGGGATCACGGGGAAGACGGTCTCGATCAGCCCGTCGAGCCCACCGGCCATCACCTTCCAGTCGACGGGGTTGACGGACGCCCTCTCCACGCGGATCAGCACGGCTCCCGGGCTGACCTTGGGGGTCGGGGCGTCGGTGAGCCGGAGGGTGCTGGGGTCGCCGTACTCGGTGTAGGTCATCGCTCGCATACCCGGCACAACTCGTCGGGGTCCGCGCGCATTCCTGGCGCGCCGGCGCCTCGGAAGCGCGGACAGCCCGCCGGCCCGGCACCACAGCGCGGCAAGGCGCTTCTCAGGACGCGAGAACGTCGATTGCCACCGCCAGAACGCCGCTGGTGTCCTGCCCGGGCGCCCTGGAGCACAGGTCGCGGATGTGAGCACTCGAGGAGGAGCAGCCATGAGCACCACCGACATCGCCGCCGAGGACCGTTCGACCGTCGAATCCGCCCGAGCCGGGGCACCGGAGGGTCGGCGGGTCGCCGTCGTCACCGGCGCCGCCCGCGGCATCGGCGAAGGCATCGCCCGCAGGCTGGGCCGCGACGGGCTGCACGTGATCGTCGCCGATCTGCCATCCATGCAGGACGGGATCGACGCCACGGTCGACGAGATCATCCTCGCCGGCGGCACTGCCACCGGCATGACGGTCGACGTCACGGAGGAGGCATCCGTCGAGGCGCTGGTCGCCGCGGCGGTCGAAGCCGGCGGGCATCTGGACGTGTTCGTCGCCAACGCCGGGATCGCCCAGGTCCAGGAGCTCCTGGACTACGACGTCGAGGACTTCCAGAAGATCCTCGATGTGAACATCACCGGCGTGTTCAACTCCTACCGCCAGGCCGCGAAGCAGATGGTCGCCCAGGGCCACGGCGGGAAGATCATCGGGGCCGCATCGATCGTGGCCTTCCGACCGTTCGCGCTGCTGGGTGCCTACTCGGCCACGAAATGGGCCGTGCGCGGTCTCACCCAGGCCGCGGCGATGGAATGGGCCGAGCACGGCATCACCGTCAACGCCTACGGGCCCGGGATCGTCGGTACCGCGATGTGGGACCTCATCGACGAGAAGCTCGCCGCGAAGAACGGTCAGCAGCGTGGTGAGGCCCTCGCGGAGAACGCGGCCGCGATCCACCTGGGCCGGGTCTCCGTGCCCGAGGACGTCGCGAAGATGGTCTCCTATCTCGCGAGCACGGACTCCGACTACGTCACCGGGCAGACCATGCTGGTCGACGGCGGCATGCAGTTCAGCTGAGGCGTTGCCTGCCCGGCACCGGGGATCGGTGCCGGGCAGGCGGAGCATGCGGCGGCCCCGAGGCCGCCCGCCGCGATCCGGCGGCGAACTCGACCCCAGACCATCGAGTCAGGCCGCGCCGTCGGCCCCGCCCTGCGGGATCCGGATCTGGCCGTGCTGCAGGGCACCCCAGAAGTCGCCGCGGACGTAGCGCTGCTCGGGATCCGGCTCGTGGTCCCAGTGCCGGACGGTGCCGCGCTGGAGGGCCTCGGCCACCAGGCGGCGGCGCGCCTGACTGGCGAGGATCTCCGTCTCCAGGCCGCGCAGGTCGTACTGCGCCTCGAGCTGGGCGCGCATGCTCGCCACGACCTCGGCGTGCTCCGGGGCGTCGGCGACGCTGCGCAGCTCGCTCGGGTCGGCGACCAGGTCGAACAGCTGATCGGGGTCCCCGGGGCAGACCACGAGCTTGTACTGGCCGCGCACCAGGGTCAGCTGCGGGCGCAGCGTGCCCTCGGCGAGGTACTCGATGGTCACGTCACGGTCCTGCGGGCCGGAGCGGCCGCTGCGCTCCCGACGGGCCGACTCCAGCAGGGAGAGGCCGCGCCGCGCAGGGGCGATCTGCTGCTCGGACGAACCGGCGGAGGTCACCTCCGGGTCCGTCCCCGCGAGCTCGAGCAGGGTGGGCATGAGATCCAGCAGCGAGACCGGGTTCTCGTAGCGGCCCTGCGGCACCAGATGCTCGGGGCCGCGGATGATCATCGGCACCCGGGAGGACTCCTCGTAGGGCGACATCTTGAACCACAGGCCCTTCTCCCCGAGCATGTCGCCGTGGTCGCTGGTGACGACGATGACGGTGTCCTCGGCCAGCCCGAGGGTCTCCAGACGCTCGCGGACCTTCCCGATCTGGTCGTCGATGTAGCTGACCGCGGCGTAGTAGGAGCGCCGAGCCCGACGCACCTCCTCATCGGTGGTCTCGCGCTGATCGAAACCGCTCATGGCCCGCAGCCGGTGGCTGTGCGGGTCCTGCGCGGGGTCCGGGACCTCGGGATGCGCGGGACCAGGGATGTCCACGTCCTCGAACCGGTCCCAGTGCTCCTGCGGAGGCTCATAGGGGTCGTGCGGGTGGATGAAGCTGGTGACCATCAGGAAGGGGATCCGCTCCCCCGCCGCCTGGTTCGCCCGCACCCGGTCGTTGAGGTGACGCAGCGTGCGGAAGGTCACCTCGTCGTCGAAGTCCTGCTGGACCGTCGCCTGGGAGGCCCCGGCGGTGTGGACCGCGTCGGCGTCGTGGTACCACTGCAGGCGGTCGTCCAGCTCCCGCCGCCAGTCCGGGACCATGTCCATGTCCGCGGGGTAGACGTCGGTGGTCAGGCGCTGCTCGAAGCCGTGGTGCTGGTCGGGGCCGATGAAGTGCATGCGGCCGACGAGCGCGGTGTGGTACCCGGCGGCGCGCAGGTGGTGCGCGAACGTCGGTGTCGAGGCGGCGAAATCGTCCCCGTTGTCATAGCAGTCGATGTCCGAGGGCATGCGCCCGGTCATCATCGATGCCCGGGACGGGGCGCACAGCGGGGTGTTGCAGTAGGCCCGGTCGTACACGGCGGCGCCGGCCGCCAGGGCGTCGATGTGCGGGGTGCGGGCGGCCGGGTCGCCGTAGGCGCCGAGCGCCTGGGCGGCCATCTGGTCGGCCTGGATGACGACGATGTTCGGTCTCATGAGGGGTGTGCCCCTTTCGTGGTCGATATGGTCTCGCGGGCGTGGCCGAGGAGCGAACGGGCCGCGCACCGCCAAGGCCGGACAGCGGGGACGCGGCGCGACGTGCGCTCCGCTCCCCCGCCTCCTGTCAGCTCTTCGTCGGTGCCTCGGGCTCACCCTCGAGCGAGGAGGACCCGTTCCCCGCGTCCGGGTCGACGGTCTCGGTCTCGCCGGTCTCCGGGTTCCAGCCGTCGGCCCACTGCCCGGTCGCGAAGTCGAAGCCGACCGGTTCGCCCTCCTCGTCGGTGCGCTGATACCAGTCGGTGTAGTCCTCGTGGGTGGAGTCGACATCGGCGCCGGCGCCCTCACCGGGCTCGGTGCGGATCACCTGCAGGCTGAAGTCGTCGTCGTAGCGGTCCACGCCGTCGACCACAGCATTGCTCACGGCGACCTCGGCGTACTGCTGGCGCAGGGTGTGCGGATCGGTGCGCAGCTCACGGAACCACGCGACGATGATCAGCAGCATCACGACGGCGAAGGGCACCGCGGTGATGATCACCAGCGACTGCAGTCCCTCGAGCGCGGTCTCGTCACCCAGCAGCAGCATCACCAGGGCGATGCCGCCCATCACCAGGCCCCAGAACACCACCACCAGCTTCGGCGGGCTCTGACTGCCCCGGGTGGTGAGGATGCCCATCACCACCGAGGCGGAGTCCGCGGCGGTGATGAAGAAGATCGACAGGATGGCCATGATCAGGACCGGGAACAGCCCGGACAACGGCAGGTTCTCCACCATCGAGAACAGCACCTGGGCCGGGTTCACCGAGTCCATCTCGCCGAGGTTCCCGTCGCGATACATCGAGATCGCGGTGCCGCCCATGATCCCGTAGGCCACGAACAGCAGCGAGGAGGGGATCAGGATGACGCCGAGCACGAACTGGCGGATCGTGCGGCCGCGGGAGATGCGGGCGATGAAGACGCCCACGAAGGGCGACCAGGAGATCCACCAGGCCCAGTAGTAGACGGTCCAGGCGGACTGGAAGTCCAGGGTCTCCGAGCCCCAGGAGGCGGAGCGCGCCATCATCTCGAACAGTGATCCGATGTACTCCATGACGGCCGACGGCAGCAGGTTCAGCAGGAACAGCGTGGGCCCCAGGATGAACAGCAGCCCGGCGAAGCCGATCGTGAGCACGATGTTGATGTTGGAGAGATAGCGGATGCCGCGGGAGACGCCGGAGACGGCAGAGATCACGAAGCCCACCGAGAGCACGCCGATGATCAGGACCATCACCGTATTGGTCAGTTCGGACGCACCGGAGACGATCACCACGCCCTCGCCGATCTGCAGCACCGCGATGCCGAGCGCGGCAGCGGTGCCGAACAGGGTCGCGATGATCGCGAAGATGTCCACCAGCTGCCCGGCCCAACCATCGGTGTGCCGCTTGCCGAAGAGTCGCTCGAAGATCGAGGACATCAGCAACGATCGTCCGCGCCGATAGGCGGCGTAGGCGACGGCGCCGCCCACCAGGGCGTACATCGCCCAGGCGTGGAAGCCCCAGTGGTAGTAGGTCTGGGCGAGCGCCTGGTGCAGGGCCTCGACGGTCTCGGGCTCGTTGGTCAGCGGCGGCGGGGTGATGAAGTAGGTCAGCGGCTCCGAGGGGCCCCAGAACATCACGCCGATGCCGAGGCCGGCGGCGAACAGCATCGCGACCCAGGAGAAGGTGGAGAACTCCGGCTTCTCCCCGTCCTTGCCCAGCGGGATCTTGCCGTACCGGGAGAAGGCGAGGATCAGCAGGGCGACCAGCACCACGGTGGCGACCGCGTTGAACAGCCAGCCGAGATGGGTCATGGTCCAGGCGTACGCGGCGTCGGCGACCTCGCCGACGCTCGCCGGGTTCACGACGCCCCAGATCACGAACGCCACGGTCAGCGCGCCGGCCACCCCGAGGATGATCTTGTCGACGCCGTAGCGGCGGCGCTGCTCGTCGATCGCGATCCCGGGTACCAGGGCCGGGTGGATGTCGTGCGGATATCTCGGCCGCGAGTAGTCGATGCTCGCCAGCGGGTTGCCGGACGGTCGATCGGGGCGTCCTGCCCGATCTCGGTCCCGTCTCCGGGCGGCGTGCTCGTCCTCGTTCTCGTCCTCGTTCATCGCGGCGCGACTCCGTTCGCGTGGGGGGCAGGGCAGGTCGCGGACACGCTCCGGCACCGGAGCCACGGTGCCCGGATCGGGTCGTGGCCCCGTCCAGCGGGCGCAACCGGCAACCCACTGTATCCATGACCAAAAGTTTGGCTACCGCCAGAGCGCACGCGGCGCCTCGGGAGTGCGTCATGACTCCTCGGGCGGCGCCCCGAGAACAGCCGTCCAGAATCTCCCTCCCCTGGGCTCCAGGGTTCCGGGGTTCCAGGGCTGCGGGATTCAGGAGTTCCGGGGCTCCGGGGTCCCAGGGCTCCTGGGGGACCAGCGCGTGCCGGGATCCCACATGCAGGAGTCCCGAGCACACGTGGCTCCGGAGGCCTATGGTGCGAAGAATGCTGTCCGATACCACGCTGCGCGAGGCGTTCTCCCATTTCCCGCAGGGTGTGGTCCTCGTCGCGGCGGAGATCGACGGGTCCCCGCACGGACTGGTGGCCTCGACCTTCACGGTGGGCGTCTCCCTGGATCCGCCGCTGGTCTCGTTGGCCGTCCAGCACTCCTCGCAGACCTGGCCGCTGCTGGCCGGACGCCCCGTGCTGGGGGTCTCCCTGCTGGGGCGCGAGCAGTCCGGCGTCGCCCGCCAGCTGGCGTCGACGAGCCGGGAGAACCGCTTCTCCGGGATCGGCCGCGAGGTCGACGAGAACGGAGCGCTGACGCTGCAGGACGCCCCGGCATCGATGGCCACGCAGATCTACGGCACCACGGGCGCCGGGGACCACGACCTGGTGCTGCTGGAGGTGCTCTCAGTCCACAGCATCCCGGGCGCTCAGGCGATGGTGTTCCACCGCAGCGCCTTCAAGGAACTGTCCGCACGGGATCTGCCGGCGTGATCCCGTCCCGCGCAGAAGCGGTCTGACGTGTCGCTTTCGCGTCTTCCATCCGACACGTCGGACCGCACGGACCGGGAGCGCGCCGCTTCCATCCGACACGTCCGACTGCACGGATCGGGTGCGCGCCGCGGAGACGATCTGACGAGTCGTTCTCGGGTGGGCCATCCGTCCCGGGTCGTGACCTCGGATCACTTCACGCGTAATCTCGAGGTCAGGCCGTCTCGCGCGCACGACGCCGAGAGCGACGCCGAGAGCATCGAGCAGCAAGGAGGGAGCAGCCATGTCCCTCCATGCGGGTCGCACCTACGTCGTCACCGGGGCGGACAGCGGCATCGGAGCCTCCGCCGCGCGCACGCTCGGCGCCCGCGGGGGTCGTGTGATCCGCTGCGGTCGCGGTCCCGAGGTCGACGTGCGCGTGGACCTGGCGGACGATGCCGGGCGCGATGAGCTGGTCCGGGAGATCGCGCGCCGGGCTCGCGGCGGA
This sequence comes from Brachybacterium sp. P6-10-X1, assembly GCF_001969445.1. Classification (NCBI taxonomy): domain Bacteria; kingdom Bacillati; phylum Actinomycetota; class Actinomycetes; order Micrococcales; family Dermabacteraceae; genus Brachybacterium; species Brachybacterium sp. P6-10-X1. Next base: position 1,688,486 of record NZ_CP017297.1, read on the forward strand.
GTCGACGGACTGGTGCTGGTCACGGGCCCGATCTCCGCCTCGGAGCGGACGGTGCATGAGGACTACTTCGGGACGCTCGCCGTGCTGGCCGGGCTGCGGGTGCTGCTGCGGCGGAAGCGGTCCCCGCGCGTCGTGGTCGTCACCTCTGCGTCCTCGCTCACCGCCGGGGACGGAGACGTCATCAGCGCCTGTCTGCGCGGGGACGAGGAGCTGGCGGGAGCGGCCGCCGAGGTGGCGGTCGCGAGCGGCCGCGGCGGCGAGCTGTCCCGATCGGCGGCGATCGCGCTGAACCGGTGGGTGCGCCAATCGGCGACCGCCGAGGAATGGGCGGGAACCGGGGTGGTCGTCAACGTGGTCGCCCCGGGCCTGGTGGAGACCGACGCCGCCCGCGAGGTGATGCTCGCCGATCAGGACCAGCTGAACGTGCTGCGCACGGCGCTCCCCCAGCCGCTCGGTCTGCCCGGTCCGATCCAGGCGGTGGCCGATGCGATCGCCTGGATGGTCAGCGAGGAGAACTCGTTCATGGCTGGGCAGATCGTGTTCGTCGACGGCGGGGCCGACGCGGCGCTGCGCTCCGATCGGCCCTATGCCGACGGAGCCCGCTACGGGCCCCTGGCCATGGGCCGGATGATGTACTGGTCGCTGCGGGCGAAGGCCCGGCCCTGGCTGGAGCTTCGCAAAGGTCGGCTGGGCCGATGACTGCCCTCGAGGACTCGGCGACGCAGCTGGCGACCGACCTCGGTCTCGAGCTGGCCTCCCCGCTGCCCGCCCGCAGCAACCAGGCCTGGCGGGCACGGAGCAGGGGCGACGAGCTCGTCCTGCGCTGTCATCACGATCTGTTGGAGATCGGTGGGACGCAGCTGGGCCGCGGGCTCTCCTGGCAGGCGGAGGTGCGTGAACTCGCCAACGCGGCCGGGTGGCCGACGCCGCGGCCCCGCAGGGCCCCGTTCCGACATGCCGGCCGCTGGTGGACCCTCGAGGAGTTCCTGCCGGGACGATCCCGTCGCACGAGCGCAGCGGAGCGCGCGCGACTCCTGGCCGACTGGCACGCCACGACGTTCCCGCGGGAACGCCTGGGACCGTGCCCGGGCGCCCCGGACCGTCTCGCGATCCTCACGGCCGCGGACGCTGCGGAGGTGCTGGGCCGGTGCGCCGACCCGGAGGATCGTCGCTGGCTGCTGCGCCGTCTCGAGCAGGCCGCGGCGAGGGCGGAGGACATCGACTGGTCGGCGTCACGGACCGTCGTGGTGCACGGTGATCTCACCGACTGGAACCTGCTGTGGACCGGGGATCGGCTGACGGGACTGCTCGACCTGGAGCTCGCCACCGTCGACCGGCGGGTCGCCGATCTGGTGCTGACCTGGCGCTGCCGGCACGACGACCTCCTGATGGCCCTGGATCGGATCGATCCGCTCACCGCCGACGAGTGGCGGATGCTGCTGGTGGACTGGTGGGCGCAGCTGCTCACGCTCGCCGCCTTCCACCTCCGCCGGGGTCGCCAACCCGACCGCTGGGAGCTCGACGGTCTGCGGCGGGAGTCCCCACTCTCGCGACTGCTGGTGCGCGGTGAGCGGCCCGGCCACGCGGGATGACCCCTTCGTGAGCTCCGATAACCGGTGCTATCGCTGAGATTCTGGTCGTTTGTCGGAGGGCTGCGGCACTCTCGGATCACGCACCGCCGCTCCCTGCACGTCCGGCCGCGCACGACCCGCTCCATCGGCGGCGTAGGGCAGCGGCTCCCGATCTTCGCGGCGATGTCTCCTCCCTGCGCGACGGCCCGTCGGCGCCCGCGGAGGACCACGCATCCCGAGAGGACACCTCATGCGCTTCACCCGTGCCTTGGCCGACGTCTTCGGCGACCAGCTCGAGCAGGACCGGATCCGGCGTGCGCTGATCGTGGCACGCCCCGCCCTCGCCGAGCTCGTGCATGCCGACGGCGAGCGTCCGCTGCTGCGGATACCGCGGCCCCGAGGCGCCGACGTCCTGATCGCCAAGACCTCTGAGGGACCGGCAGGATCGCAATGGGTGGTCGGCGTCCCCGGCGCGCCGGCACCGACCCTCCACGAGGCCGGGAACTGCGAGGACATCGTCCGCCTCGTGCTCGCCGCGGTGGACGGAGCCGAGGTGGCGGAGGAACCGGACCCGGCGGGCGCGGCGGACGACTCCCGCACCGGTCCCTCGGATGGCTGACCGGACCCGCCGGTGCTGATGGGCGCCGTCGGAGGGTGGCACACGCCGCGCAAAGAACTCGCGTCGGGCCTCGCGGTCGGAGATCCTGGCCCGATGGGCACGGCACATGGATTCCACCACGAGGTCCGCCGCAGCGGCGACGTCGTGATCAGCCATCACGGCACGGCGGTCACTGTGCTGCGCGGGATGCGCGCCGCACGGTTCCTGGAGGACGTCGAGATCGACCCGCAGGGAACCATGGCGCGCTGGACCGGCCACTACAAGCACGGCAACGAGCGCGCGGGGAAGGAGCATCGCCGCAACCGTGGCCGGCGCTGATCTCTGCGAAGGGGCCTGAGGACCGCAGAGCTGAATTCCCGAGCTGGAGGAGTTCCCTGCCGCGCCCGCCTCACCCTGTCCTCGTCGCGCTCACCGACCCCTGCGGTCGGGAGCGCCGGAGCGGATCAACGCTGCCCCATCGCAGCACTCCCCTGCCGTGCGGCACACTCGAGGCATGGATGATCTGCTGGTGACCTCGGGGCCCGGGGCACCCCGTGGGCTCCGCATCCCGGCGAGCGAGCTCACCGAGCAGTTCACCCATGCCTCCGGCCCCGGGGGTCAGGGCGTGAACACCGCCGACTCGAAGGTGCAGCTGAGCCTGGATCTGGCCACCACCACCGCCCTGGACGAGGAGCAGCGATCCCGAGCCCTCTCCCATCTCGACCCGCGCCTCGCCGGCACCGTGCTGAGCATCAGTGCCGAGGAGAACCGCTCCCAGCGCCGCAACCGGGTGGCCGCCCGCGAGCGGCTCGCGGCGCTGCTGCGCGAGGCCGTCGCTCCGCCGCGGCCGCGTCGGCCGACGAAACCGACGCGGGGCTCGCAGCGTCGGCGGCTGGAGGCCAAGCGGCAGCGAGCGCGGACCAAGCAGAACCGTCGGCGCCCCGGGCCCGAGTGAGACCGGGCGGGCCGTGCTCCGTCGACCTTCTGCGTCGACCCTGGTCGGGCCGTGTCATCGCCCTACTCGCCGAGCAGATCCTGCAGCACGGCGACCTGGCTGTGCTCGATGTCCTTCGTGGCCGTCAGCAGCGTCAGCCGCTTCCCGGTGGGTGCGTCCCGCAGCCGCTGCAGCGCCTCGCGACCCTCGTCGGTCTCCAGCTCCTCGCGGTAGCGGCGGGAGAACTCCTCGAACTTGTCCGGATCGTGGCCGAACCACGTGCGCAGGTCGGAGGACGGTGCGACGTCCTTGTTCCAGTCGTCGAGCTGGGCGTCCTCCTTGCTCACCCCTCGCGGCCACACCCGGTCCACCAGGACTCGGGTGCCGTCGTTGTGCCCGGCCTCGTCGTACACGCGCTTGACTGAGATGTTCATGGCCCACCTATACACCGTCGGGCGCGCCGGGCCGTGCGGATGGACCGGTCGGTTCCATCGGACCGGGCCGTGCGAACTCGCCCGCGTCGGAGGGCCGATCGCCCCGTCCGCTCCGAGGGGCCGCCGATCACACGGCCGCTACACTCCCATGTGTGACTGCACTCACATCGTCCGCGACGGAGGCCGTGCTCGCCTCCGCGGTCGATCTCGCCCGGGAGCGCCCGGCCGAGCTCAGCGTCACCGACCTCGCCGACCACGTCGGCTACAGCCCCTTCCATTTCTCCCGCCTCTTCGCGCAGCAGGTCGGCATCGGCCCCGGCCAGTACCTCACCGCGCTGCGGATCGATGAGGCCAAGCGCCTGCTGCTGGCCGATACCGACGCAGTGATCGACGTGGCCACCGCGGTCGGCTTCGAGTCGCTCTCGAGCTTCACCCGGCGCTTCCGGGCCACGGTCGGCGTGCCGCCCGGGCGGCTGCGTCGGCTCGCGGACCACATCAGCGACCGGCCGCCCACACCGTTCTCGCTGATCGGCCCCGGGCAGGGCACGGTCCGCGCGGACCTCGAGCTGCCCGAGGGCTTCAGTCCGCGCGGTGATGCCTCGATCTGGGTGGGCTGGTACCCGCATCCCGCCCCGATCGGGCTGCCTCGCTCCGGGGTGCTGGTCTCCGGGGTCGACGCCGTGGAGCTGCCCCCGTGCCCCGGTGCCCCGTTCCTGCTGGGATTCGCCGTGCCGGTGCATGCGGGTCCTCTGGACCAGCTGGCGCCGTCGGCGCCCGTGGTCGCCGTGCATCCTGCGCCGATCACGCGCTCCGCGCGGGTCACCCTGAGCTTCGCGGCCGCGACCGCGCCGCGTCCGCCGCTGCTGACGGCGCTGCCCAGCCTGTGCACCCGGTGACCGACGGCGCCGGGCCGCGACGCAGGGACGAGGCCAGGCGGGAGGACACAGCATGGACGGAGAGGGAGCGGAGGGGGACTGCGCAGGATCGGACAAGGATGTCGAACCCTGCGCTCCTACCGTGGTCTCACGACGCCGGGCCCCCGGGCCCGACCCACCGAAGGAGCAGCCATGACCCGCAGCACCGGCACCAGCACCTGGATCGACGCCACCGTCACCGACCTGGCCAGCGCGAAGGCCTTCTACTCCGGCCTGTTCGGCTGGGAGTTCGAGGACCTCGGCGAGGGCTTCGGCCACTACCACCTGATCTGCAACGGCGACGCGCTCGTGGGCGGTCTGATGGACATCACCGGATTCACCTACCCGGACGGAGAGCCCCTGGTCGCCGAATGGGCCGTGCACCTCACGGTCGACGACATCGACGCCCGGACGGAGACAGCCATCGCGCACGGCGCGAAGCTCCTGATGCCGATCGCCGACATCGGTTCCTCTGGCCGCACCGGCACGATCCTGGATCCCACAGGGGCCCTGGTCGGCATGTGGCAGGCCGGCGACCTCGAGGGCTACGAGTTCACCGGCGACCCCGGCTCGCCCGTCTGGTTCGAGCTGATGACCCACGAGTTCGAGACGGCCTCCGCCTTCTACACCGCGGTGTTCGACGCGAACCTGGTCCCCATGGAAGAGCCCATGGACGACGACTCCTTCCGCTACTCCACCAACGGCCCGGGCGAGAGCGCCAGCTGGGGGCTGTGCGATGCGAGCGGTGTGATGCCGAAGGAGGACACCGGCTGGCGGGTCTACTTCGGGGTCGAGGCCTCCGAGACGGCGCTGGCGACGGTCAGGGAGCTGGGCGGGAAGGTCCTGGACGGACCGACCGACTCGCCCTTCGGGCGGATCGCCACCATCGCCGACCCGTCGGGGGTCACCTTCCAGATCAGTGCGATGAGCGAAGCGGTGGCGGAGGGCTGAACAGGCCGGATCGCCCCGCACGCCGTCGCGGCGTCGTGCGTGGGCCTGCCACGCTCGCAGCATCATGACACGCACCACGATCCTGTTCCTGCATTCGGCGGGCCCGCAGTCCGCGACCGAGGGCAGCGGCCCGCTGCTGGCACGGCTCCGGGCAGAGCTCCCCGAGGCGCTGATCGCGGCACCCGCTCTCCCGACGCCCGAGGATCCCGACCCGGCGGCGTGGGAGGAGGCCGTCCGGGCGGAGATCGCCGGACCGGAGGGGCCCGTCGCGGTCGTCGGCCACTCCCTGGGCGGTTCCGTCGCGCTGAGGGTGCTCGCACAGGGCGATCCCACCTCGGCCGCGGCGGTGCGCGGCGTCGTCACGATCGCCGCGCCCTGCTGGGACGCAGGTGATCCGGACTGGCCCGTCGTCGGATTCGGCCTGCCCCCGGACATCGCCGGTGCGCTGGCACGCCTCGAGGTCCTACTGCTGCACGGCACTGCCGACGAGGTCGTCCCGCCCGGCCACGCCGATCGGCTCCGGTCCCGCCTGCCCTCGCCGCGGGTCCGGCGGATCGAGGGCATGGACCATGCGGCGGCTGCGCACGCCGACCGGATCGCCGCCGTGCTGCGGCCGCTGCTGGATGCGCGTGACGAGCGGCGCCCGGCCGATGCCGACGCCTCTCGCACGGAGGGAGGGGCCGTGCCGGGTGGGACGGATTCGTGGCTGTCCGAGACCCGTTCCGCCTACGACATCGACGCCTCCGGCTACGCCGAACAGGTGCGCGGACTTCTCGCCGAGACGCCTCATCTCGCAGCACAGCTCACCCTGTTCGCCGAGCTGCTGCGTCGGGACGGAGGCGGGCCGGTCGCCGACGTCGGCTGCGGGACCGGATACGTCACCGCGCATCTGCGGAAGTCCGGAGTGGACGCGTTCGGCATCGATCTCTCCCCGGAGATGATCGCCCTCGCCCGACGGGACCACCCCGCCGCACGGTTCGAGGTCGGCACGATGACGGAACTCGACCTGGAGGACCGATCGCTCGCCGGCATCGTCGCCTTCTGGTCCGTGATCCACGTCCCCGACCACGCCCTGCCCGGCGTCCTCGACGAGTTCGTGCGCGTGTTGCGTCCTGGCGGCCTGCTTCTGGTCGGGTTCCACGTCGGCGACGGCGTGCATCACTCGTCCACGGGGTACACAGGCCGCGCGATCACCGTGGACAGCTATCGTCGCCGCCCGGAGACGGTGACGGGCCTGCTGCGGAAGGCCGGGTTCACGATCGATTCGGAGGTTCTCCTGCGTCCGGACGACGAGGTGCCCGGAGCCGTCGTGCTGGCTCGTGGTCCGGTCTGAGGCGGGCCCCACGCCGTGGACGCTCGATGAGCGAGCCGATGGAGGGGCCCCTTCCGGTACGCCATGGAATCCGGCGGGCTCTCCCCGAGCACGCGCCGCCGGCGAAAGCGCTTGGAACGAGCGATCGGCGACCGCACGGCCACGGATCCTCGGCACCGGGAGGAGGACGAACGCATCTACCTCCCTGGCCGCCGACCGATCTGTCCTGCGCGCGGCCTCACCACCAGCGGAGGACTCCCCACTCTCGGAAAGCGCCGCTGAACAGTGCGTCACCGGAGCGCCCCGTGAACACATCGACCAACGTCGCGGTGGAACAGCGCGCCGCTGACCCGTCGGCCCCTGGCCCCTACGCCGACCGCGGCGTAGCGTGACGCCACCGATCCCGCGGGGTCCGGTCCCGCGACCGAACACCAGGAGGGCACCATGGCTGGACACGTCTACAACATCACCGAGATCGTCGGCACCTCGCCGGAGAGCAGCGACGCGGCGGTCGCGAATGCCGTCGCCGAGGCGTCGAAGAGCCTGCGGAACCTCGACTGGTTCGAGGTGCAGTCGATCCGCGGCCATCTCGAGGACGGCGCGATCGCTCATTGGCAGGTCGCGATCAAGGTCGGCTTCCGCCACGAGGGCTGATCCCGGGCGGTGGGCCCGCGAAATCTCCTTGGAGCCTCCGCATCGGTGGTCCACGATGGGGCGATGACCGCGGCGCCCACTCGTTCCTCCCATCCCGCGCTCCCCTGGCTCGCCGCGCTCGCGGTCATGGTCATGTGGGCGTCCTCGTTCGTCGTGATCCGCGCCGCCGGGGCGGACCTCTCCCCCGGGGCGATGTCGCTGCTGCGGGTGGGATCGGCAGCGATCGTGCTGATCCCCCTGGTGGCGGCGGGCCGGGTCCGTTTCCCGCGGACCGGGCGGCTGCGCGCGGCCGTGATCGTCTGGGGTGCGGTGTGGTTCGCCGCGTACACGCTAGTGCTGAACGCGAGCGAGCTGTTCCTCGATGCGGCGACGGCCGCGATGCTGGTCAACGTCGCCCCGCTGATCGTAGCGGTCGCCTCCGGGCTGCTGCTCGGCGAGGGGCTCTCCCTCCGTCTCATCTCCGGGGTGCTGGTCGCCTTCGGAGGCATCGCGCTGATCACCGCGGCGACCTCGACCGGTCACGTCGCCGCGGCCGGGCTGGTGCTCGGTCTGCTGGCGGCGGTGCTCTACGCCGGCAGCGTGCTCGCCCAGAAGCCGCTGCTCGCCCACATCGATTCCACCTCGATGACCGTCATCGGCATCGGCGCAGGGTTCCTCGCCTGCCTGCCCTTCGCGCCCCGGCTGGCCGGTGAGATGGTCGAGGCCCCGACCTCCTCCCTCCTCGCCGTGGTCTACACGGGCGTGTTCCCCACGGCCCTCGCGTTCCTGCTGTGGGGCTACGCGCTGTCGCGGACCCCGGCCGGGGTGCTGACCTCCTCCTCGCTGCTGGTCCCCGCGATCACCCTCGTGCTCGCGTGGCTCCTGCTCGGGGAGACCCCGCCGCTGCTGGCCGCGGCCGGTGGTCTGCTGTGTCTGACCGGGGCCGGGTTCGCGATCCTCCCGAATGTCCTCGCGGCGGTCCGGATCGCTCCGCTGCGCAGCGGGTCCGAGCCGGAGACCGTCCCGGAGCGCTGCGATGCACCGGCCGTGGAGTCCTGAGATGGCCATGCACCAGGGACAGCTCGAGCTCACGAGGCAGGATGCGCAGCGACTGATCGACCGCGCCCTGGCACATGCCGGGCTGCCCGCGGCGTCGCACATCGTCCCGCTCGCCGGCGCGGGCACGACCAGTCATGTGCTGCGGGTGGGGACCGACCTGCTCGCCCGGTTCCCGCTCACCGGGGAGGATCCGGACCAGGTCCGTGCCGCGCAGGCGACCGAGCATGCCGCCATGGAGGAGTTCGCACGCTGCTCCCCCGTGCCCGCGCCGCGGCCCGTCGTGATCGGCGAGGGCGATGCCACGTACCCCCTGTCCTTCTCGGTGCAGACCTGGGTCGAGGGGGAGATCGCCACCCCCACGTCGGTCGCCCGCTCCGGCGCGTTCGCCGCGGACCTCGCCGACCTGATCAGCGCCCTCCGGGCCGTCGACCTCCGCGGCCGCACCTTCTCCGGCGCGGGCCGCGGGGGATCCCTCCCCGACCACGATCCGTGGATCGCCGAGTGCCTGGACCGCAGCGAGGGTCTCCTGCCGGTCGGGGAGCTGCGCACCCTGTGGCGGAGGCTGCGCTCTCTGCCGCACGAGAGCGCCGACGTCATGAGCCACACGGACCTGATCCCTGGGAATCTCCTGGTCGGCGACCAGCGCTCGACCGGCGACCAGCACCTGGTGGGCGTCCTGGACACGGGCGGGTTCGCCCCGGCGGATCCTGCTCTGGACCTGGTGTCCGCCTGGCATCTGCTGGACGAGGACGCCCGGGACGTGCTCCGTGTCCGTCTCGAGGTGCCCGAGCTGGACTGGCGCCGGGGAGCCGCCTGGGCCTTCGCACAGGCCATCGGCCTGGTCTGGTACTACGAGCGGACCAATCCGGTCATGAGCGAGCTGGGCCGCAGCACGCTGGACCGGTTGCTCGCGGCGCGCGATGAGCTGCGGGGGTAGCGGGAAGCACTGCAGGTCCGGCGCGCCTCAGTCGTCCGTGTCCCCGACCCGTGCGACCAGCTGCGTCGGGTTCACGAAGCGCAGCGCGATGATCAGCGTCACCAGCATCATGGCCGTGTACACGAAGGCCATCGCCGAGACCAGCGGTCGCGGCTCGGAGCCGCCCGCCGACGTCATGGCGCGGAAGATCGTGACCACCAGCGTCTCGGTCCCCGGCCCGGAGACCAGGTAGGTCAGCTCGAACATGCCCACCGTGCGCACCAGCACCAGGATCGCGGCGGCGAGGATGCCGGGCACGAGCATCGGGCCGAGGATGCGCAGGAACACGTGCCGCATCCGGGCGCCGCTCATCCGCGCGGCGTTCTCGATCGCCGGATTGATCTGCTCGATGAACGGCGTCATCGTGATGATCACGAACGGCACCGAGGGCACCAGGTTCACCAGGATCACCGCCAGCACGGTCCGGCCCAGCCCGAAGTTGTAGATCACCGTGGCCAGTGGGATGCCGAAGGTGATCGGCGGGATGATCACCGGAAGCAGGAACAGCGCGGTGATGGCCTTCTTGAACGGGAACTGGCGTCGGGCGAGCACGTAGGAGGCGGGCACGCCGATCAGCACCGACAGCGCCACCACGGAGAAGGCGACCACCAGGGTGACCGCGATGACGTGGGTGAGCTCGAAGCGGGCCCACGCCTCGCCGTACCAGCTGGGGGTGAATCCCGTCGGCAGCCAGTCGTCGTACCAGGCCTGGCCGAAGGAATCGATCACGACGCTGATCAGGATCCCCAGCAGGAACACCAGGAAGGCGGCGATGCCCGCCCAGGCCAGCCAGGTGCTGGGCTGGGCCGACAGGGCCCTGTCGCCCGGGATCCGGTCGTCGCCGCGCTGCCTTCTCGGCGGCTCCGGGACGGGCAGGGCGGAGTCCTCGGCCCCGACCGGGACCTCCTGCGGCGTCGAACGATTCATGTCCTGGGTGGTCATCAGCCCTTGCCCCCTGTCGAGCCCTTGTAGAGGAAGGAGCGTGCGAACAGCACGATCGCGACGACGATCAGTTCGGCCAGGCCCATCATGATCGCGACGGTCGAGGCCATCGGATAGTCGAACTGCTCCCCGAAGAAGCGGTAGGCGACCACGGCGAGCACGCGCGTGGACCCGCTGGGGTCACCGACCAGCGTGGCCGAGGGGAACACGCTGAAGGCGAGCACGAAGGTGAGGATGAACGTGGTCGCGAGCCCCGGGGCCAGCAGCGGCAGCGTGATCTTCGTGAACCGCTGCGCCGATCCGGCGCCGAGCGAGCGGGCGGCTCGGTCCAACGAGGGGTCGATCCCAGAGAGATAGGAGGAGATCAGCAGGAACGCGAAGGGGAACCCGGAGATGATCAGCGACAGCAGCACGCCGATGTAGTTGTGCACCAGATCCAGTGGTCTGTCCAGGATCCCGAGATTGATCAGGGCCTGGTTCAACCAGCCCTGGCGGCCGGCGAAGATCAGCAGGCCCTGGGCGGTCAGCACCGTGCCCAGGGTGATCGGCAGGACCAGCAGCGTCGAGAGCAGTCGCTTGCCGCGGAAGCGGTGCTGGAGCTTGATCGCCAGCGGGATCGAGACGAGCACGTTCAACAGTGCCGCAGGGATCGCCAGGCGCGCGGTCAGCCAGACGGACTCGAACGTGAACGCGTCCCCGAAGAACCGCAGGTAGTTGGCGAAGACGCCGCCGCCCCAGCGCTCGACCGTCTCCTCGGTGGGCTGCAGCGTGAGCCCGAAGCCGTAGGCGAAGGGGTAGACGAACAGGGCCAGGATGAACACGATCGCCGGGACCATCATCAGCAGCTGCGCATCGATCCCGCGGTCCGCCAGGCGGTGGCGCAGGCTCGCGCTGCCCTGCGAGGGTCTGTCCCGCGTCGCCTGGGTGGTCATGACGCCACCGCTGCCGCGCCGTCCGGTGCGACGACCGCGTCGAGGTCGCGCTGATAGACCAGCGCCCGCGACGGGTCCACCGTCAGCAGCACGCTCGACCCCACCTCGGGAGCGTGCTCGGACCGCACGTGCAGGGCTCGGCCGCCGGGCGTGCGGACCTCGACGGCGTACTCGCGGCCCTGGTACTCGACGACCTCGACCTCGGCATGGATGGTGTTGGCCGCCGTCGGGCCGGCGTGGTCGCTCCGCTGGACGACGAGGTCGGTGGGCCGCACGGCGACCCGCACCTCGTCCCCGGCCGTCACCGTGTCCACGGCGGTGCCGAGCAGCTCCATGTCCTCGGCCACGACCCGCACACGCCCCTCCCCGTCCGATGCGGCGGACTCGGCGGAGACCGTGGCATCGATGAGGTTGCGGTAGCCCATGAAGTCGGCGACGTGCCAGTTGGCCGGCCCGTCGTGCAGCTCCTGCGGCGTCCCGATCTGCTGAACCTGGCCCAGTCGGAGCACCACCAGACGGTCGGCGAGAGACAGCGCCTCCTCCTGGTCGTGGGTGACGTAGATGGTGGTCAGCCCCAGGGTCTGGTGCAGGCGTCGGATCTCGGTGCGCATCTCGAGCCGCAGCTTCGCATCGAGGTTGGACAGCGGCTCGTCCATCAGCACCACCCGGGGCTCGATGACGATCGCCCGGGCGATCGCGACCCGCTGCTGCTGGCCGCCCGAGAGCTGACCGGGCAGCTTGGCGGCCTGGTCCTCGAGCCGCACCAGGCGCAGCGCCTCGGTGACGCGCCGGCTGGTCTCCGAACGGCCGACGCCCCGCATCTGCAGCCCGAAGGCCACGTTCTTCGCCACGCTCAGGTGCGGGAACAGGGCGTAGCTCTGGAACACCATCCCGAAGTCGCGCTTCTCCGGCGGGAGGAGGTCGATGCGCTGCTCGCCCACACGGATCTGCCCGTCGGTCAGCGGCAGCAGCCCGGCCAGGCAGTTCAGGGCGGTCGATTTGCCGCAGCCAGAGGGGCCGAGCAGTGCGATGAACTCCCCGCGCCGCACGGTCAGGTCGAAGCCCTGCAGGGCCGTGGTGCCGCCGAAACGTCGGCCGACGTTCTCGATGCGCAGGGAGTCGAACTCTCCGCCGGAGGTCGTGGTCATCTCATACCTTCCTGTCTCCTGTGCCGGCCGGGTCGCCGGGCTCTCAGCCCGCGCTGCCGACCTGGCGGTCCCAGAGGTCGAACGCGGTGACCATCAGATCCGGCTCCAGCGGCGTCTCCTTGGGGGCGGACTCGATCAGGTCGTCGTACCAGTCGCGGCCGAACTCCTCGACGACCTTCTGGCTGGAATCGGGCGCGAGATCGAGGGTCGCGCCCTCGACGGCCGGGCCGGGGTAGAAGTAGCCCTCGTCGTAGGCCATGGCGTTGTACTCGGGCTCGAGCATGCCGTTGATCAGGTTCAGGATCGCGGAGATCTTGTCCGCGCTCTGCCCGGCGGGGACCACGGCGTAGTGGGCGTCGGTGACCCAGGTGAACTCATCGAAGGCCGCGGCCTCGAACTCCGCGGGCAGCTGCCCGGTGGCCCGCGGGTTGATGTCCCAGCCGGTGGTGGTCGGGATCAGGTCCCAGGTGCCGTCGGCCATGTTGGAGATGACCTGGCCGGTGCCGCTGGGGTAGCTGTCGATGTACTGGCCGATGTCCTTGAGGTACTCCCAGGTCTTCTCCCATCCGTTCTCGGGGTCCTTGGGATCGGAGTCGCCGAGGATGTACGGCAGACCCATGAGGAAGGTGCGCCCGGGCCCGGAGTTGGCAGGGCGGGCGTAGCCGAACTTGCCGGGGTGCGCCTCGGCCCAGGCCAGCAGGTCCTCCGGGGTGGTGGGGACCTCCTCGACCTTCTCCGAGTTGTACTGCAGCAGCGGGCCGGAGGGATAGTACGAGACCACGGCGCCGTAGCCGGAGGCGAGCTCCTGCATGGCGGCGGCCGGCTCGAGGTAGTCGTCCTGGTTGCTCAGGCGATCGCCGTAGGACTCGATCAGCGGGACCCACAGGTCGGAGCCGATCCCGGCCGACAGGCCGTCGTTGCCGGTCAGCACCATGTCGACCTCGAGGCGGCCGCTGTCGACCTGCGGCTTGATCTGGCCGACGAGGGACGGCGCGTCACCGGACTCGAAGCTGACCGCGGAGATGATCTCGGGGTGGTCCTCGGCCCACTTCTCGATCATGGGGCCGAGCTCCTTCTGGCCGCCGGCGACGTCGAAGATGTTCAGCGAGACCGCCTCGGACGGGGTCTCGGGGACGTCCTCGGCCGGTGCCGGCTCCGAGCCGCCGCCGCCCTCGCCGGGGGCGGTGCAGGCGGCGAGGCCGACCACGCCGGCGGCGACGATGCCGGTGGTGGCGGCGCGGCGGGTGATGGGGCGACGGGAGATGCTGGTCATGGCGATTCCTCCTGGGTGGGTCCCGGCACTGCGGTGTGCGCGGTGGATCGTGGCCGATGCTCGCAGGGGTCAGCGGGCGAAAGATGTGGGGGCGGTCGCGGCGGAGGCGGGGCTCTCCGTGGGGATCGCGGGCGGGGGCGTGGGCGGCGCGACGGCGGTCGAGTCGCGGACGATGAGCTCGGTGGGAAGGATCTGCGGGACCGGGGCCCGGGCGGCGTGCAGGGCCCCGATGAGCAGGTCGACGGCGGTGCGGCCCATCCGTACGCGGGAGGCGTCGACCGTCGTCAGGTGCGGGCGGACGTAGGTCGAGGCCGCGACGTTGTCGATGCCTCCGACGCTCATGTCCGTGGGGACGCGGACGCCGCGTTGGATCAGCCGGTCGATGATTCCCAGCGCCAGCAGATCGTTGAAGGCGATGACGGCGGTGACGCCGCCGGCGATCGCCTGGTCCGCGGCGCCGTGCCCGCCGCGGAGGTAGGGCAGGAAGGATCCGAGATCGATCAGGTCGACGTCAGCGGTCTGCTCGGCGAAGCTCCGCACGGCGTCGGCCCGTCGGCGATGGGTCCAGGACACCAGCGGGCCCCCGGCGTAGGCGATGCGGCGGTGGCCGAGCGCGACCAGGTGACGCAGCGCGGCGATCATCCCGTGCTCCTCGTCGAAGACCACCGAGGGCAGATCGTCGACCTGACGGTTGGCCAGCACGGTGGGGACCCGGGCGGCGATGGATCGGATCGTCTCGTCGCTCCCCCGGGGAGAGCACAGGATCAGCCCGTCGACCCCGTCGGCCAGGGTCTCGAGCATCGTGCGCTCGATCATCGCGTCCTCCTCGATGTCGGCGACGACGACGAGGAGGCCGTCGGCGCGCGCCCGCGCCTGAACACCCTTCGCCATCAGCCCGAAGAAGGGGTTCTCGAGATCGGGGACGACCAGACCGATGGTCCCGGGCCGCGGGGTCGGCCCCTGGGCGGCGGCCGCAGGGCGGTAGCCGAGCTCCCGAGCGATCCGTTGCACGTGCTCGCGGGTGCCGACGGCGACGAGCTCCGGCTTGGACAGGGCGCGCGAGACGGTGGAGATCGACACCTGTGCCGCGGCCGCGACATCACGGACGGTGGGGCTGGGCATGCCGCGTCACCTCCTCCCGCTCCGGACTCCGTCGGCACGGTGCCGATGTGCCGAAACAGTGCGCCGTGTTGCACTGTTGTGTCAATCACAGTCACCGAAACGTGACCTGGCGTTCGAGGTCGAAGCACATCAGGCCAGGTCGCACGCGCGAACAGGAGGAGTCAGCCCACACGCCCGTGATGAAACATGTTTCATCCGTACGGCGTGCCCGCCCGGCGGACGCCAACTTCCTGGCCTCCGGGCACACGACCGAGCTGCCCGACCTCGTCGGGCGTCTCGGGATGCTCGAGACGCGCGGGATGCCCTTGGACGGCCACGGCCGCGAGCTCCTGCCCGGGCTGCGCCGCCTGGGATATGCGCACCGGCCGGGCCCGACGGGATACGTCTCCCGCCGCGCCCGGGCGATGGCCCGGGAATCTGCCCGCGGCGCCGCCCCGGGCATCGCGCGCGACCCGCTCAGGACCCGTCGGGGCGCCCTCCGCGCCGCGCTTCCCGCTCGTCGTCGCCGACGCCCTCGGTCACGCCGTACTGCTCGGCGCGCGAGCCGTGGGCCGCCTCCCGGACCGAGCCCGCTTCGGCGTACGCGCCGTCGGCCACGGCCCCCATCTCCGCTCCCTCCGCGGCCTCCTCGAACTCGTCGGCCGGCGCATCCAGCGCGACGCCGCGGCGGATGGAGATCGTCACCGCCACCGCGATCGCCGCGACGGCCACCGCCGCGATCACGAAACGCAGCGGGTTCGCGTCCCCGCTGAGTGCGGACATCCCCACCACGGCCGGGGCGATCAGCACGGCGACCAGGTTCATCACCTTGATCAGCGGGTTGATCGACGGGCCGGCGGTGTCCTTGAAGGGGTCGCCGACGGTGTCGCCGATGATCGTCGCCTCATGGGCATCGGAGCCCTTGCCGCCGTGGTGACCGTCCTCCACGATCTTCTTGGCGTTGTCCCAGGCGCCGCCGGAGTTGGCGAGCAGGATCGCCATCAGCACACCGGCGGCGATGGCACCGGCGAGGTAGCCGGCCAGGGCGGGCGCCCCGAGACCGAAGCCCACGGCGATCGGGGCGGCGACCGCCAGCAGGCCGGGGGTGGCCAGCTCCCGCAGCGAGTCGCGGGTGACGATGTCGACCACCCGGCCGTACTCGGGCTTCGCGCTGCCGTCCATGATCCCCGTGATCTCGCGGAACTGTCGGCGCACCTCGAGGACCACGGCGCCGGCCGCGCGGCCGACGGCGCTGATCGCGAGACCGGAGAACAGGAACACGACCGAGGCGCCGATGATCACGCCCACCAGGGTCTGCGGGGCGAAGACCACGGACTGGTCCAGGAAGTCCTGGTAGCGATCGCCGAGCACGCCGTGGATCGCGTCGGTGTAGGAGCCGAACAGAGCGGTCGCGGCGAGCACCGCGGTGGCGATCGCGATCCCCTTGGTGATGGCCTTGGTGGTGTTGCCGACCGCGTCGAGCTCGGTGAGCACCTGGGCGCCCTCTCCGTCGACGTCGCCGGACATCTCGGCGATGCCCTGGGCGTTGTCGGTCACCGGCCCGAAGGTGTCCATCGCGACGATCACGCCGACGGTGGTCAGCAGCCCGCAGCCGGCGAGGGCGATGGCGAACAGCCCCGCGATGCCGGCGCCGCCCAGCAGGAAGGCGCCGAACACCGCTGCCGCGATCACACCGGCGGTGAACACCGCCGATTCCAGGCCCAGCGAGAATCCCGAGAGCACCACGGTCGCGGCCCCGGTGCGGGAGGTCGCGGCCACCTGGCGCACCGGACGGTCCTCGGTGCTGGTGTAGTAGCCGGTCAGGAACAGGATCAGCACGCCGAGGGCGATGCCGATCACCACGGAGCCGGCCGCCAGGATCCGCGGATCGTCGACCGCGGCCGCGACGTCGTCGACGCCGAGCTCGGCGAAGCTTCCCGGGAGGTAGACGAAGGCCGCGATCGTGCACAGCACCGCCGAGATGATCGCCGAGATCAGGAACGAGCGCCGGATCGTGCGCAGGGCGCTCTCCCCGGAACGCGGTGTGGTCAGGTAGATGCCGGCCAGGGCCGTGAGCACGCCGATCGCGGGGACCAGCAGAGGGAAGACCATCCCGGCCTCGCCGAACGCGGCCCGGCCCAGGATCAGCGCCGCGACCAGGGTCACGGCGTAGGACTCGAAGAGGTCCGCGGCCATCCCGGCGCAGTCGCCCACGTTGTCCCCGACGTTGTCGGCGATCGTGGCGGCGTTGCGGGGATCGTCCTCGGGGATGTTCTGCTCCACCTTGCCCACCAGGTCGGCGCCGACGTCGGCGGCCTTGGTGAAGATGCCGCCGCCGACGCGCATGAACATCGCGACCATGGCCGCCCCGAATCCGAAGCCCTCCAGGACGAGCGGGGCGTCACTGCGGAACAGGAGCACCACGGCGCCGGCCCCGAGCAGGCCGAACCCGATGGTCGCCATCCCCACGCAGGCGCCGGTGCGCACGGCGATCAGCATCGCCGGGTCGCGCCCCGTCGCCCGGGCGGCCGCCGCGACCCGGACGTTCGCCCGCACCGCGAGCCACATGCCCAGATAGCCGATCAGACCGGAGAACGCCGCGCCGACCAGGAACGCCACCGATCGGGCGCCACGCAGCAGCATCCCCTCCGCGCCGGTGGCGCCGTGCGCCGGCAGCAGGAGCAGCAGCACGAAGGCGACCACGGCGAAGACGCCCAGGGTGCGCAGCTGCCGCCTCAAGTACGCGGCGGCGCCCTCCTGGACCGCACCGGCGACCTCGTTCATGCTGTCCGTGCCCGGGCGCGCCCGCAGCACCTCGGTCCGGAATCGCAGCGCCATCGCCACGGCCACCAGCGCGATCACCACGATCACAGCGACCGTCGTGAAGCTCGCAGCGGACAGCTGTATCGGTTCCGGGTTCATCAGGTCCTCCGCACGTCATCGTGGGTCGCAGGGTCCGGCGTGGAGCCGCCCCCTCGGAGTGATCACGGTCACGCTC
Organism: Brachybacterium sp. P6-10-X1; assembly: GCF_001969445.1. Classification (NCBI taxonomy): domain Bacteria; kingdom Bacillati; phylum Actinomycetota; class Actinomycetes; order Micrococcales; family Dermabacteraceae; genus Brachybacterium; species Brachybacterium sp. P6-10-X1. The sequence continues at coordinate 1,706,262 of NZ_CP017297.1, forward strand.
GTGCCGGGCACCCTAGCCGGAATCAGCCGATGCGGGTAGCCCGGGGTCCACGCAGGACGCTGCGGAACGGCGTCGCCGAGAGGCCGGCTCAGGCCTCCCCTGCCAGGTCGCGAGGCCCTCGGGATGGGCGCTCCGGCCCCACGACGACAGGCGCGCCTTCCGTGCCGAGCTGCGGACATCGCTTACCGTGGGCGCGTGCCTCCCCCACAGGACGACCGCCCCCACCTCGAGCTCACGCGCCGGGGTCGATTGCTGCGGTCGGTGCTGGTCCTGGTCGTGCTGATCGCCCTCGTGGTCGCCGTGACCGCGATCGTGCGAGCGGTCGCGGGCCAGGAGGATCCACCCTCCGACGCGGCCTCCTCGCTCGCGTCGACCGCTGCGACACGTTCCTCCGGCCCGTCGGACGCCGGCGGCGCCTCCGACGCGGGCGGTGCCCCCGATGCCGGCGGTGCCTCCGATGCTGGGGGCGCGGAACAGGCCGACGGTGCCGAGTCGTCGACGCCGGAGGCCGAGACCCCGGCGGCCCGGGACGCGGCGGACTCGTCGCACGAGGAGATCCGGCGCTCCGGCGACGTCGGCGAGGGGACCTGGACCGTCGCCGTGCCCGCCGACGACCCCGGGCCCGAGGCGGACACCGTGCACACCTACGCGGTGCGCGTCGAGGACGGCATCGACCTGGACGCCGAGGAGGTGGCCGACGAGATCGAGTGGATTCTGGCGGATGACCGCGGCTGGTCCTCTCGTGAGGACGTCGCCTTCGAGCAGGTCGCCTCCGGCGAGGACGCGGACTTCACGATCTCCCTGGCTTCGCCGCCGACGGCCGACGAGCTCTGCCTGCCGGCGGACACGGGCGGACTGTGGAACTGCCGGGTCGGGGCGGACGTGGTGCTGAACTCGGATCGCTGGCAGCTCATGACGCCCACCTATGACGATCTCCCGGCGTACCGCGCCTACATGGTCAATCACGAGGTGGGGCACTTCCTGGGCCGCGACCACGCCTCCTGCGGTGGCGAGGGCGAACCCGCTCCGGTGATGCTCCAGCAGTCGATGGGCCTCCACGGGTGCGAACCGAACTCCTGGCCGCTGGCCGACGAGGAGAGCTGAGCGGACGAGAGCGGCTCCGAACTGCCCTACAGTGACCGTGTGCTGCGATCCCTCCTCTCCCGCGTGTTCTGGACCCTCAGTCGGTGGAGGTTGATCGGCGAGCGCCGGCCGGAGCGCTCCACGGTGCTGGTCGGCGCCCCGCACACCTCCAACTGGGACTTCGTGCTCATGCTCGCGCTGGCCTGGCGGCTGCGGATCCACATCCACTGGCTGGGCAAGCACAGTCTGTTCGTCGGCTGGCGCGGCCCGATCATGCGGGCTCTCGGCGGGATCCCCGTGGACCGCGCGGATCCCAGCCGGATCGTCGCCGAGGTCGTCCAGCGGGTCCAGGCCGGCGAGGAGTTCGGCCTGGTCGTCACGCCCGACGGCACCCGCAGCGGGAACACGCACTGGAAATCGGGGTTCTACCGGATTGCTCGCCAGGCCGGGATACCCGTGACGCTCGGGTACGTCGACGGGCCGACGCGGACCGCCGGGCTCGGCCCAACCTTCGACCTCACCGGCGAGGTCGCGGCTGACATGGACCGGATCCGGGAGTTCTACGCGGACAAGCGCGGCGTCCACCCGGAGCAACGCGTCGAGCCGCGCCTGCGCGAGGAGGACCAGGGGGACTGAGGGGTCGGAGCCGGTCGGTGCCCGTCCGCCTGATGCCGGTCATGGACGCCGCTGTCGTCCTGTCCTACGGCGGCAGCCTGGCGGAGGCTCTGAGCATCCACATCTCCGCCGCCGTGTGCGTCGCCGTGACCGGTCTGCTGCACCTTTGGGCGGCCCGCCGCGCGAGCGGGGCCCGCGACGACACGAATTCCAGGCACCAGACTCCGACCCAACCCGGGCGCATCCCCCAAGAACGTGGGTGAGCCGCTGCCGGAGCGCCGACGGCGCGGTCCCCCGGTGCACCGCTCGAGGCGGATCCGGCCAGGGGTACGGATCCTCAGGGTCGGGTCAACGACTCAGTGCAGGTGCCGTTGCGGATGGACCTCGACCGCCGATGACGTCCCCTCCCGAGGGGGCACTGCCCGATTCGGACAGTCGTCCTCGGCACCCAGCCGTGCCCGGGCCCGCTCGTCCCAGTCGATCAGCAGGCGCAGGAAGAGACCGCCGGCGAGCACGCCGCCGATGAGGTCGCTGGCCCAGTGCCAGCCCAGCATGAACGATACGACCACGGAGTTGACCGTGATCGCCCCGACGCCCCAGCTCAGCAGGCGCACCAGCTTCGGGGAGGCGCTGCTGTAACGGGCGATCAGGTAGACCGCCGCGCCGTAGATGAGCACGGCCTCCGCGGCGTGCCCGGAGGGGAAGCTGATCCCCTCGGACCCCTTCTCGAAGAATCCGGCCTGGAAGAACCGGGGGTCGCGATCGTAGGTGACCCCCCGTGCGAGGAAGACCTTCATCCCGCCGACGCCGAGCAGGAAGGCCGCCTCGGTCATCAGCGTGAGGATGATCGGGCGCCAGGATCGTCGCCGTCGCGCGAGCACGATCGCGACGACGGCCAGGATGGGCAGGCAGACCGCGTTGCTGGCAATGCGGTCCAGGACGTTCTGCGCGAACCAGATCAGGTCGGGGTTGATGCGGTAGAGCCACATCTTGGCCAGGAACAGGTCCAGCTGCTGCAGGGGGCCGCCGGCGAGGAGGATCACCACGAGCAGGGAGATCGCAAGCGTCCAGGGTGAGGTCAGCCGCCCGATCCAGCTCCCGCTGCGGGCCTGGGACAGGCCTCGGTCCAGCGGTGAGTCGATCGGGGTCGTGGGGGACCTCTGAGAATCGGCGACCATTGCTGAGAAAGTCTAGACGGAATCGTGTGACCAGCTAAGGAGCCGAGGCCTACTTCACGATTCTCCGGTCGATCAATAGGACGGAACGGACAGTTCGTGGATGCCGTGATGCCCCTCGCGCGCCCTAACGCAGCAGTCGGCTGAGAAGTCGGTGCGCCGTCCGTCGGCCGACGCGCTTGCCGACGGCCCCCGGGCCGCGCCGCGCGGCCTGCACGTCCCCTGTGGCGCGTCGTGCGCGAAAGAGCCATTTCCACATGTCGACCTCCTCGCCACGGACCGGCGTGCGACGGGATCATCCGGGGTGCCGTCCCGTTCGCGTCAACGTGCCACACCGGTGCGCGGAGCGCAAACCCCTACAGCCATCCTTCCTCCCGCGCCGCTCGCAGGGCCTCCGCGCGGTTGCGCGTTGCCGTCTTCCGGATGGCGCTGGAGAGATAGTTGCGCACCGTGCTGGACGAGAGGTGCAGGACATCGGCCATCTCGGCGATGGGCGCCCCGCCGTCCGAGGCCGCCAGGACCTCGCGTTCGCGCACGGTCAGCGGGCTCGGCCCGGCGCTCAGCGCCTGGGCCGCCAGCGCGGGGTCGACGACCGTGCCCCCGGCGACCACCGTCCGGATCGCGGTCGCCAGGCTCTCGACCGGGTCATCCTTGACCAGGAAGCCGCGGGCCCCGGCGTCCATCGCGCGTCGCAGGTAGCCGGCACGGCCGAACGTGGTGACGACGATGACCGAGGTCCCGGGAGCGGTCCTCAGCACCTCGGCGATCACGTCCAACCCGCTGCGTCGCGGCAGCTCGATGTCCAGGATCAGCGCGTCCGGGCGATGCAGGGTCACGGCTTCGACCACCTGGTCGCCCCGCTCCACCTCCCCGACCACGAGCAGATCGGCTTCGAGCCCGAGCAGACCGGTCAGGGCCGAGCGCATCATCGTCTGGTCCTCGGCGATCACCACCGTGGTCGGCGGCCGCACGGTCGTGGCATTCATGATGCCTCTCCCTCCCCGGTCGGCACGCTCACGCCGAGCCGGAAGCCCTCCTCGGTGCGGTCGGCGGCGAGCACGCCGCCCAGCAGCTCGGCGCGCTCGCGCAGGCCGGACAGTCCCGAGCCGGGCCGCACCCGTCCGCTGTCCTGCTGTCGCCCCTGCCCGGCGGGCCCAGGTGCGGCGGATCCGGGCGCGGCGGGCAGGGACGTCAGCGATCTGCCGTCGTCGGTGATCTCCACGGTGGCCTCGCCCCGGTCGGACTCCACCAGGATCGTGGCGGTCCGGGCGCTCGCGTGGCGCAGGATGTTGGTGGCCCCTTCCCGCACCACCCAGGCGAACAGCCGGTCCACGGCCGGCGGCAGGGCGGGAGCGTCCGCCGTCACCCGGACCAGCACCCCGGCGTCGGCCAGGGCACCGCCGGCGGCCTCCAGCTCGTCCCCCAGGGTGGCCTCCCGGTAGCCGACGACGGCCTGGCGCACCTCGACCAGGGCCGTGCGACCGATCTCCTCGATGCCGCAGGCGTGCTCGGCGGCCGCGGCCGGGTCGGCGGGGACGAAACGCCGCACCGCCTCGGCTTTCACGACGATCAGGGACAACGTGTGTCCGAGCAGGTCATGGAGGTCGCGGGAGAAGCGCTCACGCTCCTCGACGACGGCGGCACGGGCGAGACGCCGCTGCGTCGCGCGGAGGACGGCCGCGGTCTCGGCGAGGACATCGATCAGATAGGCGCTGATGCCCGCCATGTAGGTCACGACGGCGAAGACCAGGGCGTCGGCGAGCGAGCCGGTGGTGAACCCTGCGGCGACGGCACCGCTGACGGCCAGGCCGCCGACGAATCCCAACGCCCACCGGCGCCGGATCCCGACGGCCATCCCGAGGGCCAGCAGCGGGTAGAGGAAGACCTGGTGCTCGTTCCAGAGGACCTGATACCCGGCCACCACCACGGTGGAGGAGGCGACCAGCAGCTCCGTGCGCCACGCGGGGCCGGGCCGGTCCCGCATCAGCGTCGTGGCGAGGTGCAGGGCGGCGAGGAGCAGCAGGGCCAGCAGTTGGCCGGGACCTCCGCCCTGGATCGCGCTGACGATCGGGGCGAGCAGCAGGACGGGCAACCAGGCCACGGCGTACCAGGGACCGGGGCGACGGGCGATCCGCGGCAGGGCGTGCTCGTCGCAGCCGATCGGTACCGGTGATGCGGGATGGACGACGGTGCTCATGGTGCCTCCGCGGTCACAGTACGCCCGGCTGCGGACCGCAGCACGGCACTTCGGCGAAGCCCGAGGATCAGCACGGTCCCGACCAGCAGATGCATCACCTCGAGAACCAGCAGCACGGCTCCGGCGGCGCCGGAGGCGATCGGCCCGACCAGGGAGAGGACGAGCACGCCGATGCCGATCCGGGTCCATCGCGCCCGGCCGCCAGGGCGTCGGCGGAGCAGAACCAGCAGCAGCCAGCCCGCCGCGCCGCCCAGCAGGGCGGCCGCGGTGACGGAGAACGGTCCGACGCTCTGCCCGAACCCGGCCACCGCGAGCTGGAGTCCGCCCAGCACAGCGGCCATGACCCAGACCAGCAGGCCGGCGGCGACGGCGGCCGCCAGCGCGGCCACGGCGCGGCCCGAGTGGACCCGGTGCCCGGTGAACCCGGCGTCGGGAATGGTCGGGGTGCGGTGCATGGCGTGCTCCTGACGTCGAGGGAGCCATCGATCCCGATGGCGTGATCGACGCTACGGAGCACGCTCGGCGACCGGCAGAGTCAGCCGTACGCAGCTGAGCAGGACATTCGTCCTACCGGTCAGGGCAGGCGCTCGACATCCGTGCGAGCAGCTCGGCTACTTCACGTCCTGTCCCATGGCGGAGACCATCATGGTGGAGGTGGTCGGGGCGGTGGCGCCGCCGGTCCGTGAGGAGAGGGTGCCGGCGAGCTTCGTGGCCAACCAGGTCAGGATGCAGTTGATGACGATGAAGATCACCGCCGCGATCACGAGGGTCTGGAAGATGTTCGAGTACCCGGAGCCGAGCTGCCGCGAGTACTGCAGCAGCTCGTAGAAGCCGATCAGGAACCCCAGGGCCGAGTCCTTCAGGATCACCACGAACTGGCTCAGCAGCGACGGCAGCATCGCGGTGAGCGCCTGCGGGACCTCGACGATCCGCAGGGACTGGTTGCGCGTCATGCCGACGGCGGCCGCGGCCTCCCGCTGCCCCTTGGGCAGGGACTTCACGCCCGCCCGGATGAGCTCGGCGATCACGGCGCCGTTGTAGACCGTCAGCCCCACGATCACCGCGAAGTAGGCGGAGTCCTCCGAGGCGATCAGACCCGTCGGGGCGATCCGGCGGGAGATGAAGAAATACAGGAAGAACATCATCACCAGCACCGGCACGGCGCGGAAGAACTCCACGACGACGCCGGCGGCCCCGCGGATGACGGCGAAGGGCGCCAGGCGGAGGAAGCCGAAGACCAGGCCGAAGATCATCGCCGTCACGACGGCGATCCCCGAGGACTGCAGGGTGAACTGCAGGCCGGGCAGATAGTAGTTCGCCCAGGCGTTGCCGTTCAGGGCGTTCACCCACTGGGTCGGGGCCAGCTGGCCCTGACGGTCCAGCTGCAGCAGCACCAGTGCCGCGACCACGAGGACGCCTGCCAGGGCGATCAGGTTCGCGACCAGGACGTTGCGCTTGGCCCGGGGGCCGGGCGCGTCGAACAGGATGCCGGGTGCGGTGCTCATCGTGCCACCGCCAGCTTGTCGGAGAGCCAGGTCGTCACGATGCCCATCGGGATCACCAGGATGCAGAAGCCAATCGCGATCGTCAGGAAGATGTAGATCATCAGGTTCGGGTTGAACTCGATCATGGTGCTCATCAGGCCGGAGGCCTCCGCCACGGAGGCCGCGGCGGCGACCGTGGTGTTCTTGGTCAGGGCGATCAGCGTGTTGCCCAGCGGCGTGACGGCCCCGCGCAGCGCCTGGGGAAGCACCACGATCCGGGCCGCCGGGAGGAAGGTCAGCCCGATGGCGCGCGCCGCCTCGACCTGGCCCAGGGGCACCGTGTTGACACCGGAGCGGATCGCCTCGCAGACGAACGAGGCGTGGTAGAGGGACAGCGCGATCACGGCGTAGGTGAAGAAGTTCAGGTCGAAGTTCGAGAAGAACTCGACCTTCAGCTGCCCCCACACGGCGAGGACGCCGAGAACCATGATGATCGTCAGGGGCGTGTTGCGGACGATGTTGATGTACGCCGTGCCGATGGTGCGGAACGAGGCCACCGGGGAGATCCGGAACAGGGCCAGGATCGTGCCCAGGATGGCGGAGCCGATGGCGGCCAGCAGCATCAGCTTGATGTTCATCCAGAAGGCGCCGAGCACGTCGTACTCGGCGAAGAGTTCCAAGAATCCGTTCATGCGTTTCCTGTCTCGGTGGCCGTCTGACCGGCGGCATCCGCCGGCCGATCGCCGACGGAGGACGAGGGCGGCGGACCGGGCCCGCGCCCGGCCCGCCGCCTCATGTGGTCCGGCTCGGTCGTCCGGCCCGGCCCGGTCGTCCGCCCCGGCTCGGTCGTCGGGTCCGGATCAGTCGCCGCAGGACTCGAGCTCGGACTCCGGTCCGGTGTTCAGCTCCTCGTCGGGGGTGTAACCGGTGCCCTCGGTGGCGGCGTCCAGGGCCTCCTGCCAAGCGCCGTCCTCCTTCATCGCGGTGATGGCCTCGTTGATGGCCTCGCACTGGTCGGACCCGGTGGGGATGCCGACGCCGTAGCGCTCCACGGAGAAGGTGTTGCCGACGAGCTTGAACTTGCCGGCGTTCTCCGGCGTGGCAGCCAGACCGGCCAGGATGATGTCGTCGGTGGTCACGGCGTCGACCTGGCCGGATTCGAGGTAGGTGACGCACTCGGCGTACCCGCCCTGCTCGACCAGTTCCACGCCCTTGGAGTACTCGTCCTTGATCTTCTGCGCCGAGGTCGATCCGGTGACCGAGCAGAGGTTCTTGCCGTCGAGGGTCTCGGGGCCGGTGATCTCCTCCTCGTCGGCGCGGACCAGCAGGTCCTGGCCGGCCACGAAGTACGGCCCGGCGAAGTCCACGCGCTCGTCCCGCTCGGGGGTGATGGAGTAGGTCGCGAAGATCATGTCGACCTCGCCGCCCTCCAGGGCGTTCTCGCGGTTGGCCGACGGGGTCTGGACCCATTCGATGTCGTCCTCGGCGTACCCGAGCTCGCCGGCGACGTACGTGGCCACGTCGACGTCGAAACCGGTCGGAGCACTGTCGCCTTCGCGGAAGCCCAGGCCGGGCTGGTCGTACTTGATGCCGATGCGGACGGTGTCGCCGCCGCCTTCGCCTCCGCCACCACCACCGTCGGCGCCGTCGCCGCTGCCGGACTGGGACGGGGCGCAGGCGGTCATCACGAGAACGGCCGAGGCGGCCAGCGCCGCCGCGGAGAGAAGTTTCTTGCGCATCATTCCTCCAGGGTGAGGTGAGGGGTGGGTGAGGGAGCCTGCTGCGGTCAGTGCGCCAGGATCTTCCCGAGGAAGTTCTTGGCGCGTTCGTGCTGTGGATTCGTGAAGAAGGATTCGGGGTCGGTGTCCTCCAGGACGCGTCCCTCGTCCATGAAGATGACGCGGTTGCCGGCCTGGCGGGCGAATCCCATCTCGTGGGTGACGACGACCATGGTCATACCCTCTTTGGCCAGCTGGACCATCACGTCCAGGACCTCCTGGACCATCTCCGGATCCAGCGCCGAGGTCGGCTCGTCGAACAGCATGACCTTGGGCTTCATCGCCAGGGCGCGGGCAATGGCCACGCGCTGCTGCTGACCGCCGGAGAGCTCGGCGGGCATCTTCTTGGCCTGCTGGGCGACGCCGACGCGTTCCAGCAGCGCCATCGCCTCCTGGGTGGCCTGGGCCTTCTTCAGGCCCTTGACCTTGATCGGCCCGACGGTGACGTTCTCCAGGATCGACTTGTGGGCGAAGAGGTTGAAGGACTGGAACACCATGCCCACGTCGGCGCGCAGCTGGGCGAGGGCCTTGCCCTCCTCGGGCAGCGCCGTGCCGTCGATGCGGATCGTGCCGCCGGCGTCGATGGTCTCCAGCCGGTTGATGGTGCGGCACAGGGTGGACTTGCCCGACCCCGACGGCCCGATCACGATCGCGACCTGACCCTCCGGGATCGTCAGATCGATGTCGGCGAGGGCCCGGAACGTCCCGAAGTGCTTGGTGACGTTCGTCAGTTCGACGAGGGGACGCTTCGTGGCCGAGGCGCCGGCTGGGGGATCCGAGGATCCCGGTGTGGTCTGCGTCATAGCGCTGAGACTATAGGGTCGTCACGGCCATTCCTCGTGGTCGCCGGACACTTGATCAAATCGTTGTCTGCCCGGGTGACGTCGTCCGCCCGGGGGTCCGGGGCCGTTCCGCCGCAGGACCGGGTGCTCGGTCCGGGGCGTGGCCGGTACCCATCGGGTCAGCCGCCCGGATCCGCCGCTGCGCGCAGCATCCTGCTCGCCGTCGCCGTGACGAGGTCCCGCAGCTCCTCCGGGTGCTCGATCCTCGCCGGGCAGTCCAGCGCCGCGAGCACCGCAGGGATCCAGTCGAGGTGCTCAGCGCGGATCTCGGCCCGATACCAGGGCAGGACGCCCTCGCCGACGACATCGCTGTCGACGTCGCTGTCGACGTCGGACTCACCCTCGACGTCTGCGGCGGGCCCCAGTCGTTCCAGCCGGGCCACGGTGGAGGGAAGATGCGCGCGCAGCTGGTCCTCGGTCGCCCGCAGCCGCAGCACGACCTTCCAGCGGTGGTCCGCCGCGACGAAGTGCTCGATGAGACGATCCGCGGGGTCGGCCCGTTCGCCGGCGGTGGCGGGGTCGGCCCGGGGCGAAGGTGCGAAGGTGCCGGGAAGCGTGCGCGCGGTGCGGATCCGATCGAGCCGGAACGACTTCTCCTGCTGCGCGTCCGGGTCGAGCGCCAGCAGGTACCACCGGCGTGCGTGCGCGACCACGCCGGTGGGATGGACGATGCGCCGCGACGGCTCCCCCGTGCGGTTCCGATACCTCAGGTCGAGGGGGCGCCGGTGGGCCACGGCCTCGGCCAGGGTCAGCATCACAGCAGGATCGGGCGTCGGGCCCGGCTGCTCGCCGCGGCGCGTGATCGTCCCGAGCACGTCGTCGACCCGCTCGGCGTCCGGCGCCGCCAGCGCCCGCCGGATCTTGGACAGCGCGGTCTGCGCGGCGAGATCGGGATCCTCGGAGGCCGCCCGCGCTCCGGCGAGCCCGACGAGGACGGCAACCGCTTCCTCGCTGCTGAACATCAGCGGCAGCACCCGTCGGCCGGGCGCCAGGCGGTATCCGCCGTAGCGGCCTCGCAGCGATTCGACGGGCAGCCCGAGGTCGACCAGGCGGGCGACGTCCCGGCGCACCGTCCGCTCATCGACGCCCAGGCGCTCGACCAGCTCGGCGCCGGTGCGCATCGGCGCGGACTGCAGCACGTCCAGCAGGTGCAGCGCTCGCGCCGTCGGGTCCGTCATGGACCCATCATCCTCCGATACCGGGCAGATACCGCCCGGTATCGATCCTACGGTCGCTGAGCAGCCGGACCCGCCGGCCGCACCCACCCCGAGGAGACGACCATGCAGCTCGCCGCGACTCGCATCTTCACCGACGACGTGGACTCCCTCGTCGCGTTCTACGAGAGCGCCACCGGGATCAACGCCACGCGGCCCCACCCGCTGTTCGCCGAACTGCGCACCCCGTCGGGCACCCTGGCGATCGCCAGCACCGCCACGGTGCCGCTGCTCGGCGACGGCGCCGCCGCGGCCCGTGCCAACCGCAGCATCGCGCTGGACTTCCTCGTCGACGACGTCGACGCGACCTGCCGGAGACTGCAGGGAGTCGTCGAGGTCTTCGTCCATGAGCCGACCACCATGCCCTGGGGCAATCGGTCCCTGCTGGTGAGGGACCCCGATGGCACGCTGCTCAACTTCTTCACCCCGGTCGCCGAGGTCGCCGGAGCGGACGTGCGGCTCGAGGAGTGAGCGGCCCGAGCCCGTCTCCCCTCCTACTCCCCCGCCTCCTGGTCGAGAGATCAGAGGTCGCCGTCAGCGTCGTGCCCGCCAGGACCATCCCCTCATTCCGGAGCGCGAGCGCCACGGATAGCGCGGGCCGAACGGCACCGGACGCACGAATCGTTCATGACGTCGCTGGTCGGCCCCTACGGCGGTCACGAAGGGCCACCCTGTGCGCCGTGCCCTGAGGATGAGCGGAACGAGCCGCTCGGGGACCCGCAGGGGCATGTCCATCCTCTCGACTCCGGATGTCCTGGCCACAGCGTGTCACGCGCCGATGCTTCCGGTTACCCGCACTCGCACCCGGGGGCCATCCCTGGTGCGGGGGCCACCGGGCCTGCGTACCGTGGGATCCATGAGACCTTTCTTCGACTCCCTTCGCAGCATCGGCTTCCGACGCGGGCCCCGACGCGTCGTCGCAGGCATCGGCGGTGGTCTCGCCGAGAGGTTCGGGATCAACGTGTGGTTGGTCCGCCTGCTGATCTTCGCGTCCTTCCTCCTGCCCGTGCTCGGCCTCGGCGCCTACGTGGCGGCCTGGATCGTGCTCCCCTGGCAGGACGGACGCATCCCGCTGGAGCGCGCCGTCGAGAGCCTGTCCAACAGGTCCTGAGCCGAATGCCCTGAGCGGAATGCCCTGAGCCGGGCCGGCCACGACATCGGCTTCGCCCCCGGCCATTCACTCCGAGGCCATGAAGGTGTCACAGCGGCAGAGTTCACTGGCTCCATGGAACGCTCCTCGTCGCCGAACCGCCGGGCCCTGCTCAAGGGCGCTGCCGCCTCCGCGCTGGCCACCTCCTTGCCGGTCGCCGGGGCCGCTTCCGCCGCCCCGACCCGCCCCTCGGGCCCGCCGACATCCCGGCTGACCCTCCCCTCCGGCCTCCAGACCGGGGACGTCACCTCCCGCTCCGCGGTGCTGTGGTCCCGCGCCTCGGGCGAGGGACGCCTCCACGCCGTGCTGCACGCACTCGATGCTCACGGCGAGCGCCTCACCGGCGCCGGCCGCGGACACGGGCGTGGGAAGGGCCGCGGCCACGACGGCCACCCGATCAGCCTGCGCGGCCCCTGGGCCACCGCCGAGACCGACTACACGGCCCGGATCAGCGCGAAAGGGCTCCCCGCCGGCACCACCTTCGAGACCGAGCTGTTCTTCGAGGACGAGAACGGCCGTCGCAGCGAGGTCGGCACCGGGCGCTTCAGCACCGCCCCGGGAAAGCGGTCCGACGGCGCGCAGACCTTCGTCTGGACGGCCGACACCGCCGGGCAGGGCTACGGCATCAATCCCGACGTGGGCGGCATGTTCGGCTACGAGACGATGCGCGCCCTCTCCCCGGACTTCTTCCTCCACGCCGGCGACACCATCTACGCCGACGGCCCGATCGCCGAGACCCTCGAGGAGCCCGACGGCGCGGTGTGGCGCAACGTCGTGACCGACGAGGTGGCCAAGGTGGCCGAGACCCTGCAGGAGTTCCGCGGCCGCCACCGCTACAACCTCCTGGACGAGAACATCCGCGCCCTGTACGCCGAGGTCCCCGTCATCGCCACCTGGGACGACCACGAGACCACCAACAACTGGTGGGCCGGGGAGATCCTCGAGGACGAGCAGTACACGGTCCGCGAGGTGGACACGCTCGCCGCCCGGGGCCGTCGGGCCTGGCAGGAGAACCAGCCGATCGCCGACAAGCGCGCCATGTCCCAGGGATCCGGCTTCGAACCGGAGCGCATCTACCGCCGGATCGAGCGCGGTCCGGACCTGGACGTGTTCGTGCTCGACATGCGCACCCACAAAGGCGAGAACACCGACGGCCTGGAGCGGCAGGCCACCGCGATCCTCGGCGAGGAGCAGCTGGAGTGGCTGCTGCGTGGGCTGAGAACGTCGCAGGCGACCTGGAAGGTGATCCTCGCCGACCTCCCGCTGGGCATCGTGGTCCCCGACGGGGAGGGCCAGGAGTCGATCTCCAACGCCGAGCACGGCGCGCCCCTGGGGCGCGAGCTCGAGCTGGCGCGGCTGCTCTCGGGGATCAAGCACCAGGGCACGCGCAACGTCGTCTTCTTCACCGGCGACGTCCACTACTGCGCGGCGCACCACTACTCCCCCGAGCGCGCCGCGTTCACGGATTTCGATCCCTTCTGGGAGTTCGTGGCCGGCCCGATCAACGCGGGATCCTTCGGGCCCAACGAGATGGATCAGACCTTCGGACCGCAGGTGGACTTCCAGAAGGCGGGCCCCGCCATGGGGTCCCCGCGCGATGGTCAGGGGCAGTTCTTCGGCCGGGTCGAGATCGCGCCGCAGGGCGAGGAGTTCACCGTCGAGCTGATCGATGCGAACGGCGACGTGCAGTACACGCGGACGCTGACGCCGGATCGCTGAGCGCGCTCCCGGCTGACGACGGCGGCTCTCATGGCGACACGGCCGTGCTCGGCCGCCGCGCGAACCAGCTTCTCCCAGCGGTGGGCGCACCGCGGACTCGACGCGCCCCGTCACGAGGCCGCCGAGGCGATTCATCAGCATGGTCGAGGCAGTACCGGGGCGAACGTCTCGTCCCTCCGCGGGTCACACGGTGACGCGGAACTCCACGTGCTCCAGCGCAGATCAGCCTCCGGCCCTGATGCCCCGGATCGGGTCGCACCCCATCGGGACGAGGTACGGACGACGAGTCGGCACCGAGCTCGGCCGCGTCGTTAGGCTGAGTGGATGGCGACAGTACTCCTCGTGCGGCACGGCCGCACCACGGCCAATGCGACGGGACTGCTGGCAGGTCGGACCACCGGCGTCATCCTGGACGATCTCGGACGGGACCAGGCGGCGCGGACCGGGGACAGGATCGCGGCCGTGCCCGTGGTCGGGGTCGTGTCGAGCCCTCTCGAGCGCTGCGCGGAGACCGCCCGGGCGATCGTCGATCGCCAGCAGGTCGCACCGTCCTCGTCGGTCGAACCCGATCTCACGGAGTGCGACTACGGCCAGTGGCAGGGCCGCCGGCTCAGCGATCTCGCGACCGAGCACCTGTGGCCGATCGTGCAGTCCCAGCCTTCCGCTGTCGTCTTCCCCGGTGGCGAGTCCATGGCGGGGATGCAGGCCAGGTCGGTGGCAGCGATCCGACGCCACGATGCCGCCGTCGAGGCCGAGCACGGGCCGGAGGCGGTGTGGGTGGCGGTGAGCCACGGAGACGTCATCAAGTCGATCCTGGCCGACGCGCTCGGCATGCACCTCGACGTCTTCCAGCGGCTCGAGGTGGGGCCAGCCTCCGTGTCGGCCGTGAGCTATGGCGCGAGCCGGCCGAGGGTCTGGGCGACCAACACGGACGCCGGCGATCTGTCCTGGCTCTCGCACGACATCCGGTCCGGCGATGCACCGGTGGGCGGCGGTGCAGGCAAGGCCGGCACGGACAGCCCGACGCCTAGGATCATCACATGACCGACGTGCCTGCACATGTTCATGAGTTCGACTGGCCGGACCGGGTCGTCATCGGGACGGTCGGGCGTCCGGGGGCCCGGACCTTCTACCTGCAGACGCGCGCAGGGGCGCAGATCGTGAGCATCGCCCTGGAGAAGCAACAGTCTGCTCTGCTCGCGCAGAAGATCGACGCGATCCTCGACCAGCTCAGCACCGTCGAGGGCAACCGTTACAGCGTTCCCACCGGCACTCCCGTCGAGCTCGTCGACAACGATCCGCTCGAGACCGTCCAGGAACAGTTCCGCGCCGGAACCATCGGTATCGGCTGGGACCCCTCCAAGGCCCAGGTGATCGTCGAGGTGCACCCCCTCCCCCTCGACGACGAGGACGTGTTCGGCGGAGGCACTGCGGCGGAGTCCGAGATGCTGCGAGTGCGGATGCCGGTCGGCACTGCCCGTGCGTTCACCCAGCGCACCCGGGAGATCGTGGACGCCGGGCGTCCCCTGTGCACGCTCTGCGGCTATCCCATCGACCCCGACGGCCATATCTGCACCCTTCCCGAGAACTGATGACCGCGATGGACCTGGCGACCACCGAGCTGACGCTCACCGGCCGCATCACGACGGCGTCCAACGCGACGTTCCTGGGCAGCATCGGTGAGGCGGCGGTCGTCTACAAGCCGGTGGCGGGTGAGGCCCCGCTCCGGGACTTCCCCGGCGGCACCCTGGCTCGCCGGGAGATGGCTGCCTACCTGATCTCTCAGGCCCTCGGCTGGGACGTCGTGCCGCGCACCTGGTTGCGCGACGGCCCGATGGGCGAAGGGATGGTGCAGCTCTGGCAGGAGCAGGACGGCGCCCAGCGCGCCGTGGACCTGGTCGCGACGGACCTCGTGCCCGCGACGGGCTGGAGGAGCGTTCTCGAGGGGCTCGATCAGAGCGGGCAGAGGATCACCCTCGCCCATGAGGACACGACGCCTCTGCGACGCATGGCGATGTTCGACGTGATCGTCAACAACGCCGACCGCAAAGGCGACCACATCCTCGCCATGGCCGACGGACATCGCTACGGCGTCGACCACGGGCTCACGTTGCATCGCGACCACAAGCTGCGCACGGTCCTCTGGGGGTGGCTGGGAGACGCTCTGACCGCCGAGGAGCGCGACGGCATCGACCGTGTCACCGACGGGCTGCACGGTGAACTGGGCCGATGCCTGAAGGAACTGCTCAGCGCCGAAGAGATCGCATCACTCACCGCGCGCTGCGCCCGGTTGAGCGCGGACGGGCGGTTTCCGGCCCCGCGCGGCGAGATGCCGGCGGTGCCGTGGCCTCTGTTCTGAAGGCTGCCGCATGCTCCGATCCGGCCATCACATGACCGCAGGCTCACTGTCGCCGGGGCCGTCGACAGCATCTCCCGAGAGCTGCATGCCAGGCGATCGCGGGCTCGAGGTGAGGAGGGTGAGTCACACGCGCGTCGCCGCCGCGGCCGCACGGACGAGCCAGGCCGGCGAGCGCCCTGGGCGCTGGGGCGGGATGAGCTCGCCCGCCTCACAGCAGGCGACGAGTCGCCGCGCGCGGCGTTCCCGCGTGGCGGGTTGCTTCGCCGACATGATCCAGTGACGCACGACCTTGCGGTAGCCGGCGCTCGCTGCGGCGAGGAACGCGACCGACCCGGGTGATGCGTCCACTATCGCCTGCAGCTCCGGCGTGAGGTCCACCTCGGGATTCTCATGCGAGTAGGTGCCCGATCGGTCGACGGAGCGGCGTTCGAACGCCGCGATGCCGGAGGGGTGCATGCGGCCCTCCGACATGAGTCGCTCGACGTGCTCGATGTTCACGTTCGACCACGTGCTCCGTGGTGCGCGCGGTGACCAGCGCTGGCGGCGTGAATCGTCGTCGATCCTCTGCGACACCGAGTCGATCCATCCGAAGCACAGCGCCTCGAGCACAGCATCGGCCCAGCTGAGCCCCCGATCTGCGACATGAGCCAGCCTCAGCTCCATCCACAGTTCGGCTTCGGTGTCGTGGTGGCGCTCGAGCCACGCGCGGAACTCTCCGGCATCTTGGAAGAAGAGCGCCGGGCGCTCGTTCGTGCCGCTGGGAGATCCGGGGGCGGAGACCATGCGCCCACCCTACGAGCCCGCACCGCCCGTCGCGCGAGAACTCCGAATGCCTCTCCGACCGCGGCCGCGACCAGCCCGACCGGGGCACGCGAGGCGTCATCCTTGCCGCCCTTCGAGCCCGGGACTCCGGTGCGACGTCGAGGGAGACAGACGTAACATCTGCATGTTACGGGCGTTACACTCATTCGATGGATGATCCATGGCTGCTGGTGAGCGTGTCCACTGCCGGCGCGCCGGACTCGCTGCGCGTGCACGCGTGGCGCAAGCTGCGATCGCTGGGCGCGCTCTACCTCCAGCAGGGCGCATGCCTGCTCCCTGCGCAGCAATCGGTCGCGCGCGAGACGCGGCGGCTGGCCGATCGGGTGCACCGGGACGGCGGCGCGATACGCGTGCTGCGGATGGAGTTCGTCGACAACGCGGAGGAGCGGTCGGTGATCGAGGAGTTCAACGCTGCTCGAGACGCGGAATATGCGGAAGTGCTCGAAAGGATCCCCGGTCTTCACGAGGAGCTCGCCACCGAGAGGGACCGGGGCAATATCACCTACGCCGAGGTCGAGGAATCGGAGGCGGATCTGGAACGATTCCGCTCCTGGCTCGGCAAGATCGACGCGCGCGACCACTTCGACGCACCGCTGGGCAGGGAGACGCGCGAAGCCGTCGACAAGGCGGCTGCTGATCTCGAGGCGTTCGAGGAGTCCGCGCTGCGCGCCGACGCATCGGCCGGCGCAGACGCAGCGCAGAGCCTCCGCAGCCTGTCAGGCCGTCGAGAGGCGGCCGAATCGTGACCGCACCCGACGAGGGCAAGAAGGCCGCGGACCCGGCCATCACCTTCGACGCGCGCCGGGTGCGCCGAGCGGTGCTCACGGTCGCTGCGCTGAACTTCGGCTACTTCTTCGTCGAGTTCTTCGTCGCCCTCGGGGCAGGCTCCGTGTCGCTGCTGGCCGACAGCGTCGATTTCCTCGAGGACACCTCGATCAACCTCTTGATCTTCGTCGCCCTCGGCTGGGCGCTGGCGACGCGGGCCGTCATGGGCAAAGTCATGGCCCTGGTGATCCTCGCCCCCGCCGCATTCGCGGCCTGGGAGGCGGTGCAGCGTTTCGCCGCGCCGGAAGCACCTGCGGTGCTGCCCATCGTCCTCGCCTCCCTCGGGGCGATCGTCGTCAACGGGACGAGTGCCGTGATGATCGCCCGGGTACGGAAGCACGGCGGCTCGCTCGGGCGGGCAGCGTTCCTCTCGGCGCGCAACGACGTGCTCGTGAACATCGCGATCATCGTCATGGCACTGATCACCGCATGGACGGCGTCAGGCTGGCCCGACCTGATCCTCGGCTGCGTGATCATCCTGCTGGCCCTGCACGCCGTGCACGAGGTGTGGGAAGTCAGCGAGGAGGAACGTCTCGCGGCCAAAGCCCTCGCCGGTGAGGCGATGGACTGAACCGGCCCGATGCCCGATGCCGAAGCGGTGAGCGCCCAGGGCGTGGCCGGCGCGGCGGGTCAGCTCGGTGTCGGTCGGAGGTTCTGATTCCGACTGATCGAGGTCAGCTCGATCGGGTGCGCGGCGGCGAGCTGGAAGAACGCCTCGTCATCGACGACTTCGACACGGAGCTGGTGCCACGCCGGCCCGAGGGCATCCAGGAGGCATCGGCTGCGCCGGTCATCCATGATCAGCACGCCCGCAGCAGGGGCGGAGCCACTGGTCGGGTGACGATCGAGTGCTTCCTGTCCTGCATGGAGTCCTTCGTGGCCACGATGCATCGACGCTGCCGGTCCCGCCTCGGGATGCGCGGAGCCGAGGTGCTCAAGGACCCGGTGACGGCGACCCTCCGTGGCCACGACCTGGACCGCCGTCGCACCGGAGGCCGTCGTCACCGTCCTCACGCACGAGGCCGTCACCCGATCCCGTCGATACTCCCACCGGCCCTACGTGGACACCAGCGCTTCGAGGCCTGCGACGAGAACTGCCTCGGGGCCCTCCTGTCGCGCCGCGTGCAGTGCGGAGTACTGCGGCGCCAGCCGCGCATCCACCGGGGCCTCGCGCTCGTGACCGGCGATCGGCGCGGTCGTCGCACTCCCGATGACGAAGTTCGACAACGCGTACGCGTCCCCGAGGGGGTCTGGTGAACCGAGTTCGATGAGCAGGACACACATGCGTTCGGACAGCTGCAGGTAATTCGGCCCTCTCGGTGCGCGCATGGCGATGACCTGGCACGCCCAGGGATGTCGGACCAGATGCCGGAAGTACTCGAGCATCAAGGCGTGCAGCGTCGCCTCGCCTCGTGCCGCCTGCAGCTCGGCGTCCTGCCCGAGCGCGTGGTCCAGCGCGAGGTCCACGAGATCCTCGCTCGACGAGAGCCGCGAGTACAGGCTGGCGGGCGCCACCTCGAGGCGCTGCGCAACGGCCCTGACCGTGAGAGCGCGCAGACCTCCTTCATCAAGAAGCTGAGCTGCGGCGTGCGCAGCCTGCGCCACGTCGACTGCTCGCGCACGCCTGACAGGTCTCTGATGGTCCCAATAGCTCATGACGCACACCTTATGCGAACACTGTTAGCTTAGTCGGCATGCTGAATACTTCCTTGCTCCCGATCCGCAACGACCAGGTCGTGCTCAGAGCCATGCACCCCCAGGATGCCAGCGCCTACGCCGCCGGCACCGATGACGCCGCCGTCCGCGAGCACGGGCACCTGCCCGAGCCGGAGTACACCGAGGACACCGTGCTGGCCCTCATCCGAGGCCCGATCCGCGACGGCCTGGGTCGAGGCGACCTTGCGGTACTGACGATTGCCGACCCGTCGACGGATGACTTCGTCGGCAGCCTGGTGCTCTTCGGAGCCACCGACACGTCCATCGAGGTGGGGTTCTGGATACATCCCGACCACCGCGGCGAACACCTCTCCACGGCCGCCCTCGCGCTCGCCACCGAGATCGTTCGACGGAGCGGATTCACCAGCGTGACAGCTCGGACCGCCCTGGAGAACGTCGCATCCCAACGGGCGCTCGAACGCTCGGGCTACGAGCGCGGAACATCGCAGCGGGATACCGCGCCCTCCGGCGAAAGCACGATCCTGATGCACTACCGGCGTCCGATCGATCCGCCCAGCCTGTTCCCGCTCACGACCGATCGCCTCCGGCTGCGCCTGCATGAACACCAGGATGCGCAGCCACTCCAGCGCATCTACGGTCGAGAGGACGTCGCCCAGTACTTGCTCGACGAGCCGTGGTCGGAGCCGGACGCTGTTCGCCATGTCAGCGAACGCATCGCGCAGGCCGGCCTCGATGACGGTGGCACGAAGCTGGCCCTGGTCATCGAGCGCGAGGGACTGATGCGCAGGTAGGTGTCACGTGATCTGTGGCGCTGAGGAGCGTTGCAGGGAAGGATGTGCACCATGCCTGCTCCCTACCCCCAGGAGTTCCGGGACGACGTCGTCCGCGTCGCGAGGAACCGTGAACCTGGCCAGAAGCTCGCCGTGATCGCGAAGGACTTCGGGATCTCCGAGTCGTGCCTGACGAACTGGATGCGTCAGGCTGATGTCGAAGACGGTGCCCGGCCCGGGAAAACTCGGGAGGAATCGACCGAGCTGCGCGATCTGCGTCGCCGGAACCGGCTGCTCGAGCAGGAGAACGAGGTCCTGCGCCGCGCGGCCGCCTACCTGTCCCAGGCGAACCTGCCGGGAAAAGGTTCTACCCGCTCGTGAGCGAGCTCGCCGCAGACGGCATTCCCGTCGCGGTGTCCCTGCGGGTCCTGAAGCTCTCCCGCCAGCCCTACTACCGCTGGTTGCACCAGCAGGTCACTGCAGCTGAGCTGACCGAGGCCTATCGAGCCAATGCCGTGCTGGATGCCCATCGCGACGTCCGGAGTTCGGCTACCGCTTCTTGGCCGGCGAAGCCGCAGCAGCAGGCGTAGAGATGTGTGAGCGCACGGCGTGGAGGATCTGCCGGGACAACCAATGGTGGTCCGTATTCGGGAAGAAGCGCGGCAAGAATGGAAAGCGGCCCGGTCCACCGGTCCACGATGACCTCGTGAAGCGCGAATTCACCGCCGACGACGCCAACGAACTCTGGCTCACCGACATCACCGAGCACTGGACCGACGAGGGGAAGCTCTATCTCTGCGCTATCAAGGACGTCTTCTCCGGCCGGATCGTGGGCTACTCCATGGACTCCCGAATGAAGGCTCGCCTCGCAGTGAACGCCCTGGGCAACGCGGTATCGCGGCGCCGAGATGCGGCTGGCTGCATCGTGCATTCCGACAGAGGTTCGCAGTTCAGAGCAAAGAAATTCGTCCATGCTCTGAACCGCCACCACCTCATCGGCTCGATGGGCCAGGTCGGTGCCGCCGGTGACAACGCCGCCATGGAGTCCTTCTTCGTCCTGCTCCAGAAGAACGTCCTGGACCGCAAGCGCTGGCAGACCAGAGAAGAGCTGCGGACCGCGATCATCACCTGGATCGAACGCACCTACCACCGCCGACGCCGGCAGGCCCGACTGGGTCGATTGACCCCCATCGAGTACGAGACCATCATGAACCCGACCGTCAGTCTGGCGGCCTAACCCCAGCTGACACCTGATCGCGCATCAGTCCCGCCCCGTCCACCGCACCGTAAACGGTCGAATCTGGTCTGGGGCGGCTTACCCCTGCGGTGTGGTGGTGCTTGACACGTGCGGCAGCACAAAAGCACCGGTCACGCCAGGGTTGACCGCGACCTCCCATCGGAACCCATCGGGATCGGAGAAGTATCCCGAGTATCCGCCCCACTCACGGTGACGGCCGGCGCTCACCGGTGCGCCCAGCGCCGCCACCTCGGCCAGCACGGCGTCGACCTCGGCAGGCGCCGCGACGTTGTGCGCGAGAGTGATGGGCGCCACACCAGATGCTGGTGCTTCACCGACTTCCGCGGTGAAGCCTTCCAAGGACCAAAGCGACAGGATCAGCCGATCAGCAATCGGCAGCATGAGGACGTCACCGCCAGTGAAGATCGGCTCCCACCCGAGCCCGTCGACGTAGAAGGTTCGACTTCGGTCCAGGTCGGCAACGGCGAGCGTGATGAAGCTGAGGCGCTGTTCCATGCTCAGAGTCTGCCACTAGACCTTGCGCGCCCCCGTCTGGCCACTGCGTCATAAACGGTCGTCTGTGGAGCACAGAAGTGGTTCCTTCCTCAGGTGCTCACGAGAGCTGGAGCTGATCGATTACGGAGGCGACGCGGGCTCGTTGCTGGCCGTTCAACCCCTGTATAGGAAGGGGCAGGCACCGGCGGGGCGCGAGCCCGAGGTGCTCCGCGATCGCGGCTACAACACGCAGGCTGCCCCCGAACTCCGCGAACAGATCCCACAGCGGTCCGAGCTGCTTCGAGGCGGCGATGGCCTTGTCCGCGTGGCCCGACTGCGCCAGACGCGTGATCGTCAGCGCCGGTTCAGGCAGCGTGCCGGCAATGACCGAGTACCAAGCATCGCAGCCGGCGTTCAGCGCGGCTGCACCGAAGGCGTCGCCGGAAACGCCGATCGTCACGTGATCCGGGATCGAATCCCTGATGCTGGCGACATGCTCGGATGCCTCGCGCGAATCTGCAGACACCCATGGAATTTTGATAGACGCGATGCCCGGCAGCTCTGCAACGCGCGCGTAGAGCTCCATGGTGAAGCGGAAACGGGTTGTGCCGGGGTTGTCGTAGACGATCACCGGTAGCGAAGCGCGTTCCGAGACGGTGTGGAACAGCTCGAACACGTCATCATCGGTCAGGGGCTGATAGCTCACCGGAGCGAGGAGGACGGCTGATGCACCCACCTCCTCCGCGGCGTCGACGTTGCTCAACACCTGGGAAGTCCTTAGGGCACCCACCCCGACGATCACCGGCACGGAACCGGCGGTCTCCACCGCAAGCCGCGCGACTCTGCTCCTCTCAGCACCGCTGAGGTAGGCATAAGAACCAGTCGATCCCAGCGCAGCGATCGAGTCAGCACCTGCCGCCACGATGCGCTCGATCAAGCCGACGAAGGCCCCCTCATCTACCTGATCCTCAGACATGGGCGTCAAGGGGAAGGCACTCAGGCCCCGGAACGGATCGCTCATGTACCAATACTGACTGACTCACCGGAGCGCGATGGGCACCAACGGGGACTTACATCTCGGCATGGTCGCTCAGAGCATCGGCCCGGGCACCAGTATCCTGACGGGCTCCCGCGAGGAGTAGATGCGCGGCGCTGCTGTGCCGAACGGGTATACCCCAATGGAGCGCCGGTGCTGTGCCGCAAACGATGGGACTCACGAGCAACATCTCGTCCGCCCTGCATGGACTACGGTCGCGCGTTCCGCCTTGCCACGCCGCGATCGTCCCTGAGGCCCGTCCACCGCGCCCAGCGAGGAAGGTTCAGAGCCAGGTCCCAGACCTTCCCTTCGAAGGGTGCGGTGGACGCTGTTCAACGGATGGCGGCGCGGATGGCGGCTGCCGCGGCGGCAACGTCGGGAGCGCTGTAAATCGCGCTTCCGGCGACGGCCACGTCTGCTCCTGCCCGCTGGACGGCCTCGACGGAGTCCGCGCTGACGCCGCCGGCGACGGAGAACGATACTCCGGCGGCTGCGCCGGCGGCGAGCAGGGCGTCGAGGCTGTAGCCGTCTTCCGCCTGCTCATCAAGTCCGGCGTGCATCTCGACGAAGACGGCGCCGAGGTCCACGGCCTCGCGGGCCCGCGCGGCCTTGTCGGACACGCCAATCAGATCTACGACGACTCCCTTACCGTGCTTGTGCGCCGCGGCGACCGCTCCGACGACGGTGCTGTCACCGGCGACTCCGAGCACGGTGACCAGATCCGCGCCGGCCGCGAAGGCGATGTCGGCTTCCAGTTCGCCAGCATCCATGGTCTTGAGATCGGCGAAGACAATCTTCTCAGGGTGGGCAGCCTTGACCGCTGTGATCGCCGCGAGGCCCTCGCTCTTGATTAGCGGGGTGCCGAGCTCGAGGATGTCGACGTAGGGAGCAGCCTTCGCGGCAAGCTCGAGGGCGGACTCGGTGGTCAGGGTGTCCATGGCGAACTGCAGGCGCATGTCAGGGTGTCTCTTTCTCTTGGTCGTGCGGTTGGTCGTCGGGGGGGGTGAGGGGGTTATTCGAGGTTGGCGTGACGGGGCCAGAGCGCATCCGCGCTCTTTCCGCTCCGCTGCCACAGGACGTCGAAGAGGGCGTCGCCTACAAGCACGAGAACCTGCTCGAAGAGGCTGCCGGCGTACTGGGCAGAGTGCTGTTCGGACCGGTCCGTCTTCGTCGCCGCGGGGATGACCAGGGCGGCGTGGGCCAGCAGCGCAAGCCGTGACTCGGGGTCTGCCGTGATCCCGACTACGCGGGCACCGACGGATCTCGCGGTCTCCGCCGCGCTCACCACCCCCGGGGTGGTGCCGGAGCCGCTGGCGGTCAGGAGCAGGTCGTCCTCTCTGATCGCCGGGGTCGTCGTCTCGCCGACGACGTGGACGTCCAACCCCGCGTGCATGAGGCGCATGGCCGTCATCCGTAGCGCGAGCCCGGACCGTCCAGCACCGTGGACAAAGACCCGCCGGGCTTTCGCGGTCAGCTCGACGGCGGCCTCGAGTGCGGGCAGGTCGGGGAGGGTGACGGTCCCCTCGATCTCGCCGACGATCCGTGTCAGCGATTCCTGGATGGCTGGTTTCTCCATGCCGACCATGTTGGGACGGATCGAGAGGCGCCACAGCTGCCCGATGGGCGAGGCACCCCCTCCGATCGGGTAGGCCTGCCAGGTCGAGGTAGGGTGGTGAGATGGACGAGCTGCCGACACCGGCCGAACGGGCCGACACTCTGGCCCGCGACCGCGCCCTGACCGAGCAGGGCGATCGGCATGCGGTCGCCCTCGGGTCGATCCTCGCCGTGCTCCGCTCGGGCCGGTTCTCGGATGTGGCCGCGCGCAGGGAGGCCACGGAAATCGCTTCCTCGGCGCTCATCCGTGCTCGCTCGACCCATGAGCAGCACGAGAGCGTGCTCGAGCCGGTCGTCGAGGCGTTCTCGCGCCTGCGCACCGAGCTGCGTCCTCTCATTCGCTCCGGGCCGCTGCACGTCCAGTTTGCCGAGCCTCCTGCGCAGGGGCGGGCGCTCCCAGGCCCGGTCGCTCGCGAAGCCCGCGCCATCTCCCGCACCGCAGTGCTCTCGCTCGTGGACCGCGCGGATGCCGCACGGGCCCGGGTCGGCTGGGACTGCGACGGCCGCAACCTGCTCATGGAAATCCGCGACGACGGAGGCGGTGCGGTGTCCGCCCACGACGACGTGCTGCGCCCGATCGCGGAGCGTGTGGTGGCGCTCGACGGCACCATGGACGTGGAGGCAACCCCGGGATGGGGGACGACGCTGCGAATCGAGATCCCCCTGGACCCGCCGAGCGCGGCACTGACGGTGGAGAGTGCCGAGGAGCTCACCGCCCGCGAGAAGCAGGTGCTGCGTCTGGTCGTGACCGGTATCTCGAACCAGCGTATCGGTGACCAGCTCGGGATCACGGCGAACACGGTGAAGTACCACGTGGCTAACCTGCTACGGAAGTACGGCGCCCGCACCCGCGCCGAGCTAGCGTCCATCACCCATTGACGGGAGGGCCTGCCGCACCGATAGGTGAGGTCGGGCTGACACCTATCGACGCAGCAGTCCCGTAGGTCAGGTCACTATGACAACCGGACAGACCCTGACGTTGCGTGCCATCCTCCCGCCTGGCTGTACCGCTAGCCAGCACGTTCCGGCAGAATCGAGCTGTGTCCCACTCAACCTCGCTCCCGCGCGGCATAGCCGGAAGACTCCGCACGGAGTCGGGCTCGGCCGTGCTGCTCATCGTTGTCACGGCCTTCGCCCTCCTCTGGGCGAACTCGCCACTGTCCTCTTCCTATTTCGAGCTGTGGCACCAGATCGTGGGGATCGACGTCGGCCCGTTCGGGCTGCACCTGGATCTGCACCACTGGATCAACGACGGACTGATGGTCGTGTTCTTCTTCGTCGTGGGTCTCGAGGTGCGCCAGGAGTTTGCACACGGGGCTCTGCGGGACAGCAGTCGCGCTCGTCTGGCGGCGATCGCGGGCGTCGCGGGTGTGGCGGTGCCTGCGCTGGTGTATGTACTGGTCGTCGGCGCTTCCGGTGGCGAGGGGCTTCGGGGGTGGGGGGCGGTTGTCGGCACGGACACGGCGTTCATGCTCGGTGCTCTCGCAATTGTCGGCCCCCGGCTTTCCGGGCAGCTGCGCGTCTTCCTTCTGACCCTCACGGTGGTCGACGATTTCCTCGCGGTGTCGATCATCGGGGTGTTCTACAGCGAGGAGATCCGGTTCGCCCCGCTGCTGGTCGCTCTGGGCTGCCTCGTTGCGCTGTGGCTGCTGGGCCGTTCCCGGCAATGGAGTGCCGCTCCGTACGTGGGGATCGTCATCGTGCTGTGGCTGGCGACGCTGTCCTCCGGCATCCACGCTTCGCTGGCGGGCATGATCGCTGGGCTTCTGATCCCGGCTTACCCGACGCGACGGCACAAGGTGGTCGCCGCCCGGCAGCTGTTCCGCGACTTCTGGCAGTCCCCGAGCGCTTCTTCGGCGCGTGCCGTCGGACGGGGGTTGTCCAAGGGCGTGTCAGTCAACGAGCGGTTGCACGAGTATCTCCGTCTCCCCACGGCGTTGCTGGTCGTGCCGATCTTCGCCCTGGCCAACGCCGGGGTGGACCTGCGCGGTGGGGTGATGGCCGACTCGCTGGGCTCGCCGGTGACGTGGGGCGTCATCGCGGGGCTCGTGCTTGGCAAGGCCCTCGGAATCGGGATCGCAACGCTCCTCGCCGTTCGGATGGGCGCAGGCCGACTGCCGGAGGGGGTCGGTATGGGCAGCGTGTTCGGCGGGGCAGCCCTTTCAGGCATCGGTTTCACCGTGTCGCTGCTGATCATCGGTCTCGCCTTCGACTCCTCCTCGGATCTGGGGCGTCAGGCGACCCTGGGGGTGCTTGTGGCGATGGTGCTCGCCACCGTTCTGGGCTGGTCGATCTTCAAGGTCGCGGCCCGTCGGTGGGGAGAGGAGACAGCGGATCTGCCGATGACGCTCGACTCCCCGGTGGATCCCGAGGTGGACCACATCCGCGGCCCGGAGGACGCCCAGCTCACCCTGGTGGAGTTCGTGGACTTCGAGTGCCCGTACTGCGCGCATGCCACCGGTTCGTGGGAGGACCTCCACGCGCGGTTTGGTGGTGACCTGCGCTACGTCGTGCGGCATCTCCCTCACCATCCTCACGGTCCGCTCGCCGCGCGGGCTTCGGAGGCGGCCGCGAGACAGGACATGTTCTGGCCGTGGCTCGACTTCGTCTTCGCTCGGCAGGATGCGCTGGAGAGGGAGGATCTCATCGGTTACGCGGCTGAGCTGGGCCTCGATGTCGAGGCGTTCACCAAGGACCTCGACAGCGACGAGGTTGCTGCGAGGGTCGAGCGAGATGTCGAAAGCGCGGCGGCAAGTGGTGCCCATGCGACCCCGACGTTCTTCGTCGATGGTTGCCGGATGGTGGGCAGCTATGACGCGCGCACGTTGACCGCGACGTTGGAGTCCAGTCGTCGTGGGACGCGCACCCAGGAGGCTCGGGCCTGAGACGGGTCTGGGTGATGTGGTCCAGGCGCTCATCCAGCCGCTTCTGGTCCATGTGGGGGTGCTTGTCCAGCTCCGCGCCGTCATTCATGAACTGGGTCCTGGTCGATCTCGGTCGGGGCGGCTTCGAGGGCGGCGAGTTCTCGGTATTCACCTGGAGTCATCCCCACTGTCGTGCGGAAGGCTCGGTAGAACTGCACCGGCCCGGAGAATCCTGTCTCGAGCGTGATGGCGGAGATCGGCTTGTCGGGTTGGGTGCGGAGCACCAGCCGGGCTCTTTCGAGGCGCAGTGTGCGTAGACGCCCCATGACCGACTCGCCGGTTTCTTCGAATAGGCGGAAGAGGGTTCGGCGGGAGAGGTGGAGGCCGTCGGCGATGCTCTCGGCATCGAGGTCAGGGTCCGCCAGATGAGTGCGCATAAAGGTCAGTGCCTCGCTACGGCGAAGGGCGTCGGGAGCGTCGACGCGAGGTCGTGCCGGGGAAAGCAGGTCGACGAGAGATGCGCCCAGGGCGGACGCCTGCGGCTCGAGTCGGTGCGCTCCGACAGGATCACCGGCCTGGCTCCTCGCGAGGCTCTTGAAGAAGGCTGCGACTGCGCCCACCGCGCCATCACAGTCGAAGGTCTTCGCCAGGAGGTAGTTGCTGCGGCTCGCGCCGACGCGAGCGAATGCGTCGTCAGCGGGGAGTTCGAGCACTACCTGTTCGTAGTAGTCCCTGGCGCGCAGAGCGAAGGGACTTGCGCTGTCGTAGATCACGAGCGAGCCCGGGGATGCGAGTGCTGCGCGCCCGGCCTGTTCGACGAGCAGGGTTCCGCGGGTCTGGAACAGGAAGTAAAGGTAGTCCTGCTCATCGTGGGCTTGGGCGATGTCGCTGCGGGAGCGCCTGACCTCCTCGGCCCTGGCCCGTTTGGTGGACAGGCGGAAGTCGGCGTACTGGCCCAGTCGGATCTCCCCGCCGAATCCGGCACCGACGGGATCGGTCCGAACTGAGACGTACGCTTCCCGGCGGATCTGGCGCCAGTAGTCGACCTCGTCGCCCCGTGGGGCGTTCCGAGTCGAGAAGGACGTTAGGCGCGGCAGTGAGGTGCTCTCCTGTCCCATGATCACGCCCCTGCTCGCTGGTCCGTGCTGGTGTGCTCGTGCATACCGGTCTGGACTACCAGAGTACGACGCCGGCCCTCGCCCGGATCGGCATCGAGAACGGATCCGTGCAGAGAGCCGGCCCGCGACCGCCGCTGAGGCGATGGTCGCGGGCCGGCGCCGACGGCGCGGAATCAGGCGGGAATCAGGCCGGGATCAGGCCATGCGGGTCGATGACGAACTTGTCCGAGACGCCGGTATCGAAGGTGGCGTAGGCGTCGGGGGCTTCGTCGAGGCTGATGACCTTGGTGTTGAGCATGTCGCTGAGGTAGGGCATGCGGTCCCACAGGATCGACATCATCAGTTCGCGGTTGTAGTGCATGATCGGGGCCTGGCCGCCGGAGATCCGAGGGGACTTGATCCACGCCTTGCCGAAGTCGAGGGGGAAGGTACCCTCCTGCTCGGCCTTAGACGTGGCCAGCGGGTCGGGGCCGTAGACGCCGATGACGCCGGTGGCGCCGCCTGCGCGGGTGGCGTCCATGACCTGGTTGATGGCGTGGGCCGGGTTCATGTCCTCGGCCTCGCGGCCGATCCCGTGGGCTTCGTTGCCGACGTAGTCGACGGCGCAGTCCACCATGGGTTCGCCGAGGATGGCCTCGATCTGGTCGGTCAGCGGCACGTCCTGGTTCAGGTCGATGGTCTCGCAGCCGTTGTTCTTCACCAGGTCCAGCCGGTCCTGATGGTAGTCACCGACGATGATGCAGGAAGCGCCCAGGAGGCGGGCCGCCGCGGCGCCGCAGCGTCCGACGGGGCCGGCGCCGGCGATGTAGACGGTCGAGCCGGGCTTGGCCCCGGCCTCCATGAGGCCGTGGAACGCGGTGGGCAGGATGTCCGACAGAAGGGCGAGGTCACGGATCTTCTCCATGGCCTGGTCCTTGTCCGGGAAGCGGAGCAGCTGGAAGTCGGCGTAGGGGACGAACAGGTATTCCGCCTGTCCGCCCTGGAAATCACCCAGGTTGAACCCGTAGGCGCCGCAGGCCGCGTCGGGGTTCACGGTCTCGCACGCCTCGGTGTGGCGGGCGCGGCAGTTGCGGCATCGGCCGCAGGCGACGTTGAAGGGGACGGAGACCAGGTCGCCCTCGGAGAGGAACTCGACGTCGGGGCCGACCTCGAGGACTTCTCCGGTCATCTCGTGCCCCATCACCATGCCCTGGGGGACGGGGAAGGACCCGCGGTAGATGTGCAGGTCGGAGCCGCAGATGTTGGTGGCGACGATCTTGAGGATGACACCGTGCGGGGCGCTCCTGCCGTTCGGCATCTCGAGCTTCGGGAAGTCGAGGGTCTCGACGCGCATGTCCTTGACGTTCTGGAACACGACGGCGCGGTTGCTGCTTGCCATGACGTTCTCCTCCAGTTGGGGATGGCCCGATCGCGGAGGTGCCACGGTCATGTGGATGCCCGTCGCCCGCGACCTCGGCTCTCTTCGAGCGTAGGACGGACGGAACCTCGCGTCCACCGAGGTGCCCGCCGCCGCTGCGGCGACAGGCGCCACGGGCAGGTGGACCGTGGAGGACTGGGGCATGCACCGACCGATCGGTGGAACGCGTTGCTAGTGTCACCGGCATGGTCGAAGCACGCAGGTCCGCACCGCCGGACTCCACACCCGTTCAGCCCGATGTGCAGGTTCTCGGCGCTCGCGAGCACAACCTTCAGGACATCGACCTGACGGTGCCCCGCGACGCTCTGGTGGTGTTCACCGGGGTCTCTGGCTCGGGGAAGTCCTCGTTGGCTTTCGGAACCCTGTTCGCGGAGTCCCAGCGCCGTTACCTCGAGTCCGTCGCTCCCTACGCTCGTCGCCTGATCGACCAGGCCGGCGTCCCGGACGTCGACTCCATCACGGGCATGCCGCCGGCCGTTGCTCTTCAGCAGCAGCGTGGAGGCCGCAGCGCGCGCTCGTCGGTGGGCAGCATCACCACGCTCTCCTCGCTGGTGCGCATGCTCTACTCCCGGGCCGGCCACTACCCCGATGATCAGCCGATGCTCTACGCCGAGGACTACTCCGCCAACACAGTGCAGGGCGCGTGCCCGGAGTGCCACGGCATCGGCCGGGTGTACGAGGTCACCGAGGGCCAGATGGTGCCCGACCCTTCGCTGACGATCCGCGAGCGGGCTATCGCGTCCTGGCCGACGGCCTGGCACGGTCATCAGCTGCGCGATGTGCTCGTCGCCCTCGGCTACGACGTCGACACCCCCTGGAGGGACCTGCCGAAGGAGGATCGGGACTGGATCCTCTACACCGAGGAGACGCCGTATGTCCCGGTCCACTCGCGGCTGACTCTCGCCGAGGCCCGGGCCGCGACCGCGGCGGGCGTCGAGCCGACCTACTCGGGCACCTTCGTCGGTGCGCGTCGGTACGTGCTCGACACGTTCGCGAACACCAAGAGCGGGTCGATGAAGCGGCGCGTGGCGCAGTTCCTCTCGGTTGCTCCCTGCCCAGTCTGCCATGGGAAGCGGCTGAAGCCGGAGGCTCTGTCCGTGACGTTCGAGGGTCTCGATGTCGCAGATCTCTCCGAGCTGCCGCTCGCGGAGCTCTCGACGCTGATCGAAGAGGCAGTCGAGCGGGCCACCGGCGATCTCGACGGGACCGAGACGGCGGGGCAAGCACTGGACGACGCAGCCCGACGCGACGCTGTGCAGCAGCGCGTCGACGCTGGGGGATCAGCCCACGCGGCCGCCCCCGACGTGCGCAAGACACCGAACCACTCGGTGGAGAAGCTGGCCGCGACAGCGCGGCTGGGCGCGGAGCTCGTCAACAGACTGCGGCCGATCATCGATCTGGGTCTGGGGTATCTCTCTCTGGGCCGCACCACCCCCACCCTCTCCGGCGGGGAGCTACAACGGCTGCGGCTCGCGACCCAGCTGACCTCTGAGCTGTTCGGTGTGGTCTATGTGCTCGATGAGCCTTCCGCAGGGCTTCATCCGCAGGACGTCAGTGCCCTGCTCGGTATCCTCGACGGGCTCAAGCGCCGGGGCAACAGCCTGTTCGTGGTGGAGCATTCGGTGGACGTGATGCGGCACGCGGACTGGCTGGTCGACATCGGCCCCGGCGCGGGCGAGCGCGGCGGACGCGTCATCTACAGCGGGCCCACCGAAGGGCTCGTAGAGGTGGAGGAGTCCGTCACCCGCGGGTATGTCTTCGGGGGCAGCGGCCTGCCCCAGCGGACGCCCCGCGAACCGCAGGGATGGCTGCAGCTCGAGAACGTCACCCGCAACAACCTGCGCGACGTGTCGATCTCCTTTCCGCTCGGGGTGTTCACCGCCGTCACCGGAGTCTCGGGATCCGGCAAGTCCAGCCTGGTCAGCCAGGCACTGCCGGCGCTGCTCGGCGAGCGACGGGGACGGGCTGTCCACGCGGAGGACGCTGCCGCCCCCGAAGGGGACGAGCTCCTGCTGTCGGACGAGCCCGAGGAGCTCGAGGGAGCGGTCTGGGGAGACCTCTCCGGGGTGCGCCGCGTCGTGAGCATCGACCAGAAGCCCATCGGTCGCACCCCGCGCTCGAACGTCGCGACCTATACCGGTTTGTTCGACCACGTGAGGCGGAGGTTCGCGGAGACCCCCGAGGCCCGCGCTCGGGGGTACAAACCGGGCAGATTCTCCTTCAACGTCACCGGCGGTCGCTGCCCTACCTGCACGGGCGAGGGATCAGTCATGGTGGAGCTACTCTTCCTCCCCTCGGTCTACACCAAGTGCCCTGACTGCCATGGCACCCGCTACCAGTCCAGCACGCTGGAGATCATCTGGCGCGGCCGCGACATCGCCGAGATCCTCGCCATGAGCGTCGAGGAGGCCCACGACTTCTTCCACGGCGAGTTCGACATCTTGCGCTCGCTCGCGGCGCTGATCGACGTGGGTCTCGGGTACCTGCGTCTCGGGCAGCCAGCGACTGAGCTGTCCGGCGGTGAGGCGCAGCGCGTCAAGCTCGCCACCGAGCTCCAGCGATCCCAGCGCGGGGACACGCTCTACGTCCTGGACGAGCCGACCTCCGGGTTGCACTGCGCCGACTCCGACCGGCTCTTGACCCACCTACAGGCCCTCGTCGACGCCGGCAACACCGTCGTCGCGGTCGAGCTCGACATGCGCGTGGTCGCCGCAGCCGACCACGTCATCGACCTCGGACCCGGCGCGGGAGACGACGGCGGCACGGTGGTCGCCTCAGGAACGCCCGCGCAGGTCGCGTCGTCCGGAGTCGGTGCATCGGCACCGTACCTCGAGGCTGCGCTGCAGGAGACCGCCTCCCTGGGGTGAGAGTCGGAAGGCTTCGATGAGGGCAATGACCCCACGCAACGGGCGCATCGGACGAGCAACCTGCGTCGCCCGATCGAGAATCCACGCCGCGTGCATGCGGAACTCGGTCAGCAGGCGCTCCGCGCCGTCTGCGATGAGGTCGTGAACCGGCGACCCTCGAACGACGCTGACCGGACGTTTCGCCCCATGGTCGGCGCCGTGCCGGGGCGCGGGATCGCGGGGTCATGACGCGCGAGTCCGACGGGAACCCGCAGGGTCGTGCCGTTCACCATCTTCCGCGGGTTCCGCATGACCCACGGGCGCAGTCCGATGAATGACTGCCCGACCGCAGCCGGACCGGGCAGAGGCCTGCGGCGTCGCGGTGACGGGGCTCGGGATCGGACTCGGCAGCGGGCAGGCCGAGACGCTACGAGCCCCCGCCGGCCACCAGGACTGCCTGCGCCTCGGCGAGGACTGGGTCGAGATGGAGAACGATGACGCCGAGCTCGCCGACATGTGGCCTGCCGGCCATCGCCGTCGACGACTCCACGACCGATCCCGTGCAGTTCGTGCTCGACCGAAGGTCCGGGGACAGCCCTGAGTCCCCTGGTGCGATCGGCGCGGTCCCCCGGCGGCATCGGAGTGAAGCGCCCTGGGTTCCGTTCCGAGTCTCAGCAAGGAGAATCGGAGTATGCCCAAGAAGTTCAGTCCGGAGCTGCGTGACCGTGCCGTGCGCATGGTCTACGACCGCCAGGCACTCGAAGGTGGCCCACGATCGGAGTCGATCCGTGCTGTCGCGCCCCAACTCGGCGTTGGCATGGAGACGCTGAGGATCTGGTGCAACCGCTACGGGCCAGCCGAGCCCTCGGCCGGCCCCGCGGAGTCTCTCGAGGAGGAGAACCGCAGACTGCGTCGAGAGCTCGCCGAGTCCCGGCGGGCCAACGAGATCCTCAAGGCCGCCTCCGTGTTTTTCGCCAGGGAACTCGACCACCCCACGACGAAATGATCGCCTTCATCGATAGGCATCGCGATCACTTCGGGGTCGAGGCCATCTGCCGCGTCCTGGGCGCGACGGAACGTGGGTTCCTCACCTCTCGCGGATACCGTGCCGCGAAGCAGCGCCCGGCATCGGCCAGAGCGGTCCGTGACGAGGTGCTCGTCGAAGAGATCCGTCGGATTCATGCCGAGAACTACGGCGTCTACGGGTATCGGAAGATGCATCACGCGATGCGCCGTGCCGGATGGGAAGTCGGCCGCGACCAGACCGCTCGGCTGATGAAAGCTGCTGGTCTGTGCGGGATACGCCGTGGTCGAAAGGTGTTCACGACGAGCCCTGCTGGTGGCCTGGACCGTCGTCCTGATCTGGTCGAGCGGAACTTCACGGCTGCCGGACCGAATCAGCTCTGGGTCGCTGACATCACCTACGTCCGGATCCCGTCCGGGTTCTGCTACACCGCGTTCATCACGGACGTTTTCACGCGAAGGATCGTCGGCTGGGCAGTGGCCACCAGCCTCCGCACTGAGGCACTGCCACTGCAGGCTCTCGAGCAGGCCCTCCAGACCTCCCCGGCAGAAGCGTCTCGGACTGGGCTGATCCATCACAGCGATAGGGGCAGCAACTACGTCTCGCTGGCCTACTCCGATGCGCTGATCACCGCCGGAGTCCAGGCCTCGGTCGGATCCGTCGGAGACAGCTACGACAACGCCCTGGCTGAGACCGTCAACGGCCTCTACAAAGCCGAGCTCATCCACCGACGCCGCACCTGGCCCTCAGCGACCCCCGTCGAGATCGCCACTCTGGACTGGGTCACCTGGTGGAACACGAAGCGCCTGCACGAAGCACTCGACTATCGCACCCCGGCCGAAGTCGAAGCGTCCTACACTCACCCCACGACGACCGCGCCCGCGACCGTCTAACCACGGAACGGAACCCAGGGCGCTTCAGCCCGTCGGGGATCGTCAACGTGGTGCGGGTGTCGAGGCGGTCGGGTCCGACGGCTCGGCGGGGCGCGATCGTCTCGTGCGTTGGCGGACTACGGGAGCTTGGACGCGAGGACGTCGGCCGCCAGGATCTCGGGTGCTGCACCGAGGAGGTGCTGGTTGGCCATCAGGGCTGCGACGATGGCGCCGTTGGCGTGGGCGTCGCGAGCGGCCTCGTCGGGGAATGCATCGAAGATCCAAAAGGTGTCGGCGTGGGTTCTAGCCGCGAACCAGACAATCGTTCCCACTTCTTCGTTGGCGAGTGCGACAGCGCCGGCGAGCAGATCGGCGACCGCGTCGTGCTGTCCATCGGCCGCGACGATCTTGGCGACGAAGGCATACGGAAGTGATGCGGGTGTGGACATGAGGGGTTCTCCTTGAAGTCGGGGTTCTTCGTGGGGCGAGTTCAGCGTATGACGAGCGAGGGCCGATGAGGAGTGGCGTATACGGCAGTATTGCTATTGTTCGCGCCATTCGTATCGGACTGATCGCGATCGACGGCTGCTTCGGTTCGGCTGTCGCGTCGGTCATCGACATCGTGCGGGTGGCCGACGGAGCCCGCGGCGATATCGACCCGCGGATCGACCCGATCGAACTCGCCATCCTCGGGCCGAAACGGCGAGTGACCACGACGGCATCGATGACCCTGTCGGTTGACCACCCGCTGTCGGAGTCCGGAGAGTTCGACGTGGTCGTCGTCCCTGCGCTTGGAACCCTCACGGCCGCCGCTACCAACGACGCCCTCCAGAGCCGAGATGCTCGTTCGGTCATCGCCTCGCTCGGGCGCCTCGACGACGCGACCACCCGGATCGCCGCGGCGTGCACCGGCGTGTTCGCCGTCGCCGAGACCGGACGGATGCATCATCGGCGGGCGACGACCAGCTGGTTCCTGGGGCCGGAGTTCCTGAAGCGCTATCCGACCGTCGCCCTCGATCTCGACACCATGGTCGTCGTGGACGGGAACCTCGTCACCGCCGGCGCCGCGTTCGCCCACATCGACCTCGCGCTCTCACTCGTGCGATCGATCAGCCCCGACCTGGCCCAACATGTCGCCAAGCTCCTCGTCATCGACGAGCGTCCGTCGCAGGCGGCCTTCGTCGCCTACGAACATCTCCGGCACGAGGACCCGATCGTCGTCGAGTTCGAACGCTTCGTGCGCGCCCGCCTGGACGAACCGTTCAACGTCGCCTTCGTCGCGCAGTCGCTCGGCACCAGCCGGCGCACCCTCGAACGACGAGTCCGTGCGGCGCTCAACCTCACTCCGCTCGGCTTCGTCCAACGGCTTCGCATCGAACGAGCTCGGCACCTCTCAGCAACCACGGACCTCACCTCCGCCGAGATCGCACTACGGGTCGGCTACGCGAACGCCGAGACTCTGCGCTCCCTCCTGCGCAGGGAGCGACGCCGTTCCTGACCTATCGCCATGCCTGTAGCCGGTGTCCTAGCGCCCGGTTGGAACCACCTCTCAGCACGTCGCGTCGACGCTCCTGCGTCGCCCCTGGACGACCCACTCGACACGCCAGCAGCACAGGCCATGTGACGTGCCCCGGCTTCCCGGCCGGTCGGGGTTGGGTGGCTGTGATGTCGCTGCGTTCTCGTCGAGGGGGTCAGCAGACCCGATCAGGGTCGATTGGGATGAGACGCGAAGGCGGTCAGGTCAGAGCGGCCGAAGCCGGCCGGCGGGGTAGCGTCGGTCACGTCGAGGTCTTTCGGATGGATGGCGTAGGAACCTCCATCGTCGGGAGACCTCGACGTCTATCTGCGGACCGACGCGCCCGGCCGACCTACACCCTCATCTGGGAAGAGCCGTAGACCGCGTCCCGAGACAGCTTCGTGCGGGCGGCGGCAGCGGTCGTGGTGTCTTGCCGCCACACGGTGCGGCAGTCCGCGCAGCGGTAGCGGCGCACTCTGACCTGCAGCATCGTTGGTCGCCAGCCAACAGGGACGTGCACGATCGTCCTGGTCACCGTGCCGCGAGGAACCCCGGCCCGGCCGCAACGATGACACCACCGATCGGCTACCAGGACCCGGCAGTCCAGGATCGCGCGGTCGATCTCGACCCGCTGCCCGGTGGCTGTGAGCCCGAGCCCGTCCAGGCCGTAGAAGACATCGAGATCAGGGGGCGAGAAGGTAGCGTTAGACATGTCGAGGTCTTCCAGATGGCGAGCGTCAGAACTTCCATCATCGGGAGACCTCGACGTCTATCCCGGGACCGACGCGCCCACCCCGCCAACGGCCGCTGCACCCTCATCTGCGAAGAGCCCCTCATGCTCGCCGATAGTCACGACGCCTTCGCGGTAGACGCGTAACTGCCGGACGATCTTCCGAATCGACCACCCCGTGGTCTCTTCGATCCAACGCGATACCGCAAGCGACGCGATCACGATCTGCAGGTGCGCATCGATCGAGTCCCGCAACCGCGCATAGATCGGCCGCGCCTTCAGATCGCCCTTCGACATCCGGAAACTCTTCTCGACCTGCAGGAGTCGGTGATACGAAGCGATGACGACCTCCACCGGTTCATCGACGAGATTTGACCTGCCCCACAAGAAAGGTTCCAGTTCCTGTGGCTAAGTGACTGCCTTCACCGGAAGGCTGAACACCGTGCCCCGTGCCTACCCGCCCGAGTTCCGCGCCCGAGCCATCGCGCTCGTCCGTGCGGGCAAACCGCAGAAGCAGACTGCCCACGAACTCGACATCCACCCCGTGACGCTCTCCAAGTGGGTCAAGCAGGACCGGATCGACCGCGGCGAGATTCCAGGGACGACCACCACCGAGTCAGCGGAGCTGCGTGCTGCTCGCCGGCGCATCCGTGAACTCGAGACCGAGTTGGTGATCGTCCGCCAGGCGGCGAAGTCCCTGGGCGAGGACAAGCCCCGCCCAAAAGGCTCTACCCGGTGATCGATCGACTCGTCGACGCCGGGGTCCCGGCCGATCGCTGCTGCCGGGTCCTCGGCGTGGCACGGCAGAACTACTACAAGCAGAAGCGGACCCCGACCACCCCGACTCAGCTGCGCCGCGAGTGGCTTGCGGGCTTGATCCGTGAGGTCCATGTCGCTTCGCGTGGCACCTACGGCTACCGGCGGGTGCATGCCGAACTCACCATGGGAATGGGGATCACCGTCTGCGAGCGCACGGTCTGGCTACTGATGAACCAGGCCGGGATCTACGGCCTTCCGGGGCCGTCCAGGGTTGAGCGGCTACGCGACGTGGTCACCGCCGAGGACCTGGTGAACCGGAAGTTCCACCGGCTCCGACCAAACGAGCTGTGGGTCACCGACATCACTCAACATCGCACGAGAGAAGGATGGATCTACTGTGCCGCGGTCCTCGACGCTTACAGCCGCCGCATCGTGGGCTGGTCCATCGACTCCAAGCAGGACGCCACGCTCGTGGTCAACGCCCTCGACATGGCCATCCGCAACCGCCAACCGGAGCCCGGGGGGATCGTCCACGCCGACCACGGGACCCAATTCACCTCCTGGGTCTTCGGGGAGAAGATCCGCTCTGCCGGCCTCCTGCCGTCCTTCGGAACGGTCGGAGACGGCCTGGACAACGCTATGATGGAGAGCTTCTGGTCCTCGATGCAGATCGAGCTTCTCAACCGCCGACGGTGGAAGACCCGAGTCGAGCTCGCGAACGCGATCTTCGAGTACATCGAGATCTTCCACAACCGCCGCCGACGCCACTCAGCACTCGGCTACCGCACCCCGATCGAGTACGAACTACTCTCCGACAACGACACCGTCACCGCAGCCAGTTAGTCACCGCGACTGGAACCCAAACGGTGGGGCAGGTCAACCTGTCACCCGATCCTGCAGCAGTCCCTTACCCCTTGGTAGCAGAGCGGATGCCTAAGATATCCTCAACCGCTTGGATGACAGAAATCAAGCTTTCGGTGCTGTTCTCCGCCCTTGAGACGAGCATGTGCGTCTTCTCCAGGTCGGCCTCGGCGATCAGTCGCTTTTCATTGAGCGCCCAGTGCTTTGTTTCAGCGGTGCGTGCATGTGCTTCGCACAAGATGGCCTGGGACAACATGCCCACGCAATTGACGACGTCGCCGAGCCCTGCATACCCCCGGGCGAACAACAGGGCTGCCCCTGCCTTGCCTCGCCAAATCCGCGGTGCACGTTCGGCCAGTTCTTCAGGATAGCTTCCTGGCCGGTCGAGCTGCCCGTGCACTACCTGACAGATGGCCAATTCGCCCACAGGCAGGTATGTAGGAGCCCCGACAATAGTGCCGGGCTGCAAGAGGACGTCGAACACGCCACGCTCAGCTTGTGACCACCAGCGCTCCACGGTGTCCAGATCTCGGAACAGCACATCGACAGGGGTCCCCTCGACGCTCAGCCAACCACCGCCATCGACTAGAGGCCCCCACTCACCGAGTTCAGAGACTGTGCCCTGATAGCCCAGGTCGCGCACATTCTGCGGATCGAGCTGACGTTGTGTGGAGCGGTAGTAAACACCAAGATCCCAGTCGCTGTCTTCCCGAGCTACTCCCAGGGCACGTGAACCTCCAAGCACAACTGCCACTGCGCCAGGCACTGCCGCGAGTTCCTCCGCTATTCGCGCTATATGCCGCGGAAGTTCAACCATAAGTCCCGTCCTCGCCTTTCACCTTTGGATCAGCACGTCAGTCCGCTCACGTGATGCATAATATTATAGCCGTCGATGAGCTCAGACGTTCTTCCCCGAGAGAATCAGTCGACCCTCCGGCTCCCGGAAGCGAAGCCGAGCCAGGTGTGCCGGTTGTTCCACCAGCACCAGTCCAGCTTCACGGCCCCTCGTCGTTCGCGACCGTCGCGGCCGGTGCCGTTTGAGAGCCACAGGGCAGGCGTGCGCCAGTCGAACCCCTTCTCCTTCTGTCGGCGCGCGCCAATCATCATGTAGCAGGCATTGCGGTCGATCACCTCAGGAACTTGCAATGCCCAATGCACGCCTTCAGCGACGGTAAATGGGGTTCGGGACCTTGTGCCGAAGGCTTCCAACGCCTCCGCTGGCGACCAGTTTCGCATGTCATCGTCTCGGTATGGGTCCTCAACGTCGTACACCTTGGCATCTGACACGGCAACTCCCACCGTCGGCAGGAACTCTTCCAAGTCCTTCGAATCGACCACCACGAAACCAGGTCTCTCGTCTCCACCCTGCGTGCGCGCCACCGACGGAACCAGCATCCTCACCGGCAGGGCTGTCTCCGATGCAACGAGCAACGCCCCTGCGCGGGCTCGACCCTCCAGCTCAGCGGCCACGGCACGCACTTCCTCCGCAGTCAGTCGGCTTGCCTCGTGTTCGAGCACGCCGGTGGCGATCAGCCGTTCGGCCTGCACCGATAGCGACGGCAATGCAGGGACTTCCTGCTCCGACGTCGCATCAGAAATCTCGATGCTAGTATTCATCGCGACCATACCGCCTCCCTCTGTTCGCCAATGACGGGAGGTGCCAACGCCGGATTCGTCACAATTCATTCTCGTGGCCATTCAGAAACAGAGGCGGACAATCACACGTTGAACCGGAACTCGACCGAGTTCCGGTACCGGACAACCTTTGATGCAGCGCCGCTGGCTCCGCCTACGCGAGCGCAGCCTCGGTCACCGCAAACAATCCGGGAGTGCCCGTACGGCGACGTTCTATTAAGGAAGCCCGCATCCCTGCCGCTGTGGCACCTGCTACGTCCTGATCGGGGTTGTCACCGATAAAGAGGCACTCGTGGGGTGCAACTCCCAGAGATCGCGCTAGTGCCTCGAAGGCGCGGGCGTCAGGCTTCTGGACCCCGATTGCTCCTGAAATGCACACCACGTCGAGGATCTCGCGCAAGCCTGTTTCCGCCAGTTTGCCGAGTTGCTGGTCTTCATTCCCGTTGGTGAGCAGCCCAAGCCGGTATCCGCGTACTTTCAGTGAAGTCAGCGTCTCGACAACATCCGGGAACGGCCGCCATGCCCGACGATATTCGGTCAGATACTGCTCGAAAAGACTATCCAGAGAATCAGGGTCATCGTCAAAGTCGATTCCGAACTCAGTCAGGACGAACCTGAGCCTGCGATGTCGCTGCTCTCGAAAGTCGATACGGCCTGCACGCCAATTCTCAAACTCAGCTTCTTCCACCGCAAACCACAGATCCAGCGCACTCGCAGTGGGGTCAACGCCGATACCGCGCAGGAAGAGTCGGATCCCGTCGGTCGCAGATCCTCGATGGTCGAACAATGTGCCGTCAAGGTCGAAGCCAACAGCCTTCACCACGCCAACGGCCACGTGGCCGGAGTTCACGCGACCTTCAGAGTTCACGCGACCTTCAAAGGCGTGATCTCGGCGACCTTGTCCCGAAGAGCACGCCGCTCGAGCCGGAGCTCGTAGTTCGACTGCAGGTTCATCCACAGCTCCTCGGACGTGCCGAAGTACCGCGCCAGACGGATCGCCGTGTCCGCCGTGATCCCCCGCTTGCCGTGCACGATCTCGTTGATTCGACGCGGGGGTACGCCGATCGACACGGCGAGCTTGTTCTGCGTGATCCCGAACCCCTCGATGAAATCTTCCATGAGGATCTCCCCCGGGTGGATCGGCTCGATCAGGTCGACCTCAGTGATAATCGACGAGTTCGACATCTTCCGCTCCTCCTTCTCTCCAGACGAAGCAGATGCGCCACTGGGCGTTGACCCGGATGCTCTGCTGACCACGACGGTCGCCGACCAGCCGCTCCAACCGGTTCCCCAGCGGAATCCGCAAGTCCTCGACGTCTTTCGCCGCATGGATCAGCTCGAGTTTCCGCAAGGTCGTCCGCTGCACCAACCGATCAACGCCTTTGACGTACTGCTCATGCCAGATACGTTCGGTGTCCTTGTTACCGAAGGATCTGATCACACAATCAGTGTATAACGCACTACGTCAATAACGCTAGACGTTAAACCGGAACTCCACCACGCCGTAGATACCAACCTCTGGACTACACGGCCCCCTTGGCCGACGCGGGCCTCAAGTCAAGCTGTCCAGCACGCCCTCCGCCTGCTAGGCCATCGCAATCATCCGCCGCCTCGACCAGTGCAGCAGTGCTGAGCGCGAGAAACTTCTGGGGGGACCCCTGCGGCCGATCCCTCCGATGACGACGTTGCGCTTCTCAGGCCTTCGGGTCGCGCAAGGCGGTCATCGCTTCTAGCAGCGTGTCGTGGATGTAGGCGAGTTCGGGCGAGGCATCTCCCCATCCGCCTCCTTGCTCCTCGGTAGTCCAGTCCTTCTCTCCGGACGGTTCTTCCCAGACCATCTCGCCGTGCTGCCAGATCCACCAGATGTTCGCGCTCGAATCCTGGACCCGAGCGAATCGGGTCCCGAAGAAGTCAGTCGGCTTCGTGATGAGCCGTGCGTCGCGAGCGAGGGCACGCTCGAGTACCGAATCGATGTCATCGACGTAGACCTGGAGAAGGCTCGGGGTGAAAGGCCAGTCCGGCTTGCGCTCGGCGAACATGATGGTGGTCGTACCGACGCGCACCTCGACCTGCAGCAGCAAGCCGTCGTCGTCGACGGTGCGCGCCTCCGGGCGTTCCTCCCCATCAAAGACCTCTACGACAAACTGAGCAAGCTCACCGGCGTCGCTGGTGATGATGAAGGGGTTGACCGTGGCATAACCCTCGGGTGCGACGGGTGTAGACATCGTTTGCTCCTGTACTGGTGGTGGATGCGATGTCCTCAGTCCACCATCGAGTGAAGGTCACGGTATTGAACATTTCCGCCATCATCGGCCGGACAGCACCTGGGCCGGGGTCTGGCCGTGGAAGGCCCTCAGCGAACGAGTCAGGTGCGCCTGGTCGGCGAAACCGCAGCGTGCAGCGCACACGATCGGCGGCACGCCCTGCATCAGCAGAGCAAATGCTTCACGCGCCCGAGACAGTTGCTCGATTTGCTTGGGCGTAAGCCCTGTTGCGGCTCGGACTCGGCGCTGCCGGTGCCGCTCCGAGTAGCCCACGTCATCGCCGGAGAGCATGCGCCGGACATCGCCGTCGCAGCGCAGCACGTCGAGCCCCAGAAGACGATCGGTGAAGGCCTCGAGGTCCGCGAATTCGGGGAACGGTACGGCATGCTTCGCAAGCGTGACGTGCCCGGCTTCGACAAACAGCCGCTGTTCCCCGCCGAGCAGGAGCTGCTTGCTCACTCCAGGCAGGACGACATGAGCCTTCAGCTGAACACCCCAGCTGTGCTCCCCGATCGTTGAGCGGATCCAGCGGTGCCCCAGAGTCGGACCCGACAGTCCAGCGAGTAGCTCTCCACCTGCTGCGCGGGCGAACCACAAATCCCAGTACTCGACCGCCGGGACTAGGTAACACTCGTCCCTCGTCGCCCGCGCTTGCCACACGCACTCCAGCACGGGAGAGTCAGGATGATGTTCCTCGTACATGCGCTCCATCCGCGGCCCCTCTCCTCTGAGAACATCCTCTTGAGCATTTGCCTCAGCTCTGAGTTTCGCTCCGATCCGAAGAAGATCACCGTTCTGGGGGAGTTGCGCTCGACCCATCATGACCAAGACCCTGGCCCTCGCGGCCTAACCAAAACTGTCACCTATCCGTGCAGCAGTCCCGACCGACAAGGTCATCTGTGACGATAAGCACCGTGCAGACGATCCCCATGCCGAGCACGGACCAACCTCTGTGCGTTCGTTCAGATCTTCCACGTGAGAGGAAGGCCTCCGGTACGCGCGAGCCCGGAGAACCTCCGTAAAATGGATCACTCCTCGAACCACCCGAAGGCATGCAGTGCGAAGCTTCACCAGCAGACGAGAGTTCCACCGGCCGAGGGTCCGGCGGAGCGCAATCCTCATGCTCGTCGGCGTGCCGCTGCTCGCGCGCGGGTGGTACCTGATCGCGAACGACTTGCCAGATGTCTCGATCCGCCGGCTCCAGATCACGGTGCAGTGGGGAGGGACGTTCTTCGGGATCGCCTTGCTGGCCTTCGGTGCATACGGCCTGGTGACCGGAACCCTGGGCATGATGCGCAAAGGCGTCGACGCGATCGACTTGGGGCTCGGCGACGCCGGCATCACAGTCCGCGGGGGCCACGTGATCCCCTGGGCATCGATCGCGGGCGCTACGGCGGTCCAGTACATCAACGAGAGCAAGATTCAGCTCCTGTGGAACGGACGGAACGTGAACCGGGCCCTTCTACTGCGACTGAGGGAGCCGCTGGACGTTCCGGGGGCTGCCTCGAAGGACGGCAAGCACACGGTTCAGATCAAACTGCAGCGCTACCCTGCCGCCGAGTACCAGAAGCTGTTTGCCGAGGTCGTCGCAGCTCTTAGGTCCCGGCGGATCCAGGTGGTGGAGGCCAAGAAGCACAAGCAGACTTGATCACTCAGGCGCGAGTGATCCACTGGGACGTGAGCAGATCGCACCATTGGCCCGACAGATCGACCGCGCTGAGCAGCTCATGGTAGACCGGAACTCGTCCACCGGGCCCACCCGAAAGCCAGGGAATAAAACCCTTGGTCAGGGGCGGTTTCTAGACGTTAAACCTAAATTCAACCACGTCCCCGTCCTTCATGACGTAGTCCTTGCCCTCCATGCGCACCTTGCCCCTGGCCTTGGCCTCCGCCATGGACCCGGCCTCCATGAGCTGATCGAAGGAGACGATCTCCGCCTTGATGAAGCCGCGCTCGAAGTCGGTGTGGATCACGCCGGCGGCCTGCGGAGCGGTGGCGCCCTGAGGGATGGTCCAGGCGCGGGACTCCTTGGGGCCGGCGGTGAGGTAGGTCTGCAGCCCCAGGGTGTCGAAGCCGACGCGGGCCAGCTGGGACAGGCCGGATTCGTCCTGGCCGGTGGATTCGAGCATCTCGGCGGCCTCGGCGTCATCGAGCTCGATGAGCTCGGCCTCGAACTTCGCGTCCAAGAAGATCGCCTCGGCCGGCGCGACCGACTTCCGCAGCGCCTTCTGCGACGCGGTGTCCGCCAGACCCTCTTCATCGGTGTTGAACACGTAGATGAAAGGCTTGGTGGTCATCAGCTGGAGCTCGCGCAGCGCGGGGATCTCGATGCGGGCGGCATCGGCACCCTGGTACAGGGTCTTGCCGGTCTCCAGCAGCGCCTTGGCCTTGGTGACGTTCTCCAGCACGGAGGAGTCGAGCACGCCGCGCTTGGTCTCCTTCTCCAGACGCTGCATCGAGTTCTCGATGGTCTGGAGGTCGGCGAGGATCAGCTCGGTGGTGATGATCTCCATGTCACCGGTGGGATCGCTGGAGCCCTCCACCCGGGTCACGTCGGGGTCGGAGAAGGCCCGGGTGACCTGGCAGATCGCGTCGGCCTCACGGATGTTCGAGAGGAACTTGTTGCCCAGGCCCTCCCCCTCGCTGGCGCCCTTGACGATGCCGGCGATGTCCACGAAGGACACGGTCGCCGGGAGCTCCTTCTCGCTGTGGAAGAGCTCGGCGAGCTCGCCGAGCCGCGGGTCGGGCAGCGGCACCATGCCGACGTTGGGGTCGATGGTCGCGAACGGGTAGTTCGCGGCGAGGA
This sequence comes from Brachybacterium sp. P6-10-X1, assembly GCF_001969445.1. Taxonomy (NCBI): domain Bacteria; kingdom Bacillati; phylum Actinomycetota; class Actinomycetes; order Micrococcales; family Dermabacteraceae; genus Brachybacterium; species Brachybacterium sp. P6-10-X1. The sequence goes on from NZ_CP017297.1 coordinate 1,751,066, forward strand.
CCTCGGCGCGGGTGAGGGCGTTGAACAGGGTGGACTTGCCGACGTTGGGCAGCCCGACGATTCCGATAGTAAGAGCCACGGGAGGAGATTCTACGGGCCTGCCGCAGAGCTGCGGGAGCGGAGGGAGTGAGCCTCTGGTCTCAGACCGACGCGCGCAGTCGGTGTCAGTAGGCGACGGTGAAGCGGCTGCGCCGGTGCGCAGGCCGGTCGATCTCGTCGAGGATCGCGAGCGCCAGATCCTGGGCGGAGATGTACGAAGCACCCTCGTCGTCGGTCAACAGCACGTCCCCGCCGAGGCGGTAGGTTCCCCGCGCCTCACCGGGCGCGAAATCGCCGAATCCCCCGGCAGGACTGACGAAGAACCAGTCCAGAGTCTCGTCCGCGGCAAGCAGGTCCTGCAGCACAGCGTCGAGGATCCTCGGCTCTTCGGCGAACTCCGCGGGGAATTCCGGGGTGTCCATCAGCTTCGGACCGCCCTCGGCGACCAGCAGCGACCCGGCGCCCCCGATCACTCCGAGGCGGACTCCGTTGTCCTGCGCGAGGCGCGCGAGGGTCGACTCGAGACTGCGGAAGAGCTCGCGATCGGCCATGTCGCCTCGCGGAGAGAGAGCGGAGACGACGACGTCCGCGCCGTCGAGAAGCTTCGCGAGGACAGCCTCGTCCCGGACATCGCCCGTGCGGTAGGTCGCTCCGTCGACCGGATCGGTCGCGGCTCTGCGGCTGACCGCGAGGACGTCGTGCGCCCGCGCCACGGCCTCCTCGACGAGGTGCCTTCCTGCGTAACCCGTGCCTCCGAGAACCACGATCCGCGCCATGATCTGCTCCTTCCCGCGCCCGGAGGGCGCCCGTCGGTCGAGGCGTGCTCGACCGCTCATCCACACCTGCTTGAATGCTCAGTACATGTACACCTCGCGGGGATCGATGGTCAACGCGGCACCACCGCGCCTCCTGCGCTCGGACCAGCACTCACCGTGTCACGGTGTCCCCGCCGAGAGTTTCCTGCCGAGGACCCTTTCTGCCCCGAGCGGCAGCAGCCCGACGCGGAGCCGGAAGGTGCCCGGCCGCGCACGGCTGCACCGCGCCGAGGGCCGTGGGGCGTGGTGCCGCTCGCGTGTCACATCCCCGTGATGTGCTGAATTCATGACTGGTACATCGATGCTTCTGCTGGGGCTGGTGATCGGGGCCGTCCTCGGCGCCGCGGTGACCTGGCTTTTGACGCGCGAGCGCGCCCGCGTCCTCGAGCAGGGTCGACGCGCCGATTCCGACGCCTCCGGCCAACTGCTGCGACTGGCCGACGAACGGCACGAGCGGGACGTGGCCCGCCGTGATGCCGCCGAGGAGGAGCGCGAGGCCGAGCTGCAGCGCACCCTCGCCCCCATCACCGCGACCCTCTCCCATCTCGAGCGCTCCCTGGCCCGTTCCGAAGCCGCCCGCGGGGAGGCCGAGGGGGCACTGCGATCCCACCTCGCTCAGCTGTCCCAGCGTGCCCAATCCCTGGAGACCGGCACCAGCGCGCTCACCGCGGCGCTGCGCTCGCCCACGGCTCGTGGCCGCTGGGGCGAGGTGCAGCTGCGCCGGATCGTCGAGGCGGCGGGCATGCTCGAGCACGTCGACTTCACCGAGCAGCTGCCCGGCGCACGGGCCGACGGGGACAAGGGCCAGCGCCCGGATCTCGTGGTCCACCTGGCCGGGGACCGTCACGTGGTCATCGACGCGAAGGCCCCGATGGACGCGTATCTGGACGCGGCCGAGGAGAGCGATCCGCAGCGCGCCGCGGCTCGGCGGAGCGCGCACGCGAAGGCGCTGCGCCACCACGTCGGCGTGATCTCCTCCAAGGGCTATTGGAAGGCGCTCGGGGACACCCCGGAGTTCACCGTGCTGTTCGTGCCCAGCGACGGTGTGCTCGCCGCCGCGCTGGAGACGGACCCGGCGCTGCTGGAGGACGCCTTCGGCAAGGACGTCGTGATCGCCTCCCCCGCAACACTGATGGCGCTGCTGCGCACGGTCGCCCACACCTGGCGCACCGATGCCCTGAACCGGGACGCACGGGCGGTTCTGGACGCGGGTCGCGAACTGCACCACCGCCTGGGCACCTTCACCTCCCACCTGAGCAAGGTGGGGCGGTCCCTGGACTCCTCCGTCGCCGCCTTCAACGAGGCGGTCGGTTCCTTGCAGTCACGGGTGCTGGTCACAGCTCGCCGCTTCGAGGATCTCGGCTTGACGGGAACGCCCGTCGACGAGGTCGAGCAGCTCACCCGGCGCTCCCGCACCCTCGAGCAGGAGGAGATCGCTGACCTCGCATCTCCCCCGAAGACCCAGGGAGAAGCCGGGATCGAGCGCGAGGATCGCGCCGGCTGAACGTCCTGAGAGACCCGGTGAACGTCACCGGACGAGTGGCCGGCGGCGTTCCCGCGGGAGCGTTCTGCCGCGGAGGTGTGCAGCGGGCATGGCCTCGGGCGACCTCGGGAGAGATCCTTCCTCCTCACAGACGCCCCGTCCCCAATTCGCCGCGGACGCACGGACTGTCGCTGCCTCGTGCCACAGTGGTCCCCATGACCGAGAGCAGCACCGAGCACTCCGGCGGCGACGCGCCGCGGCCGGCACCGGCTCCGACCGCCGCGCTGACCACGGCGGAGAATCCGTGGCCGCTGCGGCAGCTGTCGGTGAAGGTCGGCGAGTACGTCGCCCGCATGTCCCCGCTGTGGGTCGAGGGCGAGATCGTCCAGTTCAATCGGCGCCCCGGGGCAGGGCTGTCCTTCATGACGCTGCGGGACGTGGACGTGGACATGTCGTTCTCGGTGCCGGTGCGCGAGTACGTGCTGCGGGGGATGTCGATCGAACCGGTCCCGGGCGCCCGCGTGGTCGTCCACGCCAAACCCACGTTCTGGACCAAGCGGGGCAGCCTGCAGCTCGAGGCCGACGACATCCGGCCCGTCGGGCTCGGCGAGCTGCTGGCCCGCCTCGAGCAGCTCAAGCGGGTGCTGACCGCGGAAGGGCTGTTCGCCGCCGCCCGCAAGCAGCCGCTGCCGTTCCTGCCCCGCACGGTGGGTCTGATCTGCGGTCGCGAGTCTGCGGCCGAGCGCGACGTCGTGGTCAACGCACGTCGCCGCTGGCCGGCCGTGCAGTTCGAGATCCGCGAGGTCGCGGTACAGGGCAACAAGGCGGTCCGCGAGGTCTCGGCCGCGCTGCGCGAGCTCGATGGCCGCGAGGACGTCGACGTCATCATCCTCTCCCGCGGGGGCGGCTCCCTCGAGGACCTGCTTCCCTTCTCCGACGAGCAGCTGACCCGTCTGGTCGCCGGGGCGAAGACACCGATCGTCTCGGCCATCGGTCACGAGGTCGACACGCCGCTGATCGACCTCGCGGCCGACGTGCGCGCCTCCACCCCCACCGACGCCGCCAAGCGGGTGGTGCCGGACCTCCAGGCCGAGCTCGACCAGCTGGACCTGGGGCGGACCCGCCTGCGTTCCGCGATCCGCGCCCGCCTGGAGCGGGAGCAGTCGGCATTGGACGCGATGCGTTCCCGGCCCGTGCTGGAGAACCCCTCGACCATTCTCGCCGGCCGCGCCGACGAGGTCCGTTCCCGGATCGCCCTGGCCCGCACCCTGGTCGGCGCTCGCCTCGATCGGGCGGCCGACGAAATCGACCACCTCGGGCGCCAGGTGCGCTCCCTCAGCCCGCTGGCCACCCTGGAGCGGGGCTACGCCGTGGTCCAGAGCCCGGACGGGACCATCGTGCGCTCCCCCGAGGCCACCGCCGTCGGGGACCCGCTCTCGGTCCGGGTCGCCGGTGGCCGCTTCGGTGTCGAGCACACCGAGTCCGATCCGTACACCCCACCCGTCCCGTGAGAACCGCGCCCGTGCAGCCGCCGCCCCGAGGCACGCACTCCGCGCCCCGCGGCCCCGCCTGACCCCCCGATCGCCGCCCGAAGAATCCCCTGATCCGTCACCCCGCCGAGGAGTCGCCATGACCCAGTCCCCCGCCGAAGCCTCCCCTGTCGATCCCGCTGATCCGGTTGATCCGGTTGATCCGGTTGATCCCACCGATGCTGTCGGGGACGGCGCCGCGCAGGCCCCGGAGGTCACCCCCACCGAAGACGTCCAGCTGCCGCCGGACATCGCCGAGCTCTCCTACGAGGCTGCGCGGGACCAGCTGGTCGAGGTGGTGCGCCGCCTCGAGTCCGGCCAGGGCGGTCTCGAGGACTCGATCGGCCTGTGGGAGCGTGGAGAGATGCTCGCCCGCCGCTGCCAGCAGTGGCTGGACGGTGCGCGCGAGCGGCTCGACGAGGCCGTCAGCGCGCGCCGCCAGTCGGACTGACCGCGCAGCGCGTTCCCGCGCACCGCTCCGCGGGCCGCCCGCAGGAGCCGTCCCCGGACGGCGCATCCCGCCGACTGTCCGCAGCGGTCACTCCTGCACGTCGACGAGCGCCTGCTCCATCAACGTCTGGATCTCCTCGCGGTCCGTCGCGCCGTGCACCAGCAGACCGAAGGAATCGCCCTGACAGGACATGGCGAGCTCGCTCGCCCCGTCCGCGTCGCCGCTGAGCACCTGGCACTCGACGCCGTCGATCACGAGCTCGTCCTGGGTCGTCGCCCCTGGCAGGACCGAGGACAGCAACGGCGCGCTGACCTCGGCCTCCTCCGTCAAGGTCACCAGATGGTCGCTCGGGGAGGTGTACTCCACGGTCCACTGAGGCGACTCACCCCCGGTGAAACGCGCGGACTGCTCCGTCCACCCCTCCAGCGGCTCCGGCGCCGCCACGGGGAACCCCGAGACGTCCTGTGCTCGCTCGGCGCTCGCGGAGACGTCGAGCTCCGAGTTCGCCAGCGGCTCCCGTCCCGCATCACTGCCCACGCCGAAAAACGCGATGGCGATCACGACGACGACCGCCATGGTCAGGGCGAGCGCCCAGAGCATGTTCCGCAGCACGGTGTTCTTCTTCGACGGCAGCTCGTAGGCCGACTTCGGCTGCGGTCGCGGCTCCGGGGTCTCCGCGGCGTCCCCTGCCGCAGAGTTCGCCGGGGCTTCCGAGGGCTCCGGCGCGTCCGGGGTCTGGTCATCAGGCACGTGCATCCCTCCATTGTCCCCGCTGTGTCGGGTCCCCGCTCCCAGGGTGCGCTCCCACCAGTGCTCCCCGCGTTCGCCCCGGCCGGGGAAACCTGCGATGATCGACGAGTGACCGCGACATTCCTCATCGCCGGAGAATCTCTCACCGACATCGTCGTCGACGCGGACGGCGCACGGCGCGAGCATCCCGGCGGCTCCCCCCTGAACGTGGCCGTGGCCCTCAGCCGCCTCGGCCACGATGCCCACCTGCTCACCCGCGTCGGCCGCGACGAGCACGGCGAGGCGATCCGTGCCCACCTGGAAGGCTCCGGCGTGGAGCTCACGCCGGGCAGCACGGTCGATGCGCCCACCTCGACCGCCCAGGCCACGCTGGATGCGACCGGTGCCGCCGCCTACACCTTCGACCTGGTGTGGGACCCGGACCCCTCGGGACTGCCCTCGCCGGTCGATGCCGTGCACACCTCCTCGATCGCGGCCGTGACGGACCCGGGAGCGGCGACCGTCCTGGACGTGCTGCGCCGCACCCGCGACCACGCGACGATCAGCTACGACCCCAACGCCCGGCCGACCCTGATGGGCGAGGCGGGGTTCGTGCGGGGCCGGGTCGAGGCGAACATCGCCCTCAGCGACGTCGTCAAAGCATCCGACGAGGACGTGGCCTGGCTGTACGGCACCGACGACGTCGAGGACGTCGTCGCGTCCTGGCTCGAGCTGGGCCCGGCCCTGACGGTGATGACCCGTGGCGGGGACGGTGCCGTCGGATTCGCGGGCTCCGGCCGCGTGCAGGTCTCCCCCGTCGTCGTCGAGGCCGTCGACACGGTCGGCGCCGGTGACACCTTCTCCGCCGGGATCCTCGACGCCCTCGCCGCCAAGGGCCTGCTGGGGGCGGATCGGCGCGGACCGCTGGCAGCGATCCCGTCGGACGACGTCGCCACCGTGCTGCGCCGCGCCTCCTCGCTCGCCGCCATCACCGTCTCGCGCGCCGGCGCGAATCCCCCGTGGAGCCACGAGCTCACCTGACCACCCCGTCGGCCCCCGTCCGTCGGTCGATCCCCCGTCGGCCGACGCGTCGACCGAAGCACCGTCCGTCGAGCGCCCCGTCGACCGGACCAGCACACACAGCCCATCCATCACCACACTCCATCGGACCCACCACCATCGCCAAGGGAGGCCTCTCCATGTCCCAGTCCACGCCCGGCACCACCCAGGACGGCTACCGCATCGAGCACGACACGATGGGAGAGGTGCGCGTGCCCGCCTCGGCCCTGTACAGAGCCCAGACCCAGCGCGCCGTGGAGAACTTCCCGATCTCCGGGCAGGGGCTCGAGCCCGCGCACGTCCACGCCCTGGCCCAGGTGAAGAAGGCCGCCGCCCGCGCCAACCAGGACCTGGGCGTGCTCGATGCCGGCATCGCCGAGGCGATCATCGCCGCCGCCGACGAGGTCGTCGCCGGTCGACACGACGACCAGTTCCCGGTGGACATCTACCAGACCGGCTCCGGCACCAGCTCCAACATGAACATGAACGAAGTGCTGGCGACCCTCGCCTCCTCTGGCGACCGCCAGGTCCACCCCAACGACCACGTCAACTGCTCGCAGTCCTCCAACGACGTCTTCCCGACCTCGGTGCACGTCGCGGTCACCGCGGGCGTGGTCGAGAAGCTGCTGCCGGCGCTCGCCCATCTCGCCGAGGCGCTGGAGACCAAGGCCGAGGCGTGGAAGGCCGTCGTGAAGTCCGGGCGCACCCACCTCATGGACGCCACCCCCGTCACCCTCGGCCAGGAGTTCGGCGGCTATGCGGCCGCGATCCGCTACGGCATCGAGCGGGTCGAGGCGGCGCTGCCGCGCACGGCCGAGGTCCCCCAGGGCGGCACCGCCGTGGGCACCGGCATCAACACCCCGACCGGGTTCCCGCAGAAGGTCATCGCCAACCTCGCCGAGCAGACCTCTCTGCCTCTGACCGAGGCCCGCAACCACTTCGAGGCGCAGTCGGCCCGCGACGGCCTGGTCGAGATGTCCGGGGCGCTGCGCACCATCGCCGTCTCCGTGACCAAGATCTGCAACGACCTGCGCTGGATGGGCTCCGGCCCCAACACCGGCCTCGGCGAGATCGCGATCCCCGATCTGCAGCCGGGCTCCTCGATCATGCCGGGCAAGGTCAACCCCGTCATCCCCGAGGCCGTGCTCATGGTGTGCGCGAAGATCGTGGGCAACGACGCGGCCATCGCCTGGGGCGGCGCACAGGGTTCCTTCGAGCTCAACGTGCAGATCCCCCTGATGGGCACCAGCCTGCTGGAGTCCATCCGCCTGCTCGCCAACGCGAGCGCGGCCCTGGCCGACAAGACGGTCGACGGTCTGGTCGCGAACGAGGAGAAGGCCCGCTTCTACGCCGAGGCCTCCCCCTCGATCGTGACCCCGCTGAACAAGCTCATCGGCTACGAGAGCGCTGCCAAGATCGCCAAGCACGCCGTGGCCGAGCGGGTTCCGGTGCGCGATGCCGTGATCGCCCTGGGCTTCGTCGAGCGCGGAGAGCTGACCGAGGCGCAGCTCGACGAGGCGCTGGACGTGCTGTCGATGACCTCGCCGAAGGCCTGATCCGCAGGCCGCACGCCCTCCGGCAGCAGCGCACCGCCGCATGGCGGTGCGCCGCCCTGCCGTGGGCCGGCCTGCCGTGGGCCGGTGATCGCATCCACGGGCGCTCTCCGAGCAGGCTCCGCCGATTGGGGCGCCGTCTACGGCGCGCCGTGCTGCTATGACGCCAGTGGATGCGATCGGCCCGCGTGGTCCACGCGGCTTACGCGCCTTACGACGCTGTGCACGCGACTGCTCGCGATCCGATCAGCGCACCGAGGACCCTGCCGGGCGTCAGTCCCAGCGGAACACCCGCATCGCCACGACCACGCTGACTCCCGTCCACACCAGGCACACCAGCACGTCCGCCCAGCCGCCGTGCCCGCCCGCGAGCGCAGTGTTCAGCAACTCGGCGGAGGCACCGCCGGGAGTGAGATCCGTGAGCGTGCGCGCCCAGTCGGGCATGACCGCGCGGGGGATCCACAGCCCGGCGCAGAACAGCATGAGGAGCGCGACCAGGTTTCCCACCCCTGCAAGCACCTTCACGGTGGGGATCAGCGCGCACAGCACGGCGCCGACGGCCAGGAACACGGCGCTCATCAGCAGGATCACGGCCGCCAACAGCAGCGGGTGAAGGGGCGCCCGTCCCCCCGCGGCGATGGTGACCAGCACGATCACGGAGGCCACCACCACAGCCAGAACCGCGTGCACGGCGATCGTCGCCACGAGCAGATGGGAGGGCGCGATCGGCGTGGTGCGCAGCCGCCGCAGGAAACCGGACTCGCGGTGCGTGCCGAGGGTCTGCGGCATCACCATCACGCCGGTCATCGTCACCGAGAACATCACGATCGGGGCCGTGAACGCCTCGATCACGCTGAGCCCCCCGAACGCAGCCCGCTCGACGCGGGCCGCCGGAATCAGCGCCAGGATCACGATCGCCAGCAGTGGCAACCCGACACTGAACAGGATTGAGGCCGGCGAGCGGTAGATCTGGCGCATCTCGGCGCGGGTGAGGGCGGCAGTGGCCGTGGCGGCGGTCATCGCAGAGTCCTCTCGTCGGCCGGGCGGGCTCCCGATGCGGCGGCCGGGCGGGCTCCCGGTGCGGCGTTCTCGTGCTCCTCGCCGGTGACGAGGCGGTGGTAGGCGTCCTCGAGCGTGGGGCGGTCCACGCCGACCCCTCGCGCCCGGATTCCCCGACGAGCCAGGTGGGCCAGCACAGCCTGCGGGCTGGCGTCGCCGCCGTCGACGGCGATCGCTCCCCCGGACCGGGCGACGGCGTCGACGTCCTCGCATTCCTCGAGCTCCGTGAGGACCGCCTCATCGAGTTCGGCCTGGAAGGTGGTGCGCTGCACGCCCGTACGTCCCACGATCTGCTGCGGCGAACCGTCGGCGATGATCTCGCCGTCCTGGAGGATCACCATCCGGTCGCACAGCCGCTGGGCCTCCTCCATCGAGTGGGTGACCAGGAGCATGGTCATGCCCTCGGCTCGGCGGCGTTCGAGCTGGGCCCAGATGCGGCGGCGCGCGGCCGGGTCGAGCCCCGTGGTCAGCTCGTCCAGCACCGCGATCCGCGGGCGGCCGATGAGGGCGAGGGCGACCGAGAGCCGCTGCTGCTGCCCGCCGGAGAGCTTCGCGAAGGCCTGATCCGACTGGGACGACAGATCGAACTCCTCCATCAGCTGGTCCGGGGGCAGCGGATCCGGGTAGAAGGTCGCGAACAGTTCGAGCACCTCACGGGTGCGCAGCACCCCGGGGACGCGGATCTGCTGCAGCTGGCCCCCCAGCAGCCGACGCAGTTCCGGGGTGGGGCGGGAGGGGTCGATGCCGGCGACGGTGATCGTGCCGCCGTCCTTCTCGCGCAGACCGGCCAGGCATTCGACGAGCGTCGTCTTGCCGGCCCCGTTGGGGCCGGCGATCCCCAGGATCTCCCCTTCGTCGAGGTCGAGGTCGACGCCCCGGAGGACCGGGCGGTGCGCATAGCTCTTGGTGAGTCCGCGGAGCGAGAGCAGGGGCATGACCTGATCCTCCGCCCGTTTCGGAGGCAGCGGATCGACCACTCGGCGGAACAGGGGTCCCCCGATCGGGGGATCCGCCAGGGCGCACTCTCCCGTCGTCCTCACAGCTCGTCGCGCGCCGGCAGTGCTAGCCCGACTCGGCACCCCTACGCCACGAGCACTCCTTCGCCGTACCGAGGGCGTCTCCGGTGCTCACCGCGACGGCAGATCGCCAGAAGCATCCGCTCGGTCTGCGGCCAGCGCAGGAAGACCTGTTCCCACGACTGACGGGTCACGGTGTATCGGCGAGTCACGGCGCCACACGGCGAGTCACCGCGCCACACGGAGAGTCACGGGCCTCAGGGCACCGGCTCGTCCAGTACGTCGGTGACCAGCTCCGCCACCTTGGACCGCTCGGAACGCTGCAGGGTCACGTGCGCGAACAGGTCCTTCTCCTTGAGCGCCTCGACCACGGAGGCGATCCCGTCGTAGCGGCCGATGCGCAGGTTGTCGCGCTGGGCGATGTCGTGGGTGAGCACCACCCGGGAGTTCTGCCCGATGCGGGAGAGCATCGTCAGCAGCACATTGCGCTCCAGGGACTGGGCCTCGTCGACGATCACGAAGGCGTCGTGCAGGGAACGGCCGCGGATGTGCGTCAGCGGCAGCACCTCGAGCATGCCGCGGGAGAGCACCTCGTCGATGACGTTCTGGGAGACCATCGAACCGAGCGTGTCGAACACGGCCTGCCCCCAGGGGCCCATCTTCTCGCCCTGGTCCCCGGGCAGGTAGCCGAGCTCCTGGCCACCGACGGCGAACAGGGGGCGGAACACCATGATCCGTCGCTGGGTGCGGCGCTCGAGGACCGCCTCGAGTCCCGAGCACAGTGCCAGGGCGCTCTTGCCGGTGCCGGCGCGGCCGCCCAGGGAGACGATGCCGACGGACTCGTCCTGCAGCAGGTCGATCGCGACCCGCTGCTCCGCGGATCGCCCCCCGACCCCGAACACGGTCTGGTCGCCCTGGACCAGGCGCACCTGCTTGTCCCGGGTCACCCGTCCCAGGGCGGAGCCGCGCGGGCTGGTGATGGTCAGCCCGGTGTGCACGGGCTGGTGAGCCACCTCGGGGATCTCGATCCTCCGGCCGTCGTAGAGGTCGCTCATGCTCTGCTCGTCGACGGCGGCGGTGACCATGCCGGTGTATCCGCGGTCGCGAGCGAGCTCGGCCCGGTACTCCTCGGCATGGATGCCGGAGGCCGAGGCCTTGATCCGCATCGGCAGGTCCTTGGAGACCAGCACGACGTTCTTGCCGTCGAGCTGCAGGTTCTTCGCGACGGCGAGGATGCGCGTGTCGTTGTCGCCGAGACGGAACCCGTCCGGCAGCGAGTCGACGCTCATATGGTTCAGCTCGACTTGCACGTGACCGCCCTCCTTGCCGATCGGCAGGGGCACCGAGAGGTTCCCGTGCATCTCGCGCAGGTCATCGAGGATCCGCAGGGCCTGGCGGGCGAAGTAGCCGAGGTCGGGATGGTGACGCTTGGCCTCGAGCTCGGTGACCACGACGATCGGCAGCACGACGTCGTGCTCGGCGAAGCGGTGCAGGGAGAGCGGGTCCGACAGCAGCACGGACGTGTCCAGCACATAGGTGATCAGCCCGGTCTCGATGCCCGACAGCACCTGCTGGGCGGCCCCCGGCACCAGCGAGGGCACCACGGGCGATCCGTCTAGGTTCGCCGCGCCGATCACCTCCGGGCCGACGCCGTCCCCGGTGCCGGTGAGAGCCGGATCGGCGGTCATCGTCTCGCGGGCAGTGGTGGTCTCGTGCATCGGAGCCTCCCGAAATCTCGCGGATGCCTGGACCTTAGCCCTGCCGGCACCCGCTGCCGGGCGCGTCCCGCCGTCTGCGGGCTCGACGTTCACCCGATCGTCACCCGGAGTTCTGCCGACCTCCCGGTGCGGCCAGTCTGCCACCGCCGGATCGCGACAGGAGGGAGGTGAGCCACGGCACGTCGTGACAATGCCGCGCAGCACCCCCCGCGCGGTAACCCCACAGCGTCGTGAGAAGCACCGGTCAGCGGAACCGGTCACGACGCGAGGAACGGACGGGCCGCCCGGAATCACGGCTGGGCGCCAGGAGCACGGCGCGACGGGACGCGGCGGATCACCGTCAGGTCAGGCCCCGTCGTCGTCGGGTCAGGCCCGTAGCCGTCGGGTCAAGCCCGTAGCCGTCGGGTCAAGCCCCGTAGCGTCGCTCGCGGCGACAGAAGTCCCGCAGCGCGCGCAGCAGGTCGACGCGGCGGAATCCGGGCCAGTACGTCTCGCAGAACCAGTACTCGGAATGCACCGACTGCCAGAGCAGGAAGCCGGAGAGTCGCTGCTCGCCCGAGGTGCGGATGATCAGATCCGGGTCGGGCTGCCCACGGGTGTAGAGGTGCTCGGTGATCGAATCGACGCTGATCGCCTCGGCGATCTCCTCGGGGCTGCGGCCCTGCTGTCCATAGTCGCGCACCACTTCCCGGACAGCGTCGACGATCTCCTCGCGGCCGCCGTAGCCGATGGCGACGTTGACCGTCAGCTGCGACTCCGGCGCGGCACGCTCCTGGATGCGGTCGATGCCGTCGCGGACCTCCTCGGGCAGGGCCTCGGGCGTGCCGGCCAGTCGCACGCAGTAGCCCGCCTCCGCGATCTGCTCCACGGTGGAGGTGATGATCTCGTAGAGGGCTTCGAGCTCCTCGGGGGTGCGGCTGAGGTTGTTGGTGGACAGCATCCAGACGGTGACCAGGGGGATCTGAAGGCTCTCGCACCAGGAGAGGAACTCCACGATCTTCGCAGCACCGGCGCGGTGACCGTGCTCGGTGCTCTCCCCGGCTTCCTTCGCCCACCGGCGGTTGCCGTCGACGATGACGCCGAGGTGCTGAGGAAGCTCGAAGGCCTCGAGCTCTCGGACCAGCCGACGCTCGTAGACGCGGTACAGAAGGCCGTTGTCGTCCACTGCAGCCTCCGCTCCCCGGGTCGGACGTCTCCGCCGCGCGCACGGCGATCCCGGGAGATCCGGGCACCGTGAACCGGCGATGTGCGACCCGACCCATACGCCGCACCTATCCAGTATCGATGATGCCGGGCCGCATCCCTGACGCTCCGGCCGATCCACACCGGATCGTCACAGCGCCACCACCTGAACTTACGCGAGCGTAGGTTACGCTCGGCGCCATGCACAACAGTTCCCACACCGAGCGCGGTCCGCATGTCGATGCGGCGCTGCGCGAGGCCGTGGAGGCGGTCGCCGAGTCGGGGGCCCCACCCACCGTGGCCGACGCGGAGATCCCCACCGCGGACACGCATCCCTTCGCCCCGCGGAGCCTGACCCGGGCGATGGCGGCACGGGCACGGAAGCTCGGGCTGCAGCTGCCCAAGCCCCGGCTGCGCGGCGTGCTCCACCTGATCGCCTTCCCCGCCTCGCTGGTGGTGGGTCTGCTGCTGGTCGTCCTGGGCGAAACGCTCACGATCCGTCTGGCCTGCGCCGTGTTCGTGCTGACCGCGGGGATGCTGTTCGGGGTCAGCGCTGTCTACCACCGCGGCACCTGGTCCCCGCAGCGTGCGATCATGCTGCGCCGCTTCGACCACGCGAACATCTTCTTGATCATCGCGGGCACATACACGCCGCTCGCGGTGATCCTGCTGGCTCCTCGTCAGGCGCTGACGCTGCTCGGGATCGCCTGGGGCGGCGCCCTGATCGGGGTGTGCTTCCGCCTGTTCTGGACCGGAGCACCGCGCTGGCTCTACGTGCCGGCCTATATCGCCCTGGGCTGGGTCGCGGTCTTCTACATGCCCGCCCTGTACGCCACGGGAGGCGCGGCCGTGGTCTGGCTGCTGATCCTGGGCGGACTGGCCTACACGGTGGGAGCGATCGTCTACGGCCTCAAGAAGCCGAACCCGTCACCGGCATGGTTCGGATTCCACGAGGTCTTCCACGCGGGCACGCTGATCGGCTTCGGCTGCCACTTCGCGGCGGTCGCGACCGCGGTCCTGTGACCCCCGGGGCCGGTACCTCCCGAGCCCGCGAGCCCCAGCCGCTCGTCCGCTGACCTCAGCGGCGGTCGTCGCCGTCGGAGTCGGTCGCCCGGTCGGTCCCAGCGTCATCCGCGCCGTCGGTCGAGCTGCGATCGTCACCGTCGGCCCCACCGCCATCTGCACCGTCGGTCGCGCGGCGGTCGTCGGCCCCGGAATCATCCTCCTCGGCGGTGCCACCGCTGACCTCCGCACGATCACCCTCGGCACGCTCCGCCTCCTGCTCGGCCTTCGCGCGCGCCTCGGCCTCGTTGCGGGCGCGGACCCGGCGGGTCCGGCGGGTCATGTCCAGCACCAGCAGCACCACGGCCACGGCGAGGATGAACATCGCGAAGAAGCCGGGCAGCCCCGGGGAGACGGTGACCGAGGTGAAGCCGCCGTCGTCGGAGGGGATCGGGTTCGCGAGCAGGATGCCGCCGGCGGCGGGCACCGCACCCGGCGAAGCCCCGATCACGGTCGCGCCTCGATCGCTTCGTGGCGCAGGCCGGCGAACAGGTCGTGCTCGGGCAGCTTCACCCCGATGCGGGAGATGTGCAGCTCGTAGTCCTCGGTGCCCCACACCTCCGTCTCGACGTCGTGCGAGATGCGGAAGAACGGCCCGTCGGGATCCACCTGGGTCGCGTGGGCGCGCAGCGCGTCATCGCGCACCCCGAGATACGCCCGCACGTCGATGCGCGTGGTCAGCAGCCGATCGGTCGACTCGTCGAGGCGCTGCAGCATCTGCTCCAGTTCCTCGTTCGGCGTCCCCGCGGCGCGCATGTGCCGCGCGACGGCCGAGAACCGCTGCCGATGGAAACCGTTGATGTAGTAGAGCTTGGCGACCGTCCAGGGCTCACCGAGCTCCGGCGCGTAATCGGGATCGGCCGCGAGATCGAAGGCCGCGAGGCTGACCCGGTTGGTCTGGATGTGGTCCGGGTGCGGATAGCCGCCGTTCTCGTCGTACGTGGTCAGCACGTGCGGGCGCAGCCGACGCAGGGCCTCCACCAGCGGGGCGGCCGCCTCCTCGACGGGCAGGGTCGCGAAGCTGCCTTCCGGCAGCGGCGGCATCGGGTCGCCCTCGGGAAGTCCCGAGTCGACGAATCCCAACCACTCGTGGTCCACCCCGAGGATCTCCTGGGCCGTGGCCATCTCGCGGCGACGCACCGAGGGCATGAGCTCCGGGGTGAGCGTCGGATCATCGCGCAGGCGCGGATTGAGGACGTCGCCGCGCTCGCCACCGGTGCAGGTGATGACCGTGACCTGGGCACCTTCCCGGGCGTAGCGCGCGGTGGTTCCGGCGCCCTTGGAGGATTCGTCGTCCGGATGCGCGTGGACGGCCACCATCCGCAGGGTCTCATCAGGGGCGGGCAGCTGGACGGTCACGATTCTCCTCGGCGACGACGGGACGGGGACGAGGCCCCCCGGGGACCGGTACGGCTCCGCGAACCGGGGCGGCACCAGCGCCCGATCCTACGCCACCGCACCTGAGGGGACCCCGCACCCGTCGCGGCCGCCGCACCGACGTGACCGGTCCCTCTCGAGTCGCCCGCGCCCCTGGGAGACCGGACGGTCGGGCTCTGGGAAGATGAGGGCATGAACGGCACTGTGCAGCGTCCGGCGGACAGATACGGCGCACCGCTGCTCTCGAAGCGCGCCGCGCGGGTGCTCGTCGCCCTCGCCGCGATCGCGCTCCTCGCCGTCGTCGCCCTGGTGGGCTACTGGACGACGACGAGCTCACCGATCCGTTCCCAGATGGTCGGGTACGACCACCTCGCCGACGACGTCATCGCCGTGGACTACACGGTCACGATGGATCCGGGCACCGGGGCGACGTGTCGGATCCAGGCCATGAACGAGGGCCGCGCCCAGGTCGGCTTCGTGGAGACGACCATCCCGCCGCAGACCGACCGTCGCACTGCTCATCACGTGGAGATCTCCACCCAGGGCGAAGCGGTCTCCGCCGAAGTCCTGGGCTGCGACCCCACCTGAGCCGTCAGACCCTGCGACACCGCCGCGGAGTCGATTACTCGGATCGCGAAATCACCCCGGAGATCCCGGGGGCGGGGAAACGAGCGGTGTAAGGTATTCCGAAACCGGCATCCCGCCGGCGATCATCACCCGCAGCACGGGGCGCATGAGGACATGTGCCCCGTGATTCGCGTATAGGGGCCCTTTCTCGGGATTCCCCGTGCGCACGGACCGAAGACGACAGGAGTGAACCCATGAGCAGCCAGCCGAATGGCGCCTGGCTCACCCAGGACGCGTACGACCGCCTGGCCAAGGAGCTCGCCGAGCTCGAGGGGCCGGGTCGCACCGACATCGCGGAGCGCATCGCCGCTGCCCGCGACGAGGGCGACCTCAAGGAGAACGGTGGATATCACGCCGCCCGCGAGGAGCAGGGGAAGATGGAGGCGCGCATCGCCGACCTCCAGCGCCTGCTGAAGAACGCCGTGGTCGGCGAGTCGCCGAAGGACGACGGCGTCGTCGAGCCCGGCATGGTCGTCAGCATCACCCTGGCCGGCAAGGACCGCACGTTCCTGCTCGGCAACCGCGAGATCGCCGAAGGTTCCTCCCAGCTCGAGGTGTACTCCACCGAGTCGCCGCTGGGCAGCGCGATCCACGGCTCGAAGGTGGGCGACACGGTCGACTACACCGCGCCGACCGGTAAGTCGTTCCCGATCGAGATCCTCAAGGCCAGCCCGTACCAGCCGTGAGCCGTGCCGCGCTCAGCCGATGAGCGCAGCACCCTCGCACCACGACGACGGCCCCCGAACCCGGCTCACGCCGGATCGGGGGCCGTCGTCGTCCGTGGTCACGGGCGGGAGGAGGGCGGCTCCTCGGCGCCCGGCGCCGGGCCTGGTCCCTCGTCGGCGTCCGGATCGCTCGGAGCCCGCTGGTCAGGGAGCGGATCGTGCGGCGCCGGATCGTCCGAAGCCCGGTCACCGGAGCCCCGATCGTCAGGGGCGGGATCCGCCGTACCCGTCGCCGGCGTCGTTCCCGCCGGCCCGACGGCGGGCTCAGCGCCGCCCGACTGATCGCCCGGGGCGATCCCAGCCGACGCGGTTCCGACGGCCGCTCCGGCCGGCCCCGCCTCGCGCGGCGCCCCGAGCCCGGCGCGGGCGGACTGGGCGTGGGCGCGGGAGGCGGCGCCGATCGCGGCGAAATGGTCCGCGATGGCTTGGTCCGATCCCAGCTCGGGGCTGGGGTCGCGGCCGACGATGTACAGCAGCGTGGCATTGACGAAGGCGATCACCGGGATCGCGAACAGCGCCCCGGGGATCCCGGCGATCATCGCGCCGCCGGCGACGCCGAGGAACACCGCCAGCGGATGCAGCTCCACGGCCTTGCCCATCAGGAACGGCTGGAGGATGTTGCTCTCGAGCTGCTGGACCAGCAGCACGATGCCGAGCATGATCAGCGCGAAGACCCAGTTCTGCAGCACCAGCACCAGCAGAATCGCGATCGCCCCGGAGGCGATCGCGCCCACCAGGGGCACGAAGGAGAACAAGAAGACCAGCAGCCAGATCGGCACCGCGTAGGAACCCATGCCGAGGAAGACCATGCCGAGGGCGATGCCGACGGCGTCGACCGCGGCCACCATGATCTGGGTGCGCACGTAGGCCGACAGCGCCTTCCAGCCGCGCCGGAACGCCTCGTGGGTGCCCAGGCGGGCGGCCGGCGGCATCAGGCCCACCACCCAGCGCCAGATCGTCGGGCCGCTGGAGAGCAGGAAGAACAGCGTGAACAGGCAGATCACGATGCCGGTGGCGAGGTTGCCGACCACGGCTGCCGTGCTCACCGCCGAGTTCACCAGGGTCTCCGCGTTCTCCTGCAGCTTCGTGAGCCCCTCGTCGATCGCCGAGCTGATCATGGTGTCGTCGATCTGGAACGTGGTCGTCACCCAGGTCGTCAGGGACTGGAAACCATAGACGGCCTTGGCCTGGATGTCGGCCCACTGCGCGATCAGCTGCCGTCCGGCCAGGGTGAACATGCCTGCGACCACCAGCAGCAGTCCCAGCAGGGCGACGCCGCTGGCCGCAGCGTGTCCCAGGAAGGTGTAGCGCGTGAGGATCTTGACCACGGGGGTCAGCAGCACGGCCAGCAGCACGGCCAGCAGCACCGGGATCAGGATCCCGGTCACCTGCAGGGCGCCGTAGAGGATCACGGTGGCGGCGGCGACGATCACGATGATCCGCCAGGACCACGCGGCGAGCCGACGGATCCCCAGCGGGATCTCCTCGACCTCCGGGGCGAGGCCGGGTGCCCGCGGGGTGGGGCGCAGCTTCGTCATGGGCTTCCTTCCATCGAGCACCAGGTCGGCTGCGGGCATCCTAGTCGGACGCTCTCGTCCCCGCGCACTCGACATCGTCCCCGTCGGATCCGGTCAGGGCTCCGGGCCCCGCCCTCGTGTCCGCATCACGTCGACGAAGGTCGGCCCTGGCTTGACCGTCGGACGGAGCAGGCGGGCGTTCGGCCCCGATACCGTGATCCCATGCACCTCGCCGATCCCTCCTCCCCGTCCGGCCCGTCCGCCGCCGACCGGCCGGTCCGTCCGGCCGCCGTCGCGGAGACCGGCGCACCGGTCCCGACCGATGCCGCGGTGCCTGCCGAATCCGCCCTCTCGATCCGCGGACTGCGCAAGTCCTTCGGCCGGACCGAGGTGGTCCACGGGATCTCCCTCGACGTCCCGCGCGGGTCCTTCTACGGCATGGTCGGCCCCAACGGCGCCGGCAAGACGACCACCCTGTCGATGGCCACCGGGCTGCTGCGCCCCGACGGCGGTGCCGCGCACGTGCTCGGCACCGACATGTGGGCCGACCCCACGCGGGCCAAGGAACAGCTCGGCGTGCTGGCCGACGGACTGCGCACCTTCGACCGCCTGACCGGTCGTGAGCTGCTGACCTACGTCGGTCTGATCCGCGGCATGGAGCCCGATGTCGTCCAGGAGCGGATGGAGTCCCTGCTGGCGGCGCTGGACCTGGCCGACGAGGACGGCAAGCTCGTCGTCGACTACTCGGCGGGCATGACCAAGAAGGTGCTGCTGGCCAGCGCCCTCCTGCACGCACCGCGACTGCTCGTGCTCGATGAGCCGCTCGAAGCCGTCGACCCGGTCTCCGCGCAGGTGATCCGGAAGATCCTCACGGCCTACGTCGACGGGGGCGGCACCGTGGTGCTCTCCAGCCACGCCATGGAGCTGGTGGAGGGACTGTGCAGCCACGTCTCGATCATCGCCGGCGGGGAGCTGCTCGCCGCCGGGACGCTCGACGAGGTGCGCCGGGGCGGCAGCCTCGTGCAGACCTTCATCGACCTCGTCGGCGGCGGCGACGTCGCGGAAGGGAGCCTGTCGTGGCTGGAGTCCTGAGCAGCGAGCACGCCGCGACCGCCTCTGCGACCGACGTCCACCACGGCTCGGTGGCCCAGACCTCCCTCGTGCGGCTCCATCTGCGCCTGAAATGGACGCTGTGGAAGCGCTCCTACCGCAAGAACGTCGGCAAGCTCATCGGCACCCTCATCGGGGCGCTGTACAGCGTGGGCGGCCTGGTCGGACTGGTGTTCGCCTTCCTGGGAACCACCCTGTGGGCCGGGGAGGGCGACGCCTTCGGGCTGGTCATCCGCGGTCTGGGGACGGTGACGGTGCTGGCGTGGTTCCTGATCCCCGTGCTGGCCTTCGGGGTGGACGACACCCTGGATCCGCGCTCCTTCGCCCTGTTCCCGCGCAGCGCGAAGGATTTGCAGCCGGGGCTGTTCGCCGCCGCCGCCCTCAGCCTGCCCAGCCTGTTCACCCTGCTTGCCGTGGGCATCGCCACGGCCTTCGAGGTGCTGTGGCTGGTGCTGTTCGGCCAGGGCGTGGGGTGGATCCTCGCGGCCGTCGTGCTGCTGGTCCCCGCCAACCTGGCCGGAGTGGTGCTGTGCCTGCTGCTGCCGCGGGCCTGGTTCGCGCACTCGGCGAGCAAGGCCTCCTCCCGCAGCGGCCGCGAGCTCGGCGGCATCGTCGCGATGATGGTGATGTTCGCGGCGATCTACGGCTTCTCCCTCGGCATGCAGCGCATCGAGGACCTGGACTTCGAGAAGATCCGGCAGTGGTTGCCCGGTGTGGTCGACGCGCTCGCGTGGACGCCGTTCGGGGCGCTATTCTCGGTGCCGATGGATCTCGCCGAGGGCGCCGTGCTGCCGGCACTGGGGCGGCTGCTGATCGGAGCGGCCGCGATCGCGCTCACCTGGCTGTGGTGGCGCCGCTCGATCGATGCCTCCCTCACCTCCGCGCTGAGCGGCGACGCCTCCTCGGGCACCACGAAGGTCTCCGCCCTGGTGCCGCGGTGGGCGAAGCCCTCCCCCTTCGGGGCGGTGCTGGGCAAGTCGCTGCGCTACTGGCGGCGCGACACCCGCTACCTGGCCGCGATCGGCATCTACCCGCTGATCATCGTGTTCTTCGTGGCGATGGGCCTGATGCTGCCCGAGTCGCGACCGATGATGCTCACGATGACCGTGTTCATGTGCGGCCTGAGCGGGGTCAGCCTGTGCAACGAGATCGGCTTCGACGGCCCCTCGGGCTGGGTCAACATCACCGCGAACCTGCCCGCGCGGGCGAATCTGCTGGGCCGAGTCGCCGCGATCGCGGTGCTCATGGTGCCGCCGGTGCTGGTGATCACGGCGGTGCTGCCGCTGCTGTACGACATGGCGCACCTGATCCCGCTGGTGATGCTGGCCTCCGTCGGCGTCATGATCTCGGGCTGGGGGTCCTCGGTCGCGGTCGGCGCGATCATGCCGTACCCGGCCTCGCCGCCCGGCACCAACCCGATGAAGGACAAGTCGGCCTCGAGCGCCAACGCGATGCTCACGATGGCGATCGCGATGGTCTCCGTGTTCGTCGCGCAGATCCCGACGATCGGCCTGGCGATCTGGGGCCTGGTCGTCGGCAGCGAGACGCTTCTGCTGGTGGCGGGGCTGGTCTCCCTGGTGCTGGGCACGGTCGCCTTCTGGGTGGGGCTGCGGATCGGCACGACGCGTCTGGAGTCGCGCTATCCGGACCTGTTCCAGAAGGTCCGCGACTTCCTCTGAGGAGACCGACCGGGCCGGCGGCTGCCCGGACCGCCTCGGCGGCGGGTGCCCGGACCGCCCTGGCGGCGCATACCTGGACCAGCCCGGCGGCGCATCCCCGGCCCCGGACACGACGCGCACCTGCATCGCCACCGAGCCCGCCCTACATCGCCACCAAGCCCGCCCTGCATCGCCACCAAGCCCGCCCTGCACGCGTCTACGGCCCCGGCCCGACACGCGACAGTTCCAGGCCGACTCGCGCGCCCATTCCACGGAAACGACCCGGATCCGCCACGGATCCGTGGAACCGCTCCGCGTGTCGCGAGCAGAGACCCCATCGCGCCACGGGACGAGCCCATCGCGCGCCACGGGACGACCCCGTCGCGCCACGGGACTGCCCCGGTCGCGTCACGGGGACGGGGCCCCATCGCACGCCACGGGGAGAGACACCGCGCGTCACGCGCATCGGCGCCCGCCGCGGGGCGCCCGCTCCGTGCGTATCGCGGGTCGATGTTCATCGTCCTGACGCTGACGCTGTCCTGACGCGGACATCGTCCTGTCGCTGACGCCGTCCGACGCGCGCCTCGTGCGTGCTGCGGGTCAACCGGCCAGTGCGCGCTGCATGACCAGAGCGTCGATCTGCCGGCCTCGGATCCGGTAGTAGCCGCGGCGGCGGTCGATCTCGCGGTACCCGGCGGCGGTGTAGAAGCGGCGCGCGCGGGCGTTGTCCTCGCGCACCTCGAGCAGCATCGACTCGGCGCCCGCGTCACGGGCCTGCTGCTCGCACCAGGTCAGCAGCGCGCGGCCGATGCCGTCTCCCTCGCGGAGAGTGCCGATGGTGTGCAGGTCGGCCAGGTCGCCGGCGACCATGATCCCGGCGTATCCCAGCAGTCGCCCCTGCGCGGCGGGTCCGTCGGCGGCGAGGACGTAGCGGCGGTCGGGATGGGCGATCTCCTCGGCGAGCTGGAAGACGGTCCAGGACTCGTCGGGGAACAGCTCGAGCTCGGCGTGGGCGATCTCCTCCACGTCCTCGAGGGTCGCGGGACGCAGGCTCCAGCCCCTCGCAGGCTCTGCAGCACCGACAGGTTCCGACGCGCTCCCGGCCGTTCCCTCGACGCGAGCACTGCCGACTCCGTCCGCGGACGTCCCGTCTCCGCGAGGGTCCCTCATCTCAGCGGCCCAGGGCGCTCTTGCGGGCGGTGGGCTTGGCGGCATCGGGCTCGCGCAGGTACAGCGGTGCCGTGTCGGAGAGGTCCTCACCCCGGGCGACCCGCTGCGCGGCAGCGAGGATCAGGTGCCCGGCGTCGGCGTGCGCCATCTCGGCGGTCGCCGGGAGCAGCTGCGGGTACAGCCCGGTGCCGGAGCCGACCAGGAGATCGCAGGCGGTCAGCTCGGCGGCGACGTCCGCGGGCGCGTCCACGGCCGGCTCCGCCTCGCGGGTGACGGTGCCGTCGGCGGCGCGGCGGTAGCGGGCGTGGTAGACCTCGCGGCGGCGGGCGTCCAGCGCCACGGCGACCGTGACCGGGGCCGTCCCCGCGCCACCGGTGGCGGCCAGGGCCTGGTGCGCGAGAGCGTCCAGCGAGCTGATCCCGTGCAGCGGGATGCCCAGCATCCCGGCGATGCTGCGGGCGGCGACCAGGCCCACGCGCAGCCCGGTGAAGGGGCCCGGCCCGCGGCCGACGACGATCCCGGTGAGGTCGGCGCGCTCGGTGTCCGCCTCGGCCATGGTCTCCTCGACCAGGGCCAGCAGCACCTCGTCGTGGTGGCGGGAGCGGTCGTCGCCGTGGACGGCGAGGACCTCGGGAGGCTCCACGTCGCGGGCGCCTCCCTCGAGCCGTCCACGTGCGACGGCGACGCTCACCGCTCCGGAGGTGTCGATTCCCAGCAGCATCAGCGATTCTCCTCGGCGGTGGGGGTGGGTCCCACGTGCGCGGACGAGCCGCGCTGTGCAGGGTTCGCGCGGGGTCCGGACTGCACGAACGATCCGGGCGGCGCCGACGGGCCGGGCAGCGCGGACAGGGCGGCGGCGAGCGCGGTGCGCGCCTCGTCGTCCCAGCGTGGGCCGCTCGGGGTCAGGCGCAGGGTGCGGGGCTCGTCGGGGTCCTCCGGATCCTCGACCTCGTCGGGCCGTTCGAGCTCGACCAGCAACACGGACTCCATGAGGTGCTCGACCCTGCCGCGACCCCATTCGACGACGGTGACGGAGGCGTCGAGATCGGCCTCGAGGTCGAGGTCGTCGATGTCGCCGTCCCCGCCGAGGCGGTAGGCGTCCACGTGCACCAGCGCCGGACCGCCGCTCGAGCTGGTGTGGACGCGCTCGATCACGAAGGTCGGGGAGGCGACGGGACCGCGCACCCCGAGACCCTCGCCGAGGCCCTGGGTGAAGGTGGTCTTGCCGGCGCCGAGCGGGCCGTCCAGCACCAGCAGGTCGCCGGCGCGCAGCACGCCGGCGAGCGTGCGGGCAGCGGCGCGGGTGCCGTCGGCGTCCAGGGTGCGGATCTCGAGGCCGCTCACGGGAGCACCTCTCGGGTGACCCGTCCGGAGACCGAGGTGAGGACCTCGTAGGGGATGGTCCCGGCGGCTCGCGCCCAGTCGTCGGCGGTGGTGGCGGCCGGGGCGTTGGGCGCTCCCCCGGCGTCGCCGAAGACGAACACCTCGTCCCCGGCGCGGGCGTCGGAGTCCG
Organism: Brachybacterium sp. P6-10-X1; assembly: GCF_001969445.1. Classification (NCBI taxonomy): domain Bacteria; kingdom Bacillati; phylum Actinomycetota; class Actinomycetes; order Micrococcales; family Dermabacteraceae; genus Brachybacterium; species Brachybacterium sp. P6-10-X1. The sequence continues at coordinate 1,774,458 of NZ_CP017297.1, forward strand.
GGCCCAGGTCGACGACGATCTGGTCCATGCTGATCCGGCCGATCTGGGCGACGCGGCGGTCGCCGGACTCGGTGCGCACGAGCACCTCGCAGCGGTCGCTGCCGGCGCGGTGCAGCCCGTCGGCGTAGCCGAGCGGCACCAGGCCGACGCGGGTGCGCTGGGCGGTGGTGTGGATCCGGCCGTAGCCGATGCTGTGACCCTCGGGGACCTCCTTGACCATCGCCAGACGGCTCTTCAGGGTCATCGCGGGGCGCAGAGGGACGTCGGTGGCGACCGGCGGATAGCCGTACAGGGCGATGCCGGGACGCACCAGGTCGCGGTGCAGGTCGGGGCGGGTCAACAGCGCGGCGGAGTTGGCGATGTGCTTCAGCGGGACGGGCCCCGCCTCCTCCTCGAGCGCCTCGCACGCCGAGTCGAACAGCTCGACCTGCTGGTCGGTGGCCGGGTCGGCCGGATCGTCCGCGCTGGTCAGGTGCGTCCAAGCGGCCACGACCTGGAGGAGGTCGTCCTCGACCATCGTCGCGCCGAGCTCACGGATCTGCCACGGCATGATTCCGCCGCGCCCCATACCGGTGTCGATCTTCAGGTGCACACGGGCCCGACGGTCGGCCTGACGGGCGGCGTCGGACACGAGCGCGACCATCTCCGGGGAGCCGACGGACACGTCGATCCCGGAGGAGAGCACCTCCGGCAGCACGATCGCGGCGGTGTGCGGCTCGTACAGCCAGGTGAGGATGTGCGCGTCGAGACCGGCGCGGGCGAGCGCGAGCGCGCTGGCGGGGTGGGCGACGCCGAGCCAGGTGGCCCCGCCCTCGAGCGCGGCCCGGGCGGCGGTGAGCATGCCGTGCCCGTAGCCGTCGGCCTTGACCACCGCCATCAGGGCGGTCTGCTCCTCCAGCAGCCCGGTCAGCGCCCGGGTGTTCTGGGTGATCGCCGCAGGGTCGATCACGGCCCGGTTGGGCACGTGCCGGGGGTCCTCGGCAGGGATCGGGATGGTCATCGAGCTCCTCGGTTCACGACAGGGCGCCCGCCAGGATAGTCCCGAGAGCCTCCGGGAGGTGCTCGGCGACGTCGAGGGCGACCAGGGGCAGCGTCCCGCCCCGGGAGGCCAGGCGCCCGGCGCGGCCGTGCAGGATCGCGGCCAGCGTCGCGGCGTCCGGGCCCGTCAGACCGGCGGCGAGCAGAGTTCCGATCATCCCCGCGAGCACGTCGCCGGTGCCGGCGGTGGCGAGCTGGCTGGTGGCGTCGTCCTGGGCGCACAGCGGTCCGCCGTCAGCGGGGGCGATGAGGGTGATCGCGCCCTTGAGCAGGACGGTCGCTCCGGTCGCCGTCGCGAGAGCGATCGCGAGATCGGGACCCGGGAGGTCCGGGTCGATCCCGAGGCGCTCGGCCAGACGGTCCGCCTCCCCGCGGTGCGGAGTCAGCACCACGTCGCCCGGGAAGCGGTGCGCGGCGCCGATCGCGTCCAGGCCCCCGGCGTCGATCACGCCCCGCGAGACCTCCCCCGGTGTGTTCTCTCCCCCGGCGGTGCTCAGCAGATCGACGCCGGCGCGGGTGCGAGGATCATCACTCGCGAGGCCCGGGCCGGCCACGAGGGCGTGCAGGCGGCCGATCGCCTCCGGGTCGACGGTCTCCGCCGGATGACCGACCACTTCGGGGCGCGTGCGCAGTACGAGGTCCAGCACGCTCTGCGGAGCGATGACCCGGACCATCCCGGCGCCGGTGCGGGCCGCCCCCGAGGCGGCCAGGACCGCGGCGCCGGGGAAGCGGGGACTGCCGGCGACGAGGGCGACCACGCCGCGGGAGTACTTGGTGGCGTCCCGCTCCGGCTGCGGCCAGCGCTCCGTCACCTCGGCGTCACCCAGGCGGATCACCGTGGGCTCGGCCGGGAGATGATCGGCCAGATCGAGATCGACGAGGTGGACGTGACCGGCCAGCTCGGCCCCGCCGGGCAGCAGCAGACCTGCTTTGACGGCGCCGAAAGTGACGGTCTCCCGGGCCGTGAGGGCTCCGGGTGCCGCCAGCCCGGTGGAGGCGTCCACGAAGCTGGGCACGTCGACCGCGATCACGGGCGCTCCGCTGCGACGCACCTCCTCCAGCAGCGTGGTCAGGTACGCGGGGACCTCGGCGCGGCCGCCGATGCCGACGATCGCGTCCAGCACCAGGTCGGCCTCGGCGAGCCGGGCCCGCAGGTCCTCGGGGTCGGCGTCGTCGAGAGCGTGGAGGGTGCCCCCGGCCTCGCGGAAGGCTTCTGCGCCGCCGGCGTGGAACCCGTCGGCGGTGGCGATCGCGTCGGCGACGATCCCCTGACCGCGCAGCAGGGCGGCCGCGTAGAGCCCGTCCCCGCCGTTGTCCCCGCTGCCGGCGAGCACGAGGACCCGGGGCGCGTCCGGGGCGCGCAGGTGCTCCGCGACACGGCCGGCGAGGGCGCGCGCGGCATGGAGCATCAGAGGCCGTCCGGCGTCCAGCAGGGGGCGTTCCGCGGCACGGACCTGCTGGGCGGTGTATCCGCGGATCATCCTGCCTCCTCGTGGTCGGCGTGGTCGGCGCGGTCGACGCGTTCGGCGCGGCCGGCGCGTTCGGCGCGTTCGGCGCGTTCGGCGACCACGATCGCGGTCGCGATGTCCCCGTCGTGCGAGAGCGAGAGGTGCAGGTGGGCGACCTGTTGGGCCTCGGCGGCCCGCAGGGTGGCTCCGCGCAGGCGCAGGTAAGGGCGGCGGGCCTCCGTGCGCTCGACGGTGACGTCCTGCCAGGAGAAGTCCCCGGGGGCGCCGAGGGCCTTGCCCACGGCCTCCTTCGCGGCGACCCGCGCGGCGCGGGAGGCGGCCGACAGATCCCGCTCCTGCGGGGTGAACAGGCGTGCCAGCAGGGCGGGGGTGCGATCGATCAGCGCGGCCAGGCGCGAGATGTCCACGACGTCGACGCCCACGCCGGCCACGGTGCCGTCCTCACGGGGCGCGAACGCCCGGCCCCCGAAGCTGTCGTCGGGGCCGGGCGTCGGCGTCGCGGTCGGAAAACTGCTCATCCCCGCAGTATCACACCCCGGCCCGGGAATCGGCGGGCGGGGGCTCGACGGGCACGGAGCCGGCGACGGGGCGGGACGAGTCAGGGCGTCGGTCTGCGGCGGGATCAGCGCGCAGCCGCCGACGTCACTCGACGGTGACGGACTTGGCGAGGTTGCGGGGCTGGTCCACATCCAGGCCCTTCGCGGTGGCCAGCTCGCAGGAGAAGATCTGCAGCGGGATCACGGTCAGCAGGGCCGCGAACAGGGTGCGGGTGGCGGGCACCCGGATCACCTCGTCGGCGTAGGGCAGCACCTCGTCGTCGCCCTCCTCGGCGATCACCAGGGTGCGGGCGCCGCGGGCGCGGACCTCCTGGATGTTGGAGACCACCTTGGAGTGCAGCGAGTGGCGACCGTGGGGCGAGGGCACGATGACGAAGACCGGCTGACCCTCCTCGACCAGAGCGATCGGCCCGTGCTTGAGCTCGCCGGCGGCGAAGCCCTCGGCATGGATGTAGGCGATCTCCTTGAGCTTCAGGGCACCTTCCATCGCGGTCGGATAGCCGACGTGACGGCCCAGGAACAGCACGCTGGTGACGTCCTGCATCTCGTCGGCGAGTCGCTCGATCTGCCCGGAGTTGTCCAGCACCTGCTGGATCTGGTCGGGGATCTGCTCGAGGTCGGACATCAGCGCGGCGATCTCGTCGGGGTAGAGGTTCCCGCGCACCTGCGCCAGGAACAGGCCCAGCAGGTAGCAGGCGGCGATCTGACCCAGGTACGCCTTGGTGGAGGCGACCGCGATCTCGGGACCGACGTGCAGGTACAGCGCGGCGTCGGACTCGCGCGGAATGGTCGAACCACGGGTGTTGCAGATCGCGATCACCTTCGCGCCCTGCTCCCGGGCGTGGCGCACGGCCATCAGCGTGTCCATGGTCTCGCCGGACTGCGAGATGGCCACGACCAGGGTCTTCTCGGTGACGACCGGGTCGCGGTAGCGGAACTCGTGGGCGAGCTCGACCTCGGTGGGGATGCGGCACCAGTGCTCGATGGCGTACTTGGCGACCTCACCGGCGTTGGCGGCGGTGCCGCAGGCGACCACGACGATCTTGTCGACGCTGCGCAGCACGGAGGGGTCGATGTCCATCTCGTCGAGCTGGAGGGAGCCGGCGGACAGCCGACCCAGCAGGGTGTCGGCCACGGCGCTCGCCTGCTCGTGGATCTCCTTCGCCATGAAGGAGGGGTACCCGCCCTTCTGCGCTGCGGCGGCGTCCCACTCGATGGTGTAGCGCTTGGCGTCGGTGACCTCGTGTCCGTCGACGTCGATCAGGTCGACGGAATCCGCCGTGACGGTGACGACCTGGTCCTGGCCGATCTCGAGGGCCTCCTTGGTGGAGTCCACGAAGGCGGCCACGTCGGAGCCGAGGAAGTTCTCGCCGTCACCGAGGCCGACGACCAGCGGGGAGTTGCGGCGGGCGGCGACGACGGTGTCGGGGGCGTCACGGTGCACGGCCAGCAAGGTGAAGGCACCCTCCAGCCGGGAGGCGCTGCGACGCATCGCCTCGGTGAGGTTTCCGGTGGACTCCATCTCGCGGGCGATCAGGTGCGCGGCGGCCTCGGAGTCGGTCTCGGAGGTGAAGGCGAAGCCGTCCTTCTCGAGCTCTGCGCGCAAGGTCGCGAAGTTCTCGATGATGCCGTTGTGGACCACGGCGAGCTCGCCCTCGCGGCCGCCGACGTGGGGATGGGCGTTGGTGTCGGTCGGGCCGCCGTGGGTGGCCCAGCGGGTGTGCGCGATGGCGACCTGTCCGGTGGTACCCGCCGCGCCGTCGAGGGCTTCGCGGAGGTTGGCGAGCTTCCCGGCGCGCTTGGTCACGCGCACGGCGTCGTCGTCCAGCACGGCGACGCCCGCGGAGTCGTAGCCGCGGTACTCGAGGCGGGCGAGGCCCTGGAGGGCGACGTCCACGGGACGGGAGGAGGGGGCTGCGGCCTGCGGGCCTGCGTATCCGACGATTCCACACATGCAGATCACGCTAACGACCTCGGCGCTCCCGTGCCGCGTGCGAGCCCTCTCGGTGAGAGTCGTTCCTCACCCTGCCGGGGGCGCGTGCATGCGCCTGGCCGATCCTGCGCACGGCCGGTCAGATTCGCGCAGACGGCATGGTCCGGTCGGTGCGGCCGACGGGGCGCGCCCGGTGGCGCCGGGCGTCCGTCGCCCGACCCGCGTCGAGGGCCGGGTGCCGGGTGCCGGGAGCCGTACGACGAGCGCCGGGTGCCGGGTGCCGAGCGTCGGGCGTCGGGCGTCGGGCGTCGGGCGTCGGGCGTCGGGCGTCGGGCGTCGGGCGATCGGTACCGAGAACGGCCTGTCAGGGCGCGACCTCCCGCGGGTCACGTCGTCATCGCACGCAGGGCAGTCGGTCGCGGGCGTCGTTCCCGTCGCGTCCGGGTCTCATCTCACAGCGTGGCGGTGAAGTTCCCGGCTCGCAGCTGGAAGAATCATCGACATGAAGGCCGCGTCAGCGTCGAGCACCGTCACCCCGTTCGAGGAGATCCCGCGAGAGGACTGGGCGCGCCTGTCCAGTCAGACCCCGCTGCCGCTGTCCGAGGACGACATCGCCAAGCTGCGCGGCCTCGGCGATCGCCTGGACCTGCGCGAGGTCGACGCCGTCTACCGGCCGATCTCCCGCCTGCTGAACATCCAGGTCGCGGCGGCGCAGGTCCTGCGTCGGGACCGAGAGGGCTTCCTCGACCAGCGTCAGCACCGCACTCCGTACATCATCGGCGTGGCCGGATCGGTCGCGGTCGGCAAGTCGACCACCGCGCGACTGCTGCGCGAGCTGATGGCGCGCTGGCCGGAGACGCCGCGGGTGCAGCTGGTGACGACCGACGGCTTCCTGCTGCCCAACGCCGAGCTCGAGAAGCGGGGGATCATGCACCGCAAGGGCTTCCCCGAGAGCTACGACCGGCGCGGCCTGCTGCGCTTCGTCGCCGACGTGAAGTCCGGGCAGGAGCGGGTCGAGGCCCCGGTCTACTCGCACCTGACCTACGACATCCTCGAGGACGAGCGGGTCGTGGTCGAGCAGCCTGACGTGCTGATCCTGGAGGGCCTGAACGTTCTGCAGCCGGCCCGGCCCCGTCGCGACGGTCGCCTGGGGATGGCGGTCTCGGACTTCTTCGACTTCTCGGTGTACGTCGACGCCCGCCTCGAGGACGTCCGGCGCTGGTACGTCGACCGCTTCCTGCAGCTGCGGCGGACGGCCTTCTCCGACCCGCGCTCATACTTCCGTCGCTATGCGGACCTCACCGATGACGAGGCCGTACAGACGGCCGAGCGGATCTGGCGCACCATCAACGGGCCGAACCTCACGGAGAACGTGCTGCCCACGCGCGGCCGCGCGGACCTCGTGCTGCGCAAGGACGGCCGGCACCGCGTGCACTCGGTGCTCCTGCGCAAGGTCTGAGTCGACCCGCAGGAGGGTGACCTCACCCGCCGATCCGGCCCCACCACCCGGGCCACCCGGCCCACCCAGCCACGCGAGCCACCCCGACACCCGGGCCACCCCGACACCCGGGCCACCCGGCCACCCGGCCACCCGGCCACCCGGCCACCCGCCGAGCTCTGCGTTGCTGTTGCCACCGTCGATTTTGGCACCAGCAACGCAGAGCTCGGCGCCGGGGAGTGGGAGCTGGGTGGCCCGGCGGGGCGGACGGCCGGCCCGGACGTGGTCAGAGCCGGACGGGGTCAGAGCCGGGCGGGGTCAGAGGGCGACGCGGTCCCGGACGATGGTGGCGAGGCGCTCGGCGACCGAGCTGGCCACCTCGTCGGAGGGGGCCTCGACCATGACGCGGACCACGGGCTCGGTGCCGGAGGGGCGCAGCAGCACCCGGCCGGTCTCCCCCAGCTCCGCCTCCGCCGCGGCGACCGCGTCGAGCACGCCGCGGTCGATCGTGGCGCGGGCCTTGTCGACGTCCTTGACGTTGATGAGCGCCTGCGGCATCCGGGTCATGACATCGGCCAGCTCGCGGGCGGTGCGGCCGGTCTCGGCGATCCGCTGCAGCAGGTGCAGAGCGGTCAGCTCCCCGTCGCCGGTGGTGGCGTGGTCGGCGATGATGACGTGCCCGGACTGCTCCCCGCCGATGGAGTACCCGCCGAGGTTCATCTCCTCGAGCACGTAGCGGTCCCCGACCGCGGTCTGGCCCAGCAGGATCCCGTGCTCGCGCATGGCGAGCTTCAGACCGAGGTTGCTCATGACGGTGACCACGAGGGTGTCGTCGTGAAGGCGGCCCTTCTCCTTGAGGTCGAGGGCGAGGATGCCCATGATCTGATCGCCGTCGATGATCTCGCCGTCCGCGTCGACCGCGAGGCAGCGGTCCGCGTCGCCGTCGAAGGCGACCCCGATGTCGGCGCCGTGCTCGCGCACCGCGGTCTGGAGCGGACCGAGATGGGTGGAGCCGACGCCGTCGTTGATCAGGCCGCCGTCGCCGTGGTCGCCGATCACGTGGACGGTGGCACCGGCGCGGCGCAGCGCCAGCGGCCCGGTCTCGGAGGCCGCGCCGTTCGCGCAGTCGGCGACCACGGTGAGTCCTTCCAGGGAGCGGTCCAGGGTGGCGACCAGGTGCTCGACATAGGCGTCGATCGCGCCCTCGTATCGGGTGATGGTGCCGACGTCGGAGCCCTCGGGACGGTCCCACTCCTCGCCGAGGCGTGCCTCGATGGCGTCCTCGACCTCGTCGGGCAGCTTGGTGCCGCCGCGGGCGAAGAACTTGATGCCGTTGTCGGGGGCGGGATTGTGGGACGCGGAGATCATCACGCCGAGGTCCGCGCTGGTGGACTGGACCAGGTGGGCCAGGCCCGGGGTGGGCAGCACCTCGGCGTCGAACACGTCGACCCCGGCGGAGGCGAGTCCCGCGCAGACGGCGGCGGAGAGGAAGTGCCCCGACGGGCGGGTGTCCCGGGCGACGATGGCGCGCGGCCGGCTGCCGCCGAAGGCACCCAGAGTTCCCAGGACGTGGGCCGCTCCCACGGAGAGCTCTACCGCGAGCTCCGCGGTGATGTCGCCGTTGGCGCGTCCGCGCACTCCGTCGGTTCCGAACAGTCGTGCCACAGGGATCTCCTCATGAGAACGGGGGTGTCGTCGTCCGGGCGGGGCCGTCGCAGGGGGCGACCCGGGGCGGACGTCGGCTGTGAGACTACCCGCTGCACCCGCCCCTGCTCGTCATCGGTCCGCTCGCGACGTTAGTTTGGGAGGTATGCCTGACGCCGTCCTTCTCCCCCGCCTGCTGCCGTCGGCCATCAGCCACCACGTCGGCGACCGGTCCGCGGGTCGAGGGCTCGCCCGGGCCCGCGGCGGCAGCGTCGAGGACCTCCGCTGGGACGCCGACACCTCGACGGTCACCGCCGACGTCGCCGATCAGGACGGCGCCGTCCAGCACCCCGGGGCGGTGCTGGTGGAGTACGAGGAGGACGCCGTCTCGCGGCGGTTCCTGCCCTCGGCCCCGGGCGGTCTGTGGCGAACGCACTCGTCCTGGTGCAGCTGCTCCGCCGGGGGCAGCTGCGAGCACGTCGCGGCGCTGCTGTACCGCCTGAACGACCTGGGCACCCGTGCCGAGGCCTCGGACCCGCCGCCCGAGTGGCGCAGCGTGCTGCGCCCCCTGCTGGGCTCCTCGGGCCCTCGCGGAGCGGCCCGGCCGCTGGCGATCGGGGTGGATCTCGAAGCCGGCCCCTCCGGCACGGGCGCCTCCCGGAACCGCCGGGAGACCGCCACCCCGGCGGATCTGGGGACCGACGCCGACCTGTGGCTGGGGCTGCGGCCGCTGACCCGCGGTCGTACGGGGTCCTGGATCAAGGGAGACCTGTCCTGGCGCAGCTTCGAGGGCCGGCTCTCGGCACGGGACTACGACGCCGTCCAGACCGAGGCCCTCTCGCGACTGTTCGCCTCCGCCTCCGCGGAGCGCTCCTACTCCAGCGGGGCCATCGACCACCTGTGGCTGAACACGATCACCTCCCCGCTGCTCTGGCAGTCGCTGCGTCACGCGCGCGACGCCGGGGTCGAGCTGCTGCCGGGCGCCGGCCTGACCTCGATCACGCTGCTGGGCGAGGCGGAGGTCGGCCTCGACCTGCGCCTGGACGAGGTGGCGGAGGACCTCCAGGTGCTTCCCCGCCTCACCCTCGACGGCGAGCACGCCCCGCAGGCCCGACTGCTGGGCGCCGCCGGGGTGCTCGACGTCTCCCCGCACGGTGAGGACGCCCTCGCAGCCCGCATTGCACCGCTGGCCTCCCCGGTGCCCCGCGCGCTGCGCTCCCTGCTCCAGCGCCGCCGACCGCTGCAGGTCCCGGCTGCGGACCGGCAGGCCTTCCTCGAGGTCGCCTACCCCCAGCTGCGCTCCCTGACCAGCGTCATCAGCTCCGATGACAGCGTGGGGATCCCGGCCGCGCGGCGACCCACCCTGCGCCTTTCCGCCTCCTATGCCTCCGGCGACCGTCTCACGCTGCGCTGGACCTGGCACTACCACGATCCCGATCGCCTCCTGCCGATCGACCAGCGGCAGGGCGCGCGGCGCGACCTCGCCCACGAGGACGAGGTGATCGCCGCCGCGATGACGGTGTGGCCGGGGGCCGGCTCCGCGGACCCGGAGCTGCTCAGCGGTCCCGACACCGCCGAGTTCACCGAGCACGTGCTCGACGTGCTCGCCGCGATGGACCACGTGGAGACCGAGGTGGTCGGTACGCGGCATGCGTACCGCGAGCTCGACGGCGCCCCGAACGTGCGCGTGACCCAGCAGACGACGCCGGGCAGGAACGACTGGTTCGACCTCGGCTTCCAGATCACCATCGAGGGTCGGGAGATCCCCTTCCCCACGCTCTTCGTCGCCCTCGCCCGCGGCCGCAGCCGGCTGTTGCTCCCGGACAAGACCTACTTCTCCCTGGACCACCCGGCGTTCGACGCCCTGCGGGAGCTGATCCGCGAGGGCGAGGCGCTCGCGGAATGGGAACCGGAGCAGCAGCGGCTCAGCCGCTTCCAGGTGGACATGTGGAACGACCTCGAGGAGATGGCCGACGAGGCCGCCGCGAGCGCGGCCTGGGAGCGCACCATAGGCCGGGTGCAGACCGCCCCTGACGCCGCCCCACCTGCACTGCCCGATTCCCTGGACGCCGACCTGCGCCCCTACCAGCGGGAGGGCTATGCCTGGCTCGCGACCCTGTTCGCCCAGGGTCTGGGCGGTGTGCTGGCCGACGACATGGGCCTGGGCAAGACCCTGCAGACCCTGGCCCTGATCGCCCACACCCGCGAGGAGCACGCCCGCACGGGGGCCGACGCCGGGGCTCCCCCGTTCCTGGTCGTGGCCCCTGCCTCGGTGCTGGCGGTGTGGCGCCGCGAGGCCGAGCGCTTCACCCCGGACCTGGACGTCCGGGTGCTCGATCGCACCTCCGCCTCCCGCGGCACGTCTCTGGCCGAGCACATCGCGGGCGCCGATCTGGTCGTGACCAGCTACACGGTGCTGCGCATCGACGACGAGGACTTCGCCGCGCAGACCTTCCGGGGCTTCGTGCTCGACGAGGCCCAGTTCGTCAAGAACCGCCGCTCCCGCACTCACCGCGCGGCCAAGGGCGTGCGCGCCGATTTCCGCCTGGCGATCACCGGCACCCCGATGGAGAACTCGCTGGATGACCTGTGGGCGATCCTGGACCTGGTCGCCCCGGGTCTGCTGGGCGGCGCGAACGGCTTCCGCCAGCGGTACACGGTGCCGATCGAGACGGGCGAGCACCCGGGCCGGATGGACCTTCTGCGCCGGCGCGTCAGGCCGTTCCTGCTGCGGCGCACGAAGGAGCTGGTGGCCTCCGAGCTGCCGGAGAAGCACGAGCAGGTGCTGTCCGTGACGCTCGGCGAGGAGCATCGCGCGGTCTACGACTCGATGCTGCAGCGCGAGCGCAAGAAGGTGCTGGGCCTCATCGAGTCCGATCTGGATCGTCAGCGGTTCATCGTCTTCCGCTCCCTGACCCTCCTGCGGATGATGGCGCTGGACCCTCGACTGGTCGATGCCGAGGCGTACGGCGAGGTGCCCAGCTCGAAGCTGGAGGCGCTGTTCGATCGGCTCGACGAGGTGCTCGGCGACGGGCACCGGGTGCTGCTGTTCAGCCAGTTCACCTCCTACTTGGACCGCGTCGCGGGCGAGCTCGAGGAGCGCGGCATCCGCTATGCGCATCTGGACGGCTCCACCCGCGACCGCGACGCCGCCGTGGCCGGATTCCGCGAGGGCGACGCCCCGGTGTTCCTGATCTCGCTGAAGGCCGGCGGCTTCGGGCTGACGCTGACCGAGGCCGACTACGTGTTCCTGCTGGATCCCTGGTGGAACCCGGCGGCGGAGAACCAGGCCGTGGACCGCGCCTACCGCATCGGCCAGGACCACCAGGTGATGGTCTACCGGATGGTCGCCGAGGACACCATCGAGGAGAAGGTGCTTGCCCTGCAGCAGCGCAAGGCAGAGCTGTTCGACGCCTTCACCGACGGCGGGGAGGCGTTCCGCTCGGCGATGACCGCCGAGGACATCCGGGAGCTGCTGAGCTGATCGCTCGGAGGCCGTGCGGGGGCGGTCTCTCCGACCCGCCCCACCCGGCCGAGTTCTGCGGTCCCCACCCGGCCGAGCCCTGCGTTCCCCACCCGGCCGAGCTCTGCGTTCCCCACCCGGCCGAGCTCTGCGTTTTAGTTGCCATGGGGCCGGGTGGGAACGGAACTGCAGATCTCGGAGCATGCGGACCGGGGGAATCTCTCACCGACGCCACCAGGCCCAGTCCACCGTCGCTGAGCCGTAGCCGCCGACGGGAGCCTCGAGGGTGCGTCCCTCGATCTGCAGCGGCGGCGGCACCGTCTCCAGCGGTCCGTCGGCGGACAGGACGGTAACCCTCGGCACCTCGAGCACCTCGAGCGTTTCGCGTCCGAGCGCGGCCGGGGCGGTCCGTGCCTCCGGCGACGGCTCGGCCAGCAGCGTGCGGGCCGCGCCGAGCAGATTCACCCGGATCGTGGCCGCCCGGCCACGGAGGAGGACATCGAGGATGTGCCCAGCCATCCGGTGCCCGCTGGCATGGTCGAGGGCCTGCACGGGAAGGGCGCCGGGCTCCCCGCCGGTGCCGCAGCGCACAGCGATCCCCGTCGTGGCCTGGACGATCGAGTCGAAGCCGGGCCGTCCGCCCCAGGGCCCGTGCTCGCCCCAGGCGGAGAGGGAGACGAGCACCGCCTGTGGGGCCGTCCGCCCGAGGTCCTCGGTGCCCAGACCGTGGGCGACGAGAGCACCAGGACGGTAGCCGTCCAGGATCACGTCGGCCTCGGCGGCGAGCGCCCGGAGCCGATCCGCGTCGCGTCGGAGGTCCAGCAGCGCCGAGCGCTTGCCCATCCCGGTGGAGAGATGCTGGGCGAGGATCTCCGGGCGGTGCGGAGGATCGATCCGGAGCACGTCGGCGCCCAGGCAGGCGAGCAGCTGGGTGCAAGTGGGGCCGGCGATCACCCTGGTCAGATCGAGCACTCGCACCCCGCGCAGCGGCAGCGTCGCGGGACGTGCCGCGACCGCACCGGCGGGAGCCGTGATGGGCTCGCGGAGGCTGCTCAGCTCGGGCCTGTCCCGGCGCTCGACGACGCTCGACCAGGGGTCGTCGGCGGTGGCGCGGTGGTGGGGATGCCCGTGCCATTCGTCCTCCGTGCGGACCGCCACCGCGATCCCGCCGGCGGCCGAGATCCGGGTCTCGACCTCGGCGGCCTCGCGGCGCCCGACCTCCCGCTCGAGGCCGGCACGATCGTCGACGCCGAGCACCTCGCGGATGATCGCTGCGTGATGGGGATAGTTGCCGTGCACACGCACCCAGCCGTCACGAGCTGCGACGAAACCGGAGAACTCGCCCCACGCCTGCAGGGCCCGGCCGTCCATGCGCAGATGCTCATGGGCGGCGAAGGACGCGGCCGTCAGCGCCTCGGAGGTGTCGATGCGGATGTCCAGGCCGCGGGCAGCGGCGAGCTCGGCAGCGGCGTCGCGCACCCGGCTCACCTCGGTCCGGGCCAGGCGCTCCGTGTCGAGCGGTCCGCCCCACCAGCGCCGAGTGCCGTCCACCATGCCCCCAGAGTAGTCATGGCCGACCGCTGTGCCTCGGACGGGTGGAGGCGGGCCATCGCCCTCTTCGCGGTCCGCTGTCACACCTCCGACCCCAGCGGTGTCCCATGGGCAGACCCGTACCCCGCGTGAAGACCCAGGAGTGAGACCCATGACCCGCACCCGCGAAGCTGTCGTGATCGGAGGCGGCTACGCCGGCGTCGTCGCCGCGAATCGGCTGAGCACGTCCGCCGAGCTGTCCGTCACCCTCATCAACCCCCGCCCCGATTTCGTCGAACGGATCCGCCTGCACCAGCGGGCCACCGGCTCGTACGGCGCGACGGTTCCGTACGCCGACGTGCTGGCGCCGAGCATCCGTCTCACCGTCGACTCCGTGACCAGGATCGATGCACCATCCAGGAGTCTCGTGCTGGACTCCGGAACCGTCGCGCGCTATGACCACCTGGTCTATGCGGTCGGCAGCCATGCCGCGACGCCGGAGGTGCCCGGCGCCGCGGAGCATGCCATCGCGCTGAGCACGCTCGAGCAGGCCGACGACCTCCGCGTCGCGCTGTCGGCCGTGCCGACCCGTGCACCGGTCACCGTCGTCGGCGGCGGGTCGACCGGGATCGAGATCGCCGCCGAGCTCGCTGAGCTGGGCCGCCCGGTCACCCTGCTCGCCGGCGACCGCCTCGCGCCGTCCCTGCACCCTGCGGCGCGAGCCACGGTGGTGCGGCAGCTGGACCGGCTCGGTGCCACGGTCCTCGCCGGCGCGGGCGCCCGGGCGGCCGCCGTCGACACCGGGGGCGTGCGCCTCGCCGACGGTCGTGAGCTGCCGAGCGCCCTCACCGTCTGGACCGCGGGTTTCGGCGTCCCCGATCTGGCCCGTCGCAGCGGTCTGAGGACCGATCATCTCGGCCGCCTGGTCACTGATGAGACGCTGACCAGCCTCGACGATGAGCGGATCGTCGCCGCCGGGGACTGCGCCGCCCCCTCCGGGATGCCGTACCGGATGTGCTGCGCCGCCGCGCAGCCCCTCGGGGCGCAGGCCGCGGACACGGTGCTGCGGCGCATCGCCGGCGACGCGCCGCGGGGCAGGTCCCTCGCGATCCCCGGACAGTGCCTCAGCCTCGGTCGCCGAGCAGGCGTGCTCCAATTCGCGCGGCGCGACGACACCGCGCTCCCCGCCCATCTCGGCGGCCGGCTCGGCGCCGGGCTCAAGGAGGCCGTCACCGCCGGGACCCTGGTCGGCCTGCGCACCATGTCGCGGCGGCCCGGCATCATCGGCGCCCTGGGCCTGCTGCAGGATCCGCGCCGGGCCGGACACCTCGCCGCAGCCTCCACCGACCTCGCCCCTGTCCAGGACCGCCCCTCCCTGGCAGACTGAGCACCCTCCCGAGAGGTCGATCATGCCCGATGCCGCGCCCCGGTCCGCGACCGATGCCTTCGTCACCCATCGCAACCTGCTGTTCACCGTCGCCTACGAGATCCTGGGGTCCGCGGCCGACGCCGAGGACGTGCTGCAGGAGAGTTGGCTGCGGTGGGCGGAGGTGGACCTCGACGAGGTCCGCGAGCCCCGCGCCTACCTGGTGCGGATCGCGACCCGTCAAGCGCTGAACCGGCTGCGGAGCCTCGAGCGGCGCAAGGAGGACTACGTGGGGCAGTGGTTGCCGGAGCCGCTGCTGACCGCTCCCGACGTCGCGGAGGACGTGGTGCTCGCCGACAGCGTCTCGATGGCGCTGATGGTGGTGCTCGAATCGCTCTCGCCCACCGAGCGGGCGGTGTTCGTGCTGCGCGAGACGTTCGGCTTCTCGCACCCTGAGATCGCCGAGGCCGTGGATCGCTCGCCCGCCGCGGTGCGGCAGATCGCCCATCGTGCGCGGGAGCACGTCGCGGCGCGCCGCCCTCACCACCGCACGGATGCGACGGAGGCGCGTCGCACGCTCGACGCCTTCACCCGCTCGATCGAGACGGGTGACGTGCAGGCGCTCATGGACGTGCTGGCCCCGGACGTCGTGGTGCTGGCGGACGGCGGAGGCATCAAGCAGGCCGTGCCCAATGCGGTGCGCGGGGCCGACAGGGTCGCGCGCCTGTTCCTGGGCGGGATGCGCAAGGCGGCCGGGACCCTCACGGCACGACCGACCGCCGTCAACGGCCACCCGGCCCTGGCCATCGAGCTCGACGGCGAGCTGGACGGCATCTTCAGCGCCCAGGTCCGGGACGGGCGCATCGCCGCGATCTACTACGTCCGCAACCCGGAGAAGCTCTCGCGCCTCTCCTGCGCGACGGTGCTCACGGCGCGCTGATCCCGGGCGCGAGCGGTCGCGGGACGACGAACGGCCCCCGACCGCCGTGGGTCGAGGGCCGTGCGTACGGCGTGCTCGGTGCGGATCGACGATCCGCGCCCGATCAGCGCTTGGAGTACTGCGGCGCCTTGCGGGCCTTCTTCAGTCCGGCCTTCTTGCGCTCGATGATGCGCGCATCGCGCTTGAGGAAGCCGGCCTTCTTGAGCGTCGGGCGGTTGTTGTCCCGATCGATCTCGTTCAGGGCGCGGGCGACACCGAGGCGCACGGCACCGGCCTGGCCGGACGGGCCGCCGCCGGTGATGCGGACGACGACGTCGAAGCGGCCCTTGAGGTCGAGGACCGTGAACGGGTCGTTGACCTCCTGCTGGTGCAGCTTGTTCGGGAAGTAATCCTCGAGGCTGCGCTCGTTGATGGTCCACTGGCCGGAGCCGGGGATCAGACGCACGCGAGCGACGGCCTGCTTGCGACGGCCGGTGCCGTAGCCCGGCGCGGTCGCGGACTGACCGGCGCCGACGGCGGCTTCGCCGGTCGACTCGGTGGTGAAGTTCGACGGGACGTTCTCGTCCGTCTCCTCGGTCGTGGGCTCGAGGGTCTCAGGGGTGGTCTCAGTCACGGTTCTCCTTGGTTCGTCCGTGCGGCAGGGCGGAGTGGCGGGACGCCCCCGCTTACTGCGCCACCTGATCGATGGTGAAGGGAACGGGCTGCTGAGCGGAATGCGGGTGCTCGGAGCCCGAGTAGATCTTCAGCTTCTTGATCTGCTGATCAGCGAGCTTGTTCTTGGGGAGCATGCCACGGATGGCCTTCTCCACCGCACGCTCGGGGTTCTTCTCGAGCAGCTCGGAGTAGGGGATGCCGCGGAGGCCGCCGGGGTAACCGGAGTGGCGGTAGGCCAGCTTGGTTTCCCGCTTGTTGCCGGTCAGGGCGACCTTGTCAGCGTTGATGATGATCACGAAGTCGCCTGCATCCACGTGGGGTGCGAAGACCGGCTTGTGCTTTCCCCTCAGGAGCTGAGCAGCCTGGGAAGCGAGCCGGCCGAGGACGACATCGTTTGCGTCAATGACGTACCAGGAACGCTCGACATCGCCGGGCTTCGGGGTGAACGTACGCACTCGTGCCTTCTTCTCTCGTCATGGTGCCCAGGCGGCGGGATGCCGACCGGGCACGGTTCGATGGACCGTGGGCACGCTTCCTTCGGGTAAAAGCATGGCCCTGTCGCTGCGCCCGTCCCGCTCCGCACACGATGCGACGGCGGTCCTGGATGTGTGTGAGATGCCCTTTTCGCGCCGGGCGTGAGAAATCGGCTGCGGAGTCGGGCACACATCAAGGCACAACGACCCTCCACGATAGTGCGTCCGAGCTGGCAGCGTCAACGCGGGCGGGGCCTGGCGAGGGTGTGATCTCCGGCTCCGTCACGCGCCGCGTTCGAGCGGTTCAGCCCCGGCGCGCCCGTGCGATGGCGGCGCGAGCGGCGAGCTCCTCGTCCGGCGGGTAGGCGACATGATCGAGGGTCAGTCCCTGCGGCGGGCACATCGGGGCGGCGCCGAGACCGTCGCGGGTGGGCGCCTCGCGGGTGCGGGCGGCGAGCACCTGGGCGGGCCAGCCCTCGTCCCGTCGCCCCTCCCCCACGGGGATCAGGGCGCCCACCAGGCAACGCACCATGTGATGGCAGAAGGCGTCGGCGACCACGGTCGCGACGACCAGACCCTCGTCGGCGCGGCCGAGTTCCGGGCGCTCCCAGCGCAGCTCGCGCAGGGTGCGGATGGTGCTCGCGCCCTCGCGGGGCCGGCAGAAGGAGAGGAAGTCGTGCTCGCCGAGCAGCGTCGCGCTCGCCCGTGCCATGGCGGAGACATCCAGGTGGCGGCGGTGTCGCAGCACGTCGCGCCGCAGCGGGTCGTGGACGGCCGGACCGTCGGAGATGCGATAGGTGTAGCGACGCCAGAGAGCGCCGAAGCGGGCATCGAAGTCGTCGGGGACCTCGCGGGCCACGTGCACGACGACGTCGGCGGGAAGCCCCCCCGCGAGCCGGGTGACGAGGGCCTCGGCCGGGCTGCGGTCGGAGCGCCCGGGGAGGGTGGCCAGCACGTCGCGGGACACGTCGAGGTGGCAGACCTGGCCGCGGGCGTGGACGCCGGAGTCGGTGCGCCCCGCGACGCTCACGCGCAGCGGTGTGCGGGTGACGCGGGCCAGAGCTTCCTCGAGCTCGCCTTGCACGGTGCGCTGGCCCGGCTGGGTCGCCCATCCGCGGAAGGCCGTGCCGTCGTAGGACACGTCCAGGCGCAGCCGGGCGATCGATGCCGCGGCCCGCGTCCTGGCGGGGCACTGCACGGGAACGGTCCACCCCACCGGGGTCGCGGTGCGGTCGGGGTCCGGGAACGCGGCGGGCATGGCTCAGATCGTAACGGCGTCGGCGGTGGGCCCCCACCCGGCACAGGCGGTGTGAAACTCATCGGGCTCGGCCTCGCGATATGCTCGATCCCTCCATTCCACGCTCGAGTACGCATTCCACGCTCGAGTACTGCGCGTGGACCCCGGTGCCGGAGAATCTCGGCGCGTCCGGGTAGGCCCACCCCCTACCGGAGCGCGCCATGAGTCCACGTCCCCGATGCCGCAGTGCGGTCACTTCATCGGCGAGCGCGGCCCGCTCGGTACGCTGGCCGACGTGAAGATCCTCGTCATCGGCTCCGGAGGTCGCGAGCACGCGATCATCCGTCGCCTCGCCGCCGACCATCCCGCACCCGAGCTCCACGCCGCTCCCGGCAACCCCGGGATCGCCGAGCTCGCGACCTGCCACGACCTCTCCCTCAGCGATCTGGACGCCCAGGTGGCGCTCGCGCGTCAGCTGTCCCCGGACCTCGTGGTGATCGGCCCGGAGGCCCCGCTGGTCGCCGGCAGCGCCGACCGTCTGCGCGCGGCGGGCCTGACCGTGTTCGGCCCGTCGGCCGCCGCCGCCCAGCTCGAGGGCTCCAAGTCCTGGGCGAAGGAGATCATGGCCGCCGCCGGTGTTCCCACCGCCGCGTCGGTGACGGTCACCGCGCTCGAGGAGCTGGGTGCCGGGTTGGACCGGGTGAATCCGCTGTCGGACGTGCCCTTCGTGGTCAAGGCCGACGGGCTCGCCGCCGGCAAGGGCGTGGTGGTCACCCCCGACCGCGACGCCGCGATCGCCCACGGCGAGGCGGTGCTGACCGCCGGCGGCTCCGTGGTGCTCGAGGAGTTCCTCGACGGCCCCGAGGTGTCCCTGTTCTGCCTCAGCGACGGCACCCGGGTGGTCCCGCTGGCCCCCGCGCAGGACTTCAAGCGCGCGCTGGACGACGACGAGGGCCCCAACACCGGCGGCATGGGCGCCTACTCCCCTCTCCCCTGGGCGCCCGAGGGTCTGGCCGACGAGGTCGTGCGCGCTGTCGCCCAGCCGACGATCGACGAGATGGCCTCCCGCGGGACCCCCTTCGTCGGGGTGCTGTACTGCGGCCTCGCCCTCACCTCCCGGGGCGTGCGAGTGGTCGAGTTCAACGCCCGCTTCGGCGACCCGGAGACGCAGGTCGTCCTCGAGCGGCTGGCCTCTCCGTTCGCTCCCCTCCTGCTCGCCGCCGCCTGCGGCGACCTCAGCGCCGTCCCGCCCCCGAGCTGGCACGATTCCGCCGCCGTGACCGTGGTCGTCGCCTGCGCCGGATACCCGGCCGCCGCCCGCACCGGGGACGTCATCGCCGGGATCGACGCGGCGGAGATGCTCGGCACCCACGTGATCCACGCCGGCACGGTCCGCGACGAGCACGGCGCGCTGCTCAGCGCCGGCGGCCGCGTGCTGTCCGTCGTCGGCGCCGGGGAGGATCTCGAAGCGGCCCGTGTGCTGGCCCTGGCCGGGGCGGAGGCGATCACCCTCGAAGGATGCCAGCACCGACGCGACATCGCCCGCACCGCGGCCCGGGACGCGCAGTCCGACCCCGTCACGCAGTCCGCATCGAGCGCAGGATCGTCGGCAGGTGCCGGGACCGCGCCGGACGCCCCATCGACCCCGATCTCCGACGAGGGAGCCTCCGCATGAGCACCACCGCCTCCACGCCCCTGGTCGAGGCCCCGCAGCTGTCCGGATGGGACCACGCCGTCACCGGCAAGGTCCGCGAGCTGTACGTCCCGGCCGGCGTCGACCCGGCCGAGGCGAGCGAGGTGCTGGTGGTCGCGACCGACCGCATCAGCGCCTACGACCACTCCCTGCAGCCCGGGATCCCCGACAAGGGCAGGGTGCTCACGGCCATCAGCCGCTTCTGGTTCGACCAGCTGTCCGACCTCGTCCCCAGCCACGTGATCTCCGCGACCGACGTGCCCGCGGACGTCGCCGGTCGCGCGCTGCGCTGCCACGGCCTGGACATGGTGCCGCTGGAATGCGTCGCCCGCGGCTACCTCACCGGGTCGGGGCTGGCCGACTACCGGGCCGGGGGCTCCGTCGGCGGGCACGTGCTGCCCGGCGGCCTGGTCGACGCCTCCCGCCTGGATCCGGCGATCTTCACCCCGTCCACCAAGGCCGAGGCCGGGGAGCACGATCAGAACATCACCGTCGCCCAGGCCCGGGATCTGGTGGGCCGTGAGCTCGCCGACGAGCTCGAGCACCTCACGCTCGCGGCGTACGAGAGGGCCCGGAGCATCGCCGCCGAGCGCGGCATCCTGCTGGCCGACACCAAGTTCGAGTTCGGCCGCTCGCGCACCGACGGCACCCTGATGCTCGGCGACGAGGTGCTCACCCCCGACTCGAGCCGATTCTGGTCCGCGGACTCCTACGTCGAGGGCCGCACCCAACCCAGCCTGGACAAGCAGTTCGTGCGCGACTGGCTGACCTCCCGCGCCTCCGGCTGGCACAAGGGCACCGACACCCCACCACCGGCGCTGCCCGCCGAGGTGGTCGAGCAGACCCGCGACCGCTACGTCGAGGCCTACGAGCGCCTCACCGGCGAACGGTTCTGATCCGACCGGAGGCGCGGCAGAAGCTCCTCCCGCCCTCCCCTCGCGCTCGTCTCAGACCACGATCAGCACGCCGGTGACCACGCCGGCCACGGCGACGACGAGCACGGTATCGACCCAGGTCAACGGCACGGGCCTCCAGACGGTCCGTGGACCGTCGTCGAGCCCTCGGGATTCCAGGGCCAGAGCGATCCGCTCGGCCGCACGGATCACGTCCACCAGCAGGCCGAACGCGCAACCGAGCAGACGGCGCGGTCCGAGCGGCGGCACCGAGCCGTCAGCTCGCAGCGGCAGCCGCACCCGGTGTGCCCGGGTGAGGACGCTCCACCGTTCCGGGAGATCATCGAGCAGACGACGACCGGCGAGAAGCGCGAGGGCGTACCGGGCGGGCAGGCGAGCGTGCTGCTGCAGGCTCACCATGGTGCGGCGGGGATCGGTCGCGCGGGCGACGCCGAGCGCACCGAGCCCGATCACCAGAGCGCGCAGGGCGAGGGCCGCACCCAGCACCAGCCCCTCCTCGGTGACGCGGACGGGCAGATCCGGCCACGGTTCGCGGCCGGGTCTGCTCAGCACGTTGACGGTGAACACCCCGGCAGCGAAGACCGCGAAGGGCAGCTGTCCGCGCAGCAGACGGCGCGGCCCCATGCGCGTGCCCACCATCACCGCGATGGTGAGCAGGAGGTAGAGCACGGCGAGCGGCGCAGGGTCGGTGAGGAACAGGCACAGTCCGCTGACCGCCGTGAGCAGCCCCAGCAGCACCGTCGGGTTCCGGTGCGCGAGCGGGACCGCCGGAGCAGGCTCGACCGGCTCGGCGCCGGCCCCGGCGCCGGCCCCGGCGACGGTCCCGCCGCGGGACCCGGTCACGGCAGCTGCGCGGGCCACGGGACCTGCGCCCTCTCCGCCGCTGGGAACCAGCCCGGCCGCGGTCATCAGCGCACGGTCCGCGATCAGCGCGGCGGGGGCCAGCGGTGGCAGCACCGTGCCGTCGACGATCACCACCACCGCGTCCGCGGCGGACACGGCCCGCAGATCATGGGTGGTCATCACCACCGCACGTCCTTCGTCAGCCGCCGACCTGAGCATGCCCATGACCGTGCGGTGGGCGGCATGGTCGAGGCCGAACCCGGGCTCGTCGGCCAGCAGGACGGGTCGGTCACGCAGCAGCATCGCCGCGAGCGACAGGCGCCGCTGCTGTCCTCCCGAGAGACGGAACGGGCTCGACCCGCTCCAGTCCGCGAGCCGCAGCCGGGCCAGCATCTCCTCGATCCGCTCCGGGCTCGCCCCCGTGTCGGCGAGCTCGTCGCGCACCGTCGTCCCGACGAACTGCGATTCGGGTCGTTGGAAGACGAGCCCGGCAGCCGACCCGACGACCGTGCCTGTCCGCGGCTGATCGAGGCGGGCGAGCGCACCGAGCAGCGTCGACTTCCCCGCCCCGTTCCGTCCGACGACCGCGACGAGATCGCCGGCGGCCAGGTCGAGATCGATGCCGGAGAGCACGGTCGTGTCGCCGTGCCCGAGCGTGAGACTGCGGGCCCGCAGCGCGAGCGGTCGCGGGACGGCGCTCGGGCCCGAGAGGCCCGGGAATCCCGGTTCGATCCTCGCATCGGACCCGGTCGCGATCCCGGTCCCGGCTTCGGCTCCGGCCTCGGGCTCCGCCCGGGCACCATCATCGTCGGAGCCGCGGTCCTCCCGCGCGAGCTCCTGGTCGAGGTCCCACGGCAGCCAGCACCCCTCCTCCCGCAGCCTGCGGCCGTGCTCGGCGAGGACGCCTGCCGTCGGGCCGTCGGCCAGCACGTGCCCGGAGCGGTCCAGGGCGATGGTGCGTGCCGGCAGCGCCGCGACCCCTCGATCCCCCGCCCACTCGTCGAGCCGGTGCTCCACGAGCACCGTCGCCACCCCGGCGTCGGCGACCACCGATCCCAGGCTCTCCCGCACCGCCGCCACACCGTCGGCATCGAGCATCGCAGTGGGTTCGTCGAGCAGCAGCAGCTTCGGGCCGGCGACGGTCGCCGCCGCGAGAGCCACGCGCTGCAGCTCGCCGCCGGACAGATCGCGCGTCCGCCGGGGCTGCAGGTGCCCCGCCGCGACATGGCGCAGCGCGGAGGCCACCTGCGTCCCGATCCGTGCCCGGGGCACGCACCGGTTCTCCAGCGGCAGCGCGATCTCGTCGGCGACGTCCGGCAGGCACACACCGTCGGCCGGGTCCTGCCCGAGATATCCGACGACGTCCGACAGGGCGACGACCCCGTCGGCCGTCGGGTCCCGCCCGTCGATCCGCAGCCGTCCGCGGAGGCGTGCGCGCACATGGGACGGCACGGCGCCGGCCAGCGCCAGCAGGAAGGTGGACTTCCCCGCGCCGGAGGGCCCGAGCAGGAGGATCTGTTCGCCCGCCCGGATGGTGCCGGTCCAGGGCCCGACGCCGTCCCCCGAGGGGAGGATGACCTCGACGTCCTCCGCCCGGACCAGCGGCCGGCCCCCGTCCCCGTCCTCCGACCTCTCGTGGGCGCTGGCCGCGCCGTGATCCGCGCAGACCGCAGGGGCGCGGTCGACGTGCGGTGCGCCGCCGCACGCCGACGGCGCCTCAGTGGACACGGCGAGCGGGGGCGGCGTCCTCGGACCCCTGCGAACCGGTGCTCCTGCGCGCGGCGCCGATCGCGAAGTTGTCGAGCACCCCGGTGCGCACGAGGGCATCGACCAGGACCTTGGCGAGCAGGCCGCCGAGCACGAGGCCGGAGAGGACCTGCATACCCAGACGCAGGGCGAGGATGTCCTGCCCGTACCAGCCCATGCGCAGCGCGGTCCAGAAGAAGACGAGACCGGCGCCGAGCACCCCGGAGACGGCGAAGGTGCCCCATCCGAACCGGCGATACCGGGTCAGCGCGAAGGGCAGCTCGCTGCCGATGCCCTGGAGCGCCGCGGACACCAGCAGCAGCGGGCCGACGGGACTGCCGAGGAACACCACCTCGACCACGGCCGCGAGGACCTCGGCGATCACGCCGCTGAAGGGCCGACGGATGATCGCGACCGCGACGGGCCCCACCAGCAGCCAGGACCCGGCCAGGACGTGCTGGGCGAGGTCGCCGGCGGGACCCATGGCGATCGCCAGACCGTTCCAGGCCTGGACGAACACCCAGTACAGGAAGCCGAAGGTGATGCCGAGCACCACCATCAGCACGATCTCGCGCAGGTCCATCCGTGCACGGGCGGGGGCGCTCATCGCGTCCCCGGACCGAGATCGCGCACCTCGTGCGACGGGCTGTTGAGACTGAGCGTGAGATGGCTGGTCACGTGCTGGACGCCGCGTCCCACGAGCACCCAACCGGCGAGCGCGGTCGCGAGGACGTCCCCGAGGTCGCCCTCGAGACGGGTCACGAAGTGCTCGGAGCCGCGGAAGGTGCCCAGCTCCCGGGCATGGTCGATCGCCGCGTAGATGTCTCGCATGTGATCGGGGGCGGTGCCGTCCCCGGTGTCCTGGTCGGCCAAGGGGTACAGCGCCCACTCGGCGGTGGCGAAGCGTCCGGTCCGGCGCGGGGGCGGGACCTCGGCACGTCGTGGTCCGGCGCCGCCGGGCAGCTCGCAGACGACCTCGCCAGGGCAGCCGCGCGACAGGTGCACGGTCAGCGTGGCGTGGTGCTCGGTGCGGGCGAGGCCCTCGCCGAGGTCGATCAGCCAGCGCAGGAGGTCCGCCTCGTGACCTCCGACGTAGGTGGAGACGTCGCCGGTCTCGCGCACCAGCGAGCTCTCGTCGAGACCGGAGAGCGTCTCGCCGAGGATCCGGGCGTAGTCGTCGGCCATGACGCCGGCAGTGACCCGGGCACCGACCCCGAAGCCCAGCGGGGACTCGGCGGGGTCCGCGGAGACGGACGAAGCCGACCCCTCACCCGGGGCGGCGGAGGACGCGGGGGAAGCGGACGATGCAGCAGCAGCAGCGGTGGTCACGATCCGTGCCTTTCACGACGCGGCACGGACGCACAGCGGCTCTCGCCCTGCGGAGACTCCCTGCGCCGGCATGATCCGGATCAGGTTCTACGGTCGGAGTCGGAGTACTCCCTCTCAGCCCGGCTCACCGGGCTCCCGTGCACACGGCCACTGTAACCGCCGGCCGGAGCGCGCCGCACAGACCGTCCGCCGCCGCTGCGACCGGGAAGCCGCCGGCGCCCCGTCAGTCCTCGTCAGCTCTCGTCAGTCCTCCACCAGGGGGACGAAGCGGAACGCTCCGTGCTCGGTGTCCCGCAGCTCGTCCCCTCGGCGTTCGACGCGGCGCATCGTGGGGCCCACCGGGATCACCATCACCCCGCCGTCGGCCAGCTGCTCGACCAGGTCGTCCGGGAGCTGCCGCGCCTCGGCGGAGACCAGGATCCGGTTGTAGGGGCCGTCCTCTGGGGCGCCCAGCACACCCGGGCGGGCGAGCCGGATCTCCGCCACGCCCGCGGTGTCGTCGGCGAGGAGGGCCTGTCGCGACGGTTCGATGAGCGCCTCCTGGCGCTCCACGCCGATCACCCTCCCGTCGGGTCCGACGAGGTGCGCGAGCAGCGCCGTCGTCCACCCCGAGCCGGATCCGAGGTCGAGAACCCTGGCGCCGGGCGGGACGTCGAGCAACCGGAGCATGGCTCCGACGGTGAAGGGCTGCGAGTTCGTCTGGCCGTGGCCGATGGGGAGCGGAGCGTCCTGGTCCGCCCGATCGCGCTGGTCCTCGGGCAGGAACCGGGCCCGCTGCACCGCCCGGAAGGCGAGTTCCACGGCGTCGTCGCGTCCCATGACGATCCGTCAGCCTGCGGGGATCTCGACGACGCCGTCGGCCGGCCAGTCGCGCACCTCGGTGCTCCCGGGGGCGAGGTTCGTGGACTGGCGCAGGAAGATCGGTCGGCCGACGTCGCTGGCGATCGCCTCGTGCACGGGCAGGGCGAGGACAGGGCGGACGCTGCGCAGGAAGTCGATGGTCTCGGACATCTTCGACCACGGCGCGACGACCGCGAAGGCGAGCACGTCGATCCCGTGGAACTCGGGGACCGGCTCGAGGGAGTCCCCGGTGATGCCGAGCCGTGGGCCGTCCCCGGCGGTGAGCACCAGGCCCGTGTTGCCCACCCGGGGGATGTCGGGATGGATGATCGCGTGCTGGCCGCCGACGGCCCTGATCCTCAGGGCCGGGTCCTCGCCGACCGGCGGGAACTCGTGGGCGACCCCGGCGCTCAGCGGGAGCAGACGCTCACTGCCGATGGCCGGGGCGTCCTCGGCCGGCTCGGCCAGCTGCGTCGCGGTCTCCGGCTCGGCGATCACGATCGCCCGAGGACTCGCGGCGAGCGCCTCGGCCAACAGGGCGCGGTCGAGGTGGTCGGGATGCTGGTGGGTGATCGCGACGGCGTCGAGGCCGCCGAGGATCCCCAGGCCCAGCGCCCGCACGGCCTGCCCGCTGAAGCCGCCCGGATCGACCAGGAGTCGTCTCCCGGCGGTCTCGACGAGCAGGCAGGAATGGACGAGGTGACGGATCTTCATCGCTGCCTCCGGCATCGGTGGACTCGGACACGTCGAACCTAACGCGCTTCGCCTCGGGACGCGAGGGCTCGGGGCACGCAGGCATCGGCGGACGCAGGCATCAGCGGACGCAGGCATCAGTGCGAAGGGGCCGAGGACCGGCATCGTTCGAGGGAGAAGTATTCTCCGGCTGATTCACGCACAGCAGCGATCGCATCTCGTGCCACCGGCGCCCGGTCGACCGGGGAACCGGTCCTCCGGACGTCACGTCGAGGTGGTCAGCGCTGCACGGCAGACAGATCCGTCACGACATGCCCGGCGAGGACCCTGCTCTGGACCGTGGCGACGTCGAGGACTGGGTGCGCCGCTGGGGTATACCCCGGAGCGACAGCTGGACGGCTGTCGTGAGTGTGCGTTGACCGGGACTTGTCTTCCGGTGTGCACACGCCTTCGACGGGGCTTTCTGGATCCAGCTCGCGAGCAGGGCGAGCGCCGCTTGCGAATCGCTGCCCGGCTCGGTCGTGTAGATGTACAGCACCTGCGAGGCGTCGCCAGGGAGAGACAGACTCTCGAACTGCAACGAGACCTCGCCGATCACGGGATGGTCGAGTCGTTTGACGCCATGGGTGCGCTGATGCACGCGGTGTGCGGACCACCAGCGCCGGAACTCGGGGCTCGCGATGGACAGCTCTCCGACGAGTTCGTGCAGGCCCCGGTCGTCGGACGCCGAGGCGGAGTCCAGACGCAGTGCTTCGACTGCGTTGCGAGCTTGATCCTCCCAGTCGATGAACAGGCTCCGAGCACCCTCGTCCAGAAACATCCAGCGGGCGTAGTTGCGATGAGAGGCGGGCATCGAATCGAAGTCCGCGAACAGGGCTCGAGCAAGGGTGTTGGAGGCGAGGACGTCCGTGCGTCGCCCCAGGATCAGCGCTGGCTGCGTCGTGAAGGAGTCCAGCAATTGGTGGAGCCCCGACCGCGCGCGCTGCACCATAGGGCGCGTGCGGGTGGCGGGAGCGCTGGCGGCATCGAGGAGGGCGTGAAGGTAGACCTCGCCCGCCTCGTCGAGATCGAGCGCGCGGATCAGCGCGTCGACGACCTGGGTCGACGGCGTGAGCTTTCTGCCCTGCTCGAGGCGCGTGTAGTAGTCGGTGGAGACCCCGGCCAGCAGGGCGACCTCTTCCCGGCGCAAGCCGGGCACGCGCCGGATCCGTCCGTCAGGCAGCAGCCCGGTCTGCTCGGGTTCGCGGCTGGCGCGTGCGCGGCGGAGGAACTCGCCCAGCTCGTGGTGCGGCGTGCTCATGTGCCCATCCTTCCACCAACGGGCCGCTGAGCTCGCGGCCCAGGCCGGGCCGAGGAGGGTGGCCGGCGCCACGCCACGCCGGAACGTCGGCCATCCAGACAGATCAACGAACGTAATCCGTGCTGTGCGCGAGCCGGCGGCCGGTGAGGACCTCTGCCTTCAGCGAGTCGGCCTTGCTCTCGGCGAGATCCGAGGAATCTGAGCCGAGCTGCTGGCGCAGCGGACCGCTCTCGCGTTGAGCGATCGCGACGAGCGCCTCGGCCGCTTTGGCCGGATCGCCGGGCTGGGTGCCCGACATCGCCTTATGCGCTGCGATCATCTCTCGAATGGCCGGGTACGCGTCCGTGAAGGCATCGGTCAGCGCGAGGGAATCGTCGGTCAGGAAGGAGGTGTCGAAGTATCCGGGCTCGATGATCGTGACGCCTATGCCAAGATCGGCGACCTCTGCAGCCAGCGCCTCGGACAGTCCTTCGACGGCGAACTTCGCCGCGCTGTACAGCCCCCAGCCAGGGAACGCGACCAGCCCGACGATCGAGGAGAGGTTGAGGATGTGACCGCTTCTCGCGGCGCGCATCCGGGGGAGGGCGGCGCGGATCACGTTCCAGGTGCCGATCAGCTGCACGTCGATCATGGCGCGAACGGCCTCGGTGCTGGTCTCCTCGACAGCGCCGAGGATGCCGTAACCGGCGTTGTTGACCACGACATCGATCTGCCCGAAGCGCTCCGTCGCCTGGGCGATCGCGCCGTCGACCTGGGTCTCGTCAGCCAGCGACACCTCCAGCGCCAGCAGCCTCGTCGTGTCGACCTCTGCAAGTCCGGCGAGCAGCCGTTCGAGGGAGCGAGTGGTCGCCGTGACCTGGTCGCCATGATTCAGGAGGTGCTTCACAAGATGGAGCCCGAGTCCGCGCGAGGCGCCGGTGACGACCCAGGAGGCAGGGCGGCCGATGGGATAGGTCATGGGATGTCCTCTCGGTAGTGAGTGCTTCCACTGTCCCGTGGTCAGCGGGGCGATTTCCGCCCATAGCGGGCTCTGCTCTGCCTAGGACTGAGAGACCCAGTGAGGACGATCGAGTGAAGGGAGCCGCCGCGCCGCGCCTGGCACCGAGAATCGGCTGGCCATCCGGTCTGCGAGCTGATCAGTGATGCTGCGCGGCGCCCCGCCGAGCAACCGGGCGAGCGTGAGGTCGGGGCGCGAGAAATGGGCGCTGCGGGCCGCCGGGAACGTCGCCAGGGCCCGAGCGATCGAAGGGATCGAAGAACGGATCAGTGCGTAGGTGCGCGCGGTTCGAAGCCTGCAGCACACGCTTCCCGCAGCGAACGGCGTCCTGCCGCAGGAGTTCCCGGAGTCGGAGTCGCCCATGGCGCTCTGCCGCGCCGGAGAGGCCTTCCATGCAGACCTCGTCAGGGAGGGCCACACCGCCGGAATCCTGGCTGCCGGAGTGACACCTGGCGACTTCCAGGCCCTGGCGATGTACAGCGCGATCGCGCTGAAACATAGCCGCGTCGGGCCCCGCGCGAAGACGTCGACCGCAGGACCGACTTCCTCATCAGCGGGATCTGCATGACTTCCTGAAGCGCAACGAGGGGGCTCCCCGTTCAGCAACGATGATGCAGGATGCCCTCCAGCAGGATGTCGAGCGCCCAACGAAGGCGTCCCTCGGGGGTCCCCTGCGTGAACAGCTCCGTATCGAAGGCAGCGAGGGCCGGGTGGCGCCTGAGGTCCGCCGCAGCGAGCGTGGCTGCGAGTTCGTCGATCTCTTGGCCGGTGCCTGCCGACCGCGCCGCCCACTCCGCAGCCATCGTGCTCGCATGTTGGAGCAGGAGGTCAATGCCCCATGCCGCGGCCCTCGCCTCGACCCCGGCGGATTCCAGCAGCCGCAGGAGCAGGTCGATGAGGCTGAGGTAGTTGGGTCCATCGGGCCACACGAACATCGCGGAACGAGCGAGGTTCGCGTGCTCGGTGAGGAGACCGATGTAGTCCGTGATCGCGCGGTGCAGACGTTCGCGCCAGGGCTCCACGCCATCCCACATGAGGTCGAGGTCCGCGAGCAGCCCATCGATGAGGAGGGCGTGCAACACAGTCACGTTCTTCACGTAGACGTAGAGCGACGCGGGCCCCGTGTCGAGTTCGTCGGCGACACGGCGGATCGTCAGCTTGTCCGCGCCCTCTCGCTCCAGGACGCGGCGTGCAGCCTCGACGATCGCTTCCCGTGAGAGGGCAGGCTTCGCAGGGCGCTCTCGCCTGCTGATGGGTGTATGTGCCGCCATTCCAACGATGCTACCAAGTGACGATCTTGATCGTGACGAACATGTTCGTTACGATCACGCTCGTCCTGTAGATCGGAGTTCCCATGACCACCGCTGCCGAAGCGCCATCGCTGTCCACACGAGCCGTCTGGCTCACCCTCATCGTCGTCGTCCTCGCAGATGCCATGGATCTGATGGATGCGACGATCGCTAACATCGCCGCCCCCTCGATCGTGAAAGAGCTTGGCGTGGGCGAGGGCGTGATCCCGTGGCTCGGCGCGTCCTATGCGCTCGCGCTGGGGTCGTTGCTCGTCCTCGGCGGCCGCGCAGGCGACAAGTTCGGTCAGCGCCGCACGTTCCTGGTGGGGCTGATCGGCTTCATCGCTGGATCCGCACTCGCCGGGTTCTCATCCTCTGCCGGCGTGCTGATCGCCGCTCGGGTCGTGCAGGGCGCGTTTGGGGCACTGCTGATTCCACAGGGCATGGCGATCATGGCCGCCACGTTCCCCAAGCCGATGCTGCAGAAGGCGTTCGCCGTGTTCGCGCCGATGCTCGGTGTCTTCGCTGTCGGGGGGCCGGTCCTCGGAGGCATCCTCATCGATGCGGATCTGCTCGGGCTGGGGTGGCGACCGATCTTCCTCATCAACATCATCCTCGGTGGCTTCGCACTGATCCTCGCCCTCCGATACCTGCCCAGCGTCCCCGCTGACCGCTCGACCCGCATCGACCTGCTCGGCAGCGTCCTGCTCGCCCTCGCCCTGTTCGGCCTCCTGTTCGGGCTCGTGACCGGTTCTTCCGACGGGTGGAACGCGGTCACCATCGGCAGCGTGATCGTCGGGGTCCTGCTCCTCGCACTGTTCGGCTGGCGGCAGGCTCGAGCGGCAGAGCCGCTTCTCCCCCGCAGCCTGTTGGCCAACCGGGGCTTCACCTCCGGCCTCGTCGTCGGGCTGTGCGTCTTCGCGAGCTTCAGCGGGCTGATGTACGTCATCAGCCTCTTCTTCCAGCTCGGCCTCGGCTACACCCCGACCGAGACGTCCGTGAACCTGATACCGCTCACCCTCGGCATCATGATCGGCTCCGGAGTCGCAAACGCCCTGATCCTGAAGCTCGGGCGGCGCCTCGTGCTCATCGGGATGCTCACCACCGTCCTCGGCACGGGGGCCCTGCTTCTCTTCGTCCTCGGTTCCGGAGTTCAGGTGACGTGGTGGCAGAACCTCATCGCGACCGGCCTCATCGGGATCGCAGCGGGAATCAGCTTCAATTCGGTCTTCAACACGGCTCTCGGCAATCTGAGGCCTGAGGAAGCCGGCTCGGCCAGCGGCTCGCTCAGCGCGATCCAGCAGGTCGCGAACGGTATGGGGTCGGCACTCGTCACCACAATCTTCATCGGCAATCTCGCCGGTGGGGCAGTCACTGCGATGACGACCACGCTCGTCGTCATCCTTGCCGTTGCCGCTCTGTGCCTCCTCGCCGTGCCGCTTCTGCCCCGCACAGCAGTGGCCATCGAGGAGTAGCGTTTCCAGCCGGCCGGTCTCGTCCGCGGGTTCGCTCGCAGGTGGCGACAGCCGCTGCTGCGAAGCGGCTCGCGCGACTCTCGGCGTGTGCTGTACTCGACCGCCCCCAGTCTTCGAAAGGATGGTCAGCAACCGTGCCGTTGCTCGATTCACCGCTCCCGATAGTCGCTGCCCCCATGGCAGGTGGGCCCACCACCGTTGAGCTGCTCCGAGCCGTCATCGAAGCCGGCGCGTTCGGTTTCCTGGCCGGCGGCTACAAGACCGCAGAGGCTCTGGAGGACGAGATCCGCGAGGTCCGGCGGCTGGGGGCCGGGTTCGGGGTGAATCTGTTCGTGCCCTCTCGCGACGGCGTTGATGCGAGCGCATTCGTGGAATACGCCGAGGAGGTGCGGCAGGAGGCCTCGGTGTACGGACTCGAGATCGATTCGGAGCCTTTCACCGACGACGATCGGTGGGGCGAGAAGCTCGCCCTGCTGATCAGCGAGCCTGTACCGGCTGTGTCGTTCACGTTCGGCCTTCCAGACCCTACCGACATCGCAGCATTGCAGGCGGCGGGCAGCCGGGTGCTGGCCACGGTCACGACCCCGCACGAAGCGCTGCTCGCGCGCGACGCAGGCGTCGATGGCTTGATCGTGCAGGGCTCCTCGGCCGGAGGGCATTCCGCGACCTTCGATCCCCGCCGCACACCTGAGCCGCTCGCGAGCGACGAACTGGTGCGAGAGGTGCTCCGCGCCGTTGACCTCCCGGCCATCGGAGCCGGTGGGGTCGACGGCCCGCAGGCCGTCCGCTCCCTCTTGGAGGCTGGAGCGGAGGCCGTCGCGGTCGGGACGCTGCTCCTGCGCGCCAAGGAGGCCGGAACCTCGGCCACGCACAGGGATGCCCTGGCCGACCCAACGTTCAGCGAGACCGTCCTGACCCGTGCGTTCACTGGTCGTCCGGCGCGAGCACTGCGCAATGGGTTCACTGATCGACACCCCCACGGCATCGACGCCTACCCCGCCGTCCACCACCTCACCCGGTCGATGCGCCAGGCTGCCAACAAGGCCGGCGACGCGGACCGGCTGCATCTGTGGGCCGGAACCGGATGGCGTCGTGCCGCTCCGGTGCCGGCCGCCGACGTCATCCGCCATCTCGCCGAAGTGGCGTGAGCCGCGGGCGGCTCATACTCCCCGGAAGGCGAGGGCGTTCTCGCCAGCGACGCTCTCGAAGGAGCGGGAAGGACGCGCGCCGATCGCACGATGCTCGACACGGCGAACAGGCCCTGCATGAACGGATGAGGGCGCAATGTCGCAGTGTGCAGGGCAGGCGTGCCCGCAGCCGCGGGTTCGAGCACCGCCACCTCAACTGAACAGACCCGTCGCACTGAGGCAGACCCGGCGCGACAGCTACGCGACCGCAGTCATCCCTGTTGCACTGACTCCGACACGGCAGTTCTGCGACGGATCCGCCTCATGGGGTACACGTCACGGTGACGCCATCATCGTGCCGAGCCGGAACGATCGTGATCTCGGACTCGGCTCGATGAGCGATGAGTTCACAGCGACGGCTCGCCGCGTCGTGGTCGGCGTCGTCGGTCGGCTGCGTTCTCGCCCCGAGGGTGATCTCCCGCTCGAAGAACACGAGCCCCGCCGCGCGGACGTTCGGGCGTGACGCTCAGGGCGCGACCACCACCATCCCATACCCGATGGAGGTATACGAACGATATACCCCTGGGCGGTACCATTCCCGCGTCGCGGGCGGCACGGAGAGACCCTCCGCACACCCTTGATGGAATACCGAGGAGGGGTATACGGTTGAGGTGACCGAGATACCCCTGGAGGGTATGCGACGAGGAAGGGACGCAACATGGCAGTCAGCGAGTACCAGGTGACCGGGATGACCTGCGGGCACTGCGAGATGTCGGTGCGCGAAGAGGTCGGCGAGGTTCCCGGCGTGATCGGCATCGAGGTCAGCGCCCAGACCGGCAGGCTCTCCGTGAACGGTGAGGACACACTGGAGGATGCGCAGGTCCTGGCCGCGGTCGAGGAGGCCGGATACACGGCCGAGCGGATCTCGTGAGGACGGGGACCAGGCTCGGCCTCTACGGGTCCGCACTGGTGGTGGCGTTCGGCGCAGCCTTCGGGGCCGCCGGCGCCGTCGTCCCCGACAGCGCCGTGGAGTCATGGACGCAGCAGAGCAGGACGAACGAGCACGGCACGGGAGACGCACCGATGGACACGCATGGGGAGGACCAGCAGGACGCCGGCGGCATGACCGGGTACGACCATCCCGCCGACGGCGGGGCGCCGCCCGAGGGCATCGAAGCCGCCGAGAACCCCGCCTACCCCCTGGGCACGACGGTGAGGTTGACCGCGGATCACATGCCGGGCATGAACGGCGCCGAGGCCACGATCTCCGGAGCGTTCACCACGACCGCCTACTCGGTCAGCTTCACCCCCACCACCGGCGGGGAACCCGTGACCGACCACAAGTGGGTCGTCCACGAAGAGCTGGAGAGCCCCGGTCAGCCACCGCTGCCCGACGGCACCGAGGTCGTGCTCGAGGCGGGTCACATGGCCGGCATGCAGGGCGCGACCGCGACGATCGACCACTCCACCCAGGAGACCGTCTACATGGTCGACCTCGCGACGGACGACATGACGATGACCAACCACAAATGGGTCCTCGAGAGCGAGATCCAGCCCGCGCGGTGAACCGCCGGCGCACGAACTGACGGCCCACGCCCGGGTCGCCGTGGCAGAGAACAGGAAGGGCATGCAGTGAGCACCCACTCCCCCGCGATCGCGGACGCCGGTATCGAGCTCGAGATCGGCGGGATGACCTGCGCCTCGTGCGCGAACCGGATCGAGAGGAAGTTGAACAAGCTCGACGGGGTCTCGGCCACGGTCAACTACGCGACCGAGAAGGCCAAGGTCACCGCCCCCGACGGGTACGACCCGCAGCTCCTGGTCGCCGAGGTGGAGAAGACCGGGTACACCGCCGCCCCCCCCGCCCCGCCGACGGATGAGGGCGGCCCGTCGGGCGACGCCGCGAACGACGACGCCGATCCGGAGCTGACCGCGCTGCGGCAGCGGCTGATCGGGGCGATCGTGCTCACGGTCCCCGTGATCGCGATGGCCATGATCCCGGCGCTGCAGTTCACGAACTGGCAGTGGCTCTCGCTCGCCCTGGCCGCCCCGGTGATCGTGTGGGCGGCGTGGCCGTTCCACAGAGCCGCATGGGCGAACCTCAAGCACGGCACCGCCACGATGGACACCCTGATCTCGATGGGCACCTCCGCCGCGCTGCTGTGGTCGCTGTACGCGCTGTTCTTCGGCACGGCCGGCGAGCCCGGCATGACGCACCCCTTCGAGTTCACCATCGCCCCCTCCGACGGGGCGGCGAACATCTATCTCGAGGTCGGGGCCGGGGTCACGATGTTCATCCTCGCCGGCCGCTACTTCGAGAAGCGATCCAAGCGCCAGGCCGGCGCCGCCCTGCGCGCTCTGCTCGAGCTCGGCGCGAAAGAGGTGGCCGTCCTCCGCGACGGCGCCGAGGTGAAGATCCCGACCTCCCAGCTGGCCGTCGGCGACGAGTTCGTCGTCCGGCCCGGGGAGAAGATCGCGACCGACGGGACCGTCTCCTCCGGCACCTCCGCCGTGGACGCCTCGATGCTCACCGGGGAGTCCGTCCCGGTCGAGGTCGCCGAAGGCGACGCCGTCACCGGTGCGACCCTCAACGCCGGCGGACGTCTCCTCGTGCGGGCGACCCGAGTCGGCTCGGACACGCAGCTCGCCCAGATGGCCAAGCTCGTCGAGGACGCCCAGACCGGCAAGGCCGAGGTCCAGCGCCTTGCCGACCGGATCTCCGGCGTGTTCGTCCCGATCGTGATCGTCATCGCGGTGATCGCGCTCGGGGCATGGCTCGGCGCCGGATTCCCGGCGGCGGCCGCGTTCACCGCCGCGGTCGCGGTGCTCGTCATCGCCTGCCCCTGCGCCCTGGGCCTCGCGACCCCGACCGCGCTCCTGGTCGGCACCGGTCGCGGCGCGCAGATGGGCGTGCTCATCAAGGGCCCGGAGGTGCTGGAGTCCACGCGCACGGTCGACACCGTCGTGCTCGACAAGACCGGCACCGTCACCAGCGGCACGATGACCCTGACCGACGTGATCACCGAGCCCGGCGTGGACCGCGACGAGCTGCTGCGCCGCGCCGGCGCGCTCGAGAACGCCTCCGAGCACCCGATCGCCCGGGCCATCGCCCGCGGCGCGGCCGAAGAGGTCGGTGCACTGCCGACTCCCGAGGGCTTCACGAACATGGAGGGCAAGGGCGTGCGCGGCAGCGTCGACCGCGCGACCGTGGTCGTCGGCCGCGAGTCGCTGCTGGCCGAAGAGTCCCAGCACCTCTCCTCCGGAGTCGCTGAGGCGAAGGCCCGGGCCGAGCGTGAGGGCAAGACCGTCGTCGCGGTCGGCTGGGACGGGCGGGCGCGCGGCATCCTCGTCGTCGCCGACACCGTCAAGCCCACCAGCGCCGAGGCCATCGCCGAGCTCAAGCAGCTGGGCCTGACGCCGGTGCTGCTGACCGGCGACAACCAGGCCGTCGCTCGCGAGATCGCTGCCGAGGTCGGCATCGACCAGGTCATCGCCGAGGTCCTGCCCACCGACAAGGTCGACGTCGTCGCCCGCCTCCAGAACGAGGGGAAGGTCGTCGCGATGGTCGGCGACGGCGTCAACGACGCCCCCGCCCTCGCCCAGGCCGACCTCGGCATGGCGATGGGCACCGGCACCGACGTCGCCATCGAAGCGGCCGACATCACCCTGGTGCGCGGGGACCTCCGCGCAGCGGTCGACGCGATCCGCCTCTCACGCCGGACCCTGTCCACGATCAAGACCAACCTGTTCTGGGCCTTCGCCTACAACGTCGCCGCAATCCCCGTCGCAGCGCTCGGCATGCTCAACCCCATGCTCGCCGGGGCAGCGATGGCGTTCTCCAGCGTGTTCGTCGTCGGCAACAGCCTCCGCCTGCGCGGCTTCACGAGCACCACGAAGTAACCCCGCCCCGCACCTCCCGCCACCGGAAGAGAACCCGTCATGACCACCGAGACCACCAGCTGCTGCACCACCGCCGACAGCGCTGCCCCGGACAACGGCCGCGAGAATCTCCTCGCCGAGTCCCCCTGCGCCGACAGCGACCCGGCCACCACCGCAGATGAGCAGGATCCCGTGGCCGGCGGCGAGCATCAGCACGGCTATATCAGCGACAAGCAGGCGTACCTCCGACGCATGAGCCGCATCGAGGGACAGGCCCGCGGCATCTCCAGGATGATCGACGAGGAGAAGTACTGCATCGACATCCTCACCCAGGTCAGCGCCCTCACCCGCGCTCTGCAGGGCGTGGCGACGGGACTGCTCGACGACCATCTGAAGCACTGCGTCCTCGACGCCGCCAAACTCGGTGACGACGCAGCCGAGATCAAGCTCACGGAAGCCAGCGACGCCATCGCCCGCCTCATCCGCTCCTGAGCCTGCGGACACCAGCCCGTCCGGGACGGGCCACACGGAGAGTCCGTGAGCGAGGAACGCCCCTCGCCTGCTGCTCGCAGTGGGTGGCGGAGAGCGCCCGGCCGCGCCCGAAGCGTCTGCAGACGCGAGTGAGGCCCGAGTCGACGTCTGGGCGACGTGCCCGGACCTGAGAGAACCGATGATCGCCCCGGACGCCCAGAGCGTGTTGCCCGACAGACGACGGCTGCGCGGGCGCCTGCCATCGCGTGCTCTCTGGGATGATTCCCTGATGTCGTCGCGAGAGAAACCCGCCATGCCCGCTCTGAGTCTTCGGCCGTCGACCGGGGCTGCGGAGTATCCCGCACTCGTTGCCATCTGGCGCAGCGCCGTGGAGGCGACGCACGACTTCCTCGCGGACGCTCAC
The DNA here is from genome assembly GCF_001969445.1 of Brachybacterium sp. P6-10-X1. Classification (NCBI taxonomy): domain Bacteria; kingdom Bacillati; phylum Actinomycetota; class Actinomycetes; order Micrococcales; family Dermabacteraceae; genus Brachybacterium; species Brachybacterium sp. P6-10-X1. Next base: position 1,811,220 of record NZ_CP017297.1, read on the forward strand.
CGCCACGAGATCGAGAGTCACCTGCAGTCCGACTACTTCCCGGCAGTGACCCTCTCGGTCGCAGAGCTCGATGGTCAACCGGTGGGATTCTCCGGTGCTCTCGACGGGAATCTGGAGATGCTGTTCGTGGACGCGGCGCACCGTGGAGGTGGAATCGGCACGGCGCTTCTCGGCCATGCGATCACGGAGCACGGTGTCACCGAGGTGGATGTCAACGAGCAGAACGTCTCTGCTGCGGGCTTCTACGCGCACCGAGGATTCGAGGTCGTCGGTCGCAGCGAGACGGACGAGGCCGGTCGGCCGTACCCGTTGCTCCACCTGAGGCTCAAGGGGCCGTCCTGATCCGCGTATCCGCCACCCGAGCGCCCTCGGCGCGCTGCACGAAAGATGGCGGGACGGGGACGCGGGGAGGGGTGAGGCTACAGCTCCGTCTCTGCGCCCATGACGACGGTGCGGGTAGGTGGCAGGTGCAGCACCTGGGTGCGGTTGGCCGAGGCTCTCTCCAGCAGACGGAACAGGGATTTCTGCCAGCGGGGCATGCTCTTGTCCTGGCCGGGCTCGATGCGGAACACCGACAGGAAGTAGATCGCCGCCTCGGGGTCGACGTCGAGTTCGGGCACGGGACGAGGAGACGCGGCGCCGTCCGAGTCCGGTCGCGCATCCGCGCCCTCAGGGCTGCTGACGCTCTCGGTCTCACCGGCGTCGGCGCTGACATCGGCGCCTCCGACGATCTCGGTGTCGTCCGTGGTCTCGTGATCGTGTCCTGCGGCGTCCGTCGAGTCCTCGACGTCGGCCGTGCGGCGCTGGGCGACGGCGGCGCGCAGGGCGGCCGGCACGTCCTGGGAGTCGAGGAATCCGACACGGTAGGTGAGGTGGATGATGCCATCGGCGGGGTCTCCGAGGACATCGAGCACCAACCGGTCCTCATGGTGCACGCGCGGGACGCCCATGTGTTTCACCGTCACGATCACCACGTGCTCGTGCATCACCCGGTTCATCTCCACGCCGGTGCGCAGCGCCAGCGGCACGGTCGTCGGGTCACCGTGCGGGTAGACCGCGAGCCCCGGGACCCTCTGCGCAGAGCGAGCAGGACCGGTGACGAAGTCACCCACGGGTCCCTCCATGTCCCGGCGACGGCCGAACAGGATCCGCGAGCCGCGTTTCCAGGTGAGCATGATCGTGGTCAGCACGGCGGCGACCGCGAGGGGCAGCCAGCCCCCGGCGGGGACCTTCACGATCGTCGCGGCCAGGGGCACCAGTTCGAGTCCGCCGACAACGACCGCCATCGCCACCACCCGCCACAGCGACCAGCGCCGGATCCGCAAGGCGTACAGCAGGAACAGCGCCAGCACCAGGATGATCGTGGTCGTCACGGCAACCCCGTACGCGGCGGCCAGCGCCTCCGAGCGGCGGAAGGACAGCACCAGCGCGATCACGCCCACGAACAGCAGCAGGTTCACCCGTGGCACGTAGATCTGTCCTCCGTGCTCTCGAGAGGTCTGGCGAACGCCCAGACGCGGCAGCAGTGACAGCCGCGTCGCCTGCCGCGAGACCGAGAACGCACCGGAGATCACCGCCTGTGAAGCGATCACCGTGGCGCACGTGGCCAGGACCACCAGGGGGACACGGAGCGAGTCGGGAACCATCGAGAAGAACGGATTGACGATCGTCTCGGGGTGCGCGAGGACCAGAGCGCCCTGCCCGTAGTAGTTCAGCAGCAGCGCCGGCAGCACCAGGCAAGCCCACGCCAGCGCGATCGGCCGGCGCCCGAAGTGGCCCATGTCGGCGTACAGGGCCTCCGCACCGGTGATGGTCAGCACCACTGCGCCCAGCGCGATGAAGGCGACCAAGGGTCGGTCGAGGAGAAAGATGATCGCGTAGTGCGGGGAGAGCGCGCGCAAGATCGTCGGGTTTGCCAGCAGGTGCGGCAGACCCATCGCGGCCAGGGTCACGAACCACACCACCATCACGGGGCCGAAGGACTTCCCGATGCGCCCGGTGCCCCAGCGCTGCACGGCGAACAGCACCGTGAGCACGATCAGGGTGCCGGGCAGAATCACGGCGTTGGGCACGGACCCGGCCACTTCGATGCCCTCGAAGGCGGAGAGCACCGAGATAGCCGGCGTGATCAGTGAGTCACCGAAGAACAGCGCGGCGCCGATCACTCCCAGGACCAGCGCGACAGACGCCTCGCGCGGACCGACCCCCGGCCGACGCTCAGCTTGCGCAGCACCAGCGCGGTCAGCGAGAGGATCCCGCCCTCGCCCTGGTTGTCGGCCCGCAGGATCAGCCCGATGTACGTGACGGTGATGATGATCAGCAGGCACCAGGTGACCATGGAGACCACCCCGAGCACATCCGAGGGGGTGGGAGAGACGGCGTTGTGATGGAGACTGAAGACGGTCTGCAGGGAATACAGCGGACTGGTGCCGATATCCCCGAAGACCACGCCGAGCGCACCGACCATGGCCGCCGGCAAGGGCCCCTGCGTGCGGGGCATACCGCGATGGTCCAGCTGGCGGTGCTGGTGGTGGTGATGGACGACCCCGGGTCGCGAGACCTCGGGAGGTGCATCGTCATCGGAACCGTGAGAGGCAGTGCCCGCACGGCCGGCCGGAGTGATGTCATCGGACACCCGGGAGATTCTGCCACTGACTGCGACAGTGAGGACCGATCCACGGCGGTCCCGATGGCATCGAGAGGGCATCGAGATGGCATCGAGCGAACGATCCTCGGTCGATCGGCGCTCGGGGCCCCTCCGCACAGGACCCTCGGGACGCAGGGGACTGCCGCGATGGGCACTCCCCCGCCGGGCCCCCGCTTCTCGGTACGATGGCCGGGGTCGGCACCGAGATCGTCGGTGAGCCCGGGAATCCCTCCCGTCCCGTCCTGCAGAACGCACCCGTCCGGCCGCCCGCGAGCGGCCGCTGTCCTCCAGGAGAGCGCCCCATGCCCCGCGTCGTGGTCCATGTCATGCCGAAGCCGGAGATCCTCGACCCGCAGGGGAAGGCCGTCGCCGCGGCGCTGCCCCGCCTGGGATTCGAGGGGATCAGCTCCGTGCGCCAGGGCAAGCGGTTCGAGCTCGAGGTGGAGGGCGAGGTCACCGACGACGTGCTCGCGAACCTCCGCGACGCCGCCACCACCCTGCTGTCCAACCCGGTGATCGAGGACGTCACCGCCCTCGAGGTCGAGGGAGGCCGGGGTTGATGCGCATCGGTGTGGTGACCTTCCCCGGCACGCTCGATGACCGCGACGCCCTGCGGGCGGTGCGCCTGGCGGGGGGCGATCCGGTCGCGCTGTGGCACGGCGAGGACGATCTGCTGGACGTCGAGGCGATCGTGCTGCCCGGCGGTTTCTCCTACGGCGACTACCTGCGTGCCGGGGCGATCAGTCGCTTCGCCCCGGTGATGGACAAGGTGGTCGACGCCGCCAAGGGCGGGATGCCGGTCCTCGGCATCTGCAACGGGTTCCAGGTGCTGTGCGAGACGCATCTGCTGCCGGGGGCGATGATCAAGAACTCGCACCGTTCATTCCTCTGCCGCGATCAGCCGCTGCGGGTCGAGAACACCCGCACCGCCTGGACCACCGAGTACGAGCTGGACCAGGTCGTCCGGATCCCGCTGAAGAACCAGGACGGCCAGTACGTGGCCGATGAGCGGACGCTCGCCGAGCTGGAGGCCGAGCAGCGGGTGGTGTTCCGCTACACCGCGGGCGCCACCCACGGCCCCGCCGGCTTCGAGTCCAACCCCAACGGATCCCGGCACGACATCGCCGGTGTCACCAATGCCGAGGGCAACGTCGTGGGGCTGATGCCCCATCCCGAGCACGCCGTCGAGACCGGCTTCGGCCCCGACGAGCCCGGGGCGGGCACCCGCACCGGCATCGACGGATTGGGCATGTTCACCTCGGTGCTGCGCAGCCTGGTCGTCTGAGCGGCCCGACCATGGGGGGCGGGCCCCACAGGCCCGCAGGCACCGTCCACCGCCACGCACCACTCGATCAGGCACCCTGGGGACCGGTGCGTGGGCGCGCACCGGTTAACAGGGTGCCTGATGTCGTATCCGACGGAGCAGGCCGCGCATCCGACGGGACGGGCCACGCCCGACGGAGCACGTCGTGCCCGACCGTGCGGGCGGTTCCTCAGACCCGCTGCGCCGACAGCACGGTGAAGCGGCGGTCCCGGGCCCGCTGACGCACAGGACCGACGCGGTGCTCCACCTCGGTGCGGTAGCGCAGGTGGGAGTTGTGCACGAACCACAGCTCGCCGCCGGGCCGCAGCACGCGGGCGGCGGCGTCCAGCAGCCCCTGCACCAGGGTCGCGTCGACCGCGGTGCCGTCGTGGAAGGGTGGATTCAGCAGCAGCAGGTCGGCGCTGCGGTCGGCCACCCGGAACAGCGAATCGTCCCAGGCCACCTCCGTGTCCTCACGGTCCAGACCGTTCGCATCGAGGGTCGCCCGGGTCGAGGCGACCGCGTCGGCGTCGTCGTCGCTGCCCAGCACGTGCGCCGCCGGCAGCGCCGCAGCGAGGTAGGCCGTCAGCAGTCCGTTGCCGCTGCCCAGGTCGATCGCCCGGGCGATCGGTGCGGCCTCCGTCTCCGTCCGGCCGACCAGATGCCGGTCCAGCGCTTCCAGCAGCAGAAGGCTGCCGGCATCGGCCGTGGCGCCGCTGAACACCCCGCCGATCCCGCGCAGCTCGAGCGCCGAGCGCGTCCCGAGCATCGTGAGGTGGGCGACGCCGTGGCCTACCGGGAGCGGCGACAGCTCCTCACGCGGCGCGGCGGCCACGAGGGCGCGGGACTTGCCCAGCCCGCGGGAGGCGCGCACCTCGGCGAAGACGCCGCCGAGCACGACGTTCTGGGTGCGGGTCATGTGCTTCACGCGCGCTCCGGCCACCACCGTGACCTCCCCGGCCCGGGAGATCTCCACGGCGCGGTGCTCGAGATCGGCGAGCGACTTCGGCAGGCGCATCATGACCAGGTGCGGACGGGACGCGGCGGCGATCTCGGCGAGAGAGGCGGGCTGGTCGCCGCCCGGGACCTCCAGGTGGCCCGCGGTGACCTCCTCGGAGAAGCGGGCGCGCAGGGCCAGGGTGGTCGCATGCGAGACCGCCCAGGACACCACGGCCCCGCCGCCCCCGCGCCGGTCCAGCGCGGCGGCGGTGAGCTCGCCGGTGACGTCGTCGACCACCAGCACGGTGCCGGGCCCGCCCGGCCCGCCCTCCTCGGCGGCGGTCCGCAGGATCACGCGGTCGGTCTGGTCCGGCCCGCTCGGGGCATCGGCGGTGCGCGCGGTGTCGTCGGTGCTCGGCACCTCGGCGGCTCCGAGGTGACCGACGGTGTTCACATCGGTGGTGCCGGCGGCGCCGGCCGTGGCTTCGTCGTGCGGATGGGTCATCAGGTCCTCGGTCAGGGAGCGGGGTGGCCGACGCGTCCGCGGGAGCGCAGGCGCCCGTTCGGCATCGTCGGGGCGGGAAGGGCCGCCGGGGTGTGGGCGGCGAAGGGGCCGAACTGCTCGTCGTCCGGGCCGAGGCCGCCGCGCGCGCGGGCGATCTCGGCGATCGGGGCGTCCTCGAGGGCGAGCTCGACGCCGATCTCGGCCTGGTAGCGGGCCCGGAACTGCTCGATCTCCTCGTGGGTGCGGCCGACGAAGTTCCACCACATGATGATGTCCTCCTCGAGCGGCTCCCCGCCCAGCAGCATCACCCGCAGGTCCTCCTCCCCCTCGGCGCGCAGCACGAGGTGGTCGGCGCCGTCGGGCAGCAGGGCCAGGTCGCCGCGCTGCGCACGCGCCTCGTGCTCGCCGGGGCGCAGGTGCGCGCTGCCGCGGTCGACGAGCAGGCCATGCTCGTGGGCGGGATCCAGCTCGATGCGCAGCCAGTGCCCGGCGACGACGTCGATCTGAACCATGCTCAGCGCGGTGTCGGTGACCAGGGGGCTGACGTCCTCGAGCACGGCGCCGACCTCGTCGGCCGCCCGGAAGCGGCCCAGGCCGACCCGCACCCGTGCGGTCGTCGTCGCACGTTCGCACGGGGTGTGGACCGCGAACTCCTGGTCGCGGAACCGTGCCCGGTCCGGCAGCGCGTACCAGAGCTGGACGCCGTGCAGGATCGTGGTGTCGTTGGTGGAGAACTCCGAGTGGGTGATGCCGGAGCCGGCGACCATGAGGTCCACGTCGCCGGGACGGACCAGGGCATGGCTGCCGATCGAGTCGCGGTGGGTGATCGCGCCCTCGAACAGCCACGAGACCGTCGCCAGGCCGGTGTGGGGGTGGCGGGCGACCCGCATGCCCCCGCTCTCGGAGACGTCGTCGGGCCCGAAGTGGTCCGCGAAGCACCAGGCGCCGATCAGCGAGGTCCGGCGTGCCGGCAGCGTGCGGTGCACGGTCATGCCGCGGGGCCCGCCGAGCGGGACCGCCCGGGGCTCGAGCACGACCACGTCCTGGAAGGAGCTCATGGATCGAGTGTAGGGGCGCGCGAGGACGGTCGGTCCGGCTCCGACCCGGTCGCTCGTCCCCGGCCCTCGCTCCCGGTGGCCCTCTTCCCTCCCTGCCGTGGCCTGCGTACCGTGACCGCATGTCGACGCCGACCACCCCCGCCGCCCAGCTGCTGTCCCGCGCCGTCGCCGACGGCATCGTCCCGGGCGGGGTCATCGCCCACGGCCACGACCCGGAGCCGGTCGCCGTCGGGGCGATGTCCGTCGGCGGCCCGCCGATGCCCGCCGACGCGATCTTCCGCATCCAGTCGATGACCAAGCTGGTCACCACGGTCGCCGCGCTGCGCCTGGTCGAGCAGGACGTGCTCGCCCTCGACTCCCCCGTGGCGACCTGGCTGCCGGAGCTGGCCGCCCCGCGCGTGCTCACCCGCCCCGAGGCGCCGCTGACGGACACCGAGGCGCTGCGGACCCCGATCACCGTGCGCCATCTGCTGACGAACACCTCCGGCGTCGGCATGATCCTGGAGGACACCCCGCTGGCCCGGGAGATGACAGCGCGCGGCGTCGAGGCCGGCCCGCTGCCGTCCCCGCTCGGGGCCGACGATTGGATCGCCGCACTGGCGTCCCTCCCCCTGATCGGTCGGCCCGGCGAGGTGTGGCGCTACCACCACTCCTTCGGCCTGCTGGGGATCCTGCTGTCGAGGATCAGCGGCGGCCCGGCCGGCGACCATCTCGCCGAGACCCTGCTGGACCCGCTGGGCATGGCCGATACCGGGTACTTCGTGCCTCGGGAGAAGGCGAACCGCCTCCCCGCCTTCTACCAGGTCGACGGCGAGCAGCTGGTCGAGGCCGAGCCGCTCGGCGGCGGCTTCCACATCGGCGAGCCGCCCCACGACGTGAGCCACGGCGAGCTGCTCTCCACCGCCGGGGACTACCTGCGGCTGCTGCGGGCGCTGCGCGACGGGGAGCTGATCAGCCCCGAGCACCTGTGGATGCTGCGCTCCGACCAGGTGCCCGCGGCGGCGAAACGCCCCGAGGCCTTCTTCCCCGGCTTCTGGGAGCAGACCTCCTGGGGGTTCGGGTTGGCGGTGGTCACCGAGGGACCGCATCGGGGACGCGCCAGCTGGTCCGGCGGCGCGGGCACGGACTACTACCTCGACCCCGACGGCACCCTCGGGCTGCTGCTGACCCAGGTGGAGATGGGCGAGCGCATCGCGCCGCTGCTGAAAGCTTTCGGGGAGCTCTCCCCGTCGGTCGAGGGCAGCGCCCAGCGCTGATCACGCGGGGACGGATCCCGCCGGGTCCGCCGTGGATCCCGTCCGAGATCCCGCGGCGGCGAGGGAAGCACCAGCCTGGTGGCGCCTCGCTCGACGCCGCGGGGATGAGGGGGCGTCATGACCGCCGCGAGGCGGCCCCACCACCGCAACGACGGGTCGTCACGACGGCGGTGAGGCACCCTCACTCCCAGGTCGCGGTCTCCGGATCCACGCCATGGGCCCGGGCGTTCTCCTCGATCACCCGGCGCAGCCATGCGGCGAGCCCCTCGGCACGCTGGTCGTAGTGCGCGGCGAACCGCGGGTCCTCGGTGTACGTCCTCCCCAGCACGACCTGCTGCGAGAGCGAGCAGTCGTAGTGCCGGGCGATCGAGGCGCGATGGCGCTCGGCGAGCGCGTTCGCGTCCTCGCCGCCCGGCTCGACTCCGCGCGCGAGGGCGGCGGCGAGGTCCGCCTCGAGGGCGTCGATCTCGTCCTTGATCTCCTGCCACTGCTGTGCGTCCCGGTCGCGGGTGCGCGCAGCGGACTGCTTCCACGCGTCGGTGCCGCCCCACCGTTCGCGGGCCTCGTCCTGGTAGGCGGGGTCCCAGTCGGTGCCGAAGATGCGTGCCTGCTCCTCGGGGCTCAGGGAGGTGGTGGTCTCGTCGGTGGTCATGTCTGTCCTCTCGATCATCTCGTCGACGGCGGTCGCCGTCTTCTCGAGCCGGCGGATCCGCTCCTGCAGGAGGGTCCGCTGGCGCAGGAGGTGCTCGCGCGGATCGACGCCGGGATCATCGAGGATCCGGCCGATCTGGGCGAGCGCCAGACCGAGCTCGCGGTAGACGAGCACCCGGTGGATCCGGGCGATGTCGTCCGCGTCGTACAGCCGGTACCCCGACCAGCTGCGCCCACCGGGGCGCACCAGGCCGATGCCGTCCCAGTGGTGCAAGGTGCGGACGCTGACGCCGACCAGGTCGGCGACGCGCCCCACGGTGAGGTCGTCGTGCCCTGTCGTCTCGGTCATGGGGACCACCTTCCGGCCTGACGTCGCGTGAGGGTCAAGCGCTGCTCCGGGGCGCTCCGGACCGGTGGAGCGCGATCGGGTCGTGCCGCGATCCTCCCGCAGCCGCCGCGGCGGCACCAGCACGGCGCGGACCGTGCGCCCCGTACGCTGATCGCATGAGCCAGCCCGTCCTGATCGACTGCGACACCGGTATCGACGACGCGATCGCCCTGACCTACCTCGCCGCACGGTCCGAGGCCGAGATCGTCGGTGTGGTCTCCAGCGGCGGGAACGTCGACGTCCACGCCGTCCACCGCAACAACCGGGTGCTCACCGAGCTGCTGCGGCTCGAGGTGCCTGTCTGCCGCGGCGCGGAGTCACCGCTGGTGGCGGAGCCGATGACCGCGGGAGACACGCACGGCCCGACGGGCCTCGGTCATGCGCACCTGCCGGAGCCGACGCGTCCCGCGGATCCTCGCGAGGGGGCGCAGCTGTGGGTCGACGCCGCGCGGGAGCGCCCCGGGGAGCTCGTCGGCCTCGTGCTGGGGCCGCACACGAACCTCGCCCTGGCCCTGGAGCTCGATCCCGAGCTGCCCCGCCTGCTGAAGAGATTGCACGTCATGGGCGGGGCGATCAACCACCGCGGGAACACCGGCCCCACCAGCGAGTGGAACATCGCGGTGGACCCCGAGGCCGCGCAGCAGGTGCTCGCGGCCTTCGCGACGGCTCCGAGGCGTCCCGTGCTCGGCTCCCTCGAGGCGACCGAGACCGTGCAGTTCGGCCCGGAGACCCTGAGCCGCGTCGAGGACCTCGCCGGGCGCACCGGGCATCCGGTGGCGAGGATCCTGGTCGACGCCCTGCGCTGGTACTTCGCGTTCCACGAGGCCGACGGCTTCGGCTGGACGGCGCATGTCCACGACCCGCTCGTGGCCGCCCATGCGGTCACCGGCGACTTCGCGGGCACCCGACCGCTCACGGTGGACGTGGAGCTGGTCGGCACCCTCACCCGCGGCCAGACCGTGGGCGATGAGCTGGGCCGCTGGGGCCGCGCGCCGAACGTCGACGTCCTCACCGAGGTGCGGGCCCCGGCGCTGATCGAGCACCTGCTCGCGACGCTCGAGCACGGCCTGGACCGCCCGACGGGCGCCTGAGCCACTTCACCGAGCACGCCCCTCGGGCGATCAGCCCAGCGTCGTGACCTCGACCTCGAAGCAGCGCCGCGGCCCCTTGTCCCCGGATCCGGCGCGCCAGCCGGTGCATCGGACCGTGCCCGCGGAGCTGTCGTCGTAGGCGACGAGCACGGTGCCCGGCAGCGTCACCGGAGCGTCGAAGGTGACGTCCCAGCGCAACGGCCGCGAGAGGTCCACGCGGGCTTCGGTGAAAGCGCGCGAGGCGGTGTACATCCCGTGGGCGATGGCCCGGGGGAAGCCGAAGAGCTTCGCGCTCGGGCCCGAGAGGTGGATCGGGTTCACGTCGCCCGCGACCGCGGCATACCGGCGTCCGGTGTCGGCGCCCAGCCGCCATCGACCCGTCGGCCGCGGGGCCTCGAAGGCGGTGCGCTGCCGGGGACGGCGCTCCGTCTGCGGGGAGTCCCCGTCGGCCGCGGCCTCGGACTCGTCGCCCGTGGCCAGGTAGGTCGAGACGTCGGTCGCGAGGATCGCGCCGTCCTGGCCGAGGATCGTCGAGACCGCCTCGAAGGTGCGGCCCTTGCGGTGAGGTCGCAGGTCGCGCACGCGGCATTCGACGTCGACCAGCTCCCCGACCCGCACGGGACGGTGCTGGAGCACCTGGTTGCGCAGGTGCACGAGCCCCAGCAGGGCGAAGGGGAAGTCCCGACGGGCCATCAGGGCGAGCGAGACCGGGAAGGCCAGCACGTGCAGCACCCCCGGGTGGACCAGGTCCGTGGCCGGGCCTCCCATCAGGTGATCGAAGTCCCGGGCTCGCGCGGCATCCACGCGCACGTCGCGGACCCGGTAGGCGATGCTCGGCAGCGTCGGTCCCCGCCGGGCGCCGCGCCGGGCCGAGCGGGGGTCGAGGGCGGCCGCGTACACCGCCGGGAACGACGGCACGTCGGCGAGGTCCCGGACGCGCTCGGTCGCGCCCGGGGCCGACGTGCTCCGCGCCGCGCTCACTTCCCCACCATGTTCTGACCGCACACCCGCACGGTCTCACCGCGCAGGCCCCCGGCCTCCGCGGAGGCGAGGAAGGAGATCGTCTCGGCGACGTCGACGGGCAGCCCGCCCTGCTGCAGCGAGTTCACCCGGCGTGCCACCTCGCGCGTCAGAGCCGGCATCCGCGCCGTCATCTCGGTCTCGATGAACCCGGGGGCGACCGCGTTCGCGGTGCCTCCGAGGGCCTCGAGCCGCGTGGCGAGGGCGTCGACGAAGGCGATCACCCCGGCCTTGGAGGCGGCATAGTTGGTCTGCCCGCGGTTGCCGGCGATGCCGCTGGTGGAGGCCAGCGAGATCACCCGGGGCTGGTCGCCGAGGACCCCACCGGTGCCGCCCGCTCCGCCGGCCCCGCCTGCCTCACCTGCTTCACCTGCTTCACCTGCTTCACCTGCTTCACCTGCCGCGATCAGGGCATCGGTGAGGCTGATCTGGCTGGCGATGTTCACGGCGAGCACCGGATCCCAGCGCTCGGCCGTCATGTTGGCGAACAGCTTGTCTCGCGTGATGCCGGCGTTCAGCACCACGACGTCGAGCGTCAGGTCCCGGTCCCGCAGCGCGGCGACCAGGCGCTGCCCCGCGTCCGGTGCGGTGACGTCGAGCTGGATCGGCACGGCGCGCAGCTCGTTGGCCAGGCGCGAGAGTTCCGTGCCCGCACCGGGCACGTCGAGCACGACCAGACGGGCTCCGTCGTCGGCGAGGGTGCGGGCGATGGCCGCCCCGATGCCGCGGGCCGCGCCGGTGACCAGGGCTGTGCGCCCGGCCAGCGGGTGCTCGCGGTCCTCGGTCGTCGAACCCGCCGTCGAGGAGACGCGCAGCAGCTGGCCGGTCACGAAGGCGCTGCGGGCCGAGAGCAGGAATCGCAGCGAGCCCAGCACGCCGGGCGCGGTCAGGCCCACGCCGTCGGCGGCGAGGATCCCGTTCGCCGTCCCGCCGGCGCGCATCTCATGGGCGAGCGAGCGCAGGAACCCCTCGACCCCGCCGCGGGCGGCGTCCCGGGACGGGTCCTCGCCGCGCGCCGGTCGCGAGATGGTCACCACCCGCGATCCCGGGGCGAGCGAGCGCATGGCGCCGGCCAGCGGCAGCAGGATGCGACTGAGGTCGGCGGGGGCGGCGATCTCGTCGAGCACCGCGATCACGGTGCCGACGCTGCGCAGCTCCTCGAAGCGGCGGCGCACATCGGCGCCCCAGTCCAGCAGCTCGCGGGCGATCTGGTCCGCGCCCTCGGACTCGCCGAGCACGACGACCGGGCCGAGCACTGGCTCGGGGCGGTCCTCCCGGCGCGGCAGCGGCGCGGGGCGGGGCAGGCCGAGCTGCTTCGCGAGGAGCGTGCCGGGGGCGGAACGGACGAAACGGGTGTAGGCGTCGGTCATGGGTACCTCCAGGAGACGGGTGAGAGCGCGGCGTCGGGCGCGCGGTTCAGCGGTGCCGGGAACGGATCCGGGCCGGACCGGCCGGGACGACTCGGCGGTCCCCGCCCCGGCTCAGTCGGCGACGGACTCGAGCAGGACGACGGTGCCCTGGCCGGCGGCGGCGCACACGGAGATCAGGCCGCGCTGGACCCGGCCGGTCTCGACCTCCTTCTGGTGCAGCAGCTTGGCGAGGGTCGCCGTGATGCGCCCGCCGGTCGCGGCGAAGGGGTGCCCGGCCGCGAGCGAGGAGCCGGTGACGTTGAGCTTGCTGCGGTCGATCGCTCCCAGCGCACCACCGCGGCCGAGCTTCTCGCGGCAGAACTCCTCGGACTCCCAGGCGGACAGGGTCGCCAGCACGGTGGAGGCGAAGGCCTCATGGATCTCGTAGAAGTCGAGGTCTCCCAGGGTGAGTCCGTTGGCGTCCAGCAGCTCGGGCACCGCATAGGCGGGGGCCATCAGCAGGCCCTCGGCGCCGTGCACGAAGTCGACCGCGGCGCTGCGTGCGTCGACCACGCGGGCCAGCGGGGTCAGTCCGCGCTCGTCGGCCCACGGCCGGCTTCCCATCAGCACCGAGGAGGCGCCGTCGCTGAGCGGGGTGGAGTTGCCGGCGGTCATCGTCGGCTCGGGGACCTCGGGGCTGCTCACCCCGAAGACGGGCTTCAGGGACCCGAGCTTCTCGAGAGTGGAGTCGGGGCGCAGGTTCTGGTCCCGGGACAGGCCGCGGTAGCCGGTGACCAGGTCGTCGAAGAAACCCGCGTCGTAGGCGGCGGCGAGCTTCTGGTGCGAGGCCAGCGCCAGCTCGTCCTGGGCCTGGCGGGTGACGCCCCAGTGAGCGGCGGTCTGCGCCTGGTGCTCGCCCATCGACAGCCCCGTGCGCGGTTCGCCGTTGCGGGGCGGGACCGGGGCGAGGTCCGCGGGGCGGATCGCCGTGAGCGCCTTGAGGCGCTGCCCCGCGCTCTTGGCGGCGAAGGCGCGGTGCAGGATGCGGCGCAGGCGCGGGGTGACCTCGATCGGGGAGTCCGAGGCGGAGTCGACGCCGCAGGCGATGCCGGAGTCGATCTGGCCCAGCTGGATCTTGTTCGACACCCGGACCACGGTCTCGAGGCTGGTCGCACAGGCTCGGGAGACGTCGATCGCGGGGGTGCGCGGGTCCAGGGGCGTGCCCAGCGCGCTCTCGCGCGTGAGGTTGAGGTCCCCGGCGAGCTTGAGCACCGCGCCGCCCGCGACCTCGCCGAGCTTCGCGCCCTGCAGTCCGTACCGGGCGACGAGGCCCTCGAGCGCGGCGGTCAGCATGTCCTGGTTGGAGATCCCGGCGTAGGGTCCGCCGGAGCGGGCGAACGGGATGCGATTGCCTCCCAGGATCAGCGCATCGCTGGGAACGTCGGAAACGGTCACTGTGGGCACCTCTTCGTGGTCGCTGCGGGTTCCGCCGTCTGAGCGGGGTCGTCGTCACCGGATCCGGCTGCGCCGGGCCCCGGTGCCGGGCGGGTCCGTGATCGGGTGGGTTCCCGACGGGTCCCGACCGGGACTTTACATAGAACCGGCGGTACTTGATACCCTAGGTTCTGTGAATGCGACGACGCAAGCCCCCGTGGACGGACGATCGGCCCGCTGGGCACGCCACCGGGAGGAGAGGCGCGCCGAGCTGCTCGACGTGGCCCGACATCTCATCCACGCCAGCGGCCCCGACGTGACGATGGAGGACATCGCCGCGGCCTCCGGCACCTCGAAATCGATCGTCTACCGCTACTTCGAGGACAAGGCGACCCTCCAGCAGGCGCTCGGACGCAGCATCCTGGCCGCGATGCACACCAAGCTGCTCGAGGAGATGGCCGCGCTCGAATCCGCAGTCGGCCGCGAGCCGGAGCCCGAGGAGCGCCTGCACGCCATGATCCGCGCCTACGTGGAGACCGCACAGCGCTCCCCCGGCGTCTACCGCTTCGTCACCCGGCCCAGCGACGGGCTGAACCACTTCCTCGGCTCCGTCTCCCGGCTCGTCACCACCTTCCTGCCCGACGAGGTCCCCTCCCCGCGGATCTGGGCGCGCGGCGCCGTCGGCTTCGTCGAGAGCGCGGTCGACGCCTGGATGACCGACGTCGAGAACGACGCGGACCGCACCGCCCCGCAGGAGGGCCCCGCCCGTCAGGGCGCCCCCACCACCCCGATCTCCTCCGACCAGCTCGTCACCCGACTCGTCACCTGGCTCATGAAGGGAATGCACGCATGACTGCCCATACCGATCACGCCCCCACCGAATCCGCGCCGAGCTCCGCCGTCCCCACCGGCCCGATCCCGCTGCCGCCCCAGGGAGGCGACCGCCTCGACATCGAGGCGGTCAGCGAGGCCCTGCTGGGTTCCTGGGCCGAGAGCCGCCGCGCCGCCCGCGAGCGCGCCGCCCGCCCCGAGTTCCACCGCCCGCTCGACGCGACCGTCGCCGAGCACCGCGAGCGCACCTTCGCGCAGATGCGGACCCTCGCCGCGGAGGACGTCTCCCACCCGATGCTGCCCGAGCACCTCGGCGGCCCCAACGACAACGGCGCCAACGTCGCCGCCTTCGAGGAGCTGGTGGTCGCCGATCCCTCCCTGCAGATCAAGGCCGGCGTGCAGTGGGGGCTGTTCACCTCCGCCATCGTCCAGCTCGGCGACGAGGAGCAGCAGAAGGCGTGGGTCCCCGACGCGATGAGCCTGGCCGTCCCCGGCGCCTTCGCCATGACGGAGATCGGTCATGGCTCCGACGTGCAGTCGCTGGCGACCACCGCGACCTACGACCCGACGACCGAGGAGTGGGTGCTGAACACCCCCTTCCGTGCTGCGTGGAAGGAGTTCCTGGGCAACGCCGCGCTGCATGCGAAGGCCGCCACGGTCTTCGCCCGACTGATCACCCGGGGCGTCGACCACGGCGTGCACTGCTTCTACGTCCCGGTGCGCGACGCCGACGGTGAGCTGCTGCCCGGCGTGGCCAGCGAGGACGACGGCCCCAAGGGCGGCCTGAACGGCATCGACAACGGCCGCCTGGCCTTCGATCACGTCCGGGTGCCGCGCACGAACCTGCTCAACCGCTACGGCGACGTCGCCGCCGACGGCACCTACACCTCCCCGATCGAGTCCCCCGGCCGCCGCTTCTTCACCATGCTGGGCACCCTGGTCCAGGGGCGGGTGTCGCTGGACGGCTCCGCGAACCGGGCCGGCCAGCTCGCCCTGCACATCGCGATCACCTACGCCACCCAGCGCCGCCAGTTCACCGCCGCCGACCCCACCCAGGAGACGGTGCTGATGGACTACCAGGCGCATCTGCACCGCCTGCTGCCCAAGCTCGCCGCCACCTATGCCGGGACCTTCGCCCACGAGCAGCTGCTGCACGCCTTCGACGACGTGTTCTCCGGTCGCGGGGACGACCCCGAGGCCCGCGAGGACCTGGAGACCCTCGCCGCCACGCTCAAGCCCACCTCCACCCGCCTGGCGCTGGACACCATCCAGGAGTGCCGCGAAGCCTGCGGCGGGGCCGGCTTCATCGCCGAGAACCAGCTGGTGGGCCTCCACCAGGACCTCGACGTCTACGCCACCTTCGAGGGCGACAACACGGTGCTGCTGCAGCTGGTGGCCAAGCGCCTGCTCAGCGACTACACCTCCGAGCTGAAGAACGTCGACCGCGCCGGCATCGGCCGCTACATCGCCCAGCGCGCCGAGGTGCTCGCCAAGCGTCACACGCCCTGGGCACGCCTCGGCCAGGACTTCTCCGACCGCGGCAACCCTCGGCGCGCCTCCGATTCCATGCGCGAGGCGGACTTCCAGGAGGGGATGCTCGCCGATCGCGCCCGGGTGAAGGTCGAGGAGGTCGCCCTCGCTCTGCGCTCGGCGACGAAGATGGATCCCGCCGATGCCGCCGCGGAGGTCAACAAGCATCAGGTGGAGATGCTGGAGGCCGCCCGTGCCCACGCCGACCTGGTCCGCTGGCACGCCTTCACCGCCGCCATCGAGCGCTTCGAGGACGCGGGCACCCGTGCGGTGCTCACCGATGTGCGCGACCTGTTCGGGCTGAGCACCATCGAGGACGACCTCGCCTGGTTCCTGCTCAGCGGCATGATCTCCACGCAGCGCGGTCGCCAGATCGACGCGGATCTGCGCCGGCTCCTGTGGCGGCTGCGCCCGCACGTCCTGGATCTCGTCGCCGCCTTCGACATCCGTCCCGGGCACGTCCGCGCTCCGATCGCCCTGGGCGGGGAGCACGAGCGACAGGAGGAGGCCGCCGCATACTTCCGTGCGCAGCGGGCCGACGCCGACGCACCGGTCAGCGAGAAGGCCCTGCGGGACCGCGAGAAGCAGCGTCGGAAGCAGGCTGCGGGCCGCTGACCGCACCGGGTCGCATCAGCGGTCCGCGCGGCCCGGGAGGCGAGGACCGCACCGATCGCGCCGCCCCGGGCGGGACCGCTCACGCCGGACGTGGGCGGTCCCGCCCGGCGGGGCGCGGCGATCGTAGACTGTGGGGGCCGCGGCGCACCGCGCCCGCATCCCGGCGCCGGCGACCGCCCGCGCACCCGTGCCCTCGCGATGAACGGATTCGATCCCTCGATGACCGCTGACGACGCTCGCCCCTCCTCCCCCGCCGCGCCCGGGGACGTCGACACCACCGAGCATGCCGCCGGCACGCCCGGGACGACCCAGCCCTATGCGGACCTCGGTCTGAAGGACGACGAGTACGCGAACATCCGCGAGATCCTCGGCCGCCGCCCCACCAACGCCGAGCTCGCCATGTATTCGGTGATGTGGTCCGAGCACTGCTCCTACAAGTCCTCGAAGAAGCACCTGTCCACCTTCGGCGAGCACACCACCGACGAGATGCGCGCCAAGCTGCTGGTGGGCATGGGCGAGAACGCCGGCGTCGTCGACATCGGC
The DNA here is from genome assembly GCF_001969445.1 of Brachybacterium sp. P6-10-X1. Lineage (NCBI taxonomy): Bacteria > Bacillati > Actinomycetota > Actinomycetes > Micrococcales > Dermabacteraceae > Brachybacterium > Brachybacterium sp. P6-10-X1. The sequence continues at coordinate 1,828,380 of NZ_CP017297.1, forward strand.
GACGGCTGGGCGGTGACCTTCAAGGTCGAGTCGCACAACCACCCCAGCTACGTCGAGCCGTACCAGGGCGCCGCGACCGGCGTCGGCGGCATCGTGCGCGACATCATCTCCATGGGCGCGCGCCCCGTCGCCGTCATGGACCAGCTGCGCTTCGGGGCGATCGACCATCCCGACACCGCGCGCGTGGTCCACGGAGTGGTCTCCGGCGTCGGCGGCTACGGCAATTCCCTCGGCTTGCCCAATATCGGCGGCGAGACCGTCTTCGACGCCTCCTACCAGGCCAATCCGTTGGTCAATGCCCTGTCGATCGGCGTCATGCGCCATGAGGACATCCACCTCGCCTCCGCCACCGGGCCGGGCAACAAGGTCGTGCTGTTCGGCGCCCGCACCGGGGGCGACGGCATCGGCGGGGCCTCGATCCTCGCCTCGGAGACCTTCGAGGAGGACGGCCCCGTCAAGCGCCCCAGCGTCCAGGTGGGCGACCCGTTCATGGAGAAGGTCCTCATCGAGTGCTGCCTCGAGCTGTTCGCAGCCGGCACCGTCGAGGGCATCCAGGACCTCGGGGCCGCAGGCATCTCCTGCGCGACCAGCGAGCTGGCCGCCAACGGCCGCTCCGGCATGCACATCCACCTCGAGGAGGTGCTGCTGCGCGATCCCACCCTGACCGCCGGCGAGATCCTCATGAGCGAGTCCCAGGAGCGGATGATGGCCGTGGTCAGCCCCGCGAAGCTGGCCGAGTTCGAGGCGATCGTGGCGAAGTGGGACGTCGAGGCCGCGGTGATCGGCGAGGTCACCGGCGACGGACGGCTGACCATCGACCACCACGGCCACCGCATCGTCGACGTCGATCCCGCCACCGTCGCCGTCGACAGTCCCGTCTACGACCGCCCCTACGCACGGCCCGACTGGCAGGACGCGCTGCAGGCCGATCGGGCCGAGGTCCTGCCCCGCCCCGAGGGCCCCGAGCAGATCGGCCACGCGATCCGTGAGCTGATCAGCTCGCCGAACCTGGCGTCGAAGGGCTGGGTCACCGACCAGTACGACCGCTACGTGGGCGGCAACACGGCGCTGGCGATGCCCGACGACGCGGGCGTCCTGCGGATCGACGAGACCACCGGCCGCGGGGTGGCCCTCGCGACCGACGCCAACGGCCGCTACACCAAGCTCGATCCGCGCACCGGCGCCCAGCTCGCGCTCGCGGAGGCCTACCGCAACGTCGCCACCGCCGGCGCCCGCCCGCTGGCGGTCACGGACTGCCTGAACTTCGGCTCCCCCGAGGACCCGGGCCCCATGTGGCAGCTGGTCGAGGCGATCGGCGGCCTCGCCGAGGCCTGCGAGACGCTCGGGGTTCCGGTCACCGGCGGCAACGTCTCCCTGTACAACTCCACCGGCGAACCCGGTCGGATCGACTCCGCCATCCACCCCACCCCCGTCGTCGGCGTGCTCGGCGTGTTCGACGACGTCTCGACCCGCCTGCCCTCGGGCTGGCAGGCCGACGGCGAGTCCGTGATCCTGCTGGGGACCACCCGCGAGGAGCTCTCCGGCTCGGCCTGGGCCCAGGTGGCCCATGACCACCTCGGCGGACTGCCCCCGCAGGTCGATCTCGCCGCCGAGGCCGCTCTGGCCGAGGTGTTGATCGGGGCGAGCACCGACGACCTCGTCTCCGCCGCCCATGACCTGTCCGAGGGCGGTCTGGTGCAGGCCCTCGTCGAGGCCGTCACCCGTTTCGGCACCGGCGCCTCGGTGGACCTCGCCGGTCTGACCGACCGCGACGGCGTGGATCTGTTCACCGCGCTGTTCTCCGAGTCCCAGGGCCGGGCCCTGGTGTCCGTGCCGGCGGCCACGGAGCAGGCACTGCTGGCCTCGGCGGCCGCCCACGGCGTCCCGGCGCTGCGTCTGGGCACCACCGGCGGCGCGGAGCTCGCGATCGCCGGCCTCGAGGGCCTCGGGATCGGGGCCCTGCGCGAGCTGCGCGAGGGCACCCTCCCGCGCTACTTCGGCTGAGCGGCCGCCGGCCGCAGTCGGGGCCCGGGCCGGGGTCCGACCGCGGCCCCTTCCGGTCGGCCACGGACCGCAGTGGGTCGACCCACCGGGCCGCCGTCCGGCACCGGGGCGGGCGCACCCGCCCGAGCTTCGCCGTCCGGACGCACGACGAGGGCGGGCCACCGGGATCTCTCCCGGTGGCCCGCCCTCGTCGTGCTGAAGCGCGTGCGCGCGACTCGGCTCAGGCCTTGTCGTCGTCCTCGAGCTTGTCCTCGACGTCCGTCGCGATGGTCTCCTCGGAGCCCTCCGCCGGGTCCTGGGCCGCGGTCTCGTCGACGACGGTCTCCTCCGCGGCAGCGGCGGCGTCGGCCTTCGAAGCGCCCTTGGCGGCGCCCTCGGCCTCCTTCACCACGGCCTGCTTCGGGGAGTACTCCTCCTGGACCAGCTCGATGACCGCCATCGGGGCGTTGTCGCCCTTGCGGGGGGCCACCTTGGTGATGCGGGTGTAGCCGCCGGGACGGTCCGAGAAGGTCGGGGCGATCTCCTCGAACAGCGAGTACACGACGCCGCGGTCACGGATCGTGCGCATCACGCGACGACGGGAGGAGAGGTCCCCCTTCTTGGCGAAGGTGACCAGACGCTCCGCGTAGGGACGCAGGCGCTTGGCCTTGGTCTCCGTCGTGGTGATCGCCTTGTGGCGGAACAGCTCGGTGGCGAGCCCCGAGAGGATCATCCGCTCATGTGCGGGGGATCCCCCGAGGCGCGCGCCCTTGGTGGGTGCAGGCATGGTCGTTCTCCTTGAAGAAAATGTAGGTCAGTACTGGTCGCCGAAGTCGTCGGAGTAGGACTCGATGGCCGACGGGTCGAACCCGGCCGGGGAATCCTTCAGCGACAGTCCGAGATCGGCGAGCTTGGCCTTGACCTCGTCGATGGACTTCTGCCCGAAGTTGCGGATGTCGAGCAGATCGGCCTCGGAACGGGCGGTCAGCTCACCGACGGTGTGCACACCCTCGCGCATGAGGCAGTTGTACGACCGCACCGTGAGGTTGAGGTCGTTGATCGGCAGCGCCAGATCGGCAGCCAGCGCCTGGTCGGTCGGCGACGGGCCGATCTCGATCCCCTCCGCCTCCTGGTTCAGCTCGTGGGCCAGCCCGAACAGCTCCACCAGCGTCTTGCCGGCCGAGGCCAGCGCGTCGCGCGGGGAGATGGCCGGCTTGGTCTCGACGTCGACGATCAGCTTGTCGAAGTCGGTGCGCTGCTCGACACGGGTCGCCTCGACCTTGTAGGTCACCTTGAGCACGGGCGAGTAGATCGAATCGACGGGGACCCGACCGATCTCGCCGTCGACGCCCTTGTTCTGGGCGGCCGAGACATAGCCGCGACCGCGCTCGACGATCAGCTCGATCTCCAGCCGGCCCTTCTCGTTGAGGGTCGCGATGTGGAGGTCCGGGTTGTGGATCTCCACCCCCGCGGGCGGGGTGATGTCGGCCGCGGTCACGTGACCGGCCTCCTCGCGGCGCAGGTACATCACGACAGGCTCATCGTTCTCGGAGGAGACCACGAGGTTCTTGACGTTGAGGATGACCTCGGTGATGTCCTCCTTGACCCCGGGGACGGTGCTGAACTCGTGCAGCACGCCGTCGATGCGGATCGAGGTGACCGCGGCACCGGGGATGGAGGACAGCAGGGTGCGGCGCAGAGAGTTGCCGAGGGTGTAGCCGAAGCCCGGCTCGAGCGGCTCGATGACGAACCGGGACCGGGTGTCCGACACGACCTCTTCGGTCAGCGTGGGGCGCTGTGCAATGAGCACTGTGGATCCTTTCTGCGAGCGTCCGCCATATGACGCTCAGAAGGGGGCGGTGGGCCTAGAGGGTGAGTGGTGTCCAGGGGCGCCACGGGCGACGCGGCCCGTCGACGCGGGGATCGGCCGCGACCGGCGGGGCAGGGGCCCCGGTCGCGGCCGGCACGATCAGACGCGGCGGCGCTTGGCCGGACGGGTGCCGTTGTGCGGCTGCGGGGTGACGTCCTGGATCGAGCCGACCTCGAGGCCGGTCGCCGTCAGCGAGCGGATCGCGGTCTCGCGGCCGGAGCCCGGGCCCTTCACGAAGACGTCGACCTTCTTCATGCCGTGGTCCTGCGCCTGGCGCGCGGCGGCCTCGGCGGCCATCTGGGCGGCGTACGGGGTCGACTTGCGCGAGCCCTTGAAGCCGACCTGCCCGGCGGAGGCCCAGGAGATGACGGCACCGGTCGGGTCCGTGATCGACACGATCGTGTTGTTGAACGTGCTCTTGATGTGTGCCTGGCCGTTGACGATGTTCTTCTTGTCCTTGCGGCGCGGCTTGCGCGCAGCGGCCTGACGGGTCTTGGTTGCCATACGGCGGAACTCCTCTGGTGGGTGTGGGGTGCGCCGGATCCCTCAGCGGCGCGAAGTGACTGCGGGTCCGAAGACTCCTGCGGTCCGACGGCTGTCGCCGTGGATCAGCGGGTCTTCTTCTTGCCGGCGACGGTGCGCTTGGGACCCTTGCGGGTGCGCGCGTTGGTCTTCGTGCGCTGACCGTGGACCGGCAGGCCGCGACGGTGGCGCAGGCCCTGGTAGCTGCCGATCTCGACCTTGCGACGGATGTCAGCGGCGACCTCGCGGCGCAGATCGCCCTCGGTGCGGTAGTTCTCCTCGATGTGGTCGCGCAGCTGGACGAGCTCCTCGTCCGTCAGCTCGCGCACTCGCTTGTCACCGGGGACGCCGGTCGCGGCCAGGGTCTCGAGCGCACGGGTACGGCCCATGCCGAAGATGTACGTCAGGGCGACTTCGAGGCGCTTCTCGCGCGGAAGGTCCACTCCCACCAGACGTGCCATGTGCAGATTCTCCTACTGTCTCGGAGGCCTGATCCGACACCCCGCCCTCGGGTCTGTTCCCGGGACGCCGCAGCCTCCGCGCTGCGGGTGGCCGGCCTGGCGGCCGGTGGTGTCGACTCTTCTGTTGTGTGTCCGACGGATCGGACGGTGCCCGTGTGGGGCGCGCCGCCTCGTAAGCGGCTGTCACGGCGGGTGCCGGGACGGACGGATCCGTTCAGCCCTGGCGCTGCTTGTGACGGGGGTTCGAGCAGATGACCATGACGCGCGCGTGGCGACGGATCACCTTGCAGCTGTCACAGATCGGCTTGACGCTCGGCTTGACCTTCATAGCTTTCCTTCTCCCGGGACGATCACTTGTAGCGGTACACGATGCGGCCCCGGTCGAGATCGTAGGGGCTCAGCTCGACGACCACGCGGTCCTCGGGAAGGATGCGGATGTAGTGCTGGCGCATCTTCCCGGAGATGTGCGCGAGCACCATGTGCCCGTTGTCGAGCTCGACCCGGAAACGCGCGTTCGCGAGCGCCTCCACGACTCGACCCTCGACCTCGATCACGCCGTCCTTCTTCGCCATGCCTCCCCAATCTCTCGCCTCCGGAGGACCGGGGGCCGAGTTCCGCATTCGATGAATACTCAGTCCTTGCACACCGGTCGTCGGGCGACGGTACGGTGGTCAACGAGGGCGGCGCCGCAGCGCGTCGTCGTCGCGGCGACTCGACACGGCGGAGCCGGTCGAGAGGTCGGCGCGACGGGACTGCACGACTGCACACGACGAGATCGCGAGCGGAGCACACCCGATGGACGAGCCTACACTCCCCGGCCGGGAACAGCGAGTGCCAGCGGTGATGATGCCCATCACGTCCGCCGCCGCTCCCCGCCCGATCTCCGGCAGGTCTCGCTCGATCACCGGCGCGGGCGTCCGCCGAAGCAGGGTTCGTCGGCCGACGGCTCAGGCCCCACGGCCGACCAGCGGGTCCGGGGCGGCGCGCACACCGCGCAGGGCGAGCTCGGAGGCGCCGCCGTCGCCCGCGGTGAGCACCAGCAGTCCCGCGTCCGTGACGGCGACGGAGTGCTCCCAATGGGCTGCCCGGCCGCCGGCGGTGGCGCGCACCGTCCAGTCGTCGGCCTCGAGCTCCCAGTTGCCCTGTCCCTGGATGAGCATGGGCTCGATCGCCACGCACATCCCGGGGCGCACGCGCGGCCCCCGGGTGCGGGTGCGGTAGTTCATGACATCCGGCGCCTGATGCATGGCGGTGCCGATGCCGTGGCCGCCGAAGCCTTCGAGGTGGGACAGGGACTGCCCGGCCTCGTCCTCGACGTAGTCCTCGATCGCGGCGCCGACGTCGCCGACCCGCTGCGCCGTGGCGAGGGCGGCGATGCCGGCCCAGAGCGCCTCGCGCGTGATCCGGACCAGGTCCTCGTCCGCCACCGAGCGGGGCGTGCCGACGATGTGGGTGCGCGCCGCATCGGAGTGCCAGCCGTCGATGATCAGCCCGCCGTCGATGGAGACGATGTCGCCGTCGGTCAGCGTCCGCTCGTCGGGGATGCCGTGGACCACCACCTCGTTGACGCTGATGCACAGCGTCGCGGGGTAGCCCTGGTAGCCCAGGAAGTTCGGGGTGGCGCCCTCGTCCACGATCATCTCGTGGGCCAGCCGATCCAGCTCGGCGGTGGTCGTGCCGGGCCGGATGCTCCGCTGAAGCATCTCGTGCACACGGTGCAGCAGCTGCCCGCTGCGTCGCATGATCTCGATCTGCTCGGGCGTCTTCAGCTCCACCCGCTCCGGGAGGATGCTCATCGCTCTGCGAGAGCCTCCTGCAGCGAGACCGTGACCTCGTCGATCGAGGCCATGCCGTCCACCCGCCGCACCAGGCCGCGGTTCTCGTAGACGTCGATCAGCGGGGCCGTCTGCTCGGCGTACACCTCGAGGCGGCGTCGGATGGTGGCCTCGGTGTCGTCGCTGCGGCCCTCCGCCCTGCCGCGTTCGACGAGACGTGCGACGACCGCGTCGGTCTCGACCTGGAGCAGCAGCACGGCGTCCAGCGCGGTGCCGAGCTCGGCGAGCGTTCCGTCGAGGGCCTCGACCTGGTCGAGGGTGCGGGGATAGCCGTCCAGCAGGAAACCGTTCTGCGCATCGTCCTCGCCCAGACGCGAACGCACCATGTCATTGGTGACGGAGTCCGGGACGTACTCCCCGGCGTCCATGTACGACTTCGCGAGCACGCCGAGCTCGGTCTCTCCGGCGACGTTGGCGCGGAAGATGTCCCCCGTGGAGATCGCGGGGATCGACAGCGACTCAGCCAGACGCACGGCCTGGGTGCCCTTGCCCGCTCCGGGCGGGCCGACGATCAGCAGCCGGCGGGCGGTGGGTGCGGATGAGGAGGAGGTGGTCACCGAAGAATCCCTTCGTAGTGGTGCTGCTGGAGCTTCGCGTCGATCTGCTTGACGGTGTCGAGGCCGACGCCGATGACGATCAGCAGGGACACGCCGCCGAGCGGGAAGTTCTGCGAGACGCCGAGATAGGCGAACGCGAGCAGCGGCATCAGGGAGATCACCGCGAGGTACATCGCGCCCGGGGTCTGGATCCGGTTGATCACGTAGCGCAGGTAGCGCTCCGTGGGCTTGCCGGCGCGCACGTTGGGCACGAACCCGCCGTACTTCTTCATGTTGTCCGCGATCTCCTCCGCATTGAAGGTGATCGAGACGTAGAAGAATGCGAAGAAGACGATCAGGGCGACATAGACGACCGCGTAGATCCAGGAGAACGACTGCCCCATCACCAGGTGCGCGTTGATCCACTGCACCCAGCTCGCCTCCGGGTTGCCGAAGGAGGCGGCCATCTGCGGCAGCGCCAGGATCGAGCTGGCGAAGATGACCGGGATGACGCCGGCCTGGTTGACCTTGATCGGGATGTAGGTCGAGGTGCCGCCGTACATGCGGCGGCCCACCATCCGCTTGGCGTACTGCACCGGGATGCGGCGCTGGGACTGCTCGACGAACACGACGCCGATCATGACCACGAGGGCCACGACGATGACCACGGCGAAGATCATCCAGCCCTGCAGCTGGAAGACCTGCCCCATGGCGCCCGGGAAGGACGAGGCGATGGAGGTGAAGATCAGCAACGACATGCCGTTGCCGACACCGCGCTCGGTGATCATCTCGCCCATGAACATGATCAGGACGGTGCCGACGGTCATGGCCAGCACCATCAGCAGCAGCGTGGGCACGGACTGGTCGGGGACCAGCGTGAGGTTGCAGCCCGGGAAGAACTGCCCGGAACGCACCAGAGTGATGATCGTGGTCGCCTGCAGCACGCCCAGACCGATGGTCAGGTAGCGCGTGTACTGCGTGAGCTTCGCGGTGCCGGAGGCGCCCTCCTTGTGGAGGGCCTCGAACCGCGGGATGACCACGCGCAGCAGCTGCACGATGATGGAGGCGGTGATGTAGGGCATCACGCCCAGCGAGAAGACGGACAGCTGCAGCAGCGCGCCGCCGGAGAACATGTTGATCATGCCCATCGCGGAAGCGCCCTGACCCGCGGACTGATCGGCACACATCATCACGTTGGTGTAATCGAATCCCGGGGTGGGGACGAAGACGCCGAGGCGATAGATCGCGATCAGGCCGAGCGTGAAGAAGATCTTCGCCCTCAGCTCGGGGGTGCGCAGCGCGCGCACGAACGAGTTCACCAGTTTCCCTCCTGGAGGTCCGGGGACAGGACCGTAGGGCGTCCCGGTCCGTCCCGGTGCCGCAGTTGCTCGGCGGCCATCGGACCGGCCCCCCGGTATGACGACGGGGCACCGCGGCACAGATTATTCTGCGCCGCAGTGCCCCGTCAAAAGAGACTCACGCGGTGGTGACGGAACCGCCGGCCGCCGCGATCTTCTGCTCCGCCGAGGCGGAGAACTTCTGTGCGGTGATGTCGAGCTTGACGCTCACGTCACCGGTCCCCAGCACCTTGACGGGCTGGTTCTTGCGCACGGCGCCCCGGGCGACGAGATCCTCGACCGTGACCGTGCCGCCCTCGGGGAACAGCTCGGCCAGGGTCGCCAGGTTCACGACCTGGTACTCGACGCGGAACGGGTTGGTGAAGCCGCGCAGCTTGGGCAGACGCATGTGCATCGGCATCTGGCCGCCCTCGAAGCCGACCGGCACCTGGTAACGGGCCTTGGTGCCCTTGGTGCCGCGACCGGCGGTCTTGCCCTTGGAGGCCTCGCCGCGACCGACGCGGGTGCGCGCGGTCTTCGATCCCGGCGCGGGGCGCAGGTCGTGCAGCTTCAGCAGGCTGTCGGTGTTCTTGTCAGTCATGGAGTTCAGTCCACCTCTTCGACCGTCACCAGGTGGGTGACGGCGCGGATCATGCCGCGGATCTCGGGGCGGTCTTCCTTCACCGCCGAGTCACCGATGCGCTTGAGGCCGAGGCCGCGCAGGGTGGCTCGCTGGCTCTGGTTGCCGCCGATGTCGGAACGGACCTGGGTGACCTTGATCTGCATCAGGCACCCACCTTCTCGGCGCGCGCCGCGGCGCGGCCCTCGGCCTGGGCCCGCAGGAGCGCCGCCGGGGCGACGTCCTCGACCGCGAGGCCACGACGTGCCGCCACGGCCTCCGGCTCCTCGAGCTGCTTGAGGGCGTCGACGGTGGCCCGCACGATGTTGATCTGGTTGGTCGAGCCGAGCGACTTGGAGAGCACATCGTGGACTCCGGCGCACTCGAGCACGGCGCGGACCGGACCGCCGGCGATCACGCCGGTGCCCGGGGCGGCCGGGCGCAGCAGGACGACGCCCGCCGCATCCTCGCCCTGGACCTTGTGCACCACGGTGCCCTGGATGCGGGGGACGCGGAAGAAGTTCTTCTTCGCCTCCTCGACACCCTTGGAGATCGCCGCGGGCACCTCCTTGGCCTTGCCGTAGCCGACGCCGACCGTGCCGTCGCCGTCCCCGACCACCACGAGGGCGGTGAAGGAGAACCGACGACCGCCCTTGACGACCTTCGAGACACGGTTGATGCTGACGACGCGCTCGAGGAACGCCGACTTCTCGGCGTCCTGGCCACGGCCGCGGCCCTGACGGCCACCGCGGTCGCCGCCCTGGCGCCCGCCGCGCTCGGTGCTGGTGGTGTTGGTGGACTTGTCGTCCCGCCGGCCGGAGGCCGCGGGACCGTTGCTTCGCTGCTGTGCAGCCATATTCAGATCCTCTTCTCGTCCTGTGTCCGGGGGGCGATCACAGCGCCAGGCCGGCTTCGCGAGCGCCGTCCGCGACGGCGGCCACGCGGCCGTGGTACTTGTAGCCGCCGCGGTCGAACACGACGGAGTCGATCCCGGCGGCCTTGGCGCGCTCGGCGACCAGGGTCCCGACGGTGCGGGCCTTGTCCGCCTTCGTGGCCTCGGCGCCGCGCAGGTCCGTCTCCATGGTCGAGGCCGAGGCGAGGGTCCTGCCCACCCCGTCGTCGACGACCTGGACGAAGACGTGCCGTGCGGAACGGGTGACGACCAGGCGCGGACGCCCGGCGGTCCCGATGATGCGGCGACGGACCCGCAGGTGGCGACGGCCGCGTGCCCGCAGCTTGCTGCCGCGGTTGCCCTTGGTGTGCTTGAGTGCGTAACCCATGATCACTTACCAGCCTTTCCGGCCTTGCGCACCACGGTCTCGTCCGCGTAGCGCACGCCCTTGCCCTTGTAGGGCTCCGGCGGGCGGATACCACGGATCTTCGCCGCGACCTGTCCCACCTGCTGCTTGTCGATGCCGGAGACCGAGAACTTGCTCGGGGTCTCGACGGCGAAGGTGATCCCCTGGGGGGCCTTCACCGAGACGGGGTGGGAGAAGCCGAGTGCGAACTCGAGATCGGTGCCCTTCGCGGTCACACGGTAGCCCGTGCCCACGATCTCCAGCTTCTTCTCGTAGCCCTCGGTGACACCGAGGACGATGTTGCTGACGAGCGTGCGGGTCAGGCCGTGCAGCGCACGGTTGTCCTGCTCGTCGTCGGGGCGGCGGACGACGATCGCGCCGTCGTCGTTGCGCTCGATGGTCAGGGGCGACGGCACCTCGTGCGAGAGCTCGCCCTTGGGGCCGGTCACTGAGATGGTGCGGCCGCTGATGCTGACGTCAGTGACGGCTGCCGGCACGGGGACCGGTCGGAATCCGATGCGGGACATAGTGTTCTCCTCCCCCGCTCACCAGATGTAGGCGAGGACTTCCCCACCCACACCCTTCTGGGCAGCCTGCTTGTCGGTCAGGAGGCCGGAGGACGTGGACAGGATCGCCACGCCCAGGCCGCCGAGGACCTTGGGCAGATTCGTGGACTTCGCGTACACCCGCAGGCCGGGCTTCGAGATGCGCCGGATACCGGAGATGGCACGCTCCCGGCCGTCGGAGTACTTGAGCTCGAGGACGAGCACGCTGCCCACCTCGGCCTCGTCCTCGCGCCAGCCGAGGATGTAGCCCTCCGCCTTCAGGATGTCCGCAATGCGGGCCTTCAACTTCGAGTACGGCATGGACGCGGTCTCGTGGAACGCGCCTGAGGCGTTCCGGATCCGCGTGAGCATGTCCGCGATCGGGTCGGTCATGGTCATGTCTGTTGCTTCTTCCTCACCTGGTTTCCCGCGGCATCATCGCTGTGCCCGGGACCTCTGGCGGTAGTCCTTACCAGCTGCTCTTGGTGACGCCGGGGAGCTCACCGCGGTGAGCCATCTCGCGAAGGCAGACTCGGCAGAGCCCGAACTTGCGGTACACGGAGTGCGGACGGCCGCAGCGCTGGCACCGGGTGTAGGCGCGCACCGCGAACTTCGGCTTGCGCTCCGACTTCTTGATCAGGGCTGTCTTGGCCATATCAGTTCTCCTTGAAGGGGAAGCCGAGCAGCTTCAGCAGCGCGCGTCCCTCGTCGTCGGTCTTCGCGGTGGTCACGACCGTGATGTCCATACCACGGACGCGGTCGATCTTGTCCTGGTCGATCTCGTGGAACATGACCTGCTCCGTGAGACCGAAGGTGTAGTTGCCATTGCCGTCGAAGTGCTTCGGCGACAGACCGCGGAAGTCGCGGATGCGCGGCAGCGCGGTCGACAGCAGACGGTCCAGGAACTCCCACATGCGGGCGTTGCGCAGGGTGACGTGCACACCGATCGGCATGCCCTCACGCAGCTTGAACTGCGCGATGGACTTGCGGGCCTTGGTGACCTGGGGCTTCTGGCCGGTGATCTCGGCGAGGTCACGGATGGCCCCATCGATCACCTTGGAATCGCGGGCGGCGTCGCCGACGCCCATGTTCACGACGATCTTGGTCAGTCCCGGGACCAGCATGACGTTCTCGTAACCGAACTGCTCGGTCAGCTGCGCCTTGACGGTCTCGGTGTACTGGGTCTTCAGGCGCGGGGTGGGCGCCTGGGTGACGGTCTCGCTCATCTCAGATGTCCTTCCCGGAGCGCTTGGCGTAGCGGACGCGCACCTGCTTGGAGCGGCCGCTGTCGAGCTCGACGGTCTCGACGCGGAAGCCGACCTTGGTCGGCCTGTTGTCCTCCGGGTCGACCAGGGCCACGTTGGAGACGTGGAGCGAGGCCTCGCGCTGCTCGATGCCGCCCGCGCCGCCGGCCTGGTTCGGCTTGACGTGATGGGTGCGGCGGTTGATGCCCTCCACGAGCACGCGCTGCGTGTCGGGGAAGACCTGCAGGACGCGGCCCTGCTTGCCCTTGTCGCCGGCGCTGAGGCCACGCTGGGCGGCCTTGTCGCTGTCGCTGGTGCGGCCGGTGACGACCTGGACGAGGTCGCCCTTCTTGATCTTCATCTTTGCCATATCACAGCACCTCCGGTGCCAGCGAGATGATCTTCATGAAGCGCTTGTCGCGCAGCTCGCGACCGACGGGGCCGAAGATGCGCGTCCCGCGCGGCTCGCCGTCGGTCTTGAGGATCACCGCCGCGTTCTCGTCGAAGCGGATGTAGGAGCCGTCGGCGCGCCGACGCTCCTTGGACGTACGGACGACGACAGCCTTGATGATGTCGCCCTTCTTGACGTTGCCACCGGGGATGGCGTCCTTGACGGTCGCCACGATGGTGTCGCCGATGCTGGCGTAACGGCGACCGGAGCCACCGAGAACACGGATGCAGAGAATCTCCTTGGCACCCGTGTTGTCGGCGACCTTCAGTCGCGACTCCTGCTGAATCACTCGTTCTCCTATCGTCTCACCGGTTCTCTTCCGGCTCGCGGGAGCGAGCGGGCCGAGCCTTGCGGAACGGAATATGGACACTGCATGGTGCGCCGTATCGCCCCTGGTCACAGGTGCGACCGCGGACATCACCGCCGACGGGCTCCGGGCACCAAAAAACCCTCGGCCGGACTCAAGCACTGGCATGGTGAACGCGTGGCGTTCGCTTCTGGTGCACGGTCTCCGGCGAGGACGGATCTGGTGGTCCCGGATCCTGTCGCGGACTCCTGCTCGCACGCACCGAGGGTGAGCGCGCACAGGTGTCCGGCAACCGCTCAAGTCTACGGGGTGGCACCTGACCTGTCACCCCTTCGCAGCTGCCGAGCCGGTGTGTGCTTGCTCTCCCGAAGCATCCGTACACTCGGGGGATGATCGATATCGACGTCGCCCGCAGGCTGCAGGAGTCGGGGCTCCTCTGGGACCCGGTGGAGGGGGACCTCTTCACGATCGACACGGAGCTGCTCCGCGACGAGGCGTTCATGCTCTCCTCGATGGTGGTCGAACCCGGGGTGGGCCGCGCTGGGGAGCGGGTCTTCCGCTTCAACGGCACCACCGAATGGGCGTTGGATTCCGTCGAGCAGCACGAGGCGATCTGGATCCCCCGGGAGGACCAGCTGCGGGCAGCACTCGGAGGGATGTTCCGCGCGCTGCGCCGAGAGGCCGACGGGACCTTCGTCGTCCTCGTCGGCAGCCTCGACGACGACGAGCCGCGTGAGATCCGCGCCCCGCATGCCGAGGACGCCTATGCGGGCGCCCTGCTGGTGCACCTCACGGCCGGCTGAGGCCGCGAGGCCGCAAGGTCGCAAGGCCACGAGGCCACGAGGCCGCGAGGCCGCGAGGCCGCGAGGCCGACCCTGGATCGATCCGAACCCCGCGGCCCGCAGCGCCGCACTGCGCCGCGAGTCACCGTGACTCGCGCGGGGACCCGCATCGCGGCATCGCCGTACTGCCCTGCACCGCCACGCGGCGTTCCGCGCCGCGCCGTTCCGCACCGGAACGTTCCGTACTGCACCGTTCCGTTCCGATCCGCACTGCCTCGCCCCGTTCCGCGGTGTTCCGCACCGCGCCGTTCCGTTTCGCACCGGACCGTTCCGCGCCGCACCGCTCCGCACCGCACCTCTGAGCCAAGACACGCACGCCCGTTCCACCCAAACGCTTCATGGACGGGCCATATCCGTGGAACCGGCGCTGACCGCCAGCGTGTCGGGGACCCGGCGCGCAGCGGACCCGCTCCGCTGCGGCCGACCGACTCTCACCCGGCGTACGGGGCCGAGCCACTCCCGAGCCGCCGACACGCACTCCCGTATTGCCGACACGCACAGCCGTTCCACCGATACGCACCACGGACGGTTCGTACCGGTGGAATCGGTGCTCACGTACCAGCGTGTCGCGCACGGCGCGGACGTCAGGAGTCCGGCTAGCTCGTGACCAGCCACGACCGTGCGACGGGCGGCTGGGCGACGGACGGCAGCGCGACGGACCGCCGTGCGACGGGCCGCTGGGCGACGGGCGGCTGGGCAACCGGCGGCTGGGCGATGGACCGCTGTCCGACGGACCGCTGGGCGACGGGTGATTGGGCGACGGTCTGCGGGGAGCCGGGGCAGCGATGACGGGCGCCCCGGAGACGACGACAGGGCCGGCCCTCCCCGTAGGAGGACCGGCCCTGTTCAGGATCCGGGTGCGGTCACGAAGACCGCGGGATCACTTGGCGCGCTCGAGGATCTCGACCAGGCGCCACCGCTTGGTGGCGGAGGTCGGACGGGTCTCCATGATCAGGACACGGTCGCCGTAGCCGGCAGCGTTCTCCTCGTCATGGGCCTTGAACTTGCTGGACTTCGTCGTGACCTTGCCGTAGCGGGCGTGCTTGACACGCTCCTCGACCTCGACCACGACGGTCTTGTCCATCTTGTCCGAGACCACGAGACCGCGGACGGTCTTGCGGTACGGGCGCTCGTGGGAGGACGCGTGCGCCCCCTCCTTGTCGAGTTCCTCTGCGGCCGGGATATCGGCCTGGGTGTTCTCAGTCATCTCTGTTCCTCGCTTCGCGGTCACTCGGCGGAGCCGGGGCCCTGACGGATGCCCAGCTCGCGCTCGCGCACGATCGTGTAGATCCGTGCGATGTCCTTCTTGACGGACCGCAGGCGGCCGGAGCTCTCGAGCTGACCGGTAGCGGACTGGAAACGAAGCTTGAACAGCTCGTCCTTGGCCTTCGCCAGCTCCTCGGCAAGCTTGACGTCGTCCAGCTTGTCGAGTTCATCGGCGGTGAGCTTGGTCGCTGCCATCAGATGTCACCACCCTCTCGGCTCAGAATGCGGCACTTCATGGGGAGCTTGTGCATCGCCAGGCGCAAGGCCTCACGAGCAACCTCCTCGTCGACGCCGGTGATCTCGAACATGACTCGTCCCGGCTTGATATTGGCGACCCACCACTCGACGGAACCCTTGCCGGAGCCCATGCGGACCTCGGCCGGCTTCTTGGTGAGCGGTCGATCGGGGTAGATGTTGATGAACACCTTGCCGCCACGCTTCATATAGCGGGTCATGGCGATACGTGCGGCCTCGATCTGGCGATTGGTGACGTAGGCCGGCGCGAGCGCCTGGATGCCGTAGTCACCGAACGCGAGCTCGGTCCCGCCCTTGGCCATGCCGCTGCGCGTCGGATGGTGCTGCTTGCGGTGCTTGGTCCTGCGAGGGATCAGCATTGTCGCTCAGGCCTCCGTTCCGGACTGCTCTGCGGGAGCGGACGCCGGCTGCTCGGCGGGAGCAGATGCCTGCGGAGCAGACTCCTGGTTCTCCCGACGGGCGGCTGCATTGCGCTCGTTACGACGGCCGCGCGGGCGCTCGGCACGCGGGCCGCGCCCGCCGGAGCGGGGACCCTGCGAGGCGGCCTGCTGGGCCGCGAGCTCCTTGGCGGTGACGTCGCCCTTGTAGATCCACACCTTCACGCCGATGCGGCCGAAGGCGGTGCGGGCCTCGTAGAAGCCGTAGTCGATGTTCGCGCGGAGGGTGTGCAGCGGCACGCGCCCCTCGCGGTAGAACTCGTTACGGCTCATCTCGGCGCCGCCGAGACGGCCGGAGACCGCCACACGGATGCCCTTCGCGCCGGCGCGCTGCGCGGACTGCATGCCCTTGCGCATCGCACGACGGAAGGACACACGGGCGGCGAGCTGCTCGGCGATGCCCTGAGCGACCAGCTGGGCATCGGCCTCGGGGTTCTTGACCTCGAGGATGTTCAGCTGGATCTGCTTGCCGGTGAGCTTCTCCAGCGCACCGCGCAGACGCTCGGCCTCCGCGCCGCGGCGCCCGATGACGATGCCCGGGCGGGCGGTGTGGAGATCGACACGGACGCGATCCCGGGTGCGCTCGATCTCGACCTTGGAGATGCCGGCCCGCTCCATGCCCGTGGACATGAGCTTGCGGATCGCGACGTCTTCCTTCACGTAGTCGCGGTAGCGCTGACCCTCCTTGGAGGAGTCGGCGAACCACCGGCTGTTGTGCTCCGTGGTGATCCCGAGGCGGAACCCGTTCGGATTGACCTTCTGGCCCATTCGGGACTCCTTACTTGTTCACGGGAGCGACCACCACGGTGACGTGGCTGGTGCGCTTCTTGATCTGGAAGGCTCGACCCTGTGCACGCGGCTGGAACCGCTTCATGGTCGGACCTTCATCGACGAATGCGGCGGAGACGACGAGCTCGCGCTCATCGAAGCGCTCCCCCGCCTGATCTGCCTTCACCCGCGCGTTGGCGATCGCGGACTCGACGAGCTTGAGGACGGGCTCGCTGGCGGCCTGCGGCGCGAACCGCAGGGTGTCCAGGGCCTCGGCCGTGCTCTTGCCACGAATCAGGTCCACAACGCGGCGAGCCTTCATGGGCGACATGCGGAGATGCCGCACCTGCGCCTTGGCTTCCATTGCTGTCCTGCTTTCTTCTGGATGTCGGGACGTGCTGCCGTGCTGAGGGTGATCAGCGACGACGGCCCTTTCTGTCGTCCTTCTCGTGGCCCTTGAAAGTCCGCGTGGGAGCGAACTCGCCGAGCTTGTGGCCGACCATCGACTCGGTGACGAACACCGTGACGTGCTTGCGGCCGTCGTGCACTGCGAAGGTGTGGCCGAGGAAGTCCGGGGTGATGACCGAACGACGCGACCAGGTCTTGATGAGGTTCTTCGTGCCCTTGTCGTTCTGGACGTCGACCTTCTTCTGAAGGTGATCGTCGACGAACGGGCCCTTGGCGATACTGCGAGGCATGTGCGGTTCTCCCTATCAGCGCTTCTTGCCGGTCCGACGACGGCGCACGATGAGCTTCTCGCTCTCCTTGCCCGGTCGACGGGTACGGCCCTCGGGCTGACCCCAGGGCGACACCGGATGACGACCACCGGAGGTGCGGCCCTCGCCGCCACCGTGGGGGTGATCGTGGGGGTTCATGACGACGCCGCGGACGTGCGGACGCTTGCCCTTCCAGCGCATACGGCCTGCCTTGCCCCAATTGATGTTGGACTGCTCGGCATTGCCGACCTCGCCGATGGTGGCGCGGCAGCGGGCGTCGACGTTGCGGATCTCCCCGGAGGGCATGCGCAGCTGCGCGTAGGGCCCGTCCTTGGCGACCAGCTGCACGGAGGCACCGGCGCTGCGGGCGATCTTGGCACCGCCGCCGGGGCGGAGCTCGATCGCGTGGATCACGGTGCCCAGCGGGATGTTGCGCAGCGGCAGGTTGTTGCCGGGCTTGATGTCCGACCCTGCGCCGTTCTCGATCCAATCGCCCTGACGGAGCTTCGACGGGGCGAGGATGTAGCGCTTCTCGCCGTCCGCGTAGTGCAGCAGCGCGATGCGTGCGGTGCGGTTGGGGTCGTACTCGATGTGTGCGACCTTGGCGCGGACGCCGTCCTTGTCGTGGCGACGGAAGTCGATCACGCGGTAGGCCCGCTTGTGGCCACCGCCCCGGTGACGGGAGGTGATGCGACCGTTGCTGTTGCGACCGCCGGACTTGGACAGCGGGCGGACCAGTGACTTCTCCGGCGTGGACCGGGTGACCTCGACGAAGTCGGCGCCACTCGAGCCGCGACGACCGGGCGTGGTCGGCTTGCTCTTACGAATTGCCATGTGGGTTTCCCTCAGACTCTCTTCGGCTCCTCGGACATCGGCCGCCTCAGGCGACCGACCCTCCGAAGATGTCGATGGCTCCGTCAGTCAGGGTGATCACGGCGCGCTTGGTGTTCTTGCGCTTGCCGGTCCCGAAGCGCGTGCGGCGCGTCTTGCCCTGACGGTTGATCGTGTTCACCGAGGAGACCTTGACGTCGAAGATGGATTCGACGGCGATCTTGATCTCGGTCTTGTTGGCGCGAGCGTCCACCAGGAAGGTGTACTTGCCCTCGTCCATCAGCCCGTAGCTCTTCTCGGAGACGACCGGGGCCAGCAGGACGTCGCGGGGATCCTTGTTCAGCGAGGTCACTTCGACTCCTCCTCGGCGGCCTCATCGGCCGGGGTGGACTCCTTGACCGCGTTCACGAACCCGGCGGCCAGGGCGGCCTCCTCGGACGCGAACCAGACCTCGGCCTTGGTACGGCCGTACCACGGGGAGTCCTCGGTGTGGAACTTCTTCGAACCCTGGTTGCCCTTGATGGTGAAGCCCTCGGGCGCGGAGCCGTCGGCCAGCGGGGCCGCGGAGCCGTCGCCGAAGGGGCCCTCCTCGGCAGCGGCGGCCGGCGCGGCGGGAGCCGGGGCGGCAGCAGCAGCCTTCGCCGTGGCGAAGGAGGAGGCGGGAAGGGTCAGGGTGGCCTGGGCCACGAAGTCCTCCAGCGCACCGGCGGTGAACACGACGTCGTCGGAGAGCATGACGTCGTAGGTGTTCACCTGGTCCGCGTACAGGACGTGGGTGGTCGGCAGGTTGCGCGAGCTCAGCGCGCCCAGGTCGTCGTCACGACGCACGACGACCAGCAGGTGCCGGCGGTCGGAGACGTGGGACAGGGTCACGCGGGCCGCCTTGGTGGAGGCGACGTCCCCGTCGAGCAGGGACGAGACCACGTGGACGCGGCCGTTGCGGGCCCGATCGGAGAGGGCGCCCCGCAGAGCGGCGGCCTTCATCTTCTTCGGGGTGCGCTGACCGTAGTCGCGCGGGACGGGGCCGTGGACGGTGCCGCCACCGGCGAACTGCGGTGCGCGCAGGGAACCCTGACGGGCACGACCGGTGCCCTTCTGCTTCCAGGGCTTCTTGCCGCCGCCGCGCACCTCGGCGCGGGTCTTGGTCTTGTGGGTGCCCTGACGGGCGGCCGCCTGCTGGGCGACGACCACCTGGTGGATCAGGGGCACATTGGTCTGCACGTCGAAGATCGACGCGGGCAGCTCGACGGTGCCGGACTTCTTTCCGGCGGTGTCGAGCACCTCGACGGTCAGGTTCGCTGCCATCGGGCTCAGGCCTCCTTCGCGGGGCTCTTGACAGCCGAGCGGACGAGCACGAGGCCGCCCTTGGCGCCGGGAACGGCACCCTTGACGAGCACGAGGCCCTTCTCGACGTCGACCGCATGAACGGTCAGGTTCTGGACACTGGTGCGATCGCTGCCCATACGGCCAGCCATGCGCTGACCCCGGAAGAC
This sequence comes from Brachybacterium sp. P6-10-X1, assembly GCF_001969445.1. Taxonomy (NCBI): domain Bacteria; kingdom Bacillati; phylum Actinomycetota; class Actinomycetes; order Micrococcales; family Dermabacteraceae; genus Brachybacterium; species Brachybacterium sp. P6-10-X1. The sequence continues at coordinate 1,847,996 of NZ_CP017297.1, forward strand.
GCGACCGGGGGTGGACGCGCCGCCGATGGACCCGGGCTTGCGGTGGTTGCGGTGCTGACCGTGGGTGGCGCTGACGCCGGCGAAGCCGTGACGCTTCATGACGCCCGCGGTGCCCTTGCCCTTGGAGGTGCCGACGATGTCGACCTTCTGGCCGGAGGTGAAGACCGACGCGTCGATCTCCTGTCCGAGGCTGTACTCGGCGGCATCCGCGGTGCGCAGCTCGACGAGATGACGGCGCGGGGTCACGCCGGCCTTCTCGAAGTGGCCCTTCAGCGGGGCCGACACCTTGCGGGGGTCGATCTGGCCGTAAGCGATCTGCACGGCGTCGTACCCGTCGGTCTCGAGGGAACGGATCTGGGTGACGACGTTCGCACCGGTCTGCACGACGGTCACAGGAACGAGCTTTCCGCTGTCGTCCCAGACCTGGGTCATGCCGAGCTTGGTGCCGAGCACGCCGGTCACCGGACGGGCCTGCTGCCCTGTCAGTTCGTTGCTCATGTCCACCTGCCTCAGAGCTTGATCTCGATGTTGACGTCCGCCGGCAGGTCGAGACGCATGAGCGAGTCCACGGCCTTGGGCGTGGGGTCGACGATGTCGATCAGTCGCTTGTGCGTGCGCATCTCGAAATGCTCACGGGAGTCCTTGTACTTGTGGGGAGAACGGATCACGCAGAACACGTTCTTCTCGGTCGGCAGCGGCACCGGGCCCACGACCGTCGCACCCGCGCTGGAGACCGTCTCGACGATCTTGCGCGCCGAGGTGTCGATCACCTCGTGGTCGTACGACTTGAGCCGGATGCGGATCTTCTGTCCCGCCATGGCGTCCTGTCTCTCTTCTCGTCTGGCATGGATGCAGCCGCTCCCGGTACCCGAGGACGGGCGTGTCGGCCTCCGCGGGGCACACAGCCCTGCCTTCGGCCGCCGAGAATCGGCTGCTTCTGCGTCGCTTCCCTCGTCGATGCGCGATCAGCGCCAGTGGCGCAGTTCGCATCCTCGGGACGGACCTCATCCGGTGATCATTCGCCGCGGTACTGGACCCACGGAGAACGGAACCGGGCATGTCGGCCCGCGCAGACAACCCATACAGTTTGCCAGAGCCCGTCGCCGGCGACAAGACGGGCCCGGGTGCACCCCATCACATCCGGGGTCCCGGGCCCGTCCGAGCGCCTGATCCGAGGACCGATCGGTCCGAGCGCCTGATCCGGGGTGGATCGCCCGCCGTTCGGTCACGGCGGCTCGACCATCACCCGTCGGTCATTTGTCCGCGCCGCGTCCGACGCCGCCCTGCAGCTGGCGCTGGAAGAACGCGTAGACGATGAGCACCGGCAGGATCGTGATGGTCACGGCGGCGAACATCGCGCCCCAGTCCGACTGGTAGCCCTGCTGCGCCTGCATGTTCGCGAGGCCCTGGGCGAGCACGAACTTGCTCTCGTCCGTGTTCAGCACGACCGGGAGCAGGAACTGGTTCCACAGGCCGAGGAAGTTGAAGATCGTCACGCTGGCGAGCCCCGGGGCCGCCATCGGGACCATCACCGTGAAGAAGGTACGGAAGTCCCCTGCGCCGTCGATGGCGGCGGCCTCGGCGATCTCTTCCGGCAGCTGTCGGAAGAACGCATAGAGGAAGAACACCGTGAACGGGAGGGCGAAGCCGGCATAGGCCAGGATCAACCCGATGTAGGTGTTGCGCAGCCCCATCGATTCCAGCACGAAGAACAGCGGCACCACGGCGAGGAACAGCGGGAACGTGAGCCCGGCGATCAGCCCGTAGTAGATCAGCCGACGCCCGGGGAAGGCGTACCGGGCCAGGACGTACGCACACATGGAGCCCAGGAGCATCACCAGGAACAGCGCTCCGCCGACGACGATCAGCGTGTTCCCGAAGAACCGGCCGATGCCGGCCTCGGTCCAGGCGGTCACGAAGTTCTCGACGTTCAGCTTCTCGGGCAGGCTGAACGGTGAGGTGAGGATCTCCCGAGAGTTCTTGAACGAGCTGTAGAAGGTCCACAGCAGCGGCAGGACCACCAGCAGCGCCCAGATGGTCAGGACCACGTTGGCGATGACGCCGAAGCTCCGGTCCCCGCCCGAGGACGCGGAACGGCCGCCTCGGCCCCGGGATCCGGAGCCGTCGACGGCGTGCGCTCGCGCGGGGCCCGCCTGCGCGGCCCCCGCGGACTCGGGGCTCTTCGCCATCACACATCCTTCCGTCGGAAGCTGAACAGGACGATCACGGCCATCAGCATCGTCACCAGAGCGAGCACCACACCCATGGCCGAGGCGAGCCCGAACCGCGAGTCGAAGAACGCCGTCTGGTAGAGGTACCGGGAGATGACCTCGGTGCTCTTGGCCGTGCCGCCGTTCGGCGTCATCACCTGGATGTACACGAACATGTCCAGCGCGACGATGCCCATGTACACGGCGGCCGTCGACACGTTCTCCCGGATCATCGGCATGATCACCTGCACAGAGAGCCGCATGCGTCCACAGCCGTCGAGACGTGCGGCTTCCACCACCTCGGCGGGCACCGCGTGGATCGCGGCGACGAAGAGCACCATGTAGAACCCGAGCAGGTTCCAGACCACGGCCAGCATGACCGCGATCAGGGCGTAGTCCGGGTTTCCCAGCCACGCGATCCCGGAGTCCAGACCGACCAGGCCGAGGGTGCCATTGAGCAGCCCGCCGTTGGGTGAGTAGATGAAGGCGAACAGGATGCCGACCACGACGGCCGGGATCACGTACGGGAAGAAGCTCACCATGCGGAAGAAGTTCGCCCCGCGCACGCCACGGATCTGCCCGCGCGTGCTGCCCCCGACGGTGACCAGGATCGCCAGCGCGAACGCCAGCACGATCACGATCGTGGGCAGCGCGACCAACAGGATCAAGTTGTTGGTCAGCGCCTTGAGGAAGGTGGGGTCCTGGAACAGCGTGACGTAGTTGCCCAGCCCGATGAACTCGGGGGCGGCCGCCAGGCCCCGCCAGTCGGTCAGCGAGTAGTAGATCGCCTGGGCGACCGGCCACACGACGATGACGACGTAGAGCAGCAGCGGCAGTCCGAGGAAGACCGCGAAGAAGAGGGCCCGGGCGGGTGTGATCCTGCGGCGGGCCCCTCGGGTACGCGACGGCGCACCCGCGGGGACTGCAGTGGGAACGGCCGCCATCACTCGGGAACGTCGAACTTCTCGATGCTGTCGTCCTCGCGGACCGCGTCGATCATCGCCTGCTCCCGCTCCCGGGCCTGGTCGGCGGTCAGAGCGCCGCTGAGGAACTCCGTCCACAGGGTGACCGTGTCGGGGCCGAGCCCGTACCAGTCGCGGTGGCTGATGTGGAAGGTGTTCTCTCCTGCGGCGGTGATCATCTCGTTGGTCGAGGCGAGCGCGGTGGAGCCGAAGGCGCCCTCGGGGATGGTGTCCTTGAGGACCGTCGGGGACGAGGTGATCTCGGAGAAGTTCTGCGCCTGTTCCTTGGAGAGCATGATCCGCAGGAACTCCAGCCCCCCGGCCCCGTTCGCGGCGTCGCTGGGGACGAAGAAGGGCTCCCCCGCCGTGCCGTGGATGGTCTCCGGGGGCATCGCGCCGCTCGAACTGAGCTGGGGGGTGGGAACGCCCACCATCTCGTAGTCCTCCGGGGTGATGCCCTTCTGCTCGTTCTCGATCCACGAGCCCGACGGGTACATCACCGCTTTTCCGGTGACCCATTGGGCCTGGGCCTCGGTGTGCTTGATCCCGGCACCGCCGGAGAGGAAGTATCCGGCCGCGACGGCATCCTCGATCGCCGCGTACGCGCTGACGACGGAGTCCTGCTCGAAGGCGTCGGGCTCGAGGCGGTCGAGATTCTTCTGCACCTCGACGCCGCCCTCCTTGATGGCCATCGAGAGGGCGAGCTCGCGATAGTAGTTCGAGGCGTTCTGCCCGCCCCACGGGAACAGCGCGATGTCCTCGCCCTTGGCGGCTTCACCGATGGTCATCACGTCGTCCCAGGTGACAGGCGGGGTCCAGCCCTTCTCCTCGAACTGCTTGCGGGAGAACCACACCGCGTAGACGGTGTAGACGTAGTTGAGGGCGTACAGCTTGCCGGAATACGTCCCCGGAGCCAGCGAGCCGGGGATCAGAGAGTCCTTGATGGTGCCGCCGTCGAGGGAGGTCGCCTCGACGAGCTGATCGATCTCGGCCACGCTGCCTTCCCCGACGAGCGCCCCGGAGTTCATCGACTGCGCGCCCGAGTTGTCGAAGAGGTCCGGCGGGTTGCCGCCGATGAAGCGCGGCTGCAGATCGGGCTGGATGTTCACGGTCGAGGAGACCTGTACGTCGGCGTCCGGGTACATCTCCTGGTACTTCTCGCCGGCGTCCTTCGCGTACTGGTCGCCGTAGCCGCCGTTGAAGATGACGACGTCGACCTTCGCATCGCCCGAGACGCCGAAGGGGTTGTCGTCGGAGACGTCGCCCTCCCCGGTGCCCACGCCGGAACCGTCCTCGCCCTCGTCACCGCCGCCGCCACCGCCACCGGCGGCACAGGCGCTCAGGGCGGCGGCCCCGGTGCCCACCCCGGCGAGGCCGAGGAAGAGCCGTCGGGACGCTCCGAGCTTCTCGGCCGGAGTGTCGAGCATGATGGGATCCTTGGGGTCGTCCATTGCTCCCTCTTTCATCATTGAAACGGAGGATGTCCTGTCCAGGACGCGGCGCGACGTCGCACCGCTGGAGTCAGTATAGAAGCGCTCTGCTCACATCTGCACGAATATCGAGCCGTGTGGCCAAAAAGTTGCAAAAATGGCGCCGCTCGGCCGGAGCTGGGACGACTGCTCGGCCGTCCACATGCACCGGCAGTCCCCTCGCGGGGGCGCGCGCCACACACTTCCCAGCACTTCCCACCGCGCACACACCCGCGGTCCAGCGGCTTCGCCGACTCCTGATCTACGGTGGCACCATGAGCCAGCCACCGCAGTCCCCCTCTCCGCTGACAGCGCGGCTGTACGACCTGGAGTACCCGCGGTCCCTCGGGGTCTACAGCACGTACCAGGAGGTGCAGACCGTCGTCGACACCCTCGCCGACAAGCACTTCCCGGTGCAGTCCACCCTGATCGTCGGCACCGACCTCAAGCTCATGGAGCGTGTGACCGGCCGCAAGACCTGGGGCCGCATCATCGGCCAGGGCATCATGTCCGGCCTGTGGATGGGCCTGTTCCTCGGTATCCTGCTGTTCCTGATCACCTCCCCCAACAGCCTCTGGGTGGTGCTGACCAGCGTGCTGATGGGCATCGTGTTCTTCACGGTCTGGACCGCGGTGGGCCATCTGCTCACCGGCGGCAAGCGCGACTTCACCTCGATGACCGCCACGATCCCCATGCAGTACGAGCTGCTCGTCGAGCACAAGCATGCCGAGCAGGCCCGTCATCTCCTGGCGGAGTCCGGGGCCGTGCCGATGACCTCCCCGCCACCGACCGCGTCGATGCCCGGCCACGACGCCGCAGGCCACCGCGGTGCCGGGAGTGCGGCCCCGCAGCAGTACGGCCAGGGACAGCTCGGTCAACGCCATGACCAGCAGCAATACGGCCAGCAGCAGTACGGCCAGCAGCAGTTCGGTCAGGGGCATTATGGTCAGCAGCGGTACGGCCAGGGCCAGTACGACCAAGGGCACGGACAGCAGCACGTCGGTCGCGGGAAGGTCGGTCAGGCACCGGGGCCCCAGGACGGCCAGGGCTCTCCCGCGTGGCCGGGGTCAGCCCCCGGACGGGCGACGGCACCCGAGCCGCAGTCCGGGCGTCCGTCGTACGGTCAGCCGACCATGCCCTCCCCCGCGAGCGCCGGGGAGGCCCCGCCCTCCCGAGCGAGCCGTCCGTCCTTCGGCCAGCCTGCCGGGACACCGCTGCGGGAGGACGAGCACCCCGCGGATCCCGCGGAGGGCCGGGACGTCCCGTCGGCACCCGACGCCTCCCGCCCCTCGAGCGATTCCCCGGCCGAGGACGACCCCTACCGCGGCTCCCGCTGACCCGTCCGAGGCATCGCCTCCGGCTCAGCGGGGACCCGCCCGCGGCGGCGGATTCGCCACCGCGGTGACGCCCCGGCTGACTGCTGCGCCCCCGTCCCGCCGTTCCGGCGGGGCGGGGTTCTCTTCCTCCCACCCCGCCAGGCCTCGATCCCGACGGCCGGAACCGTGGAGACCGCAGCAGCGCACCGGCCGACCCGTCACGGGCCGGTGTTCCCATCCACGAACACTCGGCGAGCACGCGCCGCCGGACAGGGCGCCGCGTGCTCGCCGGAAGCCGGTGGGAGCTCGCGGCTCCGGCGCAGGTGCACGGTGCCGGGATGCGAGAAGGCCCCGACCCGGATGTCCGGGTCGGGGCCTTCGCCGATGCAGCGTCCCCAGGACGCGGTCACCGCTGCGGGGTCGCCCCCGCTCTGATCACTTGACGATCGTGGTGACTCGGCCGGAGCCCACGGTGCGGCCACCCTCACGGATGGCGAAGCCGAGGCCCTCCTCCATGGCGATCGGCTGGATCAGCTCGACCGTCATCTCGGTGTTGTCGCCGGGCATGACCATCTCGGTGCCCTCGGGCAGCGTGATGACGCCGGTGACGTCGGTGGTCCGGAAGTAGAACTGCGGACGGTAGTTCGAGTAGAACGGGTTGTGACGGCCGCCCTCGTCCTTGGACAGGATGTAGACCTGCGCCTCGAAGTTGGTGTGCGGGGTGATCGAACCCGGCTTCACGACGACCTGGCCGCGCTCGACGTCGTCACGCTTGGTGCCACGCAGGAGCAGGCCGCAGTTCTCGCCGGCCCACGCCTCGTCCATCTGCTTGTGGAACATCTCGATGCCGGTGACGATCGTCTTCTGCGGCGCACGGATGCCCACGATCTCGATCTCGGTGTTGATCGAGAGCTTGCCGCGGTCGACCTTGCCGGTCACGACGGTGCCACGGCCCTGGATCGTGAAGACGTCCTCGATCGGCATGAGGAAGGGCTGGTCGAGATCGCGGACCGGATCCGGGATGGACTCGTCCACCGCATCCATGAGGTCCTCGACGGACTTGACCCACTTCTCGTCGCCCTCGAGCGCCTTGAGCGCGGAGACCTTGATGATCGGTGCGTCCTCGTCGAAGCCCTGCTCGGTCAGCATCTCGCGGACCTCCATCTCGACGAGCTCGATGATCTCATCGTCCTCGACCATGTCGGCCTTGTTGAGCGCGGCGAGCAGGTAGGGCACGCCGACCTGCTTCGCGAGCAGCACGTGCTCACGGGTCTGCGCCATCGGACCGTCGGTGGCGGCGACCACGAGGATCGCACCGTCCATCTGAGCGGCGCCGGTGATCATGTTCTTGACGTAGTCGGCGTGGCCGGGGGCGTCGACGTGCGCGTAGTGACGCTTGTCGGTCTCGTACTCGATGTGCGAGACGTTGATCGTGATGCCGCGCTGCTTCTCCTCGGGCGCGTTGTCGATCGTGTCGAAGTCACGGGCCTTGTTCAGCTCCGGGAACTTGTCGTACAGGACCTTGGAGATGGCGGCGCTCAGCGTCGTCTTGCCGTGGTCGACGTGACCGATGGTGCCGATGTTGACGTGCGGCTTGGTCCGCTCGAACTTGGCCTTGGCCATGGTGGTGTCCTCCTAGGACTTCTTCTCGTGGTACTTCTGGATCGGGATCGGATCCCTCCCGGGAGGGGAGGACGTCCGATGGAAAGGCGGGGGACCAGGAGAAGGAGCCTACCTGCTCCCCCGTCTTCTCACTCGCCCCGGGTCTTCGCGACGATCTCCTCAGCGATGCTGGCGGGGACCTCCGCGTAGCTGTCGAACTGCATCGTGTACATCGCCCGGCCCTGGGTCCTGGACCGCAGGTCGCCGACGTAACCGAACATCTCCGACAGCGGGACGAGAGCACGGACGATCTTGACCCCGCTCGCGTCCTCCATCGACTGGACCTGACCTCGCCGGGAGTTCAGGTCGCCGATGACATCTCCCATGTACTCCTCCGGAGTACGGACCTCGACGTCCATGAGGGGCTCGAGGAGGACCGGCTTCGCCTGGCGAAGAGCCTCCTTGGCCGCCATGGAGCCGGCGATCTTGAACGCCATCTCCGAGGAGTCGACGTCGTGGAACGCCCCGTCGATCAGCTCCGCCTTCACGTTCACGACCGGGTAGCCGGCCATGATGCCCGACTCGAGGGCACTCTGGATGCCCGCGTCCACGCTCGGGATGTACTCGCGCGGGATGCGGCCACCGGTGACCTTGTTGTCGAACTCGTAGAAGACGCCCTCTTCGGCATCGGTCAGCGGGCCGAAGGTGATCTGCACCTTCGCGAACTGGCCGGAGCCGCCGGTCTGCTTCTTGTGGGTGAAGTCGTACTTCTCCACGACGCGCTTGATGGTCTCGCGGTAGGCGACCTGCGGCTTGCCGATGTTCGCCTCGACGTTGAACTCGCGGCGCATGCGATCCACGAGGATGTCGAGGTGGAGCTCACCCATGCCGCGGATGACCGTCTGACCGGTCTCCTCGTCCAGCTGCACCTGGAAGGTCGGATCCTCCTTGGCGAGCTTCTGGATGGCCACACCCAGCTTCTCCTGGTCGCCCTTGGTCTTGGGCTCGATGGCCACCGAGATGACCGGCTCCGGGAAGCTCATGGACTCCAGCTGGATCTGGTCGTTCGGATCCGTGAGCGTGTCGCCCGTGGTGGTGTCCTTGAGGCCGATGAAGGCGTAGATGTGGCCCGCGAAGGCCTCCTCCACCGGGTTCTCCTTGTTGGAGTGCATCTGGAAGAGCTTGCCGACGCGCTCCTTCTTGCCGGTGGTGGCGTTGACGATCTGCTCGCCCTGCTTCACCTGGCCCGAGTACACGCGCACGTAGGTCAGCGAGCCGAAGAACGGGTGCGAGGAGACCTTGAACGCGAGGGCCGAGAAGGGCGCGTCCCAGTCGGCGCTGCGGGTCAGCTCGACGCTCTCGTCGTTCGGCTTGTGGCCCACCATGGCGGGCACGTCGAGCGGGGAGGGCAGGTAGTCGATGACACCGTCGAGCATGGGCTGGACGCCCTTGTTCTTGAAGGCGGTGCCGCAGAAGACCGGGTAGGCCTCGGAGTTGACGGTCAGGGCGCGGATGCCGGCCTTGAGCTCGGCGACCGAGAGGTCACCTTCCTCGAGGTACTTCTCCATGAGCTCCTCGGAGCTCTCGGCGACGTCCTCGACGAGCTTGCCGCGGTACTCCGCGACGGTGTCGGCGAGGTCCTCGGGGATCGAGATCTCGCGCTGCCACTGACCGCGCGAGGGGTCACCCTTCTTGGAGTTGATCGCCGGCATGTCCTCCTCGAGCGTCTCGGGCCAGTCGTAGGCCTTCATCTCGACGAGGTCGACGATGCCGGTGAAGTCGTTCTCCGCACCGATCGGGACCTGCATGACCAGCGGCTTGGCGCCGAGGCGCTCCACGATGGTCCGGACGGTGAAGAAGAAGTCCGCACCGAGCTTGTCCATCTTGTTGACGAAGCAGACGCGCGGGACGTCGTACTTGTCGGCCTGGCGCCAGACGGTCTCCGACTGGGGCTCCACGCCCTCCTTGCCGTCGAACACCGCGACGGCGCCGTCGAGCACGCGCAGCGAACGCTCCACCTCAACGGTGAAGTCGACGTGGCCGGGGGTGTCGATGATGTTGATCTGGTTGTCGTGCCAGTAGCAGGTGGTCGCGGCCGACGTGATCGTGATGCCGCGCTCCTTCTCCTGGTCCATCCAGTCCATGGTGCCGGCGCCGTCGTGGGTCTCGCCCATCTTGTAGTTCACGCCGGTGTAGAAGAGGATGCGCTCGGTGGTGGTGGTCTTGCCGGCATCGATGTGAGCCATGATGCCGATGTTGCGGACCTTGTTCAGGTCACTGAGCACTGCGAGTGCCACGGGCTTGAGCCTTTCTGGAGAACGGAAGCTGGTCGACGTGCCGGAGGGCAGTCGGTGGGGCCCACCCGTGAAGGAGGACCCCACCTGAACTCACCAGCGGTAGTGCGCGAAGGCCCGGTTGGACTCGGCCATCTTGTGAGTGTCCTCGCGACGCTTCACCGCGGCACCGAGGCCGTTGGAGGCGTCGAGGATCTCGTTCATCAGACGCTCGGTCATGCTGTTCTCGCGACGGGCGCGGGAGTAACTGACGAGCCAGCGCAGCGCCAACGTGGTGGCACGGCCGGGCTTGACCTCGATCGGGACCTGGTAGGTCGCCCCGCCGACGCGGCGGGAGCGGACCTCGAGGGATGGCCGAATGTTGTCCAGCGCCTTCTTCAGGGTGACGACGGGATCCTGACCGTTCTTCTCACGGGCGCCCTCGAGGGCGTCGTACACGATCCCCTCGGCGACGGTCTTCTTGCCGTCCAGGAGGATCTTGTTGATGAGCTGCGTGACGATCGGCGAGCCGAAGACGGGGTCGACGGCCAGCGGGCGCTTGGGAGCGGGGCCCTTACGAGGCATTACTTCTTCTCCTTCTTGGCGCCGTAGTGGGAGCGAGCCTGCTTGCGGCCCTTCACTGCCTGGGTGTCGAGCGCGCCGCGGACGATCTTGTAGCGCACACCGGGGAGGTCCTTCACACGACCGCCGCGGACGAGCACGATCGAGTGCTCCTGGAGGTTGTGGCCCTCACCGGGGATGTACGCGGTGACCTCGACGCCGGTGGACAGGCGCACGCGGGCGATCTTCCGCAGCGCCGAGTTCGGCTTCTTGGGGGTCTGGGTGTAAACGCGCGTGCAGACGCCGCGGCGCTGGGGGGACCCCTTGAGCGCGGGCGTGCTGGAGGACCCGGACCTGGCGTCCCGTCCCTTGCGCACCAACTGCTGGATAGTGGGCACAGCTACTCTTCCTGTTCAGCCCTCGGCGCTGTTGGCACCGAAGGATCGACTTCTTCGACCGCTCCCGCGGCCGGCGACCCGATGCACCGTCCCCACGCCCGGGGAACGCCGGCGGATCGACCCGCCCGTCAGGTGATGGCACCTGCCGGGCGTCCTGGAGGACCGTGATCGGTGCCCGCGGGCGGTGCCGGGCATGGCAGCCGTCCCGCATTCGGGCACACCGCGAGGATCCGCTCCTCGCGGGGGACACCCTCCGCGACCTCCCCGCAGGGTGATCGCGGGACTCGTCCCGGGTCACGACCAGAGGGCACTCCGGACGCAGTGGCAGTCTACTGAGGCGCGCCGCATGGGGTCAAAGCTTCTGGGGCGTTCCGACGCAGATCACATGACGACGTATGTCCTGGGCGTGTCCCCGGCCCGGTCCATCCACGCACGAGCGCGCCGCGATGATCGCGGCGCGCTCGTGGCGTACACGTCGGCGGCAGATCGGCCCCGTCAGGGGCGAGGGCCGCCGGATCGGTCGGTACCGTTCAGCGGATCCCGAGCTGGGAGGTGCAGGAGGGCCATGCGCCCCAGCCCTGGGTGGCCTGGACGTTCTTGGCCACGGCGATCTGCTGTGCGCGGCTCGCCTGATGGGCCACCGGGGCGTACTGCCCGCCGCCGAAGGCCTGCCAGGTGGACTTGGTGAACTGCAGGCCGCCGGAGAACCCGTTGCCCGTGTTGATCGACCAGTCGCCGCCGGACTCGCACTGGGCCAGACGGTCCCAGACCGACCCGCTGGGAGCTGCCGGGGCGGAGGCGCCGGTGTTCCCGGACTCGGAGGTGGACTCACGCTCGGAGCTGCGCGAGGACGAGCTCTCGGAGCGGGAGGAGTCCGAGGAGTCGGAGGAGTCCGAGGACGAATCCGAGCTCTGCTCCTGCGGCTCGGGCTCGGGCTCGGGCTCGGGCGCCGGCTTGGTCCCCTTGGCCACGACCTCGTCGACGGGCTCGGAGGTGACCTTCTCCGAGACCAGCTCGGAGTCGGTGACCTCGCCGTCGACGACGGTGTCGGTGTAGACCTTCTCCGTCGTGCCCTTCTTGCCCTCCGTGGTGACCTCGGTCTTGCCCTCGAGCAGATCGTCGTCCTCGACCGTCTTGGTCTCGAACGGGATGGACTCGGTCTCGGTGCGCTCCTTCTCGCGGATGCGCTGGACGGTGATGGTCGCGCCGTCCTCGAGGATCGAGTCGCGGTCGACGGAGGCCTTGTCGGTGTCCTCGATGTCGCCGAGGACCTTCTTCATGGCCTCGTCGACGGTCAGCGCCGTCACGTCGAAGGTGTCCTGGCCGCGGGCACCCTTGAAGGTGACGGTCTTGCGGGTGACGACATTGATGTGCGCGGAGTCGTCCGGCAGCTCGGTCTCGGGTTCCGGGCTGACCCGAGCGCCCTCGGCCTCGTAGTCCACGTCCTCGAGGGCGTCTCCGACGGTGTCACCGGTGGTGAGGAGCTTCTGGTCCTCGCCGTCGATGGTGACGGTCACCGGCGTGCGATGGACGACCTGGATCTCCATGCCGTCGGTGACGGTCTCCCCCAGGTCCGGGACCACGAGATCGGTGTCCGTGACCTCGATGCCCTGCGCCTGCAGCAGCTCGGCGACCGTCGGACTGAAGGTGCGCACGGTCGACTGCTCGCCGTACACGGTCACCGCCGCCTCGTTGGACATGGCGAAGGCGGTGCCCCCACCGCCCAGACCGACGACGCACACGGTCGCGGCCGCGACGATCCACGGAGTCTTCTTCACTGTTCCACCTGTTCTCTGCCACCCCTCGGCGGCCCTCGTTCCTCGAGCACATGTGCCCCGGGGACGGGGCCAGGAGTCCCGGCGCGAGCGCGCTGCCGATGTCGGAGCGCTGCGGGAAGGTCGCGGGAACTGCCGTGTTCCATGGTTCCGTGCCGCGCCCGCGCCGGGGAAGGCCGACACCCAGACTTTGGGCAAGGGCCCAAGAGGTCTTTACCCTCCCGTGAACATCCGAGTCCTCCAGGTCACGTCAGCGCCCGCTGTGCACTCACTGGGCGTGGTGCGGGACACGCGACGAGGGGCGGCCCCACCGTGTGGTGGGACCGCCCCTCGTCGTGGTGCCGAGGTGCCGAACGGCCCCTCAGCGCTCCTGGCGACTCAGCGGAAGTCGGTGCGGAACGGGTCGGCGTAGTCGATGTCGTCGAGGTTGACGGCACCGGTCTGCCCGAAGCCGGAGAAGTCCAGCTCGTCGTAGCCGGGCACCTGGTACATCTGCGCCTTGGCCTCGTCGGTGGGCTCGACCGCGATGCGACGGAACCGCGACAGGCCGGTGCCCGCCGGGATGAGCTTGCCGATGATGACGTTCTCCTTGAGCCCCATGAGCTGATCGCTCTTGCGGTTCAGGGCGGCCTCGGTGAGCACGCGGGTGGTCTCCTGGAAGGAGGCCGCCGACAGCCACGACTCGGTCGCCAGCGACGCCTTGGTGATGCCCATCAGCTCCGGACGGCCCGAGGCCGGCTGGCCGCCCTCGGACAGGATCCGCCGGTTCTCGCGCTCGAAGATGACCCGCTCGGCGAAGTCGCCGGGCAGCAGGTCGGTGTCACCGGATTCGATGATCGTCACGCGACGCAGCATCTGGCGCACGATGACCTCGATGTGCTTGGCGTGGATGTCCACACCCTGGCTGATGTACACCTTCTGCACCTCATCCACCAGGTGCTGCTGCACCGTCCGCGGGCCGAGGATGCGCAGGACCTGCTTGGGATCGACCGAGCCCTGGCAGAGCTGCTGGCCGACGGCGACGTGGTCGCCGTCCGCGATCAGCAGGGTGACGCGCTTGGAGACCGTGTAGGTCACGGGGTCCGAGCCGTCGTCCGGGGTCACGGTGATCCGGCGCTGCTTGTCGTTCTCCTCGATCTCCGCGCGACCGGCGAACTCCGAGATCGGCGCGAAGCCGGCCGGGGTCCGGGCCTCGAAGAGCTCCTGGATACGGGGCAGACCGTGCGTGATGTCGCCGTCCGCGCTGGCCACGCCACCGGAGTGGAAGGTACGCATGGTCAGCTGGGTGCCGGGCTCACCGATGGACTGGGCCGCGACGATGCCGACGGCCTCGCCGATGTCGACCAGCTGGCCGGTCGCGAGCGACTTGCCGTAGCACTTGGCGCAGGTGCCCACTGCGGAGTCACAGGTCAGCACGGAGCGGACCTTGAGCTCGCGCACGCCGGCCTCGACGAGCTGCTCGATGAGCACGTCGCCCACCTCGGAGCCGGCCGGGGCCGCCTCCGTGCCGTCGGCGCCGATCGCCGCGGTGGCCAGCACGCGTCCGTACGCCGTCGACTCCACGTGCTCGTGGAGGCGCAGCGCACCGGCCTCCTCGACCCCGATCGGCAGCATCAGGCCCTTGGTGGACCCGCAGTCGTCCTCGCGGACGATGACGTCCTGCGAGACGTCGACCAGACGACGGGTCAGGTAGCCGGACTGAGCGGTCTTCAGCGCGGTGTCCGCCAGGCCCTTGCGGGAGCCGTGCGAGGCGATGAAGTACTCCAGGACCGAGAGCCCCTCCTTGTAGTTGGAGAGGATCGGACGCGGGATGATCTCGCCCTTGGGGTTGTTCACCAGACCGCGCATACCGGCGATCTGACGGATCTGCATCCAGTTGCCTCGGGCGCCCGAGTCCACCATCCGGTAGATGGTGTTGGTCGGGTCGAAGTTCTCCCGCATGGCCTCGTCGACCTCATTGGTCGCCTCGGTCCAGATGTCGATGAGCTCCATGTTGCGCTCGGTCTCGGAGACCAGGCCGAGGTCACGGTTCTCCTGGACCTGTGCGGCCTTCGCCTCGTACCTGGCGATGATCTCCGCCTTGTTCGGCGGGGTCACCACGTCGGACAGCGCGAAGGAGGCGCCCGAGCGGGTCGACCAGGAGAAGCCGTAGGACTTCAGGGCGTCCAGCGATGCGGCGACCTGGCCCTTGTCGTAGCGCTCGGCGAGGGCGTTGACGATCCCGCCCAGGCGCTTCTTGCCGACCTGGCCCTGGACGTAGGGGAAGTCCACCGGCAGCGTCTCGTTGAAGTAGACGGTGCCGAGGGTGGTGTCCAGGAGGATCGGATCACCCTCGGTCCAGCCTTCCGGGACCTCCCAGTCGCTCGGCGGCACCACGTCGGTGAAGCGGATGTTCACCGGCGCGTTCAGGTGCAGGTCCTCACGGTCGAAGGCCATGATGGCCTCCGCCACGGAGCCGAAGGAACGGCCGGCGCCGGCGACGTCCTCGCGGCGCGTCGTGAGGTGGTACAGACCGATGATCATGTCCTGGGCGGGCATGGTCACGGGGCGACCGTCGGACGGCTTGAGGATGTTGTTGCTGGACAGCATCAGGATCCGGGCCTCGGCCTGCGCCTCCGCCGACAGCGGCAGGTGCACGGCCATCTGGTCACCGTCGAAGTCCGCGTTGAACGCGGCGCAGACCAGCGGGTGCAGGTGGATGGCCTTGCCCTCCACCAGCTGCGGCTCGAAGGCCTGGATGCCCAGACGGTGCAGGGTCGGCGCGCGGTTCAGCAGCACCGGGTGCTCGGTGATGACCTCTTCGAGGACGTCCCACACCTCGGGGCGGGCACGCTCGACCATCCGCTTGGCGGCCTTGACGTTCTGCGCGTGGCTGAGTTCGACCAGACGCTTCATGACGAACGGCTTGAACAGCTCCAGCGCCATGCCCTTGGGCAGACCGCACTGGTGAAGCTGCAGCTGCGGACCGTTGACGATGACGGAGCGGGCGGAGTAGTCCACACGCTTGCCCAGCAGGTTCTGACGGAAACGTCCCTGCTTGCCCTTGAGCATGTCGGACAGCGACTTCAGCGGGCGGTTGCCCGGTCCGGTGACCGGACGGCCCCGACGGCCGTTGTCGAACAGCGAGTCGACCGACTCCTGCAGCATGCGCTTCTCGTTGTTCACGATGATCTCGGGCGCGCCGAGGTCCAGCAGCCGCTTGAGACGGTTGTTGCGGTTGATCACGCGACGGTACAGATCGTTGAGGTCCGAGGTCGCGAAGCGGCCGCCGTCCAGCTGCACCATCGGACGCAGGTCCGGCGGGATGACCGGGACGCAGTCCAGGACCATGCCGGCGGGGGCGTTGGTGGTCGAGCGGAAGGCGGAGACGACCTTGAGGCGCTTCAGCGCCCGGGCCTTCTTCTGCCCCTTGCCCGTGGCGATGACCTCGCGCAGGGCCTCGGCCTCGGAGTCGAGGTCGAAGTCCAGCAGGCGGCGCTGCAGCGCCTCGGCGCCCATGCCGCCCTCGAAGTAGGTGCCGTAGCGCAGCTTCATGGCGCGGTAGAGCTGCTCGTCGCCCTCGAGGTCAGCGACCTTGAGGGTCTTGAACCGCTCCCAGATGGCCGTGACGCGTTCGATCTCCGCGTCGAACTTCTTGCGGATCTGGGCCTGCTCGCGCTCGGAGGAGTCGCGGACCTTGCGCTTCGCGTCGGCCTTGGCACCCTCCTCCTCGAGCTGGGCGAGGTCCTTCTCGGCGGAGACGGCGCGGTCGTTCAGCGCGGCGTCACGGTCGTTGCCGAGCTCCTTGACCTCGAGGTCGTAGCGCGCCTGCAGGTCGGGCATGTCCTCGTGCCGAGCCTGCTCGTCCACCGAGGTGATCATGTACGCGGCGAAGTAGATGATCTTCTCGAGATCCTTCGGCGCGAGGTCCAGCAGGTAGCCGAGGCGGCTCGGCACGCCCTTGAAGTACCAGATGTGGGTGACGGGAGCGGCGAGCTCCACGTGACCCATGCGCTCACGACGCACGGAGGACTTGGTGACCTCCACGCCGCAGCGCTCGCAGACGATGCCCTTGAAGCGCACGCGCTTGTACTTGCCGCAGTAGCACTCCCAGTCCCGGGTGGGGCCGAAGATGCGCTCGCAGAACAGGCCGTCCATCTCGGGCTTCAGGGTGCGGTAGTTGATGGTCTCCGGCTTCTTGACCTCGCCGTGGGACCAGCCGCGGATGTCGTCGGCGGTCGCGAGGCCGATGCGCAGCTCGTCGAAGGTGTTGACGTCGATCACAGGTGTCCTTCTCTCGATCGGAAGAGTGGTGTCTGAGGGAACGGGGGTCGAGGGCGGGGCCGGGGCCGACGACGGCTCGCGTCGTCGGGCCCGGCCCGCGTCCCTCAGACCTCTTCGATGGAGCCGACGCCCTCGTGGGGCCGGCGGGACAGGTCGATGCCGAGCTCCTCCGCGGCGCGGAAGACCTCCTCGTCGCTCTCCTTGACGTCCTGCGCGGTGCCATCGCTGGACAGCACCTCGACGTTCAGGCAGAGCGACTGCATCTCCTTGAGCAGCACGCGGAAGGACTCCGGGATCCCGGGCTCCGGGATGTTCTCGCCCTTGACGATGGCCTCGTAGACCTTGACGCGGCCCGCGATGTCATCGGACTTGATGGTCAGCAGCTCCTGCAGGGCGTAGGCGGCGCCGTAGGCCTCGAGGGCCCAGACCTCCATCTCGCCGAAGCGCTGGCCGCCGAACTGGGCCTTACCGCCCAGCGGCTGCTGCGTGATCATCGAGTACGGGCCCGTCGAGCGGGCGTGCAGCTTGTCGTCCACCAGGTGGTGGAGCTTCAGGATGTACATGTAGCCCACGGAGATGGACTCGGGCAGCGGCTCGCCGGAGCGGCCGTCGAACAGCTGCGCCTTGCCGTCCTCCTTGACCATCCGCACCCCGTCCCGGTTCGGACGGTGATTGGCGATCAGGCCGGTGACCTCCTCGGCCGAGAGGCCGTCGAAGACCGGGACCGCCACGGGAGTGTCGGGCTCGCCGTGCAGAGCCGCCTCGGGCAGCTCGGCGGCGTTGGGGTCGCTGGGGTCCAGGTCCCAACCGGCCTTGGCCACCCAGCCCAGGTGGGTCTCCATGACCTGGCCGATGTTCATACGGCCGGGCACACCCATGGGGTTGAGGATGATGTCGACCGGGGTGCCGTCCTCGAGGAACGGCATGTCCTCGACCGGCAGGATCTTCGCGATGACGCCCTTGTTGCCGTGACGGCCGGCGAGCTTGTCACCGTCGGTGATCTTGCGCTTCTGGGCCACGTAGACGCGGACCATGTCGTTGACGCCGGTGGGGAGGATGTCCCCGTCCTCGTCCTCGGTGAACACGCGCACGCCGATGACGGTGCCGGACTCGCCGTGAGGGACGCGCAGCGAGGTGTCGCGCACCTCGCGGGCCTTCTCACCGAAGATCGCGCGCAGCAGGCGCTCCTCCGGGGTCAGCTCGGTCTCGCCCTTGGGGGTGACCTTGCCGACCAGGATGTCGCCCGGCTCGACCTCGGCGCCGATGCGGATGATGCCGCGCTCGTCGAGATCGGCCAGCACGTCGTCGCCGACGTTCGGGATGTCCCGGGTGATCTCCTCCTTGCCGAGCTTGGTGTCGCGGCCGTCGACCTCGTGCTCCTCGATGTGGATCGAGGTGAGGACGTCGTCCTGGACCAGGCGCGAGGACAGGATGATGCCGTCCTCGTAGTTGTGGCCCTCCCACGACATGAAGGCGACCAGCAGGTTCTTGCCCATGGACAGCTCGCCCTGATCGGTCGACGGCCCGTCGGCCAGGATCGAGCCGGTCTCGACGCGGTCACCCTCGTCGAACAGCACGCGCTGGTTGTAGGAGTTCCCGGCGTTGGAGCGCTGGAACTTCCCGATCGGGTAGGTCTGACGGGTGCCGTCGTCGGCCATGACCTGGATGAGATCGGCGGACAGCTCCTCGATGACGCCGCCCTTCTCGGCGACGACGACATCGCCCGCGTCGACGGCGGCACGACGCTCCATGCCCGTGCCGACCAGCGGCATCTCCGCCTTCAGCAGCGGCACGGCCTGGCGCTGCATGTTCGAGCCCATGAGCGCACGGTTGGCGTCGTCGTGCTCGAGGAAGGGGATCATCGCGGTGGCGACCGAGACCATCTGGCGGGCCGAGACGTCCATGTAGTCCACGTCGCCCGCGTCGACCAGGTCCGGCTCGCCGCCGGCCAGGCGCACCAGCACCTGCTCCTCGACGAAGCGACCGTCGTCGCCGATCTTCGCGTTCGCCTGGGCGATGATGTGGCGATCCTCGTCGTCCGCGGTGAGGTAGACGGTCTCGTCGGTGACCAGGCCGCCCGTGACCTTGCGGTACGGCGTCTCGATGAAGCCGAAGGGGTTGATGCGGGCGAAGGTCGCCAGCGAGCCGATCAGACCGATGTTCGGACCCTCAGGGGTCTCGATCGGGCACATGCGGCCGTAGTGGCTGGGGTGGACGTCGCGGACCTCCATGCCGGCGCGGTCGCGGGAGAGACCGCCCGGGCCCAGCGCCGAGAGGCGGCGCTTGTGGGTCAGGCCCGACAGCGGGTTGTTCTGGTCCATGAACTGCGAGAGCTGGGAGGTCCCGAAGAACTCCTTGATCGCGGCGGTCACGGGACGGATGTTGATCAGCGTCAGCGGGGTGATCGCCTCGACGTCCTGCGTGGTCATGCGCTCGCGGACGACGCGTTCCATGCGGGACAGGCCGGTGCGGACCTGGTTCTGGATCAGTTCGCCGACGGCGCGGATGCGACGGTTGCCGAAGTGGTCGATGTCGTCGGTCTCCACCCGGATGGACTTGCCATCCTTGCTGGTGGTCTCCGCGAGGCCGTCGTGCAGCGCGACGATGTACTTGATCGCGCCGATGATGTCCTCGAGGCGGAGGGTCGACTCGGAGAGGCTGCCCTCGAGACCGAGCTTCTTGCCGATCTTGTAGCGACCGACCTTCGCGAGGTCGTAGCGCTTGGGGTTGAAGTAGAGGTTGTTGAGCATGGCCTCGCCCGCATCGCGCGTGGGCGGCTCGCCCGGGCGCTGCTTGCGGTAGATGTCCATGAGCGCCTCGTCCTGCGAGGCGATGCGGTCCTTCTCGAGCGTCGAGCGCATGGACTCGAACTCGCCGAACTCCTCGAGGATGTCGCTGTGGGACATGCCCAGGGCCTGCAGCAGCGTCGTGACGGACTGCTTGCGCTTGCGGTCGATGCGCACGCCGACCTGGTCGCGCTTGTCGACCTCGAACTCGAGCCAGGCGCCGCGCGAGGGGATGACCTTCGTGCTGTAGATGCGCTTGTCGCTGGTCTTGTCGATGCTCTCCTCGAAGTACACGCCCGGGGAGCGGACCAGCTGGGAGACGACGACGCGCTCGGTACCGTTGATGATGAAGGTGCCCTTGTCGGTCATGAGCGGGAACTCGCCCATGAAGACCGTCTGGGTCTTGATCTCACCGGTCTCGTTGTTCATGAACTCCGCGATGACGTACAGCGGAGCGGCGTAGGTGAGGTCCTTCTCCTTGCACTCGTCGACCGTGTACTTCGGGTCGTCGAAGGTGTGGTCCCGGAAGGACAGCGACATATTGCCGGCGAAGTCCTCGATCGGAGAGATCTCTTCGAGGATGTCGGCGAGACCCGAGGTCTGCGGGACGTCCTCACGACCGGAGGCAGCGGCCTCCGCGGCACGCTCCTGCCAGAGGTCGTTGCCCAGCAGCCAGTCGAACGAGGTGGTCTGCAGACTCAGCAGATCCGGTACGTCGATGGGGTCGCCGAGCTTCGCGAAGGTCACGCGAGGTGAGGCGGTGCGGAGTGCGATGTCGTTAGTGCGATCGGTGCTCGAGGCAGCCAAGGGGGGTCCTTCCACAGGCCGATGACGGAATCCCAGGCGCGGCGAACACCCGTCAGGGCGGTGGAGCAGGAGATACGGACTGCCGGAGCAGTCAGAACAGCAGAACCCACGGGCGACGCACAGCGCAAGGACCGAGCATACACAAAATCGCGGATGGACGCAACGGTCGCGGCGCGACCGGCTCCATCCGCGTCGGCCGCTATATGCCTGGCGCGGAAGTTCTCCGGCGGGGCGTCCGATCCACCGCTGGTCCGCGAGCTCTGCTCAGCGGCGCACCGGGGGAGGGACAACCTCCGTAACGCGAACAGAATGAAGGCAAATGCCTGAGGAGTCAAGCAGGCGGCCCGTGTGTCGGGTTGTCGCGGCACGTCGCAGCGGTGGCCGGCGGCGGTGACGCCGTCGGCGCCATCGGTCTCCTACCCGCCCTCCGCCCCGGTCCTCCGCTCCGGGCCCGGCAGTCCGGAGCGACCGGGCCGACCGGAACGACTGGAACGACCGGAGCGACCGGGCCGAGCAGGCCGACCGGACCGCGACGGCATCCACCGGCGCCATGCCAGCATTGATCGCCTCTCCGAGCGCTTCGTGCTGATATGACGCCCGTGGATGCGATCCCGCGGGCCCTCGCCGTGCCCCGGGATGCACCCGCAGGACCCGCGACCCACCCCACGACACCCCGCAGGACCCGCATCGCAGCTCGGAACGCACCCGGGACCCGAAACGTGCGCGGAGAGCGAGCCGACAGGTCGACGCCGGGACACGGGTCAGCAGGCACTGGACGCGAGTGAGGACAGCGGAAGGGCCGTCCCGCAGATGCGGGACGGCCCTTCCAGGAGCAGTGCGACTGCCGTCAGGTGAGGCGCGCGCCGGGGCGAGCGCCGGCGATCACTTGACGGAGACGGTCGCGCCGGCCTCCTCGAGCTTCGTCTTCGCGGCCTCGGCGTCGTCCTTCTTGACGGCCTCGAGGACGGGCTTGGGGGCCTCGTCGACGAGCGCCTTGGCCTCCTTCAGACCGAGAGAGGTCAGGGCGCGCACCTCCTTGATGACGGCGATCTTGGCGCTGCCGGCGGAGTCGAGGATGACGTCGAACTCATCCTTCTCCTCCTCGGCCTCGGCCTCGCCACCGGCGGCGGGGGCGGCAGCCGCGGCGGCGACCGGGGCAGCAGCGGTGACGTCGAAGACGTCCTCGAACTGCTTGACGAACTCGGAGAGCTCGATGAGGGACATTTCCTTGAAAGCTTCGATGAGCTCGTCGTTGCTGAGCTTCGCCATGATGGCGTTCCTTCCTGTTGTCGGGACCTGCGTCCCTGCGGTGATCAGCGGCGCACACGCGCCTGGGCTTGCGGTCCGGGCACCCCTGCCGGGGCCCGGGGGACAGCGCTGTGGCTGTGGGGGCGAAGAAGTCCGAGGACTCAGGCTTCTTGCTTTGCCCGCAGCGCGTCCACGGTGCGTGCTGTCTTCGACAGCGGCGCCGCAAACACTGCGGCGGCCTTGGACATCGACGCCTTCATGGCGCCGGCGGCCGTGGCCAGCAGGACCTCGCGGGACTCGAGGTCCGCGAGCTTCTGGACGTCCTCCTTCGAGAGCGTGGTGCCCTCGAAGTAGCCGGACTTGATCACGAGCTGCTCGTGAGTCTTGGCGAAGTCACGCAGAGCCTTCGCAGGCTCCACCGGCTCACCCTTGATGAAGGCGATCGCGGTCGGCCCGCTGAGCGTGCCGTCGAACCCGGAGATGCCGGCCTCGCGGGCGGCGATCTCCGTGAGCGTGTTCTTCACCACGGCGTAGGTCGTCTCGGAACCCAGCGCGCGACGGAGCTCCTGGAGCTCCCCCACGCTGAGCCCGCGATATTCGGTGATGACGGCGGCGTCGGATTCACGGAACAGTTCCGCGATCTCCGCGACGGCGTCCACCTTTTCGGGGTTCGCCATGGCCCTCCTTCCAGAGGTCTCTCGCCACCGGGTGAAGGAGTCCTGGAACGGAAAAAGCCTCGACACGCAAGTGTCGAGGCTTCGGACGCACGAACTGCCCACGCCCCGGAGGGCACCGGCCGGGGCCGGGCGGGCGACCGTACGAGAGTCGCATCTTCACCTGCGCAGGCCATCCCGGACGGGATATCTTCAGTCGTCCTCGAGGTCGAGGACGACGACCGGCGGTCTTCGGTGCGTCCAGAGTAGACCAGGACCGGGGTGCGGCGCCACGAGACGGGCGGCGTCGTGCATCACATCGGCCCCGTCCACCGTCCAGGACCGAGCCCTCGCCCACGTCCCCACCCACGTCCACGTCACAGGACGTGCCGTGCGCCGGGCACCGTCCGCGTCACGGCCGGGTGGAGCTGCGCGCCGTCGACCAGGCGTCGGCGAACTCTCCGACGCTCGCGAACCGGTCCTCGCGGGCGGGACGGGCCGCGCGGGCGATCACCCGCCCGGCCGCCCCTCCCCCACAGAAGTCAGCGAGGTCCTCGGTCAGCCCGGTACCGAAGTGGCAGATCAGCCGACCGAGAGTGAACACCGTGGTGCGGGCATCGATGGTCGCCCCGAACTCGAACTCCTCCGGTGCCATGAACCGGGACGAGCCGAACATCGTGCCCATGCCGTTCGGGAACGCACCGCGCTGGTAGGTGTCGAGATCGATGAGCGTGAGCCGGGTCGTCGCGAGGTCGACCATGAGGCAGCCGTCGTACAGGTCGCAGGCCACCCAGCCGGCGGCCGCCAGCGCCCGGTGGGCGTCCAGCAGCTGGTCGAAGACAGCCAGCCGGATCCCGGGCTCCGCTGCCGCGAACCGCCGATACGAGGAGCCCGGATCCTGCCTGTGTTCCGACGGGACCCCGACCAGTCGGCCCGGGGCTCGGTCGTAGATGAGCATCGGCCCGGTCGGGGTCTCCGCGACGTTCCGCAATCGCGCGAGGACCGGATGGTCGACGGTCCGCGAGATCTCCACCGCCGTGCGCAGCAGGGCGACCCGCGCGGCATGGTCCAGAAGCGGGGTCGGCGCGCCGTCCGGGGGCGAGGCGTCCTCTCCAGCGGTCTTCACGAACAGGTCCGCCTCGGGCGTGCGCACGATCCAGGACACGTTGCCGGAGTCCTGAGTGCGATGGTCGTACCGGGCGAGCACGCGTCCGGCACCGCGGACCATCTCCTCCGGGCGGTGAGGACTGCGATGCACGGTGAGCAGATCGATCACGACGCCAGTCTAGGAATTCTTCCGAGCCGTGCCACGGCGCACAGCAGGTCACGGCGGGACAAGGAGAGCAGCCGCCGGCGGGCTCTCCCCCTACCCGGTCGCAACCACGCAGAACCCGACATCTCCGTTCCACCCATACATCCCACCGACGGAGTGAATCCGTGGAACCGGTCGGCGTGTCGGGCGCAGGGGACGCGGCGCCCGCCCCTGCACGCCGGGAGATGCGGCACGTCCCGACGTACGACGACGCCCCGCCCACCGCAGGGGTGGACGGGGCGTCGGATGCTCTCCTCACCTGGCCCCGGGGGAACCAGGTCGAGGACCGGGAGGATCAGGCCTCGTCGGTCTCCCCGAGGAGGTTGCGGGTGCGGTTGACATCGACCGGGATGCCCGGGCCCATGGTGGTGGACACGGTGATCTTCGAGATGTACCGACCCTTGGAGGCCGACGGCTTCAGCCGCAGGATCTCCTCGAGGGCCGCGACGTAGTTCTCGACCAGCTGCTGATCGGTGAAGGAGACCTTGCCGACGATGTAGTGCAGGTTGGCCGCACGGTCGGTGCGGAACTCGATCTTGCCGCCCTTGATGTCGCCGACGGCCTTGGTCACGTCCATGGTGACCGTGCCCGTCTTCGGGTTCGGCATGAGGCCGCGGGGGCCGAGCACGCGGCCCAGCTTGCCGACCTTGCCCATCAGGTTCGGCGTGGCCACGGCCGCGTCGAAGTCGGTCCAGCCACCGGCGACCTTCGCGATCAGCTCGTCGTCGCCGACCTCGTCGGCGCCGGCCTCGAGAGCGGCCTCGGCCTGCGCGCCGGTCGCGAAGACGATGACGCGCGCGGTCTTGCCGGTGCCGTTGGGCAGGTTCACGGTGCCGCGCACCATCTGATCGGCCTTGCGCGGGTCGACGCCCAGACGCATGGCGACCTCGACAGAGGCGTCGAACTTCGCGGGAGAGGACTTCTGGGCGAGACGGAGAGCGTCCAGCGGCGCGTACTCGCGCCCCTCTTCGATCTTGGCCGCGCTGTCCTTGAAAGCCTTGCTACGGAATCCCATTGTCGTCAGCCCTCCACCGTGATGCCCATGGACCGAGCGGTGCCCTCGACGATCTTCGCCGCGGCCTCCCAGTCGTTCGCGTTCAGATCAGGCATCTTGGTCTCCGCGATCTCGCGGATCTGCGCCTGGGTGATCTTGCCGACCTTGTCGGTGTGCGGCGTGGCCGAGCCCTTCTGGAGGCCGGCGGCCTTCTTGATGAGCTCAGCGGCCGGCGGCGTCTTGGTGATGAACGTGAACGAGCGATCCTCGTACACGGTGATCTCCACCGGGATGATATTGCCGCGCTGGTCCGCCGTGCGGTCGTTGTAGGCCTTGACGAACTCCATCATGTTCACGCCGGCAGCGCCGAGCGCGGGACCCACGGGCGGCGCAGGTGTGGCCTGGCCGGCCTGGATCTGGAGCTTGATGACGCTCGCGATCTTCTTCTTGGGAGCCATTGCTCTTCCTCATTCTGTCGTGGTTCGGGCGGGGCTCATCATGCGCTCCTCCCACAGCTGGACCGCCTCCCGCACGGAGCGGGGAAAGGTCCGGTGCGACGTTACCTGCACGTCGCGTCGGCGTCGACCGGGATCGAGGGTGATCCTGGTCGTACTCCCGCGGCCGGAGCCGCGGCGCCGATCAGATCGTGGCGACTCAGATCTTGGCGACCTGGTCGAAGCCGAGCTCGACCGGGGTCTCGCGCCCGAAGATGGACACCAGGACCTGCAGCTTCTGCGACTCCGCGTGGATCTCGGAGATCGAGGCCGGCATGGTCTCGAAGGGGCCGTCCATGACGGTGACGGACTCGCCGACGGAGAAGTCGGGCATCTTCTGCGCGGCCGCGGGCTTGCTCGCCGAGCCGGAGCTGCGCTTCTTCTCGGGCAGGCCCACGGACGGCTCGAGCATCGAGTAGATCTCGTCGAAGTTCAGCGGAGTCGGCTCGGTGGCGTTGCCGACGAAGCCGGTCACGCCCGGGGTGTCCCGCACGACCCGCCAGGATTCGGTGGTCAGGTCCATCCGCACCAGCACGTAGCCGGGGATGCGCACGCGACGGACGATCTTCTTCTGGCCGTTCTTGACCTCGGTCGCGTCCTCCATCGGGACCTGGACCTCGAAGATGTAGTCCTCCATGTCCTGGGTCTCGGTCCGCGTGGCCAGCTGGGTCTTCACACGGTTCTCGTGACCGGAGTAGGAGTGGATGACGTACCACTCGCCGAGCGCGGCGCGCAGATGACGGCGCAGCTGGACCAGCGGGTCCTCCTCGTCGGGAACCTCATCGGCGGAGGCACCCTCGCCCTCGGCGGCAGTGTCACCGGAGGCGTCCTCGTCGGTCGCGTCCTCGTCGGCCGCGGAGCCGTCGTCGGAATCCTCGTCGGCAGCGGCGCCGCCGAAGGCGGTCTCGTCGACCTCATCGCCGGACGCACGGACCTCGTCGGCGGAATCGCTCGGTTCGGAGGTGCTCTCCGCGGAGGCCGCGGCCTGCGGGGAGGACGAGAACGACAGGGAGTCGTCGGCGTCCTGGTAGGACTCTTCGGGGGATGAGGTCTGATCGCTCATCAGCGGGAACCTGCTTTCCTGACGGCTGGGGACTGATCGGGCACGGTACGCGTACTTCCTGCGGCGCGGGCCGGCCTCAGAGCCCCGCGTCGGGGTCCGAGAACGCGATCCGGGACAGCCAGCTGAACGCGGCGTCGAGGCCGAAGATCAGCAGGATCATCACGATGACGAACACCAGGACGGTGAACGAGTACATGACCAGCTCCGTGCGGGTCGGGACGACGACCTTCCTGAGCTCCGCGAGGACCTGGCGGACGAACAGACCGATGGCCAGGAACGGGTTCTTGGACCCGGAGCCCGGCGCGTCGCCCCTGGTGGGCGCCGACGAGGCGTTCTGGCTGGAATTCACGTCAGGACTGTCCGATCTCATCGAGGTCATCCGCATCCGACCGGGTGGACCCGGCCGGATCGGCAGGGCAGACAGGGCTCGAACCTGCAACCTGCGGTTTTGGAGACCGCTGCGCTACCAATTGCGCCACTGCCCTTCACGAGGGTGTCCCCCGCGAGGTCGATCCGCGCCACCTCGGGGGTGATCGCGATTCTGACCAGCGACCAGCATACAAGCCTCGGCGGCCGGGTGCGAATCCGCTGGCGTCAGATCACATCACACCCGTGGCGCGCCGGAGCCGGTGCCGTCGCCGACCGAAAAGGACCTTACCCTCTCGGCCCGGCCGCCCGCGCGCCACTCGCCCGCCGGCACCCCACTGCCCGCACCCGGCGGCCCGCGGCCGACCGCCCGCGCCCGTCCGCCCGCGTGATGGATGGGGATCTGATCGCTGGTCGTCCTGGCACGAGGAGGAGACCTCTGCCACGATAGGCAGGTGACCTCCGACAACGCCCTCCCCACCGCCAGCACCTCTCCCTCCGCTCCGCACGAGCGCATCTCGCAGCGGGTCGGCGCGATCTCGCCCTCGGCGACGCTCGCGGTCGACGCCAAGGCCAAGGCCCTGAAGGCGGCCGGTCGACCGGTGATCGGCTTCGGCGCCGGCGAGCCCGATTTCCCGACGCCCGCGCACATCGTCGAGGCCGCGGCCGAGGCGGCCCCGGTCCCTGCGAACCACCGCTACTCCCCCACGCCCGGACTGCCCGAACTGCGCGCGGCCCTGGCCGAGACGATCTCCGCCTCCACCTCCCTGCCGATCGAGCCGGCGCAGGTCCTGGTCACCAACGGCGGCAAGCAGGCCGTCTACCAGACCTTCGCGACCCTGCTGGACCCGGGTGACGAGGTGCTGCTGCCGGCCCCCTACTGGACGACCTACCCCGAGGCGATCCGTCTGGCCGGCGCCACCGAGGTGCCGGTGCTGGCCGGTGTCGACCAGGGCTATGTGCCCACGATCGAGCAGCTCGAGGCGGCCCGGACCGAGCGCACCCGCGCGATCGTCGTCTGCTCCCCGTCGAACCCGACCGGTGTGGTGCTCGGCGCCGAGCAGCTGGCGGAGCTGGGTCGCTGGGCCCACGAGCACGGGATCTGGATCGTCACCGACGAGATCTACCAGCACCTGACCTACGACGGCGTGCCCTTCACCTCGATCCTCGCGGTGGTCCCGGAGCTCGCCGGGTCCACGGTGATCCTGGGCGGGGTGGCCAAGTCCTTCGCCATGACCGGATGGCGGGTGGGCTGGATGGTCGGGCCGAAGGACGTCATCGCCGCGGCGAGCAACCTGCAGTCCCACCTGACCTCGCACGTGAACAACATCGCCCAGCGCGCCGCGATCGCGGCGGTGACCGGCCCCATGGAGGCCGTCGAGGAGATGCGCATCGCCTTCGACCGCCGCCGTCGGACCATCGTCGAGAAGCTCGCCGGCGTGCCCGGTTTCACGGTCCCCACCCCCACCGGGGCCTTCTACGCCTTCCCCGACGTCTCCGGGGCGCTGGATCGGCAGATCCGGGGCCGGCAGGTCACCACCTCGACGGAGCTGGCCACGGTGATCCTCGAGGAGGCCGAGGTCGCGGCCGTTCCCGGAGAAGCATTCGGCGCGCCGGGACACCTGCGCTTCTCCTACGCCCTGAACGACCAGGAGCTCGTCGAGGGCATCGACCGCGTGGCCGCGCTGCTGGCGGAGTGAGACCGCTGCTTCCCGGCGGCAGGACGGCGAGGTCCCGATGACCGCGGCGCTCGCCGCCGGCCGGGACCTGGTCGCGCTGCCGAAGGCGCATCTGCATCTGCATTTCACCGGGTCGATGCGTCCCTCGACCCTGATCGAGATGGCCGCGCAGCGCGGTATCCGTCTGCCCCGGTCCCTGACCGACGACGTCGCGCTCCAGGTCGAGCCGACACGGCGCGGCTGGTTCCGCTTCCAACGCCAGTACGACGCCGCCCGCGCCGTGGTCGACTCCGAACCGGCGATGCGGCGCATCGTCGATGAGGCCGCGCACGATGATGCCGCCGAAGGGTCGGGCCGCCTCGAGCTCCAGGTCGATCCCACCAGTTACGCACCGTTCGTCGGGGGTCTCACCCCCGCGCTGGAGATCGTGCTGGACCAGGCCGAACGCTCGGAGCGGGAGACCGGCGTGAGCATCGGCATCATCGTCGCCGCCTCCCGGACACGACACCCCTTGGATGCCCGCACGCTGGCACGACTGGCGGCGCTCCATGCCGGACGCGTGATCGGATTCGGGCTGTCCAACGACGAGCGCCGCGGCACGACCGCGGACTACGGCCCGGCGTTCCGGATCGCCCGCGAGGCGGGGCTGCTCTCGGTGCCGCACGGCGGGGAGCTGCTGGGCCCGGCGCACATCGAGGACGTCCTGGACCACCTGGCCCCGAGCCGGCTCGGCCACGGGGTGCGCTCGGCCGACGACCCGGCGCTGCTGGCCCGAATCGTCGAGGCCGGGATCGGGCTCGAGGTGTGCCCGGCCTCGAACGCCTCGCTCGGGGTGGTCGACGATGCCGTCGACGTGCCGCTGCGACAGCTGGTCGACGCCGGCGCACAGATCGCTCTCGGGGCCGACGACCCGCTGCTGTTCGGCTCCCGCCTGGTTCAGCAGTACGAGACGGCACGTGCTGTCGGCTTCAGCGACACGGAGCTGGCGCACCTCGCCGCGGACTCGATCCGGGTCTCCGCCGCGGATGCCGACACCCGCCGACGACTGCTGGAGGGGGTGCGCGATTGGCTCGCCGCCCCCGCACCGGCACCGGCTCCGCAACCGGGCGAGAAGGCCTGAGCCTCGTGTCCGAGCCGGGAACGGCAGCTGTGCTCAGCGGTCCTGTCCAGCACCCTCGGACGGCAGAGCGAGGAAGAACTCCGGGGCCGTGAGGCCGTGATCGGCGAAGGACGCGGCGATCGCCGCCGCCACCGACTCCGCCTGCTCGGCCTCGACCAGTGCGATCGTGGAGCCGCCGAACCCGCCTCCGGTCATCCGGGCCCCGTGGGCCCCGGCCTCCCGAGCGGCGTCCACCGCGACGTCCAGCGCCGGGACGGTCACCTCGTAGTCGTCCCGCAGCGAGTCGTGGGACGCGTTCAGCAGCGCCCCGAGCTCGTCGACGTGCGCCCGCACCGTCCCGGCGGCCAGCAGCGCATCGACGTCGCGCACCCGCTGGATCTCGGTGAGCACGTGCCGGGCCCGACGACGGACCTGCTCGTCGTCGATCCGCCCGAGCAGCTCCTGGAGCTGCTCGACATCGGCGTCGCGCAGGGTGGCGACGCCCAGCAGCTCGGCCGCCCGCTCGCTGTCCGCACGACGGGCCGTGTACTCCCCGTCGACGTGGGAGTGCTCGGCACGGGTATCGGTGATCAGCAGCGCCAGGCCCTGGGTCTCCAGGTCCCACGGCACGGGACGGGTGGAGAAGTCCCGGCAGTCCAGGAACAGCGCGTGCCCGGCGCGGGAGAGCACGGACGCCGACTGGTCCAGACCGCCCGTGGAAGCGCCGGCGAAGTCGGTCTCCGCGGTGATCGCGGCCCGCACCCGGTCCAGCGGCCGGGTGCCCAGGCTCAGCAGCGCATCCATCGCCTCCGCGGCAGCACATTCCAGCGCGGCCGAGCTGGACAGCCCCGCCCCCAGCGGCACCTGGCCGTCGATCATGATGTCCATCCCCTGCGTGGATGCCCCGGAGATGTGCTTGCGCAGCGCCCACAGCACGCCGGCGACGTATGCCGGCCAGCCCTCGACGATGCCCGGCGTGAGCTCGCGCGCGTCCAGGTCCAGGACGCGGTCGTCCTGCGCCGAGCGCAGCCGCACGCGGTCGGTGGGCGTGCGGGCCGCCGCGGCGAAGCAGCGGTGCGAGATGGCCATCGGCAGGCAGAGCCCGTCCTGATAGTCGACGTGCTCGCCGATGATGTTCACCCGGCCCGGCGCGGACCACACCCCGTCGGGCGCGTACCCGAAGGACTGGACGAACAGCGCCTCGGCGCGGGCGGCGGCTTCCTCGCGATCCGGGGCCGCCGAGAGCGTCACCGGGGCGGTCTCCACGGCCCCGCCGCCGGAGCGGCGGGAGGGATCGGTGCCGGCGTCTGCGGCAGTGTTCATCGATGTTCCTTCCGAACTGTCGGGGCCGGATCGGCCGGACGGGCCCGGGCGATCTCCGGCACAGCGTGCGAAAGTCTAACCGTCACCGCGACAAGAGTCCGGGAACGGTGCCTCGGGAGCGCGCCGTGCGCAGTTCAGGGGCGCACGGCGACGCAGGATGCCGAGGGGGCGGGGATCGGATCCGCGGCCACCGAGAGCACGTCGTCGTCCCGGCGCAGCACATCGATCCGGTCGCCCTCCTGGGCGGCGACCAGCACCAGCTGACCGAGCTGGGTGAAGTGACGGGGATGCGCGCCGACCTCGATCTCCGAGCTGATCTGGGGACGCATCATGGTCAGCGACAGCGCCGAGAGGGTGTCCGGTCCCCGGTTGGCGACCAGCAGCACCGACTCGTCGGCCGTCAGCTCGAGGTGGGAGAGCGCGTTCTCACCCTCCGTCCGGCTGCCGGGGATCACCGAGCGCACGCTCCAGCGGTGGCTGGAGCCGCGCAGCGCCGGCGGCGTGCTCGACTCCGGTTCGGAGGGACGGCGCACCGCCGTCGCGATCGCGCCGGAGAGCTCGCAGGAGATGTGCAGCTGCTCGGATTCATGGTCGGCCGCGAGGTGCCGCGGGCCGCTGCCCCGGTGCAGCGGGATCTCGCCGACCAGTCCCATCTGTCCCTCGTCGTCCTGGCGGTACAGGAAGACGCGGTCCAGGCCGAGGTCCGGCACCGCGAGCGAGTCCGTGCCGGGCAGCGCGGTGACCTGGTGGGGATGGGGCGTCCCGTCCTCCCCGAGATCGCGATGGTGATCGACGTCGATGAGCTCGACGGGCACCCCGTCCGCGTCCAGGCGCACCGTCTCGACGGTGCCGGATCCGTAATCGGCCACCAGCAGCGTCCCCGCGGTCCGTCCCGGGGCGAGGTGGCAGCCACCGGAGCCCTCGAGCGTGAGATCGGCGACGAGCTCGGCCGTGGAGCCGTCGGGGGCGACGCGCACCGCGGCCACCCGGGTGGGGTCCGTCTCCAGCACCGCGTACAGCAGGCTGCCGTCGGCGCTCCAGAGCACGAAGGACGGGTCCGGAAGGTCGACCGTCGGCCCCCGCCGCACCGTCAGGGCCCCGGCGCCCTCCCCCGCTTCGGCCCCGTCGCCCTGGGTCAGGTGCAGCAGCTCGAGGCCGGAGCCCCGCCCGCTCCCGCTGCGGGAGTAGCTGCCGACGGCGATGGTCGCGGTGGTGCTCATGTGTTCTCCTCGGAGTCGATCCGCCGTCCCGGGTCCTCCTGCGGAGGGTCGAGGTCCTCGAGACCGTCGATGTCCTCGAACATCGAGGGGGACAGCGCTGTCATCTCGCCCGTCATCGTAGAGGGCTCGACGACCTCCTGGCCGTCACGACGCCTCCGGCGGCGCGAGCCCAGGGAGAGACGTCGGCGGCGCAGCGTGGTGAACGGCGAGGAGATGCTCGGGGTGTAGGCGATGCCCGTGCGGCGGAAGTAGGGGACGATCCGGGCGGCCAGCAGCTGGCCGAGCACGATCCCGGCGGCGATGCCGACCGCGATCTCGCCGGCGCTGAACAGGTCGGCGGCCCCGGAGCCGACATCGTCGCCCAGGCCCAGCAGACCACGGTAGATGAGGCTGCCGGGGACCAGCGGGATGACCCCGCCCATGACGAACACCAGGGCCGGGGCGCGCAGGCGGTCGCCCAGCGCCACGGCGACCATGCCGGAGATGAAGGCGGCGAGCGCCACGGCGTACACGCGATCGAGGACGAGGCCGGCGAGCAGGTGGGAGATCAGCCCGGACACCAGCGAGACGGCCGCGATCCAGGGCAGCATCCGCCATGGCACATGGGTGCCCACGCCGTAGCCGACGCCCATCCCGAGCCCGGCGACGACCACCCAGACGATGGTGATCAGCGAGATCGGGATCGAGGCGCTGACCGAGATGTCGGTGCCGAGCGCGTCCGCGAACAGCATGCCGCCGCGCACACCGGCCACGATGCCGACGGTGAGCATCAGGGTCTCCAGCATGCGGCCGGCAGCCGTGAGGTACCAGCCGGTCACGGCGTCCTGCACCGCACCGATGGACGCGAGACCGGTCAGCTGCACGATGATGCACGAGACCACGACGATCGAGGAGTTGACGGTGGGGTTGATCAGGCCGACCAGCACCGCGACGCCGACGGCCAGGAAGCCGCCGAAGGCCTGACCGTAGAAGGCCGGGATGTGCATCCTCGACAAGAACACCCCGGCGGCGGTCAGCAGCCCCGAGGCGAGCGTCGCGGCGACGAGCACGAGCGGGTCCGCCCCGAAGTACAGCGAGAGGGAACCGCCCATCACGGCGAAGCCGAGCACCACCAGCGGCAGCTTGTTGGCAGGGGCCGTCTGCGGGACCGTCTCGGCCGCGCGGCGGGCCTCCTCCAGCGGGATCTCACCGCTGATGTAGTCGTGGGTGATGTCCTCGAACGCGGCCAGGCGCGCGAAGTTCTGGGTCCTGGCGCTGGCGGCGCGGACCCTGGTGAACGGGGTCGCCGACTCGTCGGCGAGATACGAGATGATCACCTCGTCGAAGGTCACCTGAACGGAGACGTTGCGCAGGCCGGAGGAGCTGGTGATCCGCAGGACGGTCGCGGTCACCTCCGAGGCGGCCGCGCCGTTGCCGAGCAGCCCTACGCCGACCCTCATCGCGAGGTCGAAGACGGCATGGAGCCGGACAAGATCGGTGGGCACGGGACTGATCGTCCCACACGCACCAGCTCGGTACACAGCTCTCGGGACCCTGGTGCTCGTCACATTCCGGGCGGCCGACGCGGCACCGCACCCGACCGCCCGAGGGCGTCCGGACGGCTGCTGCGGCGGGGTGCGGTTCACGGGTTCCCACGGGGTGCGGGGAGGGGTCCACGGGGCGCGGGAAGCGGTCGACGGACGCGGGGAGCGGTCGACGGAGGCGGGGCGGGGCCGACAGGGTGCGGGAAGGCGGGCCGACGGGTGGCGGACCGCCCGGTCCGACTCAGAGGTTCGGGGAGACCGAGAGCACGCCGAGCCCGAGAGCCAGGACGGCGAGCACCCCGACGTCGATCAATCTGGTGCGCACCGCGAGCGCCCCGGCGGACTGCACCGGCAGCACGGCCCGCAGCAGGGCGAGCACCCCGAGCAGTGCGGCCAGCAGTTGACCTGCCAGGGGCGCGCCGACGACGATCCCGACCACCGCGATCGCGACCACGGCCAGGACCGACAGGACCAGCACCCACTGCCGGCGGCAGGCGGCGCCCACGGTGAAGGGAGAACTCTCGGAACGCACGTGCCCATGCTACGGCTCCGGCGCGGCTACGCTGGCCGGAAGGTCGGCAACGCCGTCGACCACTTCGCGACCTGGAGGACTCCTCGACATGACCAGCCCCGGTTCGACGCCCGACACCGCGACACGCACGGAGCACGACCTGCTCGGCGATCGCGAGGTCCCTGCGGACGTCTACTACGGCATCCAGACCCTGCGCGCGCAGGAGAATTTCCACATCACCGATGTGCCGCTCAGCCATTTCCCCCGCCTGATCGAGGCACTCGCCCAGGTCAAGCGCGCCACGGCCCGGGCCAATCATCGCCTGGGTGCACTCGACGACGAGCGCGCGGCCGCCATCGAACAGGCCTGCGCGGAGATCGCCGGCGGCGACCTCACCGAGCACTTCGTCGTGGACATGATCCAAGGCGGTGCCGGGACCAGCACCAACATGAACGCCAACGAGGTCATCGCGAACCGTGCCCTGGAGATCCTGGGCCGGGACAAGGGCGACTACGAGCACCTCCACCCGAACAACCACGTCAATCTGGCCCAGTCCACCAACGACGTGTACCCCACGGCACTGCGCCTGGCGATGATGCTGACGTTCCCCGCCCTGGCCGAGTCGATGGACCATCTGATCACCACGCTGCGAGAGAAGGGCGAGGAGTTCTCCCAGGTCCTGAAGATGGGCCGCACGCAGATGCAGGATGCGGTCCCGATGACCGTGGACCAGGAGTTCAACGCCTGGGCCACCACGATCGACGAGGACGTCCAGCGTCTCACCCGCACCGCCACCCTGTTCCAGGAGATCAACCTGGGCGCCACCGCGATCGGCACCGGGATCACCACCGATCCGCGCTACGCCCAGCTGGCCGCCCGGGAGCTGTCCGAGCTGACCGGGGTGCCCTTCGTGGTCGCCGCGGACCTGGTCGAAGCCACCAGCGACACCGGTGCCTTCGTGACCTATTCGGGGATCCTCAAGCGCATCGCCGTGAAGATCTCGAAGATCTGCAACGATCTGCGCCTGCTGTCCTCGGGGCCGCGGGCGGGCCTGCACGAGCTCAATCTGCCGTCGGTCCAGCCGGGCAGCTCGATCATGCCCGGCAAGGTGAACCCGGTGATCCCGGAGGTCGTGAACCAGGTGGCCTTCGAGGTGATCGGCAACGACCTCACGGTGACCTTCGCCGCCGAGGGCGGCCAGCTGCAGCTGAACCCCTTCGAGCCGGTGATCGGATTCAACATCCTCGAGTCCACGCGCATCATGACCCGGGCGATGAACACCCTGGCCGATCGGTGCATCTCCGGGATCACGTTGAACCACGACATCCTCGAGGACCATCTGCGCCGCTCCATCGGCGTGGTCACCGCACTGGTCCCGGTGATCGGATACGCCGCCGCCACGGACGTCGCCTCGGACGCCCTGGACACGGGCCGCCCGGTGGCCGACCTGGTGCTCGAGCGGGGGCTGCTGGACGAAGGCCGACTGAACGCGCTGCTGTCCCCCGCATCGATGACCGCCCCGCACCGGGCGACCCCCACCGGCACCATGCCGGCCGTCGAGGACCCGGGCCTGGACTCCGGGGAGATCACCAGGCTCCCGATGGACTTCCCCGCCGACATCTGACGGGCCCCGCCGGCGGCTGGTCCGGGCCGCGCCGGTGTCCGAGCCGGGCCGCGCCGGCGTCTATTCCGGGTCCCACCGGCGTCTGAGCCGGGCCGCGCGTCGACACGCCCGCCCGTTCCACCGATCCGCGACGCCTGCGGGCCGGATCGGTGGAATGGATGCGGGTGGTGCGGCGCGTCGGCGTCTAGTCCGGGCCCGGCCGGTGTCCGAGCCGGGCCGCGCCGGCGTCTATTCCGGGTCCCACCGGCGTCTGAGCCGGGCCCCGCGTCGACACGCCCGCCCGTTCCACCGATCCGCGACGCCTGCGGGCGGGATCGGTGGAACGGGTGCGGGTGGTGCGGCGCGTCGCGACCCATGGCGGTCTCAGGACACAACAGGAGGCTCCTCAACGCACAAGTCACCGCACAGGCCCCTCAACCCACGAGTCACCGCACAGGCCCCTCAACCCACGAGTCGCCGCTCGAGCCCCTCAACACACGTGTCGCCGCTCGGGCCCCTCGGCCCAGCCGCGATGCTCACCCGTCGACGGCAACGGCGACGCTCACTCGTCGGCCTCTTCCATCTTGCCGCGCATGACGAGCTTCGGGTCCGGGGTGCCGATGACCTCGTGGTCCTTGTCCTCGTACTCGAACTGAGACAGGAAGAAGCGCATCGCGTTCAGCCGTGCCCGCTTCTTGTCGTTGGAGCGGATGATGGTCCACGGCGCGTACTTCTTGTCCGTGCGGCGGAACATCTCCTCCTTGGCCTGCGTGTATGCCTCCCAGCGATCCAGGGACTCCAGGTCCATCGGAGACAGCTTCCAGCGCCGCACCGGATCCAGCTGGCGGATCGCGAAGCGGGTGCGCTGCTCCTTCTGGGAGACGGAGAACCAGAACTTGGTGACGTAGATGCCGGAGTCGACGAGCATGCGCTCGAAGTACGGCACCTGATGCATGAAGGTCTCGTACTCCTCCGGGGAGGCGAAGCCCATGACCCGCTCGACGCCGGCGCGGTTGTACCAGGATCGGTCGAACAGCACCATCTCGCCCTCGGTGGGCAGATGCTGGATGTAGCGCTGGAAGTACCACTGGCCGCGTTCGCGGTCACTGGGCTTGTTCAGCGCCACGACGCGGGCGGTGCGCGGGTTCAGGTGCTCCGTGAAGCGCTTGATGGTGCCGCCCTTGCCGGCCGCGTCGCGCCCCTCGAAGATGATGATCGACTTCTGATCGTTGTCCTCGAGCCAGTACTGGTACTTCAGCAGTTCGACCTGGAGCTTGTACTTCTCGCGCTCGTACTCCTCGCGATCCATCCGCGTCTCGTAGGGGTACCCCTCCTGCCAGGTGTAGACGGGGTTGCCCTGCGGATCGATGAGGTCCGGATCAGGCGTATGACCGTCCGCGACCGTGTACCCCTCGTCGCGCAGATGCTCGATGTACTCGCGCAGGCTCTGGTTGTCGGGAATCCTCACGGCCACTCCTTCGGCATCACGCTGGTGTATGTCCCTCACTGTAGAGGTCAGGGCTGTCACTGCGGTGAACGCACCCGGCCCCGGTGCCGCGAGGACGCCGGGGCCGGGTGTCGGGAACCGACACGGTTCAGTGCGCGAAGTGGCGCGTGCCCGTCAGGTAGAGGGTCGCCCCGGCGGCGCGGCAGGCCTCGATGACCTCCTCGTCGCGGATGGAGCCGCCGGGCTGGACGATCGCGCGCACCCCCGCGTCGAGCAGGATCTGGGCGCCGTCGGCGAAGGGGAAGAAGGCGTCCGACGCCGCGACCGCGCCGCGGGCGCGCTCGGGGGCGAGGTCCCCCTCGGTGTGCTGGCCGAGGGTGTTGGCGCGGGAGACGGCCAGGCGGCAGGAGTCCAGGCGGTTGACCTGGCCCATGCCGAGTCCGACGGCGGCTCCGCCGCTCGCCAGCAGGATCGCGTTCGACTTCACCGCGCGCACGGAGCGCCAGGCGAAGGCGAGGTCCGCGAGGGTCGCCTCGTCGGCGGCGTCTCCGGCGGCCAGGGTCCAGGTCGAGGGATCATCGCCCTCGGCGTCGATCGCGTCGGCGTCCTGGACGAGCATCCCGCCCCAGATCTCTCGCATCTCGACATCGCGGGAGTACCCGCTCTCCAGGCGCAGGATCCGCAGGTTCTTCTTGGTGCGCAGCAGCTCGAGCGCTTCGTCGTCGTAGGCCGGGGCCAGGATGACCTCGGTGAAGATCGGTTTGACCTGCTGAGCCATGGTGAGCGTGACGGGACGGTTGGTCGCGATCACACCGCCGTAGGCGGACAGCGGGTCGGTGCCGTGGGCGCGCAGGTGCGCGGCGGCGATGTCCTCGCCCTCGGCCGCCACGGCGATGCCGCAGGGGTTGTTGTGCTTGACCACGGCGACGCACGGACGCTCGTGATCGAAGGCGGCGCGCACGGCGGCGTCGGCGTCGACGTAGTTGTTGTAGCTCATCGCCTTGCCGCCGAGCTGCTCGGCGCCGGCGATGCCGGGCTCCGCGGGATCGGTCACCGCCAGGCGGGCTCGCTGATGGGGGTTCTCGCCGTAGCGCAGTGTGGCGGTGAAGCCGAGCTCGGCGGCGTCCTCGTCGCTGAGGTCGAGGATGCTCCGGGGGGCGTCGGCCTCGACGTCCTGGGCACCATCCAGCGCATCACCCCGCGCGCCGTCCTGCGCATCGCCCTCGACCTCGGGGAGCTGGTCGAGCATCCAGTCGCTGATCGCGTCGTCGTACTCGGCGGTGCGGGTGAAAGCGATGGTGGCGAGCTCCTGGCGCTCGGCCAGGGTGAAGCCCCCCGCCGCGGTGGCCTCGCCGGCGGTCGCGTAGACCTCGGGGTCCACGACCACGGCGACGGAGGCGAAGTTCTTCGCCGCGCCGCGCACCATGGAGGGCCCGCCGATGTCGATCTTCTCGATGATCTGGTCGAAGGTGCCGCCGGCGGCGACGGTCTCGCTGAACGGGTAGAGGTTCACCACCACCAGGTCGAAGGGGGCGATGTCGTGCTCGGCCAGCTGGGCGCGGTGGGACTCCAGGCGCTGGTCGGCGAGGAGGCCGCCGTGGACGCGGGGGTGGAGGGTCTTCACACGGCCGTCGAGCATCTCGGGGAAGCCGGTCACCGCCTCGACGTCGGTCACCGCGAGGCCGGCCTCGCGGAGGGTGGCACCGGTGGAGCCGGTGGAGACGATCTCGACGTCATGCTCGACGAGGGTGCGGGCGAGGTCGACGATGCCGGTCTTGTCGAAGACGGAGATGAGGGCGCGGCGGATCGGGCGGCGCGAGGCGGTGGTCACGAGGCGTGCTCCTGTTCGGATCGGGCTGTGCGGATCTGACTCTGCAGCGGGCACCCAGGCGGTCGATGCCCACAACCGTCACTCCCCGGTGGTCGCCCACCTTCGCCAGTCGTGTGCCACCACTGTAGCGGCCCCCGTGCCTCATGGCATCCGGAGCCCGTCCGGGCCGTCAGCGAGCGGCGGCGAGGCGGCGGACGACGTCGACCAGCAGGGGCTGCTCGACCGCCTTGATGCGCTCGTGCAGGGTGTCCTCGGTATCGGTCTCGAGCACGTCGACGGCGGTCTGGGCGAGGATCCGTCCGGTGTCCACCCCGGCATCGACCTCGATGACGCTCGCGCCGGTGATCTTCACCCCGTGGGCGAGGGCGTCGCGCACCCCATGGGCGCCGGGGAAGGCCGGCAGCAGCGCCGGATGGGTGTTGATGATGCGTCCGCCGAAGGCGGCCAGCAGCGGCGGTCCGACGAGCTTCATGAAGCCGGCCAGGACCACCAGCTCGGGCTCCAGACGGGTCACGGCAGCGGTGAGGGCGCGGTCCCACGCGGCGCGGTCGGCGTGGTCGGCCAGGCGCACCACCTCGATGGGGATCCCGGCGCCGCGCGCGTGCTCGAGGCCCGAGGCCTCGCGGTCGGCGATCACGCCGACGACGGCGTAAGGGCACGTGGGCTCCTGCGCCGCGCGCAGCAGCGCGGCGAGGTTGGAGCCGGTGCCGGAGATGAGGACGGCGACGGGGGTGCGGGTCACCGGGCCAGGCTAGTCGCCGGCGGGGCCTGCAGCGAGCGCCCGGCATGACCGACACCCCCGAGCGGGCCGTCGCGGACGTCGGTGCCCGTGCCCAGGGGTACCGGGCACAATAGGTTCGATGAGCAACGAGCACCAGGACGATCAGGATCGGCGCCCCTCCGACGAGGCCCCGGCCCGCTCCCGACGACTTCTGGGCGTCCTGGTCGTGACGATGCTCGCGTCGTGGCTGCTGCTGATGGCTCCGCTGCCGTTCTCCTTGGCCGCCGGGGTCACCGCGCTGGTCGCGATGGTGCTGCTGGTGCTGCTGTCGGTGCAGTCCTTCCGCGAGGGCCGCTGGGGCATGGGGGTGATCGGGGTGCTGGTGGGTGTCCCCGCCACGCTCATGATCGTGGCCGGTTCCCTGCTCTCGCTGCTGTTCTACGGTCCGATGGCGGAGGTCGAGGAGTGCCGCTCCACGGCGATCACGGAGCAGGCACAGGCGCAGTGCGAGACCGAGGCCCAGGACTCCATGGCCGGCTGGGTCAGCTCTCTGCTGGGCGGTTGATGCCGTCCTCGCCCTCCGCGTCGCGCTCGTGATCGGTCGACGCGTCCGTGGCGTCCTGCCCGTTCACGACCTCCCCGTCGAGGACGGCGTCCTCTGCAGAAGCGGGAGAGCGGGCGGAGATGGGAGAGCCGACGTACCCGGGAGAGCCGGCGGAGACGGGAGAGTCGGCGGGCGTGCCGGGAGAGCCGGGGGTGGCGGACGAGGCCGGCTCGGCGGCCGAGGCCGCGGATGAGGCCGAGGCCGGCGAGGTGGATGATCCGGCCGACGACGGCGGGGCGGGGCGGGGCGGGGCAGGGAGCGTCGGCCCGGATCTGGTCTCCGAGGGGGCCCGCTCGCTCGTCTCGGCCCGGTCGACCCTCGCCCGCAGGGACGTCATGCTCGTGCGCGCCCAGGGCAGCAGCGGCGTCGCGAGCACACCGATCACCCCACCGGTGGCGAGCACGGCGAGGCCGACCAGCGGCAGCAGGAAGGAGCCCATCTGCGGTCCGAGGTGCACGAGCCTCCCCTCACCGATGCCTCCCGTGGACAGCCCCGCGAGCAGCAGCACGGCGACGACCACGACGGCGGGATAGGCGATCCAGGCGGTGATCCGGTCGCGGCGCTCGAGATCCGCCACGTCCCGGACCAGGCGCACCGCACCGAGCGCGATCGGGATCACCGGCAGCACCAGCAGCACCCAGGTCCATCCGGGGAAATCACCGGGCCCGGGAATGGCTCCCAGCATCGGCAGCGCGGGCATCACGCCCGTCTCGGACCCGCCCAGGGAGAGCTCGGTGGTGGTGCCGAGACCCACGGTGCCGCCGGCGACGACCACCAGGGCCCACACCGCCAGCAGCGGCAGCAGCGCCAGTTGGACGAGAGTGAGCACGAGCCCACCGGTGACCCCGGGATCCAGACTCTCGAACAGGGAGGACTGCGCCGGCACCGACACCAGCAGCATCACCACGGTCGTCCCCAGCCCCACGCAGAGCAGTCCGAGCAGAGCGATGAGCGCGGCCCGGGCGACGTCGCCGTAGGGGGAGGGAAGCAGGTCGAGCACCCGCACGCCGGGCACCGTCGAGGTGGCCTCACGGCGCAGCGACCACAGCAGCCCCGTCAGCCCTCCGAGGACCGCCACCATCGCGCCGGAGACGAACGCGGAGGTCACCACGGGGCTGGTGTCGATGCTGCGCCCGATTCCGGCGAGCACCCCCACCCCGATCGCATAGACCACGGCGTAGGAACCCAGCGCCCCACCGGCATCGCGCAGGGCACGGAGGCGCAGCACCCCGTCGTCGCGGACCAGGCGGAGCGCCCGGCCCACCCGGCGCATCCCGAGCGCGGCCAGGACCAGCAGCAGGGCGAGCAGCCCGAAGGGCGTCAGGGTCACCGATCCGTCGATCACCCCGGTGCTCAGGATGATCCCGCCCCCGTGGCCCAGCACCAGGACGTTCAGCGCGATGATGATCGCGTCCAGGACGCTCGCGGTCGAGCGGGTCCCGGCGACCTGGGCGGCCAGCGCGGGCACCACGACCACGGCGAGCGCGGTGCCCAGCGAGAGCGCTGCGGCGAGCGCTCCGCGGACCAGGGGTGTCGCGATGCTGTCGCCGGTGCTGCTCACGAACTGCTCCTTGGGCGGGTCACGACGGGGGAAGCGGATCCGAAGCGGGTCCGGGGACCCCACGTTCGGGGTCGCGCTCCATGGTCGCACCTCCTCGTGTCCGGACCGTGCATCCCGGGACGGGACGCGGGTCACGGCGCGCGGCGGGTTCGGTGTCGCATAATGATGTCGATGCCCGCCCCGAATCTGAACCCCGAGGACACCGAGCACCCGGTGACGCTGTCCGTCCGCACCCTGCGGCTGGAGGAGTCCGTCGACCTCCTCGGCCATATTCCCGCCGCGGTCAGCGGCGCCTGGCTGCGCCACGGTCAGGGCGTGGTCGCCCTCGGGACGGCCTGGTCCACGCGGACCACCGGGCCCCACCGCTTCGCCGCCGCCAGCTCCGCCTTCCAGAGCCTGGCATCCCGCGCCCTGGTGGACGACGAGGTGCGCACCCGCACCAGTGGACTGATCGCCCTGGGGAGCTTCTCGTACGCCGACAGCTCCGAGCGCGCCTCCCAGCTGATGGTCCCCCGGGCTCTGCTGGGGGTCCACGACGGGGAGTCGTTCCTGACCGTGGTCGGTGTCGACGAGGATCCGGTGCTGCCCACGTCGTGGCGCGACCTGTTCCCCTCCACCCCCGTCGGCCCCTCGACCGCCGACGCGCTGGAGGTCGAGGCGGACCACACACCCGATGAGTACCAGGCGCTGGTCGACGAGGCCGTCGCCGAGATCCGGCAGGGCCGTGCCGCCAAGGTGGTGCTCTCCGAGCGCACCACGGTCCGTGCGTCCCAGAGCATCCGACCGGCAGTGCTGCTGGCCCGGCTGGCCCGCGCCTACCCGAGCACCTGGGTGTACCACCTCGACGATGTGATCGGTGCGAGCCCGGAGATGCTGGCCCAGACCGAGAACGGCCGGGTGTTCTCCCGCGTCCTGGCCGGAACCCGACCGGTGGCGGACGACGGCGAGCTCGACGAGATCGACCGCCGCGCTTTCCGCTCCGACGCCAAGGAGCTGTCCGAGCACGCCTTCGCGGTGGAGTCGGTGACAGAGCGCCTGGCGGGCCTGGCCGAGGGCATCGACGTCTCCCCGGAGCCGTTCGTCCTGCGGCTGCCGGGACTGGAACATCTGGCCTCGGACGTCTCTGCCAGCCTGCGCAACGGCGTGACCAGCTTGGACGTCGCCTCGCGGCTGCACCCCTCGGCCGCCGTGT
Organism: Brachybacterium sp. P6-10-X1; assembly: GCF_001969445.1. Classification (NCBI taxonomy): domain Bacteria; kingdom Bacillati; phylum Actinomycetota; class Actinomycetes; order Micrococcales; family Dermabacteraceae; genus Brachybacterium; species Brachybacterium sp. P6-10-X1. The sequence goes on from NZ_CP017297.1 coordinate 1,890,862, forward strand.
CGGGCACTCCACGGGAAGCGGCCGACGAGATCATCGCCCGGCTGGAGCCGCGCGACCGGGGCGGCTACGCCGCCCCCGTGGGCTGGATGGACGGCCGGGGCGACGGGCAATGGGCGATCGCCCTGCGGATGGCGCATCTGGGTGACGACCGGACGGTCACGCTGCACGCCGGCGGTGGGCTGGTGGCCGCCTCGGATCCGGTGTCCGAGCACGCCGAGGTGCTGGCGAAGTGCCGACCGATGCTGCGCGCGCTGCGGGGCGAGCCCCATGAGGACCCGTCCGAACTCCCCTGAGTTCCCGGACCCTCGCCGGACGGGTCAGCTCGGGCTGGTGCCCAGGGTGATCTCCAGGGTCTGCTGATCCTGGCCCCGCACCACCGTCAGGGTGTGCTCCGAGCCGACGGCCATGCCGCGCACGATGCCGGTGAGGGCGGCGGCGCCGCCGACGTCGGTGTCGTCGATCCCGGTGATCAGGTCGTCCTTGCGCAGTCCGGCCTCCGCGGCGGGGCTGCCGGGCTCGACGCTGACCACCTGCGCGCCATGGTGGGCGACGTCACCGAGGGTGGCCGTGCCATCGGTGCTGGTGACCCCCATGAAGGCGTGGTCGGCGGACCCGTCCTCCCGGAGCTGCTCGGCGATCATCGTCGCGGTGTTCGCGGGGATCGCGAAGCCCAACCCGATGCTGCCGGCCTTGCCGGAGGCGTTCGGGATCCCGGCGATCGAGGAGTTGATGCCGATCACCTGACCGGCGGCGTCCACGAGCGGGCCGCCGGAGTTGCCGGGGTTGATCGCGGCATCGGTCTGGATCGCGGAGGTGTAGGTCGCCTTCGAGCCGCCCGCCTCACCGGTGGCCGAGACCGGTCGGTCCACGGCAGAGATGATCCCGGTGGTCACGGTGTTCTCCAGGCCCAGCGGGGTTCCCAGCGCCATGACAGGCTGCCCGACGGCGACGGTCGAGGAGTCCGCGAAGGTGGCCGGCTGCAGATCCTCCGGCGGGGAGTCCAGCCGGATCACCGCCAGGTCCGTGGAGGGATCGGTGCCGACGATCGAGGCGGTGTAGCTCAGGCCGTCGCTCATCGTCACCTGCACGGCTTGGGCGTCCTGGACGACATGGTTGTTGGTGAGGATGGAACCGTCCTCACCGAGCACCACGCCGGTGCCCTGGGCGGTGCCGGAGCCGGTGGCGACCTCGATCGCGACGGCGCTGGGAGAGACCTGCTCCGCCACCGAGGCCCAGTCGGGGTCGTCGACGGTGGAGACCGAGGCGGGGCTGGCGTCGGCGGTGCGGGGCGGGGCCTCCTGCGCGGTCGACGTGGGTTCCGGGCTCAGCAGCTGGTCGTAGGCGACGACACCGCCGAGCGTGAGCCCGCTGGAGACGAGCATGCCGAGAGCGACCAGACCGGTCACCCCGGCCCACCCTGGTCCGCGACGGCGCGCGGCCGCCGGGGCCCCTCCGCTCGCGCCGGCGGGAGACGGTCCGCCCGGCGCCGCGGCGGTCTGGCCGGTCGCACCGGCCTGCATCGCCGGGCCGGCCGGTGCCGGGCTCCCGTAGGGATCACCGAACGCCGCGGGATGGGCGAAGGCGCCGCGGTCCTCCCTCGCGGCGGACCAGGGCCGCGCGGAACCGGGTCCGTCGGCTGCGGCGTACGGGTCGAGACGCTCGGTGGGCGCGGTGTCGGAGCTGCCGGCGGATCCCGGCGGCGTGGCCGACGGGGACGGCGTGGTCGACGGTGTCTGCGCGGCCGACGGCGCCGAGGCGACGGGACCGCCCGGGGCCGGGGCGCCGTAGTCGAAGTGTGGTCGGGCCTGCTCGGGCTCCCGCGGGGTCGGGTCCTCGCCGAGCCGGTCCTGTTCGGGGGAGCGCGGAGTCGGATCGTCCCCGGACCGGTCCTGGCCGGGCCGGCCCTGCGGAGTCTCGTACGGGTCGTGTGCGTCCTTCATGTCTGCCATGGGACCACCTCCATCGCCAGGTTCTCCGAATATGGGCTGTACTCATCCTGGACGAGGAGCATCCGCAGGCCGTGACCTCTCTCGGCCAGTGCGGGGGCGAGGCTGTCGGGGGTGACCCGTCGGGCACGCGCGCCGAGCGCTGCGGCCGCAGCGGCGATGTCGGTGCCGTGCGGGGTGGTGAAGAAGCGCCGCAGCAGCGCAGGCGGGGCCGCGGCGTGCTCGAGACCGGAGAAGATGCGCCCTCCCCCGTCGTCGACGACGATCACGTCCAGGTCCGGGGTCTGCTCCTCGGGGCCGATGATCAGCCCGGTGAGATCGTGCAGCGCGGTCAGATCCCCCATCAGCACACGGACACGGCCCGGGCCGCCACCGGCGTCGCCGGTATCGGCGTCGGTGGTATCGGCGTCGACGGAGGCGGCGTCCACGTCGACGTCGACTCGTTGCTGGGCCAGGGCGATGCCGCCGGCGAGCGAGGTGGTGCCGTCGATGCCGGCCAGCCCGCGATCGGCGATCACCCGTCCGGACGTCGACCCGGCATGCTGCTCGAGGTCCCGCACGAGGCTCGAGGATCCCAGGACCAGGGTGTCCCCCCCCCCCGTGGCCTCCCAGACGGCGAGCGCAGCCCGCTGCTGCCAGTCGACGGGTCGCCCCCCGTCGACCGCGGCGGCTTCCCGCCAGGCGACCAGATGGTCGCGGCGGCGGGCGTGCTCGGCGTCGTCGGCCCCGTCCTCGCCGATCGCGGCCGGCACCACCAGCCGCGCACGGCGCGCGGCGTCGGCCCAGTCGGGGTGCGGATCGACGACGATCACGTCGACGTCCTCGGCCCCCAGCAGCGCGCCGACGACGGGGCGGGACAGCGTCGGATGGCCCAGGACGATCGCGCGGTCAGGTCGCAGAGGGTGCTGCCGGTCGGCCATGATCTGCCCGAGCAGCGCCGGATAGCCGCGCACGAAGGACGGTCCTCCCCGCGCGCCCGAGCTCGGCTCCGCCAGCAGCGGCAGCGTGTGCCGCTCCGCGAGCTCGCGGGCGGCGCTCCCGGCGCCGTCCCCGGCCACGACGACCGTGCGGGAGGAGATCGGCACCGGCCGCGGCGTCGTCGGGATCGGGCGTGCGCGACGGGTCAGCACCAGGCGCTGCGACCCGGCGCCGACCGGGGTCATCGGCGCAGTCGGCCGGGTCTGCGCGACCGACGGCGCCGCTCGAGGCACGAGCGGGTCGCGGAAGCCGAGGTTGAGATGCACGGGGCCGGGATGGTCCCCGGTCGCGGCGGCGACGGCGCGGGCGATCGTGGAGACCGCGGTGCGCAGCTCGACCGGAGTGGCGGCGGCCGCGGTCGGTGCGGGCAGGTCCGCGTCGAACCGGGTCAGCGAACGGAACATGCCCGCCTGGCGGGTGGTCTGGTTCGCGCCGACGTCGCGCAGCTCGGCGGGGCGGTCCGCGGTCAGCACGATCAGGGGGACGCGGGCGTGGTGGGCCTCCATGACGGCGGCGTGCAGGTGGGCGGTCGCGGTGCCCGAGGTGGTCACGACGACCGCCGGATGCATCATGTCGTGGCGGGACAGCCCGAGCGCGGTGAACGCCGCCGCGCGCTCGTCGATGCGGACGTGGGCGCGGATGCGGCCGGGGCGCCGCGGTTCGCCGGCCTGCGAACCGGTGGCCGCGGGAGCAGAGACCTGCGGGTCGGCGAGACCGTAGACGAGCGGGGCGGAGCGCGACCCGGGAGCGAGGACCGCGTCGGTGGTGCCGAGCGCCGCCAGGGCACTCCAGAGGACGATCGCCTGGTCGACGGCACCGGACCCCGTCGGGGTGGGCAGAGGGATCCCGTCGGCCGGGGCGGCGTGTTCGCTGACGTGCATGGGACCAGCGTAGTTCGCCAGGTGGACCGGTCCTCCCGGCTCCTGGCTCAGAGCAGGTCGGCGCAATCCGTCAGGCGCTGCTGCCAGGCGGCGGCCGACTCCGCCGGGGCGGCATGCCGCTCCAGCAGCGCATCAGCGGGCTCCGGGCGGGCCACGGGCAGGGTGCCGCCCTCGGCGCGCAGCGGATCGGTGACCAGGTCCCCCGTCAGCAGGGTGGCCGTGGCGAGTCCGCAGGCGTACGAGAGGTCGGGCAGGGCGGCGGCGAGGGCGACGCCGGCGCTGAGGCCCACCCCGGATTCCAGAGCCGAGGAGACCACCACGGGAAGCCCTGCCTGCTCGGCCAGGTCCAGGCACCGCTGGACGCCTCCCAGCGGCTGCACCTTCATCACCAGCACGTCGGCCGCCTCCGCGCGCGCCACGCGCAGGGGATCCTCGGCGCGGCGCACCGATTCATCGGCGGCGATCGGCACGTCCAGGGCGCGGCGCAGGGCGGCGAGGTCCTCGATCTCGGCACAGGGCTGCTCGGCGTACTCCAGCCCGTCGGCGGCACGGTCCAGCACCGGGAGCGCCTCCAGGGCCTGCTCGAGGGTCCAGGCGGCGTTGGCGTCGACGCGCAGACGGGCGTCGGGCCCCAGGGCGTCCCGCACGGCCTCGAGCCGTTCGGCGTCCTCGGCGAGGGTCGAGGCGGGGTCGGCGACCTTGACCTTCGCGGTGCGGGCACCGCCGACGGTCGCGATCCGGTGGGCGAGCACGGCCGGGACCACGGGGATGGTGGCGTTGACCGCGATCCGGTCGCGGGCCGGGGCGGGACGGGTCGTGGTGGCGTCGGCGAGCGCGGCCCGCAGCCAGGTGGCGGACTCCTCGGTCCCGTAGTCCCAGAAGGGTGAGAACTCGGCCCAGCCGGCCGGTCCGTGCAGCAGGACGCCGTCCCGCTCGATGATGCCGCGGAAACGCGTGGTCAGGGGGATCGTCCACGCGGTCGCTCGGTCGATGCCGCGCTCGCGCAGGGCGGTGGGGATCTGCATTTCTCCAGGCTAGCGGGCCGGCGCCGGGACGGCGAAAGCCGGGGCGCGGCCGTGAGCCGGGGCACGGCCGCGACATGGTGTGGAGCGCCGGGAGGTGTCCTGGCGACGCTCTGTCGCGATGATCTCTCGCCAGCTCCGTCCCGTGCGCGGCGGAGATGACCCCAGGGACGATCACCACCGCAGCAGGACTACTCTGGCAGGCATGACCACGCCTCCGGATCCGCTGCCCCGCCAGGTCTCCGAGACCTTCGACCCCCGGATGTGGCGGGAGGTGGGCTCCGCCGAGCACGGCGGGCCGGCCTTCACCGATCTCACCTACCACCGGGCCGTCGAGCGGGTCGAGAGCCCCGACGGCGAGCGGACCGGTCACGACCTGCCCACGGTGCGGATCGCCTTCGACCGGCCCGAGGTGCGCAACGCCTTCCGTCCGCACACGGTCGACGAGCTGTATCGGGCCCTGGACCATGCCCGCCTCGACACCGGAGTGGGGGTCATCCTGCTCACCGGCAACGGCCCCTCCCCCAAGGACGGAGGCCGCTCCTACTGCTCCGGCGGCGACCAGCGCATCCGCGGTCGTGCCGGCTACGAGTACGCCGAGGCCGAGGAGCTGGGCGAGACCGGCCCGGTGCGCGCCGGCTCCAGCGGCCGCCTGCACATCCTCGAGGTGCAGCGCCTGATCCGCACCATGGGCAAGGTGGTGATCTCCGTCGTGAACGGCTGGGCGGCCGGCGGCGGGCACTCCCTGCACGTGGTTTCCGACCTCTCGATCGCCTCGCGCCAGCACGCCCGCTTCATGCAGACCGACGCGAACGTCGGCTCCTTCGACGCCGGCTACGGCTCCGCCTACCTCGCCAAGCAGGTGGGGCAGAAGCGAGCCCGGGAGATCTTCTTCCTCGCCGAGGAGTACTCGGCCCAGGACGCCTACGACTGGGGCGCCGTGAACCGCGTCGCCGACCACGAGGAGATCGAGACCGAGGCCCTGGCGATGGCCGCGCGGATCGCCACGAAGTCACCGCAGGCCATCCGCATGCTGAAGTTCGCCTTCAACCTCGCCGACGACGGCCTCATGGGCCAGCAGGTCTTCGCCGGCGAGGCGACCCGGCTGGCGTACATGACCGACGAGGCCGCCGAAGGGCGCGACGCCTTCCTCGAGAAGCGCTCCCCCGACTGGTCGCCGTTCCCCCACCCCCAGGGCTGAGCGCACGATGTCCGGTCCGTCCGAACCGCGCGGCACGTCCGATCCGTGCAGCACCACCGAACTGCGCGACGACTCCGGCCTGCCCTGGCTGGTGCCGGCCGCCTATGACGCCTCCGCCGCCTCGCTGACTGCACACGCCCGTGCGATCGGCGAGGTCATGGCCGGCACGGGGCGGCTGTGGCTGGGCCCCTTCGACCCTCCGTCCGCGCTGCCGACGGGGTTCGAGGACACCGCCCTGGTCGTGCCCACCTCCGGGTCCACCGGCACCGCGAAGGCCGTGGCCCTGAACCGCGAGGCGCTGCTCGCCTTGCAGGATGCGACCGCCCACCTGCTGGCCGGCGACCCCGCGACCGGCGGGATCGGCGCGAATGCTGCGCCTGCCGCGACGGAGGGGCACGGATTCTGGCTCCCCCTGCTGCCCCCGACGCACATCGCCGGCGTGCAGGTCCTCGCCCGCGCCCATCGCACCGCCCAGGTGCTGGGCCGGGAGGACCCCGCTCTGCCCGATCCGCTGCCGGACCTGCGCGGCCACTTCGACGCCGCCGCCTTCGTCGCTCTCGCCGAGCCCGCTCTCGAGCAGGCCGAGCAGGCCGGTCTGCCCGCGTACACCTCGCTCGTGCCCACCCAGCTGACCCGGATCGTCACCGGCGCGACCGGGGCCGATGCCCGGGCCCGCTCCGTCCTGAAGCGTTTCGCCGCGGTGCTGGTGGGCGGTGCCGCCACCAGCGAGGAGATCCTCGCGAAGGCCGCGGCCCAGCGGATCCGGGTGCGGACCACCTACGGCTCCTCGGAGACCGCGGGCGGCTGCGTCTACGACCGGATCGCCCTGCCCGGCGTCGAGCTCGGCCTCGAGAGGCCCGATGCGGGCGGGGCCGGGCGACTGGTCATCGCCTCCCCCACCCTCGCGCTCGGGTATCTCACCGCCGACGGCTCCCCCGACACCACATCGTTCGCGCATACGGCGGACGGTCGACGCACCTTCACCACCTCCGACCTCGCCGAGCTGGACACCGACGGTGCGCTGACCGTGCTCGGGCGGGCCGACGACGTGATCAACACCGGCGGACGCAAGGTGCTCCCCCAGGACGTGGAGCGGGCCATCGACCGCTCGCTCATGCTGCGCGGCCTGGTGCGTTCGAGCGTCGTGGTCGGGGTGGACGACCCCGACTGGGGGCAGCGGGTCGAAGCACTGGTCACGCTCGAGGACGGGGCGGAGCCGGCCGAGGCGACGGCCCTGGTGCGCTCGGCCCTGCGCACCAGCGACGTGCCCGCACACATGATCCCCAAGCGGGTGCACGTGCTCGACCGGCTGCCGCTGCTGGGCATCGGCAAGGTCGACCGCGCCGCCGCTCGCCACCTCGCCGCCACGCGCTGAGAGCCCGGGCGGCACCGCCCCGGAGGCCGCGGGCCGGGAACTCACGCGGTGCGGCCGGGGCCGTCGGCCCGTGCTCTCCGACACGGTCCCGATGCGCGGCCCGACCGCGGCGTATCCTCAGGGAGGCCCCCGACCGGGCGGCCACCGATCGCACGAGGAGCACGATGGCCGGCCTGTCGCAGTGGGTGGAGGGCGCCCGCCCCAAGACCCTGCCCGCCGCGCTGGCCCCCGTCGCCGCCGGCACCGGGGTCGCGATCTGGCAGCTGGGCGAGCAGTCCGGCGCCGTCGACTGGACCCTGGTGATCCCCCGGGGCGTGCTCGCCCTCGCCGTCTCCTTCAGCCTGCAGATCGGCGTGAACTTCGCCAACGACTACTCCGACGGGATCCGCGGCACCGACGACGACCGGGTGGGCCCGTTCCGTCTCACCGGTTCCGGCGCCGCGGCTCCGCGCACCGTGAAGAGGGCCGCGATCGGCTCCCTCGCCGCCGGTGCCGTGTTCGGCATCGCCCTGATCGCTCTCGCGCAGATCTGGTGGGCGCTGGTGGTCGGTGCCGCCGCCATCGCCGCAGCCTGGTTCTACACCGGGGGGCGCAGGCCCTACGGGTACCGGGGGCTCGGCGAGCTCTTCGTCTTCGTCTTCTTCGGGCTGGTGGCGGTGGGCGGCACCGCCTACGCGATCACGCCCCACCCGAACTGGGTCACACTGCTGGTCTCGGTCGCCATCGGGCTGCTGGCCGTCGCCCTGATGCTGACCAACAACCTGCGCGACATCCCCACCGACGCCGTCGCCGGCAAGCGCACCCTCGCGGTGCGGTTGGGACAGCGCGGCACCCGCGCCCTGTTCACCGCGAACCTGCTGGCGCCCTTCGTGCTGATGGTCCCGGTGATGGTGGTGCAGCCGCCGGTGCTGCTGGTGCTCGCGGCCCTGCCGTTGGCTTTCGCGCCGGTGCGCGCCGTCCTCGGCGGCGCCCGGGGCCGCGATCTGATCCCTGTGCTGGGCAGGACGGGCCGGCTCGAGCTGGTGTTCTCGCTGCTGCTCCTGCTCGGCCTGGCCCTCTGAGCACGAGTGCCGCAGCCGGGGCCGACGAGCTCCCGCCGGCGTGATCTCGCGTCGGCGAGGGCCGCAGGGCGCCGGATCCCCGCGCGCCGCCGGGCGACTCACTCGCCGCGGGCAGGCCCCGTGCCGCGGTCGGCGTCGTCCGCCTCGTCGCCCGCCAGGTCCTCACCGTCCGCCGCGTCCTCGTCGAGCACCGCGTCCTCCGCATCGGCGTCCGGGTCGACCGGCTGGCCCTTGCGCGCGCGACGCCGCTCGTCGGCCGCCTTCCAGCGCATCGCGGCGGAGGAGCGGAGCCGATCGAGGAAGAGGATCGAGATCAGCATCGCGATCAGCGCCGCCAGCGCGGCCGCCAGCAGCAGCCCGACGTCGAACAGGGTGAGGAGCCACCAGATCCCCACCCACAGAACCAGCCGGATGACGGCGAAAAGGGCCATGTCTCGCATGGCTCCAGCGTAGTTCTCCCGGATGGCAGCTCCCCGACCCTGCTCAGGTTCAGGTGCGCTCAGTAGACTTCGGCCATGCTTCGCGGCTTCCTGGTAGTGCTCTCCATCGCTCTGACGGTGTTCGCCCTCGCCGACTGCGTCCAGACCGAGAACGACAAGGTGCGGGGCATCCCGAAGTGGGCGTGGGTCGCTCTGATCGTGCTGCTGCCCTGGGTGGGGCCGATCACCTGGCTGGTCGTCGGCAAGGATCGGCCGGACGAGGGCGGGGTCGACCGTCCCCGGCGGGAGGGGCCCACCGCACCCGACGAGGACCCCGAGTTCCTGCGTCGCCTGGACGAGGACATCCGCCGGGAGCGTCGTGAGCGCCAGCAGCGCGACCAGGGCGGCGAGGGGACGGACGGACCCGCCGGCGGGTCCCCGAACACCTGAGGCGCCCGGGCTCTTGCTCAGAGACCGGAGTAGGAGTGCAGGCCGTTGATCACCGTGTTGACGATCGTGTAGTTGAACACCACGGCCACGAATCCGGCGAGGGCGAGTCCGGCGGCACGGCTGCCGCGGAAGCCGCCGGTGGCGCGGGCGTGCAGGTAGGCGGCGTAGATCACCCAGATGATGAAGGTCCACACCTCCTTGGGGTCCCAGCCCCAGTAGCGGCCCCATGCTTCGCGGGCCCAGATCGCCCCGAAGATCAGCGTGAAGGTCCAGCACACGAAGGCGACCGAGTGGATCCGGAAGCTCAGACCCTCCAGCACCGTGGAGCTGGGCAGACGGTCCAGCACGTGGCCGAAGCGTCCCCAGTGCTCGGGGAGCGCCTCGCCGGCCTCAGCCTTCTGGACCAGGGCGCGCTCGTGACGCGCCTGCAGCAGCTGCATCGAGGCGACGACGGCGCCGAGGATGGACAGGGCCGTCGAGAGGACGGCGACGGAGATGTGGATGTAGATCCAGTGCGAGTTCTGCAGGCTCGGAGTCAGCTGGGCGGCCGGCACGATCCACAGGGTCTGCGCCAGCAGCATCAGAAGCAGCACCGGGCCGACCACGAAGGTGCCCAGGACCCGCAGCTCGACGCGTTTGATGCTGAAGACCAAGAAGGCGGCCATCACGACGGCGGAGCTGGTGGTGGCGAACTCGTACATGTTCGCCCACGGCACCCGCTGAGTGGCGATCGCGCGGCAGGCCACGCCCGAGATGTGCAGGACGGTCGCCGCCATGGCCAGAAGGAAGGCGAAGCGCTGGGACGTCATCGTGCCCGAGGAGGCGCCGTTCTCGGCCCCTCCCCCGGCGCTCCCGGCCCCGGCCCCGGGCCCGTCGGCCTCCGCCGGCAGGCTCGAGGTCGCGCCGCGGCCCGCGCCGATCGTCGCGGGCTGAGCCGTGCGCGCCGTCTGCTGCTGTTCCTCGCGGGCCGCCAGGCGCGCGTCGCTGCGACGCTGCGAGGTGGAGGCGAGGTCGGCGGAGAAGCCGATCAGCGCGAGCACGTACAGCACGATCGTCACCACGATGAGGAGATTGGAGATCTCCGCCAGCTGCTGGTCAATCACTGTGCACTTCCTTCGGGGGGTGGATAGGTGGCCGCTTCCGGCCCCGTCTTCTCGGAGGGCCGGGGCCCATCCTGCTCCGCGGCGAGCTTCTGCGCCAGAGCGCTCACGTCATCGGCCAGCGCGGGATCGTCGCTGCGGGCGAGCCCGGCGACTTCCAGCACGACCGTGCCGTCGGTGCCACGGGCGCCGCCGGTGCCGTCGGTCCGGGCGACGCGCACCCAGAGGCGGCGACGCGGCACGAACAGCGACAGGATCAGTCCACCCGCGGCGGTCAGGGCGCTGACCAGCACCCAGCGCTCGAACGGATCGTGGGCGACGTCGAAGGCCGCGTAGCGGCGGACGCCGTCGAAGGTGATCTCGGAGCCGTCGGGCAGCTCGAAGCGCTGGCCCGGGGTGAGCTTGATCAGCATGGGCGAGCCGTCCTCGCCCGTGACCTGGTCGAGAGAGCTGACGTCGACCTCGTAGGCGTTCTGCGGGATTCCCGCGTCCAGACCCAGGTCGCCGTGGTAGACGGTCAGCGCCAGCATCGGGTTCATCAGATCGGGATAGATCGAGTGCGGGCCCTGCTCGTCGATCTGCCCGGTGGGCAGGAAGAAGCCGACGACGGCCGTCTGCTTCGGCTGCGCGTCGGGCGCCTTGATCACCAGCTGGGAGGTGTATCCGGTGTCTCCCATCGGCACCGTGATCACGGGCCCCTCGGCCACCACGGTGCCCTCGGGGTCGGTCACGGTCACCTCGGGGGCGTAGCCGTTGCCGAGCAGGTACATGGAGCTGCCGTCGACGTGCAAGGGCTTGTTGACCTGCAGGGTGCGCTTCTCGTGTTCCTCGCCCGGGGTGGTCACCGCGATATCGGCCTCGAAGGACAGCGGCTGGCCCACGCGGGACTCGTCGGCGCCCTCGAGCACGTACTCGGCGCGGAAGTCCTCCAGGGTGAACTGGAACGGGGGCATGGCGGAGGAGTCGAACCAGGCGCCGGACTCGAAGGAGTCGTACTGGGTCAGGGAGTTGGAGAAGCCCTCGCCCTCGACCACGGTGATCTGCCCGCGGTAGCTGGTCAGCTGGCCGCCGGCCACGCAGATCAGCACGCCGACGAGCGCGATGTGGAACAGCAGGTTGCCGCTCTCGCGCAGCAGCCCCCGCTCGGCGCTGACCGAGCGCGAGCGCTTCTCCTCGCGCACGACGGTGCGGTAGCGCGAACGTCGCAGGGAGCGGTGCGCCGCCTCCAGCAGGCTGTCGGCGTCCGCCCCCGGCAGCTCGAGGCGGGTGTACCCGGTGAAGCGGGTCAACCGCGAGGGCGTGCGGGGCGGCTGGGCCCGCAGCTGGCGCAGGTGCACCCCCACTCGCGGCACGATGCAGCCGATCAGCGAGATGAACAGCAGCAGGTAGATCGCCGAGAACCACGGCGAGGAGAACACGTCGAAGAAGCCCAAGGTGTCGAGGATCTCGCCCCAGCGGCCGTTCTCGTCGAGGAACTCCTGCGTCAGCGAGGGGTTCACGCTGCGCTGCGGGTACAACGAGCCCGGCACGGCGGCGATGGCGAGCAGCATCAGCAGGATCAGGGCGGTCTGCATGCTGGTCAGCTGGCGCCACAGGAAGCGCAGCGTGCCCCGCAGGCCGAGCGCGGGGGCGTTCGCACCGCGCCGCGGCGGGCGGGGGGCGTCCTTGTCGCGCTTGCTGCTCCAGGCGTCGGCGGCGATGTCCGTGCCGCGGTCGGTGCCGGTCGGGCCGCCGGCATCGCGGGGTCCGCGGCGGTGGTTCGGGTCGTTCGGGTCGTTCGGGTCGTGGTCCAGGGTCTGATCCGTCCTGTCCGGGGCCGTCTCGGGCCCGTCGTCCTTCTCGCGCATCACACCACCGGCTCGAAGGTCGCGACAAGCCCTTGCAGCTCGCTCATCCAGGCCGCCCACACACCGGTCATCAGCAGCACGCCGATCGCGATCAGCAGCGCCCCGGAGAGCAGGCCGATGGTGCGTCGGTGCCGCGCGAGCTTCTTGGACAGGCCCAGGGCCCGGTCGAACAGCAGCGCGAACAGCACGAAGGGGATGCCGAGGCCGAGCGAGTAGGCCAGGGCCAGGATCCCGCCGCGCAGTGCCGCGCCATCTCCCCCGCCGTCCAGGGACAGGGCGACGATCGCGGCATAGGTGGGGCCGATGCACGGGGTCCAGCTGAGACCGAACACGAGCCCCATCAACGGGGCACCGAGGAGCCCTGCGTCGGGCTTCTTGCTGGTCACGAGACGGTTCGACCCGAGCCCGGGGAACACCCCCAGGAACACGAGACCCATCAGCAGCACGATCGCCCCGGCGATGCGGTTGATCCACACGCTGTAGGCCTGCAGCAGGTAGCCGAGCGCTCCGGCGAAGCCGCCGAGGATCATGAACACCACGGCGAAGCCGGCGACGAACAGGATGCTGCCGGCAAGCATGCGGCCGCTCCCGGCGCGGCCGCCCGAGGGAGCAGCTCGGCGGCGGCCCCCGCCGCCGACCCGGCCGGCCCCGCCGGTGCCGACGGCGCCCTGCCCGGCGAGGCCGGAGACGTAGCCGAGATACCCGGGCACCACCGGCAGCACGCACGGGGACAGGAAGGCGACCAGACCGGCCGCGGCGGCGACGGCCACCGCCAGCAGCAGGGAGCCGGACAGCGCGGTGGCCTGGAAGGCGTCTCCGACCTCGGCAGTGATCATTCGTCCAGCACCTTGTCGATCATGGAGCGCAGCGTCGAGGGATCGATGCCGCCGGAGATGCGGGCGGCGACGCGGCCCTCGCGGTCCAGCACCAGCGTGGAGGGGACGGCGTTCGGGGCGACCTGGCCCCGCAGCTCGTACATGATCTCCGCGTCCCGGTCGGGCAACGAGGGGTAGGTGATCCCGTAGCTCTCCTCGAAGGCCTTCGCGGGCCCGGCGCTGTCGCGCACGTTGATGCCGACGAAGGAGACTCCCTGGTCGGCGTACTCCTCGTGGATGGCCTGCAGGTCGGGAGCCTCCTTGCGGCAGGGCGGGCAGGAGGCGTACCAGACGTTGACCACGAGCAGCTCCCCGCGATGATCTGCGGAGGAGAAGTCCTCGCCGTCGAAGGTCTCGCCGGAGAACTCGAGCGGCTCATCGCGCTCCGCGGGAGCGATCTCGGTGGTCACGCCGTCGCCGGAGACATATCCGGACTCGTAGCGGCCGCTGGTGTCGGCTCCGCAGGCGGCGAGCAGCAGCGCCGTGGACGCCGCGCCGGCGGCGCCGAGCAGGCCGCGGCGGCTGGGCCGTGGCGGACGGGACTGCGCGCTCACGTCAGCTGTCCTCCGGTGGCGTCGACCGCTCCGGCGTACAGCTCGGCCGCGGGTTCCGCATAGGAGACGTCGGCCAGATGGGGGCCGACGAAGCGCAGGCTGGTCACCGAGCACAGTCCGCACCGGCGGCGGCGCGGGTCGTGGCACAGCGGCTTGCCCTCGGCGCTGCGGCGGGTCACCCAGATCGGGAGCTGGTGCAGCACCAGCACCGCGTCGTGCCCCTCGGCCGCGGCGCGGGCGTCGTGGATCGCGGCGGTCACCCGGGCGACCTGCTCGCGGTACGGCTCGCCCCAGGAGGGCCGCAGCGGGTTCAGGAACCAGCGCCAGTTGCGGGGATCGCTGAGCTTCGCCGTGCCGTACCCCATGCGCTGCCCCTCGAAGTGGTTGCCCGATTCGGTGATCCGCTGGTCCGTGGTGACGTCGAGCCCGTGGGCGGCGGCGATCGGCGCGGCGGTCTGCTGGGCGCGCAGCATCGGGGAGGAGCGCACGAGGGCGACGTCGGAGCCGACGAGGTGGTCGGCGACCCGCTGGGCCATCTGCTGCCCGCGGTCGCTCAGGCGGTACCCGGGCAAGCGTCCGTACAGCAGGCGCTCGGGGTTGTGCACCTCGCCATGGCGGACGAGGTGGACGGCGGTGGTGGTCACGGGTGCGCGGTCCTCACTCAGGAGATCAGCTGGATCGATGCGGTCGGTCGGGCCGAGCCGCCTCGAGCCGCTTCACGGTACCAACCCAACCTCCGATCAGTCCTGGGAGGCGGCCGGGACGTGAGGAGCCGGACTCCCGATCCCGATCGGCGCGTCCTCCGGGATGGCGCGGCCCAGGATCCGCCCCAGCTCGAGGAAGTCGTCGTGGCCGACGACGTCCAGCAGCAGCTCGCGCACGGAGCGCACATGGGTCGGTGCCGCCTTCGTCAGCAGGGCGACGCCCGCATCCGTCAGCTGCGCCTGGCGTCCGCGACCGTCGTCCGAGCAGCGCACCCGCTCGACCAGCCCGCGCTTCTCCATGCGGGAGACGGTGTGGGTCAGGCGCGAGCGGGAGTGGACCACCCGGTCGGCGAGTTCCGACATCCGCAGGAACTGCTGGTCAGCCTCGGACAGCCGCACCAGGATCTCGTACTCGCCGAGGGTCAGGTCGATCTCCGGGTCGGCCTGGAGCGCCTCCGTGAAACGGTCGGTCAGCAGCGTGGTCGCGTACAGGAAGCTGCGCCAGGCCGTCTGTTCCGTGCGGGTCAGCCAGAGATCCTCGGGCCGCGAGGCCCGGTCCGTATCGTGGGGCTGGGTGGTGTCCATCACTCTCTCCTGTTTCCGTGGTGACGCCTCTTGCGTCACCGCCAAGCATAGTTTAGGTTTCAAGCATACGCCTCGTGATCGTCCCCTCGATCACGTCCCCCGGACCCGACACAACCCGACACAAGGAGACACACCATGAACGATCTCACTCCCGGCACCTGGACCCTCGACCCGGCCCACACCTCTGCGAGCTTCACGGTGCGCCACGCGGGCATCTCCAAGGCCCGCGGCCAGTTCACCGACGTCGAGGGCTCCCTCGAGGTCGGCGACGGCGGCCAGAACCTCGCCTTCAACACGACGCTGAAGACCGCCTCGATCAACACCTCCCAGGAGGATCGCGACAACCACCTGCGCAGCGGCGACTTCTTCGACGTCGAGAACTTCCCGGAGATCACCTTCACCTCCACCAAGGTCGAGGGCGACACCCTCGTCGGCGACCTGACCATCCGCGACATCACCAAGCCGGTCACGCTGGACTTCGCCTACGAGGGCGCTGCGACCGATCCCTTCGGCATCTACCGCGCGGGCTTCACGGGCGAGACCAAGATCTCCCGCAAGGAGTTCGGCCTGACCTGGAACGCCGCCCTCGAGGCCGGTGGCGTGCTGGTGGCCGACGAGGTCAAGATCTCGGTCGAGGCCGAGTTCACGGCGCCGACCGCCGCCTGACACCTCCTCGCACGCCCGGCGCGAGCACGTCCTCGCCGCAGCAGGGCACCGACGGGCCGTCCGCACACCGCGGGCGGCCCGTCGTCGTCCGCGGAGGTCCCCTGCCTGCACATCACTCTCCTGCTCGTCCTGGCCGGCCAGGATCGTCCGTTCGACCCGGCTCGCGCCGCTCCTCCAGCGGGCTCCCGGCGCCCGGGCGGCTGCCGGCACCGCCATCCTCTCGATACAGTGCGCCCCATGACCACCCCCCGCATTCCCGCTCCCACCGACCCGGACGCCCGGATCCTGTACCTCACCCGGGAAGGCTGCCACCTGTGCGAGGAGGCTCTGCCCGTGGTCCGGTCCGAGGCGGACCGGGCGGGCACCAGCGTCGAGGTGCAGGACATCGACGCCGACGAGACGCTGCGCACGGACTGGGATCACGACGTGCCGGTGATCATCGTGGACGGCGCGGTCCACGCCCGGTACCGGGTCGACGCCGAGCAGCTGCGCGGAGCGCTGGCGAAGCGCTCGTGGTGGAGGCGCCTGACCGGTCGCGCCTGAGCCACCGATCACGCCGGGCCCGCCCACCGCACCGCACCCACCGGTCACGGCGGACTCACCGCAGCTCGCGACAGCAACGGCCCCCGCCGATCGGCGGGGGCCGTTGCACGTCAGGCGGCGCTCACTTCTTGTTGCGGCGCTGGTGACGGGTGCGGCGGAGCAGCTTGCGGTGCTTCTTCTTGGACATGCGCTTGCGTCGCTTCTTGACGACAGAACCCATAGGGAGCCTCAGTTCTGCAGGCCTGCGCCTGCGGGGATGGAGCGGCGATCTGAATGCGCGGCCCGCGGAGACTGCACAGAGATCTGCAGAGGCACTGCGCGGGTCCGGCGCCACGGTCGACCAGTCATTCTACACGGGCGTCCCGGAGGGATCACCGTGCGCACGTGCGAGATCCCTCGCAGCCTCGTGAGCGCGGGCGAGCTCCGCGTCGACCCCTTCGACCACGTGGCTGCGGGCGACCTCCTGGACCCGGTCCCGCAGCACGCGGCGGGCCCGTCGGCGATGGCCGATGGCGGTCAGCGCCGCGAGCCCGCCGCCCGCCGCACCGATCAGGATGCCGGCGGCGATGCCCAGCACCAGCAGCGCGGTGGGCAGCGGGATCGGGATCCACAGCTCCTCGATCATCGGCATCGGCGGCGGCGGGGCCTGGAGGACGACCAGGACGACGTTGAGCGTCAACCAGCCCAGACCGACCACCCAGGCGAGCATCGCCACCCACTGCAGCACATCGAGGACCGGCCACCACCACGAGGAGCCGCGAGCCCGCAGATCCGCCCCGGCGACCGCTTGGTCGAGCGCATCGGGCAGCTCGTCCTCCCGGGCGCGGGCGGCACCGCGCACCGCCGCCCGCCACGGGTCGCTGCCGCCCGCCGAGGCCGCATCGGCGAATCGGCGCACCCCGCCCGAGGCACGGGCCCGAGCGGCCGCGTCGGGCTCCGGCAAGGAGGTGCGCTCCAGCCCCTCGCCGTCGCGCTCCGTGCCGATGCCCAGCCGCCGCAGCGGGTCCGGTCGCAGCTGTCGGGCCCAGCGCAGCACCGGCCATCCCACACGTCCGGCGGCCCGGAACCGGTAGGAGGCTCCGACCGCCCGGGCGACCGGATCGATGCGGGCGGCGGCGGCGAGGTCCTCGACCAGACGATCGACCTCCTCCGTCGCAGCGCCGGCGGGAAGTCCTTCCGGATCGGCCGCCTGCTGCAGTCGCTCCGCCGCCTCGCGCACATCGGCTCGCTGGCGTGCCGCGGTGGCCTCGCGGCTGCGGGCGAGTCCGACGAGGTGCTCCCGCAGGTCCGCGACGCCCTCCCCCGTGCTCGCCGAGGTCCCGACGACGAGGGCCTCCTCGAGGCCGTCGTGGTACGCGATCGATGTCAGCGAGTCCAGCACGTCCTCGCGCTCCGGCTCGCGCAGCCGGTCGAGCTGGTTCAGGACCAGCACGGTGACCGCGTCATGACCGGCGAAGGGGCGCACGAACTCCTGGTGCAGGACGGCATCGGCGTACTTCTGCGGATCGGTCACCCACACCAGCACGTCGACCAGCCCGGTCATGCGGTCGGCGATGGCGCGGTTGCCGGCTTCCACCGAGTCGAGATCCGGCAGGTCCAGCAGCACGATGCCGGGGGTGGCCTCGGGGTCCTTGCGCCGTGCGCGTCGGCCGCGGCGTCCCGGTGCGGCCGCGGTCTCGAGCGCGGCGCCGGTGCCGTCGAGGTGGTGGCGGTCCTCGACCTCGAGCCAGTCCAGCAGCGGGTCGCTCTCCGCGGCGCCGAGCACTGCCGCGACCGGTGCCGAGGTGGTGGGCCGACGCACCGCGGCCCGGGAGATGTCGACGCCGGCCAGGGCGTTGAGGAGGGAGGACTTCCCGGACCCGGTGGCGCCGAACAGACCGATCACGGTGTGCTCGGCCGAGAGGGCTCGGCGGCGGTCGATCCGCGAGAGCGTCTCCCGGACCAGATCCACCTCATCGCCGGTGGCGATGCCCTCGAGGGCGTCGGCGGCCCGGGCCAGGGCGTCGATGCGCTGGGCCAGCGGCGCCGGCGCGGGGGCGGAGCGGTTCAGCAGGGGGCTCATGCGGCCTCCCGGATCTCGCGGGCGAGCTGCTCGAGGTCCGCGGCGTCGGATTCCAGCTGCTGCTCGGAGCCGGACTGCCCGAGGGCGTCGAGACGCTCGAGGAACGGGGCGGAGCGCGCGGCGACCAGGGCGTCGAGCCGGGCGGTCAGACGCTCGCGGGCCACCCGTGCCATGCGCCGCACGGCCTCGTCGCCGAACACGGTCTCCAGCAGCTTCTGGCCGACGACGGCGGTGGCGGCGCCCGCCCCCACCTCGAGCCCGGTGGGGATGAAGGCGGTCGAGGCGAAGACGACCACCATCAGTGCGACGCCGACCACGTTGACGCCGAGGGAGAGCACCCGTGCCCGGGTGCGGCGGTCGGAACCCTCCTCGCGGACGAGGTCGAGCACGTCGCCCTGCCAGGCGCGGATCCCGGCGGCGACCTCCTCGCGGTAGCTCTCCGGGATCCGGGAGAGATCCAGCCCCTCGGCGAGGGATCGGCCGGAGGCGGTCGCGCGCCAGGCGGCCTCCGCCCGCTCCGCACCGCGAGCCGTCTCGTCGACCACGACGTGCACGAGGCCGGTGCCCAGCGCCTGCTCGGCGGCGACCGACGGGGCCGGCTTGCCCGTGAGCGCCAGTCCCACCCGGTCCCGGATCCGGGCCACGAAGCTCTCCAGACCGCGGATCATCTCGCCCGTGCCGACGACGTCCTGCCAGCGGGCGAGCACCTCTCCGCGCAGCAGGGACCCGTCGCCGAGAGCTGCGTCGATGCGCTCGCGGGAGCCGCTGAACGCCTCGGTCGCCTCCTGGCGCAGCCGCTCCCGCTCGGCGTCCTGGGTGCCCGCGTGCTCGGCGATCTGCCGGGTGGAGGCGGCCAGACCGGTCACGGCGCCGGCGAGGGTGCGCCGCGCGATGCGGCCGCGGGCCTCGGCGTCGGCGGCGAGACGCGCGAGGTGCTCGTGGAGCTCTGCGACGGCGGCCGGGGGGAGCATCCCGGTCTCGTCCAGCTCGGTCTCGGCGACCAGGAACAGCCGGCTGACCTCGATGCCGTTGTGCTCGAGCATGCCGCGGAGGTCCTCGGCGAGCTCCTCGGCGACACCGGGCCCCTCCGGGATGCGGTTCATGACCACGTCCACGGTGACGTCCCGCTCGGCCGCGGTGCGCAGCACCTCCCAGGGCACGGCGTCGGCATAGCGGTTCGCGGTGGTCACGAACAACCACAGGTCGGCGGCGCGCAGCAGCTGCCGGGCCAGCTCACGGTTGCCGGCGGCCACGGAGTCGATGTCCGGGGCGTCCAGCAGCGCCAGACCCTGCGGGATGCGGCTCTCGGCGTGCAGGGCGAGGCTGGTGGCGGGATCGACGTCCCCGGTGGTGTCCCCGGCGTGGGGCGCCTCCGGATCTGCGGGGTCGGCGCCCCCGTCCCCGGGAGCCGGGCCCCCGCCCGCGTGGACACGGGCCAGACCGGGCAGGATCCGGGTGCCGGTGAACCAGGGCTCGTCGTCGGGGTGGTGCAGCAGCACGGGCCGACGGGTGGTGGGGCGGATCGCGCCCGAGCGGCTGACCGTCTCCCCGACCAGGGCGTTGACCAGGGTGGACTTCCCGGCGCCGGTCGATCCGCCGATCACGGCCAGCAGCGGGGCGTCGAGGGACTCCAGGCGCGGGATGACGTGGTCGCTGAGCTGGGAGAGGGCCGCGGAGACCTCGGCGCGGGCCCGGTCGGCGCCGTCGACGGGCAGAGGCAGCTCGAGAGCGCGCAGATGCTCGGCGAAGTCGTCGAGCACCGCGGTCGACGGTGTCGTCATGCATACCCCCGGTGGTCGTGGTGCGGCGAGTCGTGGCGAGGTCGGGCCCCGGTGGGTCGCGACCGTGTCGTGTCCCGCCCCCGGTGCGTCGCGACGCCGGTCCGAGGACGGGGCTTCCGTGCGACATTGTGGCAGGGCGGGGCGTGACACGGATTGTGGCAGGGCCGGGCGTGACAGGGCCCGACCGGTCAGTCCACGAACGGGTCCAGTCCCCACTCGGGGAAGGCACCGCGCCGTGCGGCCTGGACGGCGCGGTCCAGGGGGTCCTCGGGATCGAAGCCGCTCTCCCAGTCGCGCACGGCGAGCGCCCGGCCGTCACCGTAGACGCGGATGGCGGGCTCCGGGGACAGTCCGTGCTCCCCGCGCGCCCGCGCCTCCGCCTCGAGGTAGGACAGGGGCAGCGGGGTGCCGGGGTCGATCGCGTCCCCGCTGGCCACCGCGAGCAGCTGCGCCCAGGAGCGCGGAACCACGTCGATGACCGCGTATCCGCCGCCGCCGAGCGCCAGCCAGCGTCCGTCGCACACCTCGTCGGCGAGCTCGCGCAGCAGCAGCATCACCTCGCGATGCGCTTCGAGGGTGACGGAGAAGTCCGCCAAGGGGTCCACCCGGTGGGTATCGGCCCCGTGCTGGGTGACCAGCAACGTCGGCCTCACGGCGCGGACCAGGGCGGGCACGGTGGCGCGGATCGCCCGCACCCAGCCGTCGGCGGTGGTGCGCGGGGGCAGGGGCACGTTGATGGCGGTGCCCTGGGCACCCGCCCCGCCGGTGTCCTGGACGAATCCGGTGCCCGGGAACAGCCGCTCCCCGGTCTCGTGGACGGAGAGCGTCACCGCCCGCGGCTCGTTCCACAGCGCCAGCTCGACCCCGTCGCCGTGATGCACGTCGACGTCGACGTACATGACCCGCTCCTCGCCCCGGTCCACAGCGTGACGGATCGCGATGGCGGCGTCGTTGTAGACGCAGAACCCCGACGCGCTCGCCGGGCGGGCGTGGTGGAGGCCTCCGGCGATGTTGACCGCGCGGCGCACCTGTCCCGATCCGATGGCGTCGACGGCGGCGATGGAGCCCCCGGCGATGCGCGCCGAGGCGGTGTGCATGCCCGCGAAGGCCGGCACGTCGTCCCCGCCGATGCCGAAGCGGATCAGGTCCTCGAACCGTGCGTCCCTCTCGTGGGCGTCGTCCGCCTCGTCGGCGTCGTGCCCCGGCTTCCCCCTCGGGACCGATGCCGCGCGGACCGCGGCGATGTAGTCGGCGTCGTGGACGGTGCCGAGCTGCTCGTCGGTGGCGATGACGGGCTCGATGGTCCGTACCCCGGGACGGTCGAGCACCCCGGCGCAGCGGGCCAGCTCCCGGGTGAGGGTGAGCCGGACCGGGGACATGGGGTGGAAGGGCCCGAAGTCGTACTCGCACAGCTGATCGGACCAGACGATCCCGCAGCCGTCCGGGGCAACGGCAGCGGTCGGAGCGTCGGTCTCGGAGATGGGCGCGGCGTCGGGCATGGTCCGAGCGTACCCAGAGCGCCGACGATGCGCCGCCCCTCTCCTCGGAGCGGGCGCGGCCCGTCGCGAGAGGGACGCGATCGTCGTCGGCGGCGAGTCCGGTCGTAGACTTCCGCGGACGCGACCAGAGATCGCCCGGATGCGAGGGGACACACCAGGATGAGCGAACGCGAGGCCAGGTCCGCGATGCGCCGCGTCGGGCCGTCCGCCGGCCGACCGCCCGTTCCGGGGTGGCGCGCTGGGGTGAGGTCGTTGACCACAGTGACCCCGGCCCGCTTCACGCTGGCGGTGTTCACAGGGATGATCGCGCTGTTCACCGCGCTGCTGTCGCTCCCGGCCGCGACGACCTCCGGCCAGCGCACCGAGTTCGTCGACGCGCTGTTCACCGCAGTCTCCGCGATCTGCGTGACCGGATTGGTGACGGTGGAGACCGGAACCCACTGGTCAACCTTCGGTCTCACCGTGATCATGATCGCGATGAAGATGGGCGGCCTGGGGCTGATGACTCTGGCCTCCCTGTTGAGCCTGTCGGTGATGCATCGTCTCGGCCTGGCGCAGCGCGTGATGACCGCGACCGAGACGCGGGCGGAACGGCTGGCCGAGGTCGGCGGCGTGCTGCGCATCATCCTGATCACCTCGACCGCCTTCGAGGTGGCGACGTTCGTGACGCTGACCCCCTATATGTTCGCCACCGAGCACGGCATCGGGGAGTCGCTGTTCCTGGGACTGTTCTACGCGATCAGCGCCTTCAACAACGCAGGGTTCGTCCCCGAGGCGCAGGGAACCGCGCAGTACCTCGGTGACCCTTTCTTCTCGATCCCGATCGCGCTGGCGGTGTTCGTCGGTTCCCTGGGCTTTCCCGTGATCCTCGTGATCGTGAAAAAGCTGCGCACCCCGCGCCGTTGGAGCCTGCACGCCAAGCTGACGCTCACCACCACGGCGCTGCTGCTGGGCGTGGCCTGGCTGGGTTACCTGGTGCTGGAGTGGGCGAACCCCGCCACCCTCGGCGACGACCCGGTCCCCACCAAGATCCTCGCCTCCGGGTTCGCGGCGGTGATGCCGCGTTCGGGTGGCTTCGCGACGTTGGACGTGGCATCGATGACGGCGGAGTCGCGTCTGCTGACGGACCTGCTGATGTTCATCGGCGGAGGCTCGGGCTCGACCGCCGGCGGCATCCGGCTGACCACCTTCGCCCTGCTGATGCTGTCGATCTGGGCGGAGATCCGTGGCAACCCGGATGTCGAGGCCTTCGGTCGCCGCATCCCCCACGAGACGATCCGCCAGGCCATCGGGGTGCTGGTCATGAGCGCCACCGTGGTGTTCCTGTCGGTCTTCGCCCTGCTGCGGATGACCAGCTTCTCGCTGGATCAGTCGCTGTTCGAGGTGCTGTCCGCCTTCGGCACGGTGGGCCTGTCCACGGGCATCACCTCGGCGCTGCCCACCGAGGCGAAGGGGGTGATCATCGCCTGCATGTACATCGGCCGCCTGGGTCCGATGACGCTCGGCGCCGCCCTCGCCCTGCGCCACCGCACCCGCATGATCCAGCTCCCGTACGAGCGACCGATCGTCGGCTGATCGACGAACGCGGAGTCCGAGCGGTCGGCGAGGAACGAGCCGGCCACGCAGGACGAACGGGAGGAGAACAGCCCGGCCTGCCCTGTCCGTGGCCCCTGACGGCCGGATCCGGGCCACCCCGACCGGAAGCCGCGCCCCGGGGCGTCCCGACCGTAGACTGTGCCCGCTCGGCCCCGGGGCCCCGGTGCCGGGCAGGCGAGGAGGAGGAGCCATGGCACGCGGTGCGCGCGATGACGGTGTGCTGGTGATCGGTCTGGGCCGTTTCGGTGCCTCGATCGCCCTGACGCTCGAGAAGCTGGGCACGCAGGTGCTCGCGATCGACACCAGTGAGGAGCTGGTCCAGAAGTACTCCGGACAGCTCACCCACGTGGTGCGGGCCGACGCCACCCAGCCGGAGGTGCTCGAGCAGATCGGGGCGGGAGACTTCTCCATCGCCGTGGTCGGGGTGGGCACCTCGATCGAGTCCAGCGTGCTGATCGCCGCGAACCTGGTGGACTTCGGCAAACCGGTGATCTGGGCGAAGGCGATCTCCGCCGCGCACGGTCGGATCCTGCAGCGGATCGGCACCCATCACGTGGTCTATCCGGAAGCCGATGCGGGCAAGCGCGTCGCACACCTGGTGGGCGGCAAGCTCATGGATTTCATCGAGTTCGACGACGGCTTCGCGATCGTCAAGATGCGTCCGCCCCGCGAGGTGCAGGGCATGACGCTGGGCGAGTCCGACATCCGCGCGAAGTTCGGCGTGACGATCGTGGGCGTGAAGTCCCCCGGCAAGGACTTCACCTACGCGGTGCCCGAGACCCTGGTCGCCGCGCACGATCTGGTGATCGTCTCCGGCCACACGCACCTGATCGAGAAGTTCTCCAACCGGCCCTGAGGCCGATGGCGCGCGACTACGAGACACCGGGCGTGGTCAGCGACGGGCGCTCCGGCATGCGCCGTGCCATATGTGCCACGACGAACGCGATGGCGCCCGTCAGCGACCAGCGTTCAGGCTCCGGTCATCTCGCGGGACGTCCGCGCCGCGGCGGCCATCGCCGCGGCCACGCCGGGACGCACGCCTTCCCGCTCGAGCACCGAGAGACCCTGCACCGTGGTGCCGCCGGGGCTGGAGACCCCGTTCTTCGCGACGGCGGCGTGCACCCCGCTCTCCATCAGCATGGTGGCGGCGCCCCGCACGGTCTGCTGCACGAGCGAGTCGGCGAGATCGCGCTTCAGACCCAGCCGCACGGCTTCGTCGCTCATCGCCTCCAGGATCGAGAACACGAACCCGGGGAGGGACCCGGCGGCGGCGATGAAGGCGTGGACCTGCTCCTCGGTGATGTCCACGGCCACCCCGGCCCGGGAGAACAGCGTGCGGGTGAGCGCGTGCTGTTCGTCGGTGACGGAGCTGCCGCGCATCAGGCCCACGGCCCCTTCGCCGACCGAGATCGGAGTGTTGGGCATGGCACGCTCGACGCTCAGTCCCGCCGGCAGCGCATCTTCGATCTGCGACAGGGCGATCCCGGCGGCGAGGGAGATCACGAGGGCGCCGGCCGGGAGCTGCTCGCGGATCTCGGCGGCCAGCTCGAGGATCTGATACGGCTTCACGCCGAGGACGACCACGTCGGCGCCCTCGAGCGCCTCGGCGCGGGAGGCAGCGATCGCACCGAGCTCCTCAGCGGCCCGTTCGCTGCTGGCCGGCGTGGAGTTCACGATCGCCAGCTTGCCGGGCCGGACTCCGGCCGCGAGGAAGGCGCGGACGACGGGCCCGCCCATGTTGCCCGCGCCGATCACGGCGACGCGGAGCTGGGTGAGGTCCTGGACGGGGGATTGCACTGCGGCCGGATCGGGGCTCTGGGGCGAGGTGTTCTCCATGTCCTCCAGGGTACGGGGATCCTCCCGGGATCCGTTCTGTGCCGGAGGGTCCATGGCGGCGGCCCCGGCCGTTCTAGGGTCGGTGCATGACCGCTCGCCTCCATCTGCTGTACGGACTCGCCGGATCCGGGAAGTCCACGCTCGCCCGACGCCTCGCGGAGGAGGAGCCGGCGGTCCGGTTCACCCTCGATGAGTGGATGCTGCGCCTGTATCCCGACCTCACGATCGAGGACCCGGCCTACGGCGATCGTGCCGCCGAGGTGCGAGAGCTGATCTGGACGGTCGCCGAGCAGGTGCTGCGGGCAGACGTGGACGCGGTGCTGGACTGGAACTCGTGGTCCGTCGCCCGGCGCGGCTGGGCGCTGGCGCGGGCCGCAGGGGCGGGCGTCGACGTGGTCCTGCATCGCCTGTCGACCTCGCTCGAGGAGTCGACCCGACGGGCCCAGGAGCGGGAGAACACCGGCACCGCGTTCGCCCACACCGTCGACCAGGCGGGCAACGAGCACCTGGCGTCGCTGCGGGAGGAGCCGACCCCCTCGGAACGGCTGACGATCATCGAGCACTGAGCGCGTCGGCCGCCCATCCGAGCCTCAGCGGCCGCGGCCCCGGCGCGGTGGGTCGTCTCCCCCGGGGCGGGCATCCTGGGACCCGTAGGAGCCGGGCTCGGGGGGATCCTCCGGACCGCCGCACTCGGGGCCGGCAGGTGCGATCTTCCGCGACTCGACCAGGACCAGCAACTGCACGGCGAGCACGCCGAGCACGGCGATGACCAGCAACAGCGGCCAGTCGTCCCCGGGAGTGCGCACGGCGCCGGTGGCATCCTGCCAGGGCCACAGGCTCCGCAGCGCACCGATCATCACTCCTGCCAGGACCACCATCGTCCCGCGGTGGAAGCGCGTCAGCAGGTGCCGCATGAGCCGGACGATCACGACCAGCCCGACGACGGCCCAGAGCCCGAACCAGGCGATGTAGCCGAGGTCGAGGGCGTCCACGGCCTGCAGGGTGGGCTGGTAGAGACCGAGGCTGAGGAGGATGAAGGAGCCGGACATCCCCGGCAGCACGAGGGCGCACACGGCGATCGCCGCCGCAGGGGCGATGACCCACGGGCCGGGCTCGAGCGCGGCGGCGGGAAGCGAGGTGACGGCCAGCCCCGCCAGCACACCGGCGCCGAAGCGGAGCAGCTCCGGGGACCGCCAGGAGCCGCCGGAGAGCCGCATCGGCACCAGCACCGAGCCGAGCACGAGGCCGAAGAACACCGAGCGCATGGTCTGCGGGTGCGCCTCGACCAGGGCGGCGACGGGTCCCGCCACGGTGAGCACCGCAGCGGCCATCCCGATCAGCAGCGGGAGCACGAGCACCCAGGAGACGGCTCGCAGATGCTCCTGCATCCCGGCCCGACGATCCGGGCCGGTCAGCAGCCGTCGGGCGGCGAGGGTGAGGTGGTGGCCCGCATCGATCAGCTCGTCGTAGATGCCGGTCACCAGGGCGACGGTGCCGCCGCTGACCCCGGGCACCGTCTCGACGACGCCGATGAGCGCTCCGCGCAGGAGGTTGCCCAGGGGATTGCGGTGCCGCGGACCGACCGGTGGCCTCGCCGATCCGGTCGTCCGCACGGGCGTCGAGTTCGAGGCGGCGTCCGTCATGGGGACACTCTACGAACCCGGTGCCGGAAGGCCCCTGGGGCCCAGCGCATGAGTGGTCGTCCTCACCGGCTGTTCCGGCTCCTCGGCTCAGTCAGGGCCACGCCCGGCGGCGAGCGCGTCTGCGAGGCCCGGCGGCTTCGTCGATCAGGACCGTGCTCGGTAGGCTTCCCCCATGACTCAGCTCGTGGCCGTGGCCGCCTCGTCGCCCGGTGCGGGGAAGTCCACCCTGAGCGCACATCTGGTCGGTTGGCTCCGCGATCAGGGTCTCCAGGTGGATCACTTCCGCGAGGAGGACGTGCTCACGCGGGACGCCTTCGCGCCCCTGGCGCGCGAGTTCGCCTCGACCGGCGAAGTGCGGGCGTCGACGCTTCTCACCACCACCGCGGAGTATCTGGAGGGGTCTTGACGACGCAGGTTTCGACCTGGCGGTCACCGACGCGCTGGTGCCGTTCATCCCCTCGCTGATGGGGTGGGGCTACGAAGAATCGGAGATGGCGGACTTCCTCGAGGACCTGGCGGCGCGATTGGCGGGGGCCGATCCCGTCGTGCTGTACATCGATGATGACCCCTCGCAGGCCATCGCCCGGGCCGTGGACCGTGAGGGCCCCGCATGGAAGGACTGGTTCCTGGCCAAACTCGGCGACTATCCGGTCGATCCTCCGGTGCGTGATCTCGAGACCGCGCACCGGTACCTCCAGCGCGAGAGGGACGTGACGCTGCGATTGCTCGCGGAGCTGCCGTGGCAGGTGATCGTGATCGAACAGCCTGTACCGCCCTCGGCCGAGGGCGTCCAGCGCCTCGCGCGCGAGCAGCTCGAGCCCGTCCTCGACCACATGATGCGACAGCGTCCGTAGTGCCCGCGCCCGGGACACGGGCGATCATCGTGCCCTGAGCGCGTCGGCCGCGTATCCGAGCCTCAGCGGCCGCGGCCCCAGTGCGGCGGGACGTCTCCGCTGAGACGGGCGTCGTTGGACTCGTCGGCGCCGGGCTCGGGGGAATCCTCCGCGACCCGGACGGGGAAGTGCGGACGCTGCGGATCCTCTCCCCCACCCTCCGCGGCCTGCTCGGGCTCGTCCCAGGCGATCGGCTTCCCGGTCACCGAGGAGATGACCACCCGGCCCGTCCCCCGGCGCGCCGCGGAGCCGCTGTCACCGGGCCCCGAGCCGCCGCCGGGCCCCGAGCCGCCGCCGGGCTCCGAGCCGCCACAGGGCGAGGACCCGCTCACTGCCGCTCCTGGTAGCGGCGGATCGCGCTGGAGACCGACACGTCCAGCAGCACGGAGCGCTGCTCGAAGCCGAGGAAGCTGCGCACCTCGGTGGCCAGGTGCTCCTCGAGGCGGGCTCGGCCGTCGGAGCAGATGTACTCCACCACCGCGTCGAAGTCCTCGCTGGAGTAGAAGGACAGCTGATGCCCGGCGGGGATCTGCGGACGCGGCAGGCGATGGCGGATGGTGCCCACCCCGGTGGGTGACTCGGAGAGCTCCTCGGCCTGGACCAGGCGCAGGGCCCGCTCCACGGCTCGACGGATCCGTTCGGCCTCGCCGTCGGGGTCGATGAACAGGGCCCAGGACCAGACCCGTTCCGTGGACCAGCCGGCGGCCTCGAGCCGCTCGGCCCGCAGCCGGTCGCGTTCGCGCTGGCTGGAGGTGCCGACGTAACGGGCACCGTCGGTGTCGACGGCCACGAGCAGCCGACCGGGCAGATCCGGATGGCCCAGCGCCAGCTCGATGCGGTCCGAGGTCGGCCCGAAGTCACTCTCGACGAGCAGTCCGAGCCGCCACAGCCGGTCGGCGAGGTCGCGCACGAGCGCGTCCGTCTCGAGCTCGCGCGGCGCCGGCGCCTCCACGGACGCGGCAGAGTCCGGGGCCTCCGAGGGCGCGGCGGACTCGTCGGACTCCGAGGTCTCAGCGACCGGATCCGTCCCCTCGGTCGCAGGGCTCGCCGGGGACGCGGCCCGCTCCGTGGGCGACGGCGCCGATGGGGACCCGGCCGAGGGGGACTCGGCAGACGGCGATGCCGCGGAGGCCTGCTGCTCGTCCGACTCGGCCCGCACTGCGACTGCGTCCTCACCCGGGGCCGGATCGGCGCTGCCCGGTGTCTCGGCGGACTTCCGGGCCAGGGCCGCCGCGATCGCGGCATCGAGGTCCTCGTCGGAGAGGTCCTCACCGGAGTCGGCGTCGGCGGGCTCCTGCTCAGGGGCGGCGCTCGAGCCGGCGTCGGCCGCTGATTCCGCCGCAGCCGGTGCGGTCGCTGATGCGGTGCCGGGCCGCTCCGCGTCCTGCCCGTGCGGGGCCGGGGCGGCGGGCGCGGAGCGCGGCGCCTCAGGCTGCGGCGGGGCGATCGGCTCGCCCTGCCCGGTCAGCGCCGCGACGTGCGGGACGACGGGGATGTCGGGCCCGCCACGCAGCACCCACAGCATGGCGCGCAGGTCCCGGGCACCCTCGCTGCGCAGACGCGCGTGGTCGAGGTCTTCGACATCGATCGACGAGACGACGGTGGTGCGTCCGCGGGCCCGCGTGATCACCGTGGCCAGGGCCTTGCGGCCGTCGATCTCGGACAGCGGGCCGAAGCGATGCAGCAGCCTTCCGTGCGGGGTCTTGCCGAACCCGACCGAGACGATGATGTCGTCGCGCAGGATCGAGCTGGCCTGCTCGGCCGGCAGGACCGTGAACACCTCGCGGGCCGCCGGGTCGAAGTACTCGCGCAGGGCGGGGATCACGGAGACCGTGTTCATGATCCGGTCCATGAGACGACGCGCGTGGTCCTCGGTGAAGGTCAGCACCGCCAGGGAGCGCTCCGGGCGGGAGCGGGCGTGCTCGATGACCAGGTCGGTGACCCGGCGCAGCTCGGCCTCGGTGCTCTCGACGTACTCCATGCCCTCGGTGACCGGCCCGCGGCCGTTCTCCACCAGCACCAGACGATCGGGCTCGGGGACGATCGGGCTGGGCACGGCGACGACCTCGCTCACGAGCGCCCGCCGTTGGGCGAAGGTGCGCAGTCCGTCGGTGGCGGGGTGGGCGTCCCGCTGCAGCTCGATGTGCGGGGCGATGCGCAGCATGTCGTCGAGCAGACTCGGCGCGGCGTCGCCGCCGTACTCGAGCGGGTCCCCGACCACGACGGTCTGCTCGGCCCGCACGATCGAGGGCAGGGCGGCGGCGGTCGGCAGGCGCCCTCCGTCGGCCACGATCAGCACGTCGAAGTGGCGGCCGCGCGGGATCACCTGGGGCACCAGGTACGGCGAGGCGAGCCAGGCGGGTCGGGCCGCGAACAGGATGTCCTCGTACTTCGCGGCGAGGTCCCGGATCGACACGGTCGAGGACCGCGCGAGCTCGCCGATCGCGGCACGCGAGGTGTCCGGGTAGGTCTTCATCGTGGCCACACGGGACTCGTCGGCCGCGGCGTGCACCCGGGCCGACGCGTCGGCCAGGTCCTCGGCGTCCAGGCGCCGGAATCGCTCGGCGACCTGCGAGAGGGAGGTGCCGTCGTACTGGGAGATGGTGGGCTCGGCGCCGGCGATCAGCTCGAGGACGCTGCTCCACCAGCACAGCTCGAGCTCGGGGCCCACCTGCTCGATCGGCACTCGACGGGCGCGGAGGTCCTCGACCAGGTCGCCGAGCCCGTCGAAGCTGAGGCGGCGCAGCAGCTCGGTGCGCCGCGGCAGGGACTCGAGGTCGCCGCGGTCGGCGGCGAGCGCCTCGACCCGGCGTGAGAGCTCGTCGATGTCCGTGCGCGCGAGGTCCGTCCCGACCGAGGTGCCGTCCAGCAGAACGGCCAGCTCGTCGAGGATCCGCTGCGTGCGCTCGGCGGTGCGACGGGCCCGGTCGAGGTCGACGGGCAGCGCCGGGCTCGACCGGGTGGAGGAGGTCCGGGATTCGCCCTCGGGCACGTCCGCATCCCGGGTGACGGCCGCGCGGCGCCAGGCGTCGGCGACCCGGCGGGCCTCGGCGAGATCGCGATGCAGGTCCGGGGTCAGCGAGGCCGGGCGCTGCAGCGCGGCGGCGTCCCTGCGCAGCCGACGGCGCAGACCGAATCCCATGGTCACCCCGTGCTCGGCGCGCCAGGTCTTGTCCGCCGTGGCCGCGACGAGATCGGCCAGCTGCGCGGAGAACACGGCCGACTGGAAGGTGCCCAGCAGGGCACGGACGCGGTCCAGCAGGGCGAGCCGATCGGTCAATTGATCGAGGGTCGTGGGCTCGCAGAGCCCGAGGTCGCTGCCGGTCTCGGCGTACGCGGTGCGCAGCTGGGGAATGATCTCCCCGCGCAGCTGGTCGATGAGCTCCTCGGCCCGGGCCGCCTGGGTGTCGGAGCTGATGGGAGCGCCGTACCAGGCTGTCTCCTCGGGGCCGGTGGTCAGCAGGCCGACGTCCGAGGCCTCACGCAGCGCCGCGGTGAACCGCTCCCGGTCCGCCCCGACCATCTGTGCGGCGACGTCTGCCCGCAGCCGCACCGGGGTGCGAGGGGACGGACGCAGCCGGGTCAGGGCCGCCAGCGCGGAGAGCGCGTCGTGCGCGGTGGCGTTCCACGGCTCCTGGGTGCGGTGCATGGCCTCGACGTGGCCGACGAGGATGTCCCGCATCTCGGCGAGCTCCGCCGGGGCGGCGTCCTCGGCCCCGAGTCCGTGGGAGCCGGCCCGGCGCAGGCTGCGCAGCAGCGCCGCGGAGGCGTTGCGCTGCAGCGACGGGTCCGGCGAGAGGTCGAAGACGAGCTCCTCGAGGCCCCGCTGATGGGCGATGGCGACCAGCTGGGCCAGATTGCGGCGGCGCCGGGAGACGACCAGGACGCTGCGGCCGCGGGCATTGAGCTCCTCGGCGAGATCGACGACGAGGTCGAGGCTGCCGGTGCCGGGAGGGGCGGCGACGGCGAGATCCTGACCGGCGAGCACCCGCCCCAGGACGGCGCGGTGATCGGGGTCGACCGCGGAGACCAACTCGTCCTCCGCCACCTCGGGGACCGCCTGCTCGGCCTCGACGCCGCGCACCACGGTCCGGGCCCCGGCGTCACCGGCGAGGGCGGCCACCAGCGGGGAGGAGACCCAGTCGGGGCGGTCCTCGGCGAGATCCTCCGCGACGGAGCCTGCGGCATCCATCAGGTTGCCGACCACGAGGGCGTGGGTGATGCGGAAGCCCGGAAGCGGCTGGCCGAGCGAGCGGAAGGCGTCCAGGACGGGGTTGGGATCGAAGCCGTGTGAGCCGTCGGTGGTCGCCAGCAGCGCCCGCGCGTCGACCGCGACCCCGGCTTCGCGCAGCGAGCGCAGCAGCACCGGGTTGAGGTCGGCGGTCGAGTCGACCTCGAGGTCGACGTCCTCGCGGGCGTTGCCGCGCAGGCGCAGCGTGACCGGCCGCACCAGGACGGGGGCGTGGATCGGGGCGGAGCCGTCCTCGGGGTACCAGGTCGCCTCGCCGATGCCGAGGTGGCAGGTGGTCAGCCCGACCTCCTCCGCGTGGCGCTCGGCGATCTCACGGATGGTGCGGGCGTGGGCGCGGGCGTCGGCCAGGGCCCCGACCTCCCGGACCAGCGAGGACAGGCGCGTCGGGCCGCGGCCGGCCAGGAGCTGTGCGAGGCCCGAGGGATGCGAGTGGCTCAGGTCCAGGACGGTCGAGCCGGCGCGGAGCTGGGTGAGGAAGGAGGGGGCGGTGACGCCGCCGGTGATCTGCTGGGCCCAGCGGTCCAGAGCGTCGGCGACGAGGTCCTCGCGGCTGAGGGGGCGGTGCTCGCGCGGCTCGGCGGGGAAGTCGTTCTCGTCCTGTTCGGGAGCGATGCCGGCTCCGACCTCGTCGAGGTGGCGGTCCACGACGACGTCGTAGCCGCCGGTGCTCGTCCCGGCCTCCCGGGGTGACGACGACGCCGGCGTGCGGTCGTGCTGCGCGGCGACGCGGCGCCGGTCCTGCGCGTCCCGTTGATCCTGCTGGTCCTGCTGATCCTGCGCCCCGTGCTGCGCGCTGTCGCGACGCTCACGGGCGAGGGCCGACAGGGCGTCGCCGCGAGCGTCCGCGTCCTCGGCCGTGCCGTCGGGGCGCTTCTTGCCGCGCAGGAGTCTCCACATGGGACCTCACGCTACCGGCGCCGCGGCCCGACCTCGTGCAGGCGTGCCGCAGGTGGGGCGACCGTCCTGCTCACACCTCGTGCAGGGTCACGGAGGCTTCCTCAAGGTGGGTCCTGAGCTCGTCGGGCACGGGGCCGGGGATGATCAGATCGGTGAGCACGGAGACCGGGCAGATGCCCGCCAGGGCGCGGTGGCCGAGCTTGTCCGGGGTCGCCAGGCCCACCACTCGGCGGGCATGCCCGATCATGATCCGAGTGACCCCTGCTTCGGCGTCGGAGTTGCAGGTCAGACCCGCGGCGACGTCGAGCCCGACGGTGCCGACGAACATGGTGTCCAGCCACAGGTCGCGCATGGTCGCCGTCGCCAGCGGGCCGGTGAGCTCGAAGGAGTAGGGCTCGGCGACACCGCCGAGCACGACCGTGCGCACCGATGGGCGCAGCACCGCCTCGGTCGCGATGTTCAGCGCGGCGCACACCACCGTCAGACCGGGCGAGCCGTCGCGGGAGTCGAGATCTCCCCGCGCCACCGCCCGCCGGGCGGTGGACGTGGTGGTGCGCCCGCCGTTGAAGCCGATGATCTGCCCCGGCTGCACCAGGGAGGCGGCACGGTCGGAGACACGCTCGCGGAAGGCCGACCCCTCGTCCGTGCTGCGCGGCACGGTGGCCAGCGAGTAGGCGACGTCGACGGCGACGATCCCGCCGTGGGTGCGACGGGCGAGCTGCGCCCGCTCCATCTCCATGAAGTCGCGCCGCACGGTGGACTCGCTGATCCCGAGCTCCCGCGCGACCTCCGCGACGCTCAGGCGTTTGGTTGTCGACAGCAGCGTCAGGACATGGTCCCAGCGCGCCGAGCGGTCCCGGGGCGTACGGGACGCCGGCTCGCCGGCCACGCCGGGCTTCTCGTCAGCTTCGGAATTATGCACAGTCACGCAGCCAGTATTGCGCGGCTGGTCACGTTATGCAGCGATAGCGGTCAGCAATCGTCAGATGAGCCCATATGTCCAGGTCACATTTGAGTCTCGGCGAGAAGCCGTCGTATGTTGACGGCGTCGCCCTGGACGGGGCGGTTCCGCGAACGAAAGGACACCGATCATGGGTTTCGATGACGCGCTGAACAAGGCCAAGGACTTCGCCGGGGAGAACTCGGAGCAGGTCGATCAGGGGATCGACGCCGCGACCGAGCAGATCAAGGAACGTACTCCGGATTCGGTTGACGAGCACGTCGACTCCGGCGCTGACGCCGCCCGCGAGCAGTTCGGGCTCGGCGGCGGCGAGGGGGAGGAAGGGGGCAACTGAGCTCGCCTCCCCTCTGACGTCGAACGGCCCCCGATGCTCCGGCATCGGGGGCCGCTTCGCATGTCAGCGCCCGACGCGTGTCGAGGCGAGCACGGCGGGTCACCCACTGTCCACCTGGTCGCCCGCAGTACGCCTGATCACCACAGCCCACCTGGGCACCCACAGCCCACCTGGTCACCCACAGCACGCCTGGTCGTGTACTGGCGCTCCAGCGAGTGTCCTGCCTATATGGGCACCGTGCACGCTATGTCGCCAGTAGCCGACCGCTCCCCCTCACCGCTCCCAGCCCACCTGGTCACCCGCAGCACGCCTGATCGCCCCCCGCACGCCTGGTCACCACAGCACACCTGGGCACCCACTGCCCACCTGGTCACCCGCAGCACGCCTGGTCGTGTACTGGCGCTCCAGCGAGTGTCCTGCCTATATGGGCACCGTGCACGCTATGTCGCCAGTAGCCGACCGCTCCCCCTCACCGCTCCCGGAGGACATCGCCCCCGCGGGTCTCAGCGACGCTTGCGCAGGGTGAAGAAGGCGGCGATCGCGACACCCACCACGGCCACCCCGACGATGCCGAGCAGCAGGGGCATCGCCGAGCTCTCGGAGCCGGTGTCCTCGCTGGCAGAGCCCTCGGAGGAGGTATCACCCCCGGAGGCTCCCCCGCCGTCGCCGGCCTCGGCCGAGCCGCCGGCGTCGGACGCGGTGCTCGAGGCGGACTCCTCTGCTCCCCCGGCATCGCTCGCCTCGGCTCCGCCGTCGTCGCCGGCCCCGGACTCCTCGTCGCTCGGGGCAGCCGCCCCGGCGGCGTCCTGCTCGACGTCGAAGGTGAAGCTGCCCTCGATCGGGTGGCCATCGCTGGAGACCACGCGCCACTGGACGGTGTAGGTCCCGGCGGCCAGCGGCTCCTCGAGCTCGGCGGTCACGGTCGGCCCGTCGACGGTGGGCGTCACCTCGGCGAGGGTGTCCCCGTCCTCGTCGTCGATCCGCACCACCGGGCTCACCTCGAGGATGTCCGCCGAGTAGGTCAGCGTGAGCGCCTCGGGCGAGGTCTCGAGCGTCTCGCCGTCGGACGGATCGGTCTCGATCAAGGTGTCGTGCGCGTGCGCCGGCAGCGGGAGCAGCGTCAGGACGCCGAGTGTCAGGGCGGCGGCGAGCGCGAGCAGCGCGGTGGGACGGCTGGGGCGGCTGGGACGGCTGGTCAGAGAGGTCGCAGTGGTCACTCCAGCAGGCTACGCCAGCTGGTCGGAGCCGATCCTGGAGGGTGAGGGAGATCGCAGACGCTCACGGCTCGGGCAGCTCGACGGCATGCGTGAGGACCGGCAGGGCCTCGCGGGCGGCCTCGATCTCGGCGAGGTCGAGGTCGACCAGCAGCATCCCGGGTTCACGTGCGAGTTCCTGGCGGATCTGCCCGAGTGGACCGACGACGGCGCTCTGGCCGATTCCCCGGGGCGCCCGGCCGCGATGCTCGGGCGGCGGCGCCTGGTCGGCGGCGAGGACCACGGTCGTCGAATCCAGCGCCCGGGCCCTCAGCAGCAGTCGCAGCTGCTCGGACTTGGTGGGGCCGTCGCCCCAGGCCATCGGCAGCAGGACGGCGTGTGCTCCGCGGCGGGCCAGCGCCGTGAACTGCTCGGGGAAGCGCACGTCGTAGCAGGTGGCGAGTCCGAGGCGGGCACCGTCGAGGTCGACCATGAGCAGCTGGTCGCCGGGGGCGACGGTGTCGGACTCGCGGACGCCGTAGGCGTCGAAGAGGTGGATCTTGCGGTACTCGGCGGAGAGGGCGTCGGCGTCCCGATCGACGCTTTCGGCGCTGCTGTCGCGGCTGCTCGAGCGGACGCGCACGGGGCCGCGCACGATCACGGTGTTGTGCACCCTCTCGCCGTCGGCCGGGGTGAAGGATCCGGCGACCACCACGAGATCGTGGGTGGTGGCGAGCTCCTGGATCAGGTGGGCGAAGTCTTCGTGGCGGGTCTCGGCGGCTGCGCGCAGGTCGGTGCCGAAGGGGGTCAGGGTGGCCTCGGGCAGCAGCACGAGCCGGGCACCGGCATCGGCCGCCTCCGCCACGGCCCGGCGGACGGTCCCTGCCGTGGTCCCGGAGTCCTCGCTGACCTCGATCTGGGCCAGGGCGATGCGAGGGCCGGCGGCGCGGCGCACCTGCTCGAGGGCGTCGGGGGTGTCGATGTCCGCGCCCTCCGCTCCGGCGGCCCGGCGGGCGACCAGCTCGTCGTCGTCGAGCTGGGCATACAGGCGACGCAGGCTGAGATCGGCCCAGCCGCCGCCGGGATGCTCGACGTCGGCGAGGGCGCGGCGCAGGCGCTCCAGCGGCCAGGCGGCGCAGAGGAATTGGACGTGACCGTCCTCGGCGGTCAGCGCAGCCACCGTCTGCTCGGCTCGGCTGGTCGCAGCGAGGGCGGCGAGGGTCTCGCGGCGCAGCAGCG
Source organism: Brachybacterium sp. P6-10-X1 (assembly GCF_001969445.1). Taxonomy (NCBI): domain Bacteria; kingdom Bacillati; phylum Actinomycetota; class Actinomycetes; order Micrococcales; family Dermabacteraceae; genus Brachybacterium; species Brachybacterium sp. P6-10-X1. The sequence goes on from NZ_CP017297.1 coordinate 1,927,255, forward strand.
GCATGTCCCCGCCGAGCACCAGCACCGTGGTCTCGGCCGGAGCATCCTCGAGGTCGGCGACGCCGCGCTCGAGCGCGGCCAGCGGGCCGGAGCGCGGCGGGTCCTCGAGGACGAAGCGGGCGCCGTGGCGCTCGGCGAGCGCGTCCCCGTCGGTCCCGCCGGGGCCGACGACGACGCGTCGGTCGGCCGGGGCGACACGCAGCACGCGCTCGAGCGCGGTGGCCCCGGCAATGGGCAGCCGGGTCTTGTCCTCCCCGCCCATGCGGGCAGCAGCCCCGCCGGCCAGGATAATCGCGGCGGTGGTGGCGGTTCTCTCGTGCTGCGAGCTCGACATGGAGCGATCCTCCCACGGGGCGCTAGGATGTCGGCGGTCCGTGGGACGCACCATGGCGTCGTCCGGGAACCGATCGGCCCCCGTAGCTCAGGGGATAGAGCACCGCTCTCCTAAAGCGGGTGTCGCGCGTTCGAATCGCGCCGGGGGCACGCAGGCGCGGGACATCGCAGGACATGGTGTTCGGCGCGCCAGGAACGCGACCGCTGCTCGCCTCGCATCGCGACCACTGCTCGCATCGCAGTGCGAGGTCTTCCCCGTGCTCATCGAGCTGCGCGGCGAGCCGCAGCATCATCGGTCGGCACTCGCGGGCTCCGAGACGGCTCCGGACGCCCGCTTCGAACGCCTCGCGGATGTCAGATCGCGGTGACGGCTCCGAATGCACCCGCCCGGAAGGCGTTGACGAACCGCCGATGATCGGCGCGGGTCGTCACCGCATACGTCATCGCGAAGTCCTGCACCCATTCGACGAAGTCGTCCTCCGATCCCTGCACGGCGGCGGCCACGTGGTCTTCCACCTGGACATCGACGACGCTGTCCTCGGCATCGGCATCCGCCACGCAGTGCACCTTGGCCGTCGCCCGACCCAGGTCGGCCACCAGCGGCCCGATGTCCTCCGGTTCGACGAGGTCCTTCCAGGGCAGCTCCAGCTCGTACGGCGAGACCTCGCGCACCACGAATCCGGTGCCGTCGAGTTCGGTCCATCCGAGGAACGGGTCCGCGTGCGCCTGGAGGGCGCGCTGTGACATCGCCGCGCGGTGACCCTGGTGCTCGAAGGCCTCGGCGAGCCGGGGGTCCCGGACCACAGCGCTGGGAGCGGGGACGTTGCCCTCCTTCATGCTGAGCAGGACATCGTTCTCCAGCGCCTGGCTGTGCCCCTCGATGAGCAGACTGTACGTCGTCAATCCGGCGCTGCCGATACCCAGTCCGCTGCGGGCGACGACGTCCTTGACGGTGTAGGCGACGTCGCGGTCCAGCCGCTTGTCCTCGGGGATCGTGGACAGGTACCGGTCATAAGCCTCGGCGAGCCGTTCCCGCTCCGCGGCCTCGAGCGGACGGCTGTCGGCATCGCGGCGGAACGAGCGCGAATGGTCGACGTCCGCGGTCTCCCGATCGAGCAACCCGATCCGGGTGGAGGCCTGTGCCGCTCGGAGAGTGGCCAACACCGTGCCCTCGGCGTTGTCGATGTTCAGCGACCACGCCAGGTCGTCGTCCGCCTCGACGTAGTGGCGGACCTGATCGAGATAGGCGCGCACGTAGCGCTCCACGATCGTCCGGATCACGTCATCAGGGAAGGCGCGGCGCCAGCCCAACAGGGCCAGACTGGTCGCACAGCGCAGGAGATCCCAGGTGAAGTGACCCAGATACGCCTCATCGAAGTCGTTGACGTCGAAGACGAGGACGCCTCGGTCATCCATGTAGGTGCCGAAGTTCTCCGCGTGCAGGTCCCCGTGGATCCACGCCCGGGAGGTCACGTCGTCCACCCAGGGATCCTCGAGCTCCGCGACGTCATCGTAGAAGAGCCCCGCCGAACCCCGGTAGAACGCGAACGGGTCCACTGCCATCTTCCGGAAGCGGCGCCTGAAGGCCAGCGGATTGCGGGACATCAGGTCCGAGAAGTCTCGTTCCAGGAGATGGACGATCCGGTCGGCGCGTTCCTCGCTCATGGAGCCGAGGCTAGCGAACGGGGCTGGACCCGACCTCACCGTCGTATGCGCGGGGCGTGAACCCGGAGCGCACGATAGCGTGTGGCGATGCCCCGCCCTGCCACGCATCAAGAGGCCGCTGCTCCCGTCGATCCGGCCGAGCCCTCGAGCACCGGTTTCTCCGACTTCTCCGACATCGACGGCTTCCTGCGGATCCCGCGCCTCACCTCCCTGGCCGCCGGCCCCGACGGCCGCGCGGTCGCGGCGATCCAGGAGGCCGATGAGCACGGCGCGAAGCTCGTCTCCTCGCTCTGGGAGCTCGATCCCGAGGGCGAACGAGCTGCCCGCCGCCTGACCTTCTCCGCACAGGGCGAGAGCTCCCCGCACTTCGCCCCGGATGGTTCGCTGCTGTTCAGCTCCGCCCGTGCGGATCCCTGCGGCGATGCCGAGGAGGACACCTCAGCGATCTGGCGCCTGCCGCGCACCGGCGAGGCCGAGGTCGTCGCCTCCGCGCCCGGCGGGCTCGCGCTGCTCTCGGTGGCCGACGACGGCACGATGCTCGCAGCGACCTCCGTGCTGCCGGGCGGGCCCCTCGAGGACGACGCCGAGCGTCGGAAGGCCCGCGAGGACGCGAAACAGACCACCATCTGGCACACGGGCATGCCGATCCGGCAGTGGGACCACGAGATCGGGGACAGCAGCCGTCGCCTGGTCCTGGTCTCCCCGGGCGGCGACCTCACCGACCTCACCCCGGACGTCGGCACCGTGACCCTCTACGCGGCCTCCGCGGACCTCTCCCCCGACGGTGCCACGGTGGCGACCTCCTGGACCCAGCGCGTGCGCGGCGGGGAGACCCGCAGCTCGATCGTGCTGATCGACACTGCGACCCTGCGCCGCGTCGTGCTGCTGCAGGGCGATGACGAGACCCAGTACGACAGCCCGCTGTTCTCGCGGGACGGCCGCCGTCTGGCCGTGACCCGGTCGACCGCCTCGAGCCCGACGGACACCAGCTACAGCCGCCTGGCGATCCATCCGATCGGCGGTGGGGCACCGGTCACCGCACAGCTCGGCGACCTGAGCATCGGCGAGGTGGAATGGGCCGAGGACGGCACCCTCCTGGTGTCCGGCGACCTGCACTCCTCCGGGGCGATCCTCGCGATCGATCCAGCGACCGGCACGGCGCGCACGGTGGCGGCCGACGGGGTCTTCTCCGCCCTCGCCCCGGCGGCCGACGGCTCCCTGCTCGCGCTGCGCAGCGACATCGGGTCCGCGGCCCGGCCGCTGCGGATCGCGGCGGCGGACGTCGCATCCCAGCGGCCCGCCGACGCTGACCTGTCCACCGGCACCGCCCAGGAGCCGCCCACGTCGGGCCCCACCCGCGAGATGCCCGCCCCGGGCGCCGTCGCCGCGCTGCCCGGCACGCTGGAGTGGGTGACGACGGACGTGGACGGGATCAGCGTCGGGGGCTGGCTGTGCGTCCCGGCCTCAGCCTCGGCCACCTCCCCCGCGCCGGCGATGCTGTGGATCCACGGCGGTCCGCACGGGTCCTACAACGCCTGGAGCTGGCGCTGGTGCCCCTGGCTGGCGGTGGAGCGCGGCTACGCGGTGCTGATGCCGGATCCGGCGATGTCCACCGGCTACGGGGACGCGGGGCTGAACCGCGGCTGGCCGCGCCGACCCGACGTGGTCTTCGACGAATGCGAGAGGCTCTTCGACGCGGTGCTGGCCCGCCCGGAGCTCGACGGCACCCGCACCGCGATGCTCGGCGCATCGTTCGGCGGGTTCATGGCCAACTGGATCGCCGGGCACACGGACCGCTTCGATGCGATCGTCACGCACGCCGGACTGTGGGCGCTGGAGCAGCAGCACCGCACCACGGACGCCGCCGCGTCGAAGATGCGCGTGCACCGCCACGAGGACGAGGATCCGGACTGGTACCGCGCCTTCTCCCCGCATCGCGCCGCCGCGGCGATCACCACCCCGATGCTCATCACCCACGGCAACCGCGACTACCGGGTGCCGATCAGCGAGGCGCTGCGACTGTGGTGGGACCTGGTCTCGGGGTGGGACGGCCCACCACAGACGATGCCGCACCGTTTCCTGCAGCTGACCAGCGAGAGCCACTGGGTGTTGACCCCGTCGAACGCCCTGGCGTGGAACCGGGCCGTGCTCGCCTTCTGCGACCAGCACGTGCTCGGCGGCGACCCGGTCCCCGAGGTGCTGCCCTGGTGAACGCCCCCGGTCACCCGGCCCGTGATCGTTCAGGTGCCCTGCGCCGCGGTCTCCGCCGCGCTCGCGCGGCGGACGTCGTCGTTCAGTTCAGCGTGCCGGTGAGCCTGCCGTGGAAACGGGTCGAGTGCTCGTCCAGGCCCGTGAAGCGCACCTCGATGTCGTGGGCGGCGTACTTGGTCTGCACCGAGTCGAGCACGGCGACCGTGGAGGCATCCCAGATCTGCGCTGCGGCGAAGTCGACGGTGACCTGCGGCGGATCCTCCGCGTAGGAGAACTGCTCGACGAGGTCGTTGCTGCTGCCGAAGAACAGGGGGCCGCGCACCGTATAGGCGGCCGACTCCTCGTCGACGACCCGTTCGACCGTGGTCACATGCGCGACGCGCCGGGCGAACAGCACCATCGCCAGCACGGCCCCCGTCGCGACGCCGATCGCGAGGTTGTTCGTGGCAACCACGACGGCCACGGTCACGAGCATCACGCAGGTCTCCGACAGCGGCATCCGCTTCAGCGTCGCGGGACGCACGCTATGGAAGTCCACGGTGGACAGGGCCACCACCATCATGACGGCGGCGAGCGCAGCCATGGGGATCTGCTCCATGAGATCAGACAGCGCGGTGACCAGCACCAGCAGGAGCACTCCGGCGATGAACGTGGAGATCCTGGTGCGGGCGCGGCCGAGCTTCACGTTCACGACGGTCTGGCCGATCATGGCGCAGCCGGCGATGCCGCCCCAGAACCCGGCGAGGATGTTCGCGGTGCCGAGCGCCCAGGACTCCCGTCCCTTGTGCGAGGTCGTCTCGGTGATGTCGTCGACGAGCTTCGCGGTCAGCAGCGTCTCCATGAGACCCACGAATGCGACGCTGAGCGCCGTCGGCCCGATGATCCGCAGCGTCTCGAGGCTCAGCGGGACCTGGAGCTGGGTGATCCCGGGCAGCCCGCCGGCGACCTCGCCCTGATCGCCGACGTTCGGGACGCTCAGGTGAGCGATCATCGCGATCGCCGTCACCGCGATGATCGCCACCAGCGGTGCCGGAACGGCCTTGGTCAGCCGCGGGAGCACGAGCACGATGACGAGTGTGAGGACGAACAGCGGGTACACCGCCCGCGGCACGTCGAGGACATGGTGCAGCTGCGCGGTGAAGATGAGGATGCCCAGGGAGTTGACGAAGCCGATCATCACCGAGCGGGGGATGAAACGCATGATCCGGGCCAGCCCCGTGACCCCGAAGACGATCTGGATGATGCCAGCCAGGATCACGGTGGGCAGGAGGTATTCGACCCCGTGGGTGTGCACCAGAGGTGCGACCACGAGCGCGACGGCGCCGGCCGCCGCAGTGATCATCGCGGGTCGCCCGCCGAGGATCGACATCGACACGGCGAGCACGACCGAGGCGATCAGGCTGACCTTCGGGTCGACCCCCGCGATCACCGAGAAGGAGATCACCTCGGGGATGAGAGCGAGGGTGGTCACGGCCCCTGCGAGCACCTCGGTGGTGAGCAAGCGCGGGCGACGCAAGGCCTGGAGAGTCGTGGGGGGAGCGGTCACGCAGGGATATTACGGGACCATCGGTCCCCCGGGTCGTGGCGTGGGACTCGACCCGACCGCTCGGCATGCCCGCGGTCGGGCGTCGGGGCTACGCTTTCACCACCGTGCCCTGCTCGCGTATCGCGCCTGCCGGGCCCCGACCGGACAGAGGACGTATGACTCCCCGCACGCGCCGCCGCTTCGACGCCACCTGGCTCCCCTTCGGCATGATGGTCGGCTTCGTGGTCGGGATCGGCACCGCGCTCGCGGTCACCGACAATCTGCTGGTGGGTGCGGTGGTCGGGTTCCTGATCGGGGGCGCCCTCGGGGTAGTGCTCGGGCTGCGTCCGCGCGATACGTCCACGGCCGACGAGGACGCCGAGGACGACCGCTACCGCGCCGCGCACGGTGATCCGACACTCCGCCGGGACGGCGACGAGACCGACGACGAGAGCTGAGCGTCGCCGCACAGCGCCGATCACCGATCGATCCTCCCCACACCACGGCCGTCCACAGTTCTTTGAGGTGCCGTACCGCGAAATCCGAGGTCGTGGTGCCATGGTGGTCCTCACCTGGCCAGGACGGGCCAGCGATCATCGTCTGACGTCTCCAGGAGGATCCGATGAAGGTCACCGACACTCATGGCGCCGCGGCCGGCCACTTCGACTATCTCGAGGCCGAGACCGCGCCGCAGACCATTCCCGCCGACGTCCATGACTTCCCCGCAGCAAGCACCGAGCACCTGGTCGATCTGGTCGAGACGACCGGCTCCCGCCCGGCGGTCACCGGTCCCGTCCGCATCGGCGCGGAGCCTCTCGCCGCACGCAGCGCCTGAGACCCGCGCCCCGGGACCCTGCCATCGCGGCCCCGCGCCCGGGCACGGCCCTCGGCGCGGAACCCGGGCCGGAGTCGCCGTGCCCGGCGTCGTGACCGACGGCGCGCTCGTCGGCATGTCCGAGCGCGCGCTCAGTCCCGGTCCGGGCGACGGGCGATGGTCACCAGGTGATCGACCGGGCCGTGCCCGTCCTGCGGGGTGAAGGAGAGCTGCTGCTCGGCCCCGCCGCGCAGCGCACGCTGCAGGAAATCGCGGGCGGCCGCGATCGCCGCGAGGTCATCGCCCCGCCAGCGGGCCGGACCCCGCTCACCCGCCGAGCCCCGCACCGCGGCCGACCCCTGCTCGTCGGGCCCGCACAGCTCGTCCGCCGCATCCTGCGTGGTCGCGAGCCGCCTCAGCGATCCGGCGACGGGATTCCGCGCGACGGCGAGGCGGGCGTACTGGGCGGCGATCGCCGCGGAGAGGGTGCACCCGGTGCCATGCGTCGCTCGTGTGCGCACGCGCTCGCCCCGCAGCAGGTCGATGCCCCCGGGATGAGCGACCACATCGACGATCTCGTCGCCCGCGCGATGGCCGCCCTTGAGGACCACGACGTCGACGCCGACACCCCGCAGCTGCTCGGCCTGCTCGCACATGGCCTCGACATCGGTGGCTTCCGGGACTCCCAGCAGCCGTGCGGCCTCCGGCAGGTTGGGGGTGACCACATCCGCCAGCGGCAGCAGCCGCTCGCGCAGCAGATCCGTCGCGATATCGGGCAGCAGCACGTCTCCGCTGGTGGCGACCATGACGGGGTCGAGCACGAGGCGGCCGAGATCCTCCCTCCGGCTCTCGAGGGTCTCCGCCACGGCGGCGATCACCTCGGCGGAGGCGAGCATCCCGATCTTCGTCGCATCCAGCGGGATGTCGTCGAGCACACTGGTGATCTGCCGCGCGACGTCCCGCGGGGCGACCGGGATCACGGCCTGCACTCCGAGGGTGTTCTGCGCGGTCAGCGCCGTGATCGCCGAGGTGCCGTAGACGCCGAGAGCGGTGAAGGTCTTCAGATCGGCCTGGATGCCGGCGCCCCCACCGGAGTCGGAGCCGGCGATGGTCAGCGACGTGGGCGGTCGCATGACGGGGCGCTCCGGGGACGGGGACGATTCCTGGGGCGGGGCGGTCGCGCCGGGTGCGTCATCCACGACGGATCCCCTCCTCGAACGCGGCGAGCAGCTCGGCGGCCGCCCGCTCCGGGTCCGTCGCCGCGGCGATGCGCGAGACGACGCAGACGCCTTCGATGCCGGTGGCCGCCAGCTGCCCGGCCAGCACGGCATCGATCCCGCCGATGGCCACGGCGCGCGGAAGGTCTCGACCCTGCGCTCCAGCCGTCCGACGGGCCGCGGCCCACGGGGCGAGGCAGGCGGCCAGCCCCTCGAGGCCGAGCGGTGCGGCGGCGTCGGTCTTGGTGTCGGTGGCGCGGATCGGGCCGATGCCGAGCATGTCGGCCGACCCGTCGGCCAGCGCCTCCTCCACCTGGTCGGGAGTCCCGGCGGACACGCCGATCATGAGGTCCTCGCCGAGGATCTCGCGGGCACGGGAGGGCGGCACGTCGTCCTGGCCCACATGGAGGTGGCAGCGGGTCTGCTCGGCGACGGTGAGCCGGTCGTCGACCACCAGCGGGATCTGCGCCGCACGGGGCCCGAGCTCTGCCCGGAGCACCTCGCGACACTCGCGGACCAGCGCCACCAGGTCGGCATCGGTGGCGTTCTTGTCCCGCAGCTGGATCATGCCCGCCCCGCCGCGGACGGCTGCCAGCACCACAGCAGGCACGGCGTCGATCCCGCCGGACAGCTCCGAGTCGGTGACGTGGTAGAGACGCAGGTCGGTGGCGTGGGCTGCGCGCAAAGAGGGTCGCATCATGCCGTCGCTCCGGCCGGGCCCTCCTGGATCTGCACCAGGGTCACGACATCCTCGGGAGTGAGGGTGTCCAGGGCGTCGAGCCAGGCGACGGCGAAAGTTCCGACGCCGCGGGCCTCGCGGGCGGCGACGGTGCCGGCGGCGCCGAGCAGGGCGTGGGCGGCCAGCACCGCGTCGTGCGCGGTGAGGTCGCTGCCGCGGAGGGCGCCGAGCAACGCCGCGCAGACCGCGCCGAGGGAGCAGCCGGTCCCGATCACGCGGGGCATCAGGGCGTCCCCACTGGTGAGGACCGTGGAGCGGTCGGCGGAGAGGATCGCGTCGCGCTCCCCGGAGACGGCGATCACGGCGCCGCTGCGGCGGGCGAGATCACCGCCGGCGCGCAGGACGCCCTCGACGGAATCGGTGGCGTCGACGCCACGGCCGCCGGCGCTATCGCCCGCCAGGGCGGCGATCTCGGAGGCATTGCCGCGGATCGCGGTGGGTCCGAGGGCCAGCAGCTCGTGGGCGAGCGGGGTGCGCACGGGCAGGGAGCCGACGGCGACCGGGTCCAGCACCCACGGTGTGCCGGCCTCCGCGGCGGCGCGGGCCGTTGCGGGCATCGCCGCAGCCTGGTCCGGGGACACGGTCCCCACGTTGATCAGCACTCCGTCGGCCGCGCCGGCGAAGACGGGCGCCTCCTGGGGATGGTCGACCATCGCCGGGGCGGCGCGGACGGCCAGCAGGACGTCCGCGGTGATCTGCTGGACCACGGTGTTGGTGAGGCACTGGACGAGGGGGTCGCGTTCGCGCAGGACCTCGAGGGCGTGCCGGAGTCGGATGCCGGGCGTGCTGGCAGTCATGGGTGACGATCCCTTCGCAGGCGTTGACCAGGGCAGGTTCGACGGGTGTGCTCTCAGCCGTCACCTCGACGGCACCCCGTGTCACTGGTCGGCGACTCTAGCAGCAGCCCGATACCTGCCGACCCCCGGCACGGGACCGCCCGGTCGTCGACCGGTGTGCCGACCGGCGTGCCGCGTGGGGCCGAGCGGTTCCTGCCCGGGTGTCGACCGGATCCCGGCCCCTACCGGTCGGGCGCCACCCGTGAACACATGACGCTTCCTTGACCTTTTTTTGACTATTTGACAGGCTGTCCCGAGTGCCCGCACACCACGGGACCGAAGACGTCTGTCAGGGGACCTCGGCGCGGTCCGGTCACACGACCGGCCGCGCCGCGGTGACGGTCAGGTCGCTCACCAGCGCTTCCCCGCTCCGTCCCCGGTCGCTTACCGTGGGAGCCGCGCCGCCCTCGGACCGGTGGCGCCGTGGCCGGGACGACCCGGCCGACGGGACCCCGGCGAGGACGGCCTCGGAACAGGACGCCACCCATGCCGTCACCCGACCGCTCCTCCGCTCCCACCGGTCGCACCCTCATCGCCGCGATCCTCACCCGGGACGCGCTCTCCCGCCTCGTGCTCGGCTGGGCCTCCGTCGCCGCCCTCACCGCGCTCGCCCCGGATCCGGGGACGTCCTCCGGCACGGTCCTGCTCCTGCTGCTGGCCGCGATCGTGGCGGTCATCATCGTCGCCGCGGGCGGCGTCGTGCAGCAGGCCGAGGCTCTCGCGCGCCGGCTCGGCGACCCCTACGGCACCCTCGTGCTGACGCTGTCCATCGTGGTGATCGAGGTGGTGCTGATCGCCGCCGTGATGCTCGGGCCCGGCGAGCACACCACCATCGCCCGGGACTCCGTGATGGCGGTCTCGATGATCATCCTGAACCTGGCGCTCGGGATCTGCGTGCTGGTGGCCGGCATCCGCCACGGCGACCTGCGGGCGAACCGCGTGGGTGCCTCGACCTACCTGGTGCTGCTCGTCGCCCTCGGCGGTCTCGTCTTCGCCCTGCCGGCGCTGATCGGCCGCGGCGGATCGTTCACCACGGTCCAGGCTGTCGTGGTGGTCGTGGTGGTCGTGACGCTGTACGGGTTCTTCCTGTGGCGGCAGGCCGGGGCACAGGCCGGGGATTTCCAGGAGATCGAGGTGCCCGTCGGCACCGCATCGCCGCGCACCACCGCGTCGCCGGCCCGCCGCGGCACAGCCTCGCCGGCCCGCCGCGGCACAGCCTCGTCGGCCCCGGCCGGCGCCGAGCCCTCCGCCTCGGACGCCGCCGGGATCACGCAGGTGCTCGCGACCCATCGCGCCGAGCTGCTGTCCCGGACGGCCGTGCTGGTCGCCACCGTGCTGCCGATCGTGCTGCTCTCCCATCACATGGCGTCCCTGCTGGACGAGGGCCTCGCGCGGCTCGGGGCTCCCGCAGCGCTCGGCGGGGTGCTCATCGCGATGATCGTGTTCACCCCGGAGACGATCACCGCGGTCCGGGCGGCGCTGGGCGGGGAGATCCAGCGGGTGGTGAACCTGTGCCATGGCGCCCTGGTCTCGACCTACGCCCTGACGATCCCCACCGTGCTGGTGATCTCGCTGCTCACAGGTCAGCAGGTGGTCTTCGCCGAGTCCGGTGCGAACCTGCTGCTGCTCGGGGCGACCTTCGCGGTCTCGGCGATCTCGGTCGCCGCCGAACGCGTCACCGCCGTGCACGGCGCCGTCCACCTCCTGCTGTTCGTGCTCTACGCGCTCGCACTGTTCGCCTGACCCCTTCCTCCCCGCGCGGGAGCGAGAACCGGGCGACCGCCGCACGTCGCCGAGGATCGGCCGACGCCGCGCGACGGGAAGCACCCGGCTACGCTCGAGGGATGAGTGCGACGACGTCTCAGATCCCCACCGATGCCGGTGACCTGCCCGGGCTGCTCTGGCTCCCCGAGAACCTCGAGCAGCCGGTGCCCGGCCTCGTGGTGCTGCAGGAGATCTTCGGACTGTCCCCGTACATGCAGCAGCGCTGCGCGGATCTCGCGGCCCTCGGGTATGCGGTCCTCGCCCCGCAGCTGTTCGCGCGCCTTGACCCACCGGTCGTGGGCGTGGAGGACGGGGACGACGCCGAGGCCTGGCTCGCCGAGGGCATGGCCCTGGCCGAGCGCCTGCCGTGGGAGCGCGCCGAGGCCGACGCCCTCGCCTCCCTCAACGCGCTGCGGGCGCAGGGCGCCGTCGAGACCGAACGGGTCGGCGTGATCGGCTTCTGCTACGGGGGCGGCCTGGCCTTCGCGGCCACCGCTGCTGCGACGCTCGAGGGTCGCGCCCCCTCGGTGCTGGTGAGCTACTACGGCTCCGCGCTGCCCTCCCTGCTGGAGCAGGCGGCCCATGTGAGGGTGCCGAGCCTGCACCACATCGGCACCGCCGACGACTTCATCCCCCTCGGGACGGCCCAGCAGATCCGCGAGGCGGTCACCGCCGGCGGCACCCGGGACCAGGTGCGCTTCGAGCTCCACGAGGGCGCCGGCCACGCCTTCGACAACCCGCATCCCTTCGTGCATCACGCGCCCGCGTCCGAGGAGGCCTGGCAGCAGACGGTCGGCTTCCTCGCCGAGACCCTGCCGACGCGGCCCTGACCCGACGCTCCCGATCCCCGCCCCGCCCCACGCGCCATCGACCCGGCCCGCCGCCGACCCACCCCGGTCGGCCGGCCGCGAACGCCCGGCCCCATCGGGCCCCACCCCTCGACGACGCGGAAGCCCCTCGTCGACGACGTGCGCCAGGTCATCCCCGACCGCCCTGCGTGCCGCGGACATGCGCACGTGATCGAATAGTTATCTCCAGATTGTCGGACAGTCCGGACATCCGATCGGTGGTGCGAGCCCTGCGCTCGTCATCCCAGGCCATACGGCTTTCCAGAACGTCTCCGCTCTGCTATCACCCCCTCCCGGGCAACCCCCGTCAGGGGACAAAAGCCCTGTTCCTGGGCACGAACCATTTGCCGAGGCCCTGGGGAAGGGCGATCATGAGGTTCGGACCGGTGTCCTGCACGTCGGGGGAACAGGCAGAGAGGAGTCGGTCCGCACCTGCCGAACGTCCACCGACGAAGGAGCCCACGTGCCACCAGTCATCACCGCCGACGGCCTGTACAAGGTCTTCGGCCGACGGCCCGCCCGCGGAGTGGAAGCACTCCGGCAAGGCCGGGACCGCGCCGAACTGCGCGAGGAAGGCCTCACCGCTGCGGTGATCGATGCGAGTTTCAGCGTCGAGCCCGGTGAGAACTTCGTCGTCATGGGGCTGTCCGGATCCGGCAAGTCCACGCTGATCCGCATGGTCAACGGTCTGCTGCCCGCCAGCGCCGGCGAGCTGCGCATCGGCGACGAGGTGCTCTCGGCCATGTCCCCGGCGAAGGTGCGCCAGGTGCGTCGCGCCCGCATCTCCATGGTCTTCCAGCATTTCGCCCTGCTCCCTCATCGCACCGTCGGCGAGAACGCCGCCTACGGGCTCGAGGTCAGCGGCGTGAACCGGGCGGAGCGCCAGAAGAAGGCCGCCGACGCCCTCGAGATGGTCGGCCTGAAGGGCTGGGGCGGATATCGCCCGGACAACCTCTCCGGCGGCATGAAGCAGCGCGTGGGCCTGGCCCGCGCCCTGGCCGCCGGCACCGACATCATGCTCATGGACGAGGCCTTCTCCGCCCTGGATCCGCTGATCCGTCGCGACATGCAGGATCAGTTGATCGACCTCCAGCAGAAGCTGGAGAAGACGGTCCTGTTCATCACGCACGACCTCAACGAGGCCATGCGCATCGGCGATCGGATCGCCATGATGCGCGATGGACGGATCGAACAGATCGGCACCTCCGACGAGATCCTCAACGAGCCCGCCAACGACTACGTGGCCCGCTTCATCCAGGACGTCGACCGCTCCCGCGTGATGACCGCGGCGAACATCCTCGAGCGGCCCAGCGAGACGCTCGGCGAGGATCACGGCCCGCGCACCGCCCATCGCATGCTGCGCGAGACCCAGAACTCCTGGCTGGTCGCCCTGCACCGTGACCGCACCCCGCGCGGCGTCCTGTGGGAGGAGGACGTCGCCGAGGCGGTCAGCAGGGGACAGCAGCAGCTGCCCTGGCGGCCGGGACGCGAGATGCCTGTGGTCGCCCACGACACGCCGATCGCCGAGCTGTTCGCGCCCTCCGCCCAGTACGTCAATCCCCTGGTCGTCGTCGACGACGACGGAAAGTTCCTCGGCGTGATCCCGCGCGTGACGCTCCTGACCGCCGCTGGGACGGGGCACGAGGACGACGACGGCGCCGTCGATCTCGTCGGAGCACCGCCCGCGACGACGCCGGCCGGGACCGATGCCCCCGAAGACCTGACCCACGAGACCTTCGGAGGTGACCGATGAACCCGGACGAGGGCCTCTTCCCCCGTATCCCGATCGGCGATTGGGCCGAGAGCGGCATCGACTGGCTGAAGGAGAACGTCGCCTGGCTGTTCGACGCCTTCACCTGGTTGATGGAGACCCTGGTCGGGAACCTCACCGATGCGCTGCTGTTCCTGCCGGCCCTGGTGATGATCCCGCTGCTCGCGCTGCTCGCCTGGGTGGTGCGCTCCTGGCGCATGGCCATCGGCACCCTGGTGATGATGTTCCTGGTCGTCGCCATGGACCAATGGGTGGCGATGCTCCAGACGATGGCGCTGGTGATCGTGGCGACCGCATTCGCGGTGCTCATCGCCGTCCCGTTGGGCATCCTGGCCGCCATGAGCTCCACGGTGAGCGCCATCGTGAAACCGATCATGGACTTCATGCAGACGATGCCCGCCTTCGTCTACCTGATCCCCGCGGTCACCTTCTTCTCGATCGGCCTGGTGCCCGGTGTCTTCTCGACCATCATCTTCGCCCTGCCGCCCGGCGTGCGCATGACGGAGCTCGGCATCCGGCAGGTCGACGGCGAGACCGTCGAGGCCGGCGAGTCCTTCGGCGCCACGCGAGGGCAGATCCTCCGCGGCATCCAGCTGCCCCTGGCCGTCCCCACCATCATGGCGGGCGTCAACCAGGTGATCATGCTGGCCCTGTCGATGGCCGTGATCGCCGGCATGGCCGGGACCGACGGCTCCGGCAAGCTCGTGGTCCAGGCGATCTCGACCCTGGACCTGCCGCTCGGTGTCGAGGCCGGACTCGGCGTCGTCGCCCTCGCGGTCTTCCTGGACCGCGTCACCGCGGCGCTGGGCAACCCCGGCGACTACAAGGGCTCGCTGATCGCGACGTTCAAGCGGCGCCGCGCCGCCGCCACGGCCTGATTCCCCGTCGGGGACGGCGCGTCCGCACCGGTCCCGACATCGACCAGAACCACAGAAACACCCTTGGAAAGGATGTCTGATCATGACCAAGCGAAACTCGCTCTGGACCCCGAACTCCTCCGTCACCCGGCGCTCCGCCCTGGTGGGCGGCGCCGGCCTGATGGGACTGGGCCTGGCCGCCTGCGGCAGCGAGGGCGGCGGGGACGGCGGGAACGGCGGCGGTGGCGGCCCCGAGGGCAAGACCATCACGCTCGGCTACATCGCCTCCTGGACCGACGGGCTGTCGACCGCGTACCTGCTGGACAACCGTCTGACCGCCATGGGCTACACGGTCGAGCACGAGACCATCTCCGAGGCGGCGCTGCTGTACGCGGGTCTCGCGCAGGGCGACGTGAGCATGTACCCCTCGGCCTGGCCGGAGGTCACCCACGCCGACTACATGGACGAGTACGGCGAGGACATCGAGGACCTGGTCGCCTACTACGAGGGCGCGAAGCTCAACTTCTCCGTCCCCGAGTACGTGGATGACATCACGTCGATCGCGGACCTGAAGGGTCAGGCCGACCGCTTCGGCGGCAAGATCTACGGCATCGAGCCCGGCGCGGGCATCACCGCCGCCGCCCAGGACGACGTGATCCCGGGCTACGGGCTGGACGGCTTCGAGCTGGTCACCTCCTCCACCCCGGCGATGCTCACCGAGCTGCAGAACGCGATCGATGCCGAGGAGGACATCGTCGTGACCCTGTGGACCCCGTTCTGGGCGATGACGGCCTTCCCGGTCGTGCCCCTGGAGGATCCGGACGGCCTCTTCGGCGAGCCGGAGTCGCTGCACCACCTGGCCCACAAGGGCTTCTCCGACGAGAACCCGGAGGCGGCGGAGTGGATCGCTCAGGCGACGATGACCGACGAGGAGTTCGGCTCGCTCGAGGACATGGTCGTGAACCAGTTCGAGGAGGGCCAGGAGGCCGAGGCGGTGGAGAAGTGGCTCGAGGAGAACCCCGACGTCATGCCGCCGCTGCCGGGCGAGTGAGCCCCGGACGCTCACCGTCGACCCGCGCGGCGGTCTGAGCACCACGATCGACAGCACGCGGGACGGGCCGGTCACGACGACGTCGTGGCCGGCCCGTCCTCGCTTCTGGGCGCTCAGCGCTCGATACGCACCTCGGCCCCGGCCTTCGCGGACGCATAGCAGGCATCGATGACCTCGGCGCGGCGCAGGGCGAGCGAGCCGTCATGCGCCGTCCAGTCCCCGGAGCGGACCTTCTGCAGGAAGGATGCGACCGCGGCGGCATGACGCCCGTCCACCCCGACGGCGGGCTGCAGTTCGGCGGGGATGCCGGCGAGCTCCGTCCACACGGTGATGGTCTGGTTCCCGGGGGTGCCGCCCCATTCGATGGTGGCCCCGCCGTCGGCCCCGTAGAGGGTGACGTAGCAGAGATCCTCCGGGATCCACTGCGCCCAGCTGGACTCGAGCAGCAGGGTGCCGCCGCCGTCCAGGCGCAGGAAGGCGGTCGCGAGGTCCTCGACCTCGAAGGGGGCGCCCTCCTCCGCCTGCGAGATCCCGAAACCGGAGCCGCCCCGGCCCAGCGGGCCGAACTCGGCGTGGGTGGAGGCGGAAGCGGCGGTCACGGCCGGCTCCCCCAGCAGGTGCAGCGTCATGTCGAGCATGTGGATGCCGATGTCCATCATCGCGCCGCCGCCGGAGCTCTCGGCCTTGGTGAACCAGGTGCCGAGCCCCGGGATCCCGTGGCGGCGGATCCAGCCGGTCTTGGCGTAGTAGAGCTTGCCCAGCACCCCGGAGTCGACGACGTCCTTCAGCGCGGTGACGTCACCGCGCTGGCGATGGTTGAAGGACACGTCCAGCACGCGTCCCGCGCGCCGCGCGGCCTCGACCATCCCGGCCGCGGCCTCGGCGTTCTGGGCCATCGGCTTCTCGGTGATCACATGCACCCCGGCCTCGAGCGCGGCAGCGGCCATCGACGCGTGCAGGAACGTCGGGGTGGCGATGGAGACGACGTCGAGCTCGGCCTCGGCGAGCATCTGCTGCCAGTCGCGGTAGCGGCCCGGCACGTCGTGCTGGTCGCCGAACTGCGCCAGGAGGTGCTCCTCCATCGCGGAGAGCGCGGCCAGGTCGACCGTGGGGTCGGCGGCGTAGGCGGCCACGTGCTGCTGGCCGGCCCAGCCCAGCCCGATCACGCCGGCGCGCAGTCGTCGCGGGGTCTCCGGCGCTGCGTCGGCATTCTGCTGTGCTTCGGTCATCGTGCTGAGTCCTCTCGTCGGGGGTCGGTGCGCGGGCCGGGGAACCCCGGTCCGCGCGGATCATTCACTCGATCTGTCGCGGGGACGGGTCGAGGAGTTCCAGGGGATCGGCCCGCAGACGGGCCAGGGCGTGCTCGATCGCCCCGCGCACCACGACGTCGCGGCCCAACCGGCTCGGGACGATCTCCGGGAACGGGGCGCGCGCGATCTCGGGCAGCACGTCGCGGGTGCGGGCGAGCACGGGCTCCATCACGTCGGAGACGGCACCGGCCACGACGATCCGTTCGACACCGAGCAGGCTGACGAGGATCGCGGCGATGCGGGCGATCCGTTCGCCGATCCGGTCGAGCACGTCGCACGCGAGCTCGTCCCCCGAGGCCGCGGCGGAGAACACGTCCTCGGAGGTGAGCGCGTCGGAGGGGAGGGCGGCGAGGGACGAGCGGCAGTCGGCGCGATCCAAGCCCGCGAGGGATTCCAGAGCCCAGCGCCTCGCGAGCGAGGCCACGCCCTCGGCACCCAGATCGTCCTGGAGGATCGCGTCGAGGAACCGCATCTCGCCGGCACCGCCCCGGGCCCCGTGCAGCAGCCTCCCGTCGACGACGAGTCCGGCGCCGATGCGCTCCCCGGCCAGCAGCGCGACGAGGTTGTCGTCCGGGTGCACGGCATGCTCGGCGAGTGCGGTGAGGTTCGCGTCGTTCTCGACGAGAACGGTCCCCTCCAGGTGATCGGGGAAGTCCGAGTTCATGAGCCGCCAGAACGTGCCGACGTCCACCGGCGAGATCCCGCGCAGGTCCACCGGGGCGGGGATGCCGACGACGGTGAGCAGCGGCGGGCCGGTCGCCCCTGCCGCGGCCACCACGTCGGCCACCAGCTCCTGCACCGTGGCGATGCGCAGATCTCTGTCCACCGAATCCGCGTCGAGATCGCGGTGGGCGGCGGCGAGGACCTCTCCCTGGAGGTCGGCGGAGAGCGCACGGTAGCCGCTGCGCCCGGCATCGACGCCCACGATGATCCCGGCGTCACGGCGCAGGCGGTGCCGACGAGCGGGTCGGCCGCGGCTCGCGATCCCGGCGACCCGGCTGTCCTCGGTCTCCTCGAGCCAGCCGACACCCGCGAGCTCATCGCACAGACCCAGCACGGTGGCGCGCGTCAGTCCGGTGGCGGCCATCGCCTCGGCGGCGGTGAAGTGCTCGACCACGAAGGCATGGCGCAGCAGCGCCTGGATGTTCAGGCGACGCAGCACGCTCGTCGACATTCCCATGCGCACCTCCTTGACGCCCGTTGTGACGACCACCATACTTTCTCCAAGCATTAAATCTAGCAACTGAATTATCAGCTGTGGTGCCGCCGAGGAGACGCTGTTGTCATCCAGAACCCCCCGCATCGGGCGACCGTCCCGCCGTTCCCTGCTCGCCGCCGGCGCCACCGGGGCCCTCGCTGCCGGCGGGCTCTCCGCCTGCGGCTCGTCCGGCCGGCCGCGCGTGACCTTCTACCAGTCCAAGCGTGAGGTGGTCCCCCACTTCCGGGAACTGGTCAGCGAGTTCAACGCCGCGCAGTCCGACTACACCTACATCCACGACATGGCGACGAACCTGCAGGCCGGCTTCGTGCGCTCCAACCCTCCGGACCTCGCCCTGCAGAACTACAACCTCGACATGGCGCGGTTCATGGAGCGCGGGGCGCTGTCGGACCTCGCGGACCTCCCCGAGGCCGACGCGATCCGTCCGGACGTGCTGGACCTGGTGGACTGGTATCCCGGCTACGAGGGCCGCACGAGCGTGATCCCGTACTCGGTCGCCGCCGCATCAGTCATCTACAACAAGCGACTCTTCGAGGAGAACGGGCTCGAGGTCCCCACCACGTGGGACGAGCTCCTCACGGTCTGCGAGACGTTCCTCGAGGCCGGGGTCACCCCGATCTACGGCACCTTCCCGGAGCTGTGGACGACCACGCAGGGTCTGTTCGACTACGTCATCGGCGGCCGGATCGACGTGCGCGACTTCATCACGCAGATCAACGAGATCGGCGAGGACGTCGGCCCCGATTCCGAGGTGTCCTTCCAGACGACGCTGCTGGAGCCGGTCCAGCAGATGCTGGAGCTGCTGCCGTACTTCAACGAGGACGCCCCCAGCCGCACCTACGGGGACGGGAACACGGCGATGGCGCAGGGGGAGGCGGCGATGTACCTCCAGGGTCCGTGGGCGCTGGTGGAGATCGAGAAGGCGGCCACGGACATCGAGCTGGGCTCGTTCCCGCTGCCCGTGACCGACGACCCCGCGGACCTCCGGATCCGCGTGAACATCGATCTCTCGCTGTGGATCCCCGAACAGGCGGACGAGCAGGAGGGCGCCCGGCAGTTCCTGCAGCACCTGATGCGTCCGGAGATCCAGTTCCCCTACAACGAACTGGCCCTGGCCTTCTCCACCACGAAGGACGCCCCGGAGGTCACCGACCCCCGGATCTCCGAGATGCAGCCCTACTACGACGAGGGGAGGTTCTACATGGGCGCTTCACAGTTCATCCCGCCCACCATCCCGTTCGAGAACTACGTCCAATCGATCGTGCTCGGGGCGGACCCGGAGCCGATCCTCGCCCAGATCGACTCCGACTTCGCCCGGCTCGCCTACCGCGCCTGAGCGGCCCATCCGCCGTCGACCCCGAGGACACCGCATGTCAGCGACGACATCCACCGATCCGCATCCCCGCTCCGCCGGGGAGAGCGACCAGCCCGACCCCTCCCCCACCCCGCCCGTGACCCGCCGACGGCGGACGGTGGATCCGGTCTACTACGTCTTCCTGTTCCCCGCCCTGGTGATCTTCACCCTCGCGATCACGCTGCCGGCGGTCATCGGGTTCTTCTACAGCTTCACCAACTCGGTGGGCTTCGGGGACTGGGACTTCATCGGCCTGCGCAACTACATCGCCCTCTTCCAGGACCCCAAGATCCTTGACGCGTACGTGTTCACGCTCGGCTTCGCCCTGGTCACCGTCATCGCGGCCAATGTGATCGCCTTCGCTCTCGCTCTGGGACTCACCTCGCGGATCCGTTTCCAGACGGCGCTTCGCACGATCTTCGTGATCCCCATGGTGATCTCCGGGATCATCATCGCCTTCGTCTTCAAGTTCCTGCTGTCCAACTCGGTGCCGGCGCTCGGACAGGCGCTGGGCATCGGGTTCCTCTCGGAGTCGATCCTGGCCAACGAGAACCTCGCCTGGCTGGGCATCGTGATCGTCACCGCGTGGTCGACGATCCCCGGCGCGATGCTCATCTACATCGCAGGTCTCGTGACGATCCCGGCCGAGCTCTACGAGGCGGCGGCGATCGACGGGGCCTCGGGCTGGCAGCGGCTGACCCGCCTCACCCTGCCGATGGTCTCGGGCTTCATCCTGATCAACACGATCCTGGGCTTCAAGGGCTATCTGAACGCCTACGACATCATCGTGGGCCTGACCGACGGCGGCCCCGGCACCGCCACCAGCTCGATCGCCATGACGATCTTCAAGGGCTTCAGCGGCGGCGACTACGGCTACCAGATGGCCAACGCCGCGGTGTTCTTCGTGATCACCCTGATCCTCGCCGGGATCCAACTGCGGCTCACCGCCGGGAAAGCGAGCTTCGGAGCATGACCATCCCCCAGTCCACGGACTCCCGCGTCCCCGGCGGCCCGGCCGCCGGGACCTCGCCCGCTCGCAGCGCCTCCGGCCGCCGCGGCGGGATCGGCACCGATCGCATCAACTGGTCCGCCACCGCAATCCTCATCGTGTGCTCGCTCGCCGTGCTCGTGCCGTTGTTCGTCACGGTGAACATGTCGCTGAAGACGACGGCGCAGGCGGTCGAGGGCCAGGCCTTCGCCCTGCCGGCCCCCTTCTCGCTCGAGGGCTTCGCGCAGGCCTGGCAGCTGACCAACTTCCCGCGCGGTCTCGCGATCTCCACGTTCATCACGGCCGTGTCGGTGGTCGGAGAGATCGTGATCTCCGCGCTCGCCGCCTTCGCGATCGTGCGCAACTGGGACCGACGCCTGTTCCGCTGGTCCTTCTACTACCTGCTGGCGGCGATGTTCATCCCGTTCCCGGTGGTGGCGCTGCCGCAGGTGAAACTCACCGGCATGGTCGGGCTGGACAACCCCCTCGGGGTCGCGATCCTGCACATCGTGTTCGCCCTCGCCTTCAACACCCTGCTGTTCACCGCGTTCCTGCGTTCGATCCCGATCTCGCTCGAGGAGTCCATGCGGGTGGACGGGGCGAGCACCTGGCAGGTCTTCGTACGGCTGATCTTCCCGCTGCTCGCGCCGATGTCCGCCACGGTGGGGATCTTCGCGTTCCTGGCCTCGTGGAACGACTTCATGATGCCGAGCCTGATCACCACGAACCCCGAGCTGCAGACGCTGCCCGTCCTGCAGCAGATGTTCCAGACCCAGTTCAGCAACAACTACAACATCGCCTTCGCCTCGTACCTCATGGCGATGGCACCGGCGATCGTGGTCTACGTCCTCACGCAGAAATGGGTCATCTCCGGACTCACTCAGGGCGCCGTGAAGTCCTGACGCCGACGGCCGACGGGGAGCCCTCGAAGCAGGAGGACGACGTGCCGGCGGTCTGATTCCGCAGCACCGCGGGCCTCCGACCGGAGCACGCGCACGACCCCGGACACGTGCGGCATTCCGCACCGCGCCGGCGGCAGCGGACGCCGGCCCACTCGGCCTGGGCCCCGAGGCGAAGGCGCCTGTGCGCGGCACGTGCCGTGTCGCTGCTGCGACCTCTACGACGTGGAGCGCCGCTGGGCAGAGGGCTGTGCCGAGGGGCAGATCCCGCCGAGGACGAAGCCGGTTCTGCGGTCGTAGTCCTCGCGGGAGGGACGGGCCCCGTGCTTGAGAGCAAGTGCATTGTTGATGGTCAGGACGTGGAGATCGTCCGGCGTCACTCCCTGGGCCAGAACACCGGCGGCGTGCCCGTCCTCGACCAGGTCGTCATGGATGGCCCCTCCTGCATGGCACAGGATCATCAGCTCCTCCGAGTCGGGGAACTCCTGGAGCAGCACATCGTTGACCGCCGGCACCCGGTACTGCAGATCGCGGAGCGCCCTGACGTAGTAGGTGATCCGTTCCAGCACGGCGGGGATGGAGCGCGTGGACTCGATGACCCCGAGCAGCTCGGCCGCGACCACGTCATCGAGGACGGCGTCGATCAGCCCGGCCCGCCCCCCGAACCGGTTGAAGACGGTCCCCTTGCTCACCCCTGCGACGGCAGCGACGGTCTCGAGCGATGCCGACAGACCCTGCTCACGGAACACCTCCACCGCAGCCGCACGGATCCGATCGACATTGCGCCGCGCATCCGTGCGCAGCGTCGATGTGCCCCGGGTGTCGGTCATCATCTCTCCTTCTCCGCCGAACAACTTGACCACATGGGTCAACATACTGCAGGGTGACTCCCGACAGGAAGTTGACCGCCCGAGTCAGATTCTGCGGATCAGCACCTCCACTCTGGCCGCCGCTTCCCCATCAGCGCCGGCCTCCAGAACCGTTTCGACGAAAGGGCATCATCGTGATCATCGTGACCGGAGCGACAGGCACCCTCAACGGGGCCACGGTCGACCATCTCCTGGGCCGCGTCCCTCCGTCCCGCATCGGCGTCAGCGTCCGCGACCCCGGGCGGGCGAAGCACCTGGCCGACCAGGGGATCCGCGTGCGACAGGGCAGCTACGACGATCCCGTGGCGCTGAGGGACTCCTTCGCCGGCGCGGAGCAGGTGCTCCTGGTCTCCTCCAGCGACGTCACTGCCGACGTCGTCACCCAGCACCGTACGGCCATCGATGCAGCGGTCCAGGCCGGGGCACGGCGGATCCTGTACACCGGTGCCCACGGGACCGGTTTCGACACCCCGTACCCGCCGCTGGCGATCCATGCCGCCACCGAACAGCACCTCGCCGCGTCCGGCGTGGCGTGGACCGTGCTGCGCAACGGGTTCTACGGGCCCCTCGGGCAGCTCCTCGGGCCGTGGCAGGAGACAGGGGTGATCGCCAAGCCGGCCGATGGACCGTTCTCCTGGGTCGATCGGCGCGACGCCGCAGAGGCGGCCGCGGCGATCCTCGCCGGTGATTCGACCTTCGAGGGCCCCGTCGATCTGACGCCGCCGTCGCCGGTCACTCTCGCGGACTTCGCCTCGGCGGCCTCGGCCCTGACCGGGCGCCATATCGAGCGTGTCGTCGTCGACGACGAAGAATGGGTGGCCGACGAGATCGCGCACGGGACCCCGGAGGCGGCCGCCCGGTTCACGCTGTCGATGTTCCAGGCGACACGGAGCGGTCATTTCGCGCAGCCCGATCCGACCACGCTGTCCCAGCTCCTCGGGCGCGAGCCCAGAAGCGCTGCCGACCAGCTGGCCGAGCACATCACCGGGCAGGCCAGGCTCCGCTCCTGAAGCGCTGCGATCCCTCGGCGCCCTCGATCCCACGGGTCCCGCCCTGCGTCCCGCCCCTTGCCCCGGCCACGGTTCCGGTATCTGATGGAGGGGACGGTTCCGCACGTCCCGCCGAAGGAGGCCACGATGAGAAAGCTGCCGAGGAGGCCGACCGCGACCGGTCCGGCCGAGACGTTCACCGGATCGGTGCTGGTCGACGGCATCCGCGGTGCGATGGATGGCTCCCGGGTCGCCGTGGCCCACGTCCACTTCGCCCCGGGTGCCCGCACCTACTGGCACACCCATCCCGTCGGCCAGACCCTCTACGGCACCGACGGTATCGGATTGGTGGTCTCCCGGGACGGCACCGTGGTGACCCTCGAGCCGGGGCGCACCGTATGGATCCCGCCCCTGGAGGAGCACTGGCACGGAGCGATGGATGACCAGCTCATGGCCCATATCGCGATCCAGGAGGGCGATGATGCCGACGAGACGGTGACGTGGCTCGACCCGGTCGGCGACGAGGAGTTCGCCCGCGCGAACGACGCCGCGCGAGCTCGCTGAGCGCAGCCGACCGCACGCCGCGGACGGCACGGCGACGACCACCGACGATCACCGACGACCACCGACGACCACCGACGACCACCCTATGACCACCCGATGACCACCACCCGAGATCGGTGGCGCATCGGTCGGCGGCGCATCGGTCTGCGGCGCACCGGTCTGCGGCGCACCGGTCGACCGCACGACGTCCGGCGGTACGTCGACAGTCTCCGTCGGGCGACGGATCAGTGCAGCGCACGCACCTCGGCCACGGCCGAATAGAGGGCTCGGTGAGCGGCCCGCAGGGCGGCGTGCGACCGGGCGGCCGACGGATCCGGGGCCACCGAGCGCCCGCCGGAGCGGAGAGCCAGCGGAAGGATGCTGTGGCCCTGCTCGAGCGCTTCGGCCGCGGCCAGCGCGCACCCGATCAGCGCCGCGTCCGCTCCGTCGACGGCGCGCACCTCCCTGCCCGTGACGTCGGCGAGCATCCGCAGCCACGGCGCGGAGGCGGCGCCGCCACCGGCGACGGCGAGCGGGCGACTCCGCTCCCCCGTGCCCCGACCCGCCCGGGACGGCGCCGAACCCGCCGAGGCGAGCGCATGGGCGACGCCCTCGAGGACGGCGGCGTACATGTCGATGTCGCGAGTGCTCGGGCCCATCCCGACGATGGCGGCACGCAGGTCGCCATCGCGCACCGGGTACCGCTCGCCGTGGATCGAGGGCAGCGCGAGCAGCCCCGTCGGCCCTCTCCCCTCCCGTGCCTCCCGCTCCTCGAGCCGCGCATCGGCCTCAGCCGGACCCGCGCCGCCCAGCAGCGCGGCACGGGCCCAGTCCGCGGCGGCCCCGGCGGCCAGCAGCGCCGAGATCCGCAGGACGCGGTCGGTTCCCGCGGCGAGGGCGAGGTGGTGCGAGACCCCAGCCTGCTCGGCGGTCGCCGCACTCCCAGCGGCCCCGCGCTGGTCGGTCGCACTCCCGTCGGCCCCGCGCTGGTCGACCGCACTCCCGCCGGCCCCGCGCTGGTCGGCCGCGCTCCCGTCGGTCCCGCGTCGCGGGGTCACCGCGGCCAGCCAGCCGCTGGTGCCGAGGTAGGCGTAGTCATCACCCACCTCGAGGCCGACGATCCCGAGCGTCGTCGCGCCCGCATCGCCCGGGGCGAGCACGATCGGCACGCCCGAGGGCACGCCCAGCAGATCCTGCGCCGCGGGATCGGTGCGACCGACGATCTGCCCGGTCGCGGTGGTCAGCGCAGGCAGCAGCTGCTCGTCGAGACCGGCGGCCCGCGCGATGGCCCCGGAGAACGCCCCCGTGCGCGCCTCCAGCAGTCCGGTGGCGGCGGCCGTCGTCGGGTCGCACCACCGGCCGCAGCCGAGCGCGGACGCGAGGTACCCGGCCGGGCCGAACACCACGCCGCGGGTTCGCCCCGAGAGCCCGGGATCGGTCCGGACCAGGCGTCGGAACATCGCGGCACAGCTGGTGGCATCCTGCACCGTGCCCGTCAGGGCGTTCCACGAGACGCCCCCGCGGTCCAGCTGCGCGTGGATCTCCTCGGCATCCTGCCCGGCCCGCGTGTCGCTGTAGAGGATCGCGGGCGCGATCGCGCCGTCGGTGTCCAGGAGCAGGAGATCCTGCATCTGGCCGGTGAGGCTCAGGGCGAGGAGGTCACCGCTCGCGGCCCGGTCACGCAGGAGCTCGGTGATCGCCGTGCGGGCGGCGCGCAGCCAGTCCTGCGGATCCTGCTCCGCTCCCCCGTCCGCCGTGGTGCGCGTGGGATAGGAGCAGCTCGCCCGGCCATGGACGGCGCCATCGAGGCCGACGAGCGCCGCCTTGGCGGCGGAAGTCCCGAGATCCAGACACAGCACGGACGGCATGGGGTCACAGTAGGCGCTCCAGCGGCCCGAGCGGCAGGCGCCCGCGGACGAGCGCCCGGGTCGCCCCGAACACCGGGTCGTCCCTGTGAGGACAGGACCTGTCCTCCCCATGGTCCAGCATGGACGCGAGGCCGGCGACGCCGCCGTGCCCGAGGGACCCCTACTGCGACCCGACGACGGAGGACGCCATGTCCAGCACCATCCAGGTCACCTTCGATGCCCGCGACCCGCGCTCGCTCTCGATCTTCTGGAAGGAGGTGCTCGGGTACGTCCACCCCGCCCCACCCGGCGTGGAGCTCGCCCCGGGGGCGGATCCCCTCGCCGCCTGGGACGAGTTCCTCGAGGCCCACCAGGTGCCGGTCGAGCTGCGCAACAGCTCCTCCGCCCTCGAGGACCCCGACGGGGCCGGGCCTCGGATCTTCTTCCAGCAGGTCCCCGAGGACAAGGTCGCCAAGAACCGGGTGCATCTCGACGTGCGCACCGCCTCCGATCTGCGCGACCAGGAGCGGATGGAGGCGCTCGAGGCCGAGGGCGCGCGGCTGATCGGCCTCGGGGCGGATCGGCTGGCCCGCCATGATCCCGAGCCTCCGCTGAGCATCGGATTCCTGGTCCTGGCCGACCCGGAGGGCAACGAGTTCTGCCTCGACTGAGCGGTGAGTGCGCCGTCGTGATCCGTGCACCGGTCAGCGCCCTCGACCCGGCGCGCCGGGTCGCGGATACTGGGGACCACCGCACCCGTCAGGAGGCAGACATGGTCGACGACGACGATGCCCGGCTCGCCGCGCTCGCCCTGCGCGCGGAGCAGGGGGAACTCACGGCCCCGCCCGCTGCGGCCCGCCGCGGCCCGGAGGCCCGGGCGGATACCCACACGATGCTGTTCACGGTGCTCGGCCGCCTGCCTCAGGCGGCCGAGAGCGACCTGTTCGGCCCCGGCGTCCAGCGGGTGCTGTACGTCTACTACCCCGAAGGGTCCACGCTGGTCGGCGCCGTGCTGGATCCCCCGGTCTCGGTCCATGCGCCGACGACGGACGCCCTCGACGCGAAGGTGCGGGCGTATGTCGCCGAGCAGCGCGGTGTGGTCGAGGCCGACGTCCATCCCTTCGGCAAGCGCGTGGACCGCGCACGCGCCGTGGAGGCGCTCGAGCGCCTGGTCGACGGTTCCCGATAGGTCAGCCGTCGAGATCCCCGGCAGGCCACTCGCCGGAGGTCACCAGCGGGTCAGCCGCGACCGAGGTACTTCCGGGCGCTGTGCTGGGCCTTGTCGATCCTCGCGCGGTGGCGCGGGGAGGCGCGGCGCGCGGTGTCGGCCGCAGTGTCGGTCAGGCGCCCGGCAATCTGGCGCCCCTTCTCGGTCCGCAGCGCGGCCCGTCCGGCGTAGAGCAGTCGGCTGAGCTTCATGGGGCGAGTCGACCACGTGGGACTGGATCCTCTCTGGACGCCCGCTGGGAACAGCTGTGCCCGCAGCGGTCAGGACCGCCAAGGAGCCGGATCCAGCACGAGCAGAAGGATCGGCACCAGCAGCACCGCGGCGACGATGCCGAGCACGGAGAAGCTGGTGGCCACCATGAGCGGGCCGGCGGCGAACGACGTGGTGGCCCCCAGGAGGTTCGACAGCGCATCCGCGCCGCCCTGCGCGGAGGCGCGCGAGCGGTCCGCGATGGCCGTGGCGAACAGGGCGGAGGCGGCGACGTTCATGAAGGACCAGCCCAGGCCCAGCAGGACCAGGGAGACCATGACTCCCGCGAGGGAGCCCGCTGCGAAGATCGCGGCGGCCAGGGAGCCGGCGAAGATCACGATGCCGATCGCGATCGTCCCGCGGTGACCGATCCGGTCCACGAGGATCCCGACCACCGGGGAGAGGCCGAACATCCCGGCCACGTGGAGGCTGATGGTGAGGCCGACGACGGTCAGCGATCCGCCCTGGTGCTCGATGTGCACGGGCGTCATGGTCATCAGCGAGACCATGACGACCTGTGAGGTCAGCAGCGCCACCAGCGCGGTGCGGGCCCGACGGTTCACCCGCAGCGCGGCGACCATGCGGCGGAAGCGCTCGCCCCGGCGGGGTCGGGCGCGAGCTGCGATCTCCGCGTCCGGGACGACGTCGGCCAGGACGTCGGACGCGGCCTCGGACGTCACCGCAGGATGCTTCTCGGGCCCGGCCCCCGTCACGTCGCGGGCGGAGGCCCTCTGCCGTCGGGCGAGGACCAGCAGCGGGTCCGGCCGCAGCAGAGCGAAGATCACCGTGCCGGCGAGCAGGGAGGCCACGGCGGCGATCAGGAACGCCGCCGCGTACACGCTGAGCCCGGTCGCCTCCCCGACCACCTCCCCCGGCACGCCGAGGTTCGGGCCCAGGACGTTGCCGATCGCGCCCATCCACACCACGAGGGAGAGGGAGCGGGCCCGGGTCGAGGGGGCGGCGAGGTCGGTCGCCGCGAAGCGGGCCTGCAGGCTCGCCGCCGTTCCCGCACCGGTCATCAGCAGACCCAGGAACAGCGGGATCACGGTCTCGAACTGCGCCGCGGCGACCAGCAGCGCCGCCCCGGCAGCGGCCACCCACCAGCCGGTGGCCAGCGCGGTGCGTCGACCTCGTCGCGCGGCGAGGTTGCCCAGCGGGATCCCGAGCAGCGCCGCCCCGAGGGTGGAGGAGGTGCGAGCGAGTCCCGCCCAGGCCTCGTTGTCGGTGACCTCGCCCGCCAGGAGGATCCCGATCGACGGGGCGACGCCCAGGCCGACGGTGCCCAGGATCTGGGCGATCACGAGCACCACGAGGGTGCGTCGCTGGGCGGTGTCCCGACCTCCCGGGCGATCCCTCGCCGCGGCGAGGGACGCGGTCGTTCGCGTCATGCGAGGTCCTGTTCTCTCGTCCTGCACTGCGGGCGACACGGGGTCGGATGCTGCGGGTGCCGGCGAGTCCGCGCAGGGCGGATGAGGCCGGAGCGCTCCCGCCGCGGTGCATCGCCGAACGGCGGATCGGTCCTGCTCCCGGACGGACGCGGGGCATCTCCGCAGCCGTCCAGGCTAGGACACAACTTGTATCCTAGATGACGGAGAGGGCGTCGTCGAGGCACGATCGGCCGTGGATGCCGAGAGCCCGTCGAGGAGCCGGCCCCGCCCCGACCACCCGCGGTCAATCTTCAATCGGCCTCGCGCGGCGCCCCCCTCTCCGAGACGTGAGCGCTGAGCAGGTCCGCGAACTGCTCGGAATCGCCATCGCGGAAGTGCTCCCACAGCTGCACGTGCTCCGCGATCCCGCGCTCGCCGCGCTCCAGCTGCTCTTCCCCGTCGGCCGAGAGCGCGAAGCGGTGCCGGTCGGCCAGTCGGTCGTACAGCTCCAGCTGCACCTGGTTCCCGCCCGCCTCGACGAATCCACGATGGAAGGCCTGCAGCAGGCCCACGAAGGTGTGCAGGTCGTGGGCGCGCAGGGCGGACCTCTGGTCCTCGATGGTCTCCGCGAGCTGCGCCGCGATCCGCGCGCGATCATCGGGTGCGGCACGCTCCGCCCCGGCCCGCTCCAGCAGGACCCGCGTCTCGGCGAGCTCGGAGACTGCCCGCTGGCTGAGCCCGCGGACGAGGGCCCCGCGCTGGGGATAGATGCTGATCCATCCCTCGTCCTGCAGACGCGACAGCGCGGTCCGCACGGGGGTACGGCTCATCTCGAGCTGCGAAGCCAGCCCGGACTCGCCGAGCATCGTGCCCGGCGGGACGTCTCCATCGAGGATCTGCTCGCGAATGCTCTGGTACGCGCGATCGGCGGCGCTGGGCACACGGTCCTCCTGCATCGTCGGCGGCCTCCTGCGCGAGCTGTGCGGCGCCGTCTGTGCGTGGCGCGCTGGACCCACAGTACCGAGATCCTCCGGAGGGGTCTCGACCCGGCTCGTCGGTCGGCGCCGGAGGAGGACGGCGGGACGTGGGCCGGGAGGTCCTCCCCTCAGGGAGTCGGCAGCCGACCTCCGGTGGGTCGGCTCTCGCAGAGCGGGGCCTCGGCATCCGCGACAGCGGCCGGGGGCGCGCTCGGGCCGCCGTCATGGTCGCGCGGGACCGGCATCGTTGCGCTCCGTCCCGGGGCCGGAAGGGTGTAGAGGAAGCCGGTCGCCGGGCGCAGGAGCACGGCGAGCACGCAGACCCCGAGCGTGACCAGGACGAAGAGCGCGGTCGTCGCACGGCTCGGGGGCAGGTCGAGGTGCCGGGCGAGAAGCTCGATGACCGGGAGGTGGACGAGGTACAGCACGATCGAGTGGCGCCCCAGCCACTCCAGCATGCGCACCGCCCGGATCCGGGGCAGCCGCTGGGCGAGGGCGACGCCCGCGAGCACGGCGACCAGCACCACCAGCTGGGAGAGGATCGGCACCTCCGGGTCCCGATCGATCCGCACGGCGAAGGCCGCCCATCCCAGGGCCAGGAGAAGTCCGGGAGCGAGGACCCACAGCGGCATCCTGCGGACCAGCACGATCCGGCGCAGCGCGGCGCCCGCGAAGAAGAACACGGCGTAGTACACGAACTTGTCGGGCCGGTAGCTGGGATCGATGAGGGCGGACCCGAACATCTGCATCACGGTCCAGGCCGCCAGGCTCGCCAGCGCCACCCACCCGGGCGCGACCCTCCGGGTGAGCAGGCCGACGACGTAGTACACGAACAGCGCCAGCAGGAACCAGGTGTACATGCCGTTGACCCACCACAGCGGGTCGGTGCCGAACCCCCACCCCATGATCGCCAGCATGAGCACGGACCACAGCAGCCACGGCCACAGCAGGCTGCGCACCTTGCCGATCAGGAAGCGGCCGGCCGGCTTCTCCAGCGACCGCGGCAGCAGGATGCCGGAGGCGAACAGCAGCGCCGGCATGCGGAACGGTTTGGCGGCCTCGGAGAGCAGCACGGCCTCGTGCGCGGTGCCGCCGTCCCAGATCTGCTGGACGATGCTGATGTGGTGGACGATCACCAGCAGGATCGCCGCACCCCGCAGCAGGTCCATCCAGTGCTGCCGCCCCTGCGGGGGTCCGGGCTCGAGACTGCTCATGGCGATCGAGCGTAGACGCACGCGGCGGGCCCGGCCTCGTCCGCGCCCCGGTCGCCCGGGGAACATCGGGTGACGAGTCGGTGTCCGGGCGATGGCCGCGGTCCGGCGCATCGAGCGCGAGCAGGGCACGGTCGATGGACCGTGCGGGACGCGGGCACGGCGCGCCCGTCGTCTCGGGTGCGGATCACCCGTCGACCCGGTGGGGCAGAACGTGGCCGGACACACGTACCGCGCCCCGACCCGTCGGCCGTACCGTGTCAGTGGCACAAGAAGCCCTTCCTCCCCCTCCCCGGAGCACTCCCCCACGATGAGCACGTCCACGCAGGAGAACCCCTCCCCCGCCCCGACGCGGCGCCGACCCGGCCTGAAGGCCCGTCACCTCCACTTCATCGCCCTCGGCTCCGCGATCGGGACGGGCCTGTTCTACGGCTCGGCCGGCGCGATCCAGGCCGCCGGCCCCTCGGTGCTGCTGGTCTACCTGCTCGGCGGCGCGGTCGTGTACTTCATGCTGCGGGCGCTCGGCGAGATGGCGGTGCGGATGCCGATCTCCGGCTCCTTCGCCGAGTACACCCGCCGCTTCCTGGGCCCGTGGGCCGGGTACATCACCGGGTGGATGTTCGCCTTCGAGATGCTCATCGTGTGCCTCGCGGATCTCACCGCGATCGCGATCTACATGGGATTCTGGTTCCCGGACACCGCGCAGTGGGTCTGGGTGGCGCTCACGCTGCTGATCGTGGGCGCCGCGAACCTCGCGAGCGTCCGCTGGTTCGGGGAGCTCGAGTTCGTGTTCACGATCGTCAAGGTCGCCGCGGTGGTCGCGATGATCCTCGGCGGTGCGGCGATCCTGGCGTTCGGCCTCGGCGCACGGACCGGCGGGAACCCGCTGGCGGACCTCACGGCCGACGGCGGCTTCTTCCCCCACGGCGCCGGCGGCATGATCAGCGCGTTCATCCTGGTGCTGTTCGCCTTCGGCGGCACGGAGATCATCGGAGTCGCGGGCACCGAGGCGGAGGACCCCGACACGGCCGTCCCGAAGGCGGTCAACACCGTGCCGGTGCGGATCCTGCTGTTCTACGTGCTCGCGATCGGCGTGATCCTGCTGATCACCCCCTGGCGCACGATCACCGGCGAGCAGTCGCCGTTCGTGCAGATCTTCGACACCCTCGGCGTGAACTGGGCGGCGGCGGCGCTGAACGTCGTGGTGATCACGGCGGCGCTCTCGGCGATCAACGCGGACCTGTTCGGCGCCGGCCGGGTGGTCTCGGGGATGGCCCGGCAGCGCCTGGCGCCGCTCGCCTTCTCCCGCACCGTGCAGGGCGTCCCGGTGGTCACCACCGTGGCGATGCTCGGCGTGCTGGTCGTCGGCGTGGCGCTGAACTGGGCGCTGCCCGAGGCGGTGTTCACGATCGTCGCCTCGCTCGCGACCTTCGCGACGATCTTCGTGTGGCTGATGATCCTGCTCTCCCAGGTCGCCTCGCGCCGCGGCATGTCCTCCGCCGAGCGGGCGGCGCTGGTGTTCCCGGTGCCGCTGTGGCCCTACGGGCAGGCGTTCGCGATCGCGTTCATCCTGTGCACGATCGGGATCATGGTCTGGCAGCCCGCCTACCACCTGGCACTCGCGGTGGGGATCGGCTTCGTCGCGGTGATGTCGCTGCTCTATGGCGCGGTGGTCCGCCGACGGGTGGAGCACGGCTGAACCGGCTCAGGCCGGTCGCGTCGCCTTCCCGTCGAGCCGGACGGAGCAGCTCGCGACGCCGACGGTGTGCGAGATCGGTGGATCCGCAGCAGCGCGATCGACCCCAGGCAGACGGCGATCGCCGTGGTCAGGGGTGTGGCCCCGGCCAGCAGGAGCAGCAGCACCGCGGCGAGCCCCAGCAGCACGCCCTGCAGGGCGCGTCGGGGAGAGTCCGTCGGCCATGGTGCGCGGCGGCGTTCGATCCCGCCGAGCAGCCACGCCACGCCGAGGGTGAGCAGGACCGTCCCGATCAGCCATACGGGCCGGGTCACCCACCACGCCGGGCTGGAGGGCTCGGGCAGCGGTCCGGCGCCGAGCAGGGCGAGGTGCGCGGAGGCCCCCGCCGCGAACAGCAGCACCGGCAGGTTCCACAGGTAGATCGTCATGGAGTGCGCCGTGACGAAGCGGGTGGATGCGGCGACGCGTGGACGCTCGCTGAGAGCCGTCAGCGGGCGCCGCAGCAGGGAGATCAGCAGGGTCTGGGCGAGGCCGACCAGCAGCAGCGCCGTCGTCGGCGGGTTCATGTGCGCGATGAGATCGGCGGACCACCCTCCGGCGGCGACGACCAGGACGAGGACCGTCACGGCCGCGATGCCCGCCGCCTTCCGCACCGGGACGGGGAGGCGCTCGAGGTGCCCGTCGGCGAGGAGGAATCCCAGCTGCTGCAGGGCGAGCCAGACGAAGGCGAGATTCGCGTAGCCGATCGCGTCGGCTCCGGTGGCGCCGCGCAGCACGTCGACCGCCACGGCCGCCGCGGCCAGAGCGGCGAACAGCGCCCACGGCGCCCGGGCGTGGAGTGCGAGCTGGGCGGGCAGCAGGGCCTGGCAGGCGAGGAACACGCCGAGGAACCACAGCGGTTCGCTGTAGCGCAGTCCGATCTCCCGGATCAGGTCGGCCGGGGCCCCTGCGCCCGGCAGCAGCGCGAGGCCGAGGCCGACGGCGCCGATCGTCGCCACGGCGGGCAGCAGGAGGCGGTGGACGCGTCCGGCCACGAAGGCGGTCGCGGTGCCGCCCCGCGCGAGGGAGCGGCGGTGCGCCACCAGTCCTGCGAAGCCACCGATGACGAAGAACACCGGCATCACCTGCAGGATCCAGGTGACCGGTGGATACCAGGCAGCACCCCGGGTGGCGTACTGGAGGGCCGGCCCCGACTCCCCGACCGTGGCGCTGACCTGCAGGCCGTGCAGGACGAGGATCGCGAGCAGGCAGAGCGCGCGGACCAGGTCGATGCCGGTGTCCCGCGCGGCGGGCAGCGGCGGATGCCCCGTGGTGGACGGCGGTGCGGAGCGGCGGTCGGCCGGTGGGAGCGGCCGGCTCGGGCTGAGGGTCATGGGGGTCCTCCTCGGATCGTCGCGAGGAGATTAGGAGCGCGGCGCCCGAGGACACGTCGCCCGCAGGTGCGGTGTGGGCCCCCTACCGGGGAGTGAGTCCGCCGGGGCAGGCGGTACCGGAGTCAGGGGGCGGGCTCGACGAGGCCGTTGTCGAAGGCGAAGATCACGGCCTGGACCCGGTCGCGGGCGCCGATCTTCGTCAGCAGCCGGCCCACGTGGGTCTTCACGGTGTGGTCCGAGATGAACAGTTCCTGGCCGATCTCCCGGTTCGACAGGCCCCGGCCCAGCAGGACGAGCACCTCGCGCTCCCGCTCGGTGAGGCGGGCCAGCACGGCCGCTGCCCGCGGTCGCCGCGGCTTCCGCGCGGCGAACTGCGCGATCATCCGGCGGGTGATGCCCGGGGAGAGCAGCGCATCCCCGGCGGCGACCACGCGCACGGCGTGGGCGAGCTCGTGGGCGGAGGCGTCCTTGAGCAGGAACCCGCTGGCCCCGGCCTCGAGGGCGTCGTAGACGTAGTCGTCGATGTCGAAGGTGGTGAGCATGAGGATCCGCGGGGGGCGGGCGACAGGGCTCGCGGGGTCGAGGATGCGACGGGTCGCCTCGATCCCGTCCATCTCGGGCATCCGCACGTCCATGAGGATCACGTCGGGTTCGAGCCGTGCGGAGCGGGCGATCGCCTCGGTGCCGGTCTCGGCCTGGCCCACGACGCGCAGGTCCTCCTGGGCATCCAGGAGGGCGGCGAAGCCGGCACGGACCATCGCGGCGTCATCGGCGATCAGCACGGCGATGCTCATGAGGATTCCTCCGGGTGGTCGGTGATGGGCAGGGCGGCCGTGACGGTCCAGCCGCCGTCGCGGTCGGGCCCGGCCTGCAGGCTCCCACCGAGCAGGGCGGCGCGCTCGCGCATTCCGCGCAGTCCGTGGCCGCCGCCTGGGGACTCACCCCCGGCGGAGTCCCCCGGGGCTCGGTTGTGGACCCGGATGATCAGGGTGTCCTGGGGGGCGTCGAGGACCACCTCGACCGGTGCGCCGGGAGCATGGCGCACGGCATTGCTCAGTGCTTCCTGCGTGATCCTGAACGCGGTGACCTGCACTCCCAGGGAGAGCGGGGGCGAGCCCACGGGCATGGACAGCCCGACCTCGGCCCCCGCCCGGCGGGCGCCCTCCACCAGCTCCGTGATGTCCTCGAGGCTCCTCTGCGGGGTGAGCTCCGGGGCGTGGTCCTCGGTGCGCAGCACCCCGAGCAGCCGCCGCATCTCCACCAGCGAGCCCCGTGCGGTCTCCGCGATCTCGCCGAACTCACCGATCGCCTCGGGCGGCAGGTCGGAGATCCGGTACTCGGCGGTGGAGGCCTGCACCTGGATCAGCGAGGTGCTGTGCGCGACGATGTCGTGCAGCTCGCGGGCGATCCGCGTGCGCTCCTCGATCAGCAGCCGGCGCGCCTGCTCCGCGGCGGTGTGCTCCCTCTCCCGGTCCAGCTCCTCCCCGATGCGGAGTCGCCCGGCGATCAGCACGCCGACCAGGAGCGCGCCGGCGGCGAGCGAGACCGTCACCAACAGATCCACGCCCGTCGCCCCGCGCGGGACCGCGCCGGCGAACAGGGAGCCGGTCACGAGGGACCCCGCGGCGGGGAGCGCCCAGGCCGCCAGGCCCGTCCGCCAGCCGTGGAAGGCCGTGACCACCAGCACGAACACGACGAACGCGATCATCGCGGGAACGGACCACGGCCACGGCCAGGACAGGTCCCGCTCTGCGGAGACCAGCAGCGGGAGCACGATGGCCGCGACGCCGAACACGACGATCGCGACCCGCGGTCGGGTCAGCGCCAGCAGGGGCGCTCCGCACAGCGCCGCGCCGGGTGGGATGGCCAGGGGCACCGCCGTGCCGTACCCGGCAGACTGGAGCGCCACCAGCACCGTGAACAGCACGATCGCCACGGCCATGAGCACGATGAGCACCCAGGTGCGCCGGTAGGGCGTTCGAGGAGCTGGGGCGCTGAGAAGGTCCACGCCGTGACCCTACGGAGCAGGTGCCCGGGTCCGCATCGGCCAGGAGTAGGGGTGGCGGTGGTACCTGCGAGGGAGCATCCGGCCGTCGCCGGTCCTGAGGCAGCGTTCCCGTCGCAGCATCTCAGGCGACCGGTGGCGGAGCCTGGTCCCTCGTGGCTCGGTCGCGAGCGTCCGGAGTTCTGTGTCGTGTCGTGACCAGCACGGCTGCCGGCCCGATGGCGATCGGCGGGATGAGCAGCAGGTCTCTGACGCCGGTATGGTCGACCAGGTGCCCGGCGAGCGCATTTCCGACGGCGCTCCTCGCCCGGCCGATGGGTCGTCGCGTCAGCGCCGGGCCTGGGCCTCTCGGGGCGAGGTGTCGGGAAGCAGCAAGGACACGAGGACCCCGAGAACCGCCACGGCGACCAGCACCACGAACAGCACGAGGAAGCCGTCCGGCGGTGACGGCGCCAGCGGGCCGGCCAGCAGGGCTGACCCGAGGATGCTGCCGAGGTAGCGGCTCGCGAAGAACACGCCGGTCGCCGTTCCGGTGTCGGACTCCGCGACGTCGTACAGGGCGCCCAGCTGGAACGGCGTCATCGACAGCCCCACCCCTGCGCCGAGGACGGCCAGGCACACCGCAAGGGCCACCGGTGGCCAGCTGCTCGCCCCCACGGCCAGCAGCACGAGCCCTGCGGTCATCACCCCGAGCCCCGTCGTGGCAGGGCGCCGGGGGCCGACCTTGTCCACCAGGCGACCGCCCAGGATCGCGACCGGCGCCGAGGCGACGGTCAGCGCCCCCAGGACGAGCCCGATGGTGAGCTCCGTCCGCCCCTCGGCGTGCAGGAGCAGCGGCAGGGCCAGCAGCGTCACGTAGAAGGCGAGGTTCGACAGCGCGATCCCTGCCGAGGCCGAGGCGAAACTGCGCACGGCGAACAGGCGCGGCTGGAGCACTGGACCCTCCCGTCGCAGCTCATACAGGACGAACCCGCCGGCCGCGGCCGCCAGGACGACCCAGGCCAGGATCGCGCCCGTCCCCTGCGGCCCGAGGTCGAGCATCAGGGTGAGGCCCACCAGCAGCGCCGACAGCCAGATCCCGCCCAGGACGTCGAACCGCGGGGCCTTCCCATGATCCGCACCGCGAGGGATCACCCACCAGCCCAGCAGCAGAGCCGCCCCGGTCAGGGGCAGGTTGACCAGGAAGATGGCCGGCCAGCTGCCCAGCGCGACCAGGCCACCGCCGATCACGGGGCCGACGGCCGCCGCGAGCGGCAGGACGGCCCCGACGATGCCGAACGCGCGTCC
The DNA here is from genome assembly GCF_001969445.1 of Brachybacterium sp. P6-10-X1. NCBI lineage: Bacteria > Bacillati > Actinomycetota > Actinomycetes > Micrococcales > Dermabacteraceae > Brachybacterium > Brachybacterium sp. P6-10-X1. The sequence continues at coordinate 1,964,297 of NZ_CP017297.1, forward strand.
GACCCGATCCGGAGACGCGGTAGCCCGCATCATCGCCATGGCGTTGGGGGCGACCAGCGCCCCGGCGACGGCCTGGCCGACCCGGCAGAGGATCAGCATCCACAGCGCCGGGGCGATCACTGCCAGGGCGGAGGCCACGAACGCCAGGCCGAATCCGCCCAGCACGACGGGCCGTCGACCGACGCGGTCGCCGAGCTTGCCGGCCACGGGCTGCAGGGCGGCCGTCGCGATGAGGTAGGCGGTGACCAGCCAGCTCATCGAGGCGCTCGAGACCGCGAAGTGCTCTGCCATCCCCGGCAGCGCCACCGCGATCATGGTCGAGTTCAGGGGCCCGACCACGGTGCCGCACAGGACCACCGCGACGATCAGCCGCGGCCGGCCCACCGGGGTGGGTGCAGCGGGATCGGCCGTGGTCATCCGATGGCGTCCTCGCGTGTCGGGGAGATCGCGCCCGATTCCTCACCGCTCGTGGTGGTCACCGGCGAGACCGATCCCTCGTGGGCATCGACCACGACGCGCTGACCGTCGGACAGCGCCGTCGTGCCGTTGCCTGTGCCCATCACGGCCGGGATGCCGCGCTCTCGTGCCACGATCGCGGCGTGCGAGGCCACCCCGCCGGTGTCGACGACCACGGCCGCGGCGAGGTCGAACAGAGGGGTCCAGGTCGGATTGGTGTACGGGCACACCATGATCTCGCCGCGGCGCAGGGTGGCGAAGTCCTCCTCGCCGCGGATGATGCGGACCGTCCCGACGGCGATGCCGCGGCTGGCGGTGGCGCCGACCACGGCGTCCTCGCGTCCGCGTCGTCGCACCAGCTCGGCGGCGATGATCGTGTACCCGTCCAGCGACCGCTCGCGTGCGGCACGGCGGTGCTCGACGAGGGCTCTCATCTCCTGCGGGGGCAGGTCCAGCTCGTCTTTCCTGAGGTATGCCACGTCCTCCGCGCTGTCGAGTCCACCGCGAGCGGTTGCACGTCGGCCCAGTTCGAGCAGCATGCGCCGGGCCACGGCCAGCACCATGACCAGCTGGAAGTGGGAGTCCTCGCGGAAGGCGATCGTGGAGCGGGAGACGTCCACCAGAGCGAGGATCGGGCCGCGGAGGAGCCGGGCGGTGGGTGTGCCGAGCCGATGGAGCTCTGCGCGAGCTGCGGCGGCTCGCTCCTCGGGCTCCGGATCCTGGCTCTCCGGGTGGTCCGCGATCAGTCCGGCGAGCATGGCATGGACGACGTCGGCCCGTTCCCGCAGCGGGGCGACGCCGAGGCTGAAGATCGACATCTCCCGGAATCCGTAGGAGGCCAGGAACTCCTCGATGCGCGCTGCGAGCTCGCGCCCCTCCTCGGACGCCCGCAGCCGGCTCGGGACCTCGCTCGTGCTGCTCTCCCGGTAGATCATGCGCAGGGCGGGTGAGCGGCGGATCGTGGCGGCGAGCTCGGCGAGCGCCGCGTTCGACCGGGTCGTCACGCACGGCACGGCGGTGAGCAGGTCGTCGAGGAGGCGTCGCGCCTCCTCGGGCCCGATGATCCCCCGAAGGCCGCGCAGCGCGAGGGCCTCGGCGATCACCCCACGCGGCAGGAGCGCGAATCGGCGGAACAGCCTGCCTCCGAGGGCGCTCAGCAGCATGTCCATCCGTCTCAGCAGGTCGGAGTCCTCGAAGCGACCGGGGTCCTCCCGGTCGATGCGCTCCACCAGGGGCTGCAGCTCGGCGGTCACCCAGTCCCGGTACCCCGCGACCGGCGCGCACAGATTCCTCAGCACGGCGGGCATCGCCCGGGGCACTCCGAGCACGGCGCGGCCCTGGGGCCGCAGGGCGGGCGGCCGGATCTGCACCACCCCGTCGTCGATCTCCGTCAGCACGTCCTCGGGGCGCGAGGGGGTGAGGCCCGCCGAGCGCAGGGCGCGCAGGATCGCCTCGAGGACGGGACGCACCAACAGGTCCTGGTCGATCGGGAAGGGAGGGTAGGGCATGTGGTCCAAGGCCATCTGCCAGTCCGGGCCGCGGCCGCGCCTGCGCGACGTGCTCGTCGGCCCCGGGGGCAGAGCCGTGAGCGGGCGGGACTGCACCAGCTGGTAGCCCCGTGACGTGTACGCCCACTCGATGTCCTGCGGGGACCCGAAGGCTCTCTCGACCGCTCTGCCGAGGCGCGCCAGGCTTCGCTGCCGCGGCAGGGCGGGCGCGCCGTCGAGCTGCCGCAGGGTGCGTTTGCCGATGGTCCGACGCTCACCGGTCTCCTCCCCCGACACCAGGGATTCTCCCAGTCCCTCGACCGACTCGACGAGCATGTGCCGGCGGTCACCGGTGACGGGGTCCGCCGTGAACATCACGCCCGCCGTCTCGGCGTCGACCATCTGCTGGACCACGACGGCCAGGGCGAGGTCGTCGTCCGCGTGACCGCTCCGCTCCCGGTAGGAGACGGCTCGCGGCGTCCACAGCGAGGCCCAGCAGTCCCGGACCGCGGCGATCAGCGCGTCCTCCCCTTTGATCCCGAGATACGTGTCGTGCTGACCCGCGAACGAGAGATCGGCCAGGTCTTCGGAGGTTCCGGAGGAGCGCACCGCGACCGCGGGTCGCCCCAGAGCGGCGTACGCGGCGCGGATCTCGTCGGCGAGCCCCGCGTCCATCTCCATCTGCGCGATGCGCCGGTGCGCCGCCTCCGGAGGGAGGCGGGACAGGCCGGCCGCCGTGACGGCGTCGCGGTAGGCGGCGGTGGTCACGACGAACCCCGGCGGCACCGGGAACCCGTGGCCGATCAGTGCGCCGAGCCCCGAGGCTTTGCCTCCGACGAGGTCGTGATCGGCGGCGCCTCCGAGCTGCACTGTGTGGGAGGACACGCGGCATCCTTTCCGGGAGGTTAACTTCATCGAACAATGAAGTTAACGTACAGCACGGCACGGCACCTCGGAAGACGTGCGGTCCGATCGGGCGGCAGGAACCCCGCCGGCCGGGTAGATTCACCATGATGGAGACGTCGGCCGAGCACAGCGGACCCGCGCGACGGCGCGGCCGGTGGCGCACCGGCGCCCGCAGTCGTGAACGGATCCTGGAGGCGGCGAGGTCCTGCTTCGCGCAGCACGGCTACGACCGCGCCACCGTGCGCGAGATCGCCGGTGCGGCCGGGGTGGATCCTGCGATGGTCCACTACTTCTTCGGGAGCAAGTCCAGGCTGTTCGTCACCGCCATGGAGTTCCCCGTCAATCCGATCGACGAGATCACCGAGGCTCTGGACGCCGATCCCGAGGAGCTCGGCGGCCGGATCGTGCGGCGCTTCGTCGAGAGCTGGGACGCGTCACCGGGCGCGGGTCCGCTGGCGGCGCTGCTGCGCTCCCCCGGGGACGAGCGCTCGGAGACCATGTTCTCCGAGTACATCCGACGGGAGATCGCGGGCCACCTGATCCCTGCGATCCCGGGCGAGGACCCGGAGCTTCGCGCCGAGCTCATCGGCAGCCATCTCATAGGCCTGGCCCTCAGCCGGTACGTCCTCGGGCTCGAGCCGCTCGCGTCCGCGACCCCGGAGACTCTCGCGACGTGGATGGGGCCGGCGATCCAGTACTACCTCGCCGGCACGACGGCTCCTCGAGGCCCGCAGCAGGGATGACGCAGATGTGCGAGCCCTCGATGCTCCGCTCGCCCTGAGCGTCATCAGCGATCTGTCGGGTCCTGCATCGGCTCCCCCGGCTCGGGGCGTCATGTCCCTTCCGCAGCGCACCGACCGCGGCGCCACGACGATCTGCGGCCCGGACCGCACGAGAAGCAGCCATCGGCGGGACCGCAACGTTTCCGGTACGTCGGCGCAGCGCATCGGACGCACCATCGGTATCGACCGATGACGTCTCCCGAAGGAGTCACCACCGATGACCTCCCGCGCCCTTCCCGCCGAGCAGCCGTCCCGCGACCGAGCCGTGGGCGCTCCCGTACGGATCGCCGTGATCATGGGCAGCATCCGCGCCGACCGCTTCTGCCCGACGCCGTCGTCGTGGATCGCCGAGCAGGCCCGCACGCACGAGGACGTCGACGTCGATCTGATCGATCTGGCCGACTACGACCTGCCCGTGGTGCTGGGCGGCAACGACGAGAGCGCACAGCAGCCCGGGCCCGTCATCGACCTCGGATGTCGCCTCGCGCCCGCGGATGCTTTCGTCGTGGTCACCCCGATCTACAACCGCTCCTACCCGGCGTCGTTGAAGAACGCCATCGACTGGTACTACACCGAATGGCAGCTCAAGCCGGTCGGGTTCATCTCCTACGGCGGGATCACCGGGGGCCTGCAGTCCATCGACGCCTTGCGCAGCGTGTTCACCGAGTTCCACAGCGTTCCGCTGCGTGACTCGATCATGTTCGCCAATTTCTGGCAGAGCTTCGACCACGACGGGCGACCCCACGACGTCGAACGCACCTCCGCGCTCGCCGACGGCTTCCTCGGCCAGCTCATCTGGTGGGCACAGACCCTACGGCAGGCCCGGACCGACCGCCCGTACCCCTTCGTCGAGTCCGTATGACCACCCCTGGACGAGGATCTCCGGGAGCTGATCTCGCGTGACGACGGACGACTCCTCCCTCGACGCGTCTGCACCGACATGGCGTGCATGGACGGGACTGCTGGTGCTCGCCCTGCCGTTGTTCATGATGGCGACGGATTTCACCGCGATCTTCCTCGCGATGCCCTCGATCGCCGCGGAGCTGGTCCCCTCGACGCCGCAGCTGCTGTGGATCGTGCACATCGGAGAGCTGATCGCCGCCGGTTTCGTGATCACGATGGGGTGGCTCACGGGCCGCATCGGCCCTCGCGCACTGCTGCTGGGCGCGATGGCCCTGTACGCGGTGGCGTCGGCGCTGGCCGCCTTCGCCCCCGACGCCCAGACCCTGCTGGCCGCCCGGGTGCTGATCGGACTGGCCACGGCGGCCGCCTCCCCGGCGGGGATCGCTCTGCTGCGCTCGCTGTTCCGCAGCTCCGCGCATGTCGGCATCGGCTTCGCCGTGGTGATGGGAGCCTTCTCCGTCGGCGGAGCACTCGGCCCACCCTTGGCCGGTCTGCTCCTGGAACACCTCTGGTGGGGTGCGGTCTTCCTGGTCAACGTCCCGGTGGCCGCCGTGGCGCTGGTGGCCGGGCTGGGGCTGTTCCCCCGCACCGGGGAACGGACCACCGATCGGATCGACATGGCCAGCGTGGTGATCTCGATGACCGCGGTCATGCTGGGGGTCTACGGGCTGCAGAACATCGCGGACCGCGGGCTCTCGGCCCCCGACGCTCTGGCCGTGCTCGGCGGCATCGCCCTGGGGTGGTGGTTCCTCCGGCGGCAGCGGCGCATCGACAACCCGCTGCTGGACCTGACCCTGTTCTCCCTGCGCGTCCTGCGCGTCCTGGCCATCGTCTTCGTCACCTCCCAGGTCGCCTTCATGGCAGTGGATTTCGTGCTCGTGCAGTATCTCCAGGTGGTCGCGGGCATCCCGACCGCGACGCTCGGACTGCTGCTGGCGGTCCCCGCGACCGGCGCGATCATCGCCACCGCCCTGACCCCGGCCCTGTCGCGCAGGTTCGCCCCCTCGACCGTGATGACGGCAGGAACGGGCGTCGCCGTGCTGGGGACCGCCTTCGTCCTGGTCTGCCTCATGGTGGCGACGGGGACGCCTCTGCTCGCCGTCGGGATGACGGTCGTCTCCGTCGGAGTGAGCCCACCGATGGTGGTGGGCGCGCAGCTCATGGTCACCTCGGTGACGCAGAGGCAGACCGGCCCGGCCGCCGCGATCCAGGACATCGCGGCGAGCCTCGGGGCGGCCGTGGGGATCGTGCTCCTGGGCAGCCTCGCCATGTCCGTCTTCCAGGGGACGTTGCGAGCCGCCGCCCCCGACGCGGTCGAAGGCCGCGCCGTGGACGCAGCCGGCGAGAGCCCGGGCGGTGCGGTGGCTCTCGCCGAGAGCCTCGGCGGCTCGGTCGGCCAGGAGCTGCTCCTGGCGACACAGGAGGCCCTGACCCGAGGCACGATCGTCGCCTACCTGGGTGCCCTGGTCATCGGCCTGGCCACCATGATGATCCTGCGGGGGCTGCGGGGCGTCGACCTTCCCGCCGAGGACGGGACGACGGCAGAGCGCCGTTCGTAGGCATCGCCCCGTCCGGAGGACCCCGTCACGGCCGCGAGCTCACCGCCTGCGGCGCGGATCGACGTCGCCCTCGGGGCGGGCGATCATCGACTCGACCTGGTCGGCGAAGCCCAGTCCGTGCTGGGACGCGACCTGCTGGGCCAGGGCGCGGCCCTCCTCCAGCCGGCGGCGCGCCGACGGCAGGTCGCCGGAACGCAGGGAGCTGATCGCCCCGACGATCCTCCAGTAGGCCGCCTCGGACCAGAACCCCATGTCCTGGCAGATCTCCAGTGCCCGGTCAGCCGCGTCGGCGGCCCGTTCGGCGTGGCCCTCGACCTCGGCGACGCAGTACTGCACGCCGACCACGAGCGCCAGGCCGTACCCGCGATCGCCGACGGCGCGCAGCACGCTTTCGGGGTCACGGCCGTCCGGCAGTCCCCGGGGCGGCTCGCCGCGGTCCATCACGATGACCCAGTCGCGCTGGCACGCGGCCACGGCCGCCTCCCAGTCCATACCGCGTCGGATCAGGAGATCCACGGCGTCGTCGACGAGTCGCTCGCCCTCGTCATGCAGATCCGCCGCGAGGTACGCCATGCCCGCGAACCACTGCACCTCGGCACGTGCCGCCGCATCGTCGCCGAACAGCGCCAGGGCAGCAGTGATCCGCTCGCGGGCCTCGCCGCCCCCGGCGCCGAGGTCGAGCGCCGCGGCCAAGGTCGTCGCCGAGGCGAAGGCTCTGTCCCGGGGGCCGGGAAGCGCGGTCGCAGCGGCGAGGTCGCCGTGGAGGTCGGCCTGTCTGCCGCTCATCCAGGAGTACCAGAACGTCCCCAGGACCAGCGCCACCGCACGCTCTCCGTCCTGGGAGCCGACGGACTCGTGGAAGGCATGGCGCACGGGGACGCGTTCGGCCTCCATCCGCATCAGCCAGTCGCGCTGAGCAGATCCTCGAAGGCCGCGATCGGCTCGCCGGACCAGATCGAGATAGTGATCCAGGTGGCGACCTGCGACGGCGTCACGTTCACCGGCCTCCGTGAGCTTCTCGCCCGCGTAGGCGGCGATCGATTCCAGGAGACCGTAGCGAGCACCGGCCGGGGTGGAGATCATCGTGACCATGCTGCGGTCGACGAGGCTGGTGAGAGCGTCGACGACCTCTGCTCGCTCCGCCGACGTGCTGTCGCGGTTCTCGGACGGGTGAGCGCAGATCGTCTCGGCCGCCTCCAGCCCCATCGCGCCAGGATGGACCGCGAGGCGACGCAGCACTGCGCGCTCGGTCTCGCTGAGCAGCGACCAGCTCCAGTCGATCATGCCGCGCAGGGTCTGCCGGCGCCGCGGCACTCCGTGGCCGGGGCGGCGCAGGAGGTTGAGCCGATCGCTGAGGCGTTCCAGGAGGGCGTCGACGGTGAGCCCGCGGATGCGTGCGGCCGCCAATTCCAGTGCCAGGGGCAGCCCGTCCAGCCGCCGGCACAGCTCGGTCACGGTCGCCGTGCTGTCCTCGTCGAGCACGAACCCCGGGTCCGCGGCGCGGGCGCGCGCCACGAAGAACTCCACCGCCTCCGCAGGTTCGCCGTCACCTGGTTCCGTGCTGAGGGTGCCGACGTCGTCCCGCTGCTCCTCCGGCAGACCGAGCGGTTCGCGGCTGGTGGCCAGCACGCGCGCGCCGGCAGCGTGACGAAGGAGCTCGGCCACGAACGCCGCGACCTCGGTGACGACGTGCTCGCAGTTGTCCAGCACCAGCAGCGCCGTCCGCGCACCGAGGGCCTCTCCGACCCGATGCAGAGCATCGTCGGGGTCAGGGGCACCGACCTCCGCGACGCGCTGGATCAGGCCCATGGCGGACATCACCGAGCGGGCGATGCGCTCCCCGTGCCCTCCCTCGCCCACCGGCGTGGGCGACAGCTCGGTCAGGTCGATGAACCATACGCCGCGGTCGAACTCGGTCGCGCGCGCACGTGCGACGTGCAGCGCGAGGCGGGTCTTTCCCACTCCCCCGATGCCGGTCAACGTCACCAGGCGCGAGGCGTCCACCAGGCGGCCGAGCTCCTCGAGCTCGTCGTGCCGGCCGATCAGGGGTGCCGTCTCCGCCGGGAGGTTCGTGCGCGCCGGCACGTCGGGGGCGGGCTCGCGCGCCGCGCCGGGACCCAAGGATGGATCCTGGCGGAGGATCCTGGTGTGGAGCCCCTGCAGATGAGGGCCTGGGTCGATGCCGAGCTCGTCGGCGAGCCGAGTGCGCAGGGACTCGTACAGCGCCAGCGCCTCGTGCTGCCGGCCGAGCTGGTACAGGCCGTGCATCAGCGCTCCGATCAGCCGCTCCCGGCCGGGGTGCAGGGGCACCGCGGGCATGCCCGCGTCGATCGCCTCCTGGGGCTCGCCCAGCTCGACCAGCGTCTCGACGAGGAGCTCGACGGCGTCCCCGCGCGCCTGCGCCGACTCCGCGACGACCGGGGCGAGCCACTCCTCGTCGCGGACGTCGCCGTAGGGCTGCCCCCGCCACAGGTCCAGCGCCTCCCGCAGCGCCTCGGCCGTCCGCACAGGAGCGTCCAGCCGTCTCGCCCGCGCGAGAGCGGTGGCGAAGGTGCCCGCGTCGACGGCGTCGGGGCCGACCGCGAGCCGGTACCCCGCCGGCGTGCGCTCCAACAGCTCTCTCGCGCCGGGCTGCGCCGCGTCCAGGAGCGAGCGCAGGTGGGAGAGCTTGGCGCGCAACACAGCGCGGGGATCCCTCGGCGGGCTCTCGCCCCAGAGCCGGTCGATCAGCGCATCGGCCGGGATCGGCTCCCCTCCGGCGGCGACCAATGCGGCCAGGAGCAGGCGCAGCTTGCGCTCCGGCACGGGGACCGGGGCTCCCTCGACCGTCGTGAGACGAACGGGTCCCAGCACCTCGACCAGCATCCCCCCATCCTAGGGAGCGCGGTCATCCGTGGCCGGGCTCCCGGCGTCGCGGGCCCCTCGGGGCGCCGACTCGTGCCGGGGGCGAGCCTCAGCGCCGCCGGAGGGTCGGGTCCAGCAGCGAGGGCGGGGCGTCGTTCCCAGCGACTTCCGACGGAGGTGCATGGACCAGGATTCGGGCGCGGCGTCGGCGGTGAACGCGAGGAGCTCGAGCAACGTCGCACTCCGCGGCGCTGCCCAGTTGCGATCCTCCGACGTGGACGGCTCCTTCATCAGGCGCGCCAGCGCGAGGTAGAGGTGGTACCAGAGCGCATCGCGCTCGAGAGCGAGGCTCCCGCCCGCCTCATCCGCCGGCGGCGCAACCCCCTGCGCTGAGCGGTACCCGGACAGCAGGTCGGGCAACTCTCGGATCGGCAGGCCGACGAGATCGCGAGCAGGCGATCCCCATTCGGCGCAGCCCCAGTCCAACATTGCGGAGACCCGTCCCCCGCGATCGACCATCACGTTCGCGGGGATCACGTCTCGGTGGAGGAGCACCGGATCCGCCTGCGACGGACCCTCGGGCTGCAGAAGGGCGAACTGTTCCCCGAGCCACTCGTGCTGCGCACTGCCGATCTCTCCCGCGTCCAGGAGTCGGCCGAGCAGCTCCGAGGGGGAGAACGTGAAGGGTTCGGGGATCGCCCCGATGGGCTCGACCGCGCTGTACCGGATCTGGTGGAGCGACGCCAGGATCTCGCCGAGTGATCCGAGCGCACATCGGCGCTCCGCCGAACCTGGTGGCTGTTCTGCCAGAGTCGTGCCATGCACCCGCTGCAGGACCATGTACGGCACTCTCACGACGCTCGACGACGCGTCGTAGCGGACGAGTTCCGGTGTCGGTACGCCGGCGTCCCGGACCAGAGGGATGACGTCGGCCTCCTTCGCGAGCTGCTCCGCAGCCGCGGGCGTGCGCGGGATGCGCAGGACCAGCTCGTCGCCGAGGAAGACCGTGACGTTCACCTGGCCCTGGGTGGGCACGGGCACCACGTCCTTCTCCGCCACGCCATAGTGCGCCGCCACGGCGTGCACGTCGTCGGTGAACGGCTCCGCATCGGTCATCGTCATGGCGTGCGGTCTCCTCCTGCGGTGCTCTGCGGAACTGTCGACGCGATCTTGCACCTCGCTACTTGTCCCACGCCTCGACGGGCGGAAGACCACGACTCTCGCGCTCGTCATTCAGCAATTCCTGGATGAGAGAACTCTTCGCTGCGGTGTAGGCGCGCCCATCGGTGGTCCCGGCGATCTCTTCCTTGAGCTGCTGGTACCTGCGGCGGGCATCCTCATCCTGGAGCAGTTTGTCGCGGAAGAGCCGTTGGTTGCAGTGCGGCCATTGCTCGGCGCTGAAGACATGCAGGATGTGGGTGCGTCGGGCTTCGGCACTGCGCACGTACACGGCGTGGTTCTTCGGGCCCGTGACGTGCGAGGCGCACCCGAGGCCTTCCAGCGCCTCCCCCATCGCGAAGGGGTCCGCGCCCTCGACAGCCCGTGCCGCCATGTCGATGATCGGCTTCGCGAGGAGTCCGGGGACTGCCGTGCTCCCGATGTGCTCGATCGCGTCGACCCTCCCACCCAGCACAGCCGAAGCCTCGTCCGCGGCGTGAACGAATGAACCCGCCCAAGCCTCATGATGCGGCTGCAGCTCGACCATGGCGGTGACACTACCCGCTCGCCTGGCGGACCTTCCGGAGCGGAATGCTCGCATCGTCGGCTCCAGGGCGATCCCTGTAGCCGACGTGGGTGACTCGCTCGCCGTCTGGCTGCGCACCACGGCCTTCGGCGACGACTCGGCGACGACAAGGATGGTGTCGTCATCTAGTCCGACCGCCAGCCCGCCTACATCTCCGGCGACCTTGCGTACTACCTCGACAAGCGCGAACGCGGATTCGACCGCTGCTTGGTGATGCTCGGTGCAGATCACCACGGTTACGTGCAGCGCCTCATGGCAATGTGCTCGGCTTTCGGCGATGAGCCCGGAATCAACCTCCAGGTCCTCATCGGTCAGATGGTCAACCTTGTGCGCGAAGGTCGTCCGGTGCGCATGTCGAAGCGAGCCGGCACCATCGTCACGCTCGAGGATCTCGTCGAGATCGTGGGCGTGGACGCGGCGCGGTATGCCCTCGTGCGGAGCTCGGCCGACACCAACCTCGACATCGACCTCGACATCCTTGAGAAGCGCTCGAACGAGAATCCGGTCTTCTCTGTCCAGTACGCCCACGCTCGCACCATCAACGTCGCGCGTAACGCGGCCGACCGGGGCATCACACGCGCGGCGTTCCAGCCTGAGCTGCTCGAGCACGAGACCGAGGCTGCACTGCTCGGCGCCCTCCAAGAGTTCCCCCGCATCGTCAGGTTCGCCGCGGAGGTGCGCGAGCCGTACCGCGTCGCCCACTTCCTTGAGGAGCTCGCCGGGCTGTACCACCGGTGGTATGGCAACTGCCGCGTGACGCCCAAGGGTGATGCGCCGACTGGGCCAGTGCACGACACGCGCCTCTGGCTGAATGATGCCGCGGGCCAGGTCTTCCGCAACGGCCTCGGCCTGCTCGGAGTCAGCGCGCCCGAGCGCATGTGATGATTCCCCGGCGACAACCGTTTCACGCGCGCCCCGGCGCGCGGGTGTACTCGGACCTGAGTGGGCCCGGAGGGGATCGAACCCTCGACCCGCGGATTAAAAGTCCGATGCTCTGCCAACTGAGCTACAGGCCCTGACCCGCTTTGCGGGCCCGTCCATCGTAGCGGCGCGGGAGCGACATGGACGACGCCGGGGAGGTGGGTGTGAGCCGCCTCCCCGGCGCCGACGATCATGCGGTGGATCGCGGAGCACCGCACGAGCGGCAGCTCGCGCGCACGCACGGGAACCCGCGGCCCGCACTCAGCTCTGCGAGCTCGCCAGCTCCCGCGCGCGCTGGTAGTCGGCCACGTCCTCGTCCTCCCAGACCTCGACGTTCTTGATCTCGGGCAGGTCCGAGGCCAGGAAGATCGGGTCGAGGCCCTGAGCGCGCTGGGCGTTGTAGTGGCGCAGCAGCTTCACGGCGGTGGGGGTGAGGATCGCGATCACCACCAGGTTCACCAGGGCGATGAACACCATGGAGACCCCGGCGATGGTCCACGCCAGGTCGACTGCGATCGCGGAGCCGATGAACACCAGCGCCACCACGGCGGCTCCGAAAGCGATGTGCCAACCGCGCTTGGAGGTCAGGAAGTGCATGTTCGCCTCGCCGTAGGAGAAGTTCCCCAGCACCGAGGTGAAGGCGAGCAGGAACATGATCACCGCGAGCAGGATCGCGGCCCAGGCACCGAGGTTGCTCGACAGCGACTCCTGCACCATCACCAGCCCCTCACCGCCGGCCGAGACGTCGGGGAAAGCGACCAGCACGATGAACGCGGTGATGGAGCAGATCAGGATCGTGTCGAAGTAGACGCCGAGGGTCTGGACCAGGCCCTGCTTGACCGGGTGGCTCACCGAGGCGGTCGCGGCGACGTTCGGGACCGAGCCCATGCCGGCCTCGTTCGAGAGCATGCCGCGCTGGACGCCGTTGACGATGGCGGCGCCGATGCCGCCGCCGATGGCGGCCTGCGGGTTGAAGGCCCCCTCGACGATCTGGGTGATCACGCGCGGCAGCTCACCGACGTTCATGCCGACGATGAGGATGCCGATGATCAGATAGATGACCGCCATGATCGGGACCATGTTCTGCGCGACGGTCGCCACGCGGCGCATGCCGCCGAAGACGATCCCGGCGGTGAGGGCGGCCAGCAGCACGCCCAGGACGACGGGCAGCCAGGGCATCGCGGCCGGGTCGGTGTAGATGGCGACGGCGCCGGTGACCGCGTCGACGATGGTGTTGGCCTGCAGCGAGGTGAAGGCGAAGGCGAAGCAGAAGATGAACAGGATCGCGAAGAACACCCCGAATCCGCGGCTGCCCAGCCCGCGCTGGATGTAGAAGGCCGGTCCACCTTTGTAGGTGTCGGCGGCCCGAGTCTTCCACAGCTGGGCGAGGGTGGACTCGATGAAGCTGGCCGCGCCGGTGAGCAGGCACATGACCCACATCCACAGCACTGCGCCCGGGCCGCCCAGGAAGATGGCCCCGGCCACGCCGGAGACGTTCCCGGTGCCCACACGCGCTGCGGCGGAGATGGAGAAGGCCTGGAAGGCGCTGAGGGACTTGGTGCGCTCGCCGCGCCCGTGTCCCTTTCCGGCCTGCTCGCGCTGGGCCTTCTGCGTGATCGCCCCGAACATCGCCGGGATCATGCGGATCTGGACCGCACCGCTGCGGATCGTGAAGTAGAGGCCGAGCACGATGACCACGGGCATCCCTGCCCAGGTCCACAGCCAGCCCTCGGCATTGCCGAGGAACTCGTTCAGGGTCTCGAGGGGGTTCATGACCCCGACGGTACCGAGCCGGGCGCCGGGCGGTCCGCCGATTCCACCATCTCGATCCCGTCTCGCCCGCCGACGACGCCGTTGTCTCTCGCGCGCGCGAGGATCGTGCCGCGCCACACAAGGGAGTGACACATGCCACACCGGAGAGTCGCAGCTCTCGTCATGACCCCTCGGGTTCCCGACGAAACCCCAGCTCAGCACGTATAGGCGGGGGTTGTCCGACAATCCGGCTGTCAGACCTGCTGGGATCACGTTTGCGTCACGACACTCCGAGGATCCCCGTCCGCCCCGAGGCCGGGGGTCCACATTCGTCGCCACTGTCGATAGCGTGGGGAACCGTTATGGGCCAGCTGACAACCAGTTCCGACCACCACTCCTCGACCCGAGACATCACAGGGACCCCGGTCCCCGGCTTCGAGATCACCTCCCCCACCCGCCACCAGGGCGCCGACATGTGGCGCGTGGCCCGGGACAGCGGGACGCTGGACCTGAACACCTCCTACGCCTACCTCCTGATGGCGCGGGACTTCGCGGAGACCTCCCGCGTCGCAGTCCAGGACGGCGCCGTCGTCGGCTTCGTGCTCGGCTACCGTCGCCCGCTCGATCCCCAGTGCCTGTTCATCTGGCAGATCGCCGTCGACTCCTCGATGCGCGGCCGCAGGGTCGCCGCCCAGATGCTCGACGCGCTGGTCTCCGACCTGGCCGAGGTACGCACCCTGGAGACCACCATCACCGCGGACAATGCCGCCTCCCAGCGCCTGTTCGCCTCCTTCGCCGAGCGCCACGGCGCCGCCCACCGCATCGAGCCGCTCTTCGAGGAGGCCGACTTCCCGGACCCCGGGCACGGCGCCGAGCTGCTGCACCTGATCGGGGAGCTGACCTCCGGCTCCTGAGCGCCACCGAGCACGACCCGTCCCGACGGGCGCTCCCGCGCGCCCCAAGACCGCCAGACCACCCTCAACCCTCTAGGGAGAGAACATGACCACCACCGCTGATCACAGCAGCACCACGACCGCCTACGAGTCCGAGGTCCGCAGCTACTCCCGCGGCTGGCCCGTCACCTTCACCCACGCCAAGGGCAGCACACTGACCGCCGAGGACGGCCGGGAGTACACCGACTTCTTCGCCGGCGCCGGCACCCTGAACTACGGGCACAACCACCCCGAGCTGAAGAAGATCGTCATCGACCACTTCCTCGAGGACCGTGTGGTGCACGGCCTGGACATGTTCACCGACGTGCGCAGCCAGTTCCTGCAGTCCTTCAACGACCTCATCCTCGAGCCTCGCGATCTCGACTACAAGGTCGCGTTCCCCGGCCCGGGCGGCACCAACGCCGTCGAGGCCGCCCTGAAACTGGCCCGCAAGGTCACCGGGCGCGAGTCCGTCGTGAGCTTCACCAACGGCTTCCACGGCATGACCCTCGGCGCCCTGTCCGTCACCGGCAACTCGATGAAGCGCGGCGGCGCCGGCATCCCCCTGGTGCACTCCACCCCGATGCCGTTCGACGACTACTTCGGCCAGATCGTGCCGGACTTCATGTACCTCGAGCGTCTGCTCACCGACGGGGGCAGCGGCCTGAACAAGCCCGCCGCCGTGATCGTCGAGACCGTCCAGGGCGAGGGCGGCATCAACGCCGCACGCGCCGAGTGGCTGCGCGGCCTCGCCGAGCTCTGCAAGACGCACGACATCCTGCTGATCGTGGACGACATCCAGATGGGCTGCGGCCGCACCGGCGGCTTCTTCAGCTTCGAGGAGGCCGGCATCGAGCCGGACATGGTCACCCTGTCGAAGTCCATCAGCGGCTACGGCATGCCGCTCGCGCTGACCCTGATCAAGCCCGAGCTGGACATCTGGGAGCCGGGCGAGCACAACGGAACCTTCCGCGGCTTCGCCCCGGCCTTCGCCTCCGGCACCAAGGCCTTCGAGCTGTTCTGGAGCGACGACGAGCTGGAGAAGTCCACGATCTCCAAGGGCGCCTACGTCGAGAGCCGCTTCAACCAGATCGCCGCCCGACACGCCGACCAGCACGAGCTGATCGTCAAGGGCCGCGGCCTCGCCCGCGGGCTCGGGCTGCCCAACGGTGACCTGGCCGGCAAGGTCACCACTCAGGCCTTCGAGGAGGGCCTGCTCGTGGAGACCTCCGGCCCGGACGACGAGGTCGTCAAGCTGCTGCCGGCACTGACCATCCCCGATGACCAGCTGCGCGATGGCCTGGATATCATCGAGAAGGCCGTCGACGAGGCGCTGACCGCCTGAGTCACCCACTCCCCGTCGGCCCGCCCCCGTCCGTGGGGCGGGTCGACGCTGCTGAGCGCCTGCTCAGGACCTGAAGACCTGTTGATCCACGAAAACCACGAAAACCACGAAAGAGGTACCCCCATGCTCGTTCGCACCCTCGACGAGGTCACCGACACCGACGCCGACATCCAGTCGGAGAACTGGCGCTCCAAGCGCATCATCCTGGCCAAGGAGGGCGTCGGCTTCTCGGTCCACGAGACCACGCTGTACGCCGGGACCGAGAGCTACTTCTGGTACGCCAACCACATCGAGGCCGTGTTCATCACGCAGGGCGAGGGCACCATCGAGGACCTGGCCACCGGTGAGATCCACGAGCTGGCCCCCGGCAGCCTCTACCTGCTCAACGACCACGACAAGCACATCGTGCGTCCCCGCACCGAGATCAAGTGCGTGTGCGTGTTCAACCCGCCGGTGACCGGCCGTGAGGTCCACGACGAGAACGGCGTGTACCCGCTGGTGACCGAGAACGCCTGAGCCGTCCCCGTGACGCCGCCGTGCGGCGGCTGACGCGCGAAGGAGGGGCCCACCCGGAGCATCACGCTCCCGGTGGGCCCCTCCTTCGTGCTGTCGTCCGCCCGGCCCGCGGGCCTGGTGGCCCGTCGCCGGGCCGGCCCCCGGGCCTCGGGCCCGTCCCTCAGACCTCGGGCCCGTCCCGCGGACCTCGGGTCCCTGCAGGCCTTAGGCACGGGCGGCGCGCCTGCGCATGATCAGCAGGATCACGCCGATCGCCAGCAGCACGAAGCCGACGAAGCCGCCCCCGACGCCGAGCAGCACCCCGCCGACCGCGCCGAAGATCCCGCCGATCGAGACGGGCGGGCCGACGGCGACCGGGGTCCCTCCGCAGTCGATCTCGAACTCCCCGGACTCCTTGACCTCAGCGATGTCGAAGGACTCCCACTGGGTGCCGTCGATCGTCGTGGAGCTCGTGCGGTTCGGGCCGTCGCTGAGAGCGCCGTCCGAGGGGCCGACGACCTGGCAGCTCGGCATGGGCGTCCCGGCCTTCGCATAGAACTGCAGCAGATCGCCCTCCTCGGCCGTGACCGTGCCCGAGCCGCTGTCGAGCACCTCGATGTCGCTGATCCCGCCGGCGGCGCTGCTGATGCCGATCACCGTGATCACGATGCCCGCGATGACGCTCACCGCCAGGATCACGCCGCCGAGGACGATCAGGATCACGGGCGCCTTGCCGGTCTTCTTCGGCGTCGGAACGGGGCCGGATCCGGCTGGTCCGTACGGGCTCGCGCCCGGTTGTGGTGCGGGGTTCGGGACGGTCACGGGGTCCTCCTGGGCGTTCGGCATGGGCACGGGGACAGACGCGGGCCCGGGGTCCGGCAGGGGCCGCGGAGCGGGCACGGTCAGCGTAGCGCCCCTCACACGGCCCCCGCCTAGACTCGTGCCATGCCTGCTCCCCTCGTGCTCGCCGCCGACGTCGAGACCGAGCTGGTCGAGAAGCGCTCACGCTTCGTGACCCGTCTGCATCGGGTGGAGAGTCCCGAGCAGGCCGAGGCGCTGATCCGCGCCGCCCGCCGCGAGCACCCCGACGCACGCCACCACTGCACGGCGATGGTGCTGGGAGAGACGGAGCAGCGGGCGGAGGTCCACCGATCCAGCGACGACGGCGAGCCGTCCGGGACGGCGGGGATGCCGATGCTGCAGTCCTTGCTGCACGCCGGGATGGTCGACACCCTCGCGATCGTCATCCGCTACTTCGGCGGGATCAAGCTGGGGGCCGGGGGCCTGCTGCGCGCGTATACCGCCGGCGTCGAGCAGGCCGTCTCCACCGCCACGCTGCGTCGTCGCACCTCGCTCGCGGTCACCGAGATGGACGTGGGACTCGCGGAGATCGGCCTGGCGGAGAACGCCGTCCGCCTCTGGGCCGACGCTCGCGGGGCGCAGGTGGAGCCGACCGTCTACACGTCCCGGGACGCGACGCTGACGGTGCTGGTCGCCCCGGAGGACCTGGCCGCCCTGCGGGCGGACGTCGCCCGCTGGTCCTCCGGCCGGATCACGGTGGAGGAGACGGGGCGCCGGATGGCCGACGTCGCGCTCGAGACGGAAGCGCCGCAACAATCCTCCTGAACGCAGGGTCGCGCGAGGTGCCGTCAGGGCCCGGCATGACGGCGACCCGCTCGACACGACAGCGACCCGCTCGACATGACGGCGACCCGCTCGACACGACAGCGACCCGCTCGACATGACGACGCCCCGGCCAGACATGACACCGCCCCGGCACGACGGCGGCGCCGCCCCGAGGTCCGGGACGGCGCCGCCGTGACGCAGGTGAGGAGCGGTCAGTCGCGGTTCTTCGTGACCAGGCCGTAGATGGCCATCACGATGATGGCGCCGATGACCGACAGCAGGATCGTGCCGATGCTCCACGGGTTGTCCATGATGCCGCTGATCCCGTCGCCCCCGAAGAGGCTGCCGATGAACCCGCCGACGATCGCGCCGATGACTCCGAGGATGATGGTCATACCGAGGCCCATCGCCTGCTTACCGGGCATGAGCGCCCTGGCCAGGAGGCCGATGATGCCGCCGATGATGATCCACGAGATGATGAGCCAGAGAAGTCCCATGACTGCTTTTCCTCACTGTGCGGGAAAGGGGAAGCGATGCATGATGATTATCTGCCACGAGATCACGGCACGGCGAAGATCTCCGCATCGTCACAGGTCACAGCGGCGACCGGGCGGTCCGGCACGCAACGGGACGCATCAGACCGGGCCATGATGCGCTGACGGCGCCGGACCAGGTGGTCCGGCGCCGTCAGCGCACGTCACGGGCGGCGCCCGCGGTGGGATGGGATCAGAAGTCCCAGTCGTCGTCCTCGGTCTCGACGGCCTTGCCCATCACATAGCTGGACCCGGATCCGGAGAAGAAGTCGTGGTTCTCGTCGGCGTTCGGCGACAGGGAGGCGAGGATGGCAGGGTTCACGTCGGTCTGGTCCTGCGGGAACAGGCCCTCGTAGCCGAGGTTCATCAGCGCCTTGTTGGCGTTGTACCGCAGGAAGGTCTTGACCTCCTCGGTCCAGCCCACCGGGTCGTAGAGATCCTCGGTGTACTCCTCTTCGTTGTCGTACAGCTCCATGAGCAGCGAGAATGTGTAGTCCTTCAGCTCCTGCTGGCGCTGCGGGGTGGCCTTCTCGACAGCCTTCTGGAACTTGTAGCCGATGTAGTAGCCGTGGACCGCCTCGTCCCGGATGATCAGGCGGATGATGTCCGCCGTGTTGGTCAGCTCGCCACGGCTGGAGTAATGCATCGGCAGGTAGAAGCCGGAGTAGAACAGGAAGGATTCCAGCAGCGTGGAGGCGACCTTGCGCTTCTCCGGGTCATCGCCCGTGTAGTAGTCCATGACGATGTTCGCCTTCTTCTGCAGCGGCTCGTTGAACTCGCTCCAGCGGAAGGCCTCGTCGATCTGCTTGGTGTTCGACAGGGTCGAGAAGATCTGGCTGTAGGACTTGGCGTGCACCGACTCCATGAAGGCGATGTTCGTGTACACCGCCTCCTCGTGCTGGGTGATCGCGTCAGGGATCAGCGAGACCGCGCCGACGGTGCCCTGGACGGTGTCCAGCAGGGTCAGTCCGGTGAACACGCGCATCACCAGGTTCTGCTCCTGCTCGCTGAGCCGGTTCCAGGACTGGACGTCGTTGGACAGCGGGACCTTCTCGGGGAGCCAGAAGTTTCCGGTCAGGCGGTCCCAGACCTCCTGGTCCTTCGGGTCCGGGATCCGGTTCCAGTTGATCGCCTGGACCGTCGTCTTCAGGTGGTCGTTCACCGCAGCCTCACTAGCTCCTCAGGGGTCGTCTCGGATGCTCTCCAGTCTAGGCAGAGGGGCCGTCGAACTCGCCCAAGGACCGCTTCCCGGCGCGGTGGCTTCGAACACCTCATCCGGCGGGGCCCGTCGCGGCCGCGGACGGAGCGGCGCGGTCTCCGGTTGCTCCCGAGGTGTCGACGGGCTTCGGGGCGTCGACGGGCTTCGGGGCGTCGACGGGCTTCGGGGCGTCGGCGGGCTTCGGGGCGTCGGCGGGCTTCGGGGCGCCGGCAGATATCGAGGTCCCGGAGCCCTTCAGGGTGTCGGCGCGCTCCGGTTCTCCGGTGCCCTCCGGGGTGAGAGTGATGTCCGTGGCGGTGTCGTACTCGGTCTGCGAGATGCGCAGGGCGTCCTCCGTCCGCAGCAGGTCGCGTGCGCGGGTCTCGGGGACCAGGAAGGTCGCGGCGGTGGTGATGGCCGCGAGGGTCGCCATGTACAGGGCCAGGACCATCCAGTTGCCGCCGGTCCAGGCGAGCAGCGCGGCGCCGAGCACGCCGGCCAGTCCTCCGGCGAGGACGGCGGAGATCTCGCGGGCCATGGCTACACCGAGGTAGCGGTGCCTGTTGCCGAACAGCTCCGGCAGCATCGCGCACTGCGGGCCGAGCATCGAGTTGACGGCCACGCCGAGGCCCACGGCGATCACGGCGATCGCGACGACCTCGTTGCCGAGGGAGAGCAGATACCAGGCGGGGACGGAGAAGACCAGCATGAAGACCGCGCCGAAGCGATACACGGGCACACGGCCGACGCGGTCGGAGATCCGCCCGGTCAACGGCACGGAGAAGATGCCGATCAGGGAGCCGAGGGTGACGCCCCAGGTGACCATCCCGCGGTCCATGCCGATGGCCGCGGAGGTCACGAAGGCCAGCGCGATCGACTGGAACATGTAGGAACCGCCGTTCTCGGCCATGCGCAGGCCGATGCCGACGACGACGCCGGCGCGGCCCCGGGTGAAGATCTCCCGGATCGGGCGCTCGGCGACCTGCTCCTGCTTCTCGAGCTGGATGAAGGACGGGGTCTCACGCAGTCGGGCGCGGATGAACAGGGCGATGAGGATCAGCCCCGCCGAGGCCAGGAACGGCAGCCTCCAGCCCCAGCTCAAGAAGGCCTCGTCCGGCAGCATGGTGAGCAGGAAGAACACGACGGAGGCGAGCAGCGTGCCGGCCTGGATGCCGATGAACGGCAGGGCCGAGAAGAAGCCGCGGCGCCGGACGGGCGCGTACTCGGCCATCAGCACCGTGGCCCCAGCCTGTTCGGCGCCGGCGCCGAAGCCCTGGGCGAGCCGCAGGACGACCAGCAGGATCGGCGCCAGCACACCGACCTGCTCGTACGTGGGCAGCACGCCGATCAGGGTGGAGGCGCCGCCCATGAGCAGGATCGTCGCCACCAGCACCCAGCGTCGCCCGATCCGGTCGCCGATGGTGCCGAAGAACAGTCCGCCGAAGGGACGGGCGAGGAAGCCGACGCCGTAGATGCCGAAGGCGGCGACCGTGGCCATCGCGGGATGGGCGCTGGAGAAGAACAGGCGGTCGAAGACCAGGGCGGTCATCAGGCCGTACATGGCGAAGTCGAAGTACTCCAGCGCGCTGCCGACGCTCGAGGACAGGGTCGCCCTCTTCAGGTTCGCGGCGTACTCCGCCGGGGACATCGTCCCCGCGCCGTCGGCGCGAGGAGCAGTGGGTGTCAAGCTCACGACATCTCCTTCGATGCGGTTCGCGGGCCACGTCGGAAGCGGGCCCCGGTCACGTTCACTGCGCCAACGTACTCTCTTTTGAACGATGTGCAACCCCTTGAACACGCGGTCATCCGCGACGAGATCCCGACCCCAACGGAGTCCGTCGGGCGAGAGCCGGCGAGCGTCGGCGGGAGTCAGCGGGAGTCAGTGGGAGTCAGCGAGCGTCGGCGGCAGTCAGCGCGATTCAGCGAGCGTCGGCCGCGCGCGCACGCCGCCCGGGCGGGAAGCGGGCGGGCGGGTGCGCGAGGACAGCCCGGCCCGGAGCATTCGGACGGGACTGGTCGCGGGCATCTCAGGCCGTGGCCTCCGGGCGTCGGGCCAGGGGGTTCGTCAGCCTCGTGGCGATACGGAGGACGGCCGCTCCGATGCGCTCGATGGTCGCGTCATCGGCCTCGTCAGTCGACAGGGCCACCCCGATCGCCATCGGCGGATCGCCCGGCCGCCACGGCTCCAGCGGCGCCGCGACGCCGTGGACCCCTTCGATGGACTCTCCGCGATCGACGGCGTAGCCGACCTCGCGGGCGCGGCGGATCCGCGCGCTGATCACGCCGGCGTCCCGGGAGGACCGGGAGGTGGGCGGGCGCAGCGCGTCCTGTCGGAGCAGAGGGGCGATCTGGTCCTCGGGCTCCCGGAGGAGCATCGCGGTCCCGACGGCGCAGTAGACCAGCGGCAGGCGGGACCCCAGCGGGGTGCCGAGACGGTGGCGACGACCCTCGTGACGAGCGAGGTAGATGGCATCGACCTCGTCACGGGTGGCGATCTGGACCACGTGCTCGGACAGCTGCGGATCCGCCTCCACGACGGTGAAGAACTCGCGAACCTGGTTGAACTGGAGGGCGAAGGACCCACCCAGCTCAGCCGTCCGCATGCCCAGCCGGTAGCCGCTGTCCACCCTCTGGATCATCCGTTCCGCCTCCAGGGCGGCGCAGATGTTGGAGGCGGAGGATTTCGCGATGCCGACGGCGCGGGCGATGTCGGACAGGGTCTGGGGGTTCCCGGCCGCCCTTTCGAGCACGTCGAGGATGCGCAGTCCGCGGGTGATGGCGGGCGAGGGGTCCCTGGTTTCGCTCATGGGTCAGTAGAACTCCACGGTGTCGACGACGTTTCGCAGCTCCCGGCCCTCGAGGTGACGGCGCAGGTTGTCGATGAACAGCTCCGCGATCCGCGCTTCCTCGGCGGAGGACAGTGCTGCGGTGTGCGGACTGATCAGGACATTCGGATGATCCCACAGCGGGCTGTCGGCGGGGAGGGGTTCGGTCGCGGTCACGTCGAGGGCCGCGAAACCGATCCGGCCGTCGTCCAGCGCGCCCACCAGGGCGTCCTCGTCCACCACGGTGCCGCGGCCGACGTTGACCAGGATCATGCCGGGCGCTGCGGACTCCAGCAGCCCCTCCCCCACCAGGCCGTCGGTCGACGCGGTCCCGGGGAGGGTGAGGACCACGGCGTCGGCGCGGGAGAGGGCCCGCGGGAGCTGATCCATCGGCACCAGCTCGTCCACGTGCGGGACGGGGGTGCTGCTGCGCGAGGAGCCCAGCACCCGACTGCCGAGGGCGGAGAACGTCAGCGCGCAGGCACGCCCGATCCCGCCGAGGCCGAGGATCAGGATCGTCATGTCCTCGAGCTGTCGCATCTCCCAGCGCTCGCCCCAGTGGTGGTCCCTCTGCAGCGACGTCAGGCGCGGAAGCGTCTTGGCGCCGGCCAGCACGCCGAAGAGGGCGAACTCGGCCAGGGGCGAGCCGTGCACCCCGGCGGAGGTCGTCACCGCGACCCGCTCGAGCTCCTCCGATGCGAGGCCCGCGGCCCGCAGCTGGGACCCGCCGCCGGCGGCCATCGCCTGCACCCAGCGCAGGCGGGGGTTGGCGCGCACGGTCCTTGCCAACTGCGCGGGGTCGACGTCCGGGAGGCTGAACAGCACGTCAGCAGAATCGACCATCGCCTCGTAGGCACGCTGCTGCTCCGGGGAGCGGCGGTGGTCGGGGTCCCCGCTCCAGTCGGCCGGCCCCCGGCGAGGGTGGTACAGGGCGTGGTCCCACACGACGTCCACCTCGGGCACCCGCCGCCGGACCTCCTGGCACAGCGGTTCCGGGAGATCGACGGCGATCACGACGCGGGGACGCCCGGACCCGGCCTCGCTGGTCCCTGCCGGGGCCTCGCGGGCCTGCGGGGCGCGAGCGGCCTCGCCGGTCCCTGCCGGGGCCTCGCGGGCCTGCGGGGTGCGAGGGGAACGGGACCCCCGAGCCCCCTCGGGAGGCTCGTGCGCGCTGAGGGGGTGCTGGGTCATGGGAGCTCCTGTGCTCGATGTCGACGGCTGGCGGGCCGGGCGCCGCGTCCGGGCCCTCGATCACTGTACAAGCATGTCCAATGGGTTGGCCGCTGTTCTCTGTATTGCACTGCGGCATGACGCCAGGTCATCTCACCGGCACGTGGCACCGCGGGCTCCGCCCCTCCAGGCCCCTCCGGCACGGGCCAGGCCCGGATTCCCGCCACGGCGGATCCATGACGCTCCCCCGCCCTTCATCGGAGGACACCACCTGGGCGGACCCGTGGATTCGAGGCATCGCGCGAGGGCCGACCGCCCGCCGACCGCCATCGACCGTCCCCGTGACAGACGCCGACGGGCGGGCCTCCCCGGAAGGAGACCCGCCCGTCGGCGTCGTGCGAGATCGCGGTGCGAGCTCAGAGCATGCAGCTGACGCAGCCCTCGACCTCGGTGCCCTCGATCGCCATCTGACGCAGGCGGATGTAGTACAGGGTCTTGATGCCCTTGCGCCAGGCGTAGATCTGCGCCTTGTTGATGTCACGCGTGGTGGCGGTGTCCGGGAAGAACAGCGTCAGCGACAGGCCCTGGTCCACGTGCTGGGTGGCCTCGGCGTAGGTGTCGACGATCTTCTCGTAGCCGATCTCGTACGCGTCCTCGTAGTACTCGAGGTTGTCGTTGGTCATGTAGGGCGCGGGGTAGTAGACCCGGCCGATCTTGCCTTCCTTGCGGATCTCGATCTTGGAGACGATCGGGTGGATCGAGCTCGTGGAGTGGTTGATGTAGGAGATCGACCCGGTCGGCGGGACCGCCTGCAGGTAGGCGTTGTACATGCCGTGGGCCGCGACCTCCTCGCGCAGCTGCTTCCAGTCCTCCTGAGTGGGCAGGTGCACGCCGGAGTCCTCGAACAGGCCGCGGACCTTCTCGGTGCGGGGCTCCCACACCTGGTCGATGTACTTGTCGAAGTACGCACCGGTGCCGTAGGCCGAGTTCTCGAAATCGTAGAAGACCTCACCGCGCTCCTTGGCGATCTTGTTCGACGCCTTGATGGCGTTGAACGTGACCGCGTAGAAGTACATGTTCGTGAAGTCCAGACCCTCCTCGGAGCCGTAGAAGATGGACTCCCGCGCCAGGTAGCCGTGGAGGTTCATCTGCCCCAGGCCGATCGCGTGCGACTTGCGGTTGCCCTCGGCGATCGTCGGCACCGACTCGATGTCCGAGTGGTCCGAGACGGAGGTCAGACCGCGGATCGCCGTCTCGATCGTCCGCGAGAAGTCCTGTGAGTCCATCGCCTTGGCGATGTTCATCGAGCCGAGGTTGCAGGAGATGTCCCGGCCGAGCTCGTCGTAGGTCAGGTCGACGTTCATCGACGACGGGGTCGAGACCTGCAGGATCTCCGAGCACAGGTTCGAGTGGGTGACCTTTCCGGGGATCGGGTTGGCCCGGTTCACGGTGTCCTCGAACATGATGTACGGGTAGCCGGACTCGAACTGGATCTCCGCGAGATTCTGGAAGAAGTCGCGCGCCTTGATCTTCTTCTTGGAGATGTTCGGGTTGTCGACCATATCGTGGTAGACGTCCGAGACGTTGACCTCGGCGAACGGCTTGCCGTACTCGCGCTCCACGTCGTACGGGGAGAACAGGTACATCGGCTCGTTGCGCTTCGCGAGCTCGAAGGTGATGTCGGGGATGACCACGCCGAGGGAGAGGGTCTTGATGCGGATCTTCTCGTCGGCGTTCTCGCGCTTGGTGTCCAGGAACCGCAGGATGTCCGGGTGGTGCGCGTTGAGGTACACGGCCCCGGCGCCCTGGCGGGCCCCCAGCTGGTTCGCGTAGGAGAAGGAGTCCTCGAGCAGCTTCATGACCGGGATGACGCCGCTGGACTGGTTCTCGATGTGCTTAATCGGCGCACCGTACTCGCGCAGGTTGGACAGCAGCAGTGCGACGCCGCCGCCGCGCTTGGACAGCTGCAGCGCGGAGTTGATGGAGCGCCCGATGGACTCCATGTTGTCCTCGATGCGCAGCAGGAAGCAGCTCACGAGCTCGCCGCGCTGGGCCTTGCCCGCGTTAAGGAAGGTGGGGGTGGCCGGCTGGAAGCGGCCGTCGAGGATCTCGTCGACCAGGTTCCGGGCGAGCTGCTCGTCCCCCTCGGCGAGGGTGAGGGCCACCATCACCACGCGGTCCTCGAAGCGCTCCAGGTACCGCTTGCCGTCGAAGGTCTTCAGCGTGTACGAGGTGTAGTACTTGAACGCGCCGAGGAAGGTCGGGAAGCGGAACTTCTTCGCGAAGGCCTGCTCCGACAGGGACTCGATGAAGGAGAAGTCGTACTGGGCGAGCACCTCGGGCTCGTAGTACTTGTTCTCCACCAGGTAGTCCATCTTCTCGCGCAGCGAGTGGAAGAACACCGTGTTGGGGTTCACGTGCTGCAGGAAGTACTCCCGAGCGGCGAGGCGGTCCTTGTCGAACTGGATCCTGCCGTCGGCTCCGTAGAGGTTGAGCATCGCGTTCAGCGCGTGGAAGTCGAGCTGCCTGTTGTGCTCGACCGGGGGCATCTCGGTCAGTGTCGCCAAAACTCTTCCAATCCGTCGTGCACCCGCTGCACATCGCGGGGGGTGCCGAACAGCTCGAACTTGTACATGTACGGGACGCGGCACTTGGCGGAGATGATGTCCCCGGCCAAGCAGTACGCCTCCCCGAAGTTGGTGTTCCCCGCACCGATCACGCCCCGGATCCGTGCCCGGTTGCGTTCGTCGTTGAGGAACTTGATGACCTGCTTGGGCACGGCACCGCGGCCGTTGCCCCCGCCATAGGTCGGGACCACGAGGACGAACTCCTCGTCGGCGACGAGGTGCTCCTCCTTGGGGTAGAGCGGGATGCGCGACGCCGGCATCCCGAGCTTCTCGACGAAGCGGCGCGTGTTGCCCGAGACCGAGGAGAAGTAGACGAGGTTGGTCACGCCGACACCTCCCGGAGGCCGATCAGATCGCGGTGGCGCGGCGCTCCGCGCCGGCGCCCGCCGAGAGCGCCTTGATCTTGTCGGGCCGGAAGCCGGCCCAGTGGTCCTGCTCGGTGATGACGACCGGGGCCTGGACGTAACCCATCGACTTGATGCGGGCGAGCGCGTCGGCATCCTCGGTGATGTCGACGACGTCATAGGCCACGCCCGCCTTGTTGAGGGCGCGCTTGGTCGCGTCGCACTGCACGCAGAGGGGCTTGGAGTACACGGTGATGTCCAAGGGAAGGGCCTTTCTCGAGCGCCGCGCCGACGGCGCGAAGAGGGTGGTTTCTTGCTGGTGGTACAGGAGGTCCTCAGACCGTGTCGCGGAGCTCCGGAATCTCCCCACCACCCCCGGCTCCATGGCTTCTGAAGCGGCGGCTGGTCCCCGGGGAGACCGGATCACTGCGACAACGTCAACACTACACCTAGTGGTGCCTCGACGGAACGACCACAAGATGTACTGAGTTACAACCCTGTCATCCACAATCGGGTGTTGATGGGTTGTGGACGGATCGGGAGGAGTGGGGACAGGGCGCGGGGCCCACGCACGAAAGCCGAGGACCCGTGCACACAGCAGTGTGGACGAGGGGTCCGACAGACGGTCCCGACGGTGGATGACGCACGGCCCGCAGGGCCCGGGACAGCCCCGGATCGGACCGGACGTGAGGTGGATCCTCGGCGTGTCCGAGGTGCGTCCCGGCGTGTCGTCGGCGTGTCGTGATCCGGCCTCCCGGTGCGGCGGCATCGGCGTCCCGGCGTGTCGTCGGCGTGTCGTGATCCGGCCTCCCGGTGCGGCGGCATCGGCGTCCCGGCGTGTCGTGCGCGCGCCTCCGGGCATGTCGGGTCCGCGCCCGGATCGACCCGGCTCCGGGACGCCCGGTGCATGCACAGGACCCCCGGAGCGCCGGGCTCCGGGGGTCCTGTGCGGCTCGCGCGAGGAGACCGTCCGAGCGGTCTCCTCGACGCTCAGCGGGTCGGGTCCTCCGGTCGCTCGAGGGCGCGCTCGGCAGTCGTCGTGCCATCCTCGCCGTCCGCGCCCGTGTCATTCTCCGCGCCCGTGTCCGTGCCGGCGTCGGCGTCGGCGTCGGCGGGCACCGTGCCGTCGTCGGCGACCGGCGCGTCGTGCGGGTCCGTGGTGCCGTCGTCGGGCGTCGTGGTGTCGGTGCCCGCGGCGTTCGTCGTCCGGACGGTGGGCGGCCAGGTCGACTCGGTCGAGGTCTCCAGGTTCCAGACGTCCACGGGCTCCGCGTCCGCCGGGGCGGCGCGATCCTTCCCCGCGGGAGCAGCGGAGCGATCCGCCTCCGCGGGCGCGGTGGAATCGTCCGCGTCGGGGCCGCTCCCCCTGGTCTCCTCGAGCGCATCGAGCTCCTCCGGTGACGGGAGCCGTTCGGTCATCTGGGCCCCGGCCGGTGCAGGCCGCTCCCCTATGCCGGAGGTCGGAGCGACCTCGACCTGCTCGAGGGTCTCGGCCGCCGGTTCGCGAGCACCGGATGCCTGCTCGGTCCCGACGTCGGGCTGGCCGGCCGAGTCCTCGGGCGCCCGATCGGAGGCCCCTGCCGGCTCCGCGTCCCCCGTCGACATCGCACGGTCCCCCGACTCCGCGCGGGTCGTCACCGACCCCACCGTGGTCATCGCCGGTGCGGCGGGAGTCGTGGCCGGCGCGTCACCTGCCACGGCCGGCGTCCCGTCGACCGCCGCCTCCGCAGGGTCATCGGCGTCCGCGCCTGCCGTGTCGGCGGCCCCGTCCTCCGCGTCGTCGGCTGCCGTCTCCTCCTCAAAATCCTTCTCGATGCTGCGGCCGTCGGCGGCCACGATCGCGGCCAGCACCTCCCGCAGCAGCATGACCTGGGTGCGCGCCTGCTCGGCCCCGGAGATCGGTGGAGTGCCCTTCTCGACGAAGGCGTGGAAGGCCTCCCACATCAGCTCGGCCGAGCCCTTCGTGGCGGTCGTGGCGGTCTCCTGGACCACACCGCTCTTCTTCTCCCTCAGCGCGACCGTCGAACGGCGATCGCCGTGCGAGGGGGCGGGCAGCTCGACCCGCATCCGACGGCGGGCCGAGAGCACCTCGATGCGCTCGGAGTACTCGGGCGCGAAGGGCAGGTAGTGCCAGACCAGCCGCACCTGCGCACCGCCGCCGAGGGAGCCGAGCAGCTCGATCGACCCGGGGATGACGCCCTTGGGCCAGTGCCTCACCGCGACCAGGTCCGTGATCGGCCCGTAGACGGCCTCGAGGACGGCCATCTGGTGGGCGACGCCGGTCAGCAGCCCTTTGACGTAGAGGTCGCGATC
The DNA here is from genome assembly GCF_001969445.1 of Brachybacterium sp. P6-10-X1. Lineage (NCBI taxonomy): Bacteria > Bacillati > Actinomycetota > Actinomycetes > Micrococcales > Dermabacteraceae > Brachybacterium > Brachybacterium sp. P6-10-X1. Next base: position 1,993,059 of record NZ_CP017297.1, read on the forward strand.
GCGCTGGGTGGCCCCGTCGCCGGAGCCGGCCACCACTGCGGCCTGCAGGTCACCGCGGCGCTGGGTGCGGACCTCGGACGGCAGATCGTAGGAGGAGGTGGTCACGTGCGCGCCGCCGAACAGCGGCTGGCTCGCCGGCATCAGCACCTCGTGGTCGACCATCCGCAGATCCTTCAGGGCGATCTGCTCCGCCATCTTCCGCACGGAGTCGTCGTACTGCTGGGGGTAGGCCATCATCAGCAAGGGCCGGCCGGTCATCCGCTCGAAGTCGGCGACCTTCGCGATCTCCTCGGCGGAGTAGCCCAGCGGCGGCTCGCCCAGGACGGGGATTCCCCGCCGCATGAGCTGCAGCAGGTCCTCCGTGTGCAGGCCATCGGTCGACAGCACGGCGGCGTCGACGCTCACCGTCTTCGCCCGCACCGCGGTGATGAGGTCCGCGACCGATTCGTAGCGCTCGCCCTCATCCAGCCCCCACACCTCGGAAGCCTCCCGACGCCGCCGCGGCGAGTGGTCCACGAGCGCGGTCACCGCGAACCGGTCCCAGCGCCGCCGCAGCACCGGCAGGTGCACGGCCTGGGCCATGGTTCCGGCGCCGATCACGGCGATGTTCAGGGTCTTCGGCATCGACAGGCTCCTCGGGCTCAGCAGGGATCGGCAGCCGCCACGGGCGCGCCGCAGCGCCTCGGCCGTCCCCGGCTCCTCGCGTCCGGTCCGGCGCGTGACGCACGCCTGTTCTACCACACCGGCGGTGACCGCCACCTGGCCGCTTCCCCGGTGCGACCTGCGCATCATCGAAGCGCACGACGGGATGCGGCGTCCCGCACGGGCCCGGAGCGGATATATCGTGGCACGCAGTCCAGGACATCTTCAGGAGGACCCCGTGACCCAGCGCTTCTACATGGGTGTTCGCACCGCCGTGCGTCCCTTCGTCTCGCTCATCTGGAACCCTCGGGTCACGGGACTGGAGAACGTGCCGCGCGACGGCGGTTTCATCATCGCCTCGAACCACCTCTCCAACATAGACAGCTTCGTGATCCCGGTGGCCTTCCCGCGCCAGATCCGGTTCGTCGCCAAGAAGAGCCTGTGGACCCAGAAGGGGATCAAGGGCCGGATCCTGAGGTGGTTCTTCACCGCCGTCGACGCCGTCCCCGTGGATCGCGAGGCACTGTCCTCCGGGAAGGGCGCCCTGCAGTCCGCCCAGATCATCCTCCGCGAGGGCGCCGGGTTCGGCATCTACCCCGAGGGCTCCCGGTCCAAGGACGGCAAGCTCCACCCGGGCAAGCAGGGCGCGGCCTGGCTCGCCCTCGAATCCGGGCGCCCGATCATCCCCGTCGGCCTCAAGGGCACCCAGGAGCTGATGAAGCCGAAGCTGCCCGAGCGCGGAGCGGTCACGGTGCGCATCGGCGCGCCGATCGACTTCAGCGACCTCGACCCCGCCGCCTCCAAGGGTGTCAAGCGCCGCCTGATGACCGCACGGATCATGGACGAGATCCAGGCCCTGTCCGGCCAGCAGCGGTCGGACGTCCCCACCTCCTCCTCCCGGTCGGAGTTCTGAGCGCTCTCCCGACCGCGCCGGGACCATCCCGGACCCCGTAGGATCGGGGCAGGCCGCGCATCCCGGGCGCGGCCGACGCCCGGACCGCACCCGAGGAGAGCAGATGGCAGTCGTCGTCGGATTCATCCCCACCGAGGTGGGCTTCAAGGCGCTGGCGGCCGCACGCGAACAGGCAGAACGACGCGGAGGCCCACTCATCGTCGTCAACGTGGTGCGCGAGGGTGTCCAGGAGGACCCCCGCCACGCCGATGATCAGCAGCTCGAGATCGCCCGGGACCAGCTGCGGCAGTCCTCCGTGCGGGTCGCGATGCGCCAGGAGCACACCGAGGAGGACATCGCCGACGTGCTGCTGGACGTGGTCGAGGAGGAGAAGGCGGAGCTGCTGGTGCTCGGCATCCGCCACCAGAACGATCTCGCCCGCCACCTGCTGGGCCTGACCGTGCAGAAGCTGCTGCTCTCCTCCCCCAGCGAGGTCCTCGTCGTCTGACCTCGGCAGCGGCCGACGTCGGCCCATCTCGGATGCGAGGGCGCGCACGAGCAGCCTCTGCTTCGCAGGAGATGCAGGAGAACCCATGACTCGAGCCACGACGATCGATCGCGAGGCCTGACTGGGCTACCGCTGGGCCCGGCACGGTCTGGGCCACGAGATGGCGAACAGCGACCTCGACGACCTGTAGATGCTCGGCATGCAGGGCAATCGCCAGTCCCACGGGGAGCACGCTCTCTCGCAGCGCGTCGAGCACGTGGACGGCACCTCGATCGCCGAGGCGATCACCCCGAACGGCCCGCTGGTGTGCATGTGGTCGGTGCGGTGCCTGACCCCTGAGGGCAACGACGGCGCGGCCCGTCCCCTCGAGGGGACGGGCCGCGCCACCGTGGAAGACCGGGTCCGTGCTCAGCGCCCGGTCACCGGATCACCGGATCAGGCGTCCAGCGGATCGCCGCCCGGCTGGTCGTCGGCCGCACCGGTGCCGATGGCCTTCTCGATGCGCTCACCGATGGTCTGGTCGATGTTCTTCCAGTACTGGATCGCGTTGGACAGCACCGGCTCCTTCACGGTGCTCAGGCCACCGGAGACCGTCTGGACCAGCTGATCGCGCTGCGCGTCGTCGAAGACCTCGCGCACCATGATGCCGGGCTGGACGAAGTCGCCGTCCTCGGCGTGCAGGGAATAGGCGGCGCGGACCATCTCGCCGTCGGCCTCCCAGCCGTTGTCGACCGGGCCCTGCTCCGCGGCGTACTTGCGGCCGTAGGAGTTCGGCGCGTAGACCGGCGCGTCCTCGCTGTGGAAGAACTCCATCGCCCCCTCCTTGTCGTAGGAGTTGGTGGGAACGATCGGACGGTTCACCGGCAGCTGGTTGAAGTTGGTGCCGATGCGGTTGCGCTGCGCATCCGGGTAGGAGAACGAGCGACCCAGCAGCATCTTGTCCGGGGACAGGCCGATGCCGGGCACCGTGTTCGAGGGGCTGAAGGCGGCCTGCTCGATCTGGGCGAAGTGGTTCTTCGGGTTCTGGTTCAGCGTGATGCGGCCGACCTTGATCAGCGGGTAGTCCTTGTGGGACACCGTCTTGGTGAGATCGAAGATGTTGTAGCGGTAGGTCTTCGCCTCCTCGTACGGGATCACCTGCACCGAGAGGGTCCAGCTGGGGAAGTCGCCCTGGGCGATCGACTCGAAGAGGTCGCGGCGGTGGTAGTCGCCGTCGACGCCGGCGAGGCGGTCGGCCTCCTCGTTGGAGAGGAACTCCATGCCCTGGTCGGTGTGGAAGTGGTACTTGACCCAGAACTTCTCGCCGGACTCGTTGATCCACATGTAGGTGTGCGAGCCGTAGCCGTTCATGTGGCGCCAGGACTTGGGCAGACCACGCTGACCCATCACGTAGGTGACCTGGTGGGCGCTCTCGGGCACCGAGGTCCAGAAGTCCCACTGCATCGTGTTGTCGCGCAGACCGGAGTCCGCGGTCCGCTTCTGGGAATGGATGAAGTCGGGGAACTTCATCGGGTCGCGCAGGAAGAAGACCGGGGTGTTGTTGCCGACCAGGTCATAGTTGCCCTGCTGGGTGTAGAACTTCATCGAGAAGCCGCGCACATCGCGCCAGGTGTCGGGCGAGCCGAGCTCACCGGCGACGGTCGAGAAGCGCTGCACCATCGGGGTCTTCCGACCCGGCTGGAACAGGTCCGCCTTGGTGTACATCGAGACGTCCTCGGTCACCTCGAGCTCACCGAAGGCGCCGGAGCCCTTCGCGTGCGGGCTGCGCTCCGGGACGCGCTCGCGATCGAAGCGGGCGAGCTTCTCGACCAGGTTGACGTCGTGGAGCAGCAGGGGGCCGTCGGCGCCGATGCTCAGCGAGTGAGCATCGGACTCGCGGGGAGCGCCGGATTCCGTGGTGCTCGGGATCGTCGGGTCGAAGTCGGTCATGTGCATCTCCTGAGGTCGTGCGGTTTCTGACAAGTTGTCACGTAATGTTCGGATAGTGGTGGGAGGGATCAGGAAACCCTGAGTGGAGGCCCTGCGGGCAGGGCCGAGGCTCAGGGGGTCTCGGGGGTGCGGGGCACGGGGTCGGCCGACGGGGCCGTCGCGGCGGTGAGAGTCTTCGTCACCCGGCACTCGGAGCACACGCCTCGGTAGACGACGTCGGCGATCTCGATCTCGAAGCCGTGGTCGTCGTGCGGGAGCAGGCAGGGAGCCTCGCCGATCGCGCAGGGGACGTCCTCCAGGCGGCCGCATTCGCGGCACACCAGGTGGTGGTGGTTGTCGTGCCGATGCAGCTCGTACTGCATGCTGCGGCCGCCGACGGAGACCCGGCGCAGCAGCTGGGCGTCGGAGAGCGCGTTGAGCACGTCGTAGACGGCCTGACGGGACACGGTGCCCAGGCGCTCGCGCACCTGCCGGGCGATCGTCTCGGCGTCGGCGTGGGGATGTGCGGCGACCGCGTCCAGCGTCGCGAGCCGCGGAGCGGTCACGCGCAGTCCGGCACCTCGCAGAGCGGAGGTGTGATCGGTGCTCGACATGACGCCATCGTAGCGGCTTTTCTGGACTCGTTCAAGAAACGGTGGTGTTCCAGATCGAGGCGATGGGGTCCGGGTCGCGACGCGAGGCGGCGCACGATGCGCGACACTCCAGGGCGTGGCGGCACCGCCCGCTCCGCTCACGCCGCCGCTCCCGACGAGAAAGACCCCTCCGCCCGGGCACATCCTGCCGGGCGAAGGGGTCTTCTGCACGCTCGAGCCGCCTGCCGGAATCGAACCGGCGACCTATTCATTACGAGTGAATCGCTCTACCGACTGAGCTAAGGCGGCGTTCCCGCCGGTCACGCGGCGGACCGCATCACTGTACGGGACACGAGGCGGCGGGCGCAAAACGATCCGGGGCGATCCCCGTCACGCCGGGTCCGCCGCCGGGACCCCGTCGGCCGCTGCCCGTCGCCCGGAGCCCCCCGAATGCGGCGTCGCGTCCTCGCGGCCCGCTCAACAGGTGAAGCCGTCCGCGGGCACCGTGTCCTCCAGGAGGTAGGCGTCGACCTGCTCCTCGATGCAGCCGCCGGAGCGCCCGTAGGCGGTGTGGCCGTTGCCCTCGAAGGTCAGGTGCACGCCGCTGGAGAGCTGATCGGCCAAGGAGACGGACCATTCGTACGGCGTGGCCGGGTCACCGGTCGTGCCGATCACCACGATGGGATCCGCACCCTCGGCGGAGATCGGGGCGGGCTCGCGCAGCGGCGGGACCGGCCACTGGGCACAGCCGTCCCCGCCCATCACCGGGCCGAAGGTCGGGAACTGCTCGGCCAGGCGCTCAGCCTCCTGCTCCTGCCACTGCTCGTCAGCGATGCCGGGATGGTCCAGGCAGTTGATGGCGGTGATCGCGTAGGTGGCGTTCGTGCGGTAGGACCCGTCGTCCTGCCGGCCGGCGGACTGGTCGGCGAGGCTCAGCAGCTCCTTGCCGTCCCCGTTCATGGCCTCGGAGAGGGCTTGGCGTCCGTTGGGCCACAGCGCGTCGTTGTACATCAGCATCAGCACGGCCGACCGGGCGAGCGCCCCGGTCAGCGGGCGGTCCGGGTCGCCACTGTCCAGGGGGTTCTCGTCGACGGCGGCGAAGAAGGCCCGCAGCTGCTGCTTCCCCTCCTCGACATCGCCCTTGAGCGGGCAGGAATCCGCGTTCTCGAGGCAGTCCTCGACGAACGCGCTGGTGGCCTGCTCGAAGCCTTCGGCCTGCCCGGCCGTGAGCTCGTCCATGGTGATCGTGGGGTCGATCGCCCCGTCGAACACGAAATGCCCCACCCGATCGGCGTACAGATCCGCGTAGGTCGACCCGAGATAGGTGCCGTAGGAGTACCCGAAGTAGTCGAGCTTCTCGGAGTCCAGCGCGGCGCGGAGCACGTCCATGTCCCGCGCGGTGGAGTAGGTGTCGAGGTAGGGCAGCACGTCGCCGGAGTTCGCCTCGCAGGCCTCGGCGATCTTCGTGCCCCATTTCTGGGACATCTCCTCGGCCTCGGCGGTGCCCGGTTCCGCGGTCTCGGCGCGGTACCGGTCGGTCTCCTCGTCGCTGAGGCACTCGATCCCGGCGGAGCGGGACACGCCGCGCGGGTCGAAGCCGACCATGTCGTAGGCCCCGCGCACCTCCGGGGAGAACAGGTACGGGACGGACTCCAGGAAGTCCACGCCGGAGCCGCCGGGGCCTCCGGGGTTGACCACGAGGGAGCCGGCGTCCTGCTCGCTGCCGGGCAGACGGCCGACGGCGATCTCGATGTCACCCTGGGAGGGGTCGTCCCAGGCCAGCGGGACGGTCAGGGTGCCGCATTCGGCGTCCTCGGCCGCGAGGTCCTCGCACGGACCCCACTCGATGTCCTGCTCGTAGTACTCGGCGTACGCCGGATCCGAGGCGGGGTCCGAGGGCAGGTCCTGGGCCGCGGAGGTGCCGAGGTCGTCGAGCGGGAGATCCGCCTCCTCGGCCGGGGCGTGCCGGCCGGACTCTTTCTCCTCGTCAGCGGGCGAGGAGGCGTCCTGCCCGCCACCGAGCTCGGTGCATCCACTCATCAGCAGCACCGTCGCGGCCGCTGCCGCGATCAGTCGGGTCAGCGGCCGGCGCGACAGGGCGGCAAGAGTCATGCGGGAGGTCCTTGTCCTGGGAAGCGGGAGCGGGGAGGTCGGGCGAGGAGTCTGCGGCCACCGTGCGGGCGGACGACCGCGGCCATCCTAGGCCTCCCGCTGCTCCGAGGCGGCGAGGCTCATCCGACCTCGCGGTGGTTCCAGCGCCAGGCCCCGTAGGCGGCCGGGAGGATCACCAGCAGCACGAGCGGGATCAGCTCGAAGGCCCCGGCCTGCCCGTCGGCGAGCGCCACGGCGGCCGCTTGCAGGTCCAGGGCGCGGACCACGTCGGTGACCGTCTCGGACCCGGTCAGCATCGCGACGCTGCCCGCCGTGGCGACGACGAAGGGGAAGCCGATCGCTGCGAGCAGACCCAGCACGGTGGACTGCAGGGCGAGGCCCATGGCGAGGGAGAACAGCAGCACCGCGGCGAGCGAGGCGAGCTGGGTGGTGAACACGCCCTCGAGGGAGTCGAAGCGGGCGCCGTCGCCGATCAGGTCCCCGCCGATCCACGTGGTCAGGGCGGCCAGCGCGATCGACAGCAGCACGATCACGGCGATCACCACGATGGTGGCCACGGCCTTCGAGGCCAGCACGCCTCCGCGACCGGGGCGCTGGAGGAAGGTGTTCTGGATCGAGCCGTCGGACCACTCCCCCGCGATCATCATCACCGTGATGATCGGGATGATCAGAGACAGCGGCAGGGACAGGACGATGACGGAGATCTCCACGTCGGAGGTGCCTCCGGGGACGATCGCGGGCTGGACGAGTCCGCCGAGGGCGGCGAAGGCCACGATCAGCAGCAGGGAGATGGCCATCAGGATGGCGGCGCCGCGGGTGTCGAGATGGGCGCGGATGTCGAGTGCGGGTCTCATGGGTCTCTCCTCGAAGAGGGATACGAAGGGGTGGAGGGCGCGGACGGGGTCATCGCCGGGCCGGGATCCGGACGGGGTCGGAGCCGAGCCGGAATCCGGACGGGGTCGGAGCAGGGCGGGGTCAGAGCAGGGCGGCGGTGGCCGCGGCGGTGGTGTTCGCCGTGGGATCGTCGGCGGGCTGTCCCGCATCCGGTTCGGTCTGCCCGGTGAGGGCGAAGAAGACCTCCTCGAGGCCGCCGTGGTCGGTGGCGCCCAGCGAGGTGAGCACGATCTGCTCACGCAGGGCGAGGCGTCCGACGTCCTCGGGGGCGAGGCTCACTTCGAGCTCGTCGCCGGAGCGGTGCTCGTAGGCGATGCCGTGGGCGTCCAGCGCGGCGCGAAGGGCCTTCGGGTCCAGCGCTCCCACGCGGGTGCCGCCCTCGCTGGTCAGCTCATCGAGGGTGCCTTCGCGGACCAGACGCCCGCCGGCGATCACCACCAGCCGATCGACGGTGGCCTGGACCTCGCGCAGCTGGTGGCTGGACAGCAGCACGGTGCCGCCGGCGTCGGCGAAGGAGCGCAGCAGGCGGCGCATCCAGCGGATCCCCTCCGGGTCCAGACCGTTGGCGGGTTCGTCGAGCACCAGCACGGCGGGGTCCCCGATGAGGGCGACGCCGATGCCGAGCCGCTGGCGCATGCCGTAGGAGTAGCCGCCCACGCGCTTGGCGCCGGCGTGGGCCAGTCCCACCGTCTCCAACACCTCGTCGGCCCGCGTGGCAGGCATGCCGATCGTGCGGGCGGTCAGGCGCAGGGTCTCCAGCCCGGTGCGGCCGCGGTGGAGGCCGCCGGCGTCGAGCATCACGCCGATGGTGCGGGCGGGATGGTCGAGGCTGCGGTACTCGGCACCGCCGACGAGGGCCTGGCCGGCATCGGCGTCGGCGAGGCCGGTGAGGATGCGCAGGGTGGTGGACTTGCCGGCGCCGTTGGGGCCCAGGAAGCCGGTGACGCTACCGGGGTGGCAGACGAAGTCCAGGTCATCGACCGCGGCGCGGCCGCCGTAGCGCTTGGTCACGCCGCGGATCTCGAGGGCGGCGGCACCGGGGACGGTGGTGGCGGGGGCGCCGGCGGGGGCTGCTGGGCCGCGGCCGGTCGGGGCGGAGGTCTGTTCGCTCATGCCTCGAGGTTCCCCCGTCGGCCGTGCCGGCGGACAGCGACCACGGGTCAGGAGCCGGGCGACGAACGTCGGCCGACGGGGGCCCGGTGCCGTCCGGGCCCCCGACCTCCGTCGGGGGCGAGAACGACCTGCGGCTCGATCACGGCGCCCCCGACGGTCGCGGAGTCAGGTGCGCGGCCGCCGCCGATACAGTGACCGGGTGGATGAACTGGGAGCGCCGGTGCGGCGGATCTGGCAGGAGGTGCTGCTCCTCGCCGTCGTGCTGGCCGAGGTGGTGTTAGGGGTCGTCCTGAGCTCCACCGCCCAGGACGTGTGGCGGGCGGCCGCCACCGTCGTGCTCGGTCTCGCACTGCTGGCGCGGCACCGGCACTGGCCGTGGCTGCTGCCGCTGATCCTGATAGCGAACGCCGGGACATGGTCGCTGGCGATCCTGATCATCGGCACCTACACCTATGCCACGCGCAGCCACCACCGGCTGCGCACGCTGCTGGTCTCGCTGCTCGCCGCCGCCAGCGGAGTGGTGCCCTCGCTGGTGGCGGGGACCGCGAGCGCCACCGGCTCCGTCGGGATCATGGGGATCGTGGTCACGGTGCTTGTCGTCGCCGCCTCGGCCGCCACCGGTATGTACACCTCGACACGGCGGATGCTGCTGGCGCAGCTGCAGAAGCGCGCCGAACAGGCCGAGTCGGGTCAGGCCGCCGCGGAGGAGCAGGCGCGCCGCGCCGAGCGCACCCGCATCGCCCGCGAGATGCACGACATCGTCGCCCACAAGATCTCCCTGGTGGCCCTGCAGGCCGGCGCGCTCGAGGTCAACCCCACCCTCGAGCGTGAGCAGGTCCAGCAGTCCGCGGGGCTGATCCGGCAGACGGCCACCACTGCTCTCTCGGAGCTGCGGGAGGTGCTGGGGGTGCTGCGCAGCGACGGCGAGGAGGCCCCGCTCGCCCCGCAGCCCACCTGGGAGGACGTGCGGCGCCTGGTGGCCACCTCGAAGGATGCCGGCATCGCGGTGGACCTGTTCGACTTCATCGACGACCCGGTGCCGGACCAGCTCGCCCGCACCGCCTTCCGCGTGGTGCAGGAGGGGCTGACGAACATCCACAAGCATGCCCTGCACACCCGGGCACGGGTGGCGCTGATCGGTGAGCCGGGCACGGAACTGGTGATCGAGGTCAGTAATGTACTGCCCAAGGGGTTCACGACGGACCTGCCCGGGGCCCGGATGGGCCTGTCGGGGATCGAGACCCGCGTGTCGCACGCGGGCGGCACGATCACGTCGGGCCCCACCGATGATGGACGCTTCGAAGTGAGGGCGGTGATCCCGTGGCCGATGACGACGTGACGCGCGTGGGACTGATCGACGACGACTCCCTGGTGCGCGCCGGTCTGGCGATGATCCTGGGGGCCGATCCGGCCCTTGAGGTGGTCTGCCAGGGCAGCGACGGCTCCGAGGCGGTGACCCTGGTGCAGAAGCACCGCCCCGACGTGCTGCTGATGGACGTGCGCATGCCCGGACTCGACGGCATCGCGGCGACGAAGGCGGTCTCGGCGCTGCCCAACCCGCCCAAGATCGTCATGCTCACCACCTTCGACATGGACGAGTACGTGTTCCAGGCGCTCGAGGCGGGGGCCAGCGGATTCCTGCTCAAGGACACCCCGCCCCAGGAGCTGGCACGCGCCGTGCACGTGGTCGCCGGCGGTGAGGCCATGCTCTCGCCGACGGTGACGCGGCGGATGCTCTCGCACTTCTCCGAGGCGAACCCCGGCACCCGCCAGGACCGCCACCCCGGTCTCGATCAGCTCACCGACCGGGAGACCGAGGTGCTCGGCGCCGTCGGCGCGGGGCTGTCGAACGCGCAGATCGGGATGCGGCTGTTCATGAGCGAGGCGACGGTCAAGGCCCACGTCTCGAAGATCTTCGCGAAGCTCGACTGCACCAACCGCGTGCAGATCGCGATCATCGCCCATGAGGCCGGGCTCAGCGACCTCGACGCCGACGCCGCGGAGTGAGCTGTGCGGCCGGCGCGGGAGCCGCGATCGGCCCCGACGCCGCGACGTGAGGCTCAGCCCCAGCCGAGCTCGTGCAGGCGGGCGTCGCTGATGCCGAACAGGTGCCCCAGTTCATGCAGGACGGTCACCGCGATCTGCTCGACCAGGTGGTCGCGGGAGCGCGCCACGCGCTGCAGCGGGCCGCGGAAGACGAAGATCCGGTCGGGCTGGGCGAAACCGTCGAACACGGAGCGCTTGTCCAGCGGGACCCCCTCGTACAGACCCAGCAGCTCGGTGCCGCCGGACTGCGCGCGGTCGGGCTCCTCCTCGACCAGGATCGCCACGTTCGCCTCGGCGATGGTCCGCGCGATCTCCTCCGGCAGCGAGTCCAGGGCGTCGTCGACCGCCTCGTCGAAGTCCTCACGGCTGATCCGGATCATGGGTCCATCGAACCATGGCGTTCCCGGCGTGGCCGTGTCGGATACGCCGCATCCGCGGTCCTGGCCTCGGCGCGACGCCGCCAGGATGGGTATGCTCTTCCCGGGCAGTTCTCTGCTCGGGCCCCCATCGTCTAGAGGCCCAGGACACCGGCCTTTCACGCCGGCGACACGGGTTCGAATCCCGTTGGGGGTACTCCGACCGCTCGGCGGACGGAGCGGAGGAGACCGGAGTGCGAGGCGGCTCACAGCCCATGTGGTTCGAAGCCCCGAGAACGTCCGGTAGAGTTGTCCAGGTCGAAGCGCGCGAGCGCCGAGAAAACGTAAGGCCCTGTAGCTCAGTTGGTTAGAGCGCCGCCCTGTCACGGCGGAGGTCGCCGGTTCAAGTCCGGTCAGGGTCGCCGCAGATGAAGGCCCCGGAACCTGTTCCGGGGCCTTCGTCGTGTCCGGGGGCCGCGGGCCGCACGGCGGTGGACCCCGTCGGCGTCGCAGACCCCCGTCGGCCCAGGGCCCGCCCCGTCGTGGCTCATCGCACGCGGGGCGGGGCCACATCGCACCGGAGGCACGGGCATACGCTCGAGGAATGAGCACCCCCACGCTGAACCACCGCATCCGCCTCGCCGCGAGGCCGCACGGCGAACCCGGCCGCGACGACTTCCAGCACGACGCCGTCGAGATCCGCTCCCCCGGACCCGGCGACGTCCTGCTGCGCACCCGCTACGTCTCCCTGGACCCCTACGTGCGCGGGCGCATGAGCGATGCGAAGTCCTACGCCGCCCCCATGGAGATCGGGGACGTGATCGTCGGCGGCACCGTCTCCGAGGTGGTCGAGTCCGCGGACGACGCCTTCTCCCCGGGCGACGTCGTCCTGTCCTACGGCGGCTGGCAGGAGTACAGCGTCGAACCGGCCGCAAGCCTGCGCCGCCTGGACCCCGCGGCCGCACCGATCACCACCGCCCTGGGCGTGCTGGGCATGCCCGGCTTCACCGCCTACGCGGGCCTGCTGGGGATCGGCAGGCCGCAGCCCGGCGAGACCGTCGCCGTGGCCGCGGCGACCGGCCCCGTGGGTTCCGCCGTCGCCCAGATCGCCCGCATCCACGGGGCGCGCGCGATCGGCATCGCCGGCGGGGAGCAGAAGATCGCCCGACTGCGGGAGCTCGGCGTCGACGCGGCCCTGGATCACCGCGCCCCGGACCTGCCCGGCCGGCTCGCCGAGGCCGCGCCCGACGGGATCGACGTGTACTTCGAGAACGTCGGCGGACCGGTGTGGGACGCCGTGCTGCCGCAGCTGAACGAGTTCGCCCGGGTGCCGGTGTGCGGCCTGGCCGCGACCTACAACGCGACCGACCTCCCCGAGGGGCCGGACCGTTCCGGGCTGCTGATGGGCGCCGTGCTGACCAAGAGCCTCACCCTGCGCGGCTTCATCCAGCGCGAGTTCGTCGAGGCGATGTTCGAGGACTTCCTGCGCGACATGACCGGGTGGGTGGCCGACGGCCGCGTCCGGTACACCGAGGACATCACCGAGGGTCTGGACAGCGCCCCGGAGGCCTTCGGGGGACTGCTGCGCGGGGAGAACTTCGGCAAGGCCATCGTCCAGGTCTCCTGACCGGGCCGCGTCGGGCGCGTCGGCCGCGTCAGGCGCGACCGGCGCGACCGGCGGGCCCCGCGGATCTCGCGGACCTCGCGGGCCTCACGGACCTCTCCCGGCGCAGCCACCCAGAGCGCCCGGGGCGCGCTCGCGACACCGCACCCGCGGAACCCGGCGGACGGGGCTCCGGCGGCGGCCCACTCCGACGGGGTCCGTCGGCCGTGCCCGTGGCATGCCTCTCACTGCGCAGAGCCGGTTGGGTGCAGCGCTCGGACCCTGTTAACCTGGGCTTCGGCCGCTCTCGGCGGTCACGGCTCTGTAGCTCAGTTGGTAGAGCGTTCGACTGAAAATCGAAAGGTCACCGGATCGACGCCGGTCGGAGCCACGAAACCCCCCGGAAACCGGGGGTTTTCTGTTTCTAAGAGTCAGAGGCCCCGCACAAACCCCGCACTTTCAGATCAAGTCGGACAGCTGTTCCTGCATGACCGAGCCTGCCCGCGTGTCCCCCTTGAGGGTGTTCATGTAGACGTCCTGGGTCATCGACGGGTTTGCGTGGCCCAGGTAGGCGGCGATCTCCGCCGCGCTCATGTCGGCTCGATCCAGCATCGTCGCGGCAGTCTTGCGGAACGTGTGCGTCGACAGCTTTGGGAACCCGATCGACTCGCGGATGTCGCGCAGCTCGCGCTGCGTGTTCGACGGGTCGCGCAGGCGCATGAGCACGGTCGGGAACAGTAGGGTTGTGTCGTCCTTCAACCTCTTGTGGCGACGACGCAAGAGGTCCATTGTCGGCCGAGGAAGCGGGGTGACGCGCCAGGCCGACTCGGTCTTCGGCACCAACTGCCGGACGATCCCCCGACCCGTCACGCGAACGTTTGTCGCTTCGACCTCGGCAGTCTCGGCGTCAAAGTCGATGGAGCCGATGTCGAGCGCACAGACCTCCCCGACGCGCCAACCGGAGGCCAACATGAACTCGAATAACTCGACGGTGTCCTGCTCGATCAGCGATGGCGCGGCGCGCAGCTTCTTCAGGAGATCCGGCAGATCTTGCGGCTCGATCGCCGAGGAGCCCCTCTTGCCCTTCGCCTGACTGATCCGCGCAATGTCACGGACCGGATTGCGCGGGGCCGCACCGTTGCTCACGGCCAGCGCCATCATCCCGCTCAGCGTCGACCGGCAGTTCTTCGCCGCCCCTGGACCTGACTCCTTGTGGACGGTGTTGAGGAACTTCTGCAGACGGTCCGGCTTGGCCTCGACGACGGTGAGGTCACCCAGGCGCGGGGTGATGTGCGCGGTCACGGCGTAGCCGTAGGTCTCGATGGTGCCATCGGACCGCTCGAGGTCGCGCTTGTGAGCGAGGAACCGCTGACCGAGTTGCCGCAGCGTCGTCGAGGGCGTCAATTCACCTCCCTGGCTGTCCTCGATGGTCAGCAGCGCCTTCTTCAACGCCGCCTCGGCCTTCGTCCGACTCGTGCCGGAGCGCTCGACCTGACGGGATTTGCCGTCGGCGAATCGATATCGTGTACGCGCCCGCCAACTCCCCCGGACGTCTCAACGAGATGGACCCTGCCGTAGGTGCCGATCTCGAGCCTCGGCCGGCCCATCAGATTCCCGCCTCGATCGCTTCACGCAGCTCGGCGACGAGTACGCGGGTCACTCGCCCCCGCGCCTGCGGCGTACTGCGCTCTCCTGCCCGTTCGGCGGCCTCCGCCTCGAGACCCTGCTCCCAGAGAGCGCGCGCGAGGTACTGCAGCTCCTCCGGAGCGATCTCGAGCTTCCTCGCCGCACGTGCCTCGGCGAGGCTCGGCGGAAGCGACGTCGCTTCGCCGCCATCGGGCTCCGGCGGCTGCTGGCTCTGCTCTACCAGCTCGTCGAGCGCGTCGGACATCTCCTCGTCCGTCAGCGGCGCTCCGCCGCGGCCGTGGACTGCGGACTCGATCGCCAGGTCGACGCGCGAGAGCCGTTCTGCGCTCAAGCCATCGGCGGGGTCGCCGGGCCGGCCGAACGGTTCGCCGCCTTGGATGCGGGCGTCCAGCAAAAGCGCGCGGTCCTCGCCGGCGACCTCGACCGGCTCACCACGCAGGGCACGCTCGACCACGGCCCGAGGGATCGGCCTGCCCTGGTCTCCGACAGCCGGCTTCTCGAATGCCTCGGCGGGCCCGAGGAGATCGACGAGCGTGAGCGGCCTACCCCTCAGCTCCCCGAGAACGAGCGCCAGCGTGAGTAGCGAGGGCAGCGTCGGCGCTGCGCGCCCCTCCTCGATGGCCTGGATGCTCGACACGCTCCACGTCGCTCCGTACCGACGGCCGCTCAACGCGATGGACTCGAGCGTGAGCCCGTGCTGACGCCGAAACGTTCGGACGGCGGCACCGACGGACTGCGCGATTGATGAAAACTCCATACATAACAGCCTACCAGTTATATGTAACCTGTGATAGCGTGGCGCACACGTTACAAGATTCTGAAAGAAGGAGGACGGGTGATGAACGAGAACTCACGAGGCGCACTGCTCGACGTGAAGGAGCTGTCCGCGCTCACTGGTATGTCTGTGTCGACGATCTACCGCAAGCGTTCCCTCGGCGAGCCTCTGCCGCGGGCACTGAAGATCGGCACTGCTGTCCGCTGGAGGCGGGCGGACGTCGACGCCTGGCTCGAGGCACAGCTCGAGCCCGCGGGCGCGAGCAATTGAAGGGGCTCAGGGTGCCGGGAGGAAACAGCACCACGGCCCGCGATGGGAAGTGACGGGACGAAGAGCCACTTCCATCTGGAAGTCCGAGCAGGCGTTAAGAAGCAACATCTCTTTCCGGACGGCAAGCCAAGACCTTGTCCCCTTATGGGAGTGACGCCGGGTCGCGCCCAACTATATCTAGAGCACTCCTCGGTAACCGCCACCATGCGCATCGATCCCGCCCTGCACTCCAGTTAGCGCAGATGGTCGTGAGCGCGGCCCTGCCTGTCAGGCATCGAACCGGGACTCGACCGAGTTCCGCTACAAACCAACCTCTGACGATGAGTAGTCAAGTTGCCAGCGCTAATCATCCCGCGGGTCAGAGCGTTGCTCTGATCCGTTCGTACAGTGCACGGCCGAGACCAGGTGCGCATAGCCACCGGCGACGCAAAGGAGCATTCTCACCGCGATGCGGTCGGCCAGCTATGACCGAGGATCGCAGTTGAAAAGCAAAGCGCGTCGCTCGCTCCTGAGCACCGCGATCGGGCGCAGAAGGATCTCAGATAGAGGTTGCCAGGTCATCGCCGGTTATCGAGCGCCGACTGTTTCGATGTCGTGTACGCGGTGTGGGCGGCGAGAATAGCCGTCACGGAGAGTACAGCGACGCTCAACGCAATCACCGGCAGGTGATCGATCAGCAGCATCGCGGCGATCATGATCCCCACCAGCACGGCTGCTGCGATGAATCGTGACCGTGCGAGGCGTCCGAATCGGGACCGGAGGAACAGCAGGTTCCCTGCCAGGTATACGAGCGGACCTGCGGCCGTCACGAGAACGATTGCGGGCGTGAGGTGGTCGTGGGAGAGCCGCAGCTCGATGGAGACGGCGACGAGGATCGCGCCCAAGACCATAAAAGCATGCGCATAGGCGTAGGCCGATCGGAGAGCCCCAGTTGACGAGTCCCCGCCGTGGGTATCAGGGCCAGCGAGGGCGAAGTAGTTCCACCAGAGCACGAACAGGGACGCGAAGCCGACGATCAAGCTCAGAGCGAGGCCGGGGGTGAGCTGCCCGTGGGAGACGATGCTGCCGCCCATGAGCAGGATGGACTCGCCCAGGGCGATGATGAAGACGAGACGGTTGCGCTCGGCCAGGTGCTCGGCGTCGGTGTCCCACTGGTGCATGGGGGCTGCGCCGATACCGGGGATCCGGTAGTGGGCGAGCGGGGCCGCGTAGTCGATGAGCACCGCGATCAACCAGAGACCCAGCCGCCACTCGAGGGGCAGTGCCGCACCGAGGACCCAGAACATGCCGGCCAGCAGGGTCCACAGCAGCAGCATGCGGTAGTTGGCTGCGAGCTGGTGGCCGCGGTAGGTGATCATCATGAACATAGGACGGAGGAGGCCCATGAACAGGTAGCACCCGACGAAGAGCCAGGCTCCGTCGCCGAAGGCGCTGGGTATAGCGATCGACATGCCCAGTGCGGCGAGCATGAGCACCCCGGAGAGCAGCTGCACTGGGGTGCGGCTCGGATCCAGCCAGTTCATCGCCCAGGCGGTGTAGTTCCAGCCCCACCACACCGCGGCGAACACCACGATGGTCTGGGCAGCGCCCTCCCAGGAGAGGTGCTCGATGAGCAGGTGCGAGAGTTGGATGATGGCGAAGACGTAGACCAGGTCGAAGAAGAGCTCGACGGGGCCGACCTCGGATCGACGGTGCCCGATGCGGGCGAGCGGGACGGTAGTCATGGTTGGTGAACCTCGTATGTGTGGTGCGGGGGCCTCGAAGACGACAGCGACGAGCGGGCGTCCAACTGGCTGGACGCCCGCTCGAGACGCTCGTGCCGGCTCTCAGCCTTCGCGGATCGTCATCTTCGCGAGCTTGTCGCCGTCGACGTCGAAGACGAACTTCGAGCGGCCGTTCGCGTGGTTGGAGCGCCAGTCGCCGATGACGGTGATCGTGCTAGCGGCGATGTCGACCTCCTCGACCGCGAGGGTGCCGCGCGAACCGATGAACTCCTTGTCGCTCCAGGTTTTGATCTGCTCGCGCCCAGTGAAGTCGCGGCCCCAGTCGTCGACGGTCCCGTCAGGAGCGAAGGCGTCGAGGAAGGCTTGTTCGTCGTGGTCGTTGACCGCGGTGATGAACGAGGCCACGGGTTCGGGGATGGTGGGTGCTGCCATGGGGCGCTCCTTATTTCGTAGGGTCGAGCTCAGCGGGTGGTGTAGCCGCCGTTGGCAAAGATCGTCTGGCCGGTGATCCACCAGCCCTCGGAGGCGAGGAAGCGGACGATCGGGGCGATGTCCTCGATCTTCGTGAGCTGACCGCCCATACCCTGCGACTTGTGGAACTCGACCCGCTCCGGGGTCTCCTGGCCGTAGAAGAACGGCGTGTCCATCGGACCGGGCGCGATCGCGGTGACGGAGATGCCTCGGTCGGCGAACTCCTTGGCCGCGGCGCGAGTGAAGTGCTCCACCGGCGACTTGCCTCCGGCGTAGGTGGAGTAGCCGTCGGTGAACGCGGCCAGCAGCGCGGTGACGATGGTGATGATCTTGCCGCCGTCGGCGAGGTTCTTGCCGGCCTCCTGGATGAAGAAGTAAGCGGCCTTGGAGTTGATGTCGAACATCGAGTCGTACTCGTCCTCGGTGGTCTCCACGATCGGCTTGCGCAGCACCTTGCCCGCCGTGTTCACCGCGACATCGATCGTCCCCAGAGCCGCCTCAGCGTCGGCGAACAGTTCGGCCACGTTCGCCGGAACCGTGAGGTCCCCCTGAAACACCGCGCCCTTGCCTCCAGCCGCTTCGACGGCGGCCAGCGTCTGCTCCGCGTCCGCGCGACTGGAGTCGGAGTTGTAGTGGATCGCGACGTTCGCGCCGGCCTCGGCTGCTTGACGAGCGACCAGCCCGCCGAGGTTCTTCGCGCCGCCCGCGATCAGGACGTTCTTGCCGTTGAGCGTGTGATCGGCCATGACAGCCCTCCATATCGTTGGTATGCAACAGTATTACTCTGCTACATACGCTAACGTAGCACTATGACAGGAGCACCGACAAGCGATACACGGGAGCGACTGATAGCGGCAGCCGCCGACTTCATCGCCGCCGCCCCCGGCGAGGAGTTCTCCCTGCGCGCGGTGTGCGACGCAGTCGGGGTGAAGATGCCGACGCTCTACCACTTCTTCGGCTCCAAGCAAGGGCTGATCGACGCTGTCATCGAGCACGGGTTCGACCTCTACCTGAACGAGAAGTCGTCGATGGAGTCCTCGGGCGATCCCATCCAGGACATCCGTGCCGGCTGGGATGCCCACGTCGCCTTCGGTCTGGCCAACCCCGGGTTCTACACTCTGATGTACGGGAAGGTCCGCCCTGGGCACTCCCCCGAGGCGCAGTCCCGTCCCAGCGAGATCCTGCGCGCGCTCACGGCGCGGGCCGCCGAACAGGGCAGGCTTCTGGTGCCCTCTGAGCAGGCTGCCGCGCACATCCTAGTGACCAACATCGGCGTCACCCTGCGCCAGATCATCCTGGCAGCGCCGGATCCTGCCCTGTCTCAAACTGTCCGTGAAGGCGCTATCTCGGCGATCACCGGCAAGGGAACACGAGCCAACGACTCGCTCACCACTGCCATCGAGCTCGCTGCAGCACAACCAGATGTCCTCGGCAGGGCGGAGACCAAGCTCCTCATCGAATGGCTCGGCCGGTTGAGCAGGGTTGAGAAGCTGCAGTAGGCGAGTGCCACGAGCTTCGGAGAGGCACAGCGGTTCAGGAGGTAGACAAGAGACCTTCTTCGATCAAACCAACGCCGTGCCAGCGGGCAGGATTCGCGCCGCGCGTACAGAGTGCCTAACTCAACACTAGGCCGTCGTAGATGGGGACTGATGCGCCATCAGGTGTCAGCTGGGGTTAGGCCGCCAGGCTGACGGTCGGGTTCATGATGGTCTCGTATTCGATGGGGGTCAATCGGCCCAGACGGGCCTGCCGGCGACGTCGGTGATAGGTCCTCTCGATCCAGGTGATGATCGCGATGCGGAGCTCTTCTCGGGTCCGCCACCGTTTGCGATCCAGGACGTTCTTCTGGAGCAGTGCGAAGAACGACTCCATTGCAGCGTTATCACCGGCAGCACCGACCTGGCCCATCGATCCGATGAGGTGGTGACGGTTCAGAGCGTGCACGAACTTCCGTGACCTGAACTGAGATCCACGGTCCGAGTGGACAAGGCAACCGGCCGCGTCGCGGCGCCTGGATATCGCGTTGTCCAGGGCGTTGACCGCGAGGCGGGCCTTCATCCGGTCGCTGATCGAGTAGCCGACGATCCGGCCGGAGAACACGTCCTTGATCGCGCAGAGGTAGAGCTTGCCCTCGTCGGTCCAGTGCTCAGTGATGTCTGTTAGCCAGAGTTCGTTCACGTCGTCGGCGGTGAAGTCCCGCTTGACCAGGTCATCGTGGACGGGTGCGCCTGGTCGCTTCCTGTTCTTGCCGCGCTTCTTCCCAAATGCGGACCACCACCGGTTGTCCCGGCAGATCCTCCACGCGGTCCGTTCGCACATTGGCTCGCCGGCATCTGCGGCTTCGCCGGCCAGGAACCGGTAGCCGAACTCGGGATCGTCGCGGTGGGCGTCCAGCAGGGCGTTGGCGCGATACGCCTCGACCACCTCCGCCTCCGTGACCTGATGTTTCCGCCAGCGATAGTAGGGCTGACGGGAGAGCTTCAAGACCCGCAAGGACACCGCGACGGGGATCCCGTCGGTGGCGAGCTCGCTCACGAGCGGGTAGAGCTTTTTCCCGGCAGGTTCGCCTGGGAAAGGTAGGCGGCAGCGCGGCGCAGGACCTCGTTCTCCTGCTCGAGCAGCCGGTTGCGTCGCCGCAGATCACGTAGTTCGGTCGAGTCTTCTCGGGTCTTCCCGGGCCGGGCACCGTCTTCGACGTCGGCCTGGCGCATCCAGTTCGTCAGGCAGGATTCGGAGATCCCGAAGTCCTTCGCGATCACGGCGAGCTTCTGGCCAGGTTCACGGTTCCTCGCGACGCGGACGACGTCGTCTCGAAACTCTTGGGGGTAGGGAGCAGGCATGATGCACATCCTTTCCTGCAACGCCGCTGGGCGCCACAGATCATTTGACACCTGATGGCGCATCAGTCCCGAAGGCCATTGCGTGCAGCGAGGTGAAGCCGCACCGCATCGTCCATCGGGATCAGAAGTCCTACTTCGCCGTTCTGATCGACGACAACAATCGCAAGCCCGTTGCTCGTCTGCACTTCAATACGAAGCAGAAGTACCTGGGGCTTCTCGACGAGTCGAAGACGGAGACCCGCCACCCCATCGACTCCACTGATGAGATCTACGCGCACTCCGACTCGATCAGAGAAGCCGTGCAGCGTTACCTCTGAAAGGTCACGCACAGGTCGGGCCCCGTGGGGTGCGAGCCTGAGGCGCCCGCCGCCGGTACATCGACGGCGGGGCACTTCACTCCCCGTGCTGCGCCCTCGCCGCAGCCAGGATCTTCTCGACCGTCCCGTCCAGGCTCATCTGCGAGGTGTCGATGATCAGGTGGTAGCGGGTCGGCTCGGACGGGCCCCAGCCCATCGTCCGACCCGACATCCGCGGGCGCATGCGGTCCTCGCGCACCTGGTGCTGGGCGGCGACCTCGGCGGTGAGATCGTCGGTCTCGCCGGCGCGGGTCACGCGTTCCTCTCGAGAGAGGCCCGGGCGCGGTCCCGACGGCGCGGAAGGAGCTCACCTCCGGCTGAGGCGCTCCTCCACGTCCGGCCAGGCCACCTCGAGGTTCTCCGTGGCCATCAGGCCTTTCGTCGCCAGGTAGTCCGCCAGTCGCACACCCTGGGGCGACAGCTCCACGATGGTCAGGCCCGCGACCTCACCCTCGGTATCGGCGTCGAGCACCCACTGCTCGGCGAGCTCGGAGATGCCGTGCGCGGTCAACCGCTGCTCCCCGTCCTCGAACTCCCCCGGGCTGCCCAGAGCATGACCGAGCAGCGTACGGGGCTGGACGACGTCGTAGTCCTCGGTGAGCGGCTCGAGGTACCCCACGGTCTCCCCGTCCTCCCGGGTGACGCTGACCCACTCGTGCTTCTCGCTCATGACGGTCCATCGTAAGCCCACCCGGCCGATCCTCGCCTCCGGAACGAGATCCCGCTGAATACGCTCCGTACTGAGCTCGCATGGAGCGCGCCTGCGCCCGAATCGTCGCGGCTGACGGTGCCCGAGGTGCTGGCGGGCGAGGGGTCCGAGGACGAGGAATAGCTCGCCCGACGCCCCCTCGCGGGCGCACCGCCGGGCACCATAGGGTGAGGGGCATCACCCACCCGGATTGGCCCGGGCCCCGACCCCGTGGAGGACGACGATGTCTGCCGAGAACCCGGATCTGGCGATCGCCCAAGCAGCGACCCTGCGACCGATCGCCGAGATCGCCGAGAGGGCGGGGATCCCCGCCGACGCCCTGGTGCCCTACGGCTCCGACAAGGCGAAGGTCGACGTGCGGAAGATGTCTGCCCCCGCCTCGCACGGCAAGCTCGTGCTGGTCTCGGCCATGTCCCCGACCCCTGCGGGAGAGGGCAAGTCGACCACCACCGTGGGCCTTGCCGACTCGTTCACCCTCCGAGGGCTGAGCACGATGGTCGCGCTGCGCGAGCCGGCGCTCGGCCCGATCATGGGGATCAAGGGCGGCGCCACCGGCGGCGGCTACGCGCAGGTGGTCCCCATGGAGGACATCAACCTGCACTTCACCGGTGACTTCCACGCCATCCAGATCGCCAACAACACCCTCGCCGCCCTCATCGACAACCATATCCAGCAGGGCAATCAGCTCCGCATCGACCCCCGGCGCATTCAGTGGAAGCGTGTGCTCGACGTCAACGATCGCGCGCTGCGCTCGATCGTGGTCGGCCTCGGCGGACCCACCCAGGGCGTGCCCCGCGAGGACGGCTTCGACATCGTCGTCGCCTCCGAGATCATGGCGATCCTGTGTCTGGCCTCCGACCTCGCCGATCTCGAGGCCCGGGTCAGCCGGGTCGTGGTCGGCTTCACCTATGACCGCTCCCCCGTGACCGTCGAGGACCTCGGCGTCGCCGGGGCCATCACCATGCTGCTGAAGGACGCCCTGCTGCCGAACCTGGTCCAGACCCTCGGCGGCACCCCGGCACTCGTGCACGGCGGCCCCTTCGCGAACATCGCCCACGGCTGCAACTCGCTCGCGGCCACCCAGCTGGCGCTGTCGCTGTCCGAGGTCACCGTGACCGAGGCCGGTTTCGGCTCGGATCTCGGCGCCGAGAAGTTCCTGGACATCAAGGCGCGTCTGGGCGGCCTCTCCCCCGACGGCGCCGTCGTGGTCGCCACCGTGCGCGCCCTGAAGATGCACGGCGGCGTCGCCAAGGACGACCTCGCCTCCGAGAACGTCGAGGCCGCCCTGGCCGGCACCGCGAACCTCGGCCGGCACGTCGAGAACCTCCGCAAGTTCGGGCTCGAGCCCGTCGTGGCCGTGAACCGCTTCCCCACCGACACCGAGGCCGAGCTGCAGGCCGTGCTCGACTGGGCCCGGCAGCAGGGCTTCCGCGCCGCGCTCAGCGAGGTCTGGGCCAAGGGCGGCGAGGGCGGGCTCGCGGTGGCCGACGAACTGCTCGCGGCGATGGAGCCCGCCGACGGGAGCGACGGGGCCGGTGGTCAGGGAGGGCCTCACGCACGCCGCGGGGGCGGCACAGAGGGCTTCCACCACCTCTACGACCCCGCCGACGGGATCGAGGAGTCGCTGCGCACCCTGGCCCGGGAGATCTACGGGGCCGACGACGTCGTCTTCGAGGACCGGGCGCCCGCCCAGCTGCGGATGCTGAAGCGCAACAGCTGGGACCAGCTGCCGGTATGCGTGGCCAAGACCCAGTACTCCCTCTCCGACGACCCGAAGCTGCTGGGTGCGCCCACCGGACACGTGCTGCACGTGCGGGACCTGGTGCCGAAGATCGGGGCAGGCTTCGTCGTCGCCATGACCGGCGCGATCATGACCATGCCGGGGCTGCCGAAGGAACCGGCCGCGACCCGCATGGGCGTCACCGACGACGGGGAGTCGGTCGGGCTGTTCTGAGCTGACGGGCTCCGACCGCTCGTCTCACACATCGCCTCTCACGCCATGGCGCGCTGTGCTTCCACGAACGCGAGCACAGCGCGCCATGGCGTGCGCCAGGATCCATGCGCCGGTGCGTCAGGATCCGAGGTCGCTCAAGGACGCGGGTCGCGTTCGGCGATCTCCTCGGCCTCCCGCTCGGTCTCGTCCTCGAGATCGACGTCGATGATGTCGCCGTCGTCCACGTCCGCGGAGCCTGCCTCCGGTTCCTCCCAGTTGTGATCGGTGACCGCGTCCGCCGTGGTGGCCACGACGTTCTCGGGGAACCGCTCCTCGCCGTCGGAGGCCATCCCCTCGTGGTCGTCGCCCGCCTCGTCGATGAAGCCGTCCTCGTCGTCATCGTCGTCCGACGGGGTCGCCAGGCGCGGGCTGAGCTCGTCGATCGCGTAGTCGCCGCCGCGCACGAACCCGCGGCGGAAGGCGGCTCGTCCCACCATGATGCTCGCCACCGGCACGGTGGTCATCTGCGCCAGGAGCACGACCACCAGGAACGAGGCCAGGCCCCACGAGCCCACGTGGAGGCTGACCCCCGTGAAGACCAGCAGGAGGCCGAGGGTCTGCGGCTTGGAGGCGGCGTGCAGACGCATCAGCACCCCGTCGAAGCGGTTCAGGCCGATCGCGGCCACCACCGCGAGCAGCAGCCCGATGCCGATCAGCACCGTGGCGGCGACGTCGAGCGCGCTCATCGATGCTCCTCCGTCCCGTCCGTGGCCGTCCCGTCCGGACTCGTCCCGTCCGGGTCCCCGAAGCCGAGCTCGCCGCCGGGCTCCCGGTCCTCCTCGGTGTTCCGCCAGTCGTCGGCGGCACCCACGCCGTGCTCAGGATCCTCGTCCTCGAACCCGCGTGTGCCCTCCTCGGCACCGAAGCCGTGGGCGGAGTCCTGGGACGTCCCCAGCGTCTCGTCGACCTCGTTGACGGGCTCGGCCGACCGGGCCTCCCGGGACGGATCGAGGTGCTGGAAGTGGATGGATTCCATCGGCCCGGTGGTGGTCGCCGATCCGTCGCGGCGCAGGCGCCGCCCGGGCACGGGCTCCTCGCGTCCCACGAAGCGGGCGAAGGTGACCGTGCCGATGAACGCCAGCCCGGTCAGCCCGAGCATCGCCGGGCCCGCCCACGGCGCCTCCGCCGACGCCGCGTACAGCGCCATGCCGAGCACGACGAGGACCACCAGCGAGTCGATCGCGACGGCGCGGTCGAGGATCGTGGGTCCGACGATCATGCGGTAGACGACAGCCAGCGCGGTCAGGCTGAGCACCCCGCCGCCGACCACCAGGACGATGTCGAAGGGTGTCATCGCAGACCCGCCTCCTCGAGCACCTCACGGTTGCCGACGGCCCACAGCAGCCGCTCCTCCTGGGCGTGGACCCGGCGTCGGGCGGCCTCGACCTCGTCGGGCGTGCCCGCCCCGATCACGTGCATGAACAGGGTGCCGGTGGCGCGCTGCGCCTCGACCACCACGGAGCCGGGGATCAGCGTGCACAGCACCCCGGTGGTGGTGAGGAAGAGGTCCGAGCGCGAGGCCATCCGCACCGCGATCACGGAGCTGGGCACCTGCGGCCCGGGACGGATCGCGTACCAGCCCACCTGCAGCGCGGACTCGCACAGGTCGTACATGAAGCGCAGCAGGAACCGCGCGAACCACAGCGGGCGAACGGTCAGCTCGTGGCCCATCGGCGGCATCGGGAACAGCACGAACACGAGGACCGCGACGAAGGTGCCGCCCAGGACGTTCTTGAGGTCGACCCCGCCCCACAGCAGGCACCACAGGGCCACGGCCAGGACGATCCACAGCCAGGAACGGCGCAGGTCGCGCAGTCGCTTGCTCGTCATCGCGCGTCCACCTTCTCTCCGGCGTCATCGATGCGGTAGACGAGATCCGCGGCGCGGTCGTCGCCGAGCACCGCGCTGACGTACGGCGTGCGCTCGAGCACCGAGGAGGCGGCCTCGTTCGCGTAGGTCATGATCGGCCCGGCCAGCACCGTCAGCAGCAGGGAGAACGCGATCAGCGCCGCCGTGGCACCGGTCATCACCCGAGGGATCACCACGGCGCGGGAGATGATCTCCTCGCTGGGGGGCTGCCAGAAGGCCCGGTTCCAGATCTTCGCGATCGCGTAGAGGGTCAGCAGGCTGGTGATCACGCTGATCCCGATCAGGATCCAACCCGAAGCGCGGTCGTACTCGATGCCGGCTTCGATCAGCCCCACCTTCCCGATGAAGCCGGAGAACGGCGGGATGCCCGCGAGGTTCATCGCCGGGACGAAGAAGAGGACCGCGATCAGCGGGGCCAGCTTCGCCATCCCGCCGAGCTTGATGAGGTTCGTGGTCCCGCCGCGGGTCTCGATGAGGCCGGCGCCGAGGAACAGCACGGACTGCACGGTGATGTGGTGGGCGACGTAGTAGATCGTCGCACCCATGCCCAGCTGCGTGCTCATCCCGATGCCGAACAGCATGTATCCCATGTGGGAGACCAGCGTGAAGGACAGCACACGCTTGAGATCCGTCTGCGCGACCGCGCCGAGGATGCCCACGAACAGGCTCAGCGCCGCCGCGCCCAGCAGCAGGTTCTGGATCTGCGAGGCCGGGAACAGCAGCGTCTCCAGGCGCAGGATCGCGTAGATGCCCACCTTGGTCAGCAGTCCCGCGAACACCGCGGTCACCGGAGCGGGCGCCGTCGGGTAGGAGTCCGGCAGCCAGGCGCTGAGGGGGAAGATCGCGGCCTTGATCGCGAACGCCACCAGCAGCATCAGCTCGAGCATCATGCGGGTTCCCGGCTCGAGGCCGTCCAGGCGCACGGCCAGCTCGGCCAGGTTCACGGTGCCGGTCGCGGCGTACACGGCGGCGATCGCCGACAGGAAGATCACGGAGCTCAGCAGGGAGACGATCACGTAGGTGGTGGCGGCGCGGATGCGGCTGGCGGAGCCGCCGAGGGTGAGCAGCACGTAGCTCGCCGCCAGCAGCACCTCGAATCCGACGTAGAGATTGAACAGGTCCCCGGCGAGGAAGGCCATCGACACCCCGGCCACCAGCGCCAGGTAGGTGGGGTGGTAGATCGCCACCGGGGTGCGTCCCACTCGTTCGTCGACCGTCTGCGCGCTGGAGTAGATCAGCACCGTGAGGGTGACGAAGCTGGAGACGACGAGCATCAGGGCGGTCAGTCGGTCGGCGACCAGCACGATGCCCAGCTGCGGGGTCCAGTTGCCGATCTGCAGGACCAGCACGCTCTCCTGGGTGACGTACCAGCCCATCGTCAGGGCGACGACGAGGATGGCGACCAGGGTGAGGATCGACAGCCACATCTGGATGCGGGCGTGGTGGCGCAGCAGCAGCGAGGCCGCGGCACCGCCCAGCGGGAGCATCACCGGCAGGGCGAGGAGGAGCTCGATGCTCATAGTTCCCCCCGTCCGTCGGTGTGTTCCCGGTCGGTCTCCGTCGCGGGGCCGGCTCCGGGGGCGTCGGCCGCGTGGTGATCGCGTTCGCTGCGGCGGAATCCTCGCCGCGGCGAGGACGTGCCGCCCTCGTCGGCCTCGGTGGCGTCCTGGGGGACGTCCTCGGCGCTGGTGAGGTCGGAGCCGAGCTGGTCCTCGTCGGTCGGGGCGAAGCCCTGGGAGTGCATCAGCGCGCCACGGCGCGACTCCTCCGACAGGGCCTGCGACCACGGCAGCTTCTCGGTGTCCTCGGAGCGGCGGCGACGGCGGCGCAGCACGCGGCGGTCCTCGACGTCGTCGGGAACCTCGTCGTGGCCGAACAGCTGCCAGGCGCGGTAGGCCAGGGCGATGCCGAAGGCGGTGATGCCCAGGGAGATGACGATCGCGGTGAGCACCATCGCGAACGGCAGCGGGTCGGTCATGTCCTCCGGGTCGGCGGTGCCCTCGAAGGGCGGCAGCCCGGGCCGGCCGGCGGCGACGATGAACAGCAGGTTCACGCCGTTGCTCAGCAGCACGAAGCCGAGGACCACCCGGGTCAGCGTGCGCTCGAGCACGAGGTAGACGCCGCAGGCGACGAGCACCCCCGCGGTCAGCAGCAGGGCGAGGCTAACGGACATCGCTCTCCACCTCCTGCTGCTGGTCGATCTGGGCGCCGAGGGTGCGCAGGAAGTCGAGGATCACGCCGACCACCACGAGGTACACGCCGGTGTCGAACAGCAGGGCGCTGGGGAAGTGCAGCTCGCCCAGAATCGGCACGTGGACCACCGGGGTCGCGGTGGAGAACACGCTGCCGCCCATCAGCACCGGCAGCACACCGGCCAGGACCGCGATGGCCATCCCGGTGCCGAGCACGAACCCGGCCTGCACGGGCGCGGCCTCGGAGAGCTCGTAGCGCCCGCCGGCGAGGTAGCGCAGCGCGAGGGCGAGACCGGCGACGAGACCTCCGGCGAAGCCGCCGCCGGGCAGGTTGTGCCCCGCCATCAGCAGGTACAGCGAGAACATCATCATCAAGGGGAAGGCGATGCGGGTGACCACCTCGAGCACCACCATGCGCCGCTCCGGAGCCAGGGTGAGCCCGGCCGAGAGCCAGGTGCGCCAGCGGTTGCCTCCGGCGACGTCCTCGGGGCGCGCATCGAAGTCCAGGGCGTTCTGAGGCAGGGCGGAGTCGGTGCGGCGCCTCCAGATCGACGTGTCGGTGTCGAGGTCCCGGACGCGCGAGATCGACTGCTCGCGCCGGGTGACGAAGATCAGCGAGGCGACACCGGTGGCGACCACCAGCAGCACCGAGATCTCGCCCATGGTGTCCCACACGCGGGCGTCGACCAGGGTCACGTTGACGACGTTGTGGCCGCCGCCGATCGTGTAGGCCGTCTCGATCAATCCCGGGCCGAGGGGGTCGAGGTAGCGGGCATCGGCGGCGTACAGAGCGGCGCCGCACAGCACGACAGCGGTGCTGATCGCGATCGCCCAGCGGCCCCAGGCCCCGATCTTCAGCGGCCGGCGCGAGAAGTGGGTGGGCAGCCGGCGCAGCACCAGCACCAGCACCACGGTCATCGCGGTCTCGACCAGCACCTGGGTGGTCGCCACGTCCGGGGCGCCCGCGACCAGGAACAGCACGGCGACGGCATAGCCGGTCACGGAGATCAGGAACACGGCGCGCAGCCGGCGCCGGGAGCGGGCGGCGCCGAGAGCCGCGAGCGCCGCGACCGGCAGCACGATCAGCTCGACGGGATGGTGGAAGAGCACCAGGTTGTCCGGCACGGGCGACAGGGAGACGGCGACCGGGGTGACCAGCGCGATCAGCACCAGCAGCATGGTGCCCAGCGTGTAGGGCAGCGACCCTCGCTGGTACAGCGGCGTGATCGCGACCGCGGCGGCATCGACCAGACGCATGATGCGGCGGAAGGCGCGCTCGGCATCGATCCGGTCGAGCAGCTCCTCGTTCGCCCAGCTCTGCGGCGAGACCTTCTTCTGGAACCGGGCCAGCGGCTTCGCCGCCAGGCACGCCAGGATCCCGACGCCGAGGGCGACGACGGAGGCCAGCAGCGGCACCCCCAGGTGCGGGATCACCACGAGGTGGACACCCTCGCCGGTGTCCGGCAGCGCCGAGGAGAAGCCGCGCAGGATCGTCTCGAGCGGCCCGGTCAGCGCCGCCAGGGCGATCGACGCCGTCGCGACCAGGGCGGGCGGGAGCCAGAACAGCACCGGGATGGTCGGCTTCTCGACGGCGGGCGCCCCCGGGGCGCTGCCGAAGGCGCCGTGGACGAACCGCCAGGAGTACGCGACGGTCAGGATCGAGCCGGCGACCAGCGCGATCAGCAGGACCCGCTGCCAGCTCCCGCCGTACCAGAGCGCGGTGAACAGCGCCTCCTTCGCGACGAAGCCGAACAGCGGGGGCACCGCCGCCATCGAGGCCGCCGAGACGACGCCGATCACGGTGACCACCGGCGCGACCTTCGCCACACCGGAGAGCACCCGCAGGTCACGGGTGCCGAACTTCTTGTCGATGATGCCGACGACCATGAACAGCGGCGCCTTGAACACGGCATGGGCGATGAGCATCGCGAGCCCCGCCAGCAGGGCGTCGTGCGTGGCCACGCCCGCCACGGCGGAGAGGAAGCCGAGCTGGGAGACGGTGCCGTAGGCCAGCAGGAGCTTGATGTCGGTCTGGCGCAGCGCGCGCCAGCCGCCGAGGATCATCGTCGCCGCTCCGAGGGCGGCGATGATCATGGTGATGATCTCCACGTGGGTCAGCGCCGGACCCATCCGCAGGATCAGGTACACCCCGGCCTTCACCATCGCCGCGGCGTGGAGGTATGCGGAGACCGGGGTGGGGGCGGCCATCGCACCGGGCAGCCAGAAGTGGGTGGGGATCAGGGCGGACTTGGTCGTGGCCCCGGCGAGGATCAGCAGCACCGCCACGATCAGGAACGGCCCGGCGTCGGCCCACATCGGCGAGGCGACGATGTCCGAGAGCCGCAGGGAGTCGGCCTCGCCGGCGAGCATCAGCAGTCCCACCAGCATCGCCAGCCCGCCGGCGGTCGTGGAGATCAGCGCGTTCATGGCCGCACGGCGGGAGGCCTGCTTCTCCTGGTAGTGGCCGACGAGCAGGTAGGAGAAGACGGTCGTGAGCTCCCAGAAGGTGTAGAGCACCATCACGTCGTCGGAGAGCACCAGACCGACCATGGCGCCCGCGAAGGCCGTCAGCACTCCGGCGAAACGGCCCAGCCCCGGTTCGGTGTCCTTGAAGTACCGCGCGCAGTACAGCAGCACCATGGCGCCGATGCCGGTGGCAATCAGGGCCATCACCCAGCTCAGCGGGTCCAGACGGAAGGCGAGGTCGATACCGAAGGCGGGGATCCACGGGACGGAGATCTCCAGCGGATCCTCGGCGAGTGCGACCGGGTCGATCGTGGCCAGCCAGATCGCGGACGCGGCGGGCACCGCGGACAGCGGGAAGAACGCGCTGCGCCCCATCAGCCGCACCAGGAGAGGCCCCAGCAGGGCCGCCACCAGATGGGCGAGGAGCATCGAGTACACGCAGTCTCCGTCCATCGTGCAGGAGTGAAGGGGGCCGCGAACATTCTACGGGAGGTCGCACCCCGGTTCCTGGGGGAAATGTCGCCCCGGGCCCGCGAGAAGTCTCGCTCTTCTCGCGGGTCCGGGCTCTTTCCGCGGGTCCGGGATCTTCCCGCGGGTCCGGGATCTTCGCGCCGGTCCGGGCTCTTCCCGCGGGTCCGGGATCTTCGCGCGGGCGCAGGAGCTCTCCTGGCGTGCCTCGCGGGTGCGGGATCGACCCCGCGGGCTCCGTAGAGTGTGTCCATGGCCACCACCGAGGACCAGGGCGACCGTCCGGAGACGCGGACCGCACCCCGACTCGCCCGTCGCCCCGTCGTCTCCTTCGCCCTGTGGGACGGAGGGATGTCCGCCTTCAGCTCTGTGATCCTGACGTTCGTGTTCGCGACCTATGTCGCCAGTGCCGTCGCCGCCGAGGGCGCCGTCGGCCGTGAGGCGATCACCGCGGCCCAGGACCACGGCTCCCGGGTGCTGACCACCTGGCAGGCGATCGGCGCCGTCGCCGTCGCGCTGCTGGCCCCGCTGCTGGGCAATCTCGCCGACCGCGGCGGAGCCCGCAACGCTCTGCTGCGGATCACGACGCTGGCCACCGTGGTGGTGGTGGCGCTGATGCCCATGGTCGCCCTCGATGCCGACTACCTGGTGCTCGGCGCCGCCCTGATCGCGCTCGCCGTCGTGTTCAGCGAGCTGGCCGGGGTGTTCGTCAACTCCGTGCTGCCGGAGGTGTCCACCCCCGCCAACCGTGGCCGGGTCTCCGGGACCGCCTGGGCGGTGGGCTACTGGGGCTCGATCGTGTGCCTGGCTGCGGTGCTCGTGCTCTTCGTGATGCCGGGGACGGGTCTGCTCGGGATCACCGGAGAGGGTGGCTGGAACTACCGGGCGATCCCGCTGTTCGTGGCGCTGTGGATCCTGGTCGGGACGCTGCCGCTGATGCTCTGGGCCCCGAAGCATCCCGCCTCCGCCCCCGGCGAGAGGTGGACCCCGTGGCAGGGCTACGCCAGCATCGCCCGGCGCGTGGTGCGGGCCTTCCGCGAGGAGCCCGTGATGCTGCAGTACCTGGTCGCCTCGGCGGTCTACCGCGACGGGCTGGGCGCTGTCTTCTCCATCGCCGGAGTGCTGGCCGCCAACGCCTACGGCTTCACCACCGTCGAGATCATCATCTTCGGCATCTCCGCCAACCTCATCGCCGGTGTCGGGGTCTTCCTCGGGGGTCGGGCCGACGACCGCATCGGCACCCGCTGGATCATCATCATCGGCTGCCTCGGCATCATCGTGCTCGGCCTGGTGGTGCTGGCCTTCGGCTCCACCCTGGTGTTCTGGGTGGCGGGCCTGGCGATCTGCCTGTTCGTCGGCCCGGTGCAGTCCGCCTCCAGGAACCTGCTCACGCGCCTGTCGCAGCCCGGCCGCGAGACGGAGAACTTCGGCCTGTACGCCACCACCGGGCGCGCGCTGGGCTTCCTGGGCACCGCAGCCTTCGCCGCATCCGTGGCGATCTTCGGGTCCACCCAGGCCGGGATCCTCGGCATCGTGGTGGTGATGGCGGTGGGGCTGCTCGCCTTCCTGCCGATCCGGCTCGGCGCTGCGGGACGGGCTCCCGCCGACACCTGAGGCCGACGGGACCGGCCGTTCAGGTGCCCACAGGAGACCGGACCCGAAGGCGCCGGCGCCGGTCAGCCGCGGAGCGGGACAGCCGCGCAGCCCGATCAGCCGGTGTGGCCGGAACAGTCGAGGTAGCTGGATCAGTCGAGGTGGCCCGATCAGGCGAGGTGGCCGGATCAGTCGAGGTGGCCCGATCAGGCGAGGTGGCCGGGATCGACGAGGAACCCCTCGAGGTCGACGATGTAACCGCCGACGGTCTCGGTGAGCAGTCCCGCGATCAGGCCGATCCGCCGGTAGGCCTGCGACCAGCGTTCGGCGGTCTCGACGTCGGGTGCCTCGACGGCGTCCTCCGCCTCGTCGGCCGGCACGTGCACCAGCTCGTAGTCGACCGCATCGTCCAACCAGCTCAGCTCTGCCAGGGCCGTCGGTCGGGAGCTGCGCGTGACCCGCACGCCGATGTGGCCCCCTTCGTCCAGAGGGATGGTGGCGCTGTAGCCGGAACGCGGGACGTCCTCGGGGACCTCGTCGAGCTCCGCCTCGGGCTCCAGCGGCGCCAGCAGCTGGGCGAACGACTCCGGGGCCAGGACATGCGGGGAGACCACGGTCAGGTCGCGCACATGGAAGGGATGCGGCTCCAGGCGGCTGCCGTCGTCGGTGACCACCGCGCCGTGCAGCCTCCGGCCCAGCGACCAGGCGAGGTCGAGGGCGCGCCGCTCCGCCCCGAAGGGCGCTCCGTCCGGGAAGGCCCGGCCGTAGCCGTGGGAGTCCGTCATGCCCTCGGGCATCGGATCCTCCCGCTCGCGCGGCGTGTCCAGGGTCCAGCGGCCGGCACCGCGCGGAGAGGGGTCCGGGACCAGACGGGCACCGTCCCCGCAGTCGATGGCCCCGTCGGCCCCGAGCTGTGCCGACGGACGGACGTTGCGCACCATCGCCAGCACGTCCTGCGGGTCGGTCCCCCGCGGCAGCTGCACCCGGTGGCCGGTGCGGCCGGACATGTCGCCGCCGGTCGCGGCGCTGTGGTCGGTCACTGTCCCTCCTGCACGGGGATCGGGGTGCGATGGAAGTTCTGGGAGGACCGTGAGGGCGTCGGCCCCCGCTGGCCGAGGTACCGGTTGAGGTTGCCGGCGCTGCCGTAGGGGTTGTCCGCGGCGCTCGAGAGCCGGAAGAAGCACAGCTGGCCGATCTTCATGCCCGGCCAGAGCGCCACGGGCAGGGTCGCCATGTTCGACAGCTCCAGGGTGATGTGCCCCTGGAAGCCGGGGTCGATGAAGCCGGCCGTCGAGTGCGTCAGCAGGCCCAGCCGACCCAGCGAGCTCTTGCCCTCCAGCCGGGCGGCGACATCCTCGGGCAGGGTGATCTGCTCGAAGGTGGAGGCGAGCACGAACTCACCGGGATGGAGCATGTACGGTTCCTGCGGGTCCACGG
This sequence comes from Brachybacterium sp. P6-10-X1, assembly GCF_001969445.1. Lineage (NCBI taxonomy): Bacteria > Bacillati > Actinomycetota > Actinomycetes > Micrococcales > Dermabacteraceae > Brachybacterium > Brachybacterium sp. P6-10-X1. The sequence continues at coordinate 2,026,536 of NZ_CP017297.1, forward strand.
CGACCTCGCGGGTGAGATCTCCCTGCTCCTGGGCGGGGTCGATCATCGCGTACTTGTGGTTGTCGAAGAGCCGGAAGTAGCGGTCGATCCGCACGTCGACGGAGGCGGGTTGGATCATCGAGGCGTCGAAGGGGTCCAGCCGCACCCGTCCGGCATCGATCTGGCTCCGGATGTCATGGTCGCTCAGCAGCACGGCGCCAGCCTATCCGCACCGCTGCCACGAGGGCAGGGGTGACCACTCCGTCGGCCGCCGCAGCTCGGGGCTCATGGTCGCCTACGGGCGACATAGCGTGAGCGCTGCCCATATCGCCACTACGCACGCCACACCGCCAGTACCCGACGATGCATCTGCCCTCCTCCTGCGGTACGACGCCGCGCTCCGACCCGGCACGCGCCTCTCGGCACGGTTCGCACCATGGTCCCAGCTCAGGTATGCTGGTCCGCGTTGCCCCGAGCAACGGCGATCGCGGAGGTCGTCGAGGCCCGGTCGGCGATGCGCGGGTGTAGTTCAATGGTAGAACTTCAGCTTCCCAAGCTGACAGCGCGGGTTCGATTCCCGTCACCCGCTCTCCTGGAACCGTCGGCCCCACAGCCGACGGTTCTTCCGTGTCCGGCCCCGACAGGAGAGCTGCACCGCAGGCGTCGGCGCGATTCTCCGCCCCCTTTCGTCGTGGTGTAAGAATGCGTCATGCCCAAGATCATCGGAGGCTCCCTCGAGGAGCATCGCGAACGCACGCGCGAGAAGATCTTCATCGCGCTCGCCGAGCTGCTGGAGACCCAGGACTTCGAGAGGATCACGTTCTCGCGGATCGCGACCGCCGCCGGAGTCGGCCGCACCGCGATGTACAACCACTTCCCGGACCGCGAGACCCTGCTGGTCGAGTACGCGCTCCATGAGACCTCCGACTACATCGCCCAGCTGCGGGCCGGGGTCAGCGACTCGGCCACGCCGCGTGAGGCCGCGCTCGCCTACGTGCGCACCCAGCTGGAGCTGACGGTCTCCTTCCACATGCCGCAGTCGATGGGCAAGGCGTCCTTGACCCAGGATGCCGTCGCGCGGATGCGTGAGCACGTGGTGCTGATCGAGGACGTGCTGCGTCGGATCGTGCACGACGGGATCACCAGCGGTGACTTCGCCGCCGACCTCGACGTCGATGCGACCGTGCCGATCATCAACTCGCTGCTGGTCGGTTCGGCCGCTCGACGGTTCTCGCGGCCCGCGCTGGAGCGGTTCGTGCTGCGGGGGCTCGGCGCGGCGGTCTGATCCGCGACGTCCCGTCCCGGGGTCTGCGCGCCCTGTCCGCAGAAACGGGACGTGAGCGGCGCGAGCTGTACTCATGGCTCAGCGCGTGCCGCTCACGTCCCGAATCCGTCGACGCAACAGCACGGGTCCCGCCCGGCACTGACCGGTCAGCGGACGTCGTCGCCCTTCCACCGACCGCTCAGCGGACGTCGTCGCCCTTCCACCGACCGCTCAGCGGACGTCGTCGCCCTTCCCGCGCCGGCCCCGCTTCCCGGAGCGGGCAGATTTCTGAGCCGCCGCCGGAACCTGCTCGGCGTCCTCCTCGACCTCCCAGTCCATGGCGTCCAGACCGTCCGAGGACTCCTCCTCGGCGCGGGAGAACAGCGGGCGGGAGATCTCCCCGACCTCGTCCTCCAGGTCGACCTCGGCCGCCGTCGAGGCGATCACCCAGCAGGTCAACGCGATGATCAGGGCGATCACGGCGATACCCCAGCGCAGATACACACTGGTTCCGTCGGTGTTCATCGCCACGATGGCGGAGACGCCGAGGGCCGAGAGCAGGGACGAGGTCAGCAGCAGCGGCAGCGCCACGGACCCGATCACGGAGCGCAGGGTGCCGGTCAGCACCGCACCGCCGAGGGCACCGGAGTGTCCCCAGGAGCCGGGGCCGCCGTAGCGTCCGTGACCGATGATCGCGGCCGCGTTCTCCAGGGTCGCACCGGCCCCGAGCGACCACAGGCCGAGGGCGAGGGCGGTCAGGACCGCCCCGATGACCAGCCCCGGCAGCGCGGCCGGGCCGAGGCCGAAGCCGGCCACGATCGGCATCAGCACGACGATCACCACGGCGGGCAGCACCGCACGGCGCACCATGTCCGGCAGGTCCTCGAGGTTCACGGAGGCGCGCTTCTCGAGCATCGCCGCCCGGGTCCCGACGACGGCGCTGGCGCCCAGTCGGCGGGCGCCGTCCAGGAGCGAGGCGGTCACCAGCAGCACCGCGACCACGCCGAGGCCGATCCCGCCCACCAGGGACAGTGAGGTGGGGCTCAGCCCGTGCAGGGCGCGGTCCTCCCAGACGGTCGCCGCCCGGGGTGCGACCTGGAGCGCGGTGACGATGGGGCCGAGCGCGGCCAGCCCCGTGAGCGTCGCCGCGAGCAGCAGGGCGGCCCGAGGGCCGGTGGAGGCGCCGGCACCGGCATCGCGCAGCGAGCGCTCCGCCTCCGGTCGGTCCACGAGGGTCGGCGCCATCAGCGATCCGGCGTGGGCGACGGCCACCACCAGCGCTCCGAGGCCCGTGTAGGACAGCAGGGCCAGTGCCATGCCCGGCACGCCCGCGCTGAGCACGCTGAGCACGCCGGCGACGATCAGCAGCAGGGCGAGGGCCCCCGCCGCGAGCAGCGCGGTGGAGCCGAGGCCGGCGGCGGTGCCCAGTGCGCCACCGGTGCGGCTGGTGCGGGCGGTGCGCAGCACGGTGGAGCCGACCCGATTGCCGGTCCCGTCCAGCAGCAGGATCGCGGCGAGCGCGACGACGACGCCGATCCCCAGGGCGGAGGCGGCCACCACGCTGGGCGAGATCGTGTACAGCGTGACCATGTCCAGCAGTGCGCTCGCGGGGCGGGAGTCGTCGGTCTGGGAGACCAGCTTCCCCAGATCGGCGCCGGCCTGGGCGATCTGCGGTTCGAGCTGTTCACGGGGCAACGGCTGCGGACCGGCGATGGCCTGATCGGTGAAGTTCTCCATGCCGACGTGGCCGAAGCGCAGGTCCTTGTAGGCCGAGGGGAGCCACAGCGCGGCGGCCGCGACCATCCCGGCGCCGCCGAGGAGAGCGGGGATGACCCCGCCCAGACGCAGCGCCCCGCGCTCGTGGCCGGGCCGTCCCCGGTGCGGGACGACAGCGACGACGCCGCCGGCGAGCAGGGCGACGCCGAGGGCGAGCAGCACGACCAGGATGCCCTCGGCGGCCAGCACCGGGACCCCCAGCATGATGCCCATGGCCGAGGCCGCGGTGGTCAGCGCGACCAGGTCGGCGCTGCCGGCGGCGCCGCGGCGGAACATGCGCGCACCCCGCAGCGGGGCGGCTCCGAGGTTGGCCGGGTCGTCGGTGTCGATCTCGTGCTCGTCGGCCCCGACCAGGATCGCGGAGGAGGCCGCGGCGGTCTCGAGCGGGGCGGAGGTCACCCGGAGGGCGAGCGCCGAGATGGCCGCGCCCCCGGCCAGCGCCATCAGCGCCGAGGACCCGGCCGCCTGCAGGAACCACACGATGATGGCGACCGGGAGGATCGCCAGGGCCAGCGCCCCGGTGACGGTCAGCGCCCCCAGCCGGGAGATCAGGGCGGGGCGGCGCTCGGGGTCCAGGCCCAGAGAGGCCAGCTGCACGGCCAGTCCGCGCCAGGCGGCCAGCGGTCCCAGCGCCAGGCCGACCAGCATCATCGCCGAGCGCAGGATGCGGTCGTCGGTCGATCCCGGCACCAGGTACAGCAGCACCACGGCAGGCAGTCCGACCCACAGGATGATCGATCCTGCGGCGGACAGCTGTCGGCCGAGGCGGCGTCCGAGGTCGTCGTCCACCTCGACCGCGTCCTCGTCGCGCTGCAGGCGACTGGGGACGACGGCACCGGCGATCAGGGCGGCCACCGAGAGCACGCCGAGCACCAGCAGGGTCACGGCGATGTCATCGCCCAAGGGGAATTGAGTGATCAGGTCCAAGAGACAGCTTCCGACGTCGGGGCTCGGCAGAGTCGCAGAGCGGCTCAGGCGAGCAGGGACAGATCCAGATGGGTGGGGGCGCCGTCGACGACGCGGATCGGCACGCCCCAGTCCTGCTGATGCATGTGGCAGGCGGGGAACTCGACCGCGGGATCGGCGTCACAGGAGGCGGCGCGGGCACTGACGTGCAGCACGCCCTCGGGGTAGGCGGGATCCAGGGTGAGGGTGCGCTCCAGCGAGGTGTCGACGCCGGAGCCGCCGGTGAGCATGGCCGACGGGGTGGTGGAGACGGTGACCTGCGTGGAGGGGCCCAGCGAGTCGTCGAGCTTGTGCCCCTCGGGCGGGGTGAACAGCACGCGCACGGTCAGCGGTCCGGGGCCGACGTCGGTCACGGGGCGCTCGGAGCGCTGGGCGCCCAGGTCGATGACGCGCTCGGCGGCCTTGGCGACCGGAACCCAGGTGACGCGGTGGGCCCCGGACTCGACGACGATCAGCTGGCCGATGCCGTCGACCGGGGGGCCGACGATCGCCGCGGAGGGCTCGTCGAGGTCGGTCGCGACGGTGACGACGGTGACCGGGGCGCTCGAGGCCGCGTCGTCCTCGGTGTGCTCTTCGATGATCCGGATCGACCCGTTGTAGGTGTCGGCGACGGCGATGCGTCCGTCGGGCAGCGCGGTGACCGCCAGGGGATGCTGGAGGCGGGCGATGTCCGCGGACCCGTCGACATGACCGAAGTCGAACAGGCCCTCTCCGACGAGGGTGCTGACCTGCATGGTCTGCGGGTCCAGCACACGCACCGCAGAGGTCTCGGAGTCGGCGACGACGATGCGGCCGTCGCGCAGCTCGTCGAGGCCGGAGGGCTGCGCCCACCAGGAGGAGACGGCGGGCCCGTCGACCAATCCTTCCTGGGTGGTGCCGGCGAGCACCATGAGAGCCCCGGTGACCGGGTCGAAGGTCCACAGCTGGTGGACGCCGGCCATCGCGATCACCGAGCGGCCGAGCACGCGGGACCAGGTCACGTCCCACGGGGTGGACAGCGCGTAGTTGCGCGCGTCGCCCTCGCCGCGCGGCTGCTGATCGCCCTGCATCCACTGGGAGCCCGAACCGGCGACGGTGCTCACCTCGGTCGCGGTGCGCGAGCGCAGCAGACGATCCTGGCCCACCTTCACCCCGCGCAGGAGGTGATTGGAGGTGTCGGTGACCAGCAGGTCGTAGCCGACCTCCGAGGCGATCTCGTCCGGGAGCGCGAGGACACCGTTGGGCTCGGCGAACTGCGCGGTCTCCCCGTCGCCGTCGACATGGCCGCGAGCGCCGGTGCCGATGATCTCGTCGACGGTCTGGCCGTCGTTCTGGAAGACCACCAGGCGGTGCTGGCCGGCGTCGGAGACGACCAGTCGCCCGTCGGGCAGGGTGGTGAGCTTGGAGGGGAAGCGGAGGGTCTGGGGCACCCGCTCGGTCAGCACGGTCGGCGCCGGTCCGCGGCGCAGCGAGCCGTCGGCCTCCCCCTCGACGACGAGACGGGCGACCAGTTGGTCGATGTTCTCCCCGTGCCCCTCGCCGGAGAGGTTGCCGGCGATGCGCCCGTGGGTGTCGAGCACCATCAGGGTCGGCCAGGCCCGGGCGCCGTACTCGGACCAGGTCTCCAGCTCCGGATCGTCGATGACGGGGTGGGAGACCTCGTAGCGCTCGATGTTCGCGGCCAGTGCCTCGGGGTCCTTCTCGAACTCGAACTTCGGGGAATGGACGCCGACTACGACCAGCTCATCGGCCCATTTCTCCTCCAGGGGCCGCAGCTCGTCCAGGACGTGCAGGCAGTTCACGCAGCAGAACGTCCAGAAATCCAGCAGGACGATCTTTCCCCGCAGCGACTCCAGGTCGAGGTCGACGCCGCCCGTGTTCAGCCACCCGCGCCCACGCAGCGGGGAACCGTGGGCGCGGTCGGTCAAGGGCGCGGAGGGGTCGCTCGGTGTGGTCATGGGGTCCAGTGAACCCTGTTTCGAGGCGCAGTGGCCAACTCAGATGACGGTCGTGGACATTCGCACTCCCGACCCGCGGGAGCGGTCGAGGGCGGCGGCGGAGAGGCGACACGGGTTCCGGACCCGTCCGGGGACCGGCGCGTGGAGCTGTGCGCAGGGAAAAGCGCGAGCAAGGGCACGGGCCGGCGCGCAGGCAGGGGTGCGGGTCGGAGCGCGGGCAGGGACATCGGCCTGCTCACCAGGTGGCGACCCATGCCGCCAGGTCCGGGTCCGTCAGGGAGTCCAGGACGAGATCGGCCGCCGGAGCGGGATGGCCGGGCGCCGGCACCGCGATGAGGCGCAGCCCGGCGTCGCGGGCGGCGCGCGCTCCGGTCCCGGAATCCTCGAGGGCGAGGGCCTGGCCCGGCCGGACCCCGAGGGCACGGGCCGCCGCGGCGTACATGTCGGGGGCCGGCTTCGGGCGCTCGACGGTGTCCGAGGCCTCCAGCACCGCGAAGTGCTCGCGCAGGCCTCCGAGGTGCAGCTTGTCCTGGAGGGATTCCAGCCACGAGTTCGAGGCGCAGCCCAGCGGGACGCGCGCCCCGGCGGCCACGATGATCTCGCGGGCACCCGGGAGCAGGCGGATACCACCGGCGAGCTCACGGTCGAACGCGCTGTGGAGGTCGGCCAGGAGCGCCTCGCTGCTGCTGTCGGACCGCTCCGCGAGGATCGCGGCCGCGTCCTCGATGGTCGAGCCGTGCAGCGCGGCGTCGTCCTCCCGGCGCAGTCGAGCCCCGTGGGCGGCGACCACGGCGTCCTGGGCGAGCTGCCAGACGCTCTCGGTGTCCAGCAGCAGCCCGTCGCAGTCGAAGACGACCGCCTGCGGTGTCCAGTCGCCGAAGACCTGCCGGAACCGCTCGGGGCTGCCCGTGACAGAGGCGGGAGCCGAGGCGCCGGGGGCGGGATCAGGAGCCGATGCAGCGGGGAACGCCGCTCCCGGGGACGCCGCTCCGGCCGTGCGATCACCTGCGCCGGGGGCGGGGACGGGACTCATCGCCGCACGTCCCAGCCGGCGATCCAGTCGGTCAGCACGTCGTCCTCGAGGGTGGTCAGGCGGCGCTGGGCGCGGGGATCCTGCCCGGGGATGGACGGCACGGCGATCAGGTGCAGCCCGGCGGAGAGCGCGGCGGACGCTCCGGTCTCTGAGTCCTCGAAGCCGAGGCAGTCGGTGGGGTCGACGCCGAGCATCTCGGCGGCCCGCAGGTAGATGTCCGGTGCGGGCTTGGGATGGGTGATGTCCTCGACCGCGACGTGAGCGTCGACCACCGCGTCCAGGCCGGTGGCCTCGAGCTTGTGATCGAGCATGTCCCGCGGTGAGTTCGAGGCGATCGCGACCGGACGCTTCGCCGCCACGGCCCGCACGGCCTCCATGCCTCCGGGCAGCGGCACCAGCTGCTCGCGATCCCGCAGGCCTTCGCGGTGGGCGGCCAGCAGTTCCTCGGCGACGATCTCGGGAGCCTTGTCGACCAGGCGGCCGATCACGGTCACGACCATCTCCGCCGATTGCCCGGTGACCTGGCGTCGGGTGGCGGGGTTCATCCGGACCTGGTGCATCGCGAGGTAGGCGTCCTGCACACGGACCCATTCGGCCTCGGTGTCCACCAGCAGCCCGTCGAAGTCGAAGATGACGGCGGCGGGGGTCCAGGCGGGCGGCCAGGTGTCCAGCGGGGACGACGGCAGGGGCACGGGTGCGGAGCTCATGATGCCTCCAGCGTATCGATCCCCCCCCCCTGCACGATGTCTCAGCGCGCCCGGCGCGGCCTCACGGGACCCCCTGGCCCCGGCCACGCCGACCGACGGGCCGCGCTCCCCGGCCACGCCGACCGACGGGCCGCGCGGCGCTCAGCTCGCGGCGACCAGCCCCCGCTCGATATCGGCGAGGATGTCGTCGATGTGCTCGACGCCGACGCTCAGGCGCACGAAGCCGGGCTCGATGCCGGCGGCGCGCTGCTCCTCCTCGCTGAGCTGGGAGTGGGTGGTCGAGGCGGGGTGGATCACCAGGGACCGCACGTCGCCGATGTTCGCCACGTGCGAGTGCAGGGTGAGAGCGTCGACGAAGCGACGGCCGGCCTCGAGACCACCGGGCAGGACGAATCCGAGCACGCTGCCCGCACCGCGCGGGAGATACGTGTCCGCGGTCGCCTTGTAGGGGGACGAGTCCAGGGACGCCCAGGTCACGGTGCCCACGCGGTCGTCGGCCTCGAGGAAGGCTGCGACCTGGTGCGTGTTCTCCAGATGGCGCTCCATGCGCAGCGGCAGCGTCTCCAGGCCCTGCCCGATGAGGAAGGCGTTGAACGGGGAGATGGCCGGGCCGAGGTCACGCAGGAGGTTGGTGCGGGCACGGGTCGCGAAAGCGGCGGGCACCCCGGCGAAGACGAGGCCGTTGTAGGACTCGTCGGGCTCGGTGAACTGCGGGTACTTCTCGGCCTGGGCGGAGAAGTCGAAGCTGTCGCCGTCCACGATCACGCCGGCGATCGAGGTGCCGTGGCCGCCGAGGAACTTGGTGGCGGAGTGGACGACGACGTCGGCGCCGTGCTCGAGCGGCCGCAGCAGGAACGGGGTGGCGACGGTGTTGTCGACGATCAGCGGCACCCCGACCTCGTGGGCGACGTCGGCGACGGCCCGCAGGTCCGGGATGTCCTGCTTGGGGTTGGGGATCGACTCGACGAAGAACGCCCGCGTGGTCTCGTCGGCCGCGGCACGCCAGGAAGCAGGGTCTGTGGGATCGTCCACCCACTGCGCCGTGATGCCCAGGCGGCTCAGGGTGTGCTTGAACAGGTTGTACGACCCGCCGTACAGGCTCGGCGAGACCGCCACGGAATCCCCGGCGCCGGCGAGGTTCAGGATCGACAGCGTGATGGCGCTCTGCCCGGAGGCCACCAGAAGACCGGCCGCACCGCCCTCGAGAGCGGCGACCCGGTCCTCGACCGCGCTCTGGGTGGGGTTGGTGATGCGGGTGTAGATGGGGCCGGCCTCCGCCAGCGCGAAACGGTCCGCAGCGGACTCCGCCGTCGGGAACACGAAGCTGGTGGTCTGGTGGATCGGCAGGGCGCGCGAACCGGCGTCGGAGTCCGGCTGCTGGCCGGCGTGGACTGCCAGGGTCTCGAACTTCTGGGGCTGCTCGGTCACGGAGGTCTCCTTGTCGACGTGGTGTTGCCCCCAGCCTGGCGCATCGCCCTCGCAGCACCGAGGATCATGAACCCGTATGACGTCGTCGTCCACGCCGCGACCGCCCGCGAGGACGTCGCCCGCAGGCCGCAGCCGGGCCTCATCCCGTCAGGGCGAGCGTCTCCCCCTGCCAGCGGCTGCGCAGCCAGCGGTCGTGGGACGCGATCAGCACGGTGCCTGGCCAGTCCGCCAGCGCGTTCTCGAAACGGGTCGCGGTGACCAGCGCCAGGTGGTTGGTGGGCTCGTCCAGGACCAGCAGCTCGGGCGGGTCCAGCAGCACGGCGGCGAGCATGACCCGGCGCAGCTGGCCGCGGGAGAGCAGCTCGAGGGGCCGGGCCAGGTCGCGGGGATGGACCAGGCCGAACAGCTCGGGCACGGTGTCGTCAGCCGTCCGGGAACGGGCCGCGCCCGCCTCCGTACCCGACGCCGCCGCCCGCAGATGCTCGCCGACGGTGCGTCCCGGGATCGCCGCATCATCCTGGCCGAGATGACCGATGCGCAGGCCCCGGGGGTGGTCGACGGTGCCGTGCGTGGGGGCCAGGTGGCCGGTCACGGTCTCCAGCAGCGTCGATTTTCCTGAGCCGTTGGCCCCGGTGATCAGCAGGTGCTCGCCGGTCGACAGGCTGAAGGAGACGGGGGCGAGTCGGCCGTCGACGGCGACCTCGCGCGCCGTCAGCAGCACCGCTCCGGCTGCTCCTCGACCACTGCCCGAGGCCCAGCGGCCGTCCGCTCCCCCACCCCGGCCGGGGACCGGGGGCAGATGCGTGAACTCCAGCTCCGCCGGCGGTTTGCGGACCTGGTCCTCCTCGAGCTGGGCGAGACGAGCCCGGGCCTCGCGCAGACGGCGGGAGACGACGGTGGCGTTGCGGTCCGCATAGAACTTCTTCGCCATCCCGCCCTCGGTGCGCGGCGCCGCGCCGGGATGCCCGACCGTCGCGGAGTCCTTCACGGCCTGCCGCAGCTCCTTCAGCTCGTCCTGCTCGGCGCGGAAGCGGTGCTCCCAGCGGTCCCTCGCGGCGAAGCGGGCCAGCAGGTAGTCGCTGAACCCGCCCGTGGAGACGGTCAGCCCGCCCGGCTCGCTGCGGACCGGGCTCTCCGCGGGGTCCAGGTCCAGCTGCGCGGCGGTGGCGTCGTCGAGGAAGGCGCGATCGTGGCTGGCGATGAGCACGGCCCCCCCGTGGGCGGCGATCGTGGCGGCGAGGAAGGCGGCGCCGTCGTCGTCGAGGTGGTTGGTCGGCTCGTCGAGCAGCCAGGTGGTGGGGCGGGCGATCAGCAGGTGCGCGAGGGCGAGGCGTTCGCGCTGGCCACCACTGATCTCGCCGAGGGGTGTCGCGGGGTCGATCTCCTGGAGGGACAGCCCGGCCAGGACGGCCTCGGCCCGACGGTCCGCGTTCCAGACGTCGGCGAGGGTCGCCTCGGCGAGCAACTCGTCGAATCGGATCGCGGCACGCGGGGCGGGCTCGTCGTCCGCGGCGAGGGCCTCGCCCGCGGCGACGAGCTCACGCTCGAGGCGTCGGGACCGCTCCAGCGCGTCGGCGACCACGTCGGCGAGCGCGGTGGTGGGGCCGGCGGGCAGCTCCTGGTGCAGGACGCCGACGGGGCCCGGGGCCTGCACGGCCCCGGTATCGGGGGCCAGGCCCCCGGCGAGGATGCGCAGCAGGGTGGACTTGCCGCTGCCGTTCTCCCCGAGCAGCCCGGTGGGCCGTCCCGCGGGCACCACGAGGCTCACGTCGGTCAGGACGCGGCGGTCGGGGAAGGAGAAGGAGATCCCGTCCGCCCGCAGGTGCAGGCGCGGGTCCCCGGAGCCCGTGGTGAGGGCCGCCGGCGCGGGGTCGGCCGCGGGTGTCGGGGTGGCCGAGGCGGCGGAGCGCGCGGGGTGCATGGACATGGATCAGCTCCGGATCACGAGGAAGCGGTGAGGGGCGGGGGCTGATCACAAGCGCATGGGAGCGAGTGTAAGGATCCGGCGACGGCCGCGTCGAGGGAATTTCCGCAGCCCGTGCAGCGCCTGCTGGTCATGCCGAGCCGGGTGCACCCGCCGGGCGCTCAACAGGCGCCGAGCCTGGTGCACCGGCTGGGCGTACGGTCCGACGTGTCGGACTGACTCGTCCCATCCGACACGTCGGACCGCACCGACCGCCCTTCCGACGCGTGGGACCGAGTGGTCACGGCCCGGCCGGCTCGTCGGTCCCTTCTCGCAGGGCCGCGACGGCCGAGCGGATCCCGGCGGGGTCACCGACCCGTCGGGGGTCCCGGGGGTGATGCGCCAGCGCGGCCTCGGCGGCGGTGACGTCGACCTCGGCGAGAAGGGCGACCAGGGCGGGCCGGACGCTGCCGGCGGCGGCCTCGAGCACCTCCGCGGCCCGCTCGGCGCTCTGACCGGTGGCCTGCACCAGCATTCGCACGGTGCGGCCGACGAGCTTGGCGTTGGTGGGACGCACGTCGATCATGAGGTTCCCGAAGGTGGTGCCCAGACGCACCATGGTGGCGGTGGACAGGGCGTTCAGGGTGAGCTTCTGGGCGGTGCCGGCCTTCATCCGGGTCGAGCCGGTGACCACTTCGGGGCCGACGTCCAGCAGGATCGGGATGTCCACAGCGGAGGCGAGCTGCGCCTGGGGGTTCGCGGAGATCAGCGCGGTCGGCAGGCCCCGCTCGCGGGCCTCGGCCAGGGCGCCGCGCACGAAGGGGGTGCGACCGCTGGCGGCCAGGCCGACGACGACGTCCCCGAGCTCGCAGTTCTGCGCGACCAGATCCGCACCGGCGTCCGCATCGTCCTCCGCGCCTTCGACGGCGGCGAGGAAGGCGCCCGGGCCGCCGGCCAGGTGCGCGGTGACCATGGACTCGTCCGCGTTGAAGGTGGGGGCGAGCTCGACCGCGTCGAGCACGGCCAGCCTCCCCGAGGTGCCGGCGCCGACGTAGTGGACCGTGCGCCCGCCAGAGATCGCGCTGACGCACACCTCGACCAGCTCGGCCAGGGGCCCGGCCTGCGCCTGGACGGCCGCGGCGACGGTCGCGTCCTCGGAGAGGATCACGTCCACCATGCCGCGGGCATCGAGCGCGTCCAGCTCGGCGCTGGCCGGGTTGCGCTCCTCGGTCGGGGAGGCGAGGTCCACCAGGGCCGTCGCATCATCGGGGTCGGTCACGGGGTCTCCTGGGATCGGGGCCGGGGGCCGCTCCCAGCGTAGCGAGACCGCCGTCCCGGTGAACCCCGCCCTACGATGGGGCCCGATCCCGGGGTCATCGCCACAGGGCCACAGCCACCGCACCACAACCACTGCGCCACAACCACTGCGCCACAGCCACCGCCTCACGACCACAGGGCCACAGGGCCACAGGAGGACCACCATGGACGACGACACCTCCCGCCCGACCGCCGCCCGCCCGACCCGCGTCGTGATCGCCGGGGACATCGGCGGAACCCGTTCGCGCCTGGCCCTCGCTCCGCTGGGTGGCGGGGTGGCCGCCGAGGTGGAGGGTCCCGGCGCGAACCTGCGCTCCTCGGGCTCCGCCGCCCTGGACCATCTGGCCGACACCGTGCGCATGGTGCTGGACCGTGGTCGCCACGAGCTCGGCGACGCGATGGACGTCGCAGCGGTCGCGCTCGGCATCTCGGGGGCCGGACCGGCCCGGGCGCGCGACGTGGCCGCCGCCGTCGGCGAGCGGCTCGAGCGTCTGGACATCCCCGAGGACCGCATCCTGGTCACCGACGATCTGCACACCGCCTTCCTCGCGGGCGGCATGGGCGATGACGGGCTGCTGGTGCTGGCCGGCACCGGCGCGGTAGCCGTCCGCTTCCAGCAGCGCGAGGCGGTCGCGCGCCGGGACGGGATGGGCTGGCTGCTCGGCGACATCGGCTCGGCGGTGTGGCTGGGGCGTCGCGCCCTGCAGGCGGTCGCTGCCGATCTCGACGGGCGCGGGCGACGCACCCGACTGACCGAGCAGGTCGCCGACCTGCTGGACCTGGACCTGCGCGACGGCCTGCTGCCACCCTCCCCGACCGGCGACCCGCGCCAGGACCTGATCCGGGCCCTCGACGACGTCCTGCCGGCCGGGGCCCCGGCCGCGCTCGGACGATTCGCCCGCCTGCCCGGGTCGGTCCCCGAGGACCCCGTCGCTCGCGAGATCCTCGACACCGCGGTGCGGCACGTCATGGACACCGTGCGGGCACTCGACCCGCGGGCGGGCCTTCCCGTGGTGCTGGCCGGTTCGGTGCTGGCCTCCGCGGGCCCGATCCACGACGAGGTCGCGACCGGGCTGCGGGCCGACGGGCGCACCTACTGCACCGTCCCGAGCGGCCTCCCGGGCGCACTGCTGCTGGCCCGTGAGAAGGCAGGTGACGTCCTTGCATGAGTTTGCATGAGCGATCCCCGGCCCCGCGCCCCGACGTCCTCGGCGAGGGGACCGTCGCCGACGCGTCTCCCGGCCGGCGCCGGACCGGTCGCAGTCCGTCTCGCCGCCGCCCCGACCACACCGGCACCCGCCGACTCTTGCGCGACCACGTGATCCTCGCCCACGTGTCCCGCACGATCGGCATCACCCTGAGGGTCTCGGCGCGTCGCACCGCCATCGGCTGACCACGCCCCACCGTGCCTCGCGTCGGCGCAGTGCGTGCGTGCCCGGAGCCGTGCAGACCAGGTGCAGACTAGGTGCAGACTAGGATGGCCAGCGTCAGCCCGCCGCTGAGCCGGGCGTCCGGGGAACCTCCCGGCCGCCGCGCGCCGCCCCACCCGGAAGGTTCTGCTCGATGCCCGACCTCCACGACCAGATCTCCACCCGCGAGAAGGTGCTGATCATCGGCGCCGGGCCCGCCGGTCTCGCGGCCGCCGCGGCCCTGAAGGCCTTGGAGGTCCCCTTCGACCTGGTCGACCGTGCGAAGCACGTCGGCGGCATCTGGAACGAGGAGCGCGAGGACACCCCGGTGTGGCCGGCGATGGAGATGATCTCCTCTCGCGAGTTCACGCAGTACGAGGACATGCTGCAGCCGGTGTCCTTCCCCGAGTTCCTCAGCCCCGGCCACATGGCCAAGTACCTGCGCGCCTATGCGGCGCGCCATCAGCTGACCGATGAGTTCCGCCCGGGCGTGGCCGTGCGCTCCGCCCGTCCCTTCGACGACGGCGTGTGGCAGGTCGAGCTCTCCACCGGGGAGATCATGATCTACCGCGCAGTGATCTCCGCCCACGGCATCTCCCAGCGCCCGCACCGGCCGGACTGGGCCGCGGACGTCCCGCGCTCCGTGCGGGTCATCCACTCCTCGCAGTGGGGCGGGCCCGACGGGCTCGAGGGTCAGCGCGTGCTCGTCGTCGGCTCCGGGCAGTCCGCCGCCGACATCGCGGTCGACGCCGCCCGCCGCGCCCTCGAAGTGCGCTGGTCGATGCGGACGGGGCACTGGGTGGTTCCGCGACGGATCGGCGGCGTCCCCGGCGACGTCGCCGCCTCCCGCGAGCCCTCCGTGCTCGGCGGTCTGAACGCCAAGATCGCGGAGGCCGTCGTCCGCCGCAGCGTCGGCCACCCCGCCGACGCCGGGCTGCCGCGCCCGGCCGCCCCGCTGCTCGAGGACTCCGTGATCATCTCCGACGATGTGCTGGATCGCGTGCGCGAGGGCCGGATCACGCCCGCCGGAGAGGTCACCGGCATCGACGCCGACGGCACCCTCACCCACCACGGCCCCGAGACCCACGCCGGGCACATCCGCTACGCCCCCGACCTGATCGTCCTGGCCACCGGCTATGAAGTCGGCGCCGATCATCTGAGCGAGGAGATCGTCCCGCGCACCACGCACGGCGAACCCGACCTGTTCCTCGGTGCCTTCCCGCGCGGCCGCGACGACTTCGTGGTGCTCGGTCAGCAGCGGGTCTCCGGCGGCGTGCTGCCGGTTCTCGTCGAGCAGGCCGATCTGGCGGCCTACGTGCTGGCCGCCACCCGGGACGAGGACTCCCCCGCCCTGCGGCAGTTCCAGCGCCTGCGGGCGGGATCCGAGAGCGCCGTGCCGACCGCGGCCGCCCCTGCCGAGAACGGCGTGCGGGGCCGTCTGGGCGGGGTGCTCGGGGCGAATCGGGTCACCGCGCGCAGCACCCCGGCCGGCGGCGGAGGGGCCGACGCCACCGGCGAGGATCTCGTGCCCTCCGTGGATCGCGACACCCTGCTGGCGCGCCTGCGCACGGTGCGCGAGCTGTTCGCCTGAGCACGGGAGCTGTTCGCCCGGGCGCGAGAGCTGTTCGCCGGAACCGCCCGGCCGGGCGTCACCGCGCCTGCCGGGCCGCTTCCGGGTCCTGATCGGGGGAGCCCTCACGCCGGGAACTCGGCGTGGGCCGGGGGCCCGTCGCACGTCGGGGCCGCAGCGCGTAACCGGCCGCGAGGGCCGTCACTGCGACCACGGCGAGCACGGCGATCCCCCCGCGCTGCTGATCCGCCAGAGCGTCGGCGAGCCACGTCCGCCCGGTCGCCCCGAACCAGCTCGCCGCGATCAGCCGGTCGGTGCCGACCAGCAGGATCCCCCCGGCCAGCCCCAGCGCCAAGGGTGCCGCGGCGACCAGGAGCCGCGCGCCGACGCCGCTCGCGGCGCGCACCGTGAGGGCGCTCAGCACCCCGCCGCCCAGCGCCAGCAACTGCAGCGCCAGGTGCGCGGCGTGGCCGTCGAGCGCAGGGCGCAGGAACGGTCCTGCGTACACCGCCCCGAGCAGGGCCGGCGGTGCGGCGGCGATCAGGGCCGCGAACCACCAGCGGCGTCCCACCGCGCGGCGCAGCAGGGACGGGACCGCGATCGCGCTGCCCAGCAGCACTCCGGCCCCGGCCAGCAGCAGCGCATGCTGGAGCAGATGCGCGGAGACCAGAACCTTCGAGTACACGTTCAGCGGTCCGCTGGTCAGCAGCACGAGCACGATGCCGGCGAGCACCAGGCGCCGGCTCGCGCCGCGGTCCCGCTGCGGACCGCGCGGCCTCCACCACACCAGCACCATGACGCAGGCCAGCAGCATCCCGAAGGGGGCGGGCCGCCAGGCGGTGAGCACGGCGCCCAGGTCGGGGGCGGGCGGCAGCGGATATCCGGTCAGGACACCTGCCGGGCCCGGCGGCGGGGTGCCGTCGTCGGCCGGGGGCGGGGAGGAGCTCATGGCGGCGGCGAGCGCCACGGCCAGACCCATCAGGGCGAGCTCGAGGATCGCCAGACGGCGATAGGTGCTCGCAGCCTGGCGTCCTGTGTCGTCGGCGCTGAACCCGGTCGCGATCTGCCGGCGCTGCAGCGCCCCCAGTGCTCCCAGCGCGAGCAGCAGCACGGCCTTGGCCACGCCGAGCTGGACGTACGCGCTGGTGAGGATCTCCCCCACCGAATTCATGCGCACCGCCAGCGCCCACACCCCGCTCAGGGCGAGGGCGACCCAGCAGATCAGCGCCAGATGGGAGTAGCCCCGCACCACGCGCGCATCGTCGCGGACGCTGCGCGGCAGGGTCTGCAGGAGTCCCAGGCCCCCCAGCCAGACCCCCACGGCCAGCAGGTGCACGAGCATCGTGGAGGTGGCCACCTCGTGGTCCTGGCCGCCGCCGGCATGGCCCGTCATCGCGCTGGAGAAGGCGACCAGACCCGCGGCGACGGCCACGGCGCGGGCGACCGCCGGCGTGGTGCCGATGACCGCGATCGTGGTGGCGGCCGCCGCGATCACCAGCGCGGTCACGTACCAGACGCCGAGATCGGTGGCCAGGTACACGCTGAGATCGGAGCCGAAGCGGGCCGAGATGATGGGCTGGCCGGTGGCCAGGGCGTAGGAGAAGGCGAGGGAGGCGCCCCGGGCCAGGGTGGTGACGCCCGCCGCGATCGCGACCAGCGTCATCGCCCGGGCCCGGTCGGCCTCCTGGTGCAGCAGCCAGCCGGCGACGACCGCCCCTCCCAGGGTCACGGCCGCGGCGAGGTCGGCGATCATCGCGGCGATCGGGCCGCCGTGGCGCGCCACCGGCCCGGCGTTGCGCAGCACGAGGTTGTCCCCGCCGGCCGCGGCGGCCGCCAGGTCGGAGATCAGGGCGAGCACGACGAGCGCGCCGAGCAGGATCGCGACGACCGCCGGAGCGGCTCGTCGCTGCGTGGTCGTGGTCACGAGGCGATCACCAGCCCCAGCCACAGCAGGGCCATCCCGGTGCCGATGGTCAGCAGGAAGTAGGCGACGCCGAGGGCGAAGCTGCCGCGTCGCAGCAGTTCGACGATGTCGAGGGCGGCGGTGGACAGGGTGGACAGACCGCCGCAGAAGCCCACGGCCAGCAGCAGGAATGCGAGCTCGCCGACTCCGGAGACGGCGGATCCGAGGCGAGCGACCACGATCCCGAGCACGAAGCAGGCCAGGGCGTTGGCGAGGAAGGTCAGCCAGGGCTTGGCTCTCAGGTCCCCGTCGCTGCTGCGGCGGGCCGCTCGGCGCATGCCGGCCTCGCGCAGCCACCAGCGCAGCACGGAGCCGCCGGCACCGCCGATCGCGACCAGGACCGCGCCCAGCAGGAAGGGCCCCGCGCTCATGACTCCTCCTCCGGGCTCCGGGCGGTGCCCCGCTCGGGGCGGGCCGCGGGCGGGTCGACGTCGTCCACGGGCCGCTCGGCGTGCGTCTCGCCCGGCACGACGTCCTCCGCGCGGGGCGCGGCGTCGGAGTCGATCTGCTCGGCGGAGGTGCCGTCCCGTGTGGTGCGGGAGCTCCCGCGCCCGTCGCGCTCGCTCCGCGCGGCCGCCCGGTGAGCGAGCCGCCGCCCGCCGAGGATGCCTCCGATCATGGCACCGAAGCACACGAAGACGGTCAGCAGGGCGTAGGCGAAGGCCTGCATCGGGAAGTCCGCGCCGATCATCGCCGCGCCCTCCAGCACCACCATGGACGTGGTGGTGAACCCGCCGCAGAGACCGGTGCCGAGCAGCGGCTGCATCCAGGGCCGGCCGGGGCGCACCTCGAGCGCGCCCGTGAGCACGCCCAGGGCCAGGCAGCCCAGCACGTTCGCCCACAGGGTCGACCAGGGCAGCTCGACCAGGGTGGGGGTGGAGACCGTGGGGGCGAGCACCTGGAGCAGGAAGCGCAGCATCGACCCGATCGCTCCGCCGGCGGCGACCAGCAGGGCGATCCGGCGCGGACTCAGGCGGGCCTGGACCGGCCCCGAGCCGAAGGTGTCGCCGTCGCTGACGTCCTCGAGCCGCAGGGCGGCCATCTCGACCGTCTGCATCCGCGGGTCGTCGCGGCGCATGTGCGGTGGCGTGGTCGGGCTCGGGGTCACCGGATCAGGGTACCGACGAGCGTGCCGGGACGGTCCCAGGCTCCCGCAGAGGTGCGCAACCCCGCATCCGGACGCCGGTCAGCCCCAGACCAGACCCAGCGCGGGGTCCTCGAGCACGGCGGAGACGTCGCGCAGCAGCTCGGCGCCGAGCGCCCCGTCGATCAGGCGGTGGTCGAAGCTCAGCGCGAGCTGGGCGACCTGACGCGGGACGATCTGTCCGTCGACCACCCAGGGCTTCTCCTTGATGGCGCCGACGCCGACGATCACGGATTCGCCCGGGTTGAGGATCGGGGTGCCGGAGTCGATCCCGAACACGCCGAAGTTGGTGATGGTGATCGTCCCCTCCCGGGTGTCGGACAGGGAGGTCCGCCCGGCGCGCGCGGTGCGGGCGAGCTCGTCGATCCCCTCGGCGAGCTCGCGCAGCGTCATCAGGTGCGCGTCCTTGAGATTGGGGACGATGAGCCCGCGCGGGGTGGCGGCGGCGATACCCAGGTTCACGAAATGCTTGTAGACGATCTCCTGGTTCTGCTCGTCCCAGGAGGCGTTGACCTCGGGGTTGCGACGGATCGCCACCAGCAGCGCCTTCGCGATCACGACCAGGGGGCTGATCTTCACGTCGGCCCATTCCCGGGAGGCCTTGAGGTCCGCGACGATCCGCACCACCCGGGTCATGTCGATCTCGTTGAAGACCGTCACGTGCGGGGCGGTGAAGGCCGAGGCCACCATCGCTTCCGCGGTGCGCTTGCGCACCGAGCGGATGGCCACGCGGGTGGTGCGCTCGTCGCTGGTGACCCGGGCGAAGGGCTGGTCGCGGGTGGTCTTCATGGCGCCTCCGAGCCCTTCCGGAGCCTGCGGGGACTCCTCGGGGAAGTAGTGCCCGTCGGCTCCCGGGTCCGGGGCGTACGAGGTGTCCCCGGACATCGCCCGCTGCTGGGCGGCGAGGACGTCGTCGCGGGTGACGGTGCCGTCGGGCCCGGTGGCGAACACGTCGGCGAGCGCGATGCCGAGGTCTCGGGCGAGCTTGCGCACGGGGGGCTTGGCGAGGATGCGGTCGATCGGGATCTGGGGGCCGTCGTCCTGGGCGATCTTCCGCCGACGGCGGCGCTGCGGGGCTGCCTTCGCGCCGTAGCCGACGAGATTCTTGGGCTCCTCCTCGTTCCCGGGCTTCTCCGTGGCGGGCGCGGCGGGGGTGCCCTGCTGGGCCGGGGCCGAGACCCGGGGATCCTGCGGGGCGGGTGCTCCCGCGTCGGCCGACGCGCCCTGCGGGGCGACCTCGGCGGCGGTCTGCGCGTCGTCGGCCGCGGCGGCAGGGGCGGAGCCGCCGCTGAGCGCGGGGCCCCCGGCGGTGTCGATCTCGAGCAGCGGCGTGCCCACGGGCACCTCGTCGCCCACGGCCACCAGGATCGCGACCACGGTGCCGCCGACGTGGCTGGGCAGCTCCACGGCGCTCTTGGCGGTTTCCACCTCGACCACGGGGGCGTTGATGGCGATCGTGTCGCCCACGGCGACCTTGATGTCGATGATCTCGGCTTCCGTCAGCCCCTCACCGGGATCGGTGAGCGCGATCGTGACGACCGCCGAGGAGGAGGGAGTCGCAGTCTGGTCTGGCCCATCGTTCATGAGTCGATCCTTTCACGCAGGGGCTCGGCCGCCCGGCAGGAGGCCGTCAGTGCTCGAGCAGACGGTCCACGCCGTCCAGCACCCGGTCGAGGTCGGGGAGGTAGGCGTTCTCCATGCGCGCCGGCGGGTAGGGCAGGTGGTAGCCGCCCACCCGCATCACGGGGGCCTCCAGGTGGTAGAAGCACTCCTCGGAGATCCGGGCGGCGATCTCGCCGCCGAGCCCGCCGAGCACCGGGGCCTCGTGCGTGATCAGCAGGCGGCCGGTGCGTCGCACCGACGCGGCGATGGTCGGATAGTCGACGGGGGCCAGCGAGCGGGCGTCGATGACCTCCAGCTCGATGCCGTCCTCGGTGGCGGCCTCCGCGCTCTCGAGCGCGAGCGGCATGCTCGGGCCCCAGGCCAGCAGGGTCGCGTCGGCCCCGGGGCGGACGATCTCCGCCTGCCAGGGGGACAGCTCCGGGCGCCGGTCGGGGTCCACGTCGCCCTTGACCCAGTACCGCTTCTTGGGCTCGAACATGATCACGGGGTCCTCGCACTCGATGGCCTGACGGGTCATCCAGTACGCGTCCTGCGCGTTCGAGGGGGCGAGGATCCGCAGGCCCGCGGTGTGGGCGAACAGCGCCTCCGGGCTCTCGGAGTGGTGCTCGATCGCCCCGATGCCGCCGCCGTGGGGGATGCGGATGACGATCGGCATGTGCACGGTGCCGTTGGTGCGGTTGTGCATCTTGGCGACCTGGGTGGTGATCTGGTTGAACGCCGGGAACACGAAGCCGTCGAACTGGATCTCGACCACGGGCCGGTAGCCGCGCACGGCCAGGCCCACGGAGGTGCCGACGATCCCGGCCTCCCCGAGAGGGGTGTCGACCACGCGCTGGGGGCCGAACTCGGCGTGCAGGCCGTCGGTGACGCGGAAGACGCCGCCGAGCACGCCGATGTCCTCGCCCATCAGCAGGACCTTGTCGTCGGCGCGCAGCGCATCACGCAGCCCGGCGGTGATCGCCTTCGCGATCGGGAGATTGGTGGTCGATGTCGAGCTCATGAGCGCTCTCCCGTCTGCTCGGCGTCGTCCTCGAACTGGGCGACGTACTCGAGGTACTGCTCGCGCTCGGCCTCGACGATCGGGTGGGGCTCGGCGTACGCATGGGTGAACATGTCTGCCGGGTCCGGATCCTCCATGCCGTGGATGTGGTGGTGCAGGGCCATGGCGAGGTCGTGGGCCTCCTCGTCACAGCGGGCGATGAACGCCTCGTCGATCTCCCCGAGCTGTTCGAGGTGGCGGCGCAGGCGCAGGATCGGGTCCTTCTCGGCCCACTCCTCCTCCTCGGAGGACGGGCGGTAGCGGGAGGCGTCGTCGCTGGTGGTGTGGGCGGCCATGCGGTAGGTGAGGGCCTCGATGAAGCGCGGCCCCTCCCCCGCGCGGGCGGCATCGAGCGCCTCGCGGACGGCGGCGAGGACCGCGAGCACGTCGTTGCCGTCGACCCGTACCGAGGGGATGCCCCAACCGCGGGACCGCTGCGCGAGCGGGACCCGGGACTGGACGGAGGTGGGCACGGAGATCGCCCACTGGTTGTTCTGGGTGAAGAAGACGACGGGGGCGCCGAAGGAGGCGGAGAAGGTGAAGGACTCCGAGACCTCCCCCTCGCTGGAGGCCCCGTCGCCGAACAGGGCGAGGACAGCGGTGTCGGTCTCCCGGTCGCCGGTGCCGACGACGCCGTCGCGCTGCAGCCCCATGGCGTACCCGACCGCGTGGGGCGCCTGGGACCCGAGCACGATCATGTACGGATGGGTGCGCAGCTCATTGGGGTCCCAGCCGCCGTGGCTGACGCCGCGGTAGGACTCCAGCAGGCGCCACGGCTCGATGCCGCGCGCCCAGGCGATCCCGTGCTCGCGGTACGTCGGCACCAGGTAATCCTGCTCGCGGGAGGCGTGGCCGGCGCCGATCTGGGCGGCCTCCTGCCCCAGCGCGCTGGCCCACAGTCCCAGCTGGCCCTGGCGCTGCAGGCTGGTCGCCTCGAGGTCCGCCGCCCGGATCATCACCATGTCGCGGTAGTAGCCGCGCAGGCGCTGCGGGGAGGCGAGGTCGTCGTCGCCCCCGCGGCCGGCGAGGACCTCGTCCAGCTCCGGATGCGGGGTCCGGGTGCCGTCGGCCGCGAGGAGCTGGATCATCGGCTCCTCGGCCGCGACGTCAGGGATCGTGGATCGGAATACGCTCACGACGAGGAGCGTAACCTACGGTGCCGTAAGGAAGAAAGATTCCCAGGTCACTGTGGAGTTGCGAGCTCGAGACGGCGGAGCGGCAGAGCATCGGACGGGTCGGTCGGCAGGTCCCGCAGTCCGTGGGGCGGGGTGAGGGAGCCGAGCACCACGGGGGCGCTCGCGCCGGTATGGGCGGTGCCGTCGGCGCGGGTCAGGGTGCCGGGCAGCCCGTGCGCGCCGAGATAGCCGAGCAGGGCGATCAGCAGCGCCTCCTTCCCGTCGGCCGGGATGCCGAGCGCGTCCGCGTCCAGCAGCGGCACGGGGTCCAGGTGTGCGGCCAGGCGCGCGCGCAGCAGGGGGTTGCGCAGTCCGCCGCCGGAGCCGACGACGCGGGAGGCGCCCAGCTCCCGGATCGCCCGGGCGATGGTCACGGCGGTCAGTTCGGTGAGGGTCGCCAGCAGGTCGGGCAGGGTCATGGCGGGGACGATCTCGTCCCCGAGCAGGCGGCTCACGTAGGCGCCGTCGAAGTGCTCGCGGCCGGTCGAGCGCGGCAGGGGCCGGGCGTAGAAGGGGTCGCTCAGCAGCGTCGCCAGGGCCTCGGGGTCGACGGTGCCGGTGCGGGCGCGGATGGCGTCGTGGTCGGCGCTGTCGCCGGTCGCCGCGTGCACGGCGGCATCGAGCAGGGCGTTGCCGGGGCCGAGATCCCCGGCGATCACCTCGGCCGCGACCGCCTCGCCCGCCGGTGCTTCGTCACCTGCGGGGGCCTCACCGCCGACGAGGCTCACGTTGGAGATCCCGCCGATGTTCAGGACGGCGGTGCGCTCGCGGGGGTCGGCGCCGAGCAGCAGCTGGTCCAGCAGCGGTGCCAGAGGCGCTCCCTGCCCGCCGGCGGCGACGTCGGCGCTGCGCAGGTCGCTGAGCACGGGCACGCCGGTGGCGCGGGCGATCCGGGCGGGGTCCCCGATCTGCAGGGTGCTGAGGACGCGGCCGTCGCGGACGTCGTGATAGACGGTCTGTCCGTGGGTCGCGACCAGGTCGGCGCTCCCGTGCTCGGCGAACACCCGGGCGGCGGCGTCGGCGAAGGCGTCCCCGACGGCGGCGTGCAGGCGGCTCCAGGTCTCCGCGTCCGCATCGGCCGGCGGCAGGGCGGCGCGGAGCGCGTCGCGGGCGGCAGCGGGCCAGGGCTGCTCTCCGACGTGCAGCAGGTGCGCCCGAGCGGTGCCAGGGTCATCCGGGTCACGGGAGAAGTCGGCCAGGACCACATCGATGCCGTCCAGGCTGGTCCCGGACATCATGCCGAGCACGCGCATCAGCGCGCCTCGCCGCGCATCGCGGCCACGGCCGCTCGCATCAGGGGGCGTCCCGCGCCGTGGGCCAGCACCAGGTGGCGGTGCTCGGGGGCGGCGTCGGGCACGCCGACGTGCACGACGATCGCGTCGGGTCGACGTGCCAGCAGGGCGGTCAGCAGGGCGCCCTCCTCCCGGTCGCTGCGCGGCAGGCGGGTGAGGGCGAGGACCTGCCCGGTGGCCGGGACCTGGTCGGGGTAGTCCGGGACGTCGGCGCGCAGACCCCGCTCGCGCAGGGCGGCGATCAGCTGCTGGGGGCGGGCCCCGGAGGCGTGGTCCGCCCGGCTGCGCAGGTCCAGCACGGTCACCGCCGTGAGATCGAGCCGGGCGCCGCGGGTGCGAACGGCGCGGGCGGCGGCGTCGGCGCCGACCTGTTCGGCGTGCTCCAGCGCCGTCGGCAGGTCGGGGGCGGGGACGAAGCGGCGCCGGGTGCGCACTCGGCGGCAGAGCTCGCGGGTGCGCTCGGCGCGGTCGTGGAGTTCCTCGCGGCGCAGCCGGCCGGAGGCGACGGCGCCGACCAGGGCGTCGTGGGCCTCTCGCAGCATCTGCTGGTCGTCACGGCCGATCGAGGTTCCCAGGCACAGCAGGTCGGCCCCGGACTCGATCGCGCGCACCACCGCCTCGGGGAAGCCGGGTTCGGCGGCCACGCCCCGCATCTCCAGGGCGTCGGTGATCAGCAGGCCGTGGAAGGTGCCGCCGACGGTCTTCTCCAGCAGGGGTCGGGTCCAGGGGGAGATCGAGGCGGGGCCCTCGCCGAGGGCGGGGACCAGCACGTGGGCGGTCATGGCGGCGTCCAGCCAGGGCAGGATCCGCCAGGGGGCGAGGTGGTCGCGCTCGAACTCCCGGCGCTCGAGGTCGATGCGGGGCAGCGCGGTGTGGGAGTCGGTGGAGGTCGCGCCGTGGCCCGGGAAATGTTTCGCGCAGGTGCCGAGTCCGGCCTCGATCAGCCCGGTGGCGAAGACACGGGCGTGGGCGGCGACCCGGTCGGGGTCGTCGCTGTAGGCGCGGGTGCCGATGACGGGGTTGGCCGGGTCGGTGGAGACGTCCAGCACCGGGGCCAGGTCGAGGTCGAGATCGCAGGCGGCCAGGACGCCGCCCAGGGCGTGGCCGGCGCGGCGGGTCAGCTCGGGATCGTCGACCTCGCCCAGGGCCCAGGCGGTGGGCAGGGAGGAGCCGGTCGCCGCCTGGAGGCGGGTGACGTCGCCGCCCTCCTCGTCGATCGCGACCACGCAGTCCTCGGCGCAGGCGTGGACGGCACGGGCCAGCCGCGCCGCCGTGGACGGGTCCGGGGTGTTGTGGCCGAAGAGGATCACCGAGGCCAGACCCGCCTCGAGCGCGTCGACGGTCCAGGCCGGCAGCTCGGTGCCGGTGAAGGGCGCCATGAGCACGCCGAGCGCATCGGCGTCCCAGGTCACGAGGTCGGTGCTCGTCGGGCTGGACGTCATCTGCTCTCCTGCCTCAGGGTCCGCGGCGACGACGCCGCGGGGTGTCCCGTCGCCACGCCGCGGAGGCGCGGCGGTGGGCGGACGGCAGGATCGAGCATATCGATCGCGAGCGGTGCCGGGGTGGGCCGGTTCAGCACCGGACGTCCCGTCGGGCTCGACCCCGCGACCCCGCACTTTCGTCGGCCCCCGACCGCCCGACGGCACCGGGATCCTCGACCTCCGGCGGCTCCGCGCACGACCCAGGGCGAGAGCCGGGCAGACGACGGGTGCGCATCGGGGAATCAGCATTGACCGGTGTCACACCCGGGCGAAGGGTCGATACATGAGCACCTCGACCAGTCCCGAGTCCCACCCACCCGCCGTCGGCGACAGCCCGGCACCAGCGACACCGCAGGGGCGGCGACACCGTCCGGCCCCGCGTGCCGAGTTCGCCGCGGTCCCCTGGCGGCGCGTCGGAGTGTTCCTGGCCATCTCCTACGGCCTGTTCGCCCTGTGCGCCCTGCCGTTCTGGTTCCTGCCCGGTGGCATCACCCATCCCCTGTTCACCCCGGTGATCGCCGTCGGGATGCTCGCTCCGGCCGTCGCCTCGGTGATCCTGGCCAAGACCGTGGAGAAGACGTCCTGGCGCACCCGGGTGGGGCTGCGATTCCGCGGGCGGTGGCGGGCGCTGCTGACGTGGGGCCCGCTGGCCCTCGTCCTCACGCTGGCTCTGGGATTGCTCGGGGCGGTGCTGATGGTGCTGCGCGGGGTTCCCGGTGACCTCACCGGTCGTACCTGGCTGGCGCTGGCCACGGAGCAGCTGTCCACGGCCGCCGGGACCGAGGTCCCCCCGGCCGCCGCGGCGGCCGCCGTGCTCGCCACCGTCGCGATCGGCATCGCGATCACCACGCTGTTCGCGCTCGGCGAGGAGATCGGGTGGCGCGGCTGGCTGTGGCCCGCCTTGAAACCGCTGGGCACTCTCCGCGCCTCGGTGCTCGGCGGGATCATCTGGTCGCTGTGGCACCTGCCCGTGGTCCTGATCGGGTACAACTACGCGGGCCAGCCCCGCGCGGCCGCGATCGCCATGTTCCTGCTGCCCTGCATCGCGATGAGCCTGCTGTACAACGGCCTCACCGAGCGCTCCGGCGGCAACCCGATCCCCGCCGCGATCGCCCACGCCACCAACAACTCCGCCACGCCGATGGTGATCGGCCTGGTCTCCACGGCGCAGACGATGGACGCGATGAACCCCTTCGTCGACAACGCCTCGGGGATCGTCGGGGTGGCACTGATGCTGGTGGCCGCGGCAGTCGTGGTGCCGTGGGCTCGGCTGCGGCGGGAGCGTCGGGAGCTGCACGTCAGCGATGCCCGACAGGGCGCGGACATCGAGGCCGAGGCCGTCGGGGACCCCGCGGTCACCGGGCGCGACCACCGGAGCCCCGACGGGGTGCCGCACCGGGCGACGTGACCCGACGCGGCACCGGCCCTGGCCGGTCGCCCCCTCGGAGACCCGACCCGGTCGGTCACTCGGCGACGGGCCCGCTCGGTCACTCGGCGACGAGCCCGCGCCGCGCTTCCTGCTGCTCGTACAGCGCGTCCAGATCCAGCGCCTCCTGCTCGGCGTCGAGGTCCTGGACCGCCAGCGGGCAGTCGCCGAGATCCGGCACGGCCAGTCGCTCCCCGCCACGGTTCATCGACTGGTGCGCGATCACCCCGGGCAGGGTGTAGCGGGCAGCCTGCCAGGCGTTGACCACGGGCTGGGCCCCGTCGACCACGGCGCGGGCGAAGTCGTCGACCAGGAAGTGGTGGGCGCCCTCGTGACCGTTGGGCATGCCCTGGAACTCCTTCGGCAGACGGGACTGGTGATGGGCGGGGGCGGCGCCGGCGACGAAGGCGTCGCGCAGGTCCGGGGAGACGTCCGCCAGGCGGGGATCGTCCAGGCTCATGGTCGAGCCGGTCGCGATCAGGTCGGTCACCTCGAGGACGCGGCGCTTGTCGTGCCAGTAGGTGACGTCGATGGTCTCCTCGAAGCTGGAGGCCTCGCCGAAGAAGCGGAAACGGGACTCGCGCTTGTGGCTGGGATAGCCCACCCGGCGCAGCTCATTGGTGCGGAAGGCACCACCGTTGTCCATCTCGAACAGCGCGAAGGCGTTGGAGACGTCGTTGTCGAACATCGAGACGTCCTTGTCGAAGACGCCGTCGCCGCGGGTGTCGGGCCGACCCAGCGCCGAGACGGAGACCGCATGACGCTCCCCCAGCACGCCGAGGATGCCGCCGATGGAGTGGGTGGGATACAGCAGCGGCGGGTAGGAGGCGGTCGACTTCCACTGCTCGCCGCCGGAGTACTTGTAGGCGTCGTAGAAGCCCAGGTCCATGTCGTGGACGTAGTCGCCCTCGGCGTAGAACACCTCACCGAAGGCGCCGGCGCGATGGATGCGGCGGGCCAGCACCACGGCGGCGTTGTACTGGCTGGTCTCGCCCATCATGTAGACCAGCCCGGTGCGCCGGACCTCTTCGGTGATCGCGCGGATCTCGTCCTCGTCGATCGCCATCGGCACCGCGGAGTAGACGTGCTTTCCGGCCCGCAGCGCGGCCAGGGCGTGCTCGCCGTGGGTCCAGCGCTGGGTGAAGATCGCGACTGCGTCGACGTCGGAGGAGAGCAGCTGTTCGTAGGTGTCGAAGCGCCGGGCGAAGCGGACCCGACTGCCCTCGCGGCTCTCGACCGCGTCGATGCGTTCCGGGACGGCGTCGACCGCGTAGAGCGACTCGATCTCGGGGTGGGCGGCGAACAGCTCCGCGAAATGCGAACCGAACTGTCCGATCCCGACGATGCCCAGCGTGAACGACATACTTCCTCCTTGAAACTAAGTGTTGGGAGAAACGCTACGGCACGCGCACAGGGTGCGGCAAGCCCTGGACAGTGCGCCAGCAGCCACCGGGCCTCTTCGCAGCCTCATCCGACCGTAGGGTCTGTTGCGTCGGATAGAGCGGGACTATTCGACGCGTCAGACCGCAGCGACCAGGGGTAGCGACACATCAGACCCTGGTGACCACGGGGGCGGAGCACGAGGCGCGCGTCGCGGAGCTCAGATCGCGCGCGGAGCACGGGTCGTGCGTCGTAGGTCGCGCGTCGCGGGCCTGGTGATGAGCGCTGCGAGCTCAGATCCGGCGCCAGCGGCCGCCGCGGAACACTTCGCGCCAGGGTGGCACGACCCGTCCCCCGGCGGCCATGCGGCGGCGCAGGCGGCGTCGGCTGATCAGCATCCCGGTGATGCCCAGCAGCAGGATCGGGATCTGCACGGCGAAGGCCACCCGGAAGGACTGCAGGTCGTAGTTCCCGTCGGGCCGCTGCAGGTCCAGGAGCACGCCGATCAGCAGGATCGCGACCAGGGCGGCGAGGAACCCACCCATCAGCACCACGCCGGTGGCCGTGCCCAGGCGGTGCCGGGCGAGGTCCGTGCGGGGGAAGTCGAAGCCGATGTTCGAGCCGGGCCCGCCGATCGACAGCCCCGCGACCAGGATCAGCAGCAGCCAGATCGGGGCGGGACCGGGCCACAGCAGCACGGTCACCAGCGGCACCAGAATGGTGGCGATGACCAGCAGCACCAAGGTCGAACGGCGCAGGGGGTGGCGCTGGGTCAGGGCGCCGATGACGGGACCGCTGATGATGCCGACGGCCACCAGGACGGTCATCACGGCCGAGGCGGCGGGCCGGCTGAGCCCCTCCCCCGCGGTGAGGTACGGGTATCCCCACATCATGGAGAACACGATGCCGGGGAAGCCGGAGCTGAGGTGAGTGAAGAAGCCCAGCTGGGTGGCGGGATGGCGGATGATGCGGCCGACGAGCAGAGGGATCCGACGCAGGTCCTGCTTGGTGCGGGGGCGCGGGGCCCCGGGCGGGGTCGCGCGGATCACCAGCACGGCGAGCAGGGCGGCGACGCCGCTGACCCCGGCGGCCGCACCGAAGGCCGGGGACCAGCCGGCGACGGTCAGCACGGCCACGAAGGGCACCGCGGAGGCGATCTGGCCGACCTGGCCGAGGATCGCGGTGACCTGGGTGAGGATCGGGACGCGGGCGGTGGGGAACCAGGCCGGCACCAGGCGGATCGCGCTGGAGAAGGTCAG
Source organism: Brachybacterium sp. P6-10-X1 (assembly GCF_001969445.1). Classification (NCBI taxonomy): domain Bacteria; kingdom Bacillati; phylum Actinomycetota; class Actinomycetes; order Micrococcales; family Dermabacteraceae; genus Brachybacterium; species Brachybacterium sp. P6-10-X1. Next base: position 2,055,607 of record NZ_CP017297.1, read on the forward strand.
GGCATCCCCGGCACCGACGATGATGCGGGCGACGACGGCGAGGGCGACGGTGTCGCTGCCGGCGATCAGCAGCTGGCCGGCGGCCATCAGCCCAGCCCCGGCGGTGATCGTCACGCGGGAGCCGTAGCGGTCCAGCAGCAGCCCGGCCGGGACCTGGGCCAGGGCGTAGACCAGCAGCTGCAGCACCACGAAGGTGGAGACGATGGTGGCGGAGGCCTGGAAGCGCTCGGTCGCCTCGAGGCCGGCCACGCCCATGGTGGTGCGCTGCAGGACGGCCACCGAGTAGGCGAGGACGGCGGCGATCCAGACCACGTAGGCGCGCGGGCCGCCGAGTCGCGACGGGGACCCCCCCGTCCCCGTCGTCGGGGCATTGCTGCGCGCCTGCATCGTGGTCCTCTCCTCTCGCCCGGGGCCTGTCCGCTCCGGTCGCGAGAAGGCCCACAGGTCGGCCTCGTTCTGCTGCGCACCAGGTTACAGGTCGATCACGGAGAGACGCAGCGGTGTCCGCGGCGTGCCGGGCCGGGTGCCGACCGATCGCCGACGGTGGGGCGTCACCGGCAGCCGGCCCCGATCCCCGGGCCCGTCCCGACCACGGGCTCGTCCCGACCACGGGCTCGTCCCGATCCCGGGCCCGTCCCGACCTCCGACCCCGGTCCCGGCTCCCGGTCCCCGACGAAATGCGGATGCTCGCCAGGGGCCGAGGTGCTTCGATGGGCTCATGCACGCTCTCGCGCGACGTCGGGCGACCGGGTACCTGCTGGACTGCACCGGGTACCTGGGGATCGCTGCGGCGATCATCCCGCTCGGCCTGGCGGTCAATGCGCTGACCGATCTGGGATCCCACCGCTCCTACGCCTACGCCGTCAGCGCCGTGCACCCGGCGATCGCCACCGTGGTGGCGGCGCGCGCCGAATCCGGGCCGAGCCGGGCGACCTGGGGCAAGCGCCGCCGCGGTCTGCAGGTGAAAGACCTCCGAGGCGCCGCCGTGGACGAAGCACCGATCCCGCTGCCGCGGGCCCTGCTGCGCAACACGGTGAAGATCTTCGTGCCCTGGCAGCTCGGCCACGTCACCGCGGTCGGCGCCGCGTACGGGGATTTCGAGACGCTGCGCCCGGCGACCGTGGTCGCCTCGGTCCTCACCTACGGCGTGATCGGGACCTTCGCGCTGACGGGCCTGCGCGGCACGGGGCGGGGCCCGCACGACCTCGTCGCCGGGACCCTCGTCGTCAGCGCTGCCGCCACGCCCCCGCGACCTTGATGAGCAGGTCGTTGGCCTCCTGCTCGGCGATGGTGGCCCGCACCCCGTCGCTGCCGTAGGCGCGCAGCACCAGGCCGCGCTCGTCGGCGAAGGCGGCGAAGGCAGCGCTGTCCTCCCCCAGCGGGAAGAACACGAAGTTGCCCTGGGAGTCCGGCAGCCGCCATCCCTGCTCGGAGAGCGCGGCGGTGACCCGGGAGCGCTCGTCCCGGATCCACGCCGCCCGCCCGGCGAGCTCCTCCTGCACCTCGCCGCGAAGGCTCGTCAGCGCCGCGGCCTGCGCGGGCAGGCTCGACCCGAAGGGCACGGTGACCTGGCTCAGCGCCCGGGCCAGACGGGGGTGGGCGACGGCGTGGCCGATCCGCAGGCCCGCCAGCCCCTGCAGCTTGGAGAAGGTGCGCAGCAGCACCACGTTGCCGTGGCGCCGGAAGATCCCGGCGGTTCCCGCCACGGTGGCCGGGTCGTGGAACTCCCGGTAGGCCTCGTCGATCGCGACCACCACGTCCTCGGGGACGCGGTCGAGGAACTCCTCGATCTGCTCGGTGGACAGTGACGGTCCGGTGGGGTTGTTCGGGGTGCACAGGATGATCAGCCGGGTGCGCTCGGTGACCGCGCCGGCCATCGCCTCGAGGTCGTGCTCGAAGGCGCCGGTCAGCGGCACCTGCACCGAGACGCCGCCGTGGGAGCCGACCAGGATCGGGTAGGCCTCGAAGGAGCGCCAGGCGTAGACGACCTCGTCGCCTTCGCCGACCACGGCGCGCACGAGGTCGCCGCTGACGGCCACCGAGCCGGTGGACACGGAGATCTGGGCCGGATCCACGCCGTGCTGGACGCCGAGTGCTGCGCGCAGGTCGAGGGCGGCCATGTCCGGGTAGCGGTTGCTGCCGTCCAGGGCGGTGATCGCGGCCTCGCGCACGGCATCGACCGGGGGGAAGGGCGACTCGTTCGAGGAGGCCTTGAAGCGCCGGGTGCCGTCGTCGGCCGCGGGCTTTCCGGGGACGTAGGCTGGCAGGGCCTCGAGCCCGGGGCGGATCCGGACCTTCTCGGCGGGTTCGGGAAGCTGGTCGTGGGTGGTCTGCGCAGACATGTCTCCAGAGTAGGGCGCACCGGCAGGGCTCCGCGCCGCGCCCTTCCTCCGATGGGCACCTCTCCCCATCGACCGTGCTGCGGAGAACCCGGACATTGGTGCACATCGACTCGATCGGCGGTCGCCGGGACTCGACCCAGGGCCGGATCCGAGAGGTGGGAGCGCGGGCGATCGAGGACGAGGTCGCGTCGGTGATCGACGATCGGCGCCCACGACCGACAAGGGGGATGGGGTGAACAGCTTCCTCGGCGCGGAGACCGGGCAGCTCGCCGAGGGCACGGAGACCGGGGGCGAGGACGCCGCCTTCGGAGTCGCCTGCACCCCGCCGTGGTCGTGGGACGGTGGGGTCCGCGCGGGGTGTGGGGGAATCCCCCGTGCATCGCCGGGTCGTGACGAGGACAATGGGCCCATGCGATTCCTCGGACACGTCATCGTCACCGGCCTCGCGCTGTGGGTGACAGCCCTGATCCTGCCCGGCATGCATCTGGGCGACGACAGCGCGACCGCGCTCACCCAGGTGCTCACGATCGGCGCGATCGCGCTGATCCTGGCGCTGATCAACACGATCGTCAAGCCGATCCTGTCGTTCCTCGCCTTCCCGATCACATGTGTCACGCTCGGACTGTTCCAGCTGGTCATCAACACCTTGATGCTGCTTCTGACCAGCTGGGTCTCGGGGCTCCTCGGCCTCACCCTGGACTTCGACAGCTTCTGGTGGGCGCTGCTGGCCGGCATCATCATCGGCGTCCTCTCCGCGATCGTGGAGGCCGTGACCGGACTGGGTGATGACCGCGACGACCGCCGACGCGAGGTGCGCGACTGACACGGTCCGCTACCCGGGAGGACGGCGTGACCGGCCGCTCGGCCGAACGACCCCTCGACCCGGGCGAGTGGCTCATCGGCCCGGCCGAGTGGCTCGTCGGCCCGGGCGAATGACTCGTCGACCCTCGTCGGCCCGGCGCCGACGCCCGCTGGGCCCGGCGGTGTGAGACCCCGTCGCGTCGGACCAGGATTCTGGGAGAATGCCGCCATGGCTCATTCCTTCGCGGACATCACGCCGCCGATCGCCCTGACCCCTCTCGACGGCCGCTACCGGGCGCAGACCGCTCCCCTGGTCGACCACCTCTCCGAGGCCGCGCTGAACCGCTCGCGCCTCGTGGTGGAGACCGAGTGGATGATCCACCTGCTCGATGGCGGCGTGATCCCCGGGCTGCGCTCCCTCACCGCGGACGAGCGCGCCCTGCTGCGCGCCATCCCGGAGGACTTCGGGGCCGAGGGCATCGCCGAGCACGCGGAGATCGAGCGGGAGACCGTCCACGACGTCAAGGCGATCGAGTACTACATCAAGCGCCGCCTGGCCGGCACCAGTCTCGAACCGCTGGCCGAGGTGGTGCACATCTACTGCACCAGCGAGGACGTCAACAACCTCTCCTACGCCCTGATGATCCAGGGCGCCGTGCACGAGGTGTGGCTGCCCGCCCTGCACGACGTCATCGGGGACCTCACCAGCCTCTCGCAGGCCACCGCCGAGGTGGCGATGCTCTCGCGCACGCACGGCCAGCCCGCCACCCCCACCACGCTGGGCAAGGAGATCGCGGTCTTCGCCCACCGTCTGCGCCGGCAGTCCCGTCGGATCGCCGCCGACGAGGTCCTCGGCAAGATCAACGGCGCCACCGGCACCTACGCCGCGCACGCGGTGGCCGTCCCGTCGGCCGACTGGGAGCAGGTCTCCCGCAGCTTCGTCGAGCACCTGGGGCTCACCTGGAATCCGCTGACCACCCAGATCGAGTCTCACGACTGGCAGGCCGAGATCTATGCGGACATCGCCCGCGCCGGCCGGATCCTGCACAACCTGGCCACCGACATCTGGACCTACATCTCGCTGGGCTACTTCCGCCAGCGGCTGTCCGCCCAGGGCGGCACCGGCTCCTCGACGATGCCGCACAAGGTCAACCCGATCCGCTTCGAGAACGCCGAGGCCAACCTCGAGATCTCCGCCGCGCTGCTGGACTCGCTGTCCCAGACCCTGGTCACCTCGCGCCTGCAGCGGGACCTGACCGATTCCACCACCCAGCGCAACGTCGGCCCCGCGCTCGGCCACTCCCTGCTGGCGATCTCGAACCTGCGCCGGGGCCTGGCGGGCCTGGACGTCGATGCCGACGCGATGGCGGCGGACCTCGAGGGCAACTGGGAGGTGCTCGGCGAGGCGGTGCAGTCCGTGATGCGCACCCTCGGCGTGCAGGGCGCGGAGGGGATGGACAGCCCCTACGAACGGCTGAAGGAGCTCACCCGCGGCCACCGCGTCACGGGTGACGGGATGCGGGAGTTCGTCGGTTCCCTGGGCCTGCCGGAGGCCGAGCGCGATCGGCTGCTGGCCCTGACGCCGCACACCTACACCGGGTACGCCTCCGCGCTGGTCGGTCACCTCGACGACGACGGAGGGCAGGCGCGATGACCGAGGACGACGCGGTGCCGAGCCCGCATCCCGGGGACCACGGCACCCACGGCGACCCCGGCTACCAGGGCCAGAAGTCGCCGTACCTGCGCCGGTTGAAGCTCATCGAGGGTCAGGTGCGCGGAGTGCATCGGATGGTCGAGGAGGACACCTACTGCATCGACGTGCTCACCCAGATCTCCGCGGTCACCAAGGCGCTGGAGTCGGTGGCCCTGGGGCTGGTCGACGACCACATCCATCACTGCGTCCACGATGCCGCCCACTCCGGGGACACCGAGGAGCTGGACCGCAAGATGGACGAGATCATGGGCGCCGTCAAGCGGCTCATGAAGTGAGCACCGACCCGCTCGCCCCGGACTCGTCGACCTCGGACTCGTCGGCCCGGGGCTCCCGGCGCTCCCCCGCTCCGCGGTCCTCCCCCGACCCGCGGTCCTCCGCCGACCTGAGTCCCTCTGCCGATTCCGTCCCGGACCCGGACCCGTTCGCCGCCGCCGCTCTGCCGCGCAGCTTCGGGGATCGCGACGTGCTCGAGCTGGCCCCGCTGCTGCTGGGCTGCGTGCTCGTCGGCCGTGGCGTCGCGCTGCGGATCACCGAGGTCGAGGCGTACGTCGGCGCGCAGGACCCGGGCTCGCACGCCTACCGGGGCCGCACTGCGCGCAACGCCACCATGTTCGGCGAGCCCGGGCACCTGTACGTCTACCGGCACATGGGACTGCACTCGTGCATGAACGTCGTCGCCGACGTCGAGGGCAGCGGCACCGGGTGCCTGGTCCGGGCCGGCGAGATCGTCGGCGGTCACGAGCTGGCGTATTCACGGCGTCGCGCCTCCGGGGTGTGCCGCAGCGACCGGGACCTGGCCCGCGGCCCCGGGCGGGCGACCGTGGCCTGCGGGGTCACCTTCGACGACGACGGTCTGGACCTGTGCGATCCCCGCAGCGGGATGCACCTGGCGGGTCGCCTCGATGCGCGCGACCTCGCCGACGGCGAGCTCCCGGGCGAGACGCCGTTGCTGCCGCATCCGCGCCTGGCCGTCGGGCCGCGGATCGGGCTGCGCGAGGAGGCCTCGCATCCGGAGCTGTTCCCCTGGCGCTATCGGATCGCCGGGGACCCGACGGTCTCCGGGCCCGGCCGGATGAACCGCTGAGTGGTCGGTGGGGAGCAGGTCAGCGGGGTCGTACCGAGATCGAGTCGATGCTGGCGTCGGCCGGGAGCCGCAGCGCCAGACCGACGGTGGCGGCGACCGTCGCCGGCTGCATGTAGTTCTCCTCCTGGTACTCGCCGCCCTCGAAGGAACGCAGCTGGCGCTGCATGTCCGTGGCGACGCGTCCGGGATGGATCGAGCTGACCCGCACCCCGTGCTCGCGCTCCTCCAGGCGCAGAGAGTCGGCCAGTCCGCGCAGGGCGAATTTCGAGGCGCTGTACGCGCCGCGGGTGGGCACCGCGTTGTACCCGGAGCCGGAGTTGATCATCACGACGGTGCCGCGGGCCGTGCGCAGGGCGGGCAGCAGCAGCTGGGTCAGCTCCATGATCGCGACCACGTTGAGGTCGAAGGACTCGGTCCACTCCGCCGGATCGGACTCGGCGACGGTGCCGTTGACCAGGATCCCCGCCGAGTGCACGAGGCCGGCGAGCCCGTCGCGCAGGTCCAGGCGCTGTAGAGCGGCGGCGGTGGCCTCGCGGTCGGCGAGGTCGGCGGCGAAGGGCTCGGCCGACGGGTACCGGGCGGCGAGCTCGGCCAGCGCGGCCCCGTCACGCCCGCCCAGGATCAGGTGGTGGTCGGCGGCGAGTTCGTCGGCCACGGCGCGGCCGATCCCGCGGTTCGCCCCGGTGATCAGGACGGCGGGGCGGGTCCGGCCGATGGAACGGGCCGGGGCAGTGGAGCTGGACGTGCCGGTGGAGCTGGCGGGGCTGGTGGAGCTGGCGGGGCTGGTTGTGCTGGTGGGGCCGATGTGGCCGGATGTGCTGGTCGGGCGCTGCTCAGATGCTGGGGTGGTCATGGCCCCGAGTCTGTCACGACGCCGAGTCCGTGACGGTCCCGCGCTGTCCCTCCCCGGTCCCACACTGCCCCTCCCCGGCCCCACCCGACCGACTTCTGCGCATTCGTTCCCATACGTGGCGTTGGCACCACCACCGCAGAACTCGGCAGCAGGGAAGCGGGGACAGAACCGGCAGCGCAGAACTCGGTGCCGGGGCTCCGTGCTCGGGCACCGGGGATGCGGACGTCGGCGACGGGGATGCACCGCGGGCCTCGTCTGCTCCGTCTCCTCGCCGAGCCCCGGGGGATGCCCGCCGGTGGGATCATGTCGACGTGCAGACCATCACGCCGAGCAGAACCTGGGTGCGGGTCGAGGTCGTCCTCGTCCTCGCCCTGTCGCTGGGTCGCAGCGCGGTGTACTCGCTGATCGCCCTGGTCCAAGCGCTGGCGACCGGTCCCCTGTCCTCGCAGTCGACGTCGCTGAACTCCTCGATCCGCGAGAACCCGTGGGCCGATCTGTTCTACCAGCTGCTCTCGATCAGCTTCACCCTGGTGCCCGTCGCTCTCGTCATCCTGCTGCTCGCGCTGACCGCGGGCTCATGGAAACAGGCACTGGCAGATCTGGGCATGGACCTGGGCCGACCGCTGCGCGATCTCGCCTGGGGCGTGGCGATCACCGCCGGCGTCGGGCTGCCCGGACTCGCGATCTACTATCTCGGCCGGGCGCTCGGCGCGACCGTCGAGGTGATCCCCGCGGCGCTGGATACTCACTGGTGGACGCTCCCGGTGCTGGTGCTGCACGCGGTCAAGAATGCCGTGCTCGAAGAGATCATCGTCGTCGGCTACCTGTACCAGCGGCTCGAGCGCCTGGGCTGGTCGGGCCGGCGGATCATCATCGTCTCCGCGGTGCTGCGCGGGGCGTACCACACGTACCAGGGGGTCGGACCGGGGCTGGCGAACCTCGCGATGGGGATCGTGTTCGGCGAATGGTACCGACGCACCCGGCGCACGATGCCGCTGGTCATCGCGCACACTCTGCTCGACGTGTTCGCCTTCGTCGGCTACGCGCTGCTGAAGAGCGTCATCTCGACCTGAGCGGCTGCTGCCCGTTCCGGGCGGGGCGCCGCGACAGCCCGTCGCACCGGCGCCGGCACCGACGCCGGACGGAGCGGACACTCCCGACCGTTCAACGGGCCCTGACGCCGGGTGAGGACGACATGTCCCCTCGAGGCAAGCTCCGCTCCACGCGAGGACGACACACCCGCTGAGTGGGCTCTGAGGTCACGTGAGGACGACACGCCTGCCCATTCCACCGATACGTTTCGTCTGCGGGTCCGTTCAGTGGAACCGGCGCGATGGTCCGGCGTGTCTCGCGTGCCCGGGGCGACCGGCGTATCCGGCGTGCCCGACCAGCGTCGACGCCGCCGACCGGGCTCAGAGGATGTAGGCGTCGCCCTCGCCGTCGGACTCGATCGGGAGCCCGGACTCGAACCACTGGTCCATGCCGCCGCCGACGTTGATGGCGTCGAAGCCGTTGCCGGTCAGCCACTGGGCGACCTGGAAGCTGCGCCCGCCGGTGCGGCAGACGATGTAGAGGTCCTCGTCGTCCTCCGGCAGTTGCTCGAGGTTCTCCAGCAGCGAGCTCGCCGGGAGGTGCTGCGCGCTCGGGGCGTGGCCCGCGTCCCACTCGGACTGCTCACGCACATCGATCAGATGCGCCCCTTCGGGGACGGCGGTGGGGGCGACGGTCTCGAAATCCATGCCACCCAGCCTAATGGCCGCGCCCCACGCCGCGGGCGGCCGGCCCTCACCGCGATCAGACAGCCCTCACCGCGAGCAGACAGCCCTCGCTGCGGGCAGACAGCCCTCGCCGCGGGCGATCAGCCGACATCGCGGGCGATCGGTCCTCACCGCAGGCGATCGGTCTTCACCGCAGGCGAGCAGCCGTCCCGCGAGCGATCCGCCGTGCTCCTCCCTGTGGGAGGCGAGCCGCTCCCCCGCCTTCAGCGAGCGGCCGGTCCGGGAAGGGACCGACCGCTCGCGGCGTGCTGGGCGGATCCGGATCAGACCGCCCGCACCGCATACCGCTTCACCAGGGGCGAACCCACCAGCACAGCGGCGATCACCAGCGCGTAGGCGCCGAGCACACACACCAGGTACTGCACCGCCATCAGCGGATCGCTCGGGGCGCCGCCGAGGAACGAGGTGATCACCAGCAGAGCCGTCCCGGTGGCGATCACCGAGCTGAGCCCCACCGGGATCGCGATCTCTGCGATCCTCGCCCGGTGCAGCTGACCCACCTCGGCGCCGGCGATGTGCTGGGCACGCAGGCGCGGCGCCTGGTCGATCACCCGGGCGGTCTGGGAGACGCCGGTGCTGACCGCGGCGAGCACGGCGGCGATCCCCAGGGTGAGCAGTCCTCCCGTGGTCATGGCGGTGAACATCATCGCCTCCTCCGGATTGCTGCTCTCCCCCAGGGTCGCGATGACCGTCAGGAATCCGGCGATGACCAGGGCGAAGGTGATGCCGGAGACGGCGCGCCAGCCGGCCCGCGGTTCGCCGGCCAGGCGACGCGCGCCCACCATCAGCGACGGGGTGGGCGCGGCCTTGGCGAGCGCGAGCGCCGTGACCCAGACGATGAAGGGGCCGACGACGTTGATGCTCGCGACGATGGCGGCGACGAAGAGGATCATGATCGCGACGGCGAGCATCCCGTCGGCCACCTGCCCCAAGATCATTCCACCGATCTGCATGAAGACGAGGAATCCCACGATCAGCGCGGCCCAGAGGACCAGGCGGATCACGGACATGCGCACCACGCGGGAGTCGCGGGCGACCCCGAGCGGGCTGAGCACCACCCCGGTCAGGGAGACGGTCGCCGAACCGACGGCGATCAGCATCAGAGCGATCACCAGGATCGGGTAGGCCCACCAGGGCATCAGCAGATCCGCCGTGGTGAACGGGGTGATCCCGAAGTCGAGGCGGGTCAGCGCGGGGCTGACGGCGAGGTGCACGCCGATCCCGAGCACTGCGCCGAGCAGCGCCTGGGCAGCGACATCGAGCACGGCGACCGAGCCGACCTGGCCGCTGGTGCCGCCGACCAGGCGCATCGTGGCCAAGTCCTTCTCCCGTCGGGCGAGGGAGAGCCGGGCGGCGGATCCGCCGAGGCCGACGGCGCTGGGCACCAGCAGCACGGAGGCGACGATCGCGCACATGACCAGGAAGCCCATGATCGACTCCTCCCCCGTCCGGGGCAGGGCATCGCCGGTGGGCAGGCGGCCGACGAAGGCGGCGGCGCCGCCGACCACGGTCGCGGTGATCGCGGTGGCCGCGGTGAAGGCGATCACCGGCAGGATGTCTGCGAGGGCGCCGCGTCGCCGCAGCAGCAGCGGGGCGGAGGCCAGCAGGGCGCTCATCGGGTCACCGCCGGATCCTGCATCGGCTGCTCCTGGGCCGACGGGCCCTGCGACGGTTGCGCGGCGGGGCGGACGAACTCCTGGGCGATGCGCCCGTCGCGCATCGCGACGGTGCGTCGGCAGACCGCGGCGACCTGCGGATCGTGGGTGACCATGACCAGGCTGGCACCGGACTCTCGGCACGTGTCCACGAGGATCTGCAGCACGGTCTGGCCGGTGCCCTGATCGAGGGCGCCGGTGGGCTCGTCGGCGAAGACCACCGAGGGGCGCCCGGCGAGGGCACGGGCGATGGCGACCCGCTGGGCCTGGCCGCCGGAGAGCTGGGTGGGCCGGCGATCATGCATCCCCTGCAGCCCGAGCCGGTCCAGCCATCCGCGGCCCTCCGCGGTCGCGGAGCGGCGGGAGATGCCGGCGAGCAGGCGCGGCAGGATCACGTTCTCCAGCGCCGTGAGCTCGGGCAGCAGCTGGCCGTCCTGGAAGACGAAGCCGAAGTCGCTGCGGCGCAGGCGGGTGCGCGCGCGGTCGCCGAGTGCGGCGAGGTCCGTGCCGTCGTGCTGCACGGTGCCGGAGGTGGGCCGCAGGATACCGGCGAGGACGTGCAGCAGCGTGGTCTTGCCGCAGCCGGACGGGCCCATCACGGCCAGGGAGTCGGCGCGGGCGATGTCGAGATCCACGCCGTCCAGGGCATGGGTCGCCGTGCCCTGCTCGCCGTAGGTCATCGTCAGGTGCCGGGCCGAGAGCACCGGAGCGGGATGCGTGCTGGGCGTGCCGGCTGAGGCCGCGGCCGTGTGCGACGCCGTCGGCTGAGGCGTGGGCGGCGCCTGATGCGGGGCCGGCGCCTGATATTGGGCCGGGATGGCGGGTGCGCCGTGCACGTGGTCGGCCGGGGCGGCGGGCGCGCCGGGGACAGGGCGGGCCGGGGCGGCGGGCGCGCCGGGCACGGGGTCGGTCGCGCCGTGGGGAGCGTCGACTGCCGCGCCGTTCGGGCCGGCGGATGCGGGTGTGGATGCGGGGTACGGAGCGGTGTTCATGGGCCCCAGCATCGTTCGCACGGGGCCGGGTGCGCGTCGGCCCGCAGATCGATCTTGTGACGCCGAGGTCAGACCGTGGGTGGACGATCCTCGTGGTGCCGACCCTTCATCGATCCTTGCTCCGCGCCGCCCTGCGTCCGCGCTGGCACACGGCCCCGGTGTCCGCCGCTCGGGGACGTACGAGCCCGTGTGCTTCGTGTCCGTGAGCTGGTTGTCCGTGAACTGCGTGTCCGTGTGCTGCGTGTCCGTGAGCCACGGCGACACGCCGCCAAGCACTGACCCGCTCCACCGATCCGCACCACCCACGCAAGGGAAAAGTGGAACCGGCGACCGACCTCGGGCGCGCCGCACCACCCGCACCACGCCCCCGCGCTGCATCACCCGCGACACGTCCCCGCACGGCGACACGCCGCCACGCACTGCCCGCTCCACCGATCCGCACCAGCCACGAAACGGAAAAGTGGAACCGGCGAGCACGTTTTCGGCGTGTCGAGGGTGCGACGGCTCGACACCGGCCCTGCGCCGGACCGCCTCGTCGACCGGATCAGCCCAGCCGACCGGAGACCCGAGACAGCCCAGGCGGCCGGCAGCCCGGATCAGCCCAAGCGATCGGAAACCCGGGACAGCCCAGCCGACCGGAGGCCCGGGACAGCCCAGCCGACCGGAGACCTGGGACAGCCCAGGCGGCCGACGGCCCGGATCAGCCGAAGCGACCGGAGATGTAGTCCTCGGTCTGCTTGTTCGTGGGGTTGGTGAAGATGGTGTCGGTGTCGTCGATCTCGATGAGGTGTCCGGGCTTGCCGGTGCCCGCGATGTTGAAGAAGCCGGTGCGGTCCGAGACGCGGGAGGCCTGCTGCATGTTGTGCGTGACGATCACGATCGTGTACTCCTCCTTCAGCTCGTGGATGAGGTCCTCGATCGCGAGGGTGGAGATCGGGTCGAGCGCGGAGCATGGCTCGTCCATCAGGACGACCTCGGGTTTGACCGCGATGGTGCGGGCGATGCAGAGACGCTGCTGCTGTCCACCGGACAGACCCATCCCGGGCTTGTCGAGACGGTCCTTGACCTCTTCGAACAGGTTGGCGCCCCGCAGCGAGCTCTCGAGCAGCTCCTCGCTCGCCGTCTTCGACATGCGACGGCTGTTGAGCTTCACGCCGGCCAGGACGTTGTCCCGGATCGACATGGTCGGGAACGGGTTGGCCTTCTGGAAGACCATCCCCACGCGACGGCGCACGTTGACGGGATCGACCCGGGGGTCGTAGATGTTCTCCCCGTTGATCTCGATCTTCCCCCGGGCATAGGCGCCGGGGATGACCTCATGCATGCGGTTCAGCGTGCGCAGGAAGGTCGACTTGCCGCAGCCTGAGGGGCCGATGAGGGCGGTCACCGACCGGGGGCGGATCTGGACGTCGACGCCCTCCACGGCGAGGAAGTCGCCGTAGTAGATGTCGAGGTCCTCGACGTTGATGGGCTGAGGGGCTGCCATCGGGTGTCCTTTCGTGAGGCCCGGCTCAGCGGCTGAGCTTCGGGGAGAAGTAGTGGCTGACCAGTCGGGCGATGATGTTCAGCACCATCACGATGACGATCAGGGTGAAGGCCGCGGCCCAGGCTCGATCGATGTTGGCCGTGGTCGCGCAGGCGTAGACCTGCTGGGTGAACGGGTCGGTGACCGTATCGCTCATGCAGTTCGCGCTGCCGGCCTTGTACTGCTGGTTGATGAAGGTCGGAAGGGTCGCCATGCGGCCGTCGAACATGTTCCAGTTCACCGAGGTCACCATCCCGACGGTGAGCAGCAGCGGGGCCGTCTCGCCGATCACCCGGGCGATGGCCAGGGTGATGCCGGTGGTCAGCCCGGCGATCGCGGTGCGCAGCACGACCTTGACGATGGTCAGCCATTTCGGCACGCCCAGGGCGTAGGACGCCTCGCGCAGGTCCATCGGCACCAGGCGCAGCATCTCCTCGCTGGAGCGGACCACGGTGGGGATCATCAGCAGCGAGAGCGCGACCGCGCCCATGATGCCCATGCGCACGCCCTCGTCGGGCAGGATCGCGATGAACAGCGCCAGGCCGAACAGGCCGGCGACGATGGAGGGGATGCCGGTCATGACGTCGACCAGGAAGGTCACGCCCTTGCCCAGCACGCGGCGCCAGCCGTAGTCGGCGTACTCGACCAGGAAGATCGCGGTGAACAGCCCGATGGGGATGGAGATGATCGATGCCCACAAGGTGATCAGCAGCGTGCCGATGGCCGCGTGGACGACACCGCCCGCATCCGCGCCGCCGATGATCCCGGACATGTCCGAGGTCCAGAAGGCGAAGGGGCTCGGCGCCGCCTCGATGACGCGGACCAGGCCACGGGAGACCACTTCCCACAGCAGGGAGAGCAGAGGGAACATCGCGACGGCGAAGGCTCCGATGACCAGCAGGGTCATCAGTCGTTCCATCGCCCAGCGGCGGCCCTCGCGGATCCTCGCGTACAGGTAGCCGAAGGCCAGGTGGAGCAGGAAGCCCAGCAGGACGGCGCTGGGGATCGACAGGGCGTCGACGATCGCGAGCACGGCGATCGCGACGAGCAGACCGGCCAGGCCCGTCAGGACCAGGTGGTACCAGGGCAGGCGGCGCTCCTGTGCCGACCGCATCGTGGTCGGCGGCGTGTACTCGGAGGTGGGGGTCGTGGTGCTCATGATGACCTCAGCTCTTGGCGCCGCTGCGGGCGACGATCCAGCGGGCGGCGGCGTTGATCAGGAAGGTCAGGACGAACAGGACCAACCCGGTGAAGATCAGCAGCGACATCTCGGTGCCCGCGGACTCCGCCTCCTTCGCGGCGATGTTCGCGGCGATGGTCTGGTGCATGCCGACCTCGAGGATGTGGAACGAGAAGGTCGCTCCGGGCGCGAGGATCATCAGCACGGCCATGGTCTCGCCGAGCGCGCGGCCCAGGCCGAGCATCGAGGCGGCGACGACGCCGCTGCGACCGAAGGGCAGCACGACGGTGCGGACGGTCTCCCAGCGCGTCGCGCCGAGGGCGAGCGCGGCCTCCTCCTGCAGCTTGGGGGTCTGCAGGAACACCTCGCGGGCGACGGCGGTGATGATGGGCAGCACCATCACGGCCAGCACGATCGCGGCGGAGGCCAGGTTGCGCATCGGCGCATGCGGGTCGCCGGCGAACAGCGGGATCCACCCGAAGTACGTGTTGAGGAAGACGTACAGCGGCTCCATCTTGGGGACCAGCCAGATCCCGCCCCACAGGCCGTACACGACCGAGGGCACGGCGGCCAGCAGGTCGATCATGTAGCCGAGCCCGGAGGCCATGCGCGGCGGCGCGTAGTGCGAGATGAACAGGGCGATGCCGACGGAGATCGGGATCGCGATGACCAGGGCGAGCGCGGCGGCCAGGACGGTGCCGAAGATCAGCGGGAGCGTCGTCTCGACCAAGGAGAACTTCGCGCCGTCGCCGAGGATCTCCCGGCTCTCCCTCATGGCGGGGACGGACTCGCTGGTGAGGAAGACGGCCACCAGGGCGAGGGTGACGAAGATGAGCAGTCCCGAGCCGATGCTCAGGACCGAGAAGACGGAGTCGCCCAGCCGGCGTCCGCTGGTCCTCATCGAGGTCGGAGGTGCGTCCGGGGTCTCCGGCGCGACGTCAGTGGTGCTCACAGGGGCCTTCCTCAGAGCTCTTCGGGGGCGGGGGCGGTGACATGGTCGTGCCGCCGAGCCACGAATGGCTCGGCGGCACGACCCTGTGCAGGAGCGATGATCAGCCGACGCTGATGCTGTCGATCGACTTCTGGACCTCGGCGGAGAGCTCCTCGGTCAGCGGGGCGGACCCGGCGTTCTCGGCCGCGATCTGCTGGCCCTGCTCGGAGGTGATGAAGGAGGCGTAGGACTTCACGGCCTGGCCGGTCTGGGCGTCCGCGTAGGAGCCGCACATCACCAGGTAGGAGACCAGGACGATCGGGTAGACGCCCGACTCCTCCGTGGTGCGGTCCAGCTCGAAGACGATGTCGTTCTCCTCGCGGCCCTCGGCGCGCGGGGAGACGTCGACGGCCTTGGCGGCCGCCTCGGAGCTGTACTCGACGAACTCGTCGCCGACCTGCACGGCGGCGACGCCGAGGTCGCCAGCCTGCGAGGCGTCGGCGTAGCCGATGGTGCCCTCGCCGCCCTGGACGGTCGAGATCATGCCGGAGGTGCCGTTGCCGGACTGCCCCCCGGAGATCGGCCAGGTCTCCACGGGACCATGGGTCCACGCGTCGGGGGCGTTCTGGGAGAGGTAATCGGTGAAGTTCTCGGTGGTGCCCGAGTCGTCGGAGCGGTGGACCGGGACGATGTCGGTATCGGGAAGGTCGACGTCCGGGTTGTGCTCGGCGATCTTCGGATCGTTCCAGGTCGTGATGTCACCGGCGAAGATGCCGGCGAGGACCTCGGGCGGGAGGTTGAGGCTGTCGACGCCCTCGAGGTTGAACACCACGGCGATCGGGGAGATGTACAGCGGCACGTTGAAGGCCTGCTCGCCGTTGCACACCTCGGTGGATGCGGCCAGCTCCTCCTCGTCCATCGCGGCGTCGGAGCCGGCGAAGGAGACCTGGCCGGCGAGGAACTGCTCGCGGCCCGTGCCCGACCCGGTGGCGTCGTAGGTGACCGTGAGGTCGCCGCCCTCGGCCTGGGTCATCCCCATGAAGGTCTCGGTCCAGGCGGTCTGAGCGTTGGCCGCGGAGGACGCCCCGGCGCCGGCGAGGTTGCCGGTCAGCTCGGCGTAGTTGCCGGCGCCGGCGGCACCCCCGGCATCGGACCCCTCGGAGGAGGCGGACGACCCCCCGCTGCAGGCGGAGAGCGCGAGGCCGCCGACCAGGCCGAGTGCGGCGAGCGAGACGAGCTTGTTCTTGCGAACGTTCACTGCTGTTCCTTTCGGGGCCGAGGGCCCGGGGACGCATGAGGCGACGTGGTGCGAAGTCTGTCGGCGCTGACGCTAAGGAGCGCAGGTGACGAGCCGCCCGCTCGCGCGTGAACAGCAGGTGAACAGCACGATCGGCCTCAAGAAAGCCCTGGTGGCGCCGCAGATACCGATCAGGTCACAGCGGCGCGGGGCCCGCCGTGCACCTGTGATCCGCACCGCTCTCCGGCACCGCGGTCCGGGCTCCCCGGGCGTGCCCGGGCCCGGCCCCGGTCGACCGCACGATGCCGGGCCGGGGCAGCGCTCGGAAGCGGGCCGGGGCACCGCTCGGGAACGGGCCGGGTCGACGCTCGGGAACGGGCCGGGGCAGCGCTCAGGAGCGGGCCGGGTCAGCGCTCAGGAGGTCGAGCCGGCGTAGATGCCGAATCCGATGATGAGCACGATGTAGGCCACGAAGAGCGCGAGGAGCAGCGTGCCGAGGATGCTGATCACCAGACCGGCGATCGCGAATCCGCGCCCTGCCCTGACGGGCTCCGCGGTCGGGCCGGTCTCGCGCATGCCGAGGATCGAGAAGACGAGGCCCACGGGCGCCGTCAGCCCGGTGCACAGGACCAGGGAGGCGAGGCCGACGATGAATCCGGTCAGCGCCATCGCAGAGGTGGGCGGGGGCGGGGCGTAGCCGGGAGCGGCCGCGGGCCATGCCGGGCCGGCGCCGTAGGTCGGTCCGACGGAGCCGTGGCCCGCTGCGCCCGGGGGACCGGAGGAGGCGGAGAAGGAGCCGAAACCGTCGTCGGAGGCCGCGCCGCCGTACGGAGCGGCATCGCCGGACGCATAGGGGTCGGCACTGCCCGGTTCGTACGGGTCATCTCCGTGCGATCTCGACGCGTAGGGGTCCTGCCCCCAGGTCCCGTCGGCGTAGGGATCCGCCGAGCGTCGGCTGTCCTCGCTCCCGCGATCGCGGTCGTTCCCGTCGTACCCGGCCGGGTCCCACATGCTCATCTGTTGCCCCTCGTCCCCTGCTCGGAAGTCGTGCACATCGTATCTGCTGCGTGGTGCGTCAGCTGATGTTGGGCAGGTGACGCTCGATGGCGACCACCGCACCCTGCGACGTCGTGTGCAGGATCAGGGCCTCCCCGGCCGCGAGGTACGGATCCTGGCGCGGCAGCTCGAGCGCGGCGCCGGGGCGGGCCACCTCCCGGACGGCCCGGATCACGGAGGGCAGCACGGGCCGGTGTGTGCACACCACGGTGCCCTGTGCCTCGTGCAGCACCCGCTCGATCACGGCCCGGGTCCTGGAGGGATGGTCCTCGTGATCCGCCTCGGTCAGCGCGTCCTTGGTGCGGATCGTGAGCCCTTCGACCCGGGCCAGCGGATCGACCGTGGCCACACAGCGCTTCCAAGGACTGCTCACGATGCTGCGCGGGTCGAAGGCGTCCAGCAGCAGGGGCAGGGCCTGGGCCTGCTTGCGCCCCTTGGAGTTCAACGGGCGGCTCGTCTCCCCCTTGCGCCACTTCTTGCGCGCCAGCGCCGCACCGTGGCGCTGGATGATGATCGGAACGGTCGTGAGCTCCTCGGCCTCCCGGTACCTGCGCAGAGTGGCCAGGCACACCTGGTCGCCCTGACGCGTCACCAGGTGCTCGGCATCCTCCAGGCGCACCCAGGTCACGTCGTCGACCTCGGAGGCGTCCACGGGACCCGGCGCCGACGTCGCCCGCACGGTCCCGCACCAGTACTGCACGATCTTGGTGCGACCGTCGGGCAGCAGGTAGACAGAGGCCGGCAGCGGCCGGTGCAGCCGCACCCGATATCCCGTCTCCTCGGCGACCTCGCGCACGGCGGCGGCCGGGAACGTCTCGCCCTTGTCGAGCTTGCCCTTGGGGATCGACCAGTCGTCGTAGCGCGGCCGGTGCACCAGCAGCACCTCGGTCCCTGTCTTCCCCTCCCGCCAGGCGAGGGCCCCGGCGGCGAGGACGGGAGGCGGCTTCCCGGGGGCGACCTGCATCGATCAGCTCTTCTCTGCCATGCGCAACTGCACGTCCCGGCCCGAGACGCGGAATCCCCACCGTTCGTACAGCGCCAGCGCGGGGGCGTTGTCGGCCTCGACATACAGCTCCACACCGGGCACCCCGGCCTCCTGCAGCCGGGTCAGCGAGGTGGCCAGCAGGTGGCCGGCCACGCCGTGGCCCTGCACCGCGGGCGAGGTCGCCACCACATAGATCTCTGCGTCCGCTGCCCCGGCCCCGGCGCCTGCCTCGACCTCCGCCTCGCGCTTGACCCACACGAAGCCGACGAGGTCCTGGCCACGGCGGGCGACCAGCAGGTCCTCGGGATCGAACCACGGCTCGGCCAGGCGCTGATCGAGGTCCTCGCGGGTCAGCGCGCCCTGCTCGGGATGGTCCGCGAAGGCTGCGGCATTGACCTCGAGCCACGCGTCCGCGTCGCGGTCCGCCACGAAGGTGTCCAGCTGCAGGTCCTCCAGGGTCGGCGCCGGCACCTCGGGCACCGGGTGCGCCGGCCCCAGCGGCCGGTGGAGGGTCAGCAGTCGACGGGTCTCGTGCAGTCCCGCATCGGTGAGGAAGGCGAGGGAGCCCTCGAGCGCGCCGTGGGCCCACACCCCGGCGTCAGGTCGCAGGTCCAGCGCTGCGCGCAACAGGGCGGTGCCGTGTCCGCGACGGCGCTGATCGGGACGGACCATCCCCTGGACGGTGCCGTCGGCCAGGACGCTCGCATAGCCGGTCGGCGGCACCGCGGCCTCGTCGGCCTCCGTGGGCGCGTCACCATCGGGTCCGAGCAGCAGGTGCTGCGCGTCTCCTGCGGTGATCGCGAGCCGGGCCGCCTCGTCCAACGGGGAGACCCCGTCGTGGGCAGTGACCGCCTCGAGCAGCTCCTGGATCGCCGCGCCGTGGGACTGCGACAGAGCAGCCGTCGTGATCATGAGGTCCTTCCGGGGCTCTGGATGATGCTGAGTGTGCCGCCGCCAGCGGGCGCTCGTAGACTGCCACTGTAGCGCCCGTTAGACGACCGCCGTCGGCGACCGCGCAGAGACCGGACACGAGTGCGAGGGAGGCCCCATGACCGCACCCGAGCGCGCTCCGCTCGGCGCTGCCCTGGCGCTCCTGCTCGCCCTGGTCTCCCTCACCGGTCCCGCCTCACCCACCCTCATGGCAGGGGCTGTCGCACTGCTCACACTGCTGGTCGCGCTCGCCTGGCCGGATCTGCTCGAGCTCCCCTCCCCCGTCGGCACCCGTGCCGTGCTCGCCGGAGTCGGAGTGGCCGGCGCCGTCCTCGCCGCGAGCTCGACGGACCGCTTCTCGCCGATCTCCGGGATCGTGATGGTCTGTGCCGTGGGAGTTTTCGCCGCCTTCGCCCACCAGATGCTGCGATCGGACCGCCGGGACCTGACCGCATCCCTGACCGGCACCATCGCGGGCGTGTTCGTCGCCGGGATCTCGGCGACCTGGGTGCTCGCCCAGACCGAAGCGATCTCGAGCGGCCGCAGCGGCCTGGTCGCGGCCGTCGCCGCCGGGCTGGCCGCGACCCTGCTGCTCAATGCGACGCCGCTGCCGCCGACGCTGCGCTCCATCGTCTCCGCCCTGGCAGGCATCGGCGTGACCGCTCTGCTGGCCACCTCGCTGGCGGGCCTCGGCCTCCTGATCGCCGCGGGCCTCGGCCTGCTGATCACGATCGGCGCCGGCTGCGCGCAGCTGCTGGTGGGCTCCTCGCTCGTGGCCCGGGAACCGGTGCCCTCTCTCGCGGTGGGCGCGGTGCCGGTCGCCACGGCGGGCGTCCTCGCCCACCTCGCCGTGCTCCTGCTCCCCTGAGGGCCGGCCCGGGACGATAGACTCGGTGCCATGTCCGCACTCTCCATCTTCTTCATCATCCTGGTGGTCCTGGTGGGCCTCGGCACCTTGGCCTTCGCCGCCCTGGTGATCTCCCGCCTGTTCGACCACTGATCGGCCGCTGCGAATCCCATGCCCATCACGCTCGATGCCTCGATGCCCGAGTCGCTGTATCCGCTGGCCTGGCTGATCGGCACCTGGCAGGGAACCGGTGCCCTCCATCGCCCCGAGGACCCCGACGCCTCCGACCGGCGGATCGAGCAGCAGCTGGTCTGCAGCGCCCGGGAGGACGGCACCCTCGGCTGGCGCTCGACGATCCACGAGGTCGACGACCCCGCTCCTCTGCCCCCCACCAGCGCTTTCTCCCGTGACGAGGCCGCGACGCCCGCTCCCGCAGGATCGGGCGAGCGGACCCTGCTGATGCGCGAGGACGGCATCTGGACCGTCGGCGATCCCCTGCCCGGCCAGGACCTGGCCGCCGCTCGCGCCGCGAAGCCCGGCGACCCCGCCGGATTCGTCTCCCATGCGCTCCAGGCGCACTTCGAGCGCCGCGACGGGGCCGACGAGAGCTGGTCGGGCGAGGTCCGCGGGCCCCGCGTGCAGCTCGCGCTCGCCGCCCCCGACACCCCGGCCCAGGTCTCCGCCACCCGCATGTTCGGGTACGTCAGCGGACGCCTGATGTGGCTGTGGGAGCAGCGCCTGCCCGCGGGCGCGGAAGGGGACGACGGATCGACCATGACCCCCTACCTCTCCGTGGAGCTCACCCGTGCCTGATCAGGATGCCCTCCCCGACCCCCAGCCCGAGCAGCCTGCGCGCGGCGTCCGTCCGCTGCTGAGCACCGGAGCCGTCCTCGGCGACGGCCCGGATGCGTCCGTGCCTGCCCATTACGGCGCTCCGCTGCGCGAGCAGCGCCGGTTGCTGCAGGGCCGAGCCGTCGTCGACCTCGGCCAGTTCGAGGTGCTCGAGGTGCGCGGGGCGGATGCTCGCAGCTGGATGACGACGGTGAGCACCCAGGTGCTCGCGGGCACCCCGGTCGGCTCGTCGGCGAGCCTGGCGGTGCTGTCCCCGCGCGGCCGCGTCGAGCACCTCGCCTCCGCCGTCGTGCTGGACGAGGACGCGCTGCTGCTGATCCTGGACGCCGGCCGCCGCCAGGGTCTGCGGCAGTACCTCGAGATGATGCGCTTCGCGGCCCGCGTCGAGCTGACCGATCGCGACGACCTGCGGGTGCTGGGCGCCCTCGCCCCGGCCGGCGAGGTGCTGGCCGGGCTGGAGCTGCCGGAGCCCGTCGCCGTCTGGGCCGAGCCGTGGCCGCAGGTCGCCCCGGGCGGGGTCGCCTACGGCCCCGATCCGGAGGACCCCGTCGGCGCCGTGCTCACCGTCGCCGATGCCGGCGCGCTCGCCCACCTGCCCTGGCGCGACGAGCACCTGGCCGGCATGAGCTCCTGGGAGGCGCTGCGGATCGCCGATCATCGGGCCCGCGCGACCCGGGAGGTCGACGAGCGCTCCATCCCTCATGAGCTGGACCTCCTGCGCACCTCGGTGCACACCGAGAAGGGCTGCTACCGGGGCCAGGAGACCGTCGCCAAGGTGCTGAACCTCGGCCAGCCGCCGCGGCGCCTGGTGATGCTGCACCTGGACGGCTCCCAGGACGTCCCCGTCGCCCCGGGGGGCGAGGTGCGTCTGGAGAACGCCGACGGCAAGGTCGTCGGCACGGTCACCTCCGCCGCGCTGCACGCCGACCTCGGCCCGATCGCCCTGGCCGTCATCCGTCGTGCGGTCCCGCTCGACGGCGCGCTGATGGTGCAGGTCCCCGTCTCCACCGGGGACGGCGGCTCCGACGCCGTGTGGATCGACGCCTCGCAGGAGCCGATCGTGGTGCCCCGCGAGCACGGCGAGCGCCCGGTCACCGCCAAGCTCTGAGGCGGCCGCCGAGCGCTGACGGGCGGACTCGGCATCGGGCCGGATCCACCCCCTCCTCACATCCGGGGCCCGGCGTCCACGCCGTCACCACAGCATCCGCACCGCCCTCCTACGGCCGACGCCTGTGCGCCCGGCGCGGACCTGGAAGAATGACGACCATGAGTGCACAGGCCGACCAGGAGGACTGGAGCCGACAGCGTCGGCAGGTGTTCGAGGTCAAGGAGCAGGCGCTGCAGGCGGCCCGCGCGGACGAGCACCGTCGGGCGACGTCCATCATCCGCGAGGCCGTCGAGCGCTTCCAGGACGCCGGCATCGCTCCGGTCGCGCTGCGCGCGCGGCCGTACACCGGCTCCGGCACGATCCGCACGGCGCTCCAGGGCTGGTACCTCAAGCAGGACCGTTCCCTCGCCGTGGACGCCGAGGGCCGCTACTACGTGATGCGGGTCGACGGCGGTCTGCGTGCCCGGCTGCGCGGTGCCACGCCCGAGCCGTCGATGGCGCCGCTGGTGGTGGGCCGCGGGGCGCGTGACGGGGACACCTTCCGCCTCGAGGAGCTGCTGGAGATGCGGCTCGAGGACCCGGTGCGCCCATGAATCGCCACGACGAGACCTCTTCGAAGAGCTCCACCGCGACCACGGCGATCCCGGTGCTCGAGAGAGCCCGTTCCTCGGTCTCCTCCTGGTTCGTCACCGGGCTGTCCCGGGGGCGCCAGGACGTGCTGACCATCAGCCGCGCCGCCGTGGCCGCGAGCCTCGCATACCTGGTCTCCAGCATGCTGTGGGGTCATGAGTTCCCGTTCTTCTCCTCGATCGTCGCCTTCGTCATCATCGGCTTCGGCATCGAGAAGAAGATGCGCAAGATCGTCGAGATGGCCTCCGGGGTGATGTTCGGGGTGCTGCTCGGCGAGGTCGCCCGGCAGGTCATCGGCTCGGGGACCTGGCAGATCCTGGTGGTGGTGTTCTGCGCCGGCATGCTCGCGCGGTTCATCGACAAGTCCAACCTGTTCGGCTTCCAGACCGCGATCCAGTCGCTGCTGGTGATGATCATGCCGATCACGCCGACGATGACACCGGGTGGGCGCGTGCTGGACGCGGTCACCGGGGTGGTGGTCGCGATCATCGTCCACCTGCTGCTCTCCGGGGATCCGCGGCGCCTGCAGTCCCGCGCGGCGATCTCCTTCTACCAGGAGCTCGAGAACTCCCTGGTGTCCCTGGCCCTGGCCGCGCGCAGCGGCGACCGGGACGTCTCGCAGGCCGCGCTGGTCACCCTGCGCGACTCCTCCCAGAAGTACACCGACGAGTGGACCCTGGCCAATGACGTCGCCAACGAGATGGCGACCTTCTCCCCGTCCGGGCTGCGCCACGCCGACGACGTGGGACGTCTGGAGCACCTGCTGATCGGCTCCGACCGCGCGATGCGGAACATGCGCGTGATCGCCCGGAGACAGACGGAGTTCCTCGACGCCGTCCACGGCGATGCGCACTCGACCTTGGCCGACGCCCTGCTGGCCGCCCGGGACGCGGTCACGGAGCTGTCCACCGCGGTCACGCACGACGAGGTCGACTTCACCACCGCTCGGCGCAAGCTGCAGCTGTACTGCTCCTACCTCACGCCGGAGATGCTGCTGCGCAACGACGAGGGCGTCCGGCCGGGCCGCGCCGGACACTTCGAGGGCGTCACGCTCACGGTCCAGCTGCGCTCGCTCGCGATCGACCTGCTCCAGGCCACCGGGCTGACCGCAGCCGAGGCCAAGCAGTTCCTGCCCAGCCTGGTGATCGCCGCGGACGGCGACGCCATCGGTCCACGTCCGCTGACGACGGAGATGCGGGCTCTGGAGCCCCCGGCCACCACCGAGGCCCTCGAGCTGCTGATCACTTCCCGCTCCGACCCCGACCGGCGGCGGTGACCCGTCATGTTCGCCCCGCCCGGCGTCCCTTCAGTCCCGACCCGTATCCTGGTGCGATGATCGCCCTCATCCAGATGTGGATCTTCCTCGTGCTCGCCCTGGCCCTCCTGGCGGCGGAGGTCTGGGCCTTCGTCAACGCGCTGAGGTTCCGCGCCGATGCCTACGTCGCGGCCGGCAAGCGCACGAAGGTCTTCTGGTCCGTGCTCACCGGCGTCGCCGTGCTGGTGGGCTTCCTGTCCCTGCCTTATCCGATCGGCCGCGGTGGGCCCTCCATGCTGTTCATGCTGATCGGCATCGTCATCGCGGGCATCTTCCTGGCCGATGTCCTGCCGGCGCTGAAGCGCGTGATGGGGCGAGCCGCCGGCAACCGCTGGTGACCGTCGCCGCCCACCACCGGGACGGCACCGCGTGGTGACCGCGCCGATCGGCCACCGCGCCGACCGCGTCCTGGGCGATGCCGCGCCGACCGTCGCGCCGTGATGAGGTGAACCACGAGAAGAGGACCCCGGAGCTCGTGCTCCGGGGTCCTCTTCTCGTGCGATGTTCCGCCCAGGGGCGGATCTGCTCGCGTCAGCTCAGGCGTGGGTGCCCGCCGAGCGGAGGTTCTCGCAGGCCTCGACGATGCGAGCCGCCATGCCGGCCTCGGCCTTCTTGCCCCAGGCGCGGGGGTCGTAGGCCTTCTTGTTGCCGACCTCGCCGTCGACCTTCAGCACACCGTCGTAGTTGTCGAACATGTGCGCCGCGGCCGGACGCGTGAAGGCGTACTGGGTGTCCGTGTCGATGTTCATCTTGATGGTGCCGTAGTCCAGCGCCTCGGAGATCTCCTCCTCGGTGGAGCCGGAGCCGCCGTGCATGACCAGGTCGAACGGACGCTCCGTGCCGTACTCCTTGCCGACCGCCGTCTGGATCTCGTCCAGGACCTTCGGGCGCAGCTTCACGTTGCCCGGCTTGTAGACGCCGTGCACGTTGCCGAAGGTGAGGGCGGTCAGGTAGCGGCCCTTCTCGCCCAGGCCGAGCTTCGCGGCGGTCTTCAGGCCGTCCTCGGGGGTGGAGAAGAGCTTGTCGTTGGAGACGTTGGCCTGCACGCCGTCCTCTTCGCCGCCGACCACGCCGATCTCGATCTCGAGGAGCTTCTTGGCCTCGACGGACTTCTCCAGCAGGCGCTCGGCGATCTCGAGGTTCTCGTCGACCGGCACGGCGGAGCCGTCCCACATGTGCGACTGGAACAGCGGGTCCAGGCCCTTGTTCACGCGGTTCTCGAGGTCCCACTGGATCAGGGGCTCGACCCAGGTGGGCAGGACCTCCTTGGCGCAGTGGTCGGTGTGCAGCGCGACGGTGATCGAGTAGTTCTTCGCCACGGCGTGCACGTACTCGGCGAGCGCGATGGAGCCCGCGACGCGGTCCTTGACGGTGGAGCCGGAGAGGTACTCGGCACCGCCGAAGGACACCTGGATGATGCCGTCGGAGTTCGCCTCGGCGAAGCCCTGCAGCGCGGCGGTGGCCGTCTGGGAGCTGGAGACGTTGACGGCCGGGTAGGCGAACTTGCCCGCCTTGGCGCGGTCGATCATCTCTGCGTACTGATCCGGGGTTGCGACTGCCATGAGGCATTCTCCTTGGGTCGAGCGGCGTGATGACGGCCGGGGGCGCGCTGTGCGCCGCGCAGGGCCGTCCTATCCTCCCCATTGTCCCATAGGGCGCCTCCATGCCGACCGGGCCTTTCATCCCGCGGAAGGGGCCGGGACGGGCCGAGGGCTGCGATCGCGGCGCGCTGACGGCTCAGCGCAGCGGCCCCTCGGGGACCTCGGCGTGCTGCAGGATCCAGGTGTGCATCGCGATCGCGGCCGCGGCGGCGACGTTGATCGAGCGCGTGGAGCCGAACTGGGTGATGCCGACGACGAGGTCGGCGGCGGCCAGGAGCTCCGGGCTCACGCCCGGCCCCTCCTGCCCCACGACCAGCACGGCGTCGCGCGGCAGCGGGGTGCGCTCGATCGGCATCGCCCCGGGCACCAGGTCGATCGCGACCAGCGGCCGACCCTCCCGGCGGGCCCAGGCGACGAGGTCCGCCGCATCCGGATGGTGGATCTCGTGCTGATAGCGGTCGGTGACCATGGCCCCGCGACGGTTCCAGCGCCGTCGACCGACGATGTGGAAGGCGCCGACGGCGAAGGCGTTCGCGGTGCGCACCACGGAGCCGATGTTCGCGTCGTGGTCGAGGTTCTCGATGGCCACGTGCACGTCGTGGCGGCGGGTGTCGAGCTCGGCCACGATCGCCTCGCGGCGCCAGTAGCGGAAGCGGTCCTCGACGTTGCGGCGGTCCCCGGCGGCGAGGAGCTCGGGGTCCAGGTGCGGGTCCGTCGGCCACGGCTCGGGATGGGGTCCGACGCCGACGACGCGATCCGGCGCATTACCGGGATCACGGGGCTCACCCGATGCGTCCGCGCCGCCCCGGGGCTCACCCGATGCGTCCGCGCCGCCCCGGGGCTCACCCGATGCGTCCGCGCCGCCCCGGGGCTCACCCGATGCGTCCGCGCCGCCCCGGGGCTCGCCCGGCGCAGGCCCGCCGGCGGAAGACTCCGCACTCACCGCGCGGACCCGGAGGTCCCGTCGGGCCGCGCGGTGGTCCCGTCGCGCCCGGAGTCCTCGGTCGCGCCGTCGCGCCCGGAGTCCTCGGTCCTGTTCTCCTCCTGCTCGAGGAGCGCCTCGTCCGGATCCGGCAGTCCGAGCCGGCGACGGGCCACCTCGCGGCGGATGAGCTGGATCGCGAAGACCAGGATGACCAGGGCGACGATCGCATAGACGACGTTGGAGAAGATGTCGGTGTACGGCTCGATCACGGTCCAGTTGCTGCCCATGACGTAGCCGATGGTCAGGAAGACGGTGTTCCAGATGGTGCTGCCGGCAAGGGTGAGCAGGGTGAACATGCCCAGTGGCATCGCGTACAGACCCGCCGGGATGGAGATCAGCGAGCGCACGCCCGGCACCATGCGGCCGAAGAAGATGGCCTTGTGGCCGTGCTTGTCCATGAAGTCGACGGTCTTGTCGTAGTCCTTCACGTGCAGCAGCGGCAGCTTCAGGAAGATCGTGCGCAGGCGCTCCGGGCCGAGCAGGCGGCCCAGGCCGTACAGCAGCCAGGCCCCGGCGATCGAGCCGCTGATCGAGGCCAGCAGCATCGCCCAGTACGTGTTGTTCGGGCCTGCCGCGGCCACGCCGGCCAGCGGCAGGATCACCTCGGAGGGGATCGGGGGGAACAGGTTCTCCAGGAAGATCAGCAAGGCGACACCGAGGGTGCCGAGGCTGTCCATGGTGCTCACGGCCCAGTCGACGATGTTCATGCGGGTCTCCTCGATGCTCGGTCGGCCGGCGCGGGCTCCGGACCGGACGGCGTGGCGGCAGGGTCGTCACGCGGAAGGGTTCTCGTCGACCGGATCGGACTCGGCCGGGCCCCCGAACCGCCCCGCCCATGCTATGCGGTCATCCCTGCAGGTCCCCCGAGGAGGTGGTGGACTGCGCAGGACCTTCACCAGCGCTGTTCCGCCTGCTCACGGGACGCCCGGCCGGATCGGCCGGGCTGTCGCGCCGGTCACTCCGCCCGACCTGCCATCCCGATGAACGTGTCACTCCGCCCGAGCGGTCACGCCACCCCGTCGGTCACGCCGCCCGCGCGGGACCCGTCAGATCTCGAACTCGGAGATGTCGTAGGCGGCGAGATAGCGGTACCCCGCGGCCTCGACGGCCGCGCGGGACGCCTCGGAGCGGTGCACGATCACGGCGACCGCGTCGATCCTCGCCCCGGCCTCCTCGAGCGCTTCGCAGGCGGTCAGCACGCTGCCGCCGGTGGTGGAGGTGTCCTCGACGGCGACCACGCGACGACCGCCCACCTCGGGGCCCTCGATGCGGCGCTGCAGACCGTGGGCCTTGTTGGCCTTGCGCACCACGAAGGCGTCCAGCGGGGTGCCGGTGGCCGCGGAGGCGTGGAGGATCGAGGTGGCGACGGGATCGGCGCCGAGGGTGAGCCCGCCCGCGGCGTCGACGCCGGGCAGCAGTCCCTCCCGGCGCAGCAGATCCACCATCACGCGGCCCACCAGGGGCGCCGCCTCGTGGTGGAGGGTGATGCGGCGCAGGTCGACGTAGTGATCGGCTTCCGCGCCCGAGGAGAGGGTGACCTGTCCGCGCACGACGGCGAGATCACGGATCAGCTCCCGCAGGCGTTCGCGCGCGGCATCGATCGAGTCGGACGGGACGGGCTCAGAGCTGGTCTCGGTCATGGGCTCAGCGTAATCGACCACGCCGGGACCGGAACGCGCTGCGCGAACGGGGCGGGCCGCGGAGGAGAGCGGCGAGGCAGGAGCCCCTGCTCCGGATCTACGGTTCCGGATCCCGCTCCCATGGCGCATGGAGCTTGCGTCGGGAGGCCTTGCGTCGGGAGCGCTTCACGGCCCGTCGCTGCAGATGCTGGTACCAGGACTGCGAGGTCATGGCGCGCACCAGCGGACGCGGCGCGATCCGGGAGAACTCCCCCGCGGTGCGGTAGGTGACCGAGGGGATCGACAGCACCGTGCCCTTGGCGGTGTCCTTGAGCGCCTGTTCCACGACGAAGGGGGCTTTCAGCCAGGTGATCCGCGGCAGCCCGTCCATGCTCATCGAGGCCCGCTCGTGGAACTCGGTCTGGACGAAGCCGGGCAGCAGCGCGGTCGCGGTGACCCCGGTGCCCTTGAGCTCCATGGCGAGGGATTCGGTGAACACCGTGACCCAGCTCTTGGAGGCGGCGTAGGGGCCTGCGGTGGTGTAGCCGGCCAGGGAGCTGACGTTGAGGATCGCCCCGCGACGGCGCTGGACCATGGTGCGCGCGGCAGCGTGGGACAGCACCAGCACCGCCTTCATCAGCGTGTCCATCTGCTTCTCGTGGTCCTCGACCCCGACCTCGAGGAAGCCGCCCCGCAGGCCGTAGCCCGCATTGTTGATGAGCAGGTCCACCCGGTCCACCGGGTCGGTGATGCGGATCGCGACCCGCTCCAGCGGCTCCCGGTCAGAGAGATCGGCCGGCAGCGTCTCGACGGCGACGGTGTGGACGTCGCGGATCTGTTCGGCGACGGCGCGCAGGCGATCCTCGTCGCGGGCGACCAGCACGAGATCGTGCCCGGTGCCGGCCAGCTGCCAGGCGAACTCCAGACCCAGTCCGGAGGTCGACCCGGTGACCAGTGCGCGCGTCATGTCCCGAGCTTACGTCGATTCGCGGCGGAGCACGGGTGTCTTCGCTCCCCCGTAGGATCGTGTCATGCGCATCGCGACCTGGAACATCAATTCGCTGCGGGCACGGATGGAGCGCGTGCTCGCCTTCCTGGAGCGCCACGACGTGGACGTCCTGGCCCTGCAGGAGACCAAGGCGAAGCCCGAGCAGCTCGACCTGACCGCCCTGACCGACGCGGGGTACGAGGTCAGCGCCCACGGCCTGAACCAGTGGAACGGCGTGGCGCTGATCTCCCGGATAGGCCTGCGCGACGTGCGCACCGAACTGCCCGCGGTCCCGGCCTGGCCCGAGGACGGGGCCGGCGTCGTCGAGGCCCGTGCGCTCAGCGGCGTGGTCGGTGACGGCCTGCGCATCTGGTCGCTGTACGTGCCCAATGGGCGCGAGCTCGACCACCCCCATTACGCCTACAAGCTGCGCTGGCTGGAGGCGCTGCGGGCCGAGGGCGAGCGCGACCTGGCGACGGATCCGCAGGCCCGCACCGTGCTGGTGGGCGACTTCAACGTCGCCCCGCAGGACGAGGACGTCTGGGACATGACCGCCTTCGACGGCAAGACCCACGTGACCGCGCCGGAGCGCGCCGCCTTCGAGGCCGTGGTGGACGCGGGCTACGCCGATGTGGTGCGTCCGGACCACCCGGGCCCGGGGATCTACACCTACTGGGACTACCAGGCGCTGCGTTTCCCCAAGAAGGAGGGCATGCGGATCGACTTCGTGCTCGGCTCCCCCGCCGTGCAGGCGGCGGTGAGCGGGTCGTTCATCGACCGGGAGGAGCGCAAGGGCAAGGGCGCGTCGGACCACGCGCCGGTGGTCGTCGACCTGGAGTTCTGAGCGACCGGGGCTCTGAACGACCGGCCCCACACATGGTGGAGCGGCGTCGCGATCTCTCGCGGCGCCGCTCCGGACGAGCCATCTGCATCGGTATCAGGCGTGCACAGTGTGTGGCTGCGGTGGCGCTTTCGACGCCTCACAGCCGGTCCGTTGCGGGGACCAGTCGCACGTGGGTTCCGGTGCCGGTATTCGTCGTTGTGCAGATCACACTACGCCGGGGGCGCGGCGGGTGCAAGCCCCGTGCCCGGGGCGTCCTTCCTCCCCAGAGGGTGGTTGTCCACCATCGAGGTCGACGCGGTGCGCTGCGGCTCCTGAGCTGGCCACCATGGCCGCATGACCAGCACCACCACGACACCGGCCCGTCGCCCTCCACCCCTGGAGGACCTCCTCGATGCGGCGGTCCCCACCGACCCGTCGGGCCGCTGGGATGCCGTCCCCCGGCGTCGGCGCGCGCGGTTCCCCGGCCCCATCACGCAGCCGGACGAGCCGCCCCCGCAGGAGCGTCCCCAGGTGCGCTGGCTGGGGTCCGGGGACGCTCTGCGGGAGCAGGTGCGCGATCACGCCACCGCCGTGGGGATGGACCTGATCGACACGACCCGCGACGGCTCCTCGGCGGGTCTGCCCGCCGCTGCCGTCATCGATGGGGCCGCTCTCGCCGGCGGTGAGCGCCCTCCGACCGGGTCCCACACCCCGCTGCTGGTGGTGATGGACGGGCCCGACGTCCCCGTGGCCGCGTGGAAGCGGGCGCTGAGTGCCGGGGCCCGGGCCGTGATCCCCCTGCCCGACGGCTCCGAGGAGCTGCTCTCCCTCCTCGCCGAGCTCGCTCGTCCCCGCACTGCCTCGACCGTGGTCGCCGTGACCGGCGGCTGCGGCGGGGCCGGTGCGTCGAGCTTCGCCGCCCGCCTCGCGGCGGCAGCGCGCTCGCGGGGCTCGGTGGTGCTGGTCGATGCCGACCCGCTGGGCGGCGGCCTGGACCTGCTGGTCGAGGGGGTCGGCTCCACCGGCATCGGATGGGCCGATGCCGACGGTCTCGGCCCCGACGACGGGGAGGCGCTGCGGGAAGGGCTGCCCCGGGTCGACGAGGTCTCCCTGCTCGTCGCCCAGGATCATGTCGGGCCCGACCCGTCCTCCCTGTCGAAGGTGCTCTCTGCGCTCTCCCCGCTGGGCGGGACCGTGATCGTGGACCTCGACTCCGCCCTGGTGCCGGTCGCCGCCGAGCATGCCGACCAGCTCCTTCTGGTCGTGCCCACCACCGATCATGCGGTGCGGGCGACCTCCCGGCGCCTGCGCAGCTGGCCTCAGCTCGACCTTCCGACGCAGGTGATGGCACGCCGGCGCGGCCACCTGTCCCCGCAGGACGTCTGCGAGGACCTCGCCCTTCCGCTGGCCGGCGCCTTCCGCGACAGCCCCCGGGGCGCCATCCCCCTGCTGGACGTGCGCCGGGGCGGAGCCGACCGAGCGGCCCGGCGCCTGCTGGCCCGGACCGGCGCGGAGCTCGTGCCATGACGGCGCCCGGGACCACCGCACCCGAGGACTTCTCTGACCTCCTGGAGCTCGTGCGCGAGGATCTGGTCCGCTCCCCCGGACCCGTCGACGTACCGCGTATCGCCCGGGTCCTGCGAGGTGCGGGGCGCGTGCTCGGCGCTGCAGCGACTCTCGAGATCACCACCCGGGTCCGTGACCACATCGACGGGCTCGGCCCCCTGCAGTCCCTCGTCGGCCCCGGGGTGACCGATCTGCTGGTCAACGACGACGGCTCGGTCTGGGTCGACGACGCCGACGGCCTGCGGCCCACCACGGTGCATCTGCCCCCGGCCCCGGCCCGAGACCTCGCGGTGCGCCTGGCGACCGCGGGCGGGCGGCGTCTCGACGACGCCGTCCCGTGGGCCGATGCCCACCTGCCCTCGGGGATCCGCGTCCACGCCGTGCTGCCGCCGCTGTCCCCCGGCGGCACGATACTCTCCCTGCGTCTGCCCTCCACCGAGAGCCTCGACCTCACAGCGCTCGGCGAGCTCGGCACCGTCGGGGAGCAGGCCCGTGCGGTGCTGCTCGCCCTGGTCGCCGCCCGGGTGCCGTTCCTCGTCACGGGCGGCACCGGGACCGGCAAGTCGACCCTGCTCGCGGCCCTGCTGCGGGAGGCCCCGCCCACCGAGCGGATCGTGGTGGTCGAGGACGTCCTCGAGCTCGCCGTGGACCATCCGCACGTGGTGCACCTGCAGTCCCGCCACGCCAACAGCGAGGGTGCCGGCGCCGTGGATCTGACGACCCTGGTGCGGCAGAGCCTGCGGATGCGCCCGGATCGGATCGTGCTCGGGGAGTGCCGCGGCGCGGAGATCCGCGAGCTGCTCCAGGCGCTGAACACCGGTCATGAGGGCGGCTGCGGCACTGTCCACGCGAACACCGCCGCGGATGTGCCCGCCCGGCTGGAGGCCCTCGGCGCCCTCGGCGGTCTCGACCGTGGGGCGCTCGCCGCCCAGGTCAGCAGCGCCTTGGAGGTCGTCGTGCATCTCGGACGGCGCGGCGGCCTCCGTGTGCTCGAGGAGATCGCCGTGCTGCACCGCGATCGCGAGGGGATGCTGCGCGCCACCACCGCCCTGCGCGTCGAGGAGGGCGGTCTGCGGGAGGGGCCGGCCGCCACCGCTCTGGCCGAGCGACTGGCACGCGGCTCGCGCACGTCCTCCCCCGCGTCGGGGGCGATCGCCCCGGAGGCGGCGGACTCCCCGGCACCGGCTGCAGACGCACCGGGCACGGATGCACCGTCGTCGTCCGGCCGGTCCATGTTCTCCGCGTCCTCGTCGTCCCGGACCGGTCGGAGGGCGGCATGATCATCCTCGCGCTCCTGTCCGCGCTCTGCCTGGTCTGGGTGGTGACGCCGCCCGCGATCCCTGCGACTGCGCAGGCCGCGGGCCCGCGGGCCCGGCGCTCGGTCGCGACCACGCTCGAGGTGGCGCGGATGGTGGAGCAGCTGGCCACGGTGATCGGTTCCGGGGCGTCGATCCGTCGTGCCTGGGGCGCGGTCGCCCGGACGCTGCCCGTGGGGGAGCTTCGTGAGCTGGCCCGCGCCGCGGCCTCCGGGGCGGATCCCCGGCGAGCGGCCCCGGGCCGGCTGCACGGCTCGGAGACGATCGGATCACTCGGCGCCGCGCTCGCGGTGTGCGAGCGCACGGGGGCGCCCACGGCCGGGATGCTGCAGGGTCTCGCCGATGCCCTGCGGGACCTGCACGATGCCTCCCTGGCCCGGCGCACGGCCTTCGCGGGGCCGCGCTCGACCGCCCGGATCCTGCTGGTGCTGCCGCTGGCCGGGCTCGGGCTGGGGATGCTGCTGGGCGGGGATCCGCTGCACCTGCTGCTCACCTCGCCGTCCGGGAATCTGCTGGCGGCCCTCGGGATCGCGCTGACCGCTGCGGGCTGGTGGTGGATGCGGCGCCTGATCCGCCAGGCGGATCCGCCCCACTCCGGCCGCGTCGACCCGTCGGTCGTCCTGGAGCTGATCGCCGGAGCCCTCGACTCCGGCCTGCCCCTGTCCCGCTCCGTCGCCGCGGTCGCACAGGCTCTGCCCGCAGGACCGGATGCCCAGCTGCTGGGTCGATCGGCCGCCGCGCTCGAGGCCGGGCTGCCCGCCGCGCTCGCCGCCCGGGACCTCCCGCCGGTCTTCGCCCCGCTGGGGCAGTCCGCGGTCCTGGCGGAATCGGCCGGAGCGGATCTGTCGCGCGTGCTGCGATCTGCGGCCCGGGACGGGCGCAGGGGGCGCGCCCGGTCCGCGGAGGTGCGGGCGGCCCAGCTCGCGGTGCGTCTGGTGCTCCCCACCGGCATCACGCTGCTGCCGGCCTTCGTCGTGCTGGGGATCATCCCGACCGTGATGTCCCTGCTCGGCGGCACCTTCGCGCTCACCACCACGGGGTCGGTGCTGCCATGACCACCGCGCCGCCCCGGGCTCGGGGCCCGCCGTCGGACGGCCCACGGCGGGTGAGACGCCGAGAGGTGGCGGCTGTGGCCGCCGTATCAGGACGGCAGCCGCCGTCCGCCCGCGGCAGCTCGTCGCCTCCGAGTCGGGCGACGATGCGCCGCTCACGAATCGGACGGTATCGCGCCGTCCACGAGGTGAAGGAGAAGTCCATGTCCGCCACGAAGAACCAGCTGCGTCGCGGGCTCGACCGCGTGATGCGGGACGAGACCGGAGCATCCACCGCCGAGTACGCCATCACCGTGCTCGCCGCCTGCGGTTTCGCCGCCGTCCTGGTCGCCCTGCTGGCGTCCGGCGAGGTGCGCGAGCTCCTGCTGGGCATCATCACGTCCGCTCTGTCGATGGGGTCGTGATGACGCGGTCCGCCCGGTCGTCCCCCTGGCGGGACGACCGGGGGTCCGCCACGGCGGAGACGGCGATCGTGCTGCCCGTGGTGGTCGCGATGGTGATCGTGATCCTGCTGGTCGGAGCCGGTCTTGGCACCCAGCTCCGCCTCGAGAGCGCGGCTCGTGGTGCTGCCCGTGAGCTGGCTCGCGGTGAGCCGGCCGCCGCTGCGGTCGACACCGCGCAGCGGATCGGTGGCGAGGACGTCCAGGTGCAGGTCTCCGGCCGCGGAGCGTGGGTGCAGGTGGAGGTCACGCGAGTGGTGGAGGCTCCGGTCGGGACGCTGTCGGGCGCTCACTGGGAGCTGTCGGCCGATGCCGAGGCTCGACGGGAGCCGCATCTGGTCGACGGCGGCGGCTCATGAGCACCGGGGCCGCCGGGGTGCTGGCCTGGACCGGGGCCGCGACCGCTGCCGTCGCGGGGCTGTCCCTACTGGGCACCGGGGTGCTGGCGGCGTCGCAGGCGGCCACCGCCGCGGATCTGGCGGCCCTCGCCGGGGCCGACGCCCTCGCGGCCGCGAGCACCCGGCCCTGCGAGGTCGCGGCGGAGGCCGCTGCGCGCAACGACGCCCGGCTGACCAGCTGCGAGCGACGCGCCTGGGACGTCCTGGTGGAGGTCGAGGTCGACGCCTCGCCACTGCCCCCGGCGAGCGCTCGAGCCCGGGCGGGGCCCGGACCCGAGGAGCTGCCCTGACCGTGCCGGGCCACCGAGGTGCTCGCCTCGATTGCGCGAGGCTCCGGGGCATGCCAGAGTGACCCTCTGACGCCATGCGTCGCGGCGGTGGGGCTCGCCGTACCCAACCTCGGATCTCCGACAACAGTCCCTACCCGATCGGCGCCGGCGCGCCCGAAGGTAGGAGACCTGATGACCGCCACCCCACCCCCCGCACCGCACGACGGCCCCGCACGGCAGGACGACGAGCCGACAGCCCACGACGACCGCCCCGGACCCGTCCTGGTCGCCGTGGTGTCCGAGCAGCCACCCGTCGTCGTCCGGACCGCGGCGTCCTTCGCCCACCGTCTCGGCACGGACCTTCTGTGCGCCTGGGTCGACACGTCCCGGTACGTCCTCGCCCAGATGCCCGACGGCGCCCTGGCGACCCTGCCGCTGGATCCGGATCTGGTCGAGGCACCGGCCGACGGCCTCGACCCCGGCCTCGAGACGGCCATCGCCGCGGCCCTGCACCCGCTGCCGGTGCGCTGGTCGGCCCGATCCCTGGCGGGCGGTGCGGCCCAGGAGCTCGCCGCCCTCGCCGAGGAGGTCGACGCCGAGATGATCGTGGTCGGCACCCGCGAGGCCGGATGGAGAGGATCGCTTCACGAGCTGCTCGGCGGATCCGTCGCGGTCCAGCTCGCCCACCGTCAGCACCGCCCCGTGATGGTGGTGCCGCTGGGCCCGGATTCCGACGGCGCGGTGCTCCCCGACCACCCCGAGGAGTACGCATGAGCGCCCGACCGCGCCCCGCCCACCGTCGGCCCGGGCTCCTCGCCCTGGTCGCGCTCGGCGGCGCGGCGGGCACGGCCTGCCGAGCGGGGCTGGACACCGAGATCCCCGATGTCGGCGGCGTGTCCTCGACGATCCTGCTGATCAACGTGCTGGGGGCGTTCCTCCTGGGGCTGCTGCTGGACTCCCTCGCCCGCCGCGGCCCGGACCAGGGCCGACGGCAGCGGATGCGCCTGCTCCTGGGTACCGGGTTCCTCGGCGGTTTCACCACCTACAGCACGCTCGCGACCCACACCGCGCTGCTGATGGGCAGCGGCTCCCCCGCTGCGGGTGTCGCCTACGGCCTGATGACGGTGCTCGGAGGGGGCCTCGCGACCTGGGCCGGCATCGCCGTCGCCGCGGCGCTGAGCCCGCGCCCGGCGACGGGACCGCGCACGACGGCGACGCCCTCGACGCAGGGGCGCCGATGACGCCGCTGCTGTTCCTGCTGCTCTCGGTCGCCGGCGGGATCGGCGCCGCGACCCGATTCCTGCTGGACGGCATGATCCGCGACCGCACCGACGGCTCCGCGCCGTGGGGCACGATCCTCATCAACCTCAGCGGCTCGCTGCTGCTGGGGCTGCTCACCGGCGCGGTGCTGGCCCATGCGGCGCCCGGGCCCTGGCAGCTGGTGCTCGGCACGGGCTTCCTGGGCGGGTACACGACGTTCTCCTCCGCGAGCATCGAGACCGTGCGGCTGCTCCAGGAACGACGCCTCGGGGCCGGGATGCTGAACGGCCTGGGCAGCCTGCTCGGGACGTGCATCCTGGCGGCGCTCGGCCTCTGGCTCGGCAGCATGCTCTGAGTCCGTCCCGGCAGCCGCCGGCCCCGCTCGCGCACCCGCCGGCCCCCGGCTCCGGGTGTCGAGAAGGCCGGTGACCCTGGACGTCCTCGCCGACCCGGGACGGTCCCGGCTCAGGACGTCGCCGGGGCCTCCGGCCGCAGCAGGTCCAGCAGCTTCTCCGCTTCCGGTTTGGACAGCGGCTCGTTGCCGTTGCCGCACTTGGGGGAGACGACGCAGGCGGGGCAGCCCGCCTCGCAGCGGCATTCGGCGATCATGTCCGCGGTGGCCCGCACCCAGGCGGCGGCGTCGTCGGCCCCGCGCTCGGCGAAGCCGGCCCCGCCCGGAGCGCCGTCGTAGACGAAGATCGTCGGCTCGCCGGTGTCCTCGTGCTGGGCGGCAGAGACCCCGCCGATGTCCCAGCGGTCGCAGGTCGCCAGCAGCGGCAGCATCGAGATCGCGGCGTGCTCGGCCGCGTGCAGCGCGCCGGGCAGCTCCTCACCAGGGATCTCGGCGGCATCGGTCCGGGACTGCGGGATCACCCACCACACGGCCTTCGTGGTCAGGGTGCGCGGGGGCAGGTCCAGCGCGTGCTGGGCGAGCACCGCCTGGGTGAACACGTCCCGCACCTGGTAGCCGGTGACCTGGTCGGTCACGTCCACGGTGCCGAAGCAGAGCTGGACACCGTCGGCCCAGGCGACCTCGCGGTCCGTCTGGCGGATGCGGATGGTCGAGGTGGACTGCGGGTGGGTGGAGTGCAGCGGGTCCTCGCGGCGGACGAAGGCGACCGCCTGCTCGACGTCGAGGTGGCGCACCACGTAGCTGGTGCGCTGGTGGATGTAGACGGCACCGTCGTGGACCTGGGTGTGGGCGCTGGCGGCGTCGACGGTGCCCAACAGGGTGCCGCTGGCCTCCTCGACGATCCGCACCGGCTCCCCGCCGCTGCCGCGCAGATCCGTCAGCTCGTGGGCGGACGCGGTCATGGTCCAGTACCATCCGCTCGGCCGGGCGCGCAGGACCCCGCGGGCGGCCAGGGTTCTCAGCAGCTCCCGCGCGGTGGGCCCGAAGATCTCCTCCTCGCCGTCTCGGATCGCGAGCTCGGAGGCCGCGGCACAGAGGTGGGGCGTCATCACGTAGGGGTTCGCGGGATCGAACACGGCCGCCTCCACCTCGGCGCCGAACAACGTCTCGGGATGGTGGACGACGTAGGTGTCCAGCGGGTTCTCCCGCGCCACGAACAGCGCCAGCGCATCACCCCCGCGCTCCTGGCGGCGGCCGGCGCGTCCGAACTGCTGCCACAGGGAAGCGCGGGTGCCGGGCCAGCCGGCGATCACCACGGCGTCGAGCCCGGCGATGTCGATGCCCAGCTCGAGGGCGTTGGTGGAGGCCAGCGCCCGCAGGTCCCCGGAGCGCAGGGCGTCCTCGAGCTCGCGGCGCTCCCGGGCCAGGTAGCCACCGCGGTAGGCCGCCACCCGTCGCGCCCGGTCGGCCAGCTGCGGGGACAGCGCGTGCTCGGCCTTCTGCTCGAGCAGGCGCCGGGCCCCGCTGGAGACCAGCTCCGCACCGCGACGGGAGCGGGCGAAGACGAGGGTCTGGACGTCCTGCTCGACGAGGTCCGCCAGCAGTGCGCCCGCCTCGCTGGTGGCCGAGCGGCGCAGCGGTTCCTCGGAGCCGGACCGGTGCCGCGTCCCGTCGGGGCCGTCGTCCCCGTCCGCGGCCTCGTCCGTCTCCGTCGGGTCGGGCTCGGGGCCCCGGCCGTCGACCCGGGTGCGGGTGCCCGGCTCCCACAGGCCGACGGTCAATCCGGCCCGCGGCGATCCGTCCTCGGTGACCGGTGCGACGTCCTGACCGATCAGCCGGCTCGCCGACAGCTCGGGGTCGGCGGTCGTGGCCGAGGCCAGGATGAACGTGGGTTCGGCGCGGTAATGGGCGGCGATCCGTCGCAGGCGCCGCATCACCATCGCCACATGACTGCCGAAGACGCCGCGGTAGCTGTGGCACTCGTCGATGACCACGTAGCGCAGCGCCCGGAAGAAGCTCGCCCACTGCTCGTGCCCGGGCAGGATCCCGAAGTGCACCATGTCCGGGTTGGTCAGCACGACGGTGCCGTGCCGACGCACCCAGCGCCGCTGCTCGGTCGGGGTGTCGCCGTCGTAGACCGCGATCCGGGCATCGCGCAGCCCGGCCCCGTCCGCCATCGCGGTGATGTTGGTCAGCTGATCGGCAGCCAGCGCCTTCGTCGGCGAGAGATACAGGGCGGTGGCGCGGCGCGCCCCGGGGTCGAGCTCGCGCGCGCCGACGGCGGTGAGCATCGGCAGCAGGTACGCCAGCGACTTGCCCGAGGCGGTCGCCGTGGCGAGGACCACGTTCGTCCCCTCGTGCGCCAGCTGCGCGGCCTGCTCCTGGTGGGTCCAGGGCGCGGTGATCCCCTGCTCGCCGAGGTGCGTCAGAAGACGCGGATCGGCCCAGTCGGGGAAGCTGCCGCGCCGCCCGGGCCGGGCGGGACGCTGCTCGACGTGGGTGAGGCAGGCCCGGCGGGTCAGCGGCTGCGAAAGATCGGCCAGGAGGTCGGCCGCTCTGCCTGCCCGCATCCGCTCCTCGATTCCTCGACATGTCCCACACCCGCGCTCCCGATCGGTGCCGGGTGGCTGGGGCACAATCGTAGCCATGCCATCCGACGCACCATCGGCTCCCCCGAGGGCACTGCCGGCGCTGATCCCGGCCCTGCGTGCCGATCTGCTCGCCGCCCCGTACACGAGCGAGGCGCTCGAGGCCCTGCTGGGGCCCGTCGCGGCCGCGGCGCTGGCGCGCGAGAACGCGGTCCCTGCCCGTCGCGTGACAGAGCCGCTGCTCGATCCCGCCGCGGTGCTGCTGCGACTGTTCACCCTGGGCGCCGTGGTGCCGCGCTCGCTGGTTCGGACGGCCCTGCCCACCCTCGGCGTCGACGGCGCCCTGCGCCTGGGTCTGCTGGCGCCGGCCGCCGAGCCCAAGGCGTACGCCCGGGACGATCGCGCCGCCGACGATCCGGACACCCCGCTGCGTGCCCTGATCGACCTCGCCCCCTATGCCGCGAGCGACGACGCGGGCGAGATCTCCTGGTGGATCGCCTCGGACCTCTCGGAGATGGCGACCGGCCGTGAGCTGTCGCCCGAGCATGTCCTCGGTGTGGGCGGCGCCTCGCTCACGCTGGCCCGGATCACGCCGCGCGACCCGGTGGGAACGGTGCTGGACGTCGGCTGCGGCGGCGGGATCCAGGCGATGCATGCCTCCCGTCACGCCGACCGCGTGATCGCCACCGACCTGTCCGAGCGGGCCCTGGACTTCGCCGCCTTCAACGCCGCGCTGAACGGGATCGAACTCGAGCTGCGCCAGGGCTCGCTGCTGGAGCCGGTGGGCGAGGAGACCGTCGACCTGATCGTCTCCAACCCGCCCTTCGTCATCACCCCGCGGGGCCGGGCGCGCGAGGTCCCCCAGGACGTCGGGACGGAGCCGTCGGTCCCGGCCGACGGAACCGCCACCGGGACCCCGGTGTGGACCTACCGCGACGGCGGCCTCGCCGGCGACACCCTGCTGGCCGAGCTGCTGAGCGCCCTGCCCGCCCATCTCGCGCCGGGCGGCCGCGCCGTCCTGCTCGGCAACTGGGAGATCGCCCACGGCGCACCCTTCGACGAGCATCCTCGCTCCTGGCTCGCGCCCGCCGCGGAGGACGGCGTCGACGCGTGGGTGATCCAGCGCGAGCAGGAGGATCCCGCACAGTACGCGGAGACCTGGGTCCGCGACGCCGGGGTCACCGCCCGCGATCCGCGCTGGCCCGCCCTGGTGGGGTCCTGGCTCGAGGACTTCGCCGGGCGCGACGTCGAGGCCGTCGGCTTCGGCTATCTCCTGCTGCGCCGCCCGGACGCGGGCCCGACCGCCGCTCGCCGCGGCGTGCTGCGCACCGAGGTGGCCACCGGCACCGGGACGGGTTCCCTGGCATCCCACCTCGCCGCCGGGCTCATGGCGCTCGACGTCCTCGCGGGACGGGACGACGACGCTCTCGCGGCGGATCGGCTCGTGCGCGCCGATGACGTCGTCGAGCGCCGCCATCTGACGCCGGGCGCCTGGGATCCGATGCTGATCGAGCTGGTCCAGGGAGCGGGCCTCGCCCGCGTGGTCCGCACCGATCAGATCCTGGCCGCGACCGTCGGCGCCCTGGACGGCACCCTCACCGTCGCCCAGATCGTCTCCGCGGTGTGCGCCCTGACCGATGCCGACCCCGACGAGGCCCTCGAGCAGGTGCTGCCGAGCCTGCGCGACCTCGTCATCACATCGATGGTGACCCTGTGAACGATCCTCTCGACGCCCCCGCCGCCCCGACGCCGCAGCGCCCTCGCGGCGCGACGGTCCGGCCGCTGCTGGCCCTGCTGACCGCGGCCGCCTGCGCCGCCTTGATCGTGCTGCTGGTCCGCACAGCGGTCGGCACCGCGAGCGGGCAGCGGCTGGACCAGCTGATCCTCTCGGGAGCCCAGGACGACGAGGGGACCCTCGGCCAGTACGCGGCATCCGCCGTGGGGACCGTGAGCCTCCCGGTGATGGCCGGGCTGCTCGCGACCGCCGTCGTGCTGGTGCTGCTGCGTCGACGCCTGTACCTGCTGCTCCCGCTGGGCCTGCTGGTGGTCGGCGCGAACCTCACCACCCAGGTCCTCAAGCACCTGGTGGTCTCCCGGGAGGCGCTGGGCCCGGGCATCGACATCACCCCGAACTCCTTCCCCTCCGGCCACACCACCCTGGCCGCGGCCGCGACGATCGCCGTGGTGCTCGCCTCGGGCCGGGCGCGCGTGGTCCTCGCCCCGCTGGGCGCCCTGTGGACCGCCGCGGCGGGCATCGGCACCCTGGTACTGGGCTGGCACCGGCCCAGCGATGTGATCGGCGCGATCCTGATCGTGGCCGGGTGGACCTTCCTGGTCCTGTTCCTCGACGGGCTGCACACCCGCCGCCGGCTCGGCCGGGCCGCGCCCTCTCCGGGGCACGGAAGACGTCGACGGGGCGGGGCGAGTCCGGCCGGCGGCCCGCGGCGTCGTCCGCGCATGTCTCGGGCCGACGCGATGATCGCCGCGCTGCTCGGCCTGGCAGGCGTGGCGGGGCTGGCCTACGGATCGCTCGAGCTGTCCTCCCTGCGGCTCCCGCTGGATCTCGAGGACGTCGCCCAGCAGCAGGATTCCTTCCCCGCCATGGCCGCCCTGATCGGCGGCGGCACCGCTGCGTGGATGGCGCTGGTGCTCGTCCTGCGCTCGCCGATCTCACACAGGAGCCGCTCCGGCGACCGTGTACCGTGAGCAATCGCCGAGCGCTCGGGAGAGCCCGGTGGACCCCGGACCACAGCATCCAGCGATGGCGGACGGGCCGCGACGCGACGCGGCGAGGAAGGACGTATCAACGTGACAGGCGGACGGCATCTGGTGATCGTCGAGTCCCCGACGAAGGCGCGCACCATCGCGCCCTACCTCGGCGACGGATTCGACGTGATGGCCTCGGTGGGGCACATCCGTGACATCCCGGTGCCCCGTGACCTGCCGGCCGAGATGAAGAAGGGGCCGTACGGCAAGTTCGGCGTCGACGTCGAGAACGGCTTCGACCCGTACTACATCGTCAACGCGGAGAAGAAGAAGACCGTCGCGGACCTCAAGAAGGCCCTCAAGGATGCCGACACCCTCTACCTCGCCACCGATGAGGACCGCGAGGGCGAGGCGATCGCCTGGCACCTGCTGGAGACGCTCAAGCCCAAGAAGTCCTTGCCGGTCAAGCGCATGGTGTTCCACGAGATCACCAAGGACGCGATCCTCGGCGCTCTCGAGAGCACCCGTGACATCGACACCGATCTGGTCGATGCGCAGGAGACCCGCCGCATCCTGGACCGCCTGGTGGGCTTCGAGCTGTCGCCGGTGCTGTGGCGCAAGATCAAGCCGTCCCTCTCCGCCGGGCGGGTGCAGTCGGTCGCGACCCGCCTCGTGGTCGAGCGGGAGCGGGAGCGGATGGCCTTCGTCCCCGCCGACTATTGGGATGTGACCGGCACCTTCGCGGCCGAGACGGGTCAGTTCAGCGCGAAGATCGCCACGGTCGACGGTTCCCGCGTCGCCACCGGCTCCGACTTCGCCGACGACGGCACGCTGAAGCCGAAGGCGAAGAACGCCGCCGTCCTGACCGAGGAATCCACGAAAACCCTGGTCGAGGCGCTGACTGACGCCCCCGCCGAGGTCGCCGCGCTGGAGTCCAAGCCGTACACCCGCCGGCCGGCCGCGCCCTTCACCACCTCCTCGCTGCAGCAGGAGGCCTCCCGCAAGCTGCGCCTGGGGGCCCGCCAGTCGATGCGGGTGGCCCAGTCGCTGTACGAGAACGGGTACATCACGTACATGCGTACCGATTCGGTCACGCTCTCCGGGGAGGCGATCACGGCCTCCCGCGGCCAGGCCGCCGAGCTGTACGGCTCCCAGTACGTGCCGGACAAGCCGCGCTACTACCAGACCAAGTCCCAGAGCGCGCAGGAGGCGCACGAGGCGATCCGCCCCGCCGGGGATCGTTTTCGCACCCCGGCGGACGTGGCCGGGCAGCTCTCGGGCGACGAGTTCCGCCTGTACGAGCTGATCTGGAAGCGCACGGTCGCCTCGCAGATGGCCGACGCCAAGGGCACCACCTCCACCGTCGAGCTCTCGCTGACGCAGTCCGGGCGCACGGCGACTTTCCGCGCCGCCGGCACCGTGATCACCTTCCGCGGCTTCCTGGCCGCCTATGAGGAGGGGCGCGATGCCAGCCGGTACGGCAACGACGACTCCGGCGACAAGCGCCTGCCGCAGATGGAGGAGGGCCAACAGCTCGACACCCGCGAGCTGACCCCGGACGGCCACACCACGACGCCTCCCCCGCGCTACACCGAGGCCTCGCTGGTGCGGGCGCTGGAGGAGCGCGGCATCGGCCGCCCCTCGACCTATGCCTCCACCGTCGCCACGGTGCAGGACCGCGGCTACGTGCTGCGCCGGGGCAGCGCCCTGGTGCCCAGCTGGACCGCCTTCGCCGTGGTGCGCCTGCTCGAGGAGCATTTCGGGGCATTCATCGACTACGATTTCACCGCCCAGATGGAGCAGCAGCTGGACCGGATGGCCCAGGGCGAGCTGGGCCGCAAGCAGTACCTCGAGGAGTTCTACCTCGGAGACGGCGAACAGGGCCCCATCGGGCTCAAGCGCATGGTCGACGACCTGGGCGACATCGACGCCCGAGCGATCAACAGCATCGAGATCGGCGAGGGCATCACGCTGCGCGTGGGCCGTTACGGCGCGTATGTCGAAAGGGCGGCGCGGGACGAGGACGGTGAGCTCATCGAGGGCGCTGCTCCGCAGCGCTCCTCGGTCTCGGACGACGTCGCTCCCGACGAGCTGACCGTCGAGGTGGCGCAGGAGATGCTGGAGCGGGCCAAGGACGACGGGCGGGTGCTGGGCACCGATCCGGAGACCGGCCACGAGGTCGTCGCCAAGGACGGCCGCTTCGGTCCCTACGTCAGCGAGGTCCTGCCGGAGGTCGAGGGCGACAAGACGCCGAAGTCCAAGAAGCCGAAACCCCGCACTGGCTCGCTGCTGAAGTCCATGGACCTGGCCACCGTCACCCTCGAGGACGCGCTGAAGCTGTTGAGCCTGCCGCGCGTGGTCGGCACCACCGAGGACGGCACCCCCGTCACGGCGCAGAACGGCCGCTACGGCCCGTATCTCAAGAAGGGCACGGACTCCCGCTCGCTGGAGACCGAGGACCAGATCTTCTCCATCACGATGGAGGAGGCCGAGAAGCTCTACGCCCAGCCCAAGACCCGGGGTCGAGCCGCCGCCAAGCCACCGCTGAAGGAGCTCGGCACCGATCCGACCAGCGAGAAGCCGATCGTGATCAAGGACGGTCGCTTCGGCCCGTACATCACCGACGGCGCCACGAACGTCTCGCTGCGCTCCACCGAGAGCGTCGAGGAGATCACCGAGAAGGTCGCGGTCGAGAAGCTCGCGGAGAAGCGCGCGAAGGGGCCCGCGAAGAAGAAGACCCCGGCCAAGCGCTCGACCGCGACGAAGAGCTCGACCGCGAAGAAGAGCACGACGACGAAGAGCTCGACTACGAAGAAGTAAGGCGCGGCGGCCCCTGACAGGGGTCGGTCGCACGAGACGACAGGGGCACGGGTCAGCGGGGCCGTGCCCCTGTCGCGTGCTGATCGGACGGTTCCCGTCGGACCCGCCGCTGTCGGAGGCCCCCACCCTCGCCCGAGGTCGCCTCACGCCTCGTGCCGCCCACGCTCCGCACATGACCCCTCCGGGATCGGGCAAAACGGTCGCCGTGCGCGTATGCTCCGAGAACTGGACCACTCCGGTCGCATCCGCGCATGTCAGGTCACAACGCAGCATCGAGGTCGCGACGAGCCGCC
Source organism: Brachybacterium sp. P6-10-X1 (assembly GCF_001969445.1). NCBI lineage: Bacteria > Bacillati > Actinomycetota > Actinomycetes > Micrococcales > Dermabacteraceae > Brachybacterium > Brachybacterium sp. P6-10-X1. The sequence goes on from NZ_CP017297.1 coordinate 2,100,498, forward strand.
CCGCGCCTGCCCTGCCGGTGCGACCGGCCTACAGTGTGACCAGGAGCTCGCCTCTGACTCACGAAGGAGTGATCATGAACCGACGTCTCAGCCGGCGTGCGGTCATGTCCACAGCCGCGGCCACCGCAGCGCTGGGGATGACCGGATGCCTGCAGAACCCCGATCCGGCTGGCAGCGGAGGCAGCGGTCCGGTCGAGCGATACACCCCGGGGGACACGCCCGGTTCCGGCACGGTGACGATCCTCGGCGCTTTCGGGGGCCAGGAGCGGGACGCCTTCATGGCCTCGCTCGAAGGCTTCCAGTCCGATTCGGGCATCACCATCGAGTACACGCCGGACTCCGACTTCACCAACACGGTCCAGCAGCGCGTGGGGGCCGGGGCAGCCCCGGACATCGCCCTGTTCCCGCAGCCCGGCGGCATGTTCGATCTCGCCGAGCAGGGGACGATCACCCCGATCGACGTGTTCCTGGACTACGACCAGTTGAACTCGACCCTGATCCCCGGTTTCCTGGACTCGGCCCGATTGCAGGGACGCGTCTACGGCGCCCCGATGCGCATGGCCTGCAAGTCGCTCATCTGGTACCCCAAGAAGGCGTACGAGGAGGGTGGCTACGGGGACGAGCCCGCCACCATGCAGGAGCTCTACCAGATCACCGACGAGATGAAGGCCGACGGCATCACGCCGTGGTCCGACGGCTGGGGCGCCGACCAGGCGACCGGCTGGGTGGGCACGGACTGGATCGAGGAGTTCATGCTCCGCGTCCACGGCCCCGTGGTCTACGACGACTGGGTCAAGCACCGCATGCCCTTCAACGCGAAGGAGGTGGTGGAGGTGTTCGACCTCGTCGGCGATCTGCTGAAGACCGAGGGCAACGTGCTCGGCGGCACCGATGCCATCATCTCCACGCCCTTCTCCGAGGCGCCGCTGCCCCTGTTCGACGACCCGCCGAAGGCGATGCTCGTGCGCCAGGGAAACTTCGTCACCGGCTTCTTCCCCGAGGACATCCAGGCGACCATGGACGAGGAGGTCGGCGTGTACGCGATGCCCAGCTGGGAGGGCGGCTTCGACGGCCAACCGATCCTGGGCGGTGGCGACCTCGCCACCCTGTTCACCCTCAACGACGACACCGTGAAGGTCATGGAGTTCCTGACCTCCGACGAGTTCGGCGGCGAGTGGGCGGAGGCGGGCGGCTGGCTGAGCCCCCACCGCACCTTCGACCAGTCGCGGTACTCCTCCGAGATCACCCGGAAGATCGCCGAGATCGCCTCGGGGGCGGCCGCGTTCCGCTACGACGGCTCGGACCTGATGCCGACGGCCGTGGGCTCCGGGTCCTTCTGGAAGGGCATGGTCGAGTGGCTGCAGGGCGCGAAGACCTCCCAGGAGGTCTGCGACGAGATCGAGAACGGGTGGCCGTCGTGACCACCGCGACGCAGACCCACAAGGGTCCGCAGGCCCCGCCTCCCGCGGAGGCCGACGGGACGAAGCACGGCACAGCGCGCCCCGTGCGCGTGCTCGTCGGAGCCGTCGGCATGGCGGTCACGGCCTGGTTCGTGTGCAATGCGTTCCTCGCCTTCGCCTACTACCCCGAGTGGTTCGCGAACTCCGGGATCCTCATCGGACTGCTGGGGCTGATTCTCGGCATCGGCGGTTCGGTGGTGTTCTTCCTCTTCCTGAACATCTGCATCGAGGGCTTCCCCGCGCGGTTCTCCGCCGGGCTCATCCCCTATGCGTTCCTCCTGCCCGGATTCAGCCTGATCGGGATCTTCCTGCTCTACCCGACGGTGCAGACGATCGTGTACTCCTTCGCCAACGACGATTCGACGGCGTGGGTGGGGCTGCACAACTACCAGGCGATCTTCTCCAGCGGCCACTTCTGGTCCACCCTTCTGAACAACTTCCTGTGGATCCTCATCGTCCCGGTGGTCACGGTCGCCTTCGGTCTCGCCGTCGCGGTGCTGGCCGACAAGCTCTCCCCCGCCGGCGAGAACGCGGCGAAGTCGTTGATCTTCCTGCCGATGGCGATCAGCTTCGTGGGCGCGGCGACCATCTGGGCGCTGGTGTACGCCTACAACTCCCCCGGGGAGGCCCAGACCGGTCTGCTCAACGCCATCGTCACGGCGTTCGGCGGGTCCCCCCAGCCGTGGTACCAGATCGACACCGCCCGGCTGAACTCGCTGGCGCTCATGGTGATCCTGATCTGGTTGCAGACGGGATTCGCGATGGTGCTCATCAGCTCGGCGATCAAGGGGGTCCCCGAGGACACGGTCGAGGCCGGACGCATGGACGGCGCCAGCGAGATCCGCATCTTCTGGCAGATCGTGTTCCCGCAGGTGCGGCCCACGCTCATCGCCGTGCTGATCACGGTGATGATCCTGGTGCTGAAGGTCTTCGACCTCATCTACGTCACCACCAACGGCCTGTACGACTCCGACGTGATCGCGAACCTCTTCTTCCGGAAGCTGTTCACCGATCAGCAGGCCGGGCAGGCCTCGGCCATCGTGGTCGTGCTCCTGCTCCTCGTGGTGCCGATCCTGATCTACCAGGTCAAGAGCTTCAGGCAGCAGGAGGCGAACCGATGAACGGGACCATGCAGGACGGGCGCAAACGCTCCCCCGTCGCCATCATCGCCATGCCGCTGCTGGCGCTGCTGTGGACGATCCCCACGATCGGTCTGCTGGTGACGAGCTTCCGCGACCGCGAGGCGGCGGCCTCCACGGGCTGGTGGACGGCTCTGTGGGAAGGCGGCTGGACGTGGGACAACTATGCTCAGGTGCTCACCGATCCGTCGGTGACCGGCTCGCTGATCAACTCGGTGGTGGTGGCGGTGCCGGCGACGGTGCTGCCGATCATGTTCGCGGCCTTCGCCGCGTACGCGTTCACGTTCATCGACTTCCGCGGCAAGGACGTGCTGTTCATCATCATCGTCGCGCTGATGGTGGTCCCGATCCAGGTCTCGTTCCAACCGATGCTGGATCTGCTGGGCCCGCGCGGCCTGGGGATCAACGGCCAGTTCCTGGCGGTGTGGATGCTGCACACCGGCTTCGGCATGCCTCTGGCGGTGTACATCCTGCGCAACTACATGACCACCCTGCCGGGCTCGGTCGTCGAGAGCGCGAAGATCGACGGGGCCTCGCACTTCCAGACGTTCTGGCGTCTGGTCGCGCCGATGTCCTCCCCGGCGATCGCCGCCTTCGCCACGCTCCAGTTCCTGTGGGTGTGGAACGACCTGCTGATCGCGAAGCTGTTCCTGGGCGGCGGGGAGAACAAGACCATCATCGTGAACCTGCAGCAGATGCTGGGCACGCAGGGTCAGGGTGCCGAGATCCTGACCGCCGGGGCCTTCATCTCGATGGTGATCCCGATGATCGTGTTCTTCTCCCTGCAGAGGTTCCTGGTGCGCGGCATGACTGCGGGGTCCGTCAAGGGCTGATCACCGAACTGCGACGCACAGCGGAACGAGCGGGAGGAGAACGCGGCGATGGACCCGTTCTTCGCGCCGCTCCAGAAGAATGTGCTGACACAGCGTCGTCGGCGCAGCCGCGAGGAGCTCCGCATCGAGGTCTCCACCCCGAGCGCGCGAACCTCCCGCCGCCGACTAGTTCGACCGTGCCGGTCGAGCCCCATCGAACACGAGACCATCGTGAACCCGACCGCCTGCCCGGCGGCCTGTCCCAGCTGTCACCTGATCGTGCAGCGGCCCCTTCCGCCGACCGAGTCGCCCCTCAGAGTCTGGTCGTTCCGTGCCGGTCGCACGTGGGAGAACGACAGAGATCTGGACGTTCTGCCAGCTCGCGAGAAGGAGATGCGGACGAAGAATCGAACCCGAGGTCCGCTCCGTCGTGATAAGCCACGCCGATCTGCTCGGTCGTTCCCGTGCGAGCGTTGAACCACATGGTCCACCGGTCATCCACCTCGTCGTACATGGCGAACGGCTTGTAGATCGACTCCGAGTCCCAGCCACCCGGGACTCCGGCCGACAGGATCGGGTTCTGGGGATGCCGTTCCCACGAGGAGAACCCGTCGCGCGATCGGGCGATGCAGATGCGTGCTTTGAACATGTCCTCGTACCCGATGTAGAAGAGGTAGTACCACTCCTCGTGATGGACGACGTGGGCGCCTGCCACGCGCTCGCGTTCCCAGATGTTCTTCGGTTCGGCCGTGAACACCGGGGTCTCCAGGGGGCGTTCCCAGGTCACGCCATCCTTGCTGGTGGCGATGCCGAGGGCGTCCGGTTCGAACCAGCCTCCTCCGGAGTACCACATCGTGTACCTGCCTTCGGACTCGTCCCACAGAACAGACGGGCACATGAGAGATGACTGCTCCCATCCCTGGGTGGGCCGCAGAACGGGCTCGTCCCGCCGCTCCCAGGTCAATCCGTCACGGCTCACGGCGTACCCGATGTCTGAGGTGCCCTTGTCGTTCGAGGCCGCTTCGACGTACACCTGGGTCCACTCCGCGGACGAGAACTCCCGGCCCGCGGTCTGACCGGAGTACCACATGTGGTAGAGCCCATCCTTGTGGACGACCGTGGGGCGATTGACATCGTCCTCCCAGCCGGTCTCGGGCCGCGGTTCGAGCACGAGCTTCGGCTCGGACCAGTGCACCCCGTCAGGGCTCTCGGTCACGGCGATACTGTAATGCTTCCGCCATGAGAAATACATCCGGAAGAGGCCGTCGACCGTGAGGACGTGCACGTCAAAACGAAAGTCGTCGTGCTCCCCGAAGACGGGGTTCTCTGCATACTTCTTCCAGTCGCCGCGGCATCCGACCAGTGTCGGATCGAATTTTGCCATCGTGGTTTCTCCTTCATGTGTCATGTGGGACGTGTGAGGTGGCTCGTCGGCCCGCACGCGGCCGTCCACCGCTCACTCGGTGTGCGCGGTCTCGGATGCCCTGCGCCGGGCCGCCAGATCTGACTCCACGGTGGGATAGATGCGCTCGAGTCGGTACAGCAAGAACAGGACGATCAGGACCACGAAAAGGGCTGCCGGCACATAGATGAAGATCGCGGTGATCGCGGTGATCGCGCTGTCTGGCTGCGTGGCGAGCAGGCCGCTGTACCCGGCGGCGCTCATGATCCACCCGAGCACGGCCGCCCCCACGCCGTAACCGGCTTTCTGCCCCATGCTGCCGGCGCTGTAGAGCACCCCTTCGATGCGACGACCGGTCTTCCACTCGCCGTATTCGATGGTGTCCGGGAGCATGCCCCAGATCGCTCCGAAGATGGGGATGCGTCCCACGCCTCGCACCAGCGTGCCGATGATGGCGAGGTTGATGTTGGAGGGGTCGATCGCGATGATGACGGAGCCGACGACGAAGATCACGGCACCGACGATCATCGGTGTGATCTTCCCGAACCGCCGGTAGAAACGCTGCATGAACACCATGCCGATCAGAGCCGGAATATACAGCAGGAAGGACACCAGGGCAACGAAGCTCGTGTCTCCCAGAATATATCGTGCATAATAGGCTGATGCCCCTGTGTACAGCGACTCCGCAACACTGAAGACGAGAAAGATCAGGAACAGGATCACCCAGTATTTGTTGCTCAGAGCCGCTTTCAGGCTTTCTTTGAGCGGTGGCTGCTGGGTTGCGGACAGTGGGTCCGTGATCCGCTCGCGGGTGTTGCGGTACGTGATCAGGAAGAGGCCGGCTGCGATCGCCCCGAATGCGACGAAGGAGAGGATCCATGCGCGCTGATCCCCTCCGAGGGCGTTGACGAGCGGAATCGTCGCGACGGTGACGAGGAGCGTTCCGGCCGTGGCCGCGAACATGCGTGTGACGTTCAGCGAGGATCGCTGCTGGAAGTCACGGGTCATACGGGTGTTCAAGGTCCCATAGGGGATGACGATCGCCGTGAACACCAGCACCAGGACGTTGTAGAACACGGCGATGTAGGCGATTCGCCATGCGTTCGAGACGTCCGGGACGGTGAAGACCAGGACCAGGCTGATGGCGAACGGGATCGCGAGCCACAGCAGCCAGGGCCGTGCCCTCCCGTGCTTCGAGCGGGTGCGGTCGACGACCGCTCCCATGGCGACGTCGGAGATCCCGTCGAGGAATCGTGAAAGCAGCATGATCGTTCCGATCGCCGCGGCCGCCAGGCCGAGCACATCGGTGTAGAAGAAGACGATGTAGGTGGACATCGCTCCCCAGGCGATGTTGGTGGCGAGATCACCGGCGCCGAAAGAGAGCCTCTCGGAGGCTCTCACCTTCGCGTATTCGCCGTTGCTCTGCATCGTGGAACTCATCCTTGAGACCTTTCTTCGAGAAGGGGACGGGGGTGCCCCGCTCGCCGATCGACGCGCGGGGCCTCCCGGTCTTAGCGCTCTGCTGCTGTCAGCAGGAGGCGGGCTGCTGCCGCGATGTCGATGTCGTTGGCCTTCTCGACCTCGTCGACCAGGGCCTCGTCCAGGGCCTCGAATCCTGAGTGGGCACCGGCAATACCGGCGGCCATGCACCCGATGGTGTCGCTGTCCCCGCCGGCGTTCGCGGCAAGCTGGGCGGTCCGGACGGGGTCACCGCCGGCGGCTGCGAAGAACCCGACGGCTGCCGGAACCGCTTCGGCGGCGGGGAGGCCGACACCGATCTCCGCTTCGATGTCGGCGATGATCTCGTCGTCGCTGCCTGAGGCGGCCCCCAGAGCGACGGCCCGGTCGATGCGGCGCGCGATGCTCGGTCCGGGGACGTCACGGCCGTCCTTCCGGCCACGTTCCTCGCCGCGCTCGGCCCCCTCCTTCGCCGCCGCCACCACATCCTGAACAGTCGCCCCGTCCGTGCACGCCACCGCGACGGCTGCGGCGATCGCTGCGGCTCCGGAGACGCCCAGGCTCGTGTTGTGGCTGGGAACGCACGTGATGAACGCAGTCTCCACTGCTGCGTCGATGTCGCCGTGGTGGAACAGTCCGACGGGCACGATGCGCATCGCGGCACCATTGCTGGCTCCCTGGGTCATGATCGAGCCGGCCTTGCCGACGTCCCACGGGTCCGCACCGCCTGCGAGTGCGTCGATCGCCGCTCGGGTGGTCGGCCCTGCGAAGTGCGGGAAGTACCGCTCATCACCGGACCATTCGATCAGCATGCTGGTGATGCTCTCCGCAGTGATCTTGCCGTCCGTGCGGGCGAGAAGATCGGACAGCATGAGCATCTGACTGGAGTCGTCGGTGATCTGAGCGGCCGAGCGACCATGGGCATACGGCGCTCCGGGAAGGGGAGCGTGGAATTCGGTGACGTATCCGCCGAACGCAGCCCGGATCTGGCGTCGGCTGAGCTCTTCCGTGGGTGCTCCGAGCGCGTCGGCGACACACGCTGCGGCGAGGCTGCCGCGGAATCGGGTCAGAAGGTCAGTCATTCGGGATCCTTTCGATCGTGATGGGGTGTCGTTGCAGGAGGGTTTCGATGTCGTCCAGGTCCTCCAAGTACGTGCGTGAGCCGAGGTGTTCCGTACTGGCCGTCGCCTGCGAGACGGCGCGGCCCAGCGACTCCTCGATGGGAAAGCCGTGCAGCAGGCTGCCGAGGAACCCTCCGGCCAGCGCATCTCCCGCGCCGGTGGTGTCGACGACCCCTGGCGGGGCGACGGCCTCGGCTGTCCAGGTGCCCTCGTGGAGGGTGGAGCAGAAGGCGCCGTGGCGACCCCGGCCGACGACCACGGTGGACACTCCTCGCTCGTGACAGGCGCGAGCTGCATCGACGTGGGCGTGCGTGCCGGTGCCGCCAGAGAGCTTGGCCGCCGAGCCGCTGTTCATGAAGACGAGGTCCGAGAGCGAGAGGAGATCACGCAGCACCGAGGTGCCCGGCTCGAAGGCATCTGGCTCAAGATCGATCGCCACTGTGGTGCCCGCTGATCGGGCCTGTTGAGCGATCTCGAGAGCCCAGCACAGGTCGTCGGCCAGCGGGGCCACGATCCGAGAACCTGCCAGGACGTCCCTGCCGATGCGTCCTGCCTCGGGAAGCTTGATCCCTGTGTCGGCGCCGATGAGAGCCTTCTCGCCACTGTCGTCGAGCTGGATGAAGCACATCCACGTGCGCTGGCCCGCGACCCGCTGCACACTGTCGACGTCGACGCCCAGATCCTGCAACATTGCCAGTGCTTGAGCGGACTCCTCGTCGTCGCCGACCGACGTGACCAGGCGGGACGATACGCCGTGCGCGGCAGCTGCAGCAGCCAAGTTGGCACTCATGCCACCGCCGAAGCTGCCGAGGTACTGTCCGATCGCCTTGTTGTCGCTGTGGGCGATGTGGGGCACCTGGACGAAGTGATCGATGCTCGCGTCGCCCGCGACCGTCAAGTCGACGTGGACCTCGGGCGTCATTCCTGCATCTCCAGGTCGAGCTCCAGGAAGTAGCGATCGGTGCGAAAGAAGTAGCGCGTGAACTCGACCGGTCGACCCTCGGGCGAGAAGGAGGTGCGTTCTCGCATCAAGACGGCCTGCCCCTCCGGGACATCCAGCACAGAGGAAAGGTCATCCGAGAGGTTGATCGCGGTGATGCGCTCCCGAGCATGGGCGGGAAGAACGTTGCGCACGGCGAGAAACGCGTACAGCGAGTCTCCGGTGAACTCGGAGTAGTCGACCTTCGGCTGCGTCACCAGGTAGTGGTCGAGAAGAACCATCGCTTCACCGTCGGCCACATAACGCCGTCGGATGTGCTGGATCGTCTCGCCCGCGTCTATGCCGAGCGACACAGCGACCTCTGCGTCTGCAGCCTCGGCGTCGTTGCACAGCACCTCGGGCTTGACGTCGAACCCCCGGTGACGCAATTCGCGCCCGAGTCCGAGCATCGGGCTGACCGCACGGAACTCGTTGGCCGTGACGACGCTGCCGCGCCCCTGGTATCGCTCGACCAGGCGTAGACGCTTGAGTTCGAGGAGAGCCCGTCGCACCGACGTCGCCGAGACGCCGTACTCCCGGCACAGCGCCGCCTCCGAAGGCAGCCAGTCGCCAGCTTGGAGATCCCCGGAGAGGATCTGCCGTTGCAGGTCCGACTGCACCAGGCGGTACAGGGCCCGTTGAGAGCGAGGGGGCGGCGTCGGAGTCGTAGACATGCACTTAGTATACTAAGTGCGTGGCCGACTCGCCAGCTGTGCTCCGTCGCGAGTTGCTCGCGGCGACGCCATCGATGCTCGACCGGCCGCGTCTCCCCGCGCGGTGACCAGGACGTCACGGCGCGTCACAGCCAGCCGGGCAGGCCAGCACCTGCACCGATCGCTCACACGCGATGCTTTCCACGAACTTCGGTGTCGGTCCCTGGTCGGAGTCGCCGACTCCGTGGCAACCGGCAGGCCGCCGTACGAGGCCTCCTGCCAGGACGCGTAGCCTGTGGGGTGAAGGATGTCGAGGCATTGTTCGCCGAGCTCACCGAGAAGTCCCATGACCAGCCCGAGAGGTCGGACGCCGTCCGCGAACTCGACGGCGTCGTCCAGATCGGCAAGAAGATCACGGAAGCGTCCACCGAGGTACAGATCGCCTGCGCGGACGAGACCGACGACGCGGCGATGGAGATCAGCCAGCTGCTCCATCTCCTGCAGGTGATGAGGGCCGTCCAGGACATCTCCCTCGAGGACGTCTCCCGATAGCTCTGAGCCGGCGGCTCGCTCGCCGTCCTTGTCGTCCCGCCCCGTCTCGAGGCCGCTGCGCCGGCCGAGGAGGATCCGTGCTCCGCATCGCCGTGCCCAACAAGGGCGCCTTGTCCGACCCCGCCGTCGACCTGCTCCAGGAGGCCGGATACCGGCGCCGTGGCATAGCGAAGGAGCTCGTCGTGGTCGACGAGGAGAACGAGGTCGAACTGTTCCATCTGCGCCCCCGCGACATCGCGGTCTACGTCGGCTCCGGGGCCGTGGACGTCGGCATCACCGGCCAAGACATGCTGCTGGACTCCCGCACCCCGGCCGACGAGATCCTGCCGCTGGGCTTCGCCGGATCGACCTTCCGCTTCGCGGCCCCCGTCGGCACCCGCAGCGACGTCTCCGAGTTGCAGGGCGCCCGCATCGCCACCAGTTACGAGAACATCGTCGAGGACTATCTCACCGAGCGCGGTATCAGCGCCGAGGTGGTCCACCTCAACGGCGCCGTCGAATCCTCGATCCGGCTGGGCGTCGCCGACGTCATCGCCGACGTGGTCGAGAGCGGCACCACCTTGCGCGCGGCGGGCCTCGCACCCTTCAGCGAGCCGATCATGACCAGCCAGGCCGTGCTCTTCTCCCGCCCCGGGCTCGAGCTCGACGAGAAGGGCACCCACTCCCTCGAGGTGCTCGCGCGGCGCATCCGCGGCGTGCTGGTCGCCCGCGAGTACGTGATGCTCGACTACGACATCCCCTCCGCCCTGCTCGAGCGCGCCGTGCAGATCACCCCCGGCCTGCAGTCCCCGACGGTCTCACCGCTGCACGGCGGAGAATGGTCAGCCGTGCGCGCGATGGTGGACACCCGCTCCGCCCACCGCATGATGGATGACCTCTACGACGTCGGCGCCCGCGCCATCCTGGTCACCGCGATCCAGGCCTGCCGCATCTGAGGTCTCCCTGAGCGCCGACCGACGCGTCACCCCGGGATTCAGCCGACGGCTGACCTTTCTCCCCAGCGCCCCCGACACCATCGCGGTGTCGGGGGCGCTGGGTAGATTGGACCCATGAACGCGACCGACGAGCCCCCGGGCGATGCCGCCGTGCCGGCGCTGTCCCTGCCCGCCTCCACCGTCCCCGAGCCGTCCACGGCACCGGGCCTGCGCTGGGGTGTGATCTCCCCCGGCCACATCGGCGACCAGTTCACGGCGACCGCGCACCGGGCCACCGCCTCCCGCGTGGTCTCCGTGGTCTCCCGCTCGCAGCGGCGGGCGGAGGCCTTCGCCGCGGAGCACGGCGTCGAGCAGGCCTTCTCCTCCGTGGCGGAGATGCTCGCCGCGGGCGGCCTCGATGCCGTCTACGTCGCCTCCCCGCACGCCCAGCACCACGAGCTGGCCCGACCCGTGCTCGAGGCGGGCGTCCCCGTACTGGTCGAGAAGGCCTTCACCCTCAACGGCGTTCAGGCCCGCGACCTGCTGGAACTGGCCAGGGAGCGCGGCGTGTTCGCCATGGAGGCGATGTGGGCCCGCTTCCTGCCGCAGTACGACGTGCTGCGCCAGGTGGTCTCCTCCGGTCTGCTCGGCGACGTCATCGAGGTCGCCGCCGATCATGGGCAGTCCTTCCCGGAGGACCCCGCCCATCGCATGTACGCCCCGGAGCTCGGCGGCGGCGCCCTGCTCGATCTGGGGGTGTACCCGCTCTCGTTCGCGCAGATGGTCCTCGGCGACCTCACCGACCTGGCGGTCCGGGGCGACCTCACGGCCACCGGCGTAGACGCGTACCTCGCCCTGCTCGGGCGCGCGGAGGGCGGAGGCCGCGCGCGACTCTCCTCGACCCTGCTCGCCCGCACCCCCACCGAGGCCGTGGTCAGCGGCACGACCGGATCGGCCCGGCTGTCCGGGGCGTTCTTCGCCCCCGGCACCCTCACGGTCACGCTGCTCGACGGCCGCTCGGCATCCTTCCGCCATGCCGGTGACCCGGGCGACGGCATGGCTTTCGAGATCGCGGAGGCCGCCCGTCGGATCACCGCCGGAGACCTCGAGTCGCCGCTGATGAGCTGGGCCGATACGCTCAGCGTGATGGACACGATGGACGCCGTCCGCGCCGAGCTCGGCGTCGTCTACCCCGCGGAGGAGCCCTCATGAGCATCCTGGAATCCTCACGGGGCCTGCGCGTCCCCTCCCCGCACCCGCCCAAGCGCGGCGTGTTCATCTCCTTCGAGGGTGGCGAGGCGGCCGGCAAGACCACCCAGATGCAGATGCTGCGTGACCACCTGGTCACCGACCGGTCCGTCGCCGAGGACCTCATCCTCACCACGCGCGAGCCGGGCGGCACCGAGCTCGGCCGGTCGCTCCGCGAGCTCCTCCTGCACGGCGAGCACGTCGATCCGCGCGCCGAGGCTCTGCTGTACGCGGCGGACCGCGCCCATCACGTCGCCACCCTGGTGCGCCCGCATCTGGCGCGCGGCGGCCTGGTCCTGGGTGACCGCTATCTCGACTCCTCGATCGCGTACCAGGGGGCGGGACGCTCCCTCGAGCCCGACGAGATCGGGTCCCTCTCGCTGTGGGCGGTCGGCGGTCTGCTCCCTCACCGCACGATCCTGCTCGACGTCCCGACGGAGACCCTCGACGAGCGCCGCGTGACCGGTCAGGACCGTCTGGAGAACGCCGGCGGGACCTTCCATGCCACCGTGCGCCAGGAGTTCCTGGACCTCGCCGAGGCCGATCCGGAGCGCTTCGCCGTCATCGATGGAACACAACCGCGCGATCAGGTGCACGCCCAGGTGCTCGACTCCGTCGCCGAGGTGCTCGACCTGTTCGATCCCACCTTCGAGCCTGCTCCGCCGACCAAGCACCGGGACGAGCTGTGACCGCAGCCGATCCCGGTGGCCCGGTGGCGCAGGCGTCTCCTGGTGGCCCCGGGACGCCGGCCGGTGACGGGGCGCGGGCCGGAGACGGGGCGTGGGCCGATGTCGTCGGCCAGGAGGCGGTGGTGGCCCAGTTCCGGCGCGCCGCCTCGTCCCCGGAATCCCTCGCCCAGGCCTGGTTGATCACCGGGCCTCCCGGGTCCGGACGCTCCACCGCCGCCCGAGCCTTCGCGGCCACCCTGCAATGCGAGCTCGGCTCCGGCTGCGGGCGATGCCACGCCTGCCGCACGGTGCTCGCGGGCACCCATCCGGACGTCACGGTGGTCGCGACCGACAAGCTCTCCATCGCGAAGGACGAGGTGCGCGGCCTGGTGTTGACGGCACAGCGCGCCCCCGCCACCGGACGGCACCGGGTGCTGATCGTCGAGGACGCCGACCGCATGAGCGCCGGAACCTTCAACGTGCTGCTGAAGTCCATCGAGGAACCGCCCCCGGCGACGGTCTGGATGCTGTGCGCCCCGTCGGCCGAGGACCTCGCCCCGACCATCCGGTCGCGCTGCCGCCAGGTGACGCTCTCGGTCCCGTCCTCGGACGTGGTCGCGGACCTGCTGCGTCGCCGGGACGGCGTCCCGGAGGACCTGGCCCTGCGAGCGGCGCGCGCCTCCCAGGGGCACATCGGTCTCGCGCTGCGGTATGCCACGCAGGAGGGTGCCCTGGCGGCCCGGGAGGACTCCGCGCGCACACTGCTGTCCCTGCGCGGCGCCGGGCAGGCGGTCCTGGCGGCGCAGTCGCTGGTGGACCGTGCCACGGCGGAGGCCAAGACGCATGCCGATACCGTCGCCGTCGAGGAGAAGGAGCGCTTCCTGCGCTCGGCGGGGATCGACGACGGCAAGGTCCCGCCCTCGCTGCGCTCCCAGGTGCGCCAGCTCGAGGAGGACGCCAAGCGGCGCCAGACGCGTCTGGTGCGCGATGTGCTGGACCGCTACCTGCTCGATGTCCACTCGGTGCTCCGTGATGTGCTGAGCCGACAGCTGGACACCGGCAGCGAGCTGGTCAACGTCGAGGTCGCCGCGGAGCTCGAGCAGGTCGCCGCGAACGGCACGGGACGGACCACATTGCAGCTGCTGGAGGCGGTCCAAGAGGCTCGGACCCGCATCAGCGGCAACGTGCCGCCGCTGCTGGCGATCGAGGCGCTGCTGGCCCGCATCGCTCTCGACCAGCGCTGACCGAGGGCACGTCCGCTCACCGAGGGCACGTCGCCGGCGCACGCCGCCCTGCCGCACGCTGCACGTCGCACCGACCGTTCGGTCACCGGGATGCGCGGCCGTCCCGTCCCTCCGTCACGCGAGGGCCAGCCGCCCCTCACGCGATGGTGCACTGTGCTTCCGTGGGTGGAAGCACAGCGCACCATCGCGTGGACCGAGAGCCGGGCGGACCGAGAGTCGCGTCGACCGAGACTCGCGTGGCTCGGGGGTCAGACAGCTCGCAAGCCGGTGAGGGTCGGTCAGGCCTGGGGGGTCTGGTCCCCGTCGGACGCACCGTCGGCAGCCTCGGCCTCGGCAGGCACCGTGGACGTGCTCACGGCCGCGGCCGGATCCTCCGGGGCGCCGGTCTCCGTCACGTCGGCCTGGACCGGGGCCTCGTCCTGGGGCGAGTCCGCCTCGGGGACCTCCGCGGCCACCGCGTCGACATCCGCCGACTCCGTCGGCTCCGTGGACCCGTCAGTGCTCTCCGGATTCGTCGCCGTCCCGGAGGAGCGCACCTCCTCCGGGGCCTGCGCACCATCAGCGGGCGTCACGACGTCGGCGGGCGCACCCGCCGTCGGCTTCTGCTGGATCTCGACGTCGAGCTCGTCGACCACCACGCCGGTGCCGCGCGGGATCTCGTGGTCGTCCTCCTGCTGGCCCGTCTCGGAGTGCGCCCCGCAGCCGAAGCCGAGGTGGACGACCCTGCCGTCGGCCGGGGACCATTCGTTGGTGCACACGCCGAACTCGCCGCGCAGGGAGCCGGAGAGCTTCGAGAGGAAGCCGCAGCTGGAGCAGCTGGCGGAGACGGTCCCCTTGCGACCCCGAGCGGAGATCTGGCGGGGGCCGAATTCACCCTCCGTCCAGCGCTCGGCGGCCTCGGCGCGTCCCAGCGGCGAGAGCACCCGGGAGCGGCCCAGGCCGAGCTCCCACAGCGCGACACGATCGGCGTCCTCGTCGCCGGTGGCCTCGTAACCCTGCTCGAGACGGACGTCCTGCTCGTGGTACGGCAGCAGATCGTCGGTCCCGACGTCCTCGGGCTTCAGACGCTCGGACCATGGTTCCCACTCGGGAGCGAGGATCGCCTCCTCGCCCGGCAGGAGCGCGGTCTCGGCGACTGTCGGCGCCTTCGCCCGGGGTGCCCGCGCGAGGACCACGACCCAGGACCAGCCGCGATATCCCGGCATGGCGCAGTCGAAGACATGCGTGACCAGCCGTTCCCCGCTCACCTCGACGCGCTGGTGCTCCCCGACCTGACCCGGGTCCGTGACCTCGAGCAGCGCCTCGCGGGCGAGCTCGACGGCGTCGGCCGCCACCGCGTCCAGCTTGGGCCGGGCGGTGCGGGATCGACGGGGGGCGGTGGTCGGCTGGGTCATATGTTCAGGCCTCGAAGTTGTCGGCGACGGCACGGAGCACGGTGGAGATCTTCTGCGAGTGCCCGCGATCGGGATAGCGGCCCTGGCGGAGCCCGTTGGAGGCGTCGTCCAACAGGCGGATCAGGTCCTCGACCATATCCGCCATCTCGTCGGGCTTGGCGCGGCGGGCGCGGCTGACGGACGGTGCGGGCTCCATCAGGCGCAGCGAGAGCACCTGGGGACCGCGACGGCCGTCGACCATGTCGAAGTCGACGCGGGCGCCGGGGCGCAGCGCCGTGACCTCCTCGGGCAGGTTCGAGGCGTGCACGTACACGCTCTGACCATCCTCGTCATCGAGGATGAAGCCGAAGCCCTTCTCGGCGTCGTAGAACTTCACCTTGCCGCGTGGCACGTGGATCCCATTCCTTGTCTTGTGATGGCGGTCCGCTGGGTCAGGACCCGGGAGCTCACGGGCCCGCTGCAGGGCCGACGGGTCGCTGTGCTCCGCGGGATGCCGGAGTCCGTCCGGCAACGATGGAGTCTATCGTGCGCAGCCGACGGCGTGGCGAGCGGATTCCCGTTCGTGACCGCAGCCACCGGAGGCCCCGGGGCGGGGCGGCACCGCGTCGGCCTCAACGACGACGCTCCGGCGGGATCTCCCGGGTCGGGGAAACGGGCGAGACCGGGTCCAGACCCAGGCCCACCAGCATCTGCTCGAGGATCATGGCGGTGAACCCCCAGACGAACGCGTCCTCGGGCAGCTCGAACACGGGCCCGACGCCCTGGCCGCGCAGCAGGCCCCGTCGGCGGTGCGTCGGATCGGTCAGCGAGCCGGGGCCGACCAGCGGCGCCCAGACCACGCGCTCCACCTCGATCGGGTCGGCCGCTGCGAGAGGGAGCGGAGCGGGGGCCCAGCCCAGCACCGGGGTCACCCGCTGGACCCGCCACGGCATCGGGATCGGCGCGAAGGCACCCGCGACCTGCACATGGCGGGGGTCCAGGCCGGTCTCCTCCTCGGCCTCCCGCAGCGCGGTGTGCACGTCGTCGCGGTCACCGGGATCGGAGCCGCCGCCCGGCAGGGAGAACTGACCGGGCTGGGACCGCATCGCGTGCCCGCGCTCCTCGAGCACCACGTGCGCCTCCTCCAGGCTGGTCCCGGTGACCAGCAGCAGCACAGCGCTGCGGCGCACGGCTCCCGGGCCGCGGGCGGGGTCGCGGGGGTCGGTGTCACGCCGCACCAGGGCCTCCCCGCGTCGGGCGCGCTCGGCGAGCGGGGTGAGGAAGCCGGGCAGGGCACCGAACGCGGGCGAGGCGTCGGTCATGCCGCTCCCGCGCTGGGGCACACGTCGGCCAGCACGCAGCGACCGCAGCGCGGGGCGCGCGCCGTGCACACCCGGCGGCCGTGCAGGATCAGGCGCAGGCCGAGGAGGGTCAGGTCCTCGGCGGGCCCGCCCGTGCCGTCGGCGTCGACGCGGGCGACGACGTCCTCCTCCACGGCTCGCGGATCCGTGCGCGCGGTCCAGCCCAGCCGGCGGGCGAGGCGGCCGACGTGGGTGTCGACGGCGAGCAGGGAGTGACCGAACCAGGCGCCGCGCAGGACGTGCGCCGTCTTGCGCCCCACACCGGGCAGGGCTTCGAGTGCGGACTGGTCGTCGGGGACCTCCCCGTCGTGGTCGGCCACCAGGCCTCGGGCCAGCCCGATGATCCGACGCGCCCGGGTGGGCCCCATTCCGAGCGGTCGGACCACGCCGGCCACCGCGTCGTCGTCGGCTCCGGCGAGCGCGGCCGCATCCGGCCAGGCGGCGAACAGATCAGGGGTGACCTGGTTGACCCGCACATCGGTTGTCTGGGCCGACAGCACCGTCGCGACCAGCAGTTCGAAACCGTCGCGATGGTCGAGCTCGGTGCGCGCCCCGACGTACTCCGCGGCGAGGGAGGCGGCGACGCGGCCCGCATCCGCCGGGTCGAGGAGAGGGTCCTCGACGGTGGCTCGCGGGGTGGCCGTCGGCATTCGATGTGCTCCTGATTCAGGCTGTGGCGGGACCCGATGGCGTTGGCGCGATAGTGTTTCCCCATCATGTGACAGTGGCCACCGCAGTTCGTGGCGTCGGTCACCATGGGTAGCACAGCACGGTCCCGGTATTCGGGACCCCACCATCAGGAGGTTCCGTGGACGAGAACATCGTACGGTCATCGCCGCTGTTCGCTGCGCTCGACGAGGACGGCAAGCAGGCCGTGCTGGCGTCGATGAAGCAGGAGGACTATCACCGCAGCGCCATCATCTTCCGCGAGGGCGATCCGGGCGATCGGCTCTTCATCATCGGATCGGGCAAGGTCAAGGTCGGTCACGCCTCGGGCGACGGCCGGGAGAACCTGCTGGCCGTGCTCGGCCCGGGCGAGACGCTCGGCGAGCTGTCGCTGTTCGACCCGGCACCGCGCAACGCGACCGCCACCGTGGTCGCCGAGTCGACGCTCTACTCGCTCTCGCAGCAGGACCTCTACCGGGTCCTGGCCCAGCGCCCCGAGGTAGGCCGCCATCTGCTCGCCTCGCTCGCGCGGCGTCTGCGCAAGACGAACGAGTCGCTCGCCGATCTCGTCTTCGCCGACGTCCCCGGGCGCGTGGCCAAGAACGTCCTGGACCTCGCCCAGCGCTTCGGTCGCCAGACCGACGACGGCGTGATGGTCGCCCATGGGCTCACCCAGGAGGAGCTGGCCCAGCTGGTCGGCGCCTCCCGCGAGACCGTGAACAAGGCGCTCGCGGACTTCGCCTCGCGCGGATGGATCCGGCTCGAGGCTCGCGCGGTCCTGATCTCGGACGTGGAGCGCCTGCGCCGCCGCGCCCGCTGAGTCCGACGGGACTCTCCGCCGCCGGGGCACTGTCGACGGGAGCGCTGTCGACGGGAGCACTGTCGACGGGGGCACTGTCGACGGGGGCACTGTCGACGGGAGCGCTGTCCACGGGCCCGATACGCACACCGATTCCCCCGATCCGCACCGTCAGCGTGCCGGATCGGGGGAATCGGCGTTGCCCGATGGCGTGTCGTCGACCTCTGTGCTGTGTCGGTGCCCGTCTCGGCGTCGGTGCCCGTCTCGACGTCTGCCCTGCGTCGGTGCGCGCCTCGACGTCGGGTGCCGCGTCGGTGCCCGGCTCGGCGTCGATGCCCGTCTCGGCGTCTGCGCAGTGTCGGCGCCGCGTCGGCGCAGCCCGTCAGTGCCCGTCGGCCCGTCGGCCCGTCAGTGCCCGTCGGCGAGGTGCTCGAGGGTCGCGCGGAGGTTCCAGCGCGCGGCCTTCTGCAGGTTCTCGGGCAGGTCCGGGCCGTAGACCGCCCGCAGCAACCGCTCGAGCGTGAGCACGCCCGCCGTCCGTGCCCGGCGCACCTGCTCGATGCGCTCGCGGCGGTGCTCGATCGCCTCCTCGATCGCCTCCAGGGCCTCCAAAGGGTTCTCGTACGGGGTGCCGTGGCCGGGATGGATGGAGCCGATCCGCCCGTCCTGCGCCATCGCCCGCAGGATCGCGAGGGACTGGAGGTACTCCGCGATCGTGCCGCCGTCGTCGGGCACGATCACCGTGGAGGAGCCGCCCAGCAGAGTGTCCCCGCTGAGCAGGCGCCCGCCGTCCAGCAACAGGCCGACGGAGTCGGAGGTGTGGCCGGGCAGATGGATGACGTGGCCGACCGCACCGTGATCTCCCTCGAGGGTCGAGGGCAGCGGACGAGCTCCGGGCAGGGCGCTGGGGTCCGCGGCCCACAGCGGGACCTCGACCCCTCCGCGGGCGGCCAGCTGACGGGCCAGGGTCGCCGCCCCCGCGGTGTGGTCGAGGTGGCGGTGGGTGACCAGCACTCCTCGCGGCCGCGTCCCGTCGCCGCAGGCCACCAGCAGCTCGGCGAGGTGCTCGGGATCCTTCGGGCCGGGGTCGACGACCCAGACCTCGTCGCCGTCGCGCAGCACGTAGCTGCGGGTGCCCGTCAGCGTCATCGGACCGGGATTGTCCGCCCGGATCGCGATCAGCTCGACCGCGGGCGCCTCGGGGTCACGCGGTGGGGTGCTCTCGGACACGACGCTCAGGGAGCCGGGGAGGGGTCGAGGACGGCCGGGCCGTCCAACTCGACCACCAGCTCCAGCTCGACGGGCGCATCCAGCGGGAGCACCGCCACGCCGACGGCGCTGCGGGCATGGCGCCCTGCCTCACCGAAGACCTCGCCGAGCAGCTCGCTGGCCCCGTTGATCACCGCCGGCTGCGCGGTGAACGCGGGATCGGAGGCAACGAAGCCGGTGAGCTTGACGACGCGCACCACACGGTCGAGGTCGCCGACCAGGTCCTCGATCGCTGCGAGGGCGTTGAGGCAGCAGGTGGCCGCGAGCTCGGCGGCGCGCTCCGCGGTGACCTGGGCGCCGACCTTCCCGGTCGCCGGCAGCGCGCCGTCGACGAAGGGCAGCTGACCGGAGGTGTGGACGTGGTTCCCGGTGGCGACGGCGGGCACGTACGCGGCGACCGGTGCGGCCACGGCGGGCAGGCTCAGGTCCAGCTCGGCCAGCCGTGCGCGGACCCGCGCTCCGTGCCCCTGACCGGTGATGGCCATCTGCTCAGCCCTCGGAGCGCGGGCGCTTGAGATACGCGACCAGGTTCTCGGGATTGGGCCCGGGCACGACCTGGACCAGCTCCCAGCCCTCCTCGCCGTAGTTGTCGAGGATCTGCTTGGTCGCGTGGATCAGCAGAGGAACGGTCAGGTACTCCCAGCGGGTGACTGTGCTCATGGGGCGAGCCTACCGGCCGCACCCCTTCTGCGCGGGCCCGGAGGTCCCGCCCGATCGGCCGTCGTCGCTCAGCTGCCGACGGCCTCCTGGGAGGCGCGCCGCAGCACGGTGGACCAGTCGGTGACCTCAGGGTGCCGTCGCAGCAGTCGGCGACGTTCTCGTTCGGTCATCCCACCCCATACGCCGAAGTCGACCCGGTTGTCCAAGGCGTCGGCGAGACATTCCGTCCTCACCGGACACGCCCCGCAGGCGGTCTTGACCGCGTGCTGCTCCGCGCCCTGGACGAAGAATCCGTCCGGGTCCATGGTCACGCAAGCTCCGCGTGCGGCCCAGCTCGAATCCGCGGTGATGGGAGCCCCCCCGATGGTCATCTGCAACCTCTTTCCAGATCGTCGTTGACCCGATTTCTTCGACCACTGTAAGGAGACCCTCGCCACAGTGCCAAATTCTCGGGCGGCCGAGACCATTCCGTGATAAAGCGTCCGCGCCGGCACCTCCGCTGGTCGGCCCGTTTCGCGCCCGGTCACATCCCTGCATCGAGTTCGTGAAGATTTGTCCACGCCCGGCCCGCCTCGTGCTCCAGCACACCCGCCCGCCGTACTGTTGGATCATGGCCCGCACTCCGTCCAGCTCCGCCCCCGGACGCTCCCTCCCCGTCGCCCTGGCGCAGACCCTGTACCTGATGCTGGGGATGCTCGCCGTCTCCGCCCTGGCCGGGGTGCTCCTCGCGGCCTTCTTCCTGCCGGCCGTCTCCGCCTCCTCGGCCGTCGCCAAGGACGGGGTGGCGCTGTTCGAGTCCTACCCCTCCGAGCTCGAGGTCGAGCCGCTGAACGAGGCGAGCCGGATCGAGGCGGCCGACGGGTCCCTGCTGGCGACGTTCTACACCGAGAACCGCATCATGGTGCCGCTCGAGGAGATCTCGCCGCACATGCAGCATGCGGTGGTCGCGGTCGAGGACCGCCGTTTCTACGAGCACGGCGGCATCGACCCCAAGGGCATGCTGCGCGCCTTCGCGTCCAACGCGGCCGGTGGCGCCACCCAGGGCGGGTCGACGCTGACGCAGCAGTACGTGAAGAACGCCCTCCTGATGGATGCCGTCCAGCGCAATGACAAGGAGGACCAGCTCGAGGCGACCGAGCAGACCTACGGCCGCAAGCTGCGCGAGGCGAAGCTGGCCATCTCGCTCGAGAAGCAGTGGAGCAAGGACGAGATCCTCAACGCCTACCTCAACGTCGCCCAGTTCGGGCCCTCGCAGTACGGGGTCGAGACCGGGGCGCGCCACTACTTCTCCAAGCACGCCTCGGAGCTCAACCCCGGTGAGGCCGCCCTGCTGGCCGGCGTCACCAACGGTCCGAACCAGTACGACCCCGTCTCCCATCCGGAGGCCGGAGAGAAGCGGCGCAACGAGGTCCTGCGGGACATGCTGGGGCAGGACTTCATCACCCAGCAGGAGTACGACAAGTACACCGAGCAGCCGGTCGAGGACATGCTGGACATCCAGAACGTCCGGGCCGGCTGCACCTCCGCCGGCGCCGACGGCTTCTTCTGTGACTTCGTGACGCGGTCCCTGCTGAACGACCCGGAGTTCGCCCCCACCTACGAGGAGCGGCGCGAGCTGCTCTACGGCGGGGGTCTCACGATCAAGACCACCCTGGACCCCGAGAAGCAGAAGACCGCCAACGACATCCTCCAGCGCAAGGTGCCCGGGGACTCCGAGAGCGGCTTCGGCCACTCGATCGTGACCGTCGAACCGGGAACCGGCAACATCCTGGTGATGGCGGAGAACCGGGAGTTCAACCCCCATGCGGAGGTCGAGCCCGGCGAGACCGCGATCAACTACAACGTCCCCCGGGCGCTGGGCGGCAGCAGCGGCTTCCCCGTCGGCTCGACGTTCAAGCCCCTCGTGCTCCAGCAGTGGCTCAAGAGCGGCCACAGCATCTACGACAAGGTCAGCACGACCCGCGAGCCGATGAAGACCTTCCCGGCCCAGTGCCTCCCGCGCGGGCGGTGGTACGAGGAGCCCGGGTACAACCCGGACAACGCCGTGTCGGTGCCGATCTCGCCGATGGAGACCGTCCTGAACGGCACGAAGTTCTCCATCAACACCGCCTACGCGAACATGGCCCGCCAGCTGGACCTGTGCAAGATCGCTGAAGGCGCCCGCGACATCGGCGTGGTCCCGGCGACGCACAACCCCTATGATCCGGCGACCTGGAACAACGACATCGCCGACGTCTACGGCACCGAGCTGGCCCCCGCCGTGGTGGTCCTCGGTGAGGTGCGCATCTCCGCTCTCGACATGGCGGGCGCCTACGCGACCTGGGCCGCCGGGGGCACCTACTGCACGCCGCAGGCCATCACCGCGGTCATCGACCGCAACGGCGAGGAGATGGAGACCACTGGCGCCGACTGCCACCAGGCGGTCGACAAGGAGGTCGCCGACCAGATCGCCTGGACCCTCCAGCAGGACCTCGAGGACCCGAGGGCCACCGGCAAGGGCAAGATCATCCCCGGCCATCCCGCGGGCGGCAAGACCGGCACCTCCGGGTCGCAGTTCCACACCTGGTACGTCGGCTTCACCCGCCAGATGTCGACCGCCGTGTGGTTCGGCCACCCCAACGCCAACGTCCGCCCCGGCGGGTTCTCGGTCGACGGGAAGATGCTCCGCAGCGGGCACGTCTGGGGCAACACGGTCTCCTTGCCCACCTGGCAGGAGTTCATGACCAAGGCGAGCCAGGGCATGCCCAGCGAACCGTTCCCCGCGAAGCCGAAGAACAAGGACGGCAGCGCCGCGAACGATGCTGTGCAGAAGGGGACGGTGCCCGACGTGGCCGGCATGGTGCTCTCCGAGGCCAAGGCGTCGCTCGAGGCGGCCGGATACTCCTACGAGATCCGCAACGAGCCGTCGAACTCGGTCGGCAAGTGGTATGTGATCGGCACGGACCCCGGCCCGGGGGCCAAGCTGCCGGAGGGCGAGACCGTGGTCATCCGCCAGTCCACCGGACGGGGCTGAGGTGCGCCCCCTCCTCGCTGCTTCCGCCGCAGTGGGCCTGGCAGGACTGGGCGCCGGGGCGGCGGCGCATGGCTGGGCCCGGTATGTCGAGATCCACCAGTACACGCTGCGTGAGATCGAGCTGCGCATCCTACCTCCGGGTGCGCGCACCCGCCGCCTGCTGCACATCAGCGACATCCACCTGATGCCCCAGCAGCACCGCAAGCTCGCCTTCCTCGAGTACCTCGCCGCACTGCGCCCGCACCTGGTCATCGACACCGGGGACAACATCGCCTCGGCCGCATCGGTCCCGGTGCTCGCCCAGGCCCTGGACCCCCTGCTGCGCCGTCCGGGCGCCTTCGTGATGGGGTCGAACGACATGTACGAGCCGGCGCCGAAGAACCCGGCCCGGTACCTGCTGCCCGATGCGCGCCCCGAGGGGCTCACCGAGCGCACCGAGCCCACCCTGCCGACCCCGGAACTGGCGCGCCGCCTGTCGGCGCACGGATGGAAGGACCTCACCAACGCCCGGGCGAGCATCGAGCTGGGCGGGCTGGAGGTCCGGCTCGTCGGGGTCGACGACCCGCACCTCGACCGTGACGAGATACCCCCTGCGTCCGACCCCTCGCCTCCTGTTCCCGAGCACGGCCACGTGCTGCGCCTCGGAGTGGCCCACGCGCCCTACCGTCGCGTGCTGGACGGCTTCGTGGCCGACGGGGCCGATCTGATCCTGGCCGGCCACACCCACGGCGGTCAGCTCCGCGTGCCGGGCTTCGGCGCGCTGGTGACCAACTGCGACCTCCCCCGACAGCAGGCGCGCGGTCTCTCGGACTGGCAGGGAGTGCCCCTGCATGTGAGCGCCGGCCTGGGGGCGAGCCCCTATTCCGACTATCGCCTGTTCACCCCACCCGAGGCGACCTTGCTCACGTTGCGCGCTCCGCGACCCGGACAGCGGTCCTGAGCACTCCGAACCCCTGCTAAAGTTGCTCCTCGGTGCACCGCTTCGGTGGGCACCACCGGGGTGTGGCGCAGCTTGGTAGCGCGCCTCGTTCGGGACGAGGAGGTCGCAGGTTCAAATCCTGTCACCCCGACCACCGGTGCCATGACGGCGCCACCGACGACGGGTCGGAGCTTCGGCTCCGGCCCGTCCTCGCATGGCCGAGCTGTTCGCGCGACGATCTGTCCACCCGGCGCCCAGCCCGCCCCGCCGCTCCGCGCGACCAGGCATGACCCGGACTCGCCCGACCCCGTCCCGGACGCGTCTCGGCCAGGCCCCGGAACGGCCGCGCCACCTTCGAACCACCCCTTTTGCCCCTTTTCATGGCAGGGAATGACAACGCGGTAATTAACACACACAATTCCCGATGCGCGGGAACAACACAGGGGAATTGTCCGAATGTGAGCAAAATCTTGGTAAAGCTATCGGTCATGGTCGGCAAATGTCCCTGGGGGCTGTGTGTGACCTGCACATACAGTGACCAGCGGTGTCCCATGATCAGGGGCGCTGACCGTGTCGCCGCCCACCCGTCACCGGCCCGGTTGCTTCCTCCTCTTCCCTGGGTGACGGGCGCCGGCCTTGCGCGCGCGACGCGTTCGGGCCCGCGAGGCGACGGAGAAAGTGATCGCTTCACATGTTCCGCACAGCTCCTCGAGGCACACACCGGGCAGCCGGCCGTGCCGTGATCGACTATCGGGGCCTCGCCGCTCCGGTCGGTCGAGGCGTGGGAGGCGTCGCCGCCATCGGCGCCGTCTCCGCCACCGCCGCTCTCACGGGCACCGCATCGGCCACGGCCCAGGGCCCGTCCCCGGCGACCATCGGCACCGTCCGTCCCTCGGCTCCGGCCGTGGCGCCGTCGGTGGCACCGGCCGCTCCCCAGTCCCAGTACGCCGGCGTCAAACTGCGCCTCGGCTCCCGCGGCGATGCCGTCCGGCACCTCCAGCGTGAGCTGAACAGCCACGGCGCCTCACTCGCGGTCGACGGCGTGTTCGGGTCCAGGACCCTGGGCGCCGTGAAGAACCTGCAGTCCTCGGCCCGCATCGCCGTGGACGGCGTGGTCGGCCCGCACACCTGGAACGCCCTGGCCGACAGCTCCTCGTCGTCCTCGCAGCCCAAGCTGCGCACGGGCGATCGTGGATCCGCCGTCCGGACGCTCCAGTCCCAGCTCAACGACAGCGGCGCCTCGCTCGCGGTCGACGGCTCGTTCGGACCCAGGACCGCCCAGGCGGTCCGGGCCCTGCAGTCCGCCGCCGGCATCCGCGTGGACACCGTCGTCGGGCCGAACACCTGGGACGCCCTCTACAGCAGCGTCCGGATCTCCGGCGGCTCCGGCGGCGGCTCCGAGTCGGGGGCCTCGGTCAGCGGGCAGGCCATCATCAACGCGGCCCGCGCGCAGACCGGCGTGGGATACCAGTGGGGCGGGGAATCCCCCTCCACCGGGTTCGACTGCTCCGGTCTGGTGCACTACGCGTACAACCAGGCCGGGATCGATCTGCCGCGCAAGACTGCCAAGGGCTATGTCTTCGGCGGGAAGATCATCCCCCGGTCACAGGCACAGCCCGGCGACCTCGTGGCGTTCACGTCGAACAACTACGGCCACATGGGCATCTATGTCGGCAACGGGCGGATCATCGATGCCTCCGGCTCCCGCCAGCAGGTCGTCGAGCGCTCGATCTGGAATGCGCCGCACGTCTTCGTCACCTATCGCTGATCCGCTGATCATCGTGTAGGGGGCGTCCCCAGCCACGACGACCTGCTCGACGCGCCAGCGTCACCGGGAAGGAGCAGGACGTCGTGAAGGAGCCCGGTCGGCATCGCCGACCGGGCTCCTGTGCGTCCGGGGCCCCGAGGGCCGTCCACGGCCCAACGGCGCGTCCCGGCCCCGACCGCGCCTCGCACCCTGCCCTGGGCGCGCCGCATGACCGCGCGGTCCGCCCTTCCCGCACGGCCCACCGTGACGCGCGGGGCGTGGCAAACTGGGTGAGACACACGACATCGCCGTCCCAGGAGAAGTTGATGCCCGATCCCATCGCCCTCGTCCCCCTCCCCCAGTCCGTCATCTGGTCGGACGGCGTGTGGGAGACCAGCGCCCCCTGGGACGGGCTCTCCGTCGGCCTCACCGAGGATCTCCCGCGCACGGAGTACGCGCTGTCGATCTCCCCGCAGGGGGCCAGCCTCACCGCGGGCAGCGAGGCCGCGCTGGCCGACGGCCGCAACACCTTCGCCCAGATCGTCACCGGAGCGGGCGAGGCGATCCCCTGCGTGACCATCAGCGACTACCCGAAGCATGCCTGGCGCGGCATGCACCTGGACGTCTCCCGTCACGTCCGCACCGTGGCCGAGATCGAGACGCTGATCGACGCGATGGCGCTGCACCGTCTGAACATCCTGCACCTGCATCTCACCGACGACCAGGGCTGGCGCGTCGAGATCAAGGGATACCCGAAGCTCACCGAGGTCGGGGCCTGGCGCGAGCAGACCCTGGTCGGCCACATGGGCGCGGACGAGACCTCCTGGGAGTTCGACGGCACACCGCACGGCGGCTCCTACACCCAGGAGGAGCTGCGCGGCCTCGTCGAGTACGCGCGCCGGCGAGGCATCATGATCGTGCCCGAGATCGACCTGCCCGGCCACATGCAGGCAGCCATCGCCGCCTACCCGAACCTCGGGAACTTCCCCGAGCAGCAGGTGGGGGTGCGCGAGGTCTGGGGCATCTCCGACCATGTCCTCGGCGTCTCCGACGAGGTCTTCGACTTCGTGCGGGACGTGCTCACCCAGATCGCCGAGATCTTCCCGGCCCCCTACGTCCACATCGGCGGCGACGAGTGCCCCCGGGTGGAATGGGAGCGCTCACCCGAGGCGCGCACCCGGATGAACGAGTGGGGCCTGACCCGCGTCTCCGAGATCCAGGGACGGTTCACCCAGTTCGCCGCCGACGTCCTCGCCGAGGCGGGCAAGCGCATCATCGCCTGGGACGAGGTGCTCGACAGCCATCTGCCCGACGACACCGTGATCATGAACTGGCGCCACGGGAACGGCCTGAAGACCGCCACCGCCCGGGGGTTCCAGACCATCATCGCCAACAACGAGCACACCTACTTCGACCACTACCAGGCCGATCCGGCGCAGGAGCCGCTCGCCATCGGCGGTCTGACGACCGTCGAGGACGTGTACACGGCCACGCTCTCCCCGCCGAAGCTCACCGACGAGCAGCGCTCGCTGCTGATCGGCGTCCAGGGCCAGCTGTGGTCGGAGTACACGCCCACCGCGGCACAGCTCGAGTACATGGCCTTCCCCCGGATGTGCGCGCTCGCCGAGCGTGCCTGGGGATCGCCCGAGCAGAGCTGGGACGAGTTCGAGGAGCGACTGCGCGGCCATCTGCCGCGCCTGGACGCCTTCGGCATCCGCTACCGCCCGCTGGACTGACATGCCCTCCTCCCACCACGACGCCCATCCCTACGGGAGATCGGCCGACGAGGTCCGGCGCCGCGACCAGCGCGTGCGCCGGACGCGACGCCTCCGCGCGACGCAGCTGGCATTCTTCTCGGTGCTCGCGATCATCCTGGTCGGGATCGGCGCGTACGCCGTGGGGGAGTTCCGGGAACCGGTCGCCGAGCCCGGGGTGATCGCCCCCAAGGGCGACGACGCAGCCCCCTCCGAGCTGACCTGTCCCGAGTCCGGCGCGGTCCCGCTGGACCCCGCCGAGGTCACCGTCACCGTCCTGAACGGCACCAGCCGCAGCGGGCTGGCCGGGGAGACTTCCGAACAGCTCGGCCAGCGCGGATACACCGTCGGGGATCCGGGTAACACCCGCAGCGCCAGCGGTCCGGCCACCATCGTCTACGGCCCCTCGGGCTACCTGGCGGCCCAATCGGTCCTGGCCCAGCTCCCGGAGGCGACGCTGAGCATGGATGACCGCGAGGACGCCACCGTGTCCCTGCTGCTCGGCAGAGGGTTCGACGGACTGGCGGAGGAGTCGGACGCCACCGCCGCCCTCGAGGAGCCGGTCGCGATGCCCGAGGGCTGCTGAGCCGACGACTCCGGCCTCACGGTTCGTCGCTCAGTCCTGCTCTCCCGACCGAACTCCTCCCCCTCGCCCTCCGCCGCCGACTCGTCCCTCGCCGACGACTCCGGCCTCACGGTTCGTCGCTCAGTCCTGCCAGGCGCGCCGGTCGGCCTCCATGCGGGTGCCGATCCACAAGGCGATGCCGCCGCCGAACAGCAGCAGCAGGACGATGGTGCCGTAGACCATCGCGGTGGCGGGCGCCGAGGGCATCAGCCCGGCCAGCAGGCTGTTGATCCCGCTGACCTCGTGACCCGTGTCCGCGGCACCGGTGAGGTTGCGGTCCACCTCGACGACCAGACCGGCGGTGGTCGGGATCCCCTCGCTGTCCCTCACGTGGTACGTGATCGGGGTGGTGCGGCCGACGAACCCCTCAGCCGGGGTGAAGGTGACGGCTCCATTGGCGTTGACCGTGTAGGTGCCCTCGGACGGGATCACCAGGCGCTTGCCCCGTCCGTCCTCCAGCTCGCTGAGATTGGTGGCCTGCAGCGACGAGATCGAGACGGATTCCGGGACCAAGGGCTGGGAGCCGCTGCCCGCGGTGTCGTTGCCGAGCACGTCCACGGTGACCGGGGTCTGCGGCGCGGTGCGCTCCTCGTCATCGCGCATGGTCGCGATCACCGGCGAGACGGTGGCCTGGAAGCTCGCCTCGACCCGGTTGTCCGCGTACACGCCCTGCGCCGTGATGCCCACCGGCGAGGAGACGCCCGTGAAGTTCTCCTGGGGGGTCATGGTCACCGTGCGCGTCTCGACGTCGATCCGCCAGGTGCCCTCCCCCTCGACGACCGCCTCGGTGCGGTCCTCGGAGAGCTCGGCCCCCTCGGGCAGGGCCCCGGGATCGAAGCGCAGGGAATCGGTGCGGACGTCACGGATCCCGGTGGTCAGATCGAAGGTGACCACGTTGCCGGGGGTGGCGGCCGCCTCCCGGTCCATGAGGATCGGGTAGGCGGTGCTGAGCAGCGCGGTCCCGGAGGTGTGGCCCTGCCCGTCCCCGCCGGTGATCCCCATCGGCGCGGTCACCCGCACCTCGGCGCTCTCTGGGGAGAAGCGCACGGTGGCACGGTCGCGGTCCAGCACCCACGAGCCCTGCCCGGGGACCTCGACCTCGGTGCCGTCCTCGGAGACTCTCACGCCGTCCTGCCCGGCCGGCGGCACCAGGCGGAGCGTCTCCGGGTCGACATACTGCTGCCCCTCCCCCACCACGAACAGGATGTCCTCCCCGTACGGTGCCGACCAGTCCAGGTCCGAGATGATCGGGACGGTCAGCTCGACCTCGCCGGCGCCGACGACGGTGCCCTCGGCGTCCTCGACCACGACCCGCACCGGATCCAGCTGGCGCCCGAGCCCCGGCGCCGCCGGGGCGTGACGGAGGGTGTCGCCGTCGGCCGAGAGCTGCCAGATGCCCTGTTCCGGGACCGTCGCGCGGCTCCCGTCGGCCACCAGGGTGGAGCCGGCGGGCAGCCCGGCGAGCTCGAGGCGGACCGAGCCCCCCTCGGGGACCTGGTCGTCCAGCGCGATCTCGGTGGGCTCCTCCGCAGAGCCCCGCGTCGAGATCTGCTCCAGATCCAGCACCTCGGGGGTGAAGACCTCCGGCAGGGAGCGACTGGCGTGGATGCTGCCGACGGTCACGGCGACCGGGGTGCTGGGGCCGTCGACACCGCTGAGCGGGGTGAACACCAGATCGTTCCCGATCAGCGACCACGTGCCCTCCCCGGCCACGGAGATGCTCCGGGCGTCCTCGCCGAGGGTCATCCGGTCCGGGGCGCCCCCGTCGACCGCCTGCGGCACCACCAGCCGCGCGGTGTCGAGTTCGAGTTGGCTCTCGACGTCGTCCTCGACCAGGGAGTCCAGCGGCACTCGCGTGACGGCCCCGGGGACCATGGCGAGGCTCGAGGTCTCGGCCGGGAAGGGGAAGGGGCCGTCCTCCCCCAGCGCCGCGGCGGGCAGTGTCAGAGTCAGGGTCAGCGCCCCGGAGGCGACCAGCGCGGCAAGGCGCGCGACGGCCCTCCTCAGGCCCGCGCGCGCACGGGGACGCGTCGTCTGCTCAGGCACCCGGTCAGGGTAGCAAGGGGAGCTCCGCCCGAGCCGGACGGTCGGTTCCGCCGCCGCCCGGTCCGCGGCCCTCTACAGTGAGGTCATGGACGAGCCGAGCTCACCGGTCCCCTCCACCTCCGCGATCGACGACCCTGCGATCGACACCGCCACGATCGACGTCACCGCCCTGCCGCCCCTGGAGGAGCTGCTCGGCGCACTCACCGATCAGTTGGCGGCCTGGATGCCGACCCAGCGCTGGTACGCCCGCAAGGGCACCGGGACCCCCGCCGTCTCGATCCGAGGCTGGGCACCTCTGCGGGTGGCCGACGACCATATCTCCGTCCTCGTCGTCCTCGCCGCGGCCGTGCCGGGGTCCGGCCCCGGGGACGCCGCCGTCCCCACGCTCTATCAGGTGCCGCTGGTGCTGCGTCGCCCGGACGCTCCTGCCGGGGGTCGTGAGGAGGGCTCGGAGGTCGGTGTGCTGGCGGTCCCGGGCGGGCCCCTGCGCGCGGACGACGCCACCCTCGACGCCGACGGGAGAGCGGCGCTGATCGCCACCCTCGTCTCCGGGGACGGAGCGCTCGGTCCGTCCCTCGCCCTGGCCTCCCATCGGACCACCCCGGACGGCCCGCTCCCGCTGGGTCGTGCGATGCGCAGCCGCCCGCTCGACGGCGAGCAGTCCAACTCCTCGATGATCATCGAGACCGAGGGCGCCTCTCCGCTGATCCTGAAGGTGTTCCGGGTGCTCCAGCACGGGCAGAACCCCGACGTCGTGCTGCAGGGCGCGCTCACCGCCGCGGGCAGCACCCGGGTCCCGCCGCTGGTCGGGTCGGCGACCGTCCGGGTCGGCGAGGTGCGCACCCAGTCGCTGCTGGCCCAGGAGTTCCTGCCCGATGTCGAGGATGCCTGGCACACCGCGCTGCGTCGCGCCCTCGTCGGCGAGGACTTCACCGGGCCGGCCCGGGAGCTCGGCTCCGCCGTCGCCGAGGTCCATCGCGATCTCGCCGCCGCCCTGGGGACCGTCCCCGCCGACGCCGTCCCGATCGCCGAGATGATCGATCAGATGCGCGGCCGCCTCGCGGAGGTCGCGGCGGAGGTCCCCCGGGTCGCCGCACACCGGGCGACGCTCGAGGCGCTGTACGCGGCCGCCGCAGAGATGCCGTGGCCTCCCCTGCAGCGCATCCACGGTGATCTGCACCTGGGGCAGGTGCTGCGGGCCCCGGACCGCGGCTGGGTCCTGCTGGACTTCGAGGGCGAGCCGCTGCGCCCGCTCGCCCAGCGGTCCCGCCCGGACTCCCCCGTGCGGGACGTCGCCGGCATGCTGCGCAGTCTGGACTACGTCTCCGGGGCGGTCGCCCATGAGCACTCCCGGGATGCCGCGGCATGGACCGCCGCCTCCCGTTCGGCCTTCCTGGCCGGATACGGAGCGCTGAGCGGACAGCGGACCGAAGCGCGGGTGCTCGCCGCCTTCGAAGCCGACAAGGCCGTCTACGAGGCGCTGTACGAGGCGCGCAATCGGCCGGACTGGCTGCCGATCCCGCTGGCCGCCCTGGAGCGGATCAGCTCAGCCGCCGCGGAGGCGGGGTCAGCGGGCTGATCGGCGAGGGCGGGCTGGTCGATCCCACCGGACGCAGCGATCCCGGCAGGAAGGGTGCGCTGACGGCACGGACCGCGACCCGCACCCCCACGATCACCTCGAGCAGGTCACCGGTGGCGTCGGTCCAGCTCGCACCGCAGATCCCGTGGGCATCGCTCTCGGAACGGCGATGGAGACCACGCACCGTGGCGACCGCGTCGGCGGCCCCGAGAAGGCGGGCTGCCCCCGCATCCACCCGGCCGGGCACCCCCGAACTGGCCAGCAGCGCGCTGACGTGGCAGAAGGTCTCCATGCCGCGCCAGGACACACCGGAGGAGCGGTCGCGCTGAGGCCGATGGTCCTCGAAGCCGAGCAGGTCGGGCTGCTCCTCGAGCAGCGCGGCCGTGGCAGCGGTGAGCAGGGTGTGGATGCGGGCGTGGGTCTCGTCCTGGCCGACGATCTGCGGGGTCGATCCGGTGGTCCAGGGGGTCGATCCGGTGGGGAGCGCTGACATCGCTGTCCACCTCACGCGTCTCGCACTGTCCGGCCCGACGGCCCTGTTCGGTCCGACGGCGTTCTGCCGGCTCCACCCGACCCGGGCGAATCCGGATCAGGGTATCGGCCCGTACCGGTCCTGCCGATGGGGAGAACTCCCCATGCACACACCAGACTACTTCGTGGTAACACCTCGGGGCGAGTTCGAGCTCTGCGTTCCCGTTGCCATGACGCGCAGAAGGAACGTCACCGCAGAAGTCGCCCGGAGCGAGGGGGCGGTGGGGCTGATGGCGGAGGGGTCGGGGGCGGTGGGGTCGGGGGCGGTGGGGTCGGGGGCGGTGGGGCTCATTCCTCGGTCGGGACGAACTGCACCGGGGCGACCGAGGAGTACCGGTCCTGCCGGATGGAGACCACGCCGACTCCCCCGATGAACGGGGCCAGGGCCTGCGGGTTCTTGCCGGGGTTGGCCAGGATCACCTGGAACCCGAAGTGGCGGAAGGACTCCATGGCGGCGGTGATGAACTTGCCGGCGCCCTTGGAGAAGGCCTCGTCGATGATGATCGGGGCGTAGCGAGGCACCTCGGCACCGGTGCCTGCCAGCTGGTAGCGCAGGGCCGCGGCCAGGCAGAACGTGGCCAGGCGCTCGTTCTGGCCGCCGGAGAGCGGGCCGCCGGACTCGTGGGCGTGGACCACCGTGCCCTCGGCGTCGACCTCCTCGGCGTGGAAGTGCACGTGGCGACGCACATCGAGGATCACCCGGGAGACCTGGTCCTCGCGAGTGCGGGCCGCGCTGATCATGTCCATCAGGTGGCGCAGGGACAAGAAGCGCTCCTCGGCCAGGTCCCGGTCCCGGCTGATGTCGTTCAGCGCGGTGTCCGCGACGGCGTCCTCGAGCGCCCTCTTGAACTCGTCCAGCGCCGCCAGGTGCACCGGTCGCATCGACAGCTGGAGATAGCGGCCGGAGTGGAACTCGACCTGGGCGAGCAGCGCGTTGATGCGCTGGAGGCGTTTGCGGATCTCCGCGGGCTCCCGGGCGATCGCGGTGGCCAGGGCCTGCACGTCGCCGAGGGTGTTGCCGGTGAAGAACTCGAAGAAGCGGTCCTCGACCTCGGGCAGCTTCTCCTCCTCGATCCGCTGCAGGATCGCCAGGAAGTCGTCGACCCCCTCGAGGGTCGGGGCGGTGTCCCCGGCCTGCGCGGGCCAGCGACGGGAGAACTCCCGCATGGCGGTGCGCATGTCCTCCTCCGCGCGGGAGGTGCGGCGGGTCAGCGCCATCAGCTCGGCGTCCAGCGTGGCCGAGGCGTCCTTGGTGACCTGGTCGATGTTGCCGATCACCAGGGACGGGGCGATCGCCCGGAAGCGCTCGGCGAGCTCGGCCTCGACCTCGGGGTCCAGACTGGACTCGGCGACCCGTTCGCGGGCCTCGGCCAGGCGCTCCTCGGCCCGCTCGGTCTGCTCGCCGAGCTTGCCGGCCGTGCGCACCACCTCCAGCAGCTCCTCGTCGGAGTCGGCGATGGAGCGCTCGACCTCGTCGATCTGCCGGGCCAGCTCGCTGAGCGCGGCGGAGCCGTCCTCGGCGGCACGCACCATGTCGCCCAGGTTCGCGATCCGACGCGCGACCGAGGCGGCGTCGATGTCGTCCCACTCGACCGCGCTGATCGACTGCAGGGCGTAGAGCCGCTCCCGGCGCTGCTCGCGCTCGGTCTCGACGTCCTTGCGGCGCGCCTGCGCCTCGAACAGCTCCTGCTCGGCGCGGGTGCGCTCGGCCTCGAACACGGCGCGCTTGGCCCGGTTGTCGAAGCCGAGCACCCACTGCGAGCGGTCGTTGATGCGGCGGTCGGCATTCTTCTCGTGGCGGCTGGCGGAGTGCTTGATCTGGCCCGACCGCAGCACCGCCCGGTTCAGCCGCGTGAACTCCTCGAGGGACTCCGCACAGGTGTAGTCCATGCGGGAAGCGATCTCATGGCTGAGCCAGACGTGGAACTCGCCGTCCTTGACGTCGAGCTTGGCGGCCAGGGACCGCTCGTCGATCGACTTCGCGGGGCGGCGCAGGTCGGTGTTGACCCGGTTGTAGGAGATGCGACGGCGCAGCTTGGTGCGGTCGATGACCGCGGCGACCTCCCGGTAGACGCGGTCCGGCACCAGGATCGAGCGGGCCAGGCCGCGCAGCGCCTGCTCGGCGGCGGCGGTCCATTCCTCCTCGCCCGTGCGCACCTGCAGGAGTTCGGCGGCGAAGGGCAGCTCGGTGGGGGCGATCCCCACCTCGGCGGCGATGTGATCGCGCAGGGCGACGTCCTCGGAATGCAGGTTCGAGGCGCGGGCGGTGAGCGAGGCCAGCTCCTCCCGGGTGCTCTCGAGGGTGGCGGACAGCTCCCGGACCCGCGCCTCCGCCTCCCAGCGGGCGGCGTCCGCCCCCTTCTCCTCGGTCTCGAGGGACTCGCGCAGGGCCTCGACCTCGCGCTGCAGGGCGAGGAAGAGGTCCTCCCCGGCGGGGGTGCGCAACTCGACCGTGGCCAGCTGCGCCGCGAACTCGGTGCCGCGCTCGCGACGACGGTCGCGCTCGACCTCGAGGCCGGCGATCTGCTGCTTCCAGTCGTCGATCTCGCCGCCGCCGGCCCGCTTGCGCTGCTCCTTGAGCTGAGTGAGGTCCGAGCGGGCCTCGGCGACGTCCTGGGTCAGGCGGCGCTGCTGGGCGCCGAGGCTGTCGCGCTCCAGCTGGAGACGCTCGGTCTCCTCACCCAGCAGGCGCACCAGGTGCTGAGCGGCGTACACGTCGATGTCGGCCCGACGGTCCACCAGCGCCCCGCCGCGCTCGCGCATGGCGGACCAGTCCTCATGGTTGCCGCGCAGGCCGCGCAGCAGGTCCCGCTGCTCGCGGGCGGTGACCAGCGCCTCGTACACCTCGGAGAGGTTCTGGAAGTTCGCCAGCGCCTGGTCGGCGAGCTCGAAGGTACGGGGCGCATCGAGCATGTAGTCGCGCAGCAGGGCGTTGACGTCGCCGAGCTCCTTGGCGGACTGGATCTTGTGCAGCAGCCCCAGCGCCTTCTCGTCCGGGATGCCCAGCAGCTGGCAGAAGGCGGCCCGGTACTCGCGGAACTGGCGGAAGGTGTCGGTGCCGGGGTGGGCGGCCTCGAGCGCCTTGCCCTCGATCTGGGAGGAGACGAACTGGCGCAGGTCGGTGACGTCCAGCGGCGTGCGGGAGATGACGTACAGGCTCTTGACGTCGGAGTCGGAGCTGTGGCCCGCATGCAGCAGGAGCAGCCTCGAGAGCTGGACGGTGCCGCCCATCCCGTCGCCGTAACGCAGCGTGAGCACCGACAGAGTCGTCTTCTCCCGCAGCACCTCCTGGCTGAACTCGCCGGTGGCCTGGTCGTAGTGCATCGCCCAGGCGCCGCGCACGTAGCTGGCCACGGTGCGGCGGTACTTCGAGCGCGCCGGGCCCGCGTCGGAGGCCGCGGCGTTGAACTGCAGCGAGCGCGGCGGGGTGAGCAGGGCGCTGATCGCGTCCAGCAGGGTCGACTTGCCCGTGCCGGGCCCGCCGGTGAGGAAGTACCCCTTGGGCGAGATCGGCAGGTCGTGGGTGCCGTGGAAGGTCCCCCAGTTCGAGACCTGGACCGCGGTCAGGCGCCACTGCCCCGGATGCGGATGATCGGGGTCGCGCGGGGCGCTCTGCGCGGTCTCGTCGGCCTCGGGCATGCCCGGCAGGTCGAGGCCGTCCTGGGCGGTGTCGGTCGCGGAAGTCACGCGGCCAGACTACTAAGGAGCGCGGTGTGCGCGGGCCCGGTCGCGGTCGGCGCGGGCCGCGTCGTGGCCGGCGCGGGCATCTCGCGCACTCAGCCCTCCGGCCGGCCCTGGCGCCAGTACCCCATGAAGGAGACCTGGCGGCGGTCGATGCCGAGCTCGGAGACGAGGTGACGGCGCAGCGTCTTGATGGTGCCCGCCTCTCCCGCGAGCCAGGCGTAGAAGGCGCCATGACCGGTGGTGGTCTCCCACAGAATGCTGGAGTCGATGTCTATGTCCTCGAGCTCCGCGCGCTCGGAGGTGTCGCCGGTGCCATCGAGGCCGAGGCCGGCCTCGATCCGGAAGGCCTGGGCGCCCTCGCACATCAGCCGCCGCACCTCCGCGGTCATCAGCTCACCGTGGGGTCGCTCGCCGCGGGCGAGCCAGGTGACCTGGACGCCCGAGCGGGTGAGCACCTGCTGCTGGTCGGAGGCGTCGGGCACCTCGATCACGGCGTGCCCGGCGATCGACTCCGGCAGGGCCTCCAGGATCGAGCAGATCGCGGGGGCGGCGGTCTCGTCGCCGATCAGCAGCACGGTGCGGGCCGCGCCGGGGCGGAACTCGATGCCTCCGTAGTCCGGGCCGACGACGTGCCGGTTGGGGCCGAGCATCGAGATGGTGTCGCCCACGCGGGCGTCGCGGGCCCAGCGGGCGGCGACGCCGCTGCCGGGGAGCTCCTCCGCATCGAGGTGGAGGACCACGTCGATGTCGATCTCGGGGTGCTCGGTGAGGTTGCCGGGGTGGCCGGCCCCGCGCTGCGCCCGCACCGTGTAGGTGCGCATCCAGCCGCGGTCGGCGGGATCGATCCGCAGCCAGGTGCGGTACCACTCGGCGTGGGTGGCGGGATCGAGCAGGGCGCCCGGCCGCACGGCGGCGAAGTGGTCGGCCAACTCCTCGGGGCCCGGGATGATCAGCTTGATCCGCATGTCCAGCGGATGCCCGCCGGCGCCGAAGTGCACCAGGTCCGGGGAGGTGAGCGTGAACCGCAGCAGGTTCTTCCCGATCGGCGTGATGGCTCCGACCCGCAGCTCGTAGGCCAGCTGAGGGCTGGCTTCGAGAGCGGGGGCCAGAGCGGGCACGGTGGTGGTGGCGACCGCCGCTGCGCTCGCGCTGGCGGCGGTCGCGGCACGGTGGGCGGCGGCCGCTGTGGCCTGGGTGGTCGTCGTCATGGCGTCCTCCTGGGTGACGGCGGGGGCGGAGCGGTCCTCCGCAGCGGTGTGGTCGGGGGCGGTGCGGGGGTCGGGGACGTCACGTGCGGCGGCGGGCCGCAGGGCCGCCACGTCGGCGTCGAAGCTCTCGCGGCCCAGCGGGAGCACCATCGGGCTGCCGGTCACGGGGTCGGGCACCACGAGGGCGTCGAGATCGAAGACCTCCCGGACCATCGGCGCGGTGATCACGTCGGCAGGAGCGCCCTCGGAGTGGATCTCGCCGTCCAGCACCGCGACCAGATGGTCCGCGTAGCGGGCGGCTAGGCCGAGGTCGTGCAGGACGATGCCGACGGTGGTGCCGAGACGACGGTTGAGCTCCCGGACCACGTCGAGCACCTCGAGCTGATGAGTGACGTCGAGGTAGGTGGTGGGCTCGTCCAGCAGCAGCACCTCGGTCTCCTGGGCCAGCGCCATCGCGATCCAGACCCGTTGGCGCTGCCCGCCGGAGAGCTCGGAGACGGGGCGGTCGGTCAGCTCCTCGCTGCGGGTGGCGGCCAGGGCCTCCTGGACGGCCCGCTCGTCCTGCTCGTGCCATCGCGGGACCAGGCCCTGGTGGGGGAAGCGCCCGCGGGAGACGAGTTCGCGCACGGTGACGCCGTCGGGGGCCTGAGGGGACTGCGGCAGCAGGCCCAGGCGACGGGCGAGACTCTTGCCGCCCAGGGAGTGGATGTCGGTGCCGTCCAGCAGGACGTCGCCGCGGCGCGGAGTCATCAGCCGCGACAGTCCGCGCAGCACGGTGGACTTCCCGCTGCCGTTGGCGCCGACGATGATCGTGATGCGCCCCTCCGGCAGGCCCAGGCTGAGGTCGTGGACGACCTCGCGCCGGTCGTAGGCCAGATGGAGGCGGCGCGCTTCGAGCAGCGCTCGGGGCGGAGCATCCTGGTCGGCCGGGCGCGCCGCGAGGGGGTCACGGGTGCGCGTCATGTCGAGCGTCACTGCGGCTCCTCCCGGGATGGCATCACCGGATCGACGATGGTGCGGCAAACCTGACCTTATTCCGCAAGCCGCACGGCGCGCAATTGCCTCTCGCGCCCGCACCGCGTTCGCGCCGCGTCGATGCACGCCGCAGGAGGGAGGACGGCTCCAGGTGCGACAGGCATCACGTCCGCGGGGCCGACGAGCAGACCCGCCCCTCCGGCCCGCCCGAGCGTCCACGGACGGGGCGTCACCAGCGGGAGAAGCTCTCACGCGGCACACGCAGGGGTCCCGTGCACCCGTGGCTGGCGTTGATATAGTCCCGGCACCGATGAGGTGATGCTGTCGCCACCGCGGCGATCGGCCCTGCTCGACCGCCTTCCGGTTCGCCGTGCACGGCGAGCAGTGGTGGAGCCTGTCAGCCGACGGTGAGGAGTATCGATGCAGGACGCGCGGACCGTTTCGCGTCGGCCGGAAGAGCCCGGCCGCGACCACGGCACCGACCCATCTGCCGGCGCGACGCCGCTGACCCTGCAGACCTCCCCCTTGGACCCCGCGACCTCTCTCTGGGGCCAGGCCTTCCCCGCCGCCTGGTGGCGGCCGGTCCTGGCCGGGCGGTCGGTGACCGTGAGCGTCGAGGGCGGGGCCGCCGCTCTGCGGGGCTCCCGGGACGGCCACGCCCTGCGGCTGGGGCCGATCATGGACGGCCGGCGCGAGCTGACCGAGGACGACCTCGACGCGGACTGGCTCTGGGTCGAGGGCGATGCGACGGCGGCGACCTGGAGCATCATGGCCGAGATCACCCTGCCTCCGGTGACCGTGGTGGTCCCCACCTACCGCCGCGAGGCGGACGCGAGGGAGCAGGCCCGCCGTTTCGCCGGTATGGACGTCGTGAGCACCGTGGTGGTGATCGACCAGGGCAGCACCTTGGCCGAGGACGCCGCCTTCACCCGACTGCGCGCCGCCACCGACGCGATCCGCCTGGTGTCCCAGGAGAACCTGGGCGGCTCGGGGGGATACGCCCGGGGCATGCTCGAGGCCGCCGACGACCCCGGCGCCGCCGTGCTGTTCTCCGACGACGACGCCGTCCTCAGCGAGGAGTCGCTGCGGCGGATGCTCACCTACCAGGCGCTGGCCGGGCGGCCCACGATCCTCGGAACCCCGCTGTTCTCCTCCACCACCCCCACCCGACTGGTCGCCCATTCCGAGACCGTGCGCACCGGGGTCTTCCAGTGGCAGCCCGCCGATCGCCTCGGGGACGGCGTCGACCTGGCCGGGACCATCCCGCCGCAATGGACCTTCCTCTCCCCCGGCTCGGCCGTGAACTACACCGGCTGGTGGGGCACCCTGTTCCCGCCCGGGACCATCGCGGACCTGGGCCTGCCCGCGCCCCTGTTCCTGAAGTGGGACGACGCCGAGTACGGTCTGCGCGCCGCCGCGCACGGGTACGCGCATGCGGTGCTGCCGGGCACCTCCGTGCACCATCCTCCGTGGAACGCCTACCGCACGCAGATGACGTGGACCGCGCGCGTGCTGCACCGCAATCGCCTCGCGATCGCCGCCGCCTACGGCGCCGGGCGCGGCGTGGTCCTCTCCTCGCTGCTGCACCAGGTCAAGCACGCCCTGGCCGGTCACCTGCTGACCGCCGAGCTCTGGGAGGAAGGCATCGCCGCCTTCCGGGCGGGCCCCGACGCCTGGCTGGGCAGCGACCTGCACCGCGCCCGGACCGAGGGGGCCCGGGTCGCGGAGGCGTGGCACACCGAGCACGACGTCGACCGGACCACGACCCCGACGCGCGTCGGGCCGCTGCCCCTGCTGCCGGCCCTGCTGCGTGCGGTGGTGCGGATGCTGCGGCCCGACCGTCCGCCGCAGGTGGTCCTGGCCGTCGATGCCGACGCGGTGCACTGGCGCACGACGATGGGGGCCGACACGGTGATCATCACCGAGGACGGCCGGCCGCTGACGGCGTTCACGGTGCCCGGTTCCGACGCCCGACGCTCCCTGGCACGGACACTGCGCTCGCACCTCGACCTCGCCGTGTCCTGGGGGAGACTGCGCCGCCGGTACCATCGGGCCCTTCCTCGGCACACCACCGCCGACTCCTGGGCCGCCCTGATCGGCACGGACCGCAGCACCGGACCGAGATCGCCGGACAGCCCGACGAGCCCGACCCCCTCGACCGACCCGACCCGAACGACGCAGAGGACGTGATCATGCCGGCACGCGGGAACGCCCTCCGCCGCAGGGTGCGCAGCCTCGGCGGCAAGCTGCTGCGCCGCTATCGCCTGCTGCCCGGCGGGATGCCCGACGGCCTCGGGGACGACGAGGCCCTCCGCGGAGCGAGCCTGGACGGTGAGGTGATCGTGTACTTCCCCGACACGATCGACAGCCTCTATCAACTGCGCAGCTGGTACGGGCCGCTGCGCGAGCTGGACGCGGCCCAGGGCGTGACCATCGTGTGCATGGACTCCCGCACCGCCGCCGCGATCCGTGAGGAGAGCTCGCTGACGACGGTGACCATCGCCCTGGACGCCACGCTGGATGCGATCATCCTGCGCAGCGGCACCAAGCTGGTGCTGTACGTGAACTTCAACCCGCTGAACACAGCGGCCCTGCGCTCACGCTCGGCGATCCACATCTCGCTGCTGCACGGCGACTCCGACAAGGCGGTCTCCGTCTCCAACCAGGTCAAGGCCTACGACTACTCCTTCGTCG
The DNA here is from genome assembly GCF_001969445.1 of Brachybacterium sp. P6-10-X1. Lineage (NCBI taxonomy): Bacteria > Bacillati > Actinomycetota > Actinomycetes > Micrococcales > Dermabacteraceae > Brachybacterium > Brachybacterium sp. P6-10-X1. The sequence goes on from NZ_CP017297.1 coordinate 2,141,051, forward strand.
CCGGCCAGGCTGCGATCGACCGGCTGGAGCGATACACCTCCCTGTTCGACGCGGCCGCCCGCTGCATCCCGATCGGTCGCCCCTCGCTGGACACCGACTCGGTGCCCCGCAGCCCCGGCGCCCACGACCGCCCGGTGGTGCTCTATGCCCCGACCTGGGAGGGTGGCCAGGCCTCCGTCGGGTACTGCTCCCTGCTCACCCACGCGGAGCCGACGGTCGCCTCCCTGGTCCGGTCCGGGATCGAGGTCATCTACCGCCCCCACCCGCTCACCGGGGTCCGGGTGCCCGAGTACGGGGAGGCCGACGCCGCGCTGCGCGCGCAGGTGGAGGCCGCCGGCTCGCTGGTCAGCACGGACCGTTCCCTGCAGCAGGACTTCGCCGATGCGGATCTGCTGCTGTGCGACGTCTCCGCCGTGGCGAACGACTGGTTGCCCACGGGCAGACCGCTGATCATCACCCGCTCCACCGATCCGCAGGCGCACGATGCCGCCACCGAGCTGCTCGGCGTGGTGCCGCGCCTGACCGCCGCGGACGCGGCCGACGCCGGGCGGACGACGCACGAGCTGATCGAGCACGACCCGCTGCGGGAGAAGCGGATCGAGCTGACCGAGTACTACCTCGGGGACACCACCCCCGGCGCCTCCCTGCAACGGTTCCTGGATGCCTGCCGCCACCTGTCCGCCCGCCGGGACGAACTGTGGAGTCGGATCCAGGAGAACGAGGGCATCGCCTCCCCCGAGGCGAGCTGAGCCGCCCGCTGACGCGGGAGCCGAACCGATCGATCGCGAGTGAGGGACGAGTGAGGGATGAGACTCGCCCTCCCGTGTGCCGCCCGGGAAAGCCACCGCGGACTTGTACAGTGAACGCCACGGGCCGTCCCGGTGACAGCCCCGTGAACTCGACGGATGCGGGCCTGTGACCAGGTGACCCGTCACCTGTGCGCCGACCCGCCACCCCGCACGAAGGAACCCATATGTACTCACTCATCCTCCTCAACGGTGGGATAGGCTCTCGCACCGGTGCGAACCAGCCGAAACAGCTCCTCAAACTCCGAGGGATACCGATCCTGGTGTACGCACTCGTCACCGCGGACCGGGTCGAGCAGATCTCGCAGATCGTGGTGAACTACCCCCCGGATTGGCGCGGGCAGGTCGAGGAGGTCCTCGAGGCCTATGCGATCTCGACGCCGGTCACGCTGGTGGAGGCCGGGGAGTCCCGGCACTCCTCGGTCGCCGCGATGCTCCCGCACTGCACCAACGACGACGTGATCATCCACGAGTCGGCGCGTCCCCTGGTGCAGACCTCCGACTTCCAGCGGCTGATCGACTCGGATCATCGCAACGTCTCGCTGATGTCCGAGATCTCCTTCACGGTCGCTCCCGTGGACCCGGAGACCTCCGCGGTCACCGGCTCCCTCGAGCGCGATCGGCTGCGCAACGTGCAGCTGCCGCAGAAGTTCTCGAAGTCCGACCTGCAGGGTGCGCACACGCGGGCCCTGGAGCGGGAGACCGAGTACACCGAGGACGCCACGCTGGTCGCCGACAGCGGGTTCCCCGTCCACTTCGTCGACGGCTCGGACCGCAACTTCAAGGTCACCACCAGCACCGATCTGAAGATGGCAGGATTCCTCCTGCGACCCGAGGAGGACGACGATGAGTAAGACCGCGCTCGTCACCGGAGCATCGCGAGGCATCGGCCTCGAGACCACACGCCGCTTCATCCTCAACAACGACGACATCACCACCGTGGTGATGTGCGCGCGTGACTCCGAGGACTTCGACCACAACGTCGCCGAGCTCGAGAAGGAGCTGCCCATCGGGCGCCGGATCGTGCCGATCAAGGTCGACGTCGGCGACCGCCCGGCCCTGAAGAAGGCGATCAAGCAGGCGCACGCCGAGGTCGGCAACATCGACGTGCTGGTCAACAACGCCGGATACACCAATCCGGTGCCGCTCCAGCAGGTCAAGATGGCCGACTTCGAGAAGACGATCAACGTGAACCTCTACGGTCCGTTCACCATCGTCAAGACGCTGCTGAACCGGGGCAACCGCTTCGATCTCATCGTCAACATCGCCTCGACCGCCGGTATCAACGGCCGCTCCGGCTGGCTCACGTACTCGGCCTCGAAGGCCGCCGTGATCAACATGAGCCAGGTGATGCGCGAGGAGCTGTCCATCTACGGCACCCGCGTCGTGTGCCTCTCCCCCGGGCGCACGGCGACGGACCTGCGCAAGACGCTCGCCCCGGACGAGGATCCCAGCACGATCATGCAGCCCGAGCACGTCGCCCAGGTCATCAACACGATGTCCTCGCCGGTGGGCCGCTTCATCGATTCGGAGAACATCGTCGTGCGTCAATGACCCCGGCGCGTTCATGACGCAGGGCCCGTGCACCACTGGTGCACGGGCCCTGCTCTCGTCCGGCGCGGGAACCGCCGCGGGGCCTCAGCCCTCTTTCCCGGCCTTCGCAGCCTTCGCGGCGGAACGCTTGCGCTGCGCGTTCCGTGCGTGGACGTACTCCTTGTAGGTCTGGCACACCTCGCGCGAATCGCCGTCCATCACCAGTCGGCCCTCATGGACCCACAGCACCCGCGTGCACATGCTCTGGACCGTCGCCAGCGAGTGGCTGACCAGGAAGACGGTGCCCGCGGACTGCCGGATCTCGTCCATCCGGGCCTTGCTCTTGGCGCGGAAGTGGGCGTCGCCGGTGGCCAGCGCCTCGTCGATCATGAGGATGTCCGGTACCGCGGAGGCGGAGATGGCGAAACGCAGCCGCGCCCCCATGCCGGAGGAATAGGACTTCATCGGCAGGTTCACGAAGTCGCCGATCTCGGCGAAGTCGACGATCTCCTGGTACTTGGCCCGGGTCTCCTCGAGGGTCAGACCGTTGGCGAGTGCGCCGATCATGATGTTGCGCTCGCCGGTGAGGTCCTTCATGAGCACGGCGTTCACACCGAGCAGCGAGGGGTTGCTGGCGACGTGCACCGTCCCCCCCGCCGGGGGCACGAGCCCTGCGATGGCGCGCAGCAGGGTCGACTTGCCCGAGCCGTTCACGCCGATGATGCCGATGGCCTCGCCGTGGCGGGCGGCGAAGGAGATCCCCTTGATCGCCTTGACCTCACGGACCGGCGGGTCCGCGGCGCCGCGGCGCGCCAGGCGGCCCAGCAGGCCGGACTTCCGCCCCGGTCCGTGCCCGACCTTCTTCGCGCCGAAAACGCGATAGGACACGTGCAGATCGTTGACCAGCAGGGAGAGCTGGTCCGAGGGGATCTCCTCGGGCGGCGCCTGGTCCAGGTCCTCCGGATCGATCTCGAAGTCGATCTCGTCATGGGTATCAGTCACGTCCGTACCGCTCCTCTCCGCCCCAGAACACGAGGAATCCGATGACGCTGAACAGCACCGCCCAGATGACCCCGAACAGCCACATCGTGGCATCGGGGGTGTACGCGGGCTCGTTCAGCAGCGAGGAGCGCACCAGGTAGAGGTACACGGCCACCGGCTGGTACTCCAGGATCCACCCCCAGCTGAACACGCCCACGACCCGCTCCATGGAGAAGATCACGCCGGAGGCGTACATCAGCACCCGCATGACGTGGGGCAGCAGGTTGTCCAGGTCCGGCGTCATCGCGACCCACCGCGCCACCATGAAGGCGCAGCCCGTCGAGAAGATCCACATCAGGATCACCGCCGGGATCAGCAGCAGCCAGTACCAGTCGATCGTGACCTTCCCCGCGATGGGCAGGAACCCGGAGAGGTACGAGATCACACACATGACCACCAGGGCCGGGCCCAGGACGGTGAGCTCCGCGAGCACGCCGGCGATCGGGAGCACCGCACGGGGGAACTGCACCGAGCGCACCAGGTTCATGTTCTTGTTCAGCGAGTGGGCGCCGGCCATGACCGAGCGCTCGAAGAAGCGGAACATGAACACGCCGACCACGATGAACGCGATCGTGTTCTCGATCCCCTGCCGGCCGATCTGCAGCAGGAACCCGAAGATCAGCACGTACACCGACGCGTTGATGATCGGCGAGATCAGCGTCCAGACCTGACCCAGGTAGGTGCCCTGGTTCTCGGAATACGCCTTGGACACGGCCATCACCCGGATGAACGCGCGACGCTCCCACAGCTCCTTGAAGTACGCACCCAGCCGGGGGCGGACCCCGATCGCCTCGAGAGCGTTGTCCCGGACGGCGGCGTCCACGGCGGACGGTGCGAAGGTGCGCTCCAGCGGGGGCGGCACCGTCGGTACTGCCTCGAGCCCTGGCTCGACATTCGTCAAGACGCTGCTCCCATCTCGCCGAGGGCGATTGCTTCGCGGCCGTACGGTCCTCGGACTGTCGTTCATGATAGCGACGGGGCCGTCCACGTCCGGGACCCCTGCCGCATGCGAGCACCCACCTTACGGTGGGATCCGCTCACACCCCAGGCGCGGTGACGCACACCGCTCGTGAGCGTGACGAGGCGCTCAGACCCCGGCGAACTGCGTCCGGACACCCGCGGCACACGCCGCGATCGGCGCCTCCGACGCCCTCTCCGGGAGGCTGCAGGCCCTCAGAGTTCGCGCAGCGCCCGCGTGAGTCCCTCCTGCAGGTCATGCAGGCCGACGGGCTCGGCGTAGCCGTCGATCACGGCATCGACGACGGCGCGCAGGGACTGCGGTCCCCCGGTCGGCACCGTGTACTCGCGGTAACGATCCGCGACCGGATAGGCCGAGTAGTAGTCGTGGAACTTGTACAGCCCGCCCTTGAGCCTGTCGCCGAGGCGGATGTGGGCGTTCGGGACGCCCAGGGCGTCGGAGAAGATGAGCCCGTGCAGGCTCGAGGAGATCACGGCGTCGCAGGCGGCGATCTCCCGGGCGACCTCCTGCGGGGTCCACGCCACGTCGATCACCCGGACGCCGGGGCCCAGCGCTCGCATCTGCTCGACCACCGGCGAGGAGACGTCGTGGTAGTGCGGGATCACGCCGAGCGAGTAGCGCTTCCTCACGGTGCCCTCCACCAGCAGCGGAGCGAGGATCCCGGGGTCACCCAGGGCGATCTCGCGCGAGGAGAGGTTCTCGACCCGTCCCAAGGTGGATCGGCCCCGCACCGCGAGCGCGTCGAGCCGGGCGGGCTCCTCCCCGTCGGCCGCGGCGCGGATGAATCCGCTGCCCCAGATGCGGGGCTGGTTCTGCTGCCGGCGCTTGAGGATCATCTGCACCACGGAGCCGGCGCCGACCAGGTCGCACCTCTCCGGGGGCGCCCAGGTGACCCGCCGTCCGGTCAGGCGCTCGACCAGCGGCGGGGTGAGCTCGTCGCCGAAGTTCAGTCGGTGGGGGTACTTCCAGCGCCACCAGAAGGTCTTGATCGGAGCGCTCATGAGCGCCGGTCCCGGACGCGACGGACGACGCCGGTGAGCGCGGGGCCGACGACGGGGAGCCCACGGACCGTCGAGGCCACCCGGTCCCGCGCCTCCCGCAGCCGGTCACTGCGGGTGCGAGGATCGAAGGTGGGCAGCGGCAAGCGGTTGCGCCCGCTCTCGTTCGGTGCCGTGACGTGGAGCGTCCCTCCCTCGTCGACGGTGAGCCCGAAGCCGGCGCCCCGCGCCGGCCAGAACTCGGTGCCGCTCGCCCGCAGGGTGGTCTTCGCCCCACCCAGCACGGCCGTCACCCGCACCGTCGCCCCGATCATCTCCGGTGTGATCGGCAGGCGCAGACCGACCAGCCGCTCGCCGAGCCGGGTCACGGGAAGCAGTTGGCGCCCGCTGTGCTGCCGGACGCCGTCGATGTACCCGAAGAACTCGTCCTGCTGGGTCGGCGCGCTCGTCGTCGCCACCAGCAGCACCGCGCGCCCGTTCTCGTCGAGCGTGAGGCCGAGGGCCTTCGCCACGGTCAGGTTCTGGTGCTTCACGGCTCCCCGGTCGATCGAGAGGTTGCCGTGCCCATCCGTGAAGTAGGCGATCACCCGGTCACGTGGAGCCGGGTCGTCGTCGAGGTTGGAGACGCCTTCGGGCTCGATCGAGCGGGCCCGCGAGGCTCCGAGCCGCATCCGCTTCTCGAACGTGCCGAAGCGGACGACGACGTACAGGTCCCAGAGGCCACGGCTCAGACCCGTCAGCGTGCCGCTGACGGCGAACGACACCGCGCCCGCCTCGAGATCCTCGGAGACGGTGCGGAGCTCCTCGACGTCGTCACCGCCGCGGAGGTGCGCTCGCAGTCCGAGGCCGTCCGGAGCTCCGTCGAGGCCCGGGATCCGGACCGTCGCCGCGACGGTCACGCGCTCCCCGCTCACCTGCACGTCCTCGAGACGGCAGGTCATCTTCGGGGGCATGACCACCAGTTCCTCGGCGGGGACGAGGTGCAGGAGGTCCTCGGGCAACCGGCGTCGGAATTCGCCGTCGCGGAAGGTGATCCGTTCCTTGGGACGTTCCGCGAGGTAGGAGGCAAAGGCCTGCAGGCCGTCGAGCTCCCCCGCCGTCAGCAGATCCATCTCGATGCGGATGTCGTCCTCGATGACGCGGCGCACCCCCTCGGTGTAGAGATGACCGACCTTCGCACGGAAGGTCTCGACCAGCCTCTCCTGCTCGGCGCGGTCCAGCTGCAACCAGCGGGAGTCGAGAGCGCGCTGCATGGACCAGCCCATGGGTCGCTTGAGCAGGGCGTCGCGCAGCTCGCCGGGTTCGGTGTACTGCTCGATGACCTGGCTCAGTCGAACGGCGATCTGGACCTGTGACTCGGAGCTCTGCCGCACGAGCGTGAGATTGCTGCCGTCGGACCGGTGCCGGATGACGTAGTAGTCCATGTCGGCGAGGATCGAGATCTTGCGGGCGTTGAGATAGACGGCCGCCATGAAGGGCTGGTCCTCGCCGACCTTCTGATCATCGGAGAAGCGCAGGTCGAGACGGTCGATGATCTCTCGGCGGATCAGCTTCGTGGGTCCGAGCGTGTTGAAGACCTTGTGCTCGACCAGGTCGGCGTCCAGGACCGTCCGACGGAACATTGTGCCCGGCGCCTGGCGCTTGTCGGTGCTGGTCATCTTGCCGAGGATGACGTCGGACTCCTCGGCGTGGGCGACCTCGACCATACGGCGCAATGCATCGGGGGTGAGCCGGTCGTCGGAGTCCAGGAAGAAGAGGAACTCGCCCGTCGCCCGACCGATCGCCGGATTGCGGCCACCCCCGGGGGTTCCGGAGTTCTCCTGGGTGATCACCGTGATCCGGGCGTCCTCGGCCGCCAGTTCGGCCAGGATCTCGGCGCTGCCGTCGGTCGAGCCGTCGTCGACGGCGAGGATCTCGATCGCGTCCGGGTCGATGGTCTGCTCGCGCACCGACCGGATCGCCTCACGCACGTAGTTCACGGAGTTGTAGACCGGGACGATCACAGAGACCTGGGGGGTCATGGCGGACCTCATCTCTCAGGGCGATCGACGAGGTGCGAGGACCGAACTCGACGCACGTCCTCCCCACGCTCCCGATCGCCGGGGCTGCAGCTGGCCGGAAGCGTAGCACCGGCTCCCGTGCAGGTCAGACCCCGAACACGCCGCGCCGACAGGCTGCTTCCGAGCACCCACCCAGGTCACAGGGGGATCACAGCACCCCGTCTGCGCTCAGGACGCGCCCCCGGGCCCAGGGCCACCGGGCGTGAGTTCCGCCTCATCGGACGCTGCGAGACCGAGCTCCTCGCGGGCGACGTCGACGAAACGATCCGCATAGTTCTCGCGCGGGATGTCCCCGAGGTAGTAGGTCGCCCATGCCTTCCGTTCGGCCTCGTGCGGATCGGCACCGGTCAGGTCGTCCAGCACCTCGTGGAGATTCTGCGGGTCGGTGCCCTCGGAGACCAGCACATAGGCGGCGCGCGCCATCGGGAACTCCTGCACGAACTCCTCGGCCCCCGTGCGCGGCGAGACCATCGCCAGCGGCTTGCCCGAGTGCAGGAAGTCCCCGACCACGGCGGAGACGTCGGAGATCATGGCGTCACAGGCGTTGAAGCAGTCCACGACGCTCATCTCGTTCTCCGCGAGGTCGCCGTAGAGGTGCTCGCGGCCGCCGGCGGCGGCATCGGCCGCGAGCATCTCGCGGATCTGGCGGCAGGACTCGCGCAGCTCCGGGGAGCGGGAGCTGTAGGGGTGGGGGCGGAACACGACACGGCAGCCGCGCTCGAGCAGGGCCCGCACGATCGCCGGCCCGATCGGCAGCGAGGAGTAGTTGGTCTCGGCCTGGTAGCCCAGCCAGGTCGGCGCGTAGAGCACGGAGCGGTCCTCGAGCTCGCCGATCGGTCCGCGCGCCTCCTCGACGTCCTCGACCTGGGGGCGGCCGACGATCCGGAAGATCTCCGGATGCATCGGGACGCCGAACGTGTCGAAGCGGTCGATGGCCGCCTGCCCGGCCACGAAGTCCCGGTCGTACATCCGGATGACCGGAGTGGCGCTGGAGGCCTTGTCGGACTCCCCGTGCAGGAGCTGGATGTGGGTCAGCCCGGCGTAGCGCACCATGTGGTTGTTGCGCATGGCGTTGTTCACGTAGAACACGCCGCGGGCCGAGGGCACGATCAGGTCGTCGAGGTCCGTCAGGGAGCGGCGCAGCAGCACCGGATGCTCCGTGGCGTTCGCGAGTTGGCGGAAGTTCGGGACGGTGCGCGCCACCAGGACGAAGGGGACGCCGAGCCGCTCGAGGTGGGGCAGCCACATGGTGACCTGGAAGGCGGAGCGGGGCGGGGCGTGCCAGTAGACGTAGAACCCTGGCTCCATCGCCTCGAGCGTCTCGGGCAGGCGGGTCTGGAAGCGTCGACGCTCCCGGATGCGGCCGACGCAGTCCGCCAGGGCGATCAGCGACATCACGAGCGAGGCGAGCGAGATCAGCGAGGTCACCGGCAGCAGCACGCCGGGGGCGAGGGTCGCCAGGGCGAGAGCGAGCAGTCCCAGCAGGTTCAGCGGGAAGATCCAGCCGTAGCGGAACGATGCCCGGTTGCGGCCCTCATGACCCGGGAAGTTCGCGGCGTACGGGACGGCGACCCCGTTCAGGGAGCGCAGCATCGGCTCGACCGCGAGCGCCCCGACGGCCAGGACGGCGGCGACGAGCTCCAGGACGCGGACGTCGCCGACCGTGTACAGCAGCACCGCGGACGCCGCGATGAGGAGGTAGCGGGCGGTCAGGTACCGGCCGATGCCGCCGATGCCGCGCGGCGGCCGTGTGAGGGCGCCTCGCTGGCGCACCAGGATGATCACCAGCGGCACGAGCGGGGCGATCACGGCGAGCCGCTGGTCGCCCAACCCGACGACGACGACGATCGACAGCACCGCGAGGGTGTTCACGACGACCGACCACAGGGACAGCATGTCCGCGGCCTTCTGGATGCTGATCACCTTCACGCCGTGGCACCTCTCGTTCCGGGGGCAGGAGGATGCGCCCCGTCTCGGGCGGGGCACCGCACGATCTTGCCACGCGAAGCGCACCCGGCGTGCGCGCCGGGATCAGCGCGCCCTTCGGCGCGGCGGGCGCAGCCCCGCTCGACGGGCGAGGTCCCGGGCCGCTCGTGCCGCGTCCGCGACGGCCGTCGCGGCGCCGTCCGGGACGCTGCGTCCCGGCGGATCGACGGTGGGGAACGCCACCGCGTCGGGCAGGCGCAGAATCACGGCCCCGTGGGCATCGGCCACCCGGATCCTCCGAACCGGGTCACGGATCGCGGAGGGCAGGGCCGCCGCGAGCAGCCCGTCCCGCAGGGTGACCGTCGGGATCTCCTCGCCGGGGCGGTCCTGGTCGAGGCCGCGGAGCGTGGAAATCCGCAGGGTCGTGGGACGCTGGACCCGCAGCAGGGCGACGCGCCGGCCCGGCGCGATCTCCAGCACCGAGAGCATCTCTGCCAGCGGGCCGACCCTGGTGACGCGGACGTACCCGATGTCCACGGAGAGGTTCCCGAAGCCCCGGGTGAAGTAGGCCGTCCCCACCTCCCGGCCGTCCTCGTCGGTCACCAGGCGTCGCTCCGAGGTGATGTGGGGGCCCCGGCGACCACCGAGCCGGTTCTGGATCTCCTGGCCCCCGTACCGCTGGACGACATGGACGTCCCAGACCGCGCTCTCCAGTCCGGAGACCTCGACGTCGGCATGGAAGCGCACCGCGGCCCCGGAGCTCCCGGAGGGCTCGCCCTCCCTCGCGAGCTCCACATCGTGGGCCGGCACGTCGAAGCTCTCCTCGCTCCCGCGCCGGCGGATGCGCAGCAGGACGCCGTCCGGAGAGGTCGTGCTGCGCCGGACCTGAGCCCGGGCACCGATCCGGAGGTGCCCGGCCTCGACGACGAGCTCCTCGAGAGCGACCACCCCGACCACCTTCACGTCCCGGAGCTCCTCCCGCCCGATCGTCTCCACCAGATCCGTCGGCAGATCGAAGCGGAAGGCTCCGTCCTCGAGGACCAGGGATTCCTCGCCGTCGTCCGCCTCCCACCGGATCAGCTCTCGCAGAGCCTCGGTGCGCCCCGCGAGAGCGAGCCTCACCTTCAGCCGGTACATGGGCTCCAGATGTCCCCAGACGTGCTCCGTGAGGTACGGACCGATCGCCTCCTGGATATCGGTGACGACGGCCTCCTGCTCCGCCTCGGAGAGGTCCAGGAATCGGGAGCGGACCGATTTGCGCAGCGCTCCGCGCACCGGACGCCGCAGCAGACCGTCGCGAAGCTCTCCCGGCTCGGTCCCGTCGACGATGACCTCGACGGTCGCGGAGAGCAGCGCTGTGTAGTCCCGCGAGGTCCGGGGATCGGAGGTGACGTTGTCCCCGCTCTCCCTGGTGCGGATCAGCACGTAGGCCCGGTCGGCGCGGATGCTGATCTTCCGCGCGGCCAGATAGCAGGTCAACGTGAACGGCTGGTCCGAGCCGACCCGCAGGTGGGTCGGGTTGTGCGCGCCCGTCCTGCGCACCAGGTCCGTCCGGAACAGCTTGATCGCCGTCAAGGAGTTGAAGAGGCTGTCCTCGACCAGGTGCGCCACGGCTTTGGATTGCGTGAACATCGACCCCGGGGCGTGGCGCCCGTTCAGGCCCACCATCCTCGCCAGGACGATGTCGGAGCCCTCCTTCTCCGCATAGGCCGCCAGTTCGCCGAGCGCTCCCTCGGTGAGCACGTCGTCGGAGCCGAGGACGAACACGTACTTCCCGCGCGCAGCCGCGATGCCCTTGTTGCAGGGATCGGCCGGACCGCCGGAGTTGGGCTGATCCAGGACCCGGTAATCGGGACATCGTTCGGCGTACTCGGCCAGGACCTTCTCGGATCCGTCATCGGAGCCGTCGTTGACCAGGATGACCTCGAGCTCGGCGGGACCGAGCCGCTGCTCGGGGATCGCATCGAGCGTCTCCGGCAGGTACGGCATCGAGTTGTACACCGGGATCACGAGCGATACGAGCGGCTGGTCGCCAGGGTGGTGAGCCACGACGGACCTCCTCGGATCCGTGGCCCCCTCGGCGTACACGGATCGCGCGGCGTCACTCCTGCTGGATGCCGCATGGAGGCATGCCCTCACATCATGAGCGCTCAGGCAAGCCCATATCGTCGGCGCCAGGGGGCCCATCCCAGGTGGGCTCCTGAACCCCTGTCATATTTCTACCGATCGGTCGGGAACGGGAAGTCTGCTCAGACGTCCTCGGCTGCCCCGTCGGTGCCCTCGGCGTCGTCCGCCGGGTCCTCGAGACCGCCGACTCCGGCCTGCCGGTACAGCGCGATGAACTCGCGAGCGGTGTCCGGGCCGATCATCAGTCGCAGCACCGGGGAGACCTCGTAGTCATCGCCCTGCTCGTCGAGCAGGCCGGCCCGCTGGATCTTGGCGATCGCGGCCCGGACCTCCTTGGCGAAGCCGGCCTCATCGGTCGAGGTGGTGCGGCGGTAAGCAGCCAGCGCCTGCTGGATCTCGGCCTCGGACACCACGGTGCGCTGGCCGCGGGAGGACTGGGTCAACAGCATCTGGCGCAGCACCAGCAGCAGCACGGAATCCAGGCGGTTCAGACCGGTCAGACGGCGCAGCAGCTTGGGCGCGTCGGGGTCGGACTCGCTCTGGCGCGCGAAGGCGACCTGGGCATCGTCGTCGACCACGAGCTCGAGGAAGAGGTCCGCCAGGCGGGCCTCGATCCCGGCGCGATCGCGCAGCAGCTGGGCATAGCGCGCCGGCTCGCGGCGACCGTCCAGGAACGGGCCTTGCAGCAGGTGCACGAGGACCCGCCGGGAGTCCTCGACGAGGGCGGTGCCGGGCAGCGACGTCGCGTCCTCGGCACCGGCTTCCCGGGGGTCATCGGCTTCGGTACGGGGCACAGAGCTGGTCACGGGGACACACTGTACCGGCGGCGGCGCCGGCGCTCGTGGAGCGTGCAGGCACCGTCCCCGAGGACCCTTCCGAGCGGTCGATCGTTGCGGAAATGACACCATCTCGGCCTTGCTTCTGGTGGAATCACCTCCACGAGCCGGATCTCATCCGGTCCGTCAGGTCCCGTCCCCGTGCAAGGAGTCGACCATGGACAACCTTCCGATCTCCACGCCCGTCCTCATCGTGATCATCGTGGCGATCCTTCTGATCCTGCTCATCCTGATCGCGGTGGGAATGTCTGCATCGCGACGACGCAAGGCCCGCCAGCAGGCCGAGGACCGACGGCGCGCCGCCGAGCTCCGCGAGCAGGCGGCGCAGGAGGAGAAGGTCGTCCAGCAGCGCGATCTCACGGCCAAGGAGCGCGAGCTCGAGGCCGAGCGTGCCGGGCTGCAGGCGGATCAGAAGGCCGCCGAGGCCGAGCAGGAGCAGATCGCCGCCGAGCGCCGACGCGTCGAGGCCGAGGAGGAGCGCTCCGCCGTCGAGCGGGAGCGCACCGCGGTCGACGAGCGCCGCACGGAGGCCGATCGTCTCGATCCCGGCACCCCGGACGATGGACGCGGCCCGGTGGACAGCGCTGATGACGGCCGGGCCGCCGCGACCGCGGGCGTCGCCGGAGCGGCCGGGGCCGGTGCCGGCGCCGCATCCACCGCGGGTCGGGACGATGACCGCCACCGTGATGACGATCGGCGCGGCCACGTCGAGGACGTTTCTGGCGACCGCCCCACCGCCCCCACGCACCGCAGGGCGAGCACCGAGGCCGCGCCGGACGAGGTGGCACGCGAAGGCTCGCCCGCGCACCGTGACGCACCGGCGGAGGATCACCGACCTCTCGAGGCCGACCGGGACGCCCCGCCCGTCCGCGAGGACCGGACCGCCCTGGGCGCCCAGGGCGCCCACGGCGCTGCCGAGGGCCGTCGCGGCACCGGGACCGACGCCGAGCATCCCGCACAGCGGGAGGACACCGGCGCGCCCCCCGCAGCAGGCAGGGAGGAGCCGCTTCCTCGGGACCGCACGGACGGGTCCGACGGGGCCGACGCCCTCGGGGAGCCGCTCGACGAGGAGACTCTCCAGGAGCGGGTGGCTCGCGGCGAGGACGACGCGGCGCGGGATCCGCGGATCCACGACACCGGTCGCCCGGTCCGGCGCGCCGCGCCGACCGATCCGATCCATGGCCGGCCCCGACGGGGGGACGGGCAGGGCGCTGCCCCCGCGCGCTCCACGGACGATCCGCGTCGCGACAACGAGGCGAACAACGAGGCGAACGTCTCGCCCTACGGCGAGGACCAGGACGGGGCGGAACCCGCCGAGTTCCGACAGCAGGGTGTCGACGAGCAGTCCCCGACGGACGAGGACGGCGCTCCGGCGCCACGGTCACCCGAGTTCCGGCCACCCGAGGAGGGTGCGCCGGAGGGGCGCAGGCCGCAGGACGGCACCGACCGACGCGACTGACCTCGACCTCACACGAGACCGGCCCGGGACCCCTCGAGGGTTCCCGGGCCGGCGTCGTTCGTCGGGGCTGCGCTCAGGCTCCCTTGCGCACCGTGATGGACCAGCCGGCGTCGCCGACCCGGTCGAAGGCGACCACGTCATGGCCGTCCTCGGCGGCCCACTGCGGCAGCGAATCGGTGGCCTGGGTGCAGTCGAAACCGATGATCAGGTCGTCACCGGAGCTCAGCTGCCCCATCGCGTTCTTGGCATCGATCAGGGGGAAGGGGCAGACGGCCCCGTTGGTCTGGAGGGTGTAGGCGGCCATGGGAACTCCTTATCGGGTCGTGGTCGATCGGGTCGTGGTCGGTCGGGTGGTGGTCGATCGTCCGTCGTGCGCCGGGTCGTCGGTCGTGGTCCTCCGAGCCGTCGGCCGACACCTCAGGCGGCGGGGGTGAGCACCGGGGCGGGACGGTTCGCGGCGGCCGCCTTCTGCGGCCGCACCAGGAAGATCCAGGCGGCGCTCCAGGTGCCGAGCATGATCGCGAGGAACGAGACCCAGCCCTGATAGCTGAACAGGCTGGTCTCGACGAGGGAGTTGCCGATGGTGCAGCCGCCGGCGAGCGCGGCTCCGATGCCCATCGCCACGCCGCCGCCGGCGCTGCGCAGCATGGTGGAGGCATCCGGCACCCGCCAGCGGAACTCGCCCGAGGCCTTGGCGGCGATGAAGGAGCCCACCAGGATGCCCAGGACCAGCATCACCGACCAGTCCACGAGGGTGATGTCGCCCGTGGTGAGGAAGGTGACGATCTTCGCCGAGGGAGTGGTGATGCCCAGGCCGCCGTTGCGACCGGCCGCGGTGGACAGCACCCAGGCGATGATGGCGATCAGTCCCAGCAGCACACCGCCCACCCATGGGTTCCAGGCGACGTCGGCGAGATAGTGGCCGAGGCCCGAGCGGCGAGCCGGCAGCTTCGCGGACCGGTGCCGCGCATTGATGCGGAGCTGGCGGACCACCAGCACGGCGACGATCGCGCTGAAGGCGACGACAGGCACCCAGACGCTCACCCCGAGGGTCTCCTGGATGGTGGCGTCCCCGACCGTGCGGGCGCGTGCGGCCTCGTTGAAGCCTGCCAGCGGTCCGTACTTCATGACCGCGGCGAACAGCGCGTAGAAGATCAGGGCCACCCAGGATCCGAGCAGGCCCTCCCCGGCACGGTAGTAGGTCCCGGTGGCGCAGCCGCCCGCCATGATGATGCCGATGCCGAACAGGAAGCCGCCGCCGATCACGGCCAGCGGAGCGAAGCTCGCCGGCTCGGGGGCGATCACTCCGACGCCGGTCAGGGCGGCGACGCCGATCGCCTGGATCGCGATGGCCAGCAGGAACGGGACGAAGTAGCGCGAGGAGCGCGCCATGTAGAGGTCGCGGAAGGCGCCGGTGACGCAGAAGCGCGAGCGCTGCAACACGTAGCCGAGCGCGGCGCCGAGGACGAGGCCGGTGAGGATCATCCGAATACGTTAACTAATGAGCACCATAAGGGAAACCCCGGGTGTCGGAGGATGACGGGAAATGTGACCGGCGGAGCAGAGCGTCCTTGCCGTCCGCCCTGCCGTCCGCACCCGCGAGCGCCGGACCGGGGGCCCGGGTGCCAGACTGGCTCCATGAGCACGAACCGCCCGCGCACCCGGATGGACGACCTCACGGTCGAGCGGGTGCTGCGCGTGGTCGAGGCGATCCCGCCAGGACGCGTGGCCGCCTACGGCGAGGTGGGTGCCGTCGTCGGCGTCGGACCCCGTCTGGTGGGGCGGATCCTGCGCACCTGGGGCTCGGGGGTGCCGTGGTGGCGGGTGACCAACGCCTCCGGCGATCATCCGCTGCTGGGTCGGGCCCTCCCCCACTGGGAGGACGAGGGCATCACGATCAAGCGCAATGGCCTCGGCTGCCGGATGGCGGAGTTCGGTGCGGACCTGGAGCAGCTGCGGACGGAGTCGGCACCGGCGCTCGCGGAGCTCGAGCGCCTCGACGTCGGTGACAGCGCCGGCGACGCCGCTCACTCCACCGGCACGTCGTCCAGGAAGTAGAACGAGGGGACCTTCGCCGCATAGACGTTCCCGTCCAGCTCCTGCCAGGTGATGATCTCGGTGGACCCCTCGCGCTCCTGCGCATGGGAGGTGGCCAGGAACATGAGGCCGATGACGCTCGCGAGTCCCTGCTGGGCGGGCTGCTCCCGCAGCACGTCGCCGATCGAGGCCTGCCCGGAACGGCCCCGCACGTCGTTGACGTGGCCGGTCAGCCCCACCAGGTCGATGTCGTTGGCGCGCACCAGGTCCGCCAGCACCTCCACGCTGAGCGCCGTGGCGTCATGGACCTCCGCCTCGGCGGGCGCCCCGGGGTCGGTGGGGTCCTTGAGCCGATGCTGGGACACCGAGGAGAGCTGGACCCGCGAGAGGTCCAGCTCGAGCGGGAACGGGGTGCGGGTGGCGACCTCGTCCTTCTGCGCCAGGGCCACGCCCTGCGCCTCCTGCAGCGCCTCGAGCAGCACGCGGTGCTGACGGAAGTCCTGGGAGCGCACGAAGCGGGCCAGCGAGCGGTACAGCTCGGTCTTGACGTCCAGAACCTCCTGCGCCGGGTCGTAGAGGTCGCTGAACACGTTGGCCAGACGTTCGCGCTCGTCCCGGCTGAGGCTGCGGGCGAAGTCGCGCTCGAGCAGACGGTCGACCAGCTCCTGGGCGGTGCGGGTCTGACCCGGGTCGTTGAGCATCCGGAAGAACGCGGTGAAGGTGCGGCCGACACTGGACTGGCCCAGCAGGTCGTCCCCGGCCAGCAGCTGCTCGAGGATCTCCCCGCGGGAGGTCTCCGGGGAGAGGATCTGCTCGCGCAGGTGCAGGTCGACGGCGCGCAGGTCCTCGCGGTACTGGAGGAAGTCCCCCGAGAGCTCGGAGGCGATCTGGAGGATGTCGCGCAGACGGTCGGTGGAGGCCTCCTCGCTGGGCAGCATGAGCTCGCCCTCGGCGAGCTCGCGGATCTGCGCCTCGACGCGCTCGCGCTGACGCTGGAGGTCCGCAAGGCGCACGTCGCGGTCCGTCTCGGTCTCGTGCGCCAGGCGCTCGAACTGCTGGACCACCAGGGTCAGCCGCGACTCGGTGGTGGTGGGCCGGTGCTCTTCGAGGGAGGCGATGAACTGGATCGCGTCGATCGTGGCGGGCGAGGGCTCGAAGGTGGTCTCGGTGCGCTGCGGGTCGTCGCGACGGGTCAGGTAGCCCTCGCGCACCCAGCCGTCCACGTAGTCGGCGGCGCTGCGGCCGCCGCGGCTCTCCGCACCGTCGTCGTCCCCGTCGGTCGCGTCGGCGGCGTCCGCGGGGGCCGGATCCTCGTCGTGCAGCAGCGCGAGGTGCGCGCCGACGCGGGCGACGAGCTCGCTGCGCGGCAGGCGCCGGTCGCCGGCAGGGAAGACGGACTGCAGGATCGCCAGGACGGCAGGAGCCTTGGTCGCGGCGAGCAGGCGCCAGGTGCTGGCCCGGCGCAGCTGCTCGTAGGCCTCCTTGCGCGCGGACACGGCGTCGCTGCGGCGGTCGGTCCACCGGTTCGGCTCGGTCGTGGTCACGACGAGGGAGTCTACCGGCGTGCACGCCACGGGGTGACGGGCCCGGTCCTCCTGCGTGCGATCGACATCGACCAGGGCGAAACCCGACACCGTGCCGCACAGCGCAGCTCCGTGCGCAGGAGGTCGGAGGAGACGACGGCTTTCCGGGTAGACTCGCCTCGTGAACGTTCACGATCTCGTTGAGGAGCCCCGCCGGATGTCCGCCACCCCTGTGCCCGCCGCCGATCCGACCGACCGCTGGTGGGAGGAGCTCCCCGCCGGTCGGAACCGCCTGCGGGGCCGCGCCCACCTGCACTCCGATGCCGCCGCGCTGAGCCTCGACGGGACCTGGGAGTTCCGCTACGGCACGCGGGCCGACGGCTCCGACCTGGGGGGACCGACCGAGATCGAGGTGCCGGGGCTGTGGCAGCTGCAGGGCTACGGCGCCCCGCAGTACACCAACGTGATCTACCCGATCCCCCGGGACGTGCCCCACGTGCCCGACGAGAACCCCACGGGCCATTACTCCCGCACCGTGTCCGTTCCCGCGGACTGGGCCGAGGAGCTCGCCGCCGGGGCCCGGGTGCTGCTGCGCTTCCAGGGCGTGGACTCCGCCGCGAAGGTCTGGATCGACGGAGCCGAGATCGGCGTGACCGCCGGCTCGCGACTGACCCAGGAGTTCGACGTCACCGACGCCCTGGCGGCTCCCGGCGAGCACCGCCTGGACGTGCGCGTGGTGCAGTGGTCGGTGAACACCTACGTCGAGGACCAGGACATGTGGTGGGCCTCGGGCATCTTCCGCAGCGTGGACCTGCTGCTGCGCCCCACCGGCGGCATCCACGACCTGGTCACCGTCGCCGACTACGACCCCGCCACCGGACGCGGCACGCTGAGGGCGAGCGCCTGCGCGGCGGACGGCTCCGCGCTCCCGGCCACGCTCGGGATCCCGGGCCTCGACCTCACCTCCCCCACCGGCGAGGACGCCGTCGACGTGGGCGAGGTGCGGCCCTGGTCCGCCGAGGACCCCCACCTGTACGACGTCACCGTGCGCACCGACGCCGAGACCGTGACCCTGCGCGTGGGCTTCCGGCGCGTGGAGGTCGACGGCGAGATCTTCCGCGTCAACGGCGAGCGCATCGTCTTCCGCGGGGTGAACCGCCACGAGGCGGATCCCGTCGTCGGCCGCGCCCAGCAGCTGGATAACCAGGATCTGGACGTCGCCCTGATGAAACAGCACAACTTCAATGCGGTGCGCACCTCCCACTACCCGCCTCACCAGCGGTTCCTCGAGGTGTGCGACGAGGCGGGCCTGTACGTGATCTGCGAGGGCGACTTCGAGACCCACGGCTTCCACGCCGATTCCACGGGGGGCGAGGACGGCACCGGCGCCGCGGAGGGGCCCGCCCGGAATCCGCTGTTCGAGGAGTCGCTGGTGGAGCGCTCGGAGCGCTTCGTGCGCCGCGACCGCAACCACGCCTCGATCGTGATGTGGTCGATCGGCAACGAGGCGGCCAGCGGCCCGGTCACCGAGGCGATGGTCGCCGCGGTCCGTGCCACCGATGCCACCCGCCCCGTGATCTACGAGCAGGACTACGCCGCGGAGTACGTGGACGTGTTCTCCCTGATGTACTCCACGGTCGAGGAGACCGAGCAGATCGGCAGGCGGGAGCTGTCCCCCGAGTACCAGGACAAGCTCACGGCCATGCTGCGCGGCTTCGCGCTCGACGTGCCGGAGGGCCACTTCGCAGCCCCGCCCGCGCTGAGCAAGCCCTTCGTGTGGATCGAGTACGCCCATGCCATGGGCAACGGCGCCGGTTCCCTCCAGGAGTACATGGAGCTCACGGAGCAGTACCCGGCGCTGCACGGCGGATTCATCTGGGAGTGGATCGACCACGGCCTCGAGACGACCGACGCCGAGGGCAACCGCATCCACGGCTACGGCGGGGACTTCGGCGAACGCCTGCACGACTCCAACTTCGTCGCCGACGGGCTGGTGCTGCCCGACCGCACCCCGTCCCCGGCGCTGCTGGATGCCAAACACCACTACTCCCCCGTCGGGATCGAGGTCTCCCCCACCAGCGCACGGATCACCAACCGCTACGCCTTCTCGGACCTGGCCCACCTGCGCGCCGAGGTGTCCGTGGACGCCCAGCAGAGCTGGCAGGAGATCGAACTGCCCGCTCTCGCGCCCGGCGAGGTCGCCGAGGTGGCGCTGCCGGCGCACGACGGCCCGACCACCACGATGCGGCTGCTGACCCGCGAGCCTCAGGGCCCGGTCCCCGCCGGGCACCTGATCGTCTCCGCGGACCACGCGGACGCCGAGCGCCTGCGCACCGCCGTCGCCCCGTCGGCCGGCGAAGCGCTCGCCCCGCAGCGGGACGAGGACGGCAGCTGGAACCTCGGCCCGGCCCGCCTCGACGACCTGGGCCGCCTGGTCGGGCTCGGCGCGCTGAACCTCGAGCAGGCCGGGGTGGATCTGTATCGCGCCCCGGTCGACAACGAGCGCGCCCGCACCCGCAACCCGCTCGAGGCGCGCTGGAAGCGGATCGGGCTCGACGTGGCCCGGCGCCGCCTGGTGGAGATCGGCGCCGACGGGGACGCTCTGGTGGTCCGCACGCGGATCGGTCTGAACGGCTCGGCGCTCGGGGCGGACGTCACCGAGCGCTTCCGCGGCGATGCGACCGGGGTGGACGTCCAGGTGACGGTGACCCCGTCGGCCTTCTGGCCCGAGGACCTGCCGCTGCCGCGGATCGGGTGGTCCCTCGCCCTGCCCTCGCAGCCGGACCAGGTCGAGTACACCGGGTACGGCCCCCACGAGTCCTATCCCGATACCGGCGGCGGCACCACCTTCGCCACCCGGCGCTCCTCCGTGGCGGATCTGCAGGTGCCCTACGTGTTCCCGCAGGAGAACGGCAACCGTGCGGGCGTGGTCCGGGCGCAGCTGACCGGCGGCTCGGGGCCCTCCCTGGGGCTCCGGGCGCCCACGGGGCTGGGGCTGGCGGTGCGGCCCTGGTCGACCACCGAACTGGACGCCCGGGCGCATGACGGCGCGCTGCGGCCCGACGGCCGGACCTGGGTGACGCTCTCCGCCGCGCTGCACGGCGTGGGCTCGGCGGCCTGCGGCCCGCTGCCGCTGCCGCAGTACGTGCTCCCCGCCCGGGAGGAGACCTTCTCCTTCCGCCTGGAGGCGCTGGGCGCCTGACCGGTAACCTGGTGCGGGGTGCCGCGCGGTTCCCGGACGATGCAGGGCAGAGGGAGACTCATGACGCAGGGGTACGGACCACAGGACGGACAGCAGGGGCCGTGGGGGCAGCCCCCGCAGGACGAACAGCCCGCACAGCCGCAGTGGGGACAGCCCCCGCAGCAGAGCGCACCGCAGGCGCAGTCCCCCTCGCAGTGGGGGCAGCCCAGCCCGGCACCGGCTCCGCAGTGGGGCCAGAGCTCCCCGGCACCGGGCGCCGGATACCCCGCACCGGGCACCGGATACCCCGCACCGGGCGCCACCTACCCGGGCGCGGCGGGATTCTCCTCCCCGATGGGGACCGGCGGGTCGTCCACCCTGGGCAAGCTCGTGACCTGGATGATGTACCTGGTCATCGCCGTCATCGCCGTGCGCGTGATCCACGGCATCGTGGCGTTCGGCTTCGGGATGCTCTCGGGGGGACTCACCTCGGGAGGGTCGCTCGACAGCGGTATGGCCGTCGCGGGCGGCAGCGTGGTCGTGAACATCCTGTTCCTGCTGCTGAACATCGTCGTGTCCCTGGCGCTGCTGGTGATCGCCGTCTGGGTCGCGGTCCAGGCGTCGGGGCGCGGCCGCGCCGGCGCGATCATCGTCGCCGCGACCGTGGTCGTCGCCGTCGTCCTGTACTGGATCCTCTACGGCATCTACGTCGCGGTCGTCGCCGGGGCGGGCGACATGTCGACCCTCGGCGTCATGAGCATCGTGTACGTGATCCTCGAGATCATCCGCAACCTGATCATCTTCGCCGCGCTGATCGTCGGCGCGGTGACGGCCCGGCGCTGGGCGAAGCAGAACGCCTGAGCCGGCTCCTCCTCGGGCGACGGCCCGGTCCTCCTCGCGGAGGGCCGGGCCGTCGCCCGTTCCGGGGGCCGTGCCGGGTCACCGGCCCAGCAGCAGGGTCCGGTCGCCGACGGTGACGAGCGCTCGGCCGTCCCCGACCCCGTGCACGGACCGCACGTCCGCGGTCACGACGGCCTCCGCGGTGACAGTGCCGCCGTCGGCGTCGACGACGCGCAGGTGCTGGGCGCCGCGCGGCTGCAGGGAGCGGGTGCGCTCGACATGGTCCAGCACCACGGCGGTGTCCGCCTCGAGGGTCCCGTGGACCGGGGAGTCGGGGGCCGGCAGCGGAAGCGTCCAGACATTCGTGCCGTCGGCGGTGTCGTAGGCGACCAGCTGCCCGGAGGTGTTGGCCCGCACCATCCGGGCCCCGTCGATCCCGAGCCGGACGGTGGCCTCGACGGCCTCGTCCAGCGCCCCCGCCCCGGGCTCGGTCCACGCCGCGCGGTGCTCCGAGGCGACGATCTCGCCGCTGATCCCGGTGCCCTCCTCGGTGCCGGTGGCGAGCACCCGGCCATGGTCCATCTGCACGTTCCACTGCCCTGCCGGGGACGGCTCGGAGGTCCACAGCACCTCCCCGCGCACGTGCGCGGTGGCGGTGAGAGCCCCGTCGGCGGCGGAGCAGACGGTGACCACGACGGGCGCGTCGGTGCGCGGGGTCGGACCGTTCACGGTCACCCGGCAGGGCTGCTCGGGATCGGTCAGCACCCGGCCGACGGGGAAGCCGGTCGCGGGGTCGAGCTGGATCCACCCCTGGGCGGGGTCGAAGCGCAGCGGGACGGCGGGCAGCACGCCGGTGGCGCGCACGGCGTCGAGCGGGCCCGGGGCCGCATCCGGCCGTGCCGGCACCTCGATGCCCGCGGGGTCGATGCCCCGTGCCTCCTGGGTCGCGGGGGCGGAGAGGGTCCATCGCGGGCTGTCGGGGGTGGTGAGGTCGTAGCCGCTGAGGGTGCACTCCTCGGCGCCGTCGGACGCGCAGTGACGCACCACCAGCAGGTCGTCGGTCAGGGCGATCGGGATCCCCGACACGGCGGCGATCTCGTCGACCCCGGAGCCGGTGAGGTCGGAGACGAGGGTTTCGCCGCCGGTCACCTGGATCAGACGGGTGCCGTCGGCGGAGAGGGCGAGGACGTCCTCCGTGGTCGCGTCGACCTCGTGCGCAGCACCTTGGCCCAGCAGCTGACCGGTGCCGTCGGCGCGGCGCACGAGCACCGGGGAGTCCGCGGCGGGGACGGAGTGCACGGTGTCGCCCTCACCGAGTGCCGGGATGCTCGCCGCGGCAGCTTCCGCCAGCGGCGGGACGCGGGTGGTGACCACGGCGGGAACCGTCAGCGCCAGCGCGACGGCGAGCGCGAGCACCCCTGCGACCAGCCGGCGCCGTCGCCGGCCGACCCGCGCGCCGAGCAGCACGAGCAGCAGCAGGCCCGCGCCCGCCCCGGCCAGGATCCCGGCAGCCAGGCGCAGCGCCCCGAGCAGGAACTGCCCGCCCAGCAGCGCGGCGGTCCCGGCCAGCGCCAGCAGCACCACGGCCAGCCCGATGGCGATGGTGGTGTCCGGAGCCCCGGATCCCGCCGCGTCGGGGGACGCGTCGGAACCCGGCGCCCGGGGGGACGTCCCGCTCATCGCGTGCTCACCATGCGCTCATCGGGGCGAGCCGTAGTAGGCGCCGGTGGTCTCCTCCCGCAGCGCGTCGAAGTCGCCGCTGAGCAGGGAGGCGCGGATCCGGTCCACCAGGCGCACCACGAAGCGTTCGTTGTGGATCGTGCACAGGGTCGCCGAGAGCATCTCCTTGGCGCGGAACAGGTGGTGGACGTAGGCCGCGGTGTAGTGGGTGCAGGTGTAGCAGTCGCAGGTCTCGTCGATCGGCGCGAACCGGCGTCGAAAGCGGGAGCCGGTGAGGTTCACGCGCCCGGTCGCGGTGTAGACGGCGCTGTTGCGCGCCACCCGGGACGGGGAGACGCAGTCGAAGGTGTCGGCGCCGGCGGCGATCGCGACGAACAGGTCGTCGACCTCGCTGATGCCCAGCAGGTGTCGAGGCCGGTCCTCGGGGAGCTCCTCGGTGACCCAGCCGACGATGGTGCCGAGGTTCTCCTTCTCCAGCGCCCCGCCGATGCCGAAGCCGTCGAAGACCTGCCCGTCCGAGTCCATCACGCCGAGATCGCGGGCGGCCCGGCGGCGCAGGTCCTCGTACTGGGCGCCCTGGATGACGCCCCACAGCTGCTGGTAGGGGCGGTGCGTGCGCTCGGCGGTCAGCCGGGCGTGCTCGGCCAGGCACCGGATCGCCCAGCGCCGGGTGCGCTCGAGCGCCTGCTCCTGGTAGCCGCGGGAGTTCATCAGCGTGGTCAGCTCGTCGAAGGCGAACATGATGTCGGCCCCCAGTCCGTGCTGGATCTGCATCGAGACCTCGGGGGTGAAGCGGTGCACGTCGCCGTTGAGGAAGGAGCGGAAGGTGACGCCGTCGTCGTCCACGTGCGCCAGGCGCTCCTTGCCCTCGGCGACCGCGTCGTCCTCCCCGGAGGAGGTGCGAGCCTTCTCGCCCCCGGAGAACTCGCTGGACAGCACCTTCTTGAAGCCGGCGCCGAGGCTCATCACCTGGAAACCGCCGGAGTCGGTGTAGGTGGGGCCGGGCCAGTTCATGAAGGCGCCGAGCCCGCCGGCCTCGTCGATCAGGTCGTGGCCGGGCTGGAGGTAGAGGTGGTAGGCGTTGGCCAGCAGCGCCTGCGCTCCCAGCTCGCTCATCGCCTCCGGCAGCACCGCCTTGACGGTGGCCTTGGTGCCCACGGGCACGAAGGCGGGGGTGGCGATCTGACCGTGCGGGGTGGAGATCACGCCGGCGCGGGCCGTGTCCCCGGCCCGGGCGAGGATCTCGAAGCCCGAGCCCGACGGGGCCGGCCCGGGATCGACCGGATCGGCAGGGCGGGCGGGGTCGGCACTCTGAGCGGTCACCGGGACATGGTGCCATGGTCCTGCGCGGCTCCGGGGACCGGGCCCCGCCCCGGCGGACGTCGCGACGCCTCCGCGTCCATCTCGATCCACTAGGATCCAGCGCAGCGCCGCGAGGGCGGGACGGCACCCGCCCCTGCGCGACAGGGCCGACAGCGACGGGAGGGGGACCACGATCAGCTCGCCCGGTGATCCCCCCGCCTCCGGTTCCAGCTCCCCCCGCGGGGGCCGACGTGCACGCCCGCTGAGCGAGGAGGAGCTGGCCCGTCGGCGCGCCCTGGAGCGCGCTCTGGCCGAGGAATCTGCCGAGGATGCGGGGGTCCCCGCTCCGGCGACCGCACCCGATGCCTCCCCCTGGGAGCAGCCGGCCGCCGCGCCGATCGACGACCTCGAGGACTGGACCCAGGAACCCGTGGCGGACCCTGTCCCGGAGCCCGCGCCCCCGGCCCGCTCACGCCTCGCCGCGTGGACCGCCGGCCCCCTGCCCTCGGCCGCCTCCTCCCTCGGCGACTGGCTCCAGGGCCCGTTGGAGGCCCACGCCGAGCGGGAAGCCGAGGACGCCTGGTCCACCGCCGACTCCGTCTCCGGCACCTGGAGACCGATCCATGAGGCGGGTCCGGGGACCGCCGCTGACGCCGGCCCCGCCGCGGCCCCCGGGGCGCCCGACGCCCCGGCCTCCGAGCAGACGCCGACACCAGGGCGCCCCGCCTTCCGTCATGAGCTGCACGGTCTGCGTGCGGTCGCCCTGGGCCTGGTGGCGATCTACCACATCTGGCTCGGCCGGGTCTCCGGCGGCGTCGACGTCTTCCTGTTCCTCTCGGCCTTCTTCCTCACCGGCACCTTCGTGCGCCGCCTGGAGAGCGGGCGCCCCCTCGGGGTGCCGCGCTACTGGTTGCACACCTTCAAGCGCCTGATGCCGCCCGCCGCGGTGACGATCCTGCTGGCTCTCGCCGGGACCGCCGTCTTCCTGCCCTCCTCGCTCTGGCCGACGGTGATGCAGGAGGCCGTGGCATCGGCCGCGTACGTGCAGAACGCGCTGCTGGTGTTCCTGCAGGTCGATTACCACGCCCGCGACGCCGGCGGCGCCTCCCCGCTGCAGCATTTCTGGTCCCTCAGCGTGCAGGGACAGGCCTTCGTGGTCTGGCCGCTCCTGTTCCTGCTCATGGTGCGGCGGGCGCGTCGCGGCCGCAGCGTGCGCGGCCCGCTGATCGCGCTCATGCTCGCGATCGGCGGGGCCTCGCTGACCTGGTCGATCATCACCACCCAGACCCAGCAGCAGGTCGCCTACTTCGACACCGCCGCCCGGCTGTGGGAATTCGCGGCCGGGTCCCTGCTCGCCCTCGCGCTGCCGGCGCTCGACCGTCTCACCGGCGCCCGTCGGCCCGAGGAGGGGCAGGTGCCGCGACTGCGCACCGGGCGCGCCCTGCTCGGCTGGGCGGGCATCGCCGCCCTGCTGGCCTGCGGCATCGTGCTGGACGTGTCCACCATGTTCCCCGGGTGGATCGCGATCGTGCCGCTGGTCGCCGCGGGGGCCGTGGTGGTCGCCGGGCACTCCGGGCGCCGCTGGGGTGTGGACGCCCTGCTCTCGACGAGACCGGCCGCCTTCATCGGGGACATCTCCTACGCCCTGTACCTGGTGCACTGGCCGGTGCTGGTGATGTGGCTGCACCGCAGCGGCCAGCAGCGCGCCGGGCTGCTGGACGGCCTCGTGGTGCTGGCCGGCTCGGTGCTGCTGGCCTGGCTGATCACCCGCGCGGTCGACGCACCGGTGCGACGTTCGGTCTGGCTCGAGGCCCGGCCCTCCCGGGCGCTGACCGCGGTCGCGGCGAGCTTCGCGCTGGTGGCCGTCGCCGCGGGCGGCTGGTGGATCGGGCTGAACCGCGCCGAACCGCCGACTCCGGTGGCCGCCGCGCAGGATCTGCCGGCCGAGGAGGTCGCCACCGAGGTCGCCACCGAGGCCCCGCCCGAGATCCTCCCCCACGGCTGGCAGCTCGGTGCGCAGTGGCCCGACCTGCCTGAGCGGTGCGGCGGCCCCTGGGCCCCTGACGAGGACTTCCACAACGTCAACTGCCAGCAGCTGCTTCCGGCCGACCAGGCCGCCCAGGGCACGATCGTGGTGGTCGGCAGCTCCCACGCCCGGCAGTTCATCCCCGCCCTGATCCCGTACGCGAGCGAGCACGACCTGCAGATCGTCAACCTCTCCATGGACGCCTGCGGATTCACCACCGAGGTGGAGCAGAGCCCGTACTGCCGCGGCTACGACCAGTACGTCCTGGACTACGTCGAGGAGCACTCCCCCGAGCTCGTGCTCACCACCGTCACCCGGACCGGACTCGCAGAAGGCGACGACGAGAACGGCGAGACGATGCCCGAGGGCACCGCGCCCGCGATCCGGGCCCTGCTGCAGCAGGGCGTGCACGTGATCGGCGTGCGCGACACCCCGCGCTGGGAGCAGGACCAGTTCGCCTGCGCGGAGGCGGTGATCGAGGACGGCGGCGCCCCCTCGGACGCCGACGCGGCCTGCGGGGCCGACGCCGCGGACAAGCTGGCCCCGACGAATCCCGCCGCCGACCTCGCCGAGCTGCCCGGGGCCGAGGACCGTCTCGCCCTGGTCGATCTCGGCGAGTCGATCTGCCCACACGGCCGGTGCTCCCCGATCCTGGGTGAGTCCTATGTCTACATGGACGACGACCACCTCACCCGCACCTTCGTCGAGACCGTCCTCGCCGGCCCCCTGACCGAGGAGCTCACGGAGCGATTCCCGGCCCCCACCGCATGACAGGATGAGCAGATATGTGGACCGACGTGATCCCCGGGGTGCTCGTCGCCGTCGCGCTGCTGGTGGCACCCGGGGCAGCGGCCCTGCTGTGCTGCCGCGTCTCGTGGCCGACGGCGCTGGTCGCCGCCCCGCCCGTGTCTCTCGCCCTGCTGGCGATCTCGACCCTGCTGGCCGCCGTGGTCGACGCCGCCTGGGGCCTGCCGTGGATGCTGGCGACCACCGTGCTCGGAGCGGGAGCCTGCGCGCTGTGGTCCTGGGCGACCCCCTGGGGCCGCCGCACCCCGCGCTGGTCGCCGCTGTCCGCGGCGGCGGCCGGGCAGTACCTGGTCGGCCAGGTCATCGCCCTGATCTTTCTGGTGCCGCTGTTCCTGAGCGCCTTCGTCGAGCCGACCACGATCGCCCAGCGCTACGACAACGCCTTCCATCTCAACGCCATCGAGACGATCGTCCGCACCGGTGAGGCGACCCCCTTCGACACCGGGCAGCTGCTGCGCGGCGCCGTGTACCCCAACAGCTGGCACACCGCCGCCGCCCTGGTCCAGGAGCTCAGCGGGCTCGGGCTCGCCCAGACCGTCCATGCCCTGACCCTGGTGACGGTGCTCGGCATCTGGCCGCTGTCGGTGTGGCTGCTGGTCGAGGTGCTGGTGCGCCCCTCGCCCGTGGCCCGCCTGGTCACCGGCCCGCTGTCCCTCGCCTTCGCCGGTTTCCCCCTGGTGCTGCTGGACTGGGGGCTGGTGTACCCGACGATCCTCGGTCTCGCCGCCGCGCCCGCCCTGGCGGCGGTCCTGATCCATCTGGCCCTGGACCGCGAGCTGCTCGCCGCGCCGGTGCGGATCGCCGCGATCATCGCGGTGATGGGCATCGGGGTGGGCATCGCCCACCCGGGCGCGGCGCTGGCCGGGCTGATCATCGCGCTGCCGATCACGGTCCTCGCTCTGGTCCGGCAGCTGCGGGGCCCGGTGCTGGGCGCCCTGCGCCGGCCCGCCGGCTCGAGCGCGCGCCATGCCTCCCGCGGCTGGTCCCTGCGGGCCGTCCCCGCGGCAGAGCTGGGGCGTGCCGCGGTACCGGCGGTGGTGGCGGCCGGCATCGCGGCGGTGTGGGCCACGATGGCCCCCAGCACCGACACCGCCCCGTGGACGGCGTTCCAGTCCACCCCGCAGGCCCTCGGCGAGGCCTTCCTGGGCGGCGCGATGGAGCGCTTCACTCTCCCGCTGATCGTGGTGCTCAGCGCCCTGGGCCTGCTCGGCGCGCTGCTCGGCCGGGGCCGCGACCGTCTGGTGCTGCTGGCGATGCTGGGCCCGGTGGCCGTCTACTGGGCTTCCTCGGCGGCGCAGGACGCCTTCTGGCGCAACCTGCTGTCCGGCTTCCTGTACCGCGACAACTTCCGCACCGCCGCGGTCCTGACCCTGGTGGCCGTGCCGCTGGTCGTGGCGGGCGTCGAACTGCTCCTGCGAGGCCTGCGCCGCGCGGTCGCGGCCTGGCGGGCGCATCGGACCGAGGGCGAGAGCGCCTCCGATGCCTCGCGCGGTGCCCCCGGCGCGCTGCCCACCGCGGCCGCCCTGGTGATCGGGGTGCTGGCCTCGACCGCGCTGTCCTGGCACGTCTCGAGCGACCCGCACGTCCAGGCGCGCTTCGAGACGGTCTCGGACGCCTATCGCACCTGGGAGATCGCCGATCTGGTCTCCGGGACCGAGTTCGCCATGTTCGAGGACCTGCCCCGGCACGTGCCCGAGGACGGCTATGTCGTCACCGACCCCTGGGAGGGCGGCGGGCTGGCCTACGCCTTCGGCGACCGCGAGGTCTCCCGGATCTACATGACCGTGAAGCGCACCCCCGAGGAGAAGTACGTCGACGCCCATCTCGAGGACATCGCCTCCGACCCCCGGGTCTGCGCGGCCCTGCCCGCGGACCAGCCGCTGTACTACCTGGACCTCGAGGAGCACCGGCTCGGCGGCAACAAGATCGAGGACTCCGGCTACCTGGGCTTCGCGGGCATCACCGAGGAGACGCCCGGCTTCGACCTCGTCCACCAGGTCGGCGACGTGCGCCTGTACGAGATCGACGCCTGCTGAGAGCGCTGCGGTGATGGTTCAATGAACGGGTGACTCCGCTCTCCGCCGCCGCGCCCTCGCCCCGTGCCCGCACCACCGCCGAAGACCTCGGGGACTTCGTCACCGCCTCCCCCTCGAGCTTCCACGCCGTGGCCGAGTCGGCCCGCCGGCTCGAGCGGGCCGGCTTCACCGCGCTGGAGGAGACCACCCCCTGGGCCCCGGCCGACGTCGCCGGGAACCGCTACGTGGTCCGCGACGGCTCCCTGATCGCCTGGTCCGCCCCGGCCGGCGCCGATGCCACCACCGGATGGCGGATCGTCGGCTCCCACACCGACTCCCCCGCCCTGAAGCTGAAGCCGAACCCGGAGCTGGGCGCCGAGGGCCTGGCCCAGGTGGGCGTCGAGATCTACGGCGGCCCGCTGCTGAACTCCTGGCTGGACCGGGAGCTGCGCCTGGCCGGGCGGCTCGCCCTGGCCGACGGCACCACCGCCCTGGTGGCCACGCCCGGGATCCTGCGCGTCCCCCAGCTCGCCGTGCACCTGGACCGCGCCGTGAACCAGGACGGGCTGCGCCTGGATCCCCAGCGCCACCTGCAGCCGATCCTCGCCCTCGGCGAGAGCGATGTGATGGAGCTGCTGGCCTCGGAGGCCGGCGTCCGCGCCGCGGACATCGTCGGCTTCGACATCGTCACGGTCGACTCCCAGGCCCCGGCCCTGTTCGGAGCCCACGAGGAGTTCCTGGCCTCCGGCCGGCTCGACAACCTCACCTCCGTCCACGCCGAGCTGGAGGCCCTGATCTCGGTCGCGGGCACCGGACCGGAGGCCGGCGCGCCGATCGCGCTGATGGTGGCCAACGACCACGAGGAGGTCGGCTCCTCCTCCCGCTCCGGGGCCGGCGGCCCCTTCCTCGAGGACGTCCTGGTGCGGATGCACGCGGCACTCGGCGGCGACGAGGCCTCGCGCCGTCAGGTGCTCGCCTCCTCGATGGTGCTCTCGGCCGACGCCGGCCACGCCGCCCATCCCAACTATCCCGAGCGCCATGACCCGGTCACGCGGCCCCGTCTCGGCGACGGGCCGATGCTGAAGATCAACGCCCAGCAGCGCTACGCCACCGATGCCGTGGGGATCGCGGCCTTCGTCGCCGCCTGCGAGAGCGCCGGGGTGCCCTACCAGACCTTCGTGTCGAACAATGCCATGCCCTGCGGATCCACCATCGGACCGATCACCGCGACCCGGCTCGGGATGACCACCGTCGACGTCGGCCTCACCCTGCTGTCGATGCATTCGGCCCGGGAGATGTGCGCGAGTGCGGACCCGCTGCTGCTGCAGCAGGCCTGCGCCGCGTTCCTGCGCGGCTGACGCGTCCACGCGCCCTGATGACTCACGACGCTCCGGCGTCCGCCCCCGGGGCCGGCTCCGACGGGCCCGTGCCCGCTCCCGCCCTCTCGACCCACGCCGGGCGGTTCCGGCCCGAGCTGCACGGGCTGCGCGGGCTGGCGATCGCTCTGGTCGTGCTGTACCACGTGTGGTTCGACCGGGTCTCGGGCGGGGTCGACGTGTTCCTGTTCATCTCCTCGTTCCTGCTGGTCGGAACGTTCCTGCGGATCATCGACCGGGGCGGCGCGACGAGGCCGCTCGCCTACTGGGCCCGCACCTTCAAGCGTCTGCTGCCGCCGACGGCGGTGGTCTCGCTGGCAACCCTGGCCGGGGTCTGGCTGATCCTGCCGCCGCAGCGCTGGATGCCCGCCCTGACCGATGCCGCCGGTTCCCTGCTGCACGTGCAGAACTGGGTGCTGATCCGGCGCGGGGTGGACTACTACGCGGCCGACGCGGCAGGGCCCTCCCCCTTCCAGCACTTCTGGTCGCTGTCCATCCAAGGGCAGGTGTTCCTGGCCTGGCCGCTGCTGATCGCCCTGGCCGTGGTGGCGGCGCGGCTGCTGCGCCGCCCCGTGCGACCGGTGCTGGCCGTGGTGTTCGCGGCGGTGCTGGTGGCCTCCTTCGTCTGGTCGGTGCACTCGACCGCCAGCCAGCAGCAGATCGCCTACTTCGACACGTTCACCCGGCTGTGGGAGTTCGCCGCCGGCAGCCTGCTGGGCCTGCTGCTGCCCTGGTGGGAAGCGCGCAGCGCCACGCGTCGGGCCGGGCGGGGTCGGCATCGCGCGAAGACCCCGGGGGGTGTGGCGCCGCGGGTGGTGGCGGGCTGGCTGGGGATCGCCGGCCTGGTCTCCTGCGGGCTGCTGATCGACGTGGAGGGGGCTTTCCCCGGATGGATCGCCGCCTGGCCCCTGGCCGCCGCGGCCCTGGTGCTCGTCGTCGGCACCACCGGCCACCGGCTGTCGGTGGACCATCTGCTCGCCACCGGCCCCGCGAAGGTGCTCGGGGACATCTCCTACGCCCTGTACCTGGTGCACTGGCCGCTGCTGACCCTGTACCTCGCCCACACCGGGGAACCGCGCGCCGGTCTGCTCGACGGCCTGGTGCTGATCCTGGTCTCGCTCGCAGCCGCGTGGCTGCTGACCCGATTCGTGGACACCCCGGTCCGGCGCTGGCCCTGGGCCGGTGCCCGGGCCCGACGCTCCGGCCTGGTCGCCGTCGCCTGCCTGGTGCTCGGCCTCGCCCCGGTGATCGGTGCCCAGCAGTACCTTCTGGCCGGGCAGCGGGCGGCGGAGACCCAGGCCGCGGCCGACAATCCCGGCGCCCGGGTGCTGGCCGAGGACTACGAGCCCGCGCCCGGGGCGGATCCGTCGGCCGCCGTGATCCCCACCGCGGCCCTGGTCGGCGAGGACTGGGTCAGCGGGGACGAGGAGTGCACCGAGCAGCTGGCGCCCCGCGGCACGGAGGCCGAGCAGCTCGGCGCCCTGTGCCGCGTCGTGCCCGGGGAGAGCGTGGACGCCCCGGTGATCGTCAGCGTCGGCGATTCGCGGATGGAGCAGTTCTCCGCGTCCCTGATCGAACTCGCGCAGCGCGAGGGCTGGACCCTGGTGACGCTGTGGAAGGGCGGCTGCACCTTCGCCCCGGACGCCGGGATCAGTCCGGACTGCGATGCCTTCTCGCAGGCCGCGGCCGACTATCTCGACCGCATCGACCCCGAGGCCGTGGCCCTGGCCACCACCGCCTTCGGCCGCGACGGGACCGAGACCCTCACCCCGGGTATGGACACGACCCTTCCCGCGATCACCGGGCGCGGGACCACCGTGCTGGCCGTGCGCGCCCTGCCGCGCTTCACGGAGGACCCGGCCCAGTGCGCGGCCGAGCACGGCCCCGATGCCGCCGCCTGCGAGGTCCCGCTGCCCGTGCCGCTGACCGAGCAGCGGCCCGACGCGGAGCTGCTGAGCACCGTCGGCGAGAAGGCGGTGCCGGTCGATCCGGTTCCGCTGGTCTGCCCGGAGGGGACCTGTTCCCCGGTCATCGGCAAGGTGATGGTCTTCCTCGACGGCGACCACCTCACCGGCACCTACGCCGCCACGATGCAGGACGGCGTCGACGCCCAGCTGGCCGCGGGCGGCTTCGATTGGTGACCCGCACCGGTCCGTGCGACGCCGGGCGCGGTCAGGGCCCCTCGACGCCGCGCCGCGCGATCTCCTCGACCGCGGCCACGGCGGCGCGGGCCCGGCTGACGGCCTGGTGGTCGGGGCCGTGCTCGCGGCGGGCGTCCTTGAGCAGCTCGTCGGCCTGGTAGAAGGCGTCCTCGAGGTGCCCTGCCTCGGCGGTCGCCTCGGCGAGCTCGGCCCGCAGCTCGACCGCCTCCGGGGTGAGGGACTCGCCGGTCTCGAGCAGGTCGAGCAGGCGACGGGTGGACTCGTGGATGCGCTGCTGCGGGGTGCTCATCGTCCGATCCTACGGCCCGCCCCGGCGTCTCGTGGGCGGTAGTCTGGGCAGGCCATGGAGATCAATCCCTACGAGTCGCGTCTGCGCATGCTGCAGCAGATCGACGGGGTGCAGATGCAGCGCGAGGCGGCCCCGGACGAGGAGACCGCCGGCTGCCCGGGCTGCCCGTACTTCTGGACCTGCCCGGTCCCGCATCGCGGTGAGGTGGTCTCCGCCCCGCAGGAGATCGAGCCGGCGGACGCCCGGGACGTCCTCGGCCCGCGCCGCAGCTACCGCCCGCGCGACGAGTCCGACGTCGGATGGACCGACGACTGGGTCGACGAGGAGGGGCTGCGGATCGAGCGCGAGGACCTCGAGGATGCGGAGCCGCCCGCATCACCGGAGCCGCGATCCCGTCAGCGCGACCGTCGCGCCGAGCGGGGCCGGCCCCCGCGGCGGGGTCTGTTCAGGCGTCGGGGCTGACGCGCCCGCCCGTGCCGGGATCGGCATCGCCCGCGCCCCGGCCGAACCCGGCCGGGCAGTGGTCCTCGCGCAGTGCGAGGCGGGCGAGGGTCGCGGTGGCGACGGACTCCGAGGCCTGTGCGCCCAGGTCATCGATCCGCGGGGCGTCCGTCCCCGGTGCCCGGTCGGTCAGCTGCGGCGGGACCGTGCGGTCCACCCGCATCCAGCCGGCCGGGACGACGTCGTCGGAGTCGCTCGTCCCGTCGGCCGTGGTCCCGGAGGAGATGTCGATCCCGAAGATGGTGTGGAAGGCCTCGACGTAGGCGTCGGCGAAGCCGGCCTCGGCCAGGTGCCGGGCCCGTTCGGCGGGGTGGTGCATGACCTTGGCGAGGATCCTGCGCACGCTGCGGTCGAGCACGTCGGCGGTCTCCCCCGCGACCTCGCGGCGCAGCCGGTCGATCTCGTCGTCGGCGGCGTCGGCCACCTCGCGGCGCATGGCGGCCATCGCGGGATCGATGCGGCGCACCTCCTGCTGGGCGCGGAAGGCCTCCGCGGTCTCCTCGACGATCTCGCGCGCCGCGGTCAGCGCCGGGTCGTCGCCGGCCCCGACCCCGAGCGTGAGGTCGCTCAGCCCCAGCACGGTCACGCCCTTGAGGTGGCGGACCAGCGGGTGCAGGTCGGAGTGCAGGGCGAGGTCCAGCACGACGGTGCGTCCGGCGCCGAGGAACTGCTCGGGGAACAGCGAGGTGCCGCGGCCGGAGCAGGCCAGCACCAGGTCCGCCTCGCGCAGCGCGCGGTCCAGGCCGTCCACGGCGACCACCTCGGCGCCGTGGCGCTCGGCGAAGCCGGCGGCGCGTCCCGAGGGGGAGAACACCCGCAGATCGGTGACGCCGCGCCGGGCCAGCTCGGCCAGCCCCAGGCGGGCGTAGGCGCCGGTGCCGACGATCAGCACGGTGCGCGACTCGAAGCCCCCGAGCTCGAGCCCGGCCCGCTGCACCGCGACCGCCGCACCGGAGCGTCCGGCGGCGCCGACGGGGGCCTGGGTCGCGACCCGCTTCGCGCAGCGGAAACCGTGCTGGAAGAGATCGTGGAGCATCGAGGTGGTGCGGCCGTCGCGGCGGGCGGCCTCGTAGGACTGGCGCACCTGACCGGCGATCTCGGCCTCGCCGAGCACCAGGGAGCGCAGTCCGGAGGTGACCTCGTACAGGTGCTGCGGGACGGGGGCGTCCATCGCGGCGTCGAAGCACAGCGAGACCACGTCGCGCTCGAGCCCGCTGGTGCGGGCGATCGCGTCGATCACGAGGTCGATGCCCTCGTGGAAGCGGTCCACGTCGAGGTAGACCTCGAGGCGGTTGCAGGTGCTGACCACCACCTGCCCGGCCACCACCGGGGCGGCGCCGCTCGCCTCCGCCCGCTCGGTCTGGAGCTGCTCGATGACCGCCGGAAGGGTGCCCGCGTCACGGGTCAGGGCGTCGAGCACCTCGAGATCGAGATGCTCATGGGTGGCACGGAGGGCGGCGAGCATGTCCGCAGTCTAGGCCCGCCCGCCGACGGGCCGAAGAGGCTGGATCGACCTTTCGGGAAGCATGTGCACAATGGGTGCGTCATGACACAGAACAGCACGTCAGAGCCACCTTATGCCGACATCGCGTCAGATCGATCGCGACGCGTGTCAGAAACCGGGATCGCCGCAGGCCCACGCGGTGGCAGCACTCCTGACGACTCCGCAGCGGCCGTCTCCCCGACCCTCGACGCAGCCCCCGACGGCGCCTCCGCGCTGCCTCCCGGACATCCCGCCGGACGGTCCGTCGACGAGGGCGGTGTGGCCGACGCCTCGCTCCTGCGAGAGCTCAGAGGTGACCGAGCAGACACCCCCAGCGTGTGGTTCATGCGACAGGCCGGCCGCTCCCTGCCGGAGTACCGCGCCCTGCGCGAGGGCACCACGATGCTGGATTCCTGCGTGCGCCCCGAGATGGCCGCGGAGATCACCCTCCAGCCCGTGCGCCGCCACCGCGTCGACGCCGGAATCTTCTTCTCCGACATCGTGGTCCCCGCCCGCCAGGCAGGTCTCGGCGTCGAGATCCGGCCCGGCGTCGGCCCCGTCTTCGAGCACCCGATCCGCACCGAGGCCGACGTCGACGCCCTGCCCCCGCTCGACGACGAGTACTCAGCGGCGCTCGAACCGATCCGGGAGGCCGTGCGGCTGACCGTCGCCGAGCTCGGCACCACCCCGCTGATCGGTTTCGCCGGCGCCCCCTTCACCGT
Organism: Brachybacterium sp. P6-10-X1; assembly: GCF_001969445.1. Lineage (NCBI taxonomy): Bacteria > Bacillati > Actinomycetota > Actinomycetes > Micrococcales > Dermabacteraceae > Brachybacterium > Brachybacterium sp. P6-10-X1. Next base: position 2,176,760 of record NZ_CP017297.1, read on the forward strand.
GGCCAGCTACATGGTCGAGGGAGGTCCCAGCCGCGACCACCTGCGCACCCGCGCCCTGATGCGCTCCCGGCCCGAGGTGTGGGAGCGTCTGGCGCGCTGGGTCGCCGAGCTCTCGGGCCGCTTCCTGCGCGCCCAGGTGCTGGCCGGGGCCTCCGCGGTGCAGCTGTTCGACTCCTGGGTGGGTGCTCTCGGCGCCGACATGTACACCGCCCACGTCCAGCCCCATTCGGCCGCCGCGCTCGCGCGCGTCGCCGACCTGCCGGTCCCGCGCATCCACTTCGGGGTGGGCGCCGCGCACCTGCTGCCCCAGATGTGGGACGCCGGGGCGACCGTGATGGGCGTGGACCATCGCCTGCGCCTGGACCAGGCGCTCGACGTCCTCCCCGCGGGGGCCCCGATCCAGGGCAACATCGACCCTGCGGTGCTGTTCACCTCCGAGCAGGCCCGCTTCGCCGAGGCCCGCGACGTGCTGGCGGCCGGGTCCCGGGCGAGCGGGCACGTGGTCAACCTCGGCCACGGCGTCCCGCCGGACACCGATCCGCAGGTCCTGACCGACCTGGTGAGCTTCCTGCACGAGCAGGACGCGCACGGGACGGACGCGCACCGGGCATGAGCGAGCGCACCCTCGTCGTCGGCGGCGGCCTCGCGGGGCTGCTGGCCGCCCGTCGCCATCAGCGCGCCGGGCACCGGACGGTGCTGCTCGAGGCCACCGGCACCGCGGGCGGGGCGATCGCAGCGGTCGAGCTCCCGGGCGAGGACGCCGCCGCGGACCTCGCGCTGAACGCGGGCGCGGAAGCGTACGCCACCGGTTCCGGCGCGGTCGACGCCCTGGTCGCGGAGCTGGGCCTGGCCGAGCTCGTCGTGGCCCCACGGGAGGGCCTCGGCAGCCGGGTGGTCTCCGACGCCGGGGTGCACCGCGCCCCGGGCGGGTCGCTGCTGGGCATCCCGGGCCACCCGCTGGCCGCCGACGTCCGTGCCGTGCTCGGCACCCGGGCCGCCCTGCGCGCGAGCCTGGAGCGGTTCCTGCCCGCCCGGGTCGGCGCCCGGTCCGGCGCGAGCGTCGCCGAGGTGGTCACCCGGCGGCTCGGGCCCGCGGTGCTCGAACGGCTGGTCGCCCCGATCGTCGGCGGGGTGCACTCCGCCGATCCCGCGACTCTCGAGTTCGCCGCCGGCTCCTCGCAGCTCAGCGCGGGCCTGGCCGAGCACGGCTCCCTGACCGGGGCCGTCCGCCGTCTGCGCGGGGGCAGCACCGCGAGCGCCGGCACCCGCGTCCACTCCCTCGCCCCCACCCTCGCCGCGCTGCCCGACGCGCTGCGGGACGAGTTCCTCGCGGCCGGCGGCATCGTCCGCACCGGAATCACGGCCCGCGCCGTGGAGCGCTCCGGGGCCGACTGGGTGGTGCGCACCGAGCGCGACGAGAGCCTCACGGCGGACCGCCTGGTCCTCGCCTGCCCGCCCGACACCGCCCACGACCTGCTGGCCACTGCGGGCGGGGACCTCCGCGAGATCGCCGAGGCGATCCCCCAGGCCCCGTCGGCCGCCGTACGACTGGCCGTGCTGGTGCTCGACGCGCCGGCGCTGGACGCCTTCCCCTCCGGCACCGGCGCCCTGGTCGCGCCGGGCACCGCGGGGATCCGGGCGAAGGCCCTGACCCACGCGAGCGCCAAGTGGGCCCACGTCCAGCGGCTGGCCCGCACGGCACTGCCGTCGGCCCGGAGCCCGCACGTGGTGCGGCTGTCCTACGGTCGTCCCGGGGAGGAGCTGCCGCCGCGCGAGGAGATCGTCGACCTGGCCCTCGCCGACGCCTCCCGGATCCTCGGCACCGAGCTGGGTCCCGAGCAGCTGCGCGCCGCGCGTGTGATCGACTGGGACCGGGCGATGCGCCAGGCCCGGCCCGGCCATCGCGCCGCCCTCGAGACCCTCGGCGAGCTGCTCACCGCGCTCCCGGCCGCCCGCACCCTCGAACTCGTCGGCTCCTGGCGGGCCGGCACCGGCATCGACGCGATCGTCCGCGCCGACGCCGCCACCTCGGACTCATCCGCTCCTGATTCATCCACCCCGGAAGGACCCCGCTCATGACCGCCCCCGAAGAGCTCGCGAAGACCACCCGCTACACCAGCTACACCGTCTTCCGCCGGATCTCCGGCCTGACCGAGGACGGCGAGGTCACCACCGAGCAGATCACCGCCGCCCTCGGCGACGTCACCGGACTGATGAGCGCGGAGGGGGCCGAGATCCTGGGCTTCTACGACGTCTCCGGCTTCCGGGCCGAGGCCGATCTGATGCTCTGGCTCGCCGCCGACGACCCGGCGGCCCTGCAGTCCGCGCTGCGCGAGTTCGAGCGCTCCCTGCCGGGCACCTGGCTGCACCGCGAGTGGGCCGGCGTCGGCGTGCACCGGATGGCGGAGTTCGCCCGCGGCCACGTGCCCTCCTACATGGTGCCCGGCAGCGAGCGGAAGGAGTGGATCACCGTCTACCCCTTCGTGCGCAGCTACGACTGGTACCTCCTGCCCGAGGACGAGCGCAACCGGATGCTGCGCGAGCACGGGATGCTGGGCCGCGAGTACCCGCAGGTGAACGCCAACACGGTGGCGGCCTTCGCCCTCGGCGACTACGAGTGGCTGCTGTCCTTCGAAGCGGATGATCTGCACGAGCTGGTCGACATGATGCGCCACCTGCGCTACTCCGACGCCCGTCTGCACGTGCGCGACGAGCTCCCCTTCCACACCGGACGCCGGCTCGCCGCCCTCGAGGACGTCGCCGAGCTGCTCGCCTGAGCACCCCGCCATCCACCCGTTCCCGGAGGAACACCACCGATGACCATTCCCCCGCTCGATACGACCCAGTACGACGCGATCCTGTTCGCCTCCTTCGGGGGCCCCGAGGGGCAGGAGGACGTGATCCCTTTCCTGCGCAACGTCACCGCCGGCCGCGGCGTGCCCGATGAGCGTCTCGAGGAGGTCGCCGGCCACTACCGCGCCCTCGGCGGACGCTCCCCCATCACCGCCCAGAACCGCGCGATGATCGCGGCGCTGGAGACGGAGCTCGCCTCCCGCGAGATCGATCTGCCGATCTACTTCGGCAACCGCAACTGGGAGCCGTACACGGCCGAGGCGATCTCCTCGCTGCACGCCGACGGGCACCGCCGCGTGCTCGCCCTGCTCACCAGCGCCTACTCCTCCTACTCCGGATGCCGCCAGTACCGCGAGGACTTCGCGCGTCGCCTGGACCAGGCGGGCCTGCTGGACGAGGTCACCATCGACAAGACCCGCTCCTACTTCAACCACCCCGGCTTCCTGGCCCCGGTGGTCGACGGGGTGCGAGCGGCGCTGGCCGACCTCGAGCGCGCCGGGCACGACACCGACCAGGTGCGGGTGCTGTTCTCGACCCACTCGATCCCCACGGCGATGAACGACGCCTCGGGACCGGTCACCCCGGACGGCCAGGCGCAGGGCGACTGGTACGTGCGCCAGCACCTGGCCGCCTGCCGCTACGTCATGGACCAGCTGCACGACGATCTGCCGGTCGAGCCGGCGTGGGAGCTGGTCTACCAGTCCCGCTCGGGGTCCCCGCACACCCCATGGCTCGAGCCCGACGTCAACGACGTCATCGAGCGCGTCGCCGAGGACGGCTCCGCCGAGGCGGTGGTCGTGGTGCCGATCGGCTTCGTCACCGACCACGTCGAGGTGATCTGGGACCTGGACACCGAGGCGAAGGAGACCGCTGAGCAGAAGCAGCTGGCCTTCCGCCGCGTCGCCACCTCCGGCACCGATCCGCGCTTCATCGCCGCGCTGGCGGACATCGTCGCCGAGCACCTCGACCCCTCGCGGGAGCGGGCGGCGGTCACCGAGCTCGGGGCGGTCGAGGACGTGTGCGGCCACAACTGCTGCCAGACGGGAGCCGGCACGGCGGTGCCGGCCGAGCAGAGCGTGAACACCCTGGCCGAGATCGCGGCGCACCTGCGCGAGCGGGAGGCGGCCCCGGCGGGAGCGTCCTCATGACAGCCGGCTCGGCCCCGCTGCGGATCGGCACCCGCGCCTCCGCCCTCGCCCTGACCCAGTCGGGACAGGTGGGCGAGGCCCTGGTCGAGAGCACCGGCCGCGAGGTCGAGCTGGTCCACGTGAGCACCCACGGCGACATCGACCGCACCAGCCCGCTCGCCCAGATCGGCGGCACCGGCGTGTTCGTCACGGCCGTGCGCCAGGCGCTGCTGGACGGCACGGTCGACGTGGTGGTCCATTCCTGCAAGGACCTGCCCACCGCAGAGCTTCCGGACATCCGCATGGCCTGCATCCCGCCCCGGGAGGACCCCCGCGACGCCCTCTGCGCCCGCGACGGGCTGCGTCTCGAGGAGCTGCCCGAGGGAGCGAGCGTCGGCACCGGCTCCCCGCGCCGAGCCGCGCAGCTGCTGCGCGCCCGCCCGGATCTGGACGTGCGGGCGATCCGCGGCAACGTCGAGACGCGCCTGGCCCGGGCCCTCGGCGAGGACGCGGACCTCGACGCCGTGGTGCTGGCCGCCTCCGGTCTGCAGCGGGTGGGCCGCGACGCGGTGATCAGCCAGCTGCTGCCGGTGGAGATCATGCTCCCCGCCCCGGCCCAGGGTGCGCTGGCGGTCGAGGCCACCGTCGCCGCCCTGGACGGTGCCACGGCGGATACCGCCCCGGCCTGGTTCGGGCCGCGGATGGCCGCCGTGGACGACCCGGTCACCCGCGCCGCGGTCACCGCGGAGCGGGCGCTGCTGCGGGCGCTGGAGGCGGGCTGCTCCGCCCCGGTCGGCGCCTACGGCGAGATCCTCGGGGACAAGCTCCAGCTGCGGGCGCTCGCGATCCGGCCCGACGGCTCCCACGTGGTCGAGGGCTCGGCACGCGTCGCCTTCGACCCGGCCGAGGACGCCGCCTCCGGACAGCACTCGCTGCCCTTCCGGCTCGGCACCGAGCTCGCGGCGGACCTGCTCGAGCGCGGCGCCGGGCAGATCCTGGCCGAGGCGAAGGCCTGATCCGCCGATGAGCGCTCCAATGCCGACGTCGTCCCGCCCCGTGCTGGTCACCCGACCGACCGGGCGCGCGGGCGCGCTGGTGACCCTGCTCGAGCAGCAGGGCCTGGTCGTCGAGCATCGGCCGCTCGTCCGTCTCACGCTCGAGGGCGGGGCGGAACTCGCCGCGGCGTGCGAGCGGCTCGCCGCCGGGGCGTACACGCACCTGGTGGTCACCTCCCGCACGACGGTCGAGGCGCTCCTGGCCGCGTCGAGTACGGGAACCGCACCGCGTCTCGTCATCCCGGCGACCACCCAGGTCGTCGCCGTCGGCACCGGAACTGCGGAGGCCCTCGCCGCCGCCGGCGCCCCGGCCTCCCTGGTCGCGGACGGATCCGGCGCAGCGCTGGTGGAGATGATGCCTCCGGTGGCCGACGGGACGGCCGAGGCGCTGCTGCCCGCCTCGGCGGCCGCCTCCCCGACCGTGCCCGAGGGGCTGGCGGCGAAGGGCTATCGCCTCGAACAGGTCATCGCGTACCGCCCCGGGACCGTGCCCTTGCCGGCCGCGACCGCCGACGCCCTCCGCCGCGGCGAGTACGGTGCGATCGTGCTGACCAGTCCGATGATCGCCCGCGCCGCGGCCGCCGTCGGGGTGCACGGCTCGACCGCCGTGATCACGATCGGGGGCCCCACCGACGAGGCCGCTCGCGCAGCCGGTCTCCCCACTCCCGTGCAGGCGGAGGCCCCGACCGACGACGCGCTCGTCGGCGCGGTGCTGTCCGCGCTGGCCTCCCGCCCTTCCTGAACCGCCCCGCCCCTCCGTCCGAAGGAGTTCCTCATGACCGTCCCGGACCGCTTCGGCCCCACCCCGATCGACCGCCCCCGTCGGCTGCGATCCACCCCCGCGATGCGCTCGCTGGTGCGTGAACACACCGTGCGTCCCGCGGACCTCGTGCTGCCGATGTTCGTGCGGGAGGGCGCACGGGAGAACACGCCGATCTCCTCCATGCCCGGCGTCGTCCAGCACACGATGGACTCCCTGGTGCGCGCCGCGGCCGAGGCGACCGAGGGTGGCGTCGGCGGGGTGATGCTCTTCGGCGTGCCCGAGCACAAGGACGCCGTCGGCTCCGGGGCGACGGATCCGGACGGCATCTTGAATCGAGCGCTGGCCCGACTGCGCTACGAGCTGGGCGATGACACCGTGATCATGGCGGACCTGTGCCTGGATGAGTTCACCGACCACGGCCACTGCGGGGTGCTCGATACCGACGGGCGCGTGGACAACGATGCGACGCTGCTGCGGTACCGCGAGATGGCGCTGGCCCAGGCCGAGGCGGGCGCCCACCTGCTGGGACCCTCGGGGATGATGGACGGTCAGATCGCCGCGATCCGCGACGCCCTCGATGCCGCCGGGCACCTGGAGACCGCGATCTACGCCTACACCGCGAAGTACGCCTCGGCGTTCTACGGACCCTTCCGCGAGGCCGTCGACTCCTCGCTGCAGGGCGACCGGCGCACCTATCAGCAGGATCCCGCCAATGGCCAGGAGGCGCTGCGCGAGCTGGAGCTCGACGTGGCCGAGGGCGCGGACCTGGCGATGGTCAAGCCCGGCCTGCCCTATCTCGACGTACTGCGGGAGGTCGCCGCGGCCTCGCCCGTGCCGGTGGGGGCCTACCAGGTCTCCGGCGAATACGCGATGATCGAGGCGGCGGCCGCGAACGGCTGGATCGACCGGGACCGCACCGTGCTGGAGTCTCTGCTGGCCTTCCGCCGCGCGGGCGCCTCGACCGTGCTGACCTACTACGCCGGCGAGGTCGCGGGCTGGTACCGCGACGGCCTGCCCGCCCACCTGCGCGAGTTCCGGTGACGCACGCCCCGGCGAACCCTCGCCCCGAGACCGCCCGACCCGACCACCCGAGGAGCACCCGATGACCTCCGCCCATGCCCCTGCCGCTGCCACCACCGCCTCCGCCGATCTCTTCTCCCGCGCCCAGCAGGTGATCCCCTCGGGCGTGAACTCGCCGGTGCGAGCCTTCGGCTCGGTCGGCGGCACCCCACCGTTCCTCACCTCCGCACAGGGCGCGCTGCTGCACGACGCCGACGGCCGCGAGTACGTGGACCTGGTCGGGTCGTGGGGGCCGATGATCCTCGGCCACGCTCATGAGCCGGTCGTCGAGGCGGTGCGCGACGCGGCAGGGCGGGGGCTGTCCTTCGGCGCCCCGCAGTCCGGGGAGGTCGCGCTCGCCGAGGAGGTCGTCTCCCGGATCGCGCCGGTCGAGCAGCTGCGCCTGGTCAACTCCGGCACCGAGGCGACGATGAGTGCGCTGCGGGTGGCGCGAGCCGCGACCGACCGTGACGTGGTCGTGAAGTTCGCCGGCTGCTATCACGGGCATGTCGATGCCCTGCTGGCCGAGGCCGGCAGCGGCGTGGCGACCTTCGCGATGCCCGGCTCGGCCGGGGTCACCGCCGCGACCGCGCGCGACACCGTCGTGCTGCCCTACGGGGATCGTGAGGCCGTCTCGGCCCTGTTCGCCGCGCGGGGCGGGGAGATCGCCGCCGTGATCACGGAGGCGGCGCCGGCGAACATGGGCGTCGTGCCTCCGCGCGAGGAGGACGGGATCGGCTTCAACCGCTTCCTGGCCGAGACTGCGCACGCCAGCGGCGCCCTGCTGATCAGCGACGAGGTGCTCACCGGTTTCCGGGCGAGCCGCGAGGGCTACTACGGGGTCGATGGTGACGGCTGGGCCCCTGATCTGATGACGTTCGGCAAGGTGATCGGCGGCGGCCTGCCGGTCGGCGCCTTCGGAGGCCGGAAGGATCTGATGGGTCTGCTGGCCCCGGCGGGACCGGTCTACCAGGCGGGCACCCTGTCGGGGAATCCGCTGGCGACGGCCGCAGGTCTGGCCACTTTCGCCGAGCTGGACGAGACGGCATACGCGACCTTGGCCTCGACCTCGCGGGCTCTGCAGCAGATGGTCGCCGATGCGCTGACCACGGCAGGCGTGCCCCACGTGATCCAGAATGCCGGGACCCTGTTCTCCGTGTTCTTCCGCGAACAGCCGGTGACCGGCTACGACGACGCGAAGGTGCAGGACACCGCGGCGTTCACCCGGTTCTTCCACGCGATGCTGGATGCTGGTGTGTACCTGCCGCCGTCGGCCTTCGAGGCCTGGTTCGTCTCGACCGCCCACACCCCGGAGGTGCTGGATCGGATCGCCGACGCGCTGCCGGGTGCCGCGAGAGCCGCCGCGTCGGTCTGACCGGGCGGGGCCCGCGCCCCGTCGATGAGTGATCGGCACCGGGTGCCGGGCCGGGGCCGGGCCGCCTGATCGAGCCCGTCCGGTGCTGCCGGTCGTTCGCGCGGCGCGAGCCTCGGGGCGGCCGCGGACGTGTCGCCCTGGTCATCGCCCTCCGGCGTGGGCGTGGGGTCCCCGTCGAATCGCAGGCCGGGGTCGGCGCCGGGAACCGCGTCGATGACGGTCGATCCTCCTGCGGTGACCGCCGGCTCCGTGCGGAGATCCCCGCCAGGGCTCTCGGGCACACCCACGGGTTCTTCGTCGGACGGCCCTGCCTCGAGAGCTTCCGGGAGGGCTTCCCTCTCGGTGTCATCGCCCGCGATGTCGGTCCGGTCCGTGCCGGATGCCGACGCGGTCTCGTCCACCGGGGAGGCCGGCGTCTCGACGGGCGCCGTGAAGCGTGCGGCGCCGGTGGTCCGCGTGGTGCCGTTGCGGCTCGTCCAGCGCACCCGGTGGCCGGGCTTGCTTCGATCACGCTCGACGGAGGTGGTCTGGTTCTCCTTGTCGTTGCAGTAGGCGCACAGACCCTGCCCGTTGTCGAGGAAGGTGTGGCCACCGGCCGCATGGGGGCGGATGTGATCGCTCTGGCGGATCGGTGCATTGCAGTGCGGCCCGCGGCAGATCAGGTCCCGCCAGCGGATGAAGCGCGCCAGACCCTTCGGGAACTCGCGGGCGACCGACTCGACGGCGACCAGCTCCCCGGTGGTGGGGTGGGTGTACAGCCGTCGCAGGGCCAGGCGGGCGGCGGCGCCGTCGTCGCCGCCGAGCTCGTCGGCGCCCTGGTCGCTCAGCGCGCGCAGGGGCCCGCGGAGGTCCTCCCGGACGGACTCGGCAGGCACCGGGCCATAGCCCTCGATGTGCGCCGGATCCCCGCGCTGCGGGTCGAGCAGGGTGCGATCGGTGATGATCACGCCGATGTCCAGGTCGGTGCGGTCCATGCCGTCCTCCGCTCCGAGGAGGGTGTCGACGAAGGCATCCGCCTGGATCTGCTGGTGCCCGCGCCGATCCCCGGTCGCGCGCAACCGTTCGGCCTCGAGGGAGAGTCGTTTCCGGATCGTGTTCGCCGCCAGGGCGGGCAGGTGGGCACGGAGGGTCGCCATACCGTTCTGTCCGCGCCGCAGGGTCACGCTGCGGCGCTGCCGGGCGCGGTGATGACGCTTCGCCTCCCCGTCGGGATCGGCCTCCGCGATGGCGGCCGCGACGGCGCCGTTCCACTGCTCGGACCCGCAGCTGTCCATCTCCGCCAGGCGGGCGCCGAGGATCGCATCGACGTGCTCGCGCTGAGCAGGCGTGAGCGGTCCGAGCGAGGTGGCGGTGGAACGGGCGCCGGTGGCGGTGAGCCGCCCGGTCGCCATCGCCGTGAGCATCTCCGGCATCGAGTCGACCAGCCGGCGGGCCGCGGCGAGGGTACGGCTCGCGGTGGCGGGTGCGCGCCGGGTGCTCATCGAGATGTCGCGGGCGGTGGAGTTCTCGGCCCGGATCTCGGTCGTCGCTTCCGAGGCGGAGGCATCGGCCTCCTGCGCGGCCTCGGCCAGAGCTTCGGCGCGGAGCTCGGCGCGCGTCGCATCGGCGTGGCCGACCATGGCTCGCATCTCCAGCGCGTCCATCGCAGCGCGCTGTTCCTGCAGGCGCTTGATCACGGCCGAGTACTGGTCCGAGGTGGCCCCGGAGATCGTGAAGAGGCCACCGGGATCGGTGGCCAGCTCGGCGAGCAGGAATCCCTGGTCTCCGAGCAGCTCGGCCAGCGCGGCCGGCCCTTGTTCGCGGACGGCATCGAGCAGCTGGCGGGTCGGATCCTCGACCCCCGCCGCCTCGAACCCCTGCGCGAAATCCTTCATGTCTCCATCATCCGCTCAGGCGCCGACAATCGAAGCCTGCGGGAACGAATGTGGAAAACCTCCTTGTGGGGAGGAAGGATGGTGACGTCGAGTCCGACCTTCGAGATGCGCATCTCGAGACGCGAGCGTCGAGCGGCACGAGTAGTGCTCTCTTCGCAGGTCCCGAAGCCCTTCGCCCCATCAGCGGATCGCACGGCCGAGGGCTCGGCGTCGACGACCACGGCTCATCTCCTGCCGAATGTGGATGACCACCCCCCCGTGAAGGAAAAGCATGATCGGCGGACGCGATCACACACTTCTGGCGCGGAATTGTGCACGATTCGGAAGACATTGTTGATAACTGCCCTGTGTGGAGGAAGGTCCGCACCGCGTCGCGCTCCGGATTCCGGCGCGCGAGAGATGGTGAACCTCCTCGACGCCCCGCGTCCCCCTGCGTCGGTTGATGACGGGACGCTCGACAGCGTCAGGCCCGAGCCTCGAGGATGGAGTCGTGTCGCCGGTCCCCGACGCATCGCTCCGTAGCTCAGCCCGGGAGAGCAGCTCCCCCATAAGGAGTGGGTCGCAGGTTCGAATCCTGCCGGAGCGTCGCCCGGTGATCGGGATTGCTCCCGCGGATCAGTGGTCGGCGCTCACCTCGGGACGTTCGCCGTGCTCCGCACCAGCACCGCTCCCTGCTCGTCCCCGCATCCCGAGTCCGAGAACCCCAGAGCCTCGTACAGCCGTCGCGCCCGGTCGTTCTCCCTGCTCACGTGCAGACTCACCCGATCGACCCCGTATTCACGGGCCCGGTGCAGCAGGGCCTCCATCAGGGCGCGGCCCACACCACGGCCACGCGCCTCCTGCTCGACCGCGACGACGAGCTCCGGGACGTCCTCGGCGAGGAATCCGGCACGGTGGTCGACGACGGTGAAGAATCGGCACCATGCCGCCCCGATCGCTCTCCCCGTGCCGCTGTCACGAGCGATCACCCCGATATCGCCGGCGCGCCGGCCGAAGTCGTCGATGTACGAGTCCGCACCGCACGTCGCCCGGTGCCGCGTGAAGGAGTCCTCGTCCCACGCCTCGCGCCATCTCCACGCCGCATGGATCGCCCGCTCCAGCACGCCGATGTCGTCGGCCGTCGCGTCGACCAGCACGAGCGGACTCACCGCGCGACCCCGTCCCGCAGCGCGGGGAGCCAATCCCCCGGGAGCTCGTGCGCCGACCGTCCTTCCGGCCACGTCTCGAGCCCGTCTCCGTCCCAGCGCGGGACGACGTGCAGGTGCAGATGGCCCACGGACTGCCCCGCCGCCGCTCCGCTGGCATGGAGGACGTTGACGCCGGCCGCTCCGAGAACCGCCTGCATGCCGCGGGCGAGAGCCTGGGCACACGAGGTGACGGCCTGCAGGACGTCGGCCGGCGCATCCTGCATCCCGATCACGTGCGCCTGGGAGATGACCAGGCAGTGTCCCGGAGCCAGACTGCTGTCCGGCAGCGGGAGCAGCGCCGACGCCCGGTCCCCTCGGTGGACCCATGCGGCGGTCCCGCGCCCCTCCAGCAGCGCGCAGAACACGCAGGGTCCGCCGTCGGCCGACGGAGGGGGCTGAGAGGATCGGCGCTCCATCGTCCCAGGCTCGCACGACAAGACCTCCCGAGGAGTCCCATGCGCCCCCGCTCCACCACCCGCCGACCCGTCCTCGAGCGGCTCGTGCTGCCCGAGCTGCAGGATCTCGAGGCCGACGAGCTGCACGCCCAGGGCACGTACGACGCCGTGCGGGTCACCGGCGGAGATCTCTCCGGCCGCGATCTGACCGGCGCCACCTTCACCGAGTGCGAGCTGCTCGGCGTCACCGCCCACGAGGCGGTCCTGCAGCACGCCCGGCTGATCGAGACCCGGATCGACCGGCTGAATGCGCCGGTCCTGAACGCCACGCGCTCCACCTGGCGGGACGTGGAGCTGACCGGTTCCCGGATCGGCGCGCTGGACATCGACGACACGGAGGTGCGGCAGGCCCGCCTCGTCGGCAGCAAGCTCGACTGGCTGAATCTGCGCGCCTCCACCCTCGAGGACGTGCTGTTCGAGGACTGCACGATCGAGGAGCTCGACCTCACCGGGGCGACCGCGGCCCGTGTCGCCTTCGTGAACTGCCGCGCCGGCAGCGTCTCCCTCGCCCACGCGCGGCTGGCGGACGTGGACCTGCGGGGTCTCGAGATGGGCGCGATCGGCAACCTCGAGGGGATGAAGGGGGCGACGCTCGACGCCCAGCAGGTCGCGGTGCTGGCCCCTGCGTTCGCACATCACCTGGGGATCCGCGTCGAGGGGTGATCATCGGTCCCTCCCCGGGCCCCTCGCCCGCCCCCGTACTACGCTGGCGCCGAGCTCATACCCCGACGAAGGAGTCGCCCGATGCCCGGGATCCGTGCCCTCACCCTCCTCGTGGAGGATCCGTCCGCCGCCGCCATCTCCCTGCGCGACGTCGCGGGCTGGAGCATCGAGGCCGACTTCGGCAGCTTCGCCTCGCTGACCGCACCGGACAGCATCCCGCTGTGGCTCAACGCCCCGGGGGACGGCGAGGAGCCTTCGCGCGGGATCGTCCTCCACATGGTCTGCGAGGACGTCGACGCGGCCTTCGGGCAGGCTGTCTCCCGGGGCGCCGCCGCCGTTCGGGAACCGACGGACATGGACTTCGGGGAGCGCTCGGCCTGCGTGCGGATCGCTGCCGTTCCCGGCATCACGATCGACTTCTCGCGTCCGCTGACCTGACCCGTCCGGCCCGCTCCCGCCCCCGCGCAGCAGAACGCGGGCCGAGGTGATCCCCGACCCGCGCCTGATGCGCGATCGTACGCTCAGCGGCGGCCGCTGACCCGCTGCTTCTTCGAACTGATCTCCCCCGTGTTGAAGCCCGCGAGGTGCAGCCCGCCGTGGAAGCGGGCGTGCTCGATCTTCACGCAGCGGTCCATCACGACGTCCAGGCCGGCGCCCTCGGCGAGCGCGGCGGCCTCCTCGTTCCACGATCCCAGCTGCAGCCACAGCGCTCCCGCGCCGACGTCCACGGCCTCCTGCGCCACGCCCGGCAGGTCGGCGTCCTTGCGGAAGACGTCCACCAGGTCGGGGACCACCGGGAGGTCGGCGAGCGAGTCGTGGGCGGGCCGGCCCAGGATGGTCTCGGCCCGGGGGTTGACGAAGTACACCTCGTAGGGCGAGCTGGAGAGCAGGTAGGTCGCCACGAAGTAACTGGCCCGCGCCGGATTCGCGGAGGCGCCGACGATCGCGATCGAGCGAGCGCGGCGCAGGATCCCGAGCCGCTCCGGGGCCGACGGGCCCTGCCAGGTCCGCTGAACCTGCTGGGTCTGCTGTGCCGTATCCGTCATCGCTGCACTCCCGTCGCGGCCGTGATCGCCTGGTCGAGGTCCCACAGGATGTCCTCGATGTCCTCGAGGCCCACGGAGATCCGGATCAGGTCCGGGCGCACCCCGCCCTCGAGGAGCTGCTGCTCGGACAGCTGCTGATGGGTGGTCGAGGCCGGGTGGATCACCAGGGTGCGGGCATCGCCGATGTTCGCCAGATGCGAGGCGAGCTGCAGATTCTCCATCACGGCCTCGCCGGTGGCGCGGGCCGCGGCGGCCTGCTCCTCGTCGCCGGCGAACTCCCCGGCCGGCTCGACCCCGAAGGCGAAGACGGCACCGGGGCCCAGCGGCAGGTATCGCGCAGCGCGCTCATGATGCGGATGTGAATCCAGTCCGGCCCAGGTCACGTAGGACACCCGCGGATCCGTCTCGAGCCACTGCGCCACCGCCCTCGCCCCGGCGAGGTGGGCGTCCATGCGCTGCGGGAGCGTCTCGACGCCCTGCAGCAGCTGGAAGGCGGCCTGCGCGGACAGCGAGGGCCCGATGTCGCGCAGCTGCTCGGAGCGCAGCTTGGTGAGGAAGCCGTACTCGCCGAAGTTGTCCCACCACCTGATGTCGCCGTAGGACGCCACCGGCTCGGTCATCGAGGGGAACTTCCCATTGCCCCAGTCGAAGCGGCCGGACTCGACGACCACGCCGCCGAGGGTGGTGCCGTGCCCGCCCAGGAACTTGGTGGCGGAGTGGATGACGATGTCCGCCCCGTGCTCGAGCGGTCGCACCAGGTACGGGGTCGCCAGGGTCGCGTCGACCACCAGCGGCACGCCGTGCTCGTGCGCCACGGCGGCGAGGCCTTCGAGGTCGGCGATCTCGCCGGAGGGGTTGCCGATCACCTCGACGTAGAGCACCTTGGTCTCCTCGCGGAAGGCCGCGCGGAAGTCCGCCGGGTCCGAGGAGGCGACGAAGCCGGTCTCCACCCCGAAGCGGCGCAGGGTCACGTCGAGCTGGGTGACGGTTCCCCCGTACAGCTGCGCGGAGGAGACCACATGATCGCCGGCACCGACCAGCGCCGCGAAGGTGATGAACTCGGCGCTCATCCCCGAGGCGGTCGCGACCGCGCCGATGCCGCCCTCGAGGGAGGCGATGCGCTCCTCGAAGGCCGCGACGGTGGGATTGCCGATGCGGGAGTAGATGTTGCCGTACTTCTGCAGGGCGAACAGGTTCGCCGCGTCGGCCGCATCGTCGAAGACGAAGGACGTGGTCTGGTAGATCGGCACCGCCCGGGAGCCGTGCTGGGCGTCGGGCGTGCCGCCCGCGTGCAGGGCGCGGGTGCGGAAGCCGAAGCTGCGCTCCGGGGCCGACGGCACCGCGGGCGACGGCACCTGCTGGGTCTGTGGGGTCGTCTCGCTCACGCGGCCACCCCTGCCGTGGCCGGGTGGTCCGCCGGCAGCGTCTCGGCGGTCGCGGTCGCGGCCTCGTCGGCGCTGACGCCCGGGGCGACGGGCAGCAGCTCGGTGTTCAGCTCGGTGCCGCGGGTGCGGGCGAGGTCCTCCTCCTTCTCCCGCACGATCGGCAGCACGTCCCGACCGAAGGCGGCGACCTCCTCCTGGAAGTGGAGGTAGCAGGTCAGCATGAGGTTCACACCCACCTTCTTGTACTCGATGATGCGGTCGGCGATCTCCTCGGGGGTGCCGATGAGGCGGGTCTTGAAGCCGTCGTTGTACTGCACGAGATCCTCGAAGGACGAGCCGGCCCACATGCCCTTGCCGTCGGAGGTGGAGGCCCCGGCCTCCTGCACGGACTTCTGGAAGCCCTCGACGGCCGGGCGATGCGCCTTGGCGACGATCTCGCGAAGGGTCTCCTCCGCCTCGGCGCGGGACTCGCGGGCGATGACGAAGCCGTTCAGGCCGAACCTCGGCTGCCGACCGGCCTGCTGCGCCGACGCCAGCACCCCGGCGACGTTCTCCTCGTAGCCCTCGAGCGTGCGGCCGTTGGAGAAGTACCAGTCGGCGACGCGACCTGCCGCGGCCTGCGCGGCGGTGGAGTTGCCGCCGAAGAAGATCTCCGGGTGGGGGCGGCCGGGGACGTCGACGGGCCCCGGGTTCAGGGTGAAGTCGTCGATCGAGTAGTACGTCCCGTCCTGGGAGTACCCGCTCTCGGTGAGCAGGCCGCGCAGGGCGCTGATGAACTCCTCGGTGCGCACGTAGCGCTCGTCGTGCTCGAGCCAGGGCAGCCCGAACTTCACGAACTCGTCCTTCAGCCAGCCGGAGACGATGTTGACGGCCGCGCGGCCCCCCGAGATCTGGTCGGCGGTGATCAGCCACTTGGCGAGCACGCCGGGGTGCCACATGCCGGGGTGGAAGGCGGCGATCACGCGCAGGCGCTGGGTGGCCGCGAGGAGGGCGAGGGAGAAGGCGGAGGCCTCGTGCTGCTTGTCCGCACCGTAGCTGGCGGCATAGCGGGTCTGGGTCAGGGCGTACTCGAAGCCGGAGTCCTCCGCGATCCGGGCGAGGCGGGAGTTGTAGGGCAGCTGCCAGTCGGTGCGCTGCTCGATCGTGGAGACGACGAGGCCGCCGGAGACGTTCGGCACCCAGTAGGCGAACTTCAGCGGGGTCTCGAAGGTCGAGGTGGGGACGGTGATGCTCATGGGTCCTCCAGGGTCGGGGTCGGTCGGGTCGGGGTCGATCGGGTCGGGGTCGGTCAGCTCTGCGGGGCGACGGCGGGGTCCTCGGTGGGGAGAGCGGCGAGGACTGCGGCGACGGCGTCGACGGCCTCGGGGTTCTGCAGGGAGGTGATGTCCCCCAGCGGCTGCGGCTCGCGCCCCGCGCGGCGAGCCCGCTCGGCGTGGACCAGCTGGGCGAGCAGGCGGCGCATGATCTTGCCGGAGCGCGTCTTGGGCAGGTCCGGCACCTCGAGGATGTGCTTCGGCGTGGCGATCGGCCCGATCTCGCGGGCCGCCCGGGCGCGCAGCGCGGCCGGATCCAGCACGGCGGCGACCGGTGCAGTCCCGCCCGGTGCCGTCCCGCCCGGCGGCACCCCGTCTCCGCCGCTGGGCACGACGAACACCGCCACGGCCTGGCCGGTCAGGGCGTCGTCCACCCCGGCGGCGCCGGCCTCGGCGACCGACGGGTCAGCCACCAGCGCGGATTCGATCTCGATGGTGGACAAGCGGTGTCCGGAGACGTTCACGACGTCGTCCAGGCGGCCGAGGATCCAGAAGCAGCCGTCGGCGTCGACCGTGGCGGAGTCGCCCGCCACGTAGAACCCTCCGTGCTCTCCGCAGCCGGCGTAGTCCTTCCAGTAGGAGTCGCGATAGCGCTCCGGGTCGCCCCACACGGTGCGGGCCATCCCGGGCCAGGGCCGACGGGCCACCAGCGTGCCGGCCACGCCCGGCGGCTGCTCGGCGCCGGTCGCGTCCACCACGGCCAGGTCGATGCCAGGCAGCGGCACGGTCGCCGAGCCGGGCTTCAAGGTCGTCACACCCGGCAGCGGGGCGAGCATGGCGGCGCCGGTCTCGGACTGCCACCAGGTGTCGATGATCGGCAGCTCGCCGCGGCCGAAGGTGCGGTGGAACCACACCCAGGCCTCGGGGTTGATGGCCTCGCCGACGGTGCCCAGCAGCCGCAGCGAGGACAGGTCGTGGCCGGCCGGCAGCTCGCTGCCGAACCAGGACATGAAGGTGCGGATCAGGGTGGGCGCGGTGTAGTAGACGGTGACCCCGTAGCGCTCGATGATCTCCAGGTGCCGCTCGCGGGTGGGTTCGCCCGGGGTCCCCTCGTAGATCACCTGGGTGAGGCCGTTGCTGAGCGGGCCGTAGATCTCGTAGGTGTGGGCGGTGACCCAGGCGAGGTCCGCGGTGCACCAGTGGACGTCCTCGGGCTTCGCGTCGAAGTGGGCCCAGTGCGCCCAGGAGGCGTGGGCGAGGTAGCCCCCTGCGGTGTGCACGAGACCCTTGGGCTTCCCGGTGGTGCCGGAGGTGTAGATGATGAACAGCGGATGCTCGGCGTCGAAGGCCTCCGGCTCGTGGATCTCGGAGGCGACGCCCACGGTCTCGTGCCACCACACGTCCCGGCCCGCGGTCCAGGCGATGTCGCCCCCGGTGCGGCGCACCACCAGCACGTGCTCGAGGTGCTCGAGGTCGCGGGCGGCCTCGTCGGCGGCGGACTTCACCTCCACGGCCCTCCCCCGGCGGAACTGTCCGTCGGAGGTGACCAGGAGCTTCGCGCGGGTGTCCTGGAGCCGGAAGCGCACGGCCTCGGCGCTGAAGCCGCCGAAGACGAGGGAGTGCACGGCGCCGATCCGGGCGCAGGCGAGCGCGATGACGACGGTCTCGACCAGCACCGGGAGGTAGACGACGACGCGGTCGCCGGGACCGATGCCGAGGTCGGTGAGAGCGTTCGCGGCTCGGCTCACCCGGTCTTGGAGGTCCGCGTAGGTGACGGACTCGCGGTCCCCTCCCTCGCCCTCGAAGTGCAGGGCGACCCGGGTGCCGTTGCCGGCACGGACATGACGGTCCACGCAGTTCTCGGCGACGTTCACGCGACCTCCGACGAACCAGCGGGCGGCGGGCACGCTCAGCGCACCGGTGCCGGCCTCGGGGGTCGGCGGGTCCCACTCGTGGGCGGTGTGCCACGGGGTGCGCCACTCCAGGCGCCGCGCGGCGTCGGCCCAGAAGGCGATCGGATCGGCCGACGCCGTCTCGTAGATGCCCGCGTCGACGTTCGCCCGCGCGGTGACCGCGGCGGGCGGCGGGTAGCTGCGCGCTTCGACCAGCCGCGCCTCGGAGCCGGCCGAGGCGTCGGCGACAGCAGCGTCGGCGATGGCAGCGTCGGCGAGGGTCATGTCCACCTCTTCAGCAGCTTCTTCTCGGCCAGCCCGAGCAGGGCGTTGGACAGCGAACCCAGCACGGCCAGCAGCACGATGGTCAGCAGGATCCGGTCCACGCGGCCGGTGGTCTGGGAGTCGTTGAGCAGGAATCCCAGGCCCATCGAGGAAGCGATCAGCTCGGCGGCGACCAGGAACAGCCAGGCCTGGGCCAGCGCGAGCCGCAGGCCGGAGACGACCGAAGGCAGCACGGCGGGCAGCTGGATGGTGCGGAACAGGGACCAGCCGCGCAGGCCGAAGCAGCGCCCGGCCTCCACCAGGTGGGGGTCGATGTGGCGCAGGGCGGCGGCCACGGTGGTGAACACGGGGAAGAAGGCGCCGATCGCGATCAGCGTGACCTTCGATTCCTCCCCGATCTGCAGCCACAGGATCAGCAGCGGCACCCAGGCGAGCGAGGGCACCGCGCGCAGGGCGGAGAGGGTCGGGTTCAGCAGCGCATCGCCCGCGCGGGACAGGCCCACCACCGCGGCGACCGCGAGACCGGCGACGGCCCCGGCCGCGAAGCCGATCAGCACGCGCTGGACGGAGATGGCGATGTGCAGGCCCAGCTCGCCCTGCTCGATCAGCTGCGCCCCGGCGCGGACCACGGCCAGCGGGCCGGGCAGGCGGTAGGCGGGGACCAGGCCGCTGGCGGTGGAGACCTGCCAGGCGACCAGGATCAGCAGCGGCAGCACGGCGCCGGCGGCGAGCCGGGTGCCGGGGCGGTCCCAGAAGCCGATGCGCCGCCCGACGGGCCCGGCCGGCGCGTCGGATCCGGCCACCGCGTCAGAACCCCTTGTGTCCGGCTCGACGGCGGTGCTCACTGCTGCTCCGCCGCGGCGGTCGCGAAGTCGGCGTGGACGATGGAGGAGACCGCCTCGGCCAGGGCATCGGTCCCGCCCGCGATGTCCCCGGAGTCCGCGAGCATCGGCGAGATCGCCTCGAGCACCGCCCGCTGGTCATCGCCCGGGACGCCGCTGACGTCCAGGTTGGAGCGCTGCTGGATCACGGTGGTGGCGATCTCGAGGTCGATCCCGGCCGCGTCGGCCAGCAGCTGCGCGGTGGCGTCGAGGTTCTGCAGCGCCCAGGTGCGGGCCTGCTCGTAGGCGTCGACCACCACCTGGGCGACGTCGGCGTGGTTGTCGATGAAGTCCTCGGTGGCGTTGAGGAACCCGTAGGTGTTGAAGTCGACGTTGCGGTAGACCAGCTGGGCTCCGGACTCCACCTCGGCGGCGGCCATGATCGGGTCCAGCCCGGCCCAGGCATCCACGGAGCCGCCGTCCAGGGCCGCGCGTCCGTCGGCGTGCTGGAGCAGCTGGATCGTGACGTCGTCCACGGTGAGGCCGGCTTCGGCCAGGGCCTGGACCAGGAAGAAGTAGGGGTCGGTGCCCTTGGTGGCGGCGACGGAGCGCCCGGCGAGGTCGGCCGGGCCGGTGATGTCGCTGTCGGGGCCGACGACGAGCGCCGACCACTCGGGCTGGGAGTAGATGTCGATGACCTTGATCGGGGAGCCGTTGGCGCGGGCCAGCAGCGCGGCCGATCCGGCGGTGGAGGCGACGTCGGCCGATCCTGAGCGCAGCAGCTCATTGGCCTTGTTGGAGCCGGCCGACTGCACCCACGACACGGTCACCGAGTCGCCCAGGGCGGTCTCGATCAGCTTCTGGTCGCGGATCATCAGGCTGAGCGGGTTGTAGGTGGCCCAGTCGATCGTGAGCTCGCCGGTCGACCACTGCCCGCCGCCGGTGGACTGCTGTGCGCCCTCTCCGGGGACGCAGGAGGCCAGGCCCATCCCGGCCACGGCGGAGAGGCCGAGGGCGGTGGCGGTGCGGCGGCTGATGCGGTGGGTCATGAGGGGTTCTCCGTGGTGGTGGGCTCGGCGGTGCGGGGGGCGGCAGGAGCTGCCTGCGGGGACCGGACGCCGAGGCCGGTGAGCAGCTCGACGCGGAGGGCTGCCAGGGCATGATCGGCGCGGTCACGGGGACGCTCCCCGGGCACGTCGACGGTGCGGGCGAGCGAGGAGGCGCTCGGCTCCTCGCGCAGGGAACGCAGCAGCAGGACGCGGTCGGCGAGGTGGAGAGCCTCCTCGACGTCATGGGTGACCACGAGGATCGTGGTGGGCTCGGCGGCGTGGATCTCCAGCAGCAGGTCCTGCATGCGCAGCCGGGTCAGGGCGTCCAGCGCGCCGAAGGGCTCGTCCAGCAGGAGCACCTCGGGACTGCGCGCCAGCGCCCGGGCCAGCGAGGCGCGCTGGGCCATGCCGCCGGAGACCTCGCGGGGCCGCTGGGCGGCGGCGTGCTCGAGGCCGACGAGCCGCAGCAGGTGCCGCACCCGCTCGCGACCTGCCTGCCGGGCGGTGCCGCGCGGCAGGCCCAGGGCCACGTTCTGCTCGAGGGTGCGCCAGGGCAGCAGGCGCGGCTCCTGGAAGGCGACCGCGGTGCGCTCGTCGGTGCCGCGGATCGCGGCGGCTCCGATGCGGATCGCCCCGTCGCTGGGGGCGTCGAGCCCGGCGACCAGGCGCAGCAGCGTGGACTTGCCGCAGCCGGAGGGGCCGACGACCGCGACGATCTCCCCCGAGTCGAGCTCGACGTCGAGATCGCGCAGCACGACCTGGCGGCCCTGCGGGGATTCGAAGGAGCGGGCGACCTGGTCCAGGCGCACGCCGTGCGGGCGCGGCGGCGGGCCTCCGGGACGCTCCCCAGGGGCAGAGCGCGCGTCGGGGATCGGGTCGGCGGACACCGTGCTGGTCATGCAGGCATCCTTCTGCCGACGGGGCGCTGCACGCCAGCACCCCGTCATACGCCGAAACATTCTCGGCCAGAAGGACCGCTGTGGACGGGCCGGGCCCGCACGACGCGAGAGCTGGCTCACATCAGCGGGGGGCACCCCTCGGCCCGCGGACCCGACGCCGTCGGTCCGCAGGATCCCGTCCTGCTGCGCGCCGAGGTGTTCGACGGGGTGACCCTGACCCTCCGGGAGTGGCGTGCGCCATCCCGGAAGGTCAAACCGACCCCGGTTCGGTGACCCACGTCCTCTCAGGCGTCAATGCTCCGTAAATCCCGCCGCCCGACTCGTTCAAGCCGGTACCGGGGCCCTGTGGGCGACTCCTACGGTGGATCTCGCATCGCCCGAACGGCCGGTCGATCGGCTCGGCACCACCCCGTTCCGACCCGCGACCTCTCGCCGACCGATGCCACGGACCACAGACCAGCGCTCGATCTCGCCACATGAGATCGAAAGGAATGATTCGCACTCATGGCACGACAGAACACCCACCGCGCCCACGGCCGCGCCGTCACTCCCCTCGCGACCTCCCACCGCGCCGCCCGCGGTCTCGGCGGAAGCGCCGTCCTGGGCGCCGTCCTCGTCGGCACCGCCTTCACCGGCGGCTCCGCCGCGATGGCGAACGACCAGGGTCTCGTCGGCGGCGACGAGGCGCCCAGCAGCTCCCAGTCCGCCCCCGCGCAGGATTCCGCCGACACCGGCCAGGAGACCCTGCGCCAGGGCGACTCCGGCGAGGCCGTCGAGGCGCTGCAGGACGCGCTCAACGCCGAAGGGGCCGACCTGCCCGAGACCGGGTACTTCGGCTCCATGACGCACGAAGCGGTCACGAGCTTCCAGACCGAGCAGGGCCTCGAGGTCGACGGCGTGGTGGGACCCGAGACCCACGGCGCGCTCGACGGCGACTCCGCCGAGACGGGCACGGCCTCCGCCGCGGGCGCGACCGCGGTGCCGACCTCCGACGGCAGCAGCTCGATCGTCGACGCCGCCCGCTCGGCGATCGGCACCCCGTACTCCTGGGGCGGCGACTCGATGAGCGGCATGGACTGCTCGGGCCTGGTGGCCTACGCCTACGAGGCCGCCGGCATCGACGTGCCGCGCACCTCCGGCGCACAGGCCGAGCAGGGACGCAGCATCTCAGAGGCCGAGGCCCAGCCCGGCGACCTCGTGACCTACCCGGGCCACATCGCGATCTACGCCGGCGACGGCAAGATCATCGACGCGTCCGGCTCCCAGGGCGAGGTCGTCGAGCGCGACATCTGGGGCAGCCCGACCGGGTTCGTCACCTACCGCTGATCGATCCCCCGGCCCCAGCGGCCGCACGCCCGAGGCCCGGTCCCGCCTGCGCGGGGCCGGGCCTCGGGCGTTCGTGGCACGTCGGCCACACCGTGATCAACTGCGCAGGCGGTGCTCCAGCGACGCCCTCACGCCCGACCACTCGTCCGCGAGGATCGAGTAGACCACGGTGTGGCGCAGGGTCCCGTCGGGCATGATCCGGTGCGCCCGCAGGATGCCGTCCTGCTGGGCGCCGAGCCGCTCCACGGCGCGACGGGACGCGATGTTCAGATGGTGGACCCGGAACTCCACGCCGAGACAGCCGAGCTGTTCGAAGGCATGTGTCAGGAGCACCAGCTTCACCGCGGCGTTCAGCCCGGTGCGGTGCACGGACCCCGCCAGATAGGTGGAGCCGATCTCGAGGCGGCGGTCGCGCACCGAGATGTTCAGGAACGTGGTGTGCCCGACGACCCGGTCGCTCGCACGATCGACCACGGCCCAGGAGACCGTCCTGCCCGCCTCGTCCGAGGCACGCTGGGCCGCGACCGCGCCGGCGACCTGCTCGGGTGAGGGAACATGGGGCGCATACGGGATCCGCCAGATCTCCCCGTCGGCCACGACCTCGCGCAGGCCCTGGACGTGCTGCGGTCCGAGCGGCTCGAGCCGCACCCGATCGCTGACGAGGACCACCCCGCGGGGCTGGTCCATCGCACCGGTGGGGACGGAGGCGGTGGCGGGGATCGGGGTCGTGGTGCTCACCGGTGCTTCTCGATCGCCATCTCGTAGTAGCGCAGCAGATCGTCGGAGGCGTTCTCCCAGGAGAACTTCTCCGCCTCCGCGCGGGCGGCCTCGCGGATGCGTCCGCGCAGCGCGCCGTCCCCGAGACGGGTCAGCGCCGCATCCAGGCTCGCCTCGTCCCCGGAATCGAACAGCAGCCCGTTCTCCCCATCGGTGACCTGCTCCATCGTCGGCCCCGAGCGGGCGGCGACCACCGGGAGCCCGGAGGCCATGCCCTCGAGGATCACCAGGCCCAGGGTCTCGGTGACCGAGGGGAACACGAAGGCGTCGGAGCTGGCGAAGGCGCTGGCGAGCTCCTCGCCGTCCATGAAACCGGGGAACAGCGTCGCGGTGCCGGCGAAGTGCCGCTCGAGCTCCGCGCGGTAGGGGCCGTCCCCCACGATCGCCAGGGCCACGTCGTCACGGCGCTCCATCATCGGCCGCAGGGTGTGGATCTCCTTCTCCGCGGCCAGCCGGCCCACGAAGACCAGCAGCTTCTTCTCCGGATGCCCCTCGGTCAGGCGCTCGCGCATCGACTCCGCGGCGAAGCGGGGATGGAAGGTCTCCGTGTCCACCCCGCGCCGCACCACGTGCAGGTCGCGCAGCCCCTTCTCGGCGAGCTCCGCGCGCATCGTCTCGGAGGTGGCGATGTTGACGTCGGCCAGCGCGTGGTTGCGCTTGATCTGCCACCACACGGGCCGCTTCCCCCAGCGATAGGCCTTGTACAGGTCCAGGTAGCGCGGGATGTGCGTGTGATAGCTCGCCACCAGCGGGATCCGCTGCCGGTGCGCGGCGAACGCGCCCGAGGAGGCCAGCAGCAACGGCTGGGCCGCGTGCACCACGTCCGGGTGGAAGCCGCGGATGATGCCGTCCACGGTGGGGTGGGGCAGGGTGAAACGGCGATGCTTGTAGAACGGCAGCGTCACCGGACGGATGCCCACCACCCTGGCCCCGTGGTACTCGGACACGCCGAGCGCAGGGGCGATCACCATGACCTCGTGTCCGAGGTCGGTGAACCGGTCGACGGCGTGGCGCAGGCGCGTCACCACGCCGTCGACGGACGGCACGAAGGTCTCCGTGACGATCGCGATCTTCACGGAAGGGTTCTCACTTCCAGGTGACGGTGGGCATGACCAGCTCGCGCTTGACCCGGTCGGTGTTGTTCATCGCGACCTTGAGCACCTCGGCGAGGTGTTCGTCGGTCAGCAGGTGCGGCTGCAGGCCCAGGTCCAGCAGGTTCGTGTTGACCGCGTTGTAGTAGTGGTCGTACTTCTCCACGCGCGGGTTCTCGGTGGTGGCCAGCTCGACGTCCAGGCCCAGGTCGCGACCCACCTTCTGCACCTTCTCGGCCAGCTCCTTGACGGAGAACTGCTCGGTGAACTGGTTGTAGACGCGGAACTCGCCGCGGTCGGCAGGGTTCTCGCAGGCGATCTCGATGCAGCGCACGGTGTCCTGGATGTCCAGGTAGCCGCGGGTCTGGGAGCCGTTGCCGTAGACCGTGAGGTCGTGGCCGATGGCCGCCTGGATGATGAAGCGGTTCATGGCCGTGCCGAACACCGCGTCGTAGTCGAAGCGGTTGACCAGGCGCGGGTCGAGGCGGGTCTCGTCGGTCTCCAGGCCGTAGACGACGCCCTGGTTGAGATCGGTGGCGCGGATGCCCCAGATCTTGCAGGCGAACATGATGTTGTCGCTGTCGTGCACCTTGGTGAGGTGGTAGAACGACCCCGGCTGCTTGGGGTAGGGCAGGCGGTCCGTGCGGCCCTTGTGCTCGACCTCGATCCAGCCCTCCTCGATGTCGATGTTCGGCTGGCCGTACTCGCCCATGGTGCCGAGCTTGACGAGGTGGCAGTCCGGGGCGAAATCCTTGATCGCCCACAGCACGTTCAGGGTGCCCTCGACATTGTTGCGATGGTTCTCGATCGCGTGCTCGCGATCGATCATCGAGTAGGGCGCGGAGCGGTGCTCGGCGAAGTGCACGTAGGACTCCGGCTGGACCTCCTGGAAGACCTTCGCGACCGCGTCGTAGTCCGTCAGATCGGCGATCTCGACCGCGATGTCCTTGCCGGAGACCTCCTTCCACGCCGCCACGCGCTCCTGCAGCGGAAGGATCGGGGTCACCGAGTTGGAGCCCAGCTCCTCGTCGATCTCGCGCCGCACCAGGTTGTCCATGATGGTGACGTCATGGCCCTTCTGCGAAAGATACAGAGCAGTGGGCCATCCGCAGAATCCATCTCCGCCGGCGACGACGATCTTCATGGGGTGAGTCCTTCCAGGGGTCCGGGTCCCGGCCTGCGGAAAGGCACCGCATCCGGATCGTGTAGTTTCGTGGTCATCTCACGATAGTGCAGGTCGGGTGCCGCTCAAAGATGAGGAACACCCGCGTGAACAGCGAAGGAACCCGCCATGACGAACGCCTACGACGACAGCTCGCCGGAGAGTTCCCTCACGGCGGACGCCACTCTAGCCCGCACGGCTGAAGCTCCGGTGGGCGACCGGGCGCGGCTCCCGCGTCCGGAGGCCCCGGCCCCCCGTCCGCTGCCGGACACCAGCACGCGTGTGCTGGTGATGGGCATCGTCAACCGCACCAGGGACTCCTTCTTCGACGAGGGCCGCACCTGGGCTCTGGAGACCGCGGTCGCCGCCGGTCTCGAGGCTGCTGCGGCGGGCGCCGACATCATCGACGTGGGCGGCGTGAAGTTCGCCCCGGGCGCGCCGCTGCCGGCAGCCGAGGAGATCGACCGCGTGGTCCCGGTGCTCCGGGCGCTGCGCCGCGAGCTGCCCGTGCACGTGCTGCTGTCGGTGGACACCTTCCATGCCTCCGTCGCCGCGGCGAGCATCGAGGTGGGGGCGGACCTGATCAACGACACCACCGGGCTGTCGGACCCCGACATGGCCTCGACCGTCGCCCGCACGGGGGCTTCGCTGGTGATCACGCACTCGCTGGCCCACCCTCGGCAGGAGTACCCCCGGCCGCGGTACGAGGACGTCGTCGAGGAGGTGCGGGACTTCCTCGCCGCCCGCCTGGAACGGGCGCTCGAGGCCGGCGTCCCGCGCGGGAGGATCGTCCTCGACCCCGGACCGGATCTCAACAAGAACACCCTGCAGACCCTGGAGCTGCTGCGTGACTGGTCCGAGTACACCTCCCTCGGGCTGCCGGTGCTGGCGGCGCTGTCCCGCAAGGACGTGATCGGCGAGTCGCTGGGTCTGGCCAAGGAGGAGCGGCTGGAGGGCTCGCTCGCCGCGGCCGCCTGGGCCATGCGCCAGGGTGCCCGCGTCCTGCGGGTCCACGACGTCGCCGCCACCGTGCGCATGGTGCGCATGCTCGAGGTCCTGTCCGGCTGGCGCGAGCCCGCCGGCCCGCTGATCCACAACATGTGAGCGGCGGGGCGCCGCGGCTCGACGGTCCTCCCCGCCGCCCCGAGCTCAGCGGCGGGCGATGCGCAGGGTCTTGATCTCGAAGGGCCGGAAGGTCAGCCGCACGGCGCCGCCCTCGTCCTGACCCACGGCGGACAGATGTGCCGGGGCGTCGTCGGCGAAGGGCCGTTCGAGCAGGTCCACCACGGCGACGTCTCCCTCGTCCAGGGCCGCATCGAGCCGGACGGTCGCGCGGGAGCGGATCCCCTGCGACTCGTACAGGCGCACCACGAGATCGCCGGAGCGGTCCTCGGCGAGCTTCATGGTCTCCACCAGCACGCTCGAGGGCTCGGCGCTGACCAGCGGCTGCGCGACGGCGGCGGCGACGGCGGCGTTCACCCGCCGCTCGGGCAGATTGATCCGATACCCCTCCTCGACGGCTCCGGTGATCGAGGTGCCGGGCCGGACGGCCACCCGCAGCGAGTACGTCCCGTGGTCGGCGCCGGGGTCCGGGTACTCGGGGGCGCGCACCAGGGTCAGGCGCGCGGTCGTGGTGGTGCCGCCGTCGGACTCGCGCACCGTGCGCAGCACGTCGTGCCCGTAGGTGGAGTCGTTGGCGATCGCCACCCCGTAATCCCCTTCGGCCAGGTGCACCCAGCGGTGCGCGCAGGTCTCGAAGCGGGCGGCGTCCCAGGAGGTGTTCACCGGGATCGGACGGTCGATGTGGCCGAACTGGATCTCGCTGCTGAGGTGGGAGGCTCGCACGTCCAGGCCGAAGGCGAGCTTGAGGGCCTTCTTGCGCTCGCGCCAGTCGATGTCGTGGCCGATCTCGAGGGAGACGTCGCCCGGGCGCAGCACGTAGGTCTTCACGATGGTCGACCCGGCTCCGGTGACCCCGGAGGTCGCGGCCCCCTCGCCCTGGGCGGTGGTGTAGGTGAAGGCGACCCGCACCCCCGCGCCCTCCTCGCTGACCTCGACGTCGGTGGGGGCCTCGAGATCGCGCACCACGTGGCGGTAGAACTCGTCGATGTCCCAGGCGTCCCAGGCGTTGGGGGTGTCACGGTGCAGCTGCAGCAGGGCGCCGCGGGAACCGGGGGCGATGGCCTCGCGACCGCCGGCGCGGTCCACCAGCGAGGTGATCGCCCCGGTCGCGTCGAGCACGGCCCGCAGCGCAGCGTTCTCGATGGTGATGGTGCCGCCCTCGCGGAACACCACCACGCCCTCGGGACCGGTGCTGGCCGTGCCTGCCGCATAGGCGGGCACCCCGCGGCGGGGCACCGGGGCGGTGTTCAGCAGCACCGGGGGCTCGCAGCCGGTGGTCGCTCCCCCGTCCGCGTCCCCGGGGCTCGCGCCGCCGGTCTCCGCGAGCGCGGCGAGCGCCCCGGCGATGATCTCCTCGGCGCGCTCGGCGGTCGCGGCATGGCCCCGCTCGGCCTCGCGGTGGACCCAGGCGATCGAGGAGCCGGGCAGGATGTCGTGGAACTGCCCCAGCAGAGTGTTCTCCCACAGCGCCTCGAGCTCGTCGTGCGGGTACTCGACGCCGGCGCGGATCGCGGCCAGGGAGGCCAGGAACTCCGCCTCGTGCAGCGCGTGCTCGCTGCGCCGGTTGCCCTGCTTGGTCCCGAGCTGTGCCGAGTAGGTGCCGCGGTGGAGCTCGAGGTACAGCTCTCCGTTCCACACCGGAGCGTCCTCGTACTCGTCCCGGGCTCGCTCGAAGAAGTCCTCGGCAGTGCCGAACTCGACCTTCGGCGAGCCCTCGAGATCGGCGGCGCGGCGCCCGGCTGCCATCATCTCGCGGGTCGGTCCGCCGCCGCCGTCGCCCCAGCCGAACAGGTCCAGGCCGATCGTGGAGCGGCCCTTCTCCTTGAAGTTGCGCTCGAAGTAGGCCAGCTCCTGGCCCGAGAGCATCCCGTTGTAGGTGTCGGCCGGCGGGAAGTGGGTGAACACGCTGGTGCCGTCGATGCCCTCCCAGCGGAAGGTGTGGTGGGGGAAGGTGTTGACCTGGTTCCAGGACACCTTCTGGGTCAGGAAGAACTCCTGACCGGCCAGGGCTGCGATCTGCGGCAGCGCGGCGGAGTAGCCGAAGGAGTCCGGCAGCCAGGTCTCCCGCGTCTCGACCCCGAAATTCTCCAGGAAGAACCGTTTGCCGGCGATGAACTGGCGGGCCATGGCCTCGGAGCCGGGCATGTTGGTGTCGGACTCGACCCACATGCCGCCCACCGGCACGAAGCGGCCCTCGGCGACGTGGCCGCGGATCCGTTCGAACAGCTCCGGGTAGCGGTCCTTCAGCCACGCGTACTGCTGCGCGGAGGAGGCGGAGAAGGTGACGTCGGGGTCGTTCTCGATCAGCGCGGCGACGTTGGAGAAGGTGCGGGCCACCTTGCGGACGGTCTCCCGCACCGGCCACAGCCAGGCCGAGTCGATGTGGGCGTGCCCCGTGGCCAGCACGGTGAGCGCGGACCGGTTCGCCGGGCGCTCCAGGGCCGGGCGCAGCACCGCCCGGGCGGCCTCGGCGGTGCCGGGCATGTCGTCGGGGTCGGCGACGTCGCAGGCGGCCTCCAGGGCGCGCAGGATCTCGTGACGGCGCGGGCTGGTCCCGGGCAGCTCGATCATCAGTCCGGTCAGTGCCCGGAAGTCCTCCGCGAGCTCCCAGATCCGCACGTCGCGGCGGGCGAGGTGGAGCTCCGTGATCGAGTACAGCTCCTCGTCGCCCACGGTGGCGAGGTCGCCGAGCGGGGTGGGTTCGAAGGTCCAGCCACCGGCGACCTGCGGGTTCGCGGCGCATTCGAGGTAGTAGTCCAGCTCCTCGCCCGGGGTGACCGGGAGGTAGCGGTTGTCGGGGTTGATGGCCTTGACCGGCACTCCGTCCGGGGTGAACACCAGCGCCTCGGCCTGGAAGCCGGGCTGGCCGGTGAAGGCGAGGTCGACCAGCAGCTCCGGGGCGGAGGACTCATCGAGCGCCCAGTCGGCGGGGACGGTGCCGGTCACGTGCAGCCAGGTGGTGGACCAGGCCCGCCCCAGCGGCGCCCCCACCTCGAGCGGCTCGTACTGCGCGGCCCGCTCGATGATCGCCTCCCGGGGCGGGATCGGCTCCCCGGCGAGCCGGTGAGCGCTCAGATGCACCGGGGCGGTCTCCTGGTAGATCCGCGGGACCAGGTGGTCCTGGGTGAAGCGGCGGATCCGGGACTCGGTCAGTTCCCTGTCATCGAACATCTGGGCGGCTCCTCGGGCGCTCGTGGCGCGGCGTGCGTCGGACTGGTCGGGGTCACGGTCCCCGACCGATGCCTCCACGGCGGCGGGGGCCGTCTCCGTCCGCTCGACTGTAGCCACCGCCCGAGGCGCACGTCACCTCGCCCGGTCGTGCCGGACACGTCGGACACGTCGGACACGTCGGACACATGGGACACGTGGGAGGTGCCGGACACGCCGGCCCTTCTCGCCGATTCCACTGATCCGACCCGCCGAAGGAACGCATCGGTGGAACGGGCAGGCGTGTCGTCCTCACACGGGCTCGGCGCCCACCCCCCGGCGAGCGGAGGTCGCGGGACTCACCGTGCGTGGGCCTCCAGCACCGCATCGCCCAGGCGGGGCAGGACCTCGCGGTGGGCGTCGCAGAAATCGTGGGCGCTGCCGATCACCAGGGCGAGGTCAGCCTCGGGGTCGACCCAGAACGCGGTCCCGCGCATGCCGAAGTGACCGACCGTCGCCGGGGAGTTGTGCGTCGCGGTCCAGTGCGGGGACTTGGTCCCCCGCACCTCGAACCCCAGTCCGAAGGGATTCGGCGTCTGCTTGCCGAAGCCGGGCATGATGCCCACCAGCTCGGGGAACTGGGCGGTGGTCAGCTCGCGGTACCACGGGGGGTCCAGCAGCGTCGGCCGCAGCACCTCGGCGGCGAGGAGGGCCAGATCCGCGATGGGGCCGACGGCGCCCACCGACGGCGAGCCGCCCCAGTCCAGGCGGCTCATCCCCAGCGGGTCGGCGACCTTCTCCTGGACCCAGTCGCCGATGTCATGGCCGGTGGCGCGCTCGAGGTGGCGGGCGGCCTCGTCGATGCCGTAATTGGAGTAGTGGCGGCGCAGACCGGGGGCCTGCAGAGTCCGCGCGGACTCGTAGAAGTACCCGGAGGCATGAGCGAGCAGATGGCGCAGCGTGGAGCCCTCGGGGCCGGCCGGGTCGTCGAGGCCCACGCGCCCCTCCTGCAGCGCGACGGCCGCGCCGACACCGGTGAGGGTCTTGGTGACCGAGCGCCAGGGCCGGGGCAGGTCCACGTCCCCGCGCTGCTCACGCACACCCTCGGGGCCCAGCACGACCGCGCAGGCCTCGAAGCCGAGCTCGTCGAGCGTCGCGAGAGCGCTCATCGCGCCGAGCCGTCGCCGTGGCGCTCGAGGATCGCGTCGGTCAGGCCCGGCCAGATCCGCACGTGCGTCGCGCCGAAGGGCTCGGCGCCGAGGAAGGCGGCCGTCAGACCGGCGTCGGGGTCGACCCAGAGGAAGGAGCCGGACTGGCCGAAGTGCCCGACGGTGCGCGGACTCGTCCTCTCGCCGGTCCAGTGCGGCGACTTGCCGTCGCGGATCTCGAACCCGAGGCCCCAGTCGTTGGGCTGCTGGCGGCCGTAGCCGGGCAGGATGCCGTCCAGGCCCGGGAACTGCACGCTGGTCGCCTCGCGCCACAGCTCGGTGGAGATCAGGGTGGGGGCGAGCAGCTCGCGGCCGACGGCGAGCAGGTCGCGGATGCTGCCGCGGTATCCGGCCGCCGGGGAGCCGGTCGCCTCGAGGTCCCGCAGCGCGAGGCCCTGGACCACCGTCTGCTCCATCCAGTCCTCGAACTCGTACCCGGTGGCGTCCTCCAGGTGGGCGGCGAGCACCTCGAAGCCGGTGTTGGAGTAGATGCGCCGGGCCCCGACGGCGCTGACGGGCTCCCGACCGTCGAAGGCATATCCGGCGGTGTGGGCCAGCAGGTGGCGCACCGTGGCGCCCTCCCGGCCGGCGGGCTCGGCGAGGTCGAGCAGTCCGCGGTCCACGGCGATCAGCACCCCGAGGGCGGCCAGCGGCTTGGAGACGCTGGCCAGGTCCCAGACCCGACCCGGCTCCCCCTGGACGCACAGGGTGCGCTCGGCGTCGGACACCCCCATGGCGTGCTCGAACGGGACGTCGACGGGGATCTCGGGCAGGGTCTCGCTCTCCACACCTCCAAATATGGCACAGGCCGACGAGCAGGGCACGGGCCGGTCTCCCGTCCGAGGGCCGACCCTCGTCACGGCCCGGGCGGGGACGCCTTTACGAGACCTGCACGATTCCCTTGCCACCCCCACCGCCCTGTCGCCGGTTCGATGACCTGGCCACGCGCTACGATCGGGAGGGCGAACAGCCCCGTCGGCCGTCGGGGCGCAGGCACAGCGACAGCGAAGGACCACCGTGGGGATCTTGGATCGGATCGAGCGCGGGCTCGACCGCGGCGTGACGAGCGTGTTCTCGCCCGGTCGCGGCCAGCTGAAGCCGCTCGACCTCGCACAGGGGCTCAAGCGCGAATGCGACGACCAGATCCAGGTGCTCGACCGCACCCGGACCCTGGCCCCGAACGTCTACACCATCTACCTGCACTCGCAGGACCACGAGCGCTTCGCCTCCTGGCAGGACACCCTGCTCGACGAGCTCCAGCGGGTGCTCATGGAACATGCGGAGAAGCAGCGCTACATGTTCGTCGGCGGGGTCCACGTGGACCTCGCGGCCGACGACGAGGTGCGCGCGGGCCGGTTCGAGACCGAGTCCCGCACCGAGCGCGGCAGCGTGGCCCCCGCGACGGGCGCGGCCCGCACCGAGTCCGGCGGCAGCCCGATCGTCGAGATCGACGGCCAGCAGTACCTCCTGACCGGCCCCGTCACCGTGATCGGGCGCGGCGGCGACGCGGACATCATCCTCGAGGACACCGGGGTCTCCCGCCACCACCTCGAGCTGCGCACCGATGCGTCCGTCGGGAACGAGCCCGCCGGCGGCCTGGTGGCCACCGACCTCGGTTCCACCAACGGCACCTTCGTCGACGGCGAGCGCATCACCACGCCCGTGGCCCTGCAGGACCGCTCCCTGATCAAGATCGGCCGCACCCGGCTGACCGTGCTGCTCCCGGCGGCCGGTCCGGTCACCTGGTGAGCGCCCGATGAGCGAACTGACCCTCGTCGCACTCCGCCTGGGATTCGTCCTGGCGCTGTGGGTGTTCGTGATCGTGGTGGTCCTGGTGCTGCGCAACGACCTGTTCGGCACCACGGTGGTCAACCGTTCCAGCCGTGACCCCCGGCGCGAGCAGCGGCCCGCCTCGGGGCCGGTCGGCGGGACCGCCGGCTCGTCGGGCACCGACCCGGCGGCGCTGCGCACCGATCCGGAGGCCACCGCCACCGCGATGGTGGTCACGGCGGGCCCGCTGCGCGGCACCTCGCTGACGCTGGGCTCCACCCCGATCCTCATCGGCCGCGCACCGGAGTGCACCCTCGTGCTCGATGACGACTACGCCTCCAACCGTCATGCGCGCGTGTTCCAGCGCGAGGGCGAATGGATCGTGGAGGACCTCGGGTCCACCAACGGCACCCTGGTGTCGGGGCGACGGATCGAGGGGGCCGTGCCGTTCCGGCCCGGTGCCCAGGTGCGGATCGGCCGCACCGAGATCGAGCTGAGACGAGGTCCGCGATGAGCATCGCCCTGCGGTACGCCGCCCGCTCCGACGTCGGCCTCGTGCGGTCCAACAACCAGGACTCCGGGTACGCGGGCAGTCACCTGCTGGTCGTGGCCGACGGCATGGGCGGCCACGCCGGCGGCGACGTCGCCTCCTCCGTGGCGATCGGCCGACTGGCCCGGCTGGACTCCGAGACCCCGGCCTCGGACATCGTCGCCACCCTCGAGGAATCGGTGCTCGACGCCAATCAGGAGATCCTGCGCCGCGCCCGCGACGAGCCCCAGCTGCGTGGTCTGGGCACCACCATCACCGCGATGCTGCGCGCCGAGGGCAAGTTCGCCCTCGCCCACATCGGCGACTCCCGCGCCTATCTGCTGCGCGAGGAGGAGACCATCCAGGTCACCAAGGACCACACCTTCGTCCAGCGCCTCCTGGACGAGGGCCGGCTGACCGAGGAGGAGGCCGAGCGCCACCCCCAGCGGTCGGTGCTGATGCGGGTGCTCGGCGACGTCGACGCCGATCCGGAGCTGGACCTCTCGCTGCGCCCCGCCCACCCGGGCGACCGGTGGATGCTGTGCTCGGACGGGCTGTCCGGCCTGGTCTCGCTGGACACCATCGATGCGACGCTGAAGGCCTTCGAGGATCCCGGCGAGTGCGCCGACGAGCTGATCCAACTGGCGCTGAAGGGCGGCGGCCCCGACAACATCACCTGCCTCATCGCCGACGTCGTCGACCTCGACGACCTCCCCCGCGGCGAGGAGGCCCCCTCCACGTCCCCACAGATCGTCGGCTCGGCGGCCCGCACCCGGCACCAGCCGACCGCCGCCTCCGGCCCGGCAGCGAAGGCCG
Organism: Brachybacterium sp. P6-10-X1; assembly: GCF_001969445.1. NCBI lineage: Bacteria > Bacillati > Actinomycetota > Actinomycetes > Micrococcales > Dermabacteraceae > Brachybacterium > Brachybacterium sp. P6-10-X1. The sequence continues at coordinate 2,210,749 of NZ_CP017297.1, forward strand.
CCGCGCTGACCCGCGACGAGTCCGACGCCCCCTACCAGGACGAGGACTTCTCCGAGGACGAGCCGCCGCGCCGCAGCCCGTGGCCCGCGCTGGTGGCCGTGACGCTGCTGGTGGCTCTGCTCGGCGGGGTGCTGTGGGCCGGCTATGCCTGGTCGCAGCGCCAGTTCTTCGTCGGCACCGACGGCACCAACGTGGTGCTCTACCAGGGACTGTCGCAGGACCTGGGCCCGATCTCGCTGTCGGAGCCGGTGGAGGTCACGGACATCTCCCTCGAGGACCTCCCCGAGGTCACCCGGCAGCAGGTGGAACGGACCATCTCCGCGGACGACCGCGAGTCCGCGGAGGCGATCGTCGAGCGCCTGGACCAGGCTGCCCTGGCGGACCGGCCCCCGGAGGCCACGGATCCGGCGCCGTCCGACGGCGGCGGTGAACCCTCCGACGGCGGCGGCACGGACGGGACCGGGGCCTCCGACGGCGGCGAGGACTCGTAGTGGCCACGATCGTCTCCTACACCGCCCGCCCGCGCCGCGTCATCCAGGCGGTGCTGTTGGCATTCGCCGTGGTCATCGGCGTGGGGGCCTATGCGCTGGTGCACCTGGGCCGCTTCGACGAGCTGCCGGGGAACCTGATGCAGTACGGCATCGGCGCGGCGCTGCTCGCCCTGGCGCTGCAGATCGTGGTCATGTGGCGCACGCCCTACGCGGACCCGGTGATCCTCCCCCTGGTGGTGCTGCTAAACCTGCTGGGCATCGCCGTGATCGAGAGCGTGCACGCCGCGAACGAGATCTACGGACTGCGCACCTCCGCCAGCGCGGACCGGCAGATGCTGTGGGCGATCGTCGGGACGCTGCTGTGCATCGCGGTGGTGGTGCTCCTGCGCGACCACCGCCGGCTGCGCCGCTACACCTGGATCAGCGCCGTGGTCGGGGCGGTCCTGCTGCTGATGCCGCTGGTGCCCGGGCTCGGCTCGGCCCGCAACGGCTCGCGGATCTGGATCTCGATCGCCGGCAACAGCTTCCAGCCCGCGGAGCTGGCGAAGATCGCCTTCGCGATCTTCTTCGCCGGGTACCTGGTCTCCCGCCGCGACACGCTGGCCCTGGCCGGCCCCAAGGTGCTCGGCATCCACCTGCCGCGCTGGTCGGACTTCGGCCCCATCCTGGTGGCCTGGGGATTCGCCATGGCGGTGCTGGTGTTCCAGACCGACCTGGGCACCTCGCTGATGTTCTTCGGCCTGTTCGTGGTGATGCTGTACGTGGCCACCGACCGGCTCAGCTGGCTGGTGATCGGGGCGGTCATGTTCCTGCCCCCGGCGGTGTTCGCGGCCACCCAGATGGGTCACGTCCGCACCCGCATCACCTGCTGGCTGGATCCGCTGGCCAGCGAGAACTTCTCCACCTGCGGCCAGATCAACCAGGGCCTGTTCGGCCTCGCCAACGGCGGTCTGACCGGGGCGGGCCTGGGTGAGGGGCGCCCGGACGTGGTGCCCCATGCGGAGTCCGACTTCATCTTCACCTCCTTCGCCGAGGAGCTCGGCATGGTGGGGGCCTTCGCCCTGCTGCTGCTGTACCTGCTGCTGGTCCAGCGCGCGGTCCGCGCGGCCGTCGGCATCTCCGACGGCTTCGGCACCCTGCTGGCGGGCGGCCTCGGCTTCGTGATCGCCCTGCAGGTGTTCGTCGTCGTCGGCGGCGTCACCCGGGTGATCCCGCTGACCGGCCTGACACTGCCCTTCCTCGCCGCCGGCGGCAGCTCGCTGGTGTGCAACTGGATCATCGCCGGCATCCTGGTGCGCCTCTCGGACGCCGCCCGTCGGCCCGCCGCCCGGCAGGTCCCCGGCTCCCCCGGCGGGGTCGGCGTCGGCGGTGGCGGCGGAGGTGGTGCCGGCGGCGCCGGCCGACCGGCTTCGGAGGTGACGGCATGAACAAGCCCCTGCGTCATGTGTGGCTGGTGGTCAGCGTGCTCTTCGTGCTGCTGTTCACGTCGACCACGTACTTCCAGGTCATCGCCCAGGACCGGCTCAACGCCAACGGGCAGAACCTGCGCACCACCTACAACGAGTACGGCCGCCACCGCGGGCCGATCGTCGTGGACGGGGACCCGATCGCCACCTCCACCGCCTCGGGAGACACCTACGGCTACCTGCGCAGCTACGATCCCGGCGCGATGTACGCCCCGGTGACCGGCTACTACTCGGTGGTCTACGGCTTCTCCGGCATCGAGCGCGCCCTGAACGACACGCTCTCGGGCGAGGCCGACGCCCTGTTCTACCACCGCATCTCCGCGATCCTCTCGGGCGAGCAGGGACGGGGCGCGACCGTCGAGCTCACCCTCGACTCCGCCGCGCAGGAGGCCGCCTGGGAGGCGCTGGACGGACGCCGCGGCTCGGTCGTCGCCCTGGACCCGGAGACGGGTGCGATCCTGGCCATGGTCTCCTCCCCCAGCTACGACCCCAACCGGCTGGCCTCGCACGACACCGCCGCGGTGCAGGACGCCTGGGCGGCGCTGAACGAGGACCCCGACCGCCCCCTGACCAACCGGGCGATCGGCGGGGACCTGTACCCCCCGGGCTCGGCGTTCAAGCTGGTCACAGCCGCGGCCGCGCTCGAGACCGGGGACTACACGGCCGATACGGTCATCCCCGGTCCCGGCACGTACCAGCTGCCGAACTCCTCGGCGGTGATGAACAACCACGCCGCAGGCGGCACCGAACCCTGCGGTCCGAATGACGAGTCCACCCTCGCCGAGGCGCTGCGCCAGTCCTGCAACACCTCCTTCGCCCAGCTCGGGGTGTCCCTCGGGGAGGACCAGCTGCGGCAGACGGCCCAGGAGTTCGGTTTCGGCCAGAGCATGGAGATCCCGCTGTCGGTGACCCCGTCCTCGATCGGCAGCGATCTGGACGACGCCCAGCTGGCGACCACCTCGATCGGCCAGTACGAGGACCGGGTCACGCCGCTGCAGATGGCGATGGTGGCCGGGGCGATGGCCAACGACGGCGTGGTGATGGAACCGCAGCTGGTCAGCGCGGTGCGCACCAACGATCTGTCGACGGTGGCGGAGCTGAGCCCGACCGAGCTGGGCCAGCCGCTGAGCGCCTCGAACGCCGCGCAGATGCGCCAGATGATGGTCGGCGTGGTCGAGGACGGCACCGGCACGGCCGCCGCGGTCGACGGGGTCGAGGTCGGCGGGAAGACCGGCACCGCCGAGTGGGGCGAGGACCGGGCGCCGCATTCGTGGTTCGTCGGATACGGGCAGCAGGAGGACCAGAAGATCGCGGTCGCGGTCCTGGTCGAAGAGGGCGGATACGGGTCGCGCACGGCGGCACCGATCTCGCAGGACGTCATGGAGGCGGTGTTCACGCAATGAGGACCGAGGCGGGGCTGGTGCTCGAAGGGCGCTACGAACTCACGTCCCTGATCGCCACCGGCGGCATGGGGCAGGTCTGGAAGGGCCGCGACCAGGAGCTGGAGCGCGACGTGGCCATCAAGGTGCTGCGCGAGGAGTACGCGGGCGACGAGGGCTTCCTCAAGCGGTTCCGGGCGGAGGCCCGCCACACCGCGGCCCTCTCGCACGACGCGATCGCGGCCCTGTACGACTACGGGGAGCTCGACGGGCGCGCCTACATCGTCATGGAGCTCTGCCCGGGACGTCCGCTGTCGGACATCATCGAGGAGAACACCGGCGGGCTGCCCGAGAAGCGGGTCGTCTCCATCCTCGTCGAGCTGGCCCGTGCGCTGGACGCCGCCCATTCCAAGGGTGTCGTCCACCGTGATGTGAAGCCGGAGAACGTGCTGGTCGACGAAGAGAACGACTGGTCCATGAAGATCACCGACTTCGGGATCGCCCGCAGCAAGGACCAGGCGCGGCTGACCAAGACCGGGCTGGTGATGGGCACCGCCCAGTACCTCTCCCCCGAGCAGGCGATGGGCAAGCAGGCCACCTCGCTGTCGGACATCTACGCGCTGGGGATCGTGGCCTACGAGATGCTGGTGGGGCACCGCCCCTTCACCGGCTCCAGTCAGGTCGAGATCGCGATGGCCCAGGTCAAGCAGCAGCCGCCGGAGCTGCCGGAGACGCTCAGCGCGGATCTGCGCCAGCTGGTGATGATGACCCTGGCCAAGGCCCCGGCGAACCGTCCCCGCTCGGCGGCGGCGGTGGCCCGGATCCTCGAGGCGATCCAGCGCGGCGTCGAGCCCCGCTTCACGACCGGGGCGATCCCCCTCACCCGCGTCGAGGACCACGACTGGACGGGGGAGAATGCCGTGCGGTCCCCCGGCTCGGGCCACGGCTCCGGTCCCGAGCGCGAGCGGCCCGGGGCCTCGCCGACCGGGACCCGGACGGCCGCCATGCCGCTGCCGATGTCCGGTCGTGGGCGCGGCGTCCGTCACCGCTCGGGCGCCTCGGCGGCCTCCGGCGGTTCGGCGCTGTCGGGACCGTCGGCGCCCTCGGCGAGGTCGGCCGCCTCCCCGGCGCCGCCGCCGGGTACCCCGCGCACGGCATCGGCGGAGCACTCGGCCGCGAGTCCCGCGGCGGGACGTTCCCGCCGTCCGACGGCCGGCGGTCCGGAGCGGGCCACGGCGCCCGGCGCCCTGGGCGACGTGGACACCGCCGCCTCGGAGCGCACGGTCCGCGGGACGTCGACGGGTCGCACCCTCGGCCCGTTCACCCTGCCCGGCCTGGTGCTGCTGATCCTGCTGGTGCTGGTGATCGCGGTGGCCGTGGCGGGCGGTCTGGGATGGCTGCCCCTGGGGGCGCTGGGCGTGGATCACCCCGGCACCGGGGACGCGGCCTCAGCACGTACGATGATCGAATCGGTCGGTGTCGACCACGGCACGAGGACAGGTGTTCAGTGAGCGAAGAGAACGTGGTCCTGGAGGGCCGCTACACCCTGGGGAAGATCCTCGGGACCGGCGGCATGGCCGAGGTGTTCCTGGCGGAGGACACCCGCCTTCACCGCACGGTCGCCGTCAAGGTGCTGCGCTCGGACCTCGCCCGCGATGCGAACTTCCAGGAGAGGTTCCGCCGCGAGGCCCACAGCGCCGCCGCCCTGAACCATCCGTCGATCGTCGCGGTCTACGACACCGGCGAGGAGCATCAGAGGACGGTCACCGGCGCGGACGTCACCATCCCGTACATCGTGATGGAGTACGTGCACGGCACCACCCTGCGCGAGCACATCGATCCCGAGAACCCGATGGGCGCCCGCAAGGCCGGGGAGATCATGGTCGCGCTGCTGAGCGCCTTGGAGTACTCGCACCGGGCCGGGATCGTCCACCGCGACATCAAGCCCGGCAACGTGATGATCAACGACGCCGGCGCGGTCAAGGTGATGGACTTCGGCATCGCCCGGGCGATCGCGGACGCCACCAGCGCGATGACCGCCACCCAGGCCGTCATGGGAACCGCCCAGTACCTCTCCCCCGAGCAGGCCCGCGGCCAGCTGGTCGATGCCCGCTCCGACATCTACTCCGCCGCCTGCGTGATGTACGAGCTGATGACGGGCCGTCCGCCGTTCACCGGCGACACCCCGGTCTCCATCGCCTACCAGCACGTGCGGGAGCAGCCGCAGCCCCCGTCGGCGTACAACCCGTCGATCACCCCGGAGCTGGACGCGGTGATCCTCACCGGTCTCGCCAAGGACCGCGAGGAGCGCTATCCGAGCGCGGTCGCCTTCTCGCGCGACATCGCCGCCGTGGTCGCCGGGCGCACCCCGGCCCTCGTCGGCGGAGCGGTCCCGGCCGGTGCCGACGGGCAGGCGACGACCGTGCTGGACCCGATGGACGACGCCACCGAGGCACTGCCGGCGATGGCGGGCGTCGGCGCCGCGGGCGCCGGGGCACGGGCCTCCGAGTGGTCCACGGACCCGACTCCGATCGCCACCGGGGCGGGGTCGCCGCACTCCCCCGACGAGGTCGAGCACGAGCCCGAGCGCAAGCGTCCCTGGTGGCTGATCATCCTGGTGATCGTCGCCGTGCTGGCGCTGATCGGTGCCGCGCTGGCCGTCCTGCGTCCCTGGGACACCGGGCCGGAGATGGTGCCGGTCCCGGAGCTGGCCGGACAGACCGAGGAGGACGCGAGCTCGCTGCTCGACGACGCCGGCCTCGAGGGGGAGTTCACCTCGGCCGAGTCCCAGGACGTCGACGAGGGCGTGGTCATCGAGTCCACCCCCGGAGAGGGTGAGGAGGTCGCCGTCGGCTCCACCGTCGAGGTGACCGTCTCGGCCGGCCCGGAGGCGGTGACCGTCCCCGACGACCTGGTGGGCATGACGCGCGATGAGGCCGAGAGCGCTCTCGCGGACGTCGGCCTCGTGATGGTCGAGGGGGAGCCGGAGGATGCTCCGCAGGAGAAGGGCACCGTCACCGGCGCCACCCCGCAGGGCGGCGCCAGTGCGGAGAAGGGCTCCGAGGTCGAGGTGCGCTTCGCCTCGGGCGATGTCGAGGTGCCCAATGTCGAGGGCACCGACGTCGACCAGGCCACCGAGACCCTCGAGGGCTCCGGTTTCGAGGTGCCCGAGCCCTCCGAGAAGGAGACCACCGACGCCGATCCCGGGACCGTGCTCAGCCAGACCCCGACGGCCGACAGCGGCACCGCCCCCTACGGCTCCACCGTCTCGCTGGTGGTGGCGGCGGCCCCGGGTCCGGTGACGGTCCCGAACGTCACCGGGCACACCCTCTCCGAGGCCCAGAAGACCCTCGGGGACGCCGGCTTCGGCATCGACACCCAGCAGGAGGCCTCCGACTCCGTGGAGGAGGGCCGCGTGATCCGGACCGAACCCGGCGCGAACGAGAAGGCCGAACGGGGATCCACGGTCAACATCGTGGTCTCCAGCGGGCCGGAGGACTCCCCGACGCCGACGGATTCGCCCAGCGACGCGCCCGGTGAGACGCCCAGCGATGCACCGAGCGAGAGCCCGACGCCCAGCGAGACCCCGTCGGACGAGCCCAGCGACCCTCCCAGCGATAACGGAGGCGGCGCGAACGGCAACGCCGACGGCACCGCGAACGGAGCTGCGAACGGCAGTGCCGGCGACCGCGGGACGGGGAACGGGAATGACTGAGCCGGGGACGTCCGCCGCGGGCGGGACCGGGACGAGCGCGCCCGGCGCGCGCGTCCTCGTGATCGACAACTACGACAGCTTCGTCTACACGATCGTCGGCTACCTGCAGCAGATGGGCGCGCAGACCGTGGTGGTGCGCAATGACGAGGTGCCCGCGGACGCTGCGGGAGGTGTCGACCTGAGCGGCTTCGACGGGGTCCTGGTCTCCCCCGGCCCCGGCACCCCCAGCACCGCCGGGCGTTCGCTCGAGGTGATCGGGGCCTGCGCCGAGCACGCCGTTCCGCTGCTCGGGGTGTGCCTGGGTCACCAGGCGCTCGGCCAGTACTTCGGAGCCACCGTGGGGCACGCCCCGCAGCTCATGCACGGCCGCACCAGCGAGCTCACGCACGACGGCAGGAGCGTGTTCGCCGCCGCCCCGTCGCCGATGATCGCGACCCGGTACCACTCGCTCACGGTCGACCCGGCCACGATCCCTGCCTGCCTCGACGTCACCGCTCGCACCGCCGACGGGATGATCATGGGGCTCGCGCACAGGGAGCTGCCGCTGCACGGCGTGCAGTTCCACCCGGAGTCGGTGCTGACCGAGAACGGCCACCTGATGCTCGCCCACTTCCTCGAGCTGTGCGACGGACGCGACGCCGTCGTGCGCTCCAAGGGGCTCGTGCCTCTGATGACCGCGGGCTGACCCGAGGGCCGCGGGCGATGCCGTGAGGTCACTCCGTGCGCCGACTCCGGCCGGTCGGGACGACGGTCAGGGTGCCGGCGTCCCGCCCCCCGCCCCGCCGACCAGGCCGTCGTTCAGCGGCAGGTAGGGGGCGATGGCGGGGAACACCCAGCCGAACAGCACCACCACCAGCGCGGCCAGCACGACCACGACGAGCAGGATCCGCGCCCACAGCGGACCCGGCAGGTGACGGAAGAGCCAGGCGTACATCAGTTCTCCTCCGTCGACGCGAGCGCTTCGGGGATGCCGTCGTCGCGATCCGTCCAGTAGGCGAATTCGGCGTGGACGATGTACCGCTCGCGGGCGGAGTACATCGGATGGCAGGCGGTCAAGGTCATCATCGACTCGGTGGGCTCGACCCCGATCCGTCCGGGCGTCGGGGCGATCACCTCGACGGCGCTCGGATCCACGATCAGGGACTCGGTCACCTCGTAGACGTAGAAGGCGTCGGCCGTCTCGACGACGATCGGATCATCGGTCTCCAGCGCTGCGATGTCCTCGAAGACCCGTCCGTAGGTGTTGCGGTGGCCGGCCACCGAGAAGTTCCCGACCTGACCGGGCAGAGCCGTCTCGGGGTAATGCCCGGCACCCTTGACGTTCAGGACCTTCTCCAAGCTCACCCCCTCGGCGAGCGGGAAGCGCTCACGGTCGAAGGCCGGCACGTGCATGGTGGCCCAGACCTTCGTGTCCCCGAGCGTGTCGGGCACGGGCGGCGGCCCGTCCTGAGCAGGGGCGATGCGCTCCTCGTCCACGTTCCCCCACTCGTCCTCCAGACCCGCGATGATGCCGGACTGCTCACGGTCGGCCACGACATCGGTCCACCACAGCTGCCAGACCAGGAAGAGCAGCAGCAGAGCGCCCAGAGTGATGAGCAGTTCGCCGAGGACCCCGATCACCCGGCCGAGCACGGTGGCGCCGCGGGAGCGGGCGCGGTGGGCGGCGCGCGCGGCCATCATCCGGCCTGCGCCGTCTCGAGGGTCAGGGAGCCCTCGAAGGCGGGAAGGGTGGTCTCCTCGAGGGTCCTGATCTGCTCGCCGAGACCGACGAGATCGACCCATTCGCGGTAGATCTGCACGCCGGAGGCGTCGTCGAGGGCGGCGAGCATCTGCTCGGTGGGTCCGATGACGGTGATGACGAAGGGTGGGGAGTACACGCGCCCCTCGAGCAGGAGGGTGTTGCCGGCGCAGCGGAAAGCACTGTCGGCCACGACTCTCTGGTCCTGCAGCATCATCGCCTCGGCACCGCCCGCCCAGAGGGCATTGATGTAGGACTCCATGTCCTGCTGGTGGACGACGAGGTCGTCGGGCTCGACATCGTCCATGGCGCCGAGCGTACCCGTCGGCGCGTCGGTCAGGGTGATCTCCAGGGCCGGACCGCTGACCTCGCTCAGGCCGACGGCTCCCGCCATTTGGGCGCTGCGCTCCTGGACAGCGGCGTCCCCGCCGGCGGCGGACAGCTCATCGATCTCGGCACGCTTGTCGGCCACCTCGTCGGTGAGCCGTTCGATGGTGCGGCCCCTCTCGGTCAGCACGCTGACCACGTCGCCGCTCTCGTCGCGGATGGACCCGCCCCCGGAGATCCGGGCGGTGGTCGCGAACAGCACGCCGCACAGCACCATCACGAGCGCGACGCCGACACGGCGGCGGGGACCGCGGTATCGCCCGGCGTCCTCTGCCATGCTCACACCTCGCTTCGCGTGCTCGTCCGACGACCATTACCCTAGGCCAAGGTCCGCATCGGCGGGCCCGTGCGCCACGCCGCACGACAGGCCGCTTCGAGGGAGCACCGTTTCATGGCCAAGAGCAGGAAGAAGTCGTCGGCGCAGGCCGCGTCGAAGGCCACGGCCGGGACGACGGCCGCCCAGCCCGGGGCGGACGATCTCGACGACCTCTCCCCCGACTCCGCCGACGCCGCGGCCGGGGACGACGCCCAGAGCACCGCCACGGATGCCGAGGAGACGGGGACGGACGGCACCGCGCCGAGCGACCCTGCGGAGAGCGGATCCGGCGGGAGCGGTTCCACGACAGAGAGCACAACGCGCGCTTCCGGCAAGGATCCCGTCGCGCGGACGAAGGGTGCCGGCAAGGACACCGTCGCGGCGAAGGGCTCGGGCAAGGGCAAGGGCTCGAAGGCCGCGACGTCCGGCAAGGGCTCTGCCGGCGCCGCGGGCAGCGAGGTCAGCGAGAAGGCGAAGGACGCCACCCGCGCCGGGTCGCCGAAGAAGGCCGCGGCGGCGGAGTCCGCGCGGACGACGGGGCGGCGGGTCGCCGCCGAGGCGCCGAACCCCGCCTGGCTCGCCCCCACCGCCGTCGTGCTCCTCCTCGTGGGCCTGGCCTACCTGGTCGCCTTCTACCTCTCGGCCGGCGCGCTGCCGCTGCCGATCGGGGACTGGAACCTCGCCGCAGGATTCGGCGTGATGCTCGTCGGCGGCGGCATGCTCATGTTCTGGAAGTAGGATCCGGCGCTCGCGAGGGGACGCCCTCGACCGGCCGAGATCCCGCGCGATGGGGAGTTCTCCCCACCGCGGATCTCGTCGTGCCCAGGTACGCTGGACCCGTCGTCGCCCGCGGTCCGGGCGCGCCGCGGTCCACAGATCCTGACCCGACGGGGGAACCATGAACACCATCTCGGCTCGGCGCCGGCTTCTGGCCGCGCTCGTCCTGCCGTTCGTCCTGCTGCTGGCCGGGTGCGGGCGCCTCAGCGCTGACTTCGACATCAAGGACGTCGACACCATCGCCATCGCGATGGACTTCGGCCTGGACAAGAACGTCCTCGAGACCATGGGGGAGAGCTTCGACTCCCCGGACGCGATGTGCGATGACCTGATGGGGGACATGAACGACGACCTCCTGTCCGCCCCGGTCGAGGCCTACGAGGACGGCGACATCTGGGGCTGCCGCATCTCCGGCACCAGCACCCGCGCGGACTTCGGGGAGGGCCTCGACCTGACCGAGCAGGACGGCGAGTACCACTTCGTCATGGATCTCGGATCCGAGGGCATCAACCAGTCGGACCTCGACACACTGGGCTCGATGTACGGCATCGACGTCTCGGCCTTCGAGTTCGAGGTCACGTTCACCTTCCCGGGCAAGGTCCTGGAGTCCCAGGGCGGGACCATCGACGGCAGCACCGTCACCTACACCGACGTCGTCGAGTTCTCCCAGGGCGTGGACATCACCGCCGAGGCCGGTGGCTTCCCCTGGATCGTCGTGATCATCATCGTGGTGGTCGTCGGGTTCTTCCTGCTGCTCGCGATCGCGGCGGTCATCTTCTTCGTGATCCGTGCCCGCCGGAACAAGGGCGGCTCCAGCGGCCCCGGCGGCTCCGCCATGAACGCCCCGGCGGCCTTCGGCGGTGCGGCCGGTGCGGCCTCGATGTCCTCCGGCAGCGCTCCGCCCGCGCCCCCGCAGGGAGGCCAGCCGTGGGGGCAGGGCACACCTCCTCCTCCCGCCGCGCCCCAAGGAGACCAGGGCCAGCCGTGGGGCCAGCCTCCGCAGCCGGGACAGCAGGGCGGTCAGGATCAGCAGGGGCAGAGCTGGAACCAGCCGCCGCAGCCCGGCCAGCAGGACGGCGGCGCCCAGCCGCCGCAGGATCCCTGGAGCCGTCCGCCGCAGCCTCCGGGACAGTGATCCGCGGGTCGGCGCGCCCCTCCAGGACCGTGTGAGCAGGGTCATGACCCCTGGATTGGCGCCCACCTGGGCCGAGCATTAGACTCGAGCAGGTCGGAACGCCGACAAGCGCCCGTAGCTTAACGGATAGAGCATCTGACTACGGATCAGAAGGTTGGGGGTTCGAATCCCTCCGGGCGCACTTTTGTGGACGAAGCCCCTCACAGCATCGAATCGATGCGGTGAGGGGCTTCGTCGTGCAGGTCGTGCGCGGACGTGCGGGTCGTGCGCGCAGTACGGCCTGACGCGTCGGATACGGGGACCCATAGCGACGCGTCGGACGGCAAGCCCGGGCGCCGTCGGGCACGGGCACCGTCGGGCACGAGGGCCGTCGGCACGAGGAGAGCGACACTGCCGCTCAGTAGCTGTGCGGGTCCAGTTCTCTGGCCGCCCCCGTGACGTGCTCGGCATGCGAGAGGGTCTCGGTCAGCAGGCGGCGCACGTGCTGGTCCCTGGCACGGTAGTAGGCGAAGGTGCCCTCCTTGCGGCTCTCCACCAGCCCCGACAACCGCAGCTTCGCCAGATGCTGGCTGACCGCTGCGGGCGTCGCCCCGACGGCTTCGGCGAGCGCATTGACGCTGGACTCCCCCTGGAACAGCGCCCAGAGGATCTTCACCCGCGTCGGATCCGAGAGCATGCGGAAGGTGCTCGCGGCGATCTGCGCATGCTCCTCGTCGGGAACGGCACGCACGGGCTCCTCATGCATGCCCCCATCGTACGGGGAACTTGCTATCTGCATGCTTGCGCGGATACATTGCTACGGTGAACGGCACCCCAGGCACCCACCCGACCGTGCACGGCGACGTCCGTGCCCACGTCGACGAGCACGGACATGACCACACGCACCACGGCCTCCGGAGCCGACTACGCCACGCGCTGATCCCCCACAGCCACGATCACGGCGAGGCCATCCGCACTGCCGAGGAGGCCAGCGCGATCGGTCTGCGCGCAGCCTGGATCAGCCTCGCCGGCATGGGGGCCACCGCGGCGCTGCAGATCGTGATCGTCGCGCTCAGCGGCTCCGTGGCGCTGCTCGCCGACACCCTGCACAATCTCGGTCATCTCGCCACGACGCTCCCGCTGATCATCGCCTTCCGCCTGGGCCGCCGGAGCCCGACCCGCCGGTACAGCTACGGCTTCCGGCGGGCGGAGGACCTGGCGGGCCTGCTGATCGGAGCCGTCATCGCGCTCTCGGCCGGACTGATCGTCTGGGAGTCCGTGCGCTCGCTGGCCGGCACCCGGGACATGACCCATCTGGGCTGGGTGCTGGCCGCCGCCCTGGTCGGTGCCGCCGGCAACGAACTGGTGGCGATCTACCGCATCCGTGCGGGCCGACGCATCGGCTCCGCCGCCCTGATCGCCGAGGGGCAGCACGCCCGCACGGACGCCCTGACCTCGCTCGCCGTGGCGATCGGTGTGATCGGGGCCTGGCTCGGCCTGCCGTGGATGGACCCGGTCATCGGCCTGCTGATCGCCGCGGTCGTGGTCGCCGTGCTGATCGCGTCGATGCGCACCGTCGTCGGACGGCTGATGGACGGCATCGATCCGGCGCTCCTGGAACAGATCGAGACCGTGGCCGCGACCGTCCCCGGCGTGCTCACGGCCGACGAGGTGCGGGCCCGCTGGATCGGCCATCGTCTCGAGGCCGAGCTGCGGCTGGTGCTTACCGCGGACCTCGAGCTCACCGCCGCGGACGAGATCGCGACCTGCGTCGAGACCGCGCTGCACCACGAGCTGCCCCATCTCGAGCGGGTCCTCGTGCGCACCGTCGGCCGAGCCGCTCCGGAGCGGTCCACGAACCGTCGGTGACAGGACAGAGGGCCGCAGGGGAGCGACATGACGGACCGGGCCGGGTGCGGCGGACGATGCCGGGGCGGACGGGGCGATGGGACCGACGGCCTAGCATGTCCTCGACCCCGCAGCCCAGGAGGACACCGATGCCCACCTTCACCGCTCCCGGCGAGTTCACCACGCGTCCCACTCTCCGCGGGACCTTCGGCATGGTCGCCTCCACCCACTGGCTCGCCTCCTCCTCGGCGCAGTCGGTGCTCGAACGCGGTGGGAACGCCTTCGACGCCGCGGTGGCGGGTGCCTTCGTGCTGCACGTGGTCGAGCCGCATCTGAACGGCCCCGGTGGTGACATGACCGGCGTGTTCGCCACCGCCGAGGAGCCCGGGCGGCCCGTGGTGCTGATGGGGCAGGGCGCCGCCCCGGCAGGTGCCACGGCCGAGCATTACCTCGCGGAGGGACTGGACCTGGTGCCCGGGGCCGGCGCCCTGGCGGCCGCCGTGCCCGCCGCGGTCGATGCGTGGTTGCTGCTTCTGCAGGAGCACGGGACCTGGGAGGTGGCCGACGTGCTCGAGTACGCGATCGACTACGCCGAGGACGGCCACCCGGTCCTGGAGCGGGTGTGCCATCAGATCGCAGCGGTCGCGAAGCTGTTCACCGCGCACTGGCCCACCTCCGCGGCGCGCTGGATGCCGCAGGGCCGCGTGCCCCGCCCCGGCGACCGGATCACCGCGCCCGAGTACGCCCAGGTGCTGCGGGAGCTGATCGCGGCGGGCGATGCGGTCGGCGAGGACGTCCCCGACCCACGGGCGGCACGGGTCGCCGCGGCCCGCACCGAGTGGCGCACGGGACGGGTCGCCGACGAGGCCGCCGCCTTCGCCGCCTCCGCGCACCGGCACTCCGACGGCGCCGACCATGCCGGGGTGATCACCGCTGCCGACTTCGCCGGCTCCTCGGCGTCCTTCGAGGACGCCGCCACGCTCTCCTTCCGCGGATACACGATCGCCAAGACGGGACCCTGGGGGCAGGGACCGGTGCTGCTGCAGACCCTCGCGATCCTCGAGGGCCTGCCCGACGACCATCTCGATCCGTCCACCGAGCTCGGTGCCCACACCGTGCTGGAAGCGCTCAAGCTCGCCTATGCGGACCGCGACGCCCACTACGGGGATGCCCGGGAGGTGGATCTCTCGGTGCTGCTGAGCGAGGACTACGCCGCCCGGCGTCGCACGCTGATCGGGCCTCGGGCGTCCCACGAGTTCCGGCCCGGCCGCCTCGACGGCGCATCCGGCTGGAACCCGACGGTGCGCACCGCCGCGGAGCAGGCGGCGCGGTCCGGGCACGACCCGTCGGCGGCCGGCGGCGGGGAGCCCACCGTCCCGGCCGCGCGCGATGCGACCGCGGCCGGGGACCCCGGTGCCGATGCCGACGGCAGCGTGCGCGGGGACACCTGCCACCTGGACGTCGTCGACCGATTCGGGAACATGATCTCCGCGACGCCCTCGGGCGGCTGGCTGCAGTCCTCCCCCACGATCCCCGGCCTCGGATTCTGCTTGGGCACGCGACTGCAGATGACCTGGCTGGAGGAGGGCTCGCCCTCGGCGCTCACCCCGGGACGTCGCCCGCGCACCACGCTGACCCCGACCCTGGTGCTGCAGGACGACGAGCCGGTGATGGCCCTCGGCTCCCCCGGCGGAGATCAGCAGGACCAGTGGCAGCTGCTGCTGATCCTGCGCGTGCTGGTGGGCGGATGGTCCCCACAGGCCGCGATCGATGCGCCGGCACTGCACAGCACAGCGGTCGCCGGCTCGTTCTGGCCGCGCACCTGGGAACCGGGCGGGGCAGTGGTGGAGGACCGTCTCGGCGAGGAGGTCATCACGGCGCTCGAGCGCCGCGGGCACCGCATCACCCGCGCCGGTGACTGGTCGCTGGGGCGCCTGTCCTGCGTCCTGCGCGATCCGGCCACCGGCGTGCTCGGCGCCGCCGCCAACCCGCGTGGTGCCCAGGGGTACGCGGTCGGCCGCTGACCGGGCCCCGGGACCTCACTGGGCGGCGGCGAGAGCCTCCCGCACCGAGCTCCACGACTGCATGAGGTCGCGGGCCCGCGGGTCCGTCTCGGCGGCGATGGCCTCGACGCGAGCCTGCTCGAGCAGGTCGTCGATCTCCACCCGTTCTCCGCGGTCGACGGAGGCGACGGCCGCCTCGACCATGGCGAAGCTGAGCAGGTTCTCGTGGACCTCGCACATCGGGGTGCGTCCCTCGCGCAGGGCGCTGACGCACTCGATGAGGGACGCGGCGATCTGGTCCGGCTCCGGATCCGATTCGGCGTCGACCGCGGCCTGCAGCCGGGCCGTCTCCTCCGCGTCCTCGGTGCCGAGGACCGGGGCGTTCGTGCCGTCCCAGGTGGCCGAGCCCTGCTGGGCCCCGATCCGCCATTCGCTGTTCCAGTAGGTCGGCAGCCCGCGGGCGTTCCAGGTGCCGTTGTAGACGAACAGCGAGCCGTCGGACATCTCGAAGGTCGCCGTGACCGTCGCGTCGTGGCTGTAGACGCTCCACTCGGGCTGAGCGCCCCGAGCGGTGACCGCCACCGGATCCGCATCCATCACGTAGCGGGCGGTGTCGAAGGCGTGGATGCCCATGTCCCGCAGAAGCGGGTGCAGCTGCGTGCGCCGGTACCCCTCCATCTCCGTGAACAGGGAGAAGAAGGCACTGGTGAGGACCGTCGGCCCGTGGGCCGCGACGAAACTGCGCAGCTGGCGCACCTGGCGGAAGAAGCGCCGGGACTGGGAGACCATGAACGGCACCCCGGTCAGCTCGGTGTGCGCCACCAGGCTCAGCGCCTCGGGCAGCGTCTCGGTGACCGGCTTCTCCCCGAGCACCGGGATCCCGGCGTGCAGCGCCTTGCGGGTGACCGGGTGGTGAGCCACGGGCACGGTCGGGTCGATGAGCAGATCGGCGCCGAGCTCGAAGGCCAGGTCGACCCCGTCGGTACCAGCCGCGACGGCCGAGGGATCCGCGACCCCGGACTGTTCGATGACCCTCTGCGGGGCGCCCTCGACGAGGTCCGCCACGCCCACCAGCTCGGCGACGTCGCTGGCGACCACCTCGCGAGCCCACCAGCCGCCCATCCCGCCGGCGCCGACCACGACCACCCGGGCAGGGCGGTCCGCCGGCAGGCGGGGGAAGTCGGTCAGATGCGGGGCGAGGGTGGGCGCGGCGGCCGTGTCGGTCCCGTCGGCGATCGCGAGATCGGCGGTGCGTGCGGCGATATCGACGTCAGATGACACGGGTGACCGCCTCCGGACCTTCGCCGCGGAACCAGTCGCGCGGTGCGTTGGCGATCTTGACGGGCTCCGCGGCCCGGTCCTCGGGACGGGCCCAGACCACGGCGTTGGCGAGCACGCGGCGGATCTCCGCCTGGCGGTAGACGGGGTACTCCTGGTCGCCGGGGCTGAAGTAGAACACCTTGCCCTTTCCGCGGCGGAAGGCGGCGCCGGAGCGGAACACCTCGCCGCCGGCGAAGGAGGAGACGAACACGAGCTCGTCGGGGGCGGGGATGTCGAACATCTCGCCGTACATCTCCTGCTCGGGGACCACGATCGGGTGCGGGACGCCGCGGGCGATGGGGTGGGAGCCGTTGACGGTCCAGACCCGCTCCTCCTCGCCGTCGTTGCGCCAGAGCAGGGAGCAGGTGGTGCCCATCAGCGCCTTGAACGGCTTGGAGTAGTGGGCCGAGTGCAGCGGGATCAGGCCCATGCCCTCATGGACGCGGCGGACCACGCGATCGCTGATCTCATCGGGGACGTCGGCATGGGCCATGTGGCCCCACCAGGTCAGCACGTCGGTCTCGGCGAGGGCCTCCTCGGACAGCGAGTGGTCGATGTCGTCGAGCAGGGCGATGCGCACCTCGGCGTCGACGCCGTCGGCGGCCAGCTGCTCGCGCAGGCCGTCGGCGATGACGGTGTGCATGCCCTCGGGGTAGACCTCCTGCACCTTCGGGTCGACCTTCTCGTGCCTGTTCTCGCCGAACACGGCGATACGCAGTGTCATTGCAGTCCTTTGCTGGATGGGGAATGCGCTGCGGGCGACCCCAGCAGCGCGGTCCGTCCATCGTAGAGGCGCATTCCCACGATGGAAGCCCCCGCTGCGCGACGCGCCGGAATCAGTCGCGAGGTGCCGCTGACTCGGCACGGGGCCGAGGGCCGGGAGGGACGGGACGGCAGCACCGCCCGCCCGAGCGAGCTCAGCCCGACGAGCCCCGAGATCCGTTCCCCGCACGCACTCCCACGGGCCCGAGCTCCGTCCCCGCCATGCACCCGCGATCCATCTCTGCGCAGACGGTGCCAAAGCCAGCGGAAGCACCGGGAACGCAGAGCTCGCCCGGGTGAGCTCGACCGAACTGTGACCCGCCTGTGACGTACTACTCATCGGTAGCGGGTTACTGTCGTCGTCAGGTTCCCTCAATGGCGAGGGAACCTCTCGCGCGTTCGGGTCCCGGAGCGCGAGAGAAGCCCGGACCATGCTCGCACGGGAGACCTGCACGCACGGGAAGGGTCTGGTGCCCGGACGCGCGGTGCCGCTCAGCTGCCCGGGAGACCTCGCACCGCCAGCAGTCGACCCGTCCGATCCAGTTCCGCCTCCAGGGCGCGCGCCGTCGCCGCATGCACCCGCAGCGCCCGGGCGCGTCCGAGCGATCCGCCGAGCCACCGCCCCTCCCCCGCGCCCCACGTGTAACGGGCCACCGTCCTGCCCTCGGCCTCGGCGTCGCCCTCGCTCCCGGCCCTGCGCCCGGACCCGGTCAGCGCGACCTGCGCGGTCAGGAAGAACCTCCGACCGGCGAGTCCGCCCAGCAGCAGGGTCCGACGACGGCTGCCGCACTCGTAGTCGACCCGACCTTCACCGCGCGGGCGAGGGCGCCATCCTCGGCCGACGAAGAACGTCTCGACGAGCACCCCGACGACCTCGCTGTCGCCGCGCACGACGAGCTCCATGCCCCCGGGCCGGTCGATGCTCATGGAGCCGCCCCCGGCGCCCCCTCGTCGGCATCGCGGCGCGTCGGGATCCGGCCGTCGGCCCGGCGATCCGACGGGGTGCCGTCATCGGCGACGCCGTGTCCCGGGGTTCCGTCGTGTCCCGGGGTTCCGTCGTGTCCCGAGGTCACGTCGACCGTCGGGGTCCCCTCGCCCACCGACGTGTCCACGAGCCGCGCGTCGCCGAGCCGTCGCAGTTCGGCGTTGCCCAGGTGCGGGACGTCGCGGTGGTCGTGGGGATCCACGCCCGCCCTGACGGCGAGCGCGATCTGCAGGACGTCCCCGTGGGCGACCAGGACCACCGGGACGTCGACGTCCGGCGCGTCGACCTCCCGCAGCACCTGCCCGATGCGCCTCGCCACGTCCTGGACCGGCTCGACCCCGCCCTCGTGGGCGCCGCGCTCCCGGTCCACGGCCCACACCTGCTCGTAGGCGCTCGCGGGACCGTCGTCGTGGATCCCGAAGCTGCGTTCCCGCAGCCGCGGATCCAGGCGCGGGTCCTGCGCTCCGAGGACGCCCGCGAACTCCTCTGCGGTCTGGCGAGCGCGGGCGAAATCGCTGGAGAGGACGAGTGCATCGGCCCCCAGTCCCTGCTCGAGCCCTCGGCGTCCCGCCTGTCGGGCCTGTTCACGGCCGCGCGACGTGAGGCCGACCTCGACCAGGGCGCGAGTCCCCGGAGCCGAGACGATCAGCCCGTCGACGTTCGCCGTGGACTCGCCGTGCCGCAGCACCCAGATGTCGTTGTTCATCGCTCCCTCGTCCTGGATCGGAGCCGGGAGAGCACCGCCGCACGGCACGCTCCCGGCTCCTCGCCTCGGTCCGCCCTGTTCAGGGAGGTGGTGGCTGTGCCCGGGGTGCTCAGGGAGTCGTGACCTTGCCCGGGTTCAGGTTCCGGCCCGGGTCGTTGTCGGCCAGCAGACCCTTGACGATGCGCACACCGACCCCACCGATGTCCTCGGTGATCCACGGCTGGTGCTCGATGCCCACCGCATGGTGATGGGAGACCGTCGATCCCAGATCCACGAAGGCCTGCTGCACCGCGTTCTTGGCCGCGTAGTACTGCGCCAGCGCCTGCTCGTCGGACGAGTACGGGAAGGCGAAGGTGAAGTAGAGGCACGCGCCGGAGTGGTAGCTGTGCGACATGTGGCAGAACATGAAGCCCGGCAGTCCCTGCTCCTCCTGCACCGCGTAGAACGCGTCATAGACCGCTGAATGGACCTCGTTGATGTTCGACCAGGTCGCCCCGGTGTCGCAGACGTCGCCGAAGACCTGGTAGTTCAGCAGGAAGTCGCGCAGGTAGGGGGTGTCGAACTTCTTCTGGTCGTAGATCGCGCCGGGCCCCGCGCCGAGGGTGATGCCGCCGGCCTTCTTCACGATCTTCTTCACGAGCGATTTCTGCTGCTCGACCGACTCCTTGGAGCCCTCGAAGCACACGTAGGAGATCGACATCTCGTTGGTCGTGTCCCACCCCTTCGAACGCAGGTAGGAGAACAGGCCGTCCTGCACCTTCGCGGCGACCTTCCCCTTGGTCGAGGTGGGCTCCTTGACCATGGACAGGCTGAACTCGGTCTCCGGACCGTCGGAGAGCCGGGTGAAGGTCGGGGTGACGTCGGTGGAGCGGGCGATGGCGTGCATGCCGCGGATGCCGTGCTCCCAGTCGGGGTACATGTAGGCGATCACCTGGCGGACCGGGGAGATGCGGTGGACCTGCACGGTCACCTCGGTGATCACGCCGAGCCGTCCTTCGCTGCCCAGGATCATCTCGTGCACGGACGGGCCGGAGTCGCGGCCCGGGATCGCCTTGGTGACCGCCGTGCCGTCGGGGTGGACCATGCGCAGGCCGCGCGCGATGTCCTCGATGTCGCCGTACTTGTCCGACTGCATGCCCGAGGAGCGGGTCGCGGCCCAGCCGCCGAGGGTGGAGTAGGTGAAGGAGTCCGGGAAATGGCCGACGGTCCAGCCCAGGTCGTTCAGCTGCTCCTCGAGGTCCGGTCCGTACACGCCGGCCTCCACCCGGGCCAGGCCCGCGGTGTCGTCGATCTCCAGGACCTCCCGCATCCGGCCGAGGTTCATCGTCAGCACGGGGCGCTGCTCGTCGACGTCGGGCGTGACGGAACCGGAGATGCACGAGCCGCCGCCGTAGGGGATCAGCACCAGATCCTCATCCAGCACGATCCGCAGGACCTGGGCGACCTCGTCCTCGGAGTTCGGATAGACCACCGCGTCGACGAGACGGGCGAAGTCGCCGGCGCGCACGCGGAACAGATCCGGCAGCGAGCGGCCGAAGGAGTGCACGACGCGGTACTCGTCGTCATCGGCCAGGTTCTCCTCGCCGACGACGCCGACGAGCTGTGTGCGCACCGCGTCCGGCAGACGACCGGCCGGCACCTCGAAATCCGCCAGCTCCGGTTCGACGGGCTGCTTGGAGTCCAGGTCGACGCCGACCTTGTTCCGCGCCAGCGCGGGGAAGGCGGGCTTGTTGTCATAGCGGAAGGTGACGTCGTCCAGTCCCCACCCCCACCACTTGTGCCGCTTGACCTCGCGGGCGCTGAGCCGATCGCTCATGCGGGTCCCTCCTCGTCCCGGACTCCGGCGCCCAGGACCTCGTCGTGATGCTCGTCGTACAGGTTCTTCACGCGCTCGCGGATGCGCTCGGAGAACGCCACCGCGGATTCGTGCTCGTGGGAGATCATCGGGTCGCCGAACACCACGGCGACCGGGGGGCGGCCCTTGGTCGGCCAGCTGCGGCCCTTCGGCATCGCCTCGTACCCGCCGATGATGGCCGCCGGGACCACGGGCACGCCGACGCCGATGGCGAGCGCGGCGGCGCCGGGCTTGAAGTCGGCCATCTTCCCCGTCGTCTGGCGGCCGCCCTCGGGGAACACCAGGATCGGGACCCCGGAGCGCAGCAGCTTGCGGGAGGTGCCCGAGTGCTTGCGCGACCCCCCGCGGTCGATCGGGAAGGCGTTCATCATCAGGCGCACGAAGATCCGGCGATGCCAGTGGTCGAACCAGTAGTCCGTGGCCACGCCCGTGCACAGGAACCGCCCCTGGGTCCAGGGCAGGCTCATCGCCAGCAGCGGGCCGTCCACGTGGCTGGTGTGGTTGGCGACCAGCACGAACGGCCCGCGAATGCTCTTGACCCGCCGGTGCGTCTTCACCTGCGGGGTCACGGCGGAGTTCACCACCGCCCGGAAGATCACGCGCTGGAGGACGAAGCGCACACCAGCGCGCCAGGTGGAGCGGTACTTCGCCAGTTCCCCCTGGGGCTTCTCCCAGCCCTCGCCGCGGGACCGGGCCGAGAGCGAATCCATCAGCCGCCTGCCGGGGCCGGGTTCGTTGCCCCCGGCGGGGTGCTTCCTCGCGTCGCCGGCGTGCTGCCGCTCGTCGGAGAACTGCTCGTCGGGATGCTGTTCGCCGGGATCCGTGGGGTCCTGAGGGCTCATCCGATCACTTCTCCCTGCTGCGGCGGTGGCTGAGCACGGCGCTGAGGGAAGCCACCACCCCGCGCGGCGTGGTGCGCAGCACTGCGGCGATCAGCTTCCAGCGCTTGGACGGGATGGAGACCGGCTTGCCGCGGGCCACATCGCGCAGGCAGTCGGCGACCAGACGATCCGCGTCCAGCCACAGCACACCGGGGATCGAGGAGCCCTTGATGCCCGCGCGGTTGTGGAACTCGGTGCGCACCCATCCCGGCATCAGGGCCGTGACCTGCACGCCGCTGCCGTCGAGCTGCACCCCGAGGGACTCGGAGTAGTTGCCCACCCAGGCCTTGATGGCCGAGTAGTTGTTCTGGGTGACCAGGGCGCTGACCGAGCCGACGTTGATGATCCAGCCTCGGCCCCGCCGGCCCATTCCGCGTCCGGCCGCTCCACCGAGCTTCAGCACGGCGCGGATCATCACCTCGAAGCCGCGGTCGTGCGCGGTGAGGTCCTCCTCGAGCAGGCTCGCCCTCACCGAGAAGCCCGCGTTGTTCACCAGCACGTCGACCGGGTCGGCGTCGGTCTCGAGGCGGTCCGCCACCCGCTGCTGCGCCGCACGGTCCGAGAGGTCCGCCACCAGGGTCTCGACCTCGACGCCGTACGCGTCGCGCAGCTGGGTGGCACTGTCGTCCAGGCGGTCCGCATCGCGCGCGACCAGCACCAGCGCTGCTCCGCGGGCTGCGAAAGCTCGTGCGAAAGCGGCCCCGATGCCCGCGGTGCCACCGGTGATGAGGGCCCTATGCATGGCGGCTACGATACACTAGCGCCGCCCTGACCAGCGCAGGAATGACCCCTGGTGAGGTGGCCTCGAGGCGCGTGGATCGCGACCGGGGCCCCGACCTTCCCGGCTCCTGCCGCCCGGCCCGTCTGCTGCCCCCGCCCCCGCCTCCACCGCTTGCCGCACCCGTCCACAGAGGGATCCCATGTCGAACAGCTCCACGTCCGCCGACCCGTCCGCCGCCCCCGGCGGGCCCCGAGACGGGGACCGACGGATCCTGCTGACCGGCGTCACCGGATTCCTGGGGCAGGCGGTCCTGCGCTCCCTGCTGGAGACCACCGAGGGGACCCACGTCACCGCCGTCGTGCGGCCCAAGGGTTCGCTCACCGGGCGCAAGCGCCTCGAACAGCTGCTGCGCAAGCCGATCTTCTCCTCCTGGTCCGACGCGCTCAGCGCCGACGGGAGCGACGGCAAGGCCGTCGTGAAGGCCGCGTTCGACGAGCGGGTCGAGGTCCTCGAGGGCGATCTCACCGATATGCCAGCGATCGAGGCGCCGCTGGACGTCGTCATCCACTCGGCCTCCTCCGTCTCCTTCGACCCGCCGATCGACGACGCCTTCCGCACCAACGTCGGCGGCGCCCAGAACCTGTACGAGGCGCTGCTGGCCTCCGGGCAGGACCCGCACGTCATCCACGTCTCCACCGCCTATGTCGGCGGCATCGCCAAGGGCCTGCGCCAGGAGGGGCCGCTGCAGACGGACGTCGACTGGCGCGCCGAGTACCGGGCGGCCCTCGAGGCCCGCGATCGCGTCGAGGCGGAGTCCCGTCGGCCGGAGACCCTGCGCTCGCAGATCCGCGGCGCCACGCTGCGCGACGGGCGCATGGGGCCCAAGGCCGTCGCCGCCGCGTCCGAGGAGGCCCGTCGCGACTGGGTGACCGAGCGCCTGGTCGACTTCGGCCGCACCCGCGCCCAGTCCGTCGGCTGGACCGACATCTACACCTTCACCAAGGCCATGGCCGAGCAGGTCGCCGAGGAGTTGTGGGCAGAGGCCGGCCATCGCGTCTCCTTCGTGCGCCCCTCGATCATCGAATCCGCCGTCGAGCACCCGTACCCGGGCTGGATCGACGGCTACAAGGTCGCCGACCCGCTGATCATGGCCTACGGCCGCGGCGCCCTGCCCGAGTTCCCGGGCCTGGCCGATTCGATCCTCGACATCATCCCCGTCGACTACGTGGTCAACGTGATCGTCGCCCTGGCCACGCAGGACGTCACCCGCCGCGGCGACGATGCGTACTTCCAGGTCGTCTCCGGCGCCTCGAACCCGCTGCCCTTCCACGAGATGTTCACCGCCGTGCGGGAGTACTTCGTCGAGCACCCGCTCGAGGACGACAAGGGCCGTCCGATCGAGGTCCCCGAGTGGACCTTCCCCGCCGTCGAGATGGTCGAGCAGCGATTCCGCGCGAAGGAGCTCGCCGCGAAGGCCGGCTCCGCGGCGGTCGCGTTCCTGCCCGCCACGAAGCGGACCCGACAGTGGACCTCCAGCCTCCACAAGGCGACCTCGGGGCTCACCACCCTGCGGATGTACATCGAGCTGTACCGCCAGTACACGAAGACCGAGATGGTCTTCGACGACGCCAACACCCGGGCGCTGCGCGGAGAGCTGTCGGCCGACTTCCTGGAGGACCACGACTTCGATGTCACCGGGATCACCTGGCGCGACTACTTCACGCAGCAGCACCTTCCGGCCGTCACCGAGCTGACCAAGGCCTACTCCCGGGCGAAGTCCGCCCAGCGCAAGCGCGCCTCGCGCCCCGCCCCGTCCCTGAAGCAGGACGAGAACGCCCTGGCGGTCTTCGACCTCGACGGCACGGTGCTGGCCACCAACATCGTCCAGCAGTACTTCGCCGTGGTCCGCGCGACCCGGCCGCGCCGGGCGTGGCCGGCCGAGATCGGTGGCCTGCTGGCCGCCGTCCCCGGCTACCTGCGGGCCGAGCAGCGCGACCGCTCCGAGCTGATCCGCTTGGTCAACCGTCGCTACAAGGGCTACCGAGGCGACGAGCTGCGCGCCCTGATGCACGGCGAGGCCGGGCGCCGGATCCGCGCCTCGATCCGCCCCGAGGCGCTCGAGGTGATCGAGCGCCACCGCGCCGCCGGCCACCGCACCGTCCTCGTCTCCGGCGCGCTCGACGTGCTGATCGAGCCGCTGGCGGACCTGTTCGACGACGTCGTCGCCACCCACATGGACGAGGACGAGACCGGGGTCATGACCGGCTACCTGGCCACTCCCCCGCTGGTCGACGAGGCCCGCGCGAACTGGCTGAGCAAGTACGCCGACGAACACGGTGCGGACCTGGCGGCCTCCTACGGCTACGGCGACTCGCACGCCGACGCCGCCTGGCTGGACCTGGTCGGGACGCCCACCGCGATCGCCCCGGACCTGGGGCTGTACGCGGTGGCGAAGAAGAAGCGCTGGCAGATCCTGGAGTGGTGAGGCGCGCTCCCCGCGTGGTGGCCGACGACGGCGCCGCGCCGGGGATCGTGCCGCGCACGCTCCCGGGGAGGGATCCCGGGCGGTGCCGGACGTCCCGCCGGGATTCAGCGCGGTGCCGGATACCCCGGCAGCAGTCGAGCGACGTCGGCCCGCCGTCCCGACAGCGCGCGCGGCGGGGCTGTCGCCGTCGCCCGCGCCAGCTCGGAGAAACCGGCCCGGCCTGACGCCTGGGCGATCTGTGCCGTGACGGTCTCGGGTGCTGTCGATCCGGTGCCCAGGAACCAGATCCACCGCCCGTCGACGGACCGTTGGTGATTCGTCGCGATGATGCCGGGCCGCCCGCCGCCGCGCAGCGCGTCCCCGGCGGCCGGCCCGACGAAGTGGATTCCCCGCGAGACCCATTCGAAGTTGCGGACGATGGCGGTGCGGTTCTTCCGGCCGGTCGTGCTGGTGTACCGGCGCGCGCGGTGCACCGGCACCAGGGATCCCGGGGTGATCTGGTCGTACCGCACCAGGAACGGGCGACGGAACAGGCCGGTGGGGCCGAGCACCAGACCGCGCTCGCACACCACGACGACCTCACCCAGCATGAGGACGAGCACGGCTGCGACGGCCAGGGCGAGGATGCTCAGGACGGCGACGAGTCCGCCGACCGGGAGATCCGGGGCCAGCAGGAGGAACGCCCCGCAGAGCAGCCAGATCCCGACCCCCACCAGGACGGTCCCCGGCCCGAATCGGTTGTGATGGATCTGCACCGGTGCGCCGAGCTCGTCCCGATGGCGCTCGAGGAAACGATGCAGCGTCACTCGCCTGCGCCGGCCGATGTCGCATCGGCAGGCTCGAGCAGGGAGGTCACCAGCTCGTCGAGGCTCTCCCGCGACACCGGAGCCACCCGGTTCACCGCGTCGTCGCCCTCGCCGTCGGTCTCCATCAGCTCGACGACCCCGGGGCGGGCGAAGAGCCTGAACTGGGCGGTGCCCTCGGCCTCGCGGCCTCGGATCACCACCGCGGTGGCGGCACGGGACTCCTTGAGCGTCTCGGATCTCCGACTGGAGTCGAACGTCGCCGCGGGGAACTCCTCGGGCTCGCCGTCCTCCGTCCCGATCTCGCGGGCGGGATCGATCCACAGCCAGAACTGCTCCGCGAAGTCCTTGAACTCCAGCAGGAAGAACAGGTGCATTCCCTGCGCATCGAACACCTCGAACAGGACCCTGCGGCCGCCCTCGATGTCGAAGACGTAGAACAATCCGCTGGCACGGCCCTGCGACGTCGTCCGCTCCGCGACCACGACCCAGTCGGACGTCCGACGGGCCACCACCGTTCCGCGCAGGGCCGGGGCGATCCGGTCCCCGGGGCCCGGCTCGTCGGCCTTGCGCGGATCCTTCACCGCGTCCATGGTCACCAGGCCGCGGGCGATGAGCGAACGGGTCGCGGTCGCGGTGGCGATCGCACGCTGCTCGTCGCTGCGCAGGTTCTTCTCGGCCCACGGGAGCGGAACCAGCTGGCGATGCTGGATCCCCTCGATCGCGAGCAGCTCCTCGTCGGAGAGCGACACGATCAGCTCCACGGGCTCGCTGAGCTCCTGGGTGATGACCCCGGTCGCCTGGGCAAGGTCATTCGTGTCGTAATCGGGAACGTCCGTGGCGCGGCCGGATCCGGGAGTGGTCATGTCGTCACCTTACTGGTCGTCGGGTTCGTTGCTCGAGATCAGACGTGGTCGCCGGCGTCGGTCAGAAGAGTCCGCCGACGAAGTCTGCGGCACCGCCGGCGACGTCACCGACGAAATCGCCCGCCGCCTCGCCCGCGTCGGCCACGAACTCGCCCGCCGCTTCGCCCGCGGCCCCGGCGAGGTCGACGGCGTCCGAGACGGTCGACGAGATGGCGTCCCAGTTCTCGGCGATCATCAAACCCGTGTTGATGCCGGCAGCCAGTCCGCCGGCGACGAGGGAGACGACCTGCCCGCCCGGGACGAACGCCGCCACCCCGGACACGACGCTCAGACCGCCTGCCACCTGGTTCAGGATGCCTTCGGCACTGGTGTCGCCCCAGTTCTCGTAGATCTGGTACGCGCCGGTGGCTGCACCGAAGACACCCAGGCCCTTGCCGAAGTTGCTCCACCCCTTCGGGAGCCCACCTTCCATCGTCAGGTCGGCGATGTCGAGCCCGGTTCCTATCAGGCCGCTGAGCGAGCCCATCTCAGTGCTGGTCAGGGCATCGAAGATGCCGGTCCCGATCGATGTCGCCGCATCCACCACGCCATCGACGGCGTCGCCGAAGGCGTCGCCGATCGCATCGAGGAATCCCCCGTCGCCCGGGCTGCTGGCCTCGTCCTGCTGCTCGGCGTGCTCCCCCACCTCGCTGCGCCGCTGACGCATCAGACCGTCGGCGGCGTCGAACAGTCCGCTCACCCGGCCCGAGAAGTCCGCGCGAAAGTCGTCGGCGTCGGAACCCACCCATTCCACCGAGTTGACCTGGGAGGCGAGCTGGGAGGCGAGGTCGGAGAGCCGGCCGCTGCGCGCGTCGAGGAGGTCACCGAAGCCGCGCAGCTGCTCGGTGTCCGCGCCGTAGAAGCCTGCCATGCCGATCGTTCCCCTTCGTCCCCGACCCGGCGTCGGTGCCAGGCTGCGACCGTTGCGCGGTCCGTGTGATCTGTTCCCGGATGATCCTAGGGAAACAGGCGCGGTGGCGCGATGGGGAGAAGTCCCCACACCGGGCCCGGCCGTCGAGCGGGCCGCGTGATGCACGGCGACCCGTGGCGCGCCACGGGTCTCACAGCACCGAGGCGAGGAAGCCCTTCAGCCGCTCCGACCGAGGGTGCTCGATGACCTGCTCGGCGGTGCCCTGCTCGACGATCATGCCGTCGTCCATGAACACCACCTGGTCGGCGACCTCACGGGCGAAGCCCATCTCGTGGGTCACGACGATCATCGTCATCCCACCCTCGGCCAGCTCCTTCAGCACCGCGAGCACCTCGGCGACCAGCTCCGGGTCGAGCGCGCTGGTGGGCTCGTCGAAGAGCATCAGCTCGGGCTCCATCGCCAGCGCACGCGCGATCGCCACCCGCTGCTGCTGGCCGCCGGAGAGCTCCGAGGGATAGTGATCGGCGCGATCGGCCAGGCCCACCCGCTCGAGCAGGGCGAGCGCCGCGTCGCGCGATGCGGCCTTGCTGCGGCCCAGCACCTGGATCGGTGCCTCCATCACGTTGGCCAGCGCCGTCATGTGGGGGAAGAGGTGGAAGCGCTGGAACACCATGCCGATGCGGGAGCGCTGCTGGGCGATCTGGGCGGTGGTGAGCTTCTGCCAGCGCCCGTCGGACAGCGGCTGCTCGGCGTAGCCCTGGGTGACACCGGCGATGCGCACCCGCCCGGCCGTCGGCTCCTCGAGCTGGTTGATGCAGCGCAGCAACGTGGACTTCCCGGAGCCGGAGGGGCCCACGAGCACCGTCACCTGACCGGGGGCGACCTCCAGGTCGCAGCCCTTGAGCACATGCAGGGGGCCGAAGGCCTTGTGGATCCCCTCGAGCTGGATCAGCGGGATCCCGTCGGGGGCGGCGGCGCTGGACGCGGCGGCCCCGGCGTCGCATGCGGAGCCGTCGGAGCCGTCGGGCGCTGGGGTGGCGGCGTGGGTCATCAGAGCTCCACCTCCGGGAGCGAGTCCTTGGGGGTCGTGCCGGCGCGGTTCACAGCGGCCTGGCGGGCTCGGCGCGATCCGCTGCGCGAGCGGCGGGAACCACTGCCCGGGCGCCGCGGAGCCCCGCCAGGACGATCATCGAAGCCGCGGCCGAAGTACCGCTCGAGATAGTACTGGCCGATCATCAGCACGCTGGTGATGGCGAGGTACCAGATCGCCGCCACGATGAGCAGGGGGATCGGAGCGTAGAGCTTGTTGGCGATCGCGTTGGTGGCGAAGGTCAGATCGAGGGTGAAGGGCACGGCGAGCACCAGCGAGGTCGTCTTCAGCATGCCGATGGTCTCGTTGCCCAGCGGCGGCACGATCACGCGCATGGCCTGCGGGATGATGATGCGCTGCAGGATGGTGCCGTTGCCCATGCCCAGGGCCTTCGACGCCTCGGTCTGGCCCTTGTCCACGGAGTTCAGGCCGGAACGGATGATCTCGGCGAGGTAGGCGCCCTCGTTCAGCCCCAGCCCCACCACGGCCGCCCAGAAGGCCGGGAAGTAGTCGCGGGTGGAGAAGGAGAACCACTCGGGTCCGAACGGGATCCCGAGGGCGATCTTGGGGACGATCACCGTGAACAGACCCCAGAACACCAGCTGGGTGTACACCGGAGTGCCGCGGAAGATGAAGATGTACGCCCAGGAGACCCCGCGCAGCACGGGATTCTCGCTGCGGCGCATGATCGCGGCGGTCAGCGCCACGATCGTGCCGAGCACCATCGCCAGCACGGTGATCAGCAGCGTCCAGCCGACACCCTGGACCACCTTGACGTCCAGGATGTAGGTCGCCACGGTCGCCCAGTCGAAGACCGGGTTGGTGATCAGGAAGTTGATCAGGCCCAGCACCAGCAGCGCGACGACGACGGCGCTGATCCAGGTGCCGGGGCGCGGGCTGGCCTTGGCCCGGATCCGACCGGGGATCGGGTCGGAGCCGGGCCGGTGGCCGGCGGGGGCGGAGGTCTGTGTGCTCACTGCTGCGGGTCCACTTCCGAGGTCTCGATCATGCCGTTCTCATTGCCCCAGGCCGCGAGGATCTCACGCAGGGCGCCGGAGTCGATGAGGTGCTGCACCGCCGCGCGGATGGCCTCGGCCAGTTCCGGCTGGTCCTTGGCGACGACGATGCCGTTCAGCGCCGCGTCCTCGATGTCGCCGACCTGCTCGAGGGTGCCCCGGGAACGGTTCACGGCGTAGGCGATGACGGGCGAGTCGCCGATCAGGACGTCGGCCTTGCCCCCGGCGACGGCGGTCGCGGCGTCGGCGTTGCCGACGTAGGGCTGGTCGACGATGCCCGCGTCGCCGCCGGACCGGCAGGCTTCGTCGCGCTCGACGACCACGTCGTCCATGTAGGTGCCGACCTGATGGGCGACGCGGGTGCCGCAGAGGTCCGGCGGGACGATGCCGTAGGGGTTGCCGGTCTTGACGGCGTAGGACATCCCGGCGGCGAAGTAGGAGACCATCGAGACCTGCTCGAGCCGCTCGGGGTTGATGGTGAAGCTGGAGATGCCGACGTCGTACGTCGAGCCGATCGCCGGGATGATCTGGGCGAACACCGCGGACTCGGTGCGGGTTCCCAGGCCCAGCACCCGTCCGATGGCGGTGAGGATGTCGATGTCGTAGCCGACCGCCCCGCCGTCCGAGCCGACGAACTCCCCGGGCGCGTAGTTCAGCGCCGCACCGTTGACCAGCTCGCCGCGCTCGCGGATCTCGGCCGGGACGAGGGCGGCCAGATCGGCGACCTCCTCGATGCCGCGGAAGTCCACCTCGGGGATCGCGTTCGTCTCGGCGTCCAGACGCTCGGAGGCGTGCGTGCAGGCGCCGAGCGCGGGCGCCAGGGCCGCGCCGCCGAGGGCCAGCGGGAGCGCGCGCAGCAGGGTGCGCCGGCGGGGTCGGATCGAAGACACCCGTGAATAGTATTCACGACACTGTATGAAAACCAATCGTTGTCGCATGGTTCACGATGGTCCGGCGCGGTCGGCACGGTCGGCGCAGCCCGGAACCGTCGGCGCAGCCCGGAACGATCGGCGCACCGCCTCATCCCTCTCCGAGCGCGATCGAGCCCGTCGTCGTCGGGACCTCGGCCGCCGCACCGCGCCCGGCCAGCTCCTCCTCCAGCTCGATGTCCACCGCGGCCCCCTCGAACTGCGAGCGGTACAGCCGGGCGTACGCCCCGTCGGCGGCCAGCAACTGCTCGTGGGTGCCCTGCTCGACGATGTCCCCGGCCTCCATCACCAGGATCAGGTCGGCGTCGCGGATGGTCGAGAGCCGGTGGGCGATGACGAAGGAGGTCCGCCCCGCGCGCAGCCGGTTCATCGCGTTCTGGACCAGCACCTCGGTGCGCGTGTCCACACTGGACGTGGCCTCGTCGAGGATCAGCAGGTTCGGCCGGGCCAGGAAGGCGCGGGCGATGGTCATCAGCTGCTTCTCGCCCGCGGAGAGGGAGGACTCGTCGTCGTCGACCACCGTGTCGTACCCCTCGGGCAGCTGCCGGGCGAAGTCGTCCACGTGGGTGGCCCGGGCCGCCTCGAGCACCTCCTCGTCGGACGCGTCCAAGCGGCCGTAGCGGATGTTCTCCCGCAGGGTCCCCTTGAACAGCCAGGTGTCCTGGAGGACCATCCCGGTGCGCTCGCGCAGCTGGGCGCGGGTGAGGTCGCGGATGTCGATCCCGTCGATCGTGATCCGGCCGCCGTCGACCTCGTAGAACCGCATCACCAGGTTGACCAGCGTGGTCTTGCCGGCGCCCGTCGGCCCGACGATCGCGACCGTGTGCCCGGGGTCCGCGACCAGGGACAGATCCCGGATCAGCTCGCGCTCGGGGGTGTAGGAGAAGCGCACGTGCTCGAACTCGACGCGGCCCTCGCGGATGCCGGCGGCGGCGGTGTCGACCGTGGTCTCCGCCTCCTGCTCCTCGGCGTCCAGCAGCTCGAAGACGCGCTCGGCGCTGGCCACGCCGGACTGCAGCATGGTGGCCATCGACGCGATCTGCGACAACGGCTGGGTGAACTGGCGGGAGTACTGGATGAAGGCCTGGACGTCGCCGAGGGTGAGCTGACCGGAGACGATCCGCAGGCCACCCACGATCGCCACCGCCACGTAGGACAGGTTCCCCACGAACATCATCAGCGGCATGATCAGCGAGGAGACGAACTGGGCGCCGAAGCTGGCCTTGAACAGGTTCTCGTTGCGCTCCTCGAAGCGCTCGGCGATCTGTTCGCGGCGGCCGAAGACGGTCACCAGGGCGTGACCGGTGTAGGCCTCCTCGACCTCGGAGTTGACCACGCCCGTGGCGTCCCACTGCTGGGCGAACAGCTTCTGCGCCTTGGAGCCGACGATGCCGGTGACCACGACCGCCACGGGGATCACGGCGAGCGCGATCAGCGACAGCTGCCAGGAGATGGTCAGCATCATCACCAGGACGCCGAGCACCGTGAGGATCGCGTTCACCAATCCGGTGACCGTGTTCATCAGGGTGTTCTGGAGGTTGTCGATGTCGTTGGTGACGCGCGAGAGGATCTCGCCGCGCTTCATCCGATCGAAGTACGCCAGCGGCAGCCGGTGCAGCTTCTCCTCGACCTCGCGGCGCAGGCGGTACACGATGCGGTAGATGACCCGGTTCAGGGCGACGCCCTGCAGCCACATCAGCAGCGCGGAGCCGATGAAGAGGCCGACGGCCAGGGCAAGGGTCTGGTGCAGCGCCGTGAAGTCGATGCCCTGTCCGGGCGTCAGGGTCATCCCCGAGAGCATCTCGGCGAACTGCTCCTGGCCGCGGGAGCGGATCTGGTCGATCACCTCGTCGGGGTCGGTGCCGGCGGGAAGATTCTTGGAGATGACGCCGGTGAAGATGATGTCCGTGGCGTGGCCCAGGATCCGGGGGCCGACGACGCTGAGCGCCACGGAGACCACGCCGATGAGGACCGAGAGGACCATGAACTTGGCCTCCGGTCCGATCTCCCGGACCAGCCGCTTGGTCGAGGGCCAGAAATTCTTGGCGCTCTGCCCGGGCCGCAGGCCGCGCTCGGCATCCTTCTCGCTGGCGATCTCGGCGGCCGTCGACGCCTCGTCGCCCGCGAGCTCGTGCTTCTTCTCGTCGGGAGCAGTCATCAGGCCACCTCCTCCTCGACGCCCTGGGAGCGGACGATCTCCTGGTAGGTCTCCGAGCTCTCCAGGAGCTGGAGGTGCGTGCCCTGGTCGACGATCCGACCGTTGTCGAGCACCAGGATCAGGTCCGCGTTCGTGATGGTGGTGACGCGCTGGGCGACGATCAGCATCAGCGCATCACGGGTCTCGGGGACCAGCGCCGCACGCAGCTTCGCGTCGGTGGTGAGGTCCAGCGCGCTGAAGGAGTCGTCGAACAGGTACAGCGACGGCTTCGCCGCCAGCGCCCGGGCGATGCACAGCCGCTGCCGCTGCCCACCGGAGACGTTCGTGCCGCCCTGCGCGATCGTGGACTCGAGCTCGGTGGGCATCGCGGCCACGAAGTCACGGCCCTGGGCGACGGTCAGCGCGTGCCACAGCTGCTGATCGTCGGCCGACGGATCGCCGAAGCGGAGGTTCGAGGCGATGGTGCCGGAGAACAGGTAGGGCCGCTGCGGGACCAGGCCCACCGCGTCCCAGAGCACACGGGCGTCGAGGTCGCGCACGTCATGGCCGTTCAGCAGCACCCGGCCCTCGCTGGCATCCATCAGTCGCGGCACCAGGTTGATCAGCGTGGTCTTGCCGGCTCCGGTGCCGCCGATGATCGCCACCGTCTGACCGGCGCGAGCGGAGAAGGAGATGTTCTCCAGCACCGGGCGCTCGGCGCCGGGATAGGTGAAGGAGACGTCCTGGAAGGTCAGCTCGACCGGGCCCTCGAGATCGCGGACGCCGTCGGTGCGCTGGTGGACGCTGGTCTCCGTCTCCAGCACCGCGGAGATACGCTCGGCCGAGACCATCGCGCGAGGGATCATCATGGTCATGAAGGTCGCCATCATGACGGCGATGAGGATCTGCATCAGGTAGGCGATGAACGCGGTGATGGAGCCGACCTCCATCTGCCCGGCCTCGATGCGGGGCGCGGCCACCAGCAGCACCAGCACGCTGGAGACGTTCAGCACGATCATGATGATCGGCTGGATGAGGATCATCAGCAGCCCGATGCGACGGTTCAGATCCGTGAGCTGGTCGTTGACCACGCCGTAGCGCTCGCGCTCGCGGTCCTCCCGCACGAAGGCGCGCAGCACGCGGATACCGGTGATCTGCTCGCGCAGCACCCCGTTGATGTCGTCGATCTTCCCCTGCATCTGCTTGAACAGCGGGGCCGCGCGGAAGATCAGGGTGCCGACGGCGGCGAGCATGATCGGCACCATCACCGCGATCAGCCAGGCCATGCCCGGCTCCACCCGCAGCGCCATCACGACGCCGCCGATCCCGGTCACCGGAGCCTGCACCAGCATGTTCAGCGAGAAGAAGACCAGCATCTGCACCTGCTGGACGTCATTGGTGGAGCGGGTGATCAGTGAGGGGGTGCCGAACTCGCTGAGTTCCTTCGGGGAGAACGTCCCGACCCGGGAGAAGACGCTCGAGCGCAGGTCCTTGCCCACCCGCATCGCCGAACGAGCGGCGAAGAAGTTCGCCACCACAAGTGCGATGATGTTGCCGAAGGAGATCAGCAGCATCAGCAGGCCGAGATCCCAGATCACCGAGATGTCGGCCTTCGCGACACCGTCGTCGATGATGTCCGCGTTCAGGGTGGGCAGATACAGCGCCGCCAGCACGCCCACGATCTGGAACACCACCACCAGGGCGATCCAGAATCGGTAGGGCTTCACGGCGCTCAGCGCGAGTCGCAGCAGGGTCACGGAACTCCTTCGTCATCGGCACGGGACAGGACCGGACAGAGCCGGACTGCGCGCCCTGCGAAGTCTAGGCCTCGGACCCGACGATCGGCATCAGACTTCCGTCGGTCCACCGATCGGGGGTGCCGGTGATGCCGGTGAGGTGTGGGGCGGTGATGTGCCCGGCGCCGGGCTCGGGGGCTCGCCGGCTCGGGGACTCCGGTACGTGCGCGCCGCCTGCTCGGGCGCTCTCGTGGTCGGGACGTGCTCCTGGTCGGGCCGCCCTCGGGCGTGATGCCCCCGACGTCCTCTCCCGGGGGGTGGAGGTGCGTCGTCTACCGTGGGCCGCGTGAATCGACCTGTCCAACGCATCATCATCGCCGTGCTCGCGCTCGTGCTGGTGGTCCCGATCGGCGTGATCGGGCTCGGATCCGTGCTCGGGCCCGACGACGAACAGCAGCAGGCGACGGGGAACCCCGACGCCTCGGCGAACCCGGACAACCGGCCGACGGTCGATCCCGCCGATCAGCCGCCGCGCCCCGACCTGCCCCGCCCCGACGAGCCCGCGGGGCTGACGAAGCAGACCCCGGAGGGCGCCGAAGCGACGCTGACGTATCTGCTGGAGTCCTACAGCTACATGATGAGCAGCGGGGACACCTCCGTGTGGGAGGACTCCGTCGATCCCGCGTGCCGAGTGTGCTCGACGTTCCTCGACAACGCCCAGCTGTTGTCCGACCAGGGCGGCTACCTGGTCGATGGCGACTTCGAGGTGCGCTCGACGAGCTTCGAGGGCACCGGGGAGCCGCCCGCCACCGGCGAGGTCGTCGCGGACTTCACGCAGGAAGCCAGCATCCTGGTCGATGATCCGTCTCTGCAGGCCAGCCAGCTCCAGCCGGTCTCCGGTCAGCTGGTCGCGCAGATCGCCTGGGACGGCGACCGCTGGCGCGTGACCGACATGAGCATCGCCCCCGAGGGAGGTGGCGCCCCCTCGGACGGGGGCAGCGCTGGTGGCGCCGGCGGCGCGTCGAACTCCGGCGGAGCCTCCGACGGCGGCGCCGCAGGGTGAGCATCCCCGTCCTCGCAACGGGCCTCCGGCACAGGGGACGCCGCGGGCCGACCCCTCCACTACCCAGCCACCCTGCTCACCCACCGTGTCATTCCCGCGGCTCCCGCCGTCCACCGTTGCGTTCACGGCGCTCTCAATCGCTCAGAGCGCCAACTGTGCACCGTTGGAACGAACGAGCTCGCGCGCGGTCTGTCGCACGGACCCTGCCGGCTCGGCGTTCGAGATTGCCGCGCCTTCACGTCGGGTTCGGCGAAAGCCTGCCCTGATCTGGTCATTGTGGACAACTCTCAGCGGCTCCATGAACCGAGCCAAGCTGTCCTCATGATCCGTCGCCCCGCCGACCTTCCCTCGACCCTTCCGTGGCCGGTCTTCACCCGCGCTGAAGCACTGCGCGCCGGCCTCTCGCCGGATCGGATGCGTCGGTCGGACCTCGTGCGAGTGCGCCGAGGAATGTACGCGCTGCACGGCGTGGCGTTCAGGGAGACGGACGTCGCTGCGGCGCTGTGCCGGAACGACCCGGACATTGTGATCGTGGGGCTCTCCGCCGCACGACTCCTCACCATCCCTATGCCTTTCGACCTCGAGAGGTGGAGCCGCCACACACCCGTCCATGTCGCCACACGTGGCTCGCGAGGACGCTCCGATCCCACGGTGACCTGGCACGATCTCACCGTGACACCGGAAGAAGTCCAACGCTCGACCTACCGGCTGCCCGGGGGCGGACACACATCCCGGTTGTTGATGACCACCCGGGCGCGCACCTGGCGTGATCTGGCCCGCCACCTCTCGCTGCCTGACCTGATCGCGGCCGGTGATCATCTTGTCCGCATCCCTCGCCCCGACTTCGAAGGCAGGAAGCGCCCCTGGTGCAGCCCGGCCACGCTGCGCTCTGTGGCAACCGGCAGATATGCCCGGAAGCTCCGGGCGGCGGCCACCGATGTCCGCATCGGTGCGGACTCCCCCAAGGAGACGATGTTGCGACTCGCGTTCATCGCTGCTGGGCTGCCGGAGCCGCAGATCAACGTCCCGCTCATCGGTGCGGACGGGGTCAGGCGGCACTCGCCCGATCTCCAGTGGCAGGACTTCGGCGTATGCGTCGAGTACGAGGGCGAACGACACAACGACGAGGAGCAGATCCAACGCGACATCCGCCGTGCCCGGGGAGTGAAAGCGGCAGGATGCGTCGAGATCCGCCTCTACAAGAACGATCTCTCCGATGAATGCGCGGAGGCGGTACGGATGGTCCGCGCAGAGCTCATCGAGCGGGGCTGGCGACCGAGCACCTGAACCGGCGTCGATGCTGCTGCGCGACGAGGCGGTGCTCACCGTTGCGTACATGGCGCTCCGACTTCCCACCGTTGCGTACGTGGTGCTTTCAGGTACTCAAAACACCATGTGCGCAACGGCGGACGGTACTCGTTCGTGTTCCCGGGGCATCTTCCGGACTGGCCGGGCCCCGGAGCATGATCGGCTCCTCCTCATCGACAGCGCGGTCAGGTCGACGACTAGGGAGCGCCGGTCGCGGGCTGGACGTCCCGCCCGCAAACCAGGGAGCGCCGGTCGCGGGGCTGGACGTCCCGGTCATGAAGCGAGGTTCGGGGCGAA
This sequence comes from Brachybacterium sp. P6-10-X1, assembly GCF_001969445.1. Lineage (NCBI taxonomy): Bacteria > Bacillati > Actinomycetota > Actinomycetes > Micrococcales > Dermabacteraceae > Brachybacterium > Brachybacterium sp. P6-10-X1. Next base: position 2,247,853 of record NZ_CP017297.1, read on the forward strand.
GGCCCCTCCCGTGGCCACCCGGTAGAGGAACCAATTGGTGCGATATGGGACGCCGACGAGGCTGCCGCGGGCGTGGCCGAGATGCTCGTGCAGGTACCAGTCGAGGTTCGCGAGCACCTTCGCGCGGCGCTCCTCGGAAGCGGTGATGACGTAGCTGCGGGTGCGGGCGAGGTCGATGACGTCCTGCGTGCGCATCGGGTCCTCCCACCGGTGCACGGCCCGGTCGGTGAGCTCCAGCCCGGCTTCGACGGTGGGGAGGAAATCCTCGCGGTGGATGTCGCCGGCGTGCATGATCCGGGAGAGCCGGTGCACCCATGGGATCGTCACGTCGAGCATGTTCCACACCAGCGCCAGCACGCCGCCCGGCGCCAACAGGCGCGTGACCTCGGCCGACGCCGCCGGCGCGTCGAACCAGTGCCAGGCCTGCGCGACGGTGATCAGTTCGGCGGAGCCGGCGGGGAGGCCCGTCGACTCGGCGGGGGCGAGGTGAGTGGTGAGGGTCGGGGCCGCTGAGGCCGAGGCCGTGTGGGCCGGGGCCATTGGGGTCGAGGCTGTGTGGGCCGGGGCCCCATGAGTCGGCGTGCCGGTGGCGAGGGCCCCGCCGGCTAGGGCCTCGCCGACCGTGGCCCCGCCGGCCGAGGCGGGGTGCTCGCCGTCCGGCGCCGACGGGACGCGGCGCAGGGCGGTCTCGAGCATGGCGGCGCTGGTGTCCACCGCCGTGACGTCGAGACCGCGGCCGACGAGCGCCCAGGAGAGCTTCCCGGTGCCGGCCCCGAGATCGATCGCGCGCACCGCACCGCCGTCCGGTCCCGACGGGACCTGCTCGAGAACCGCGTCGATCACGGCATCGGGGTAGCGGGGACGCAGGCGGTCGTAGTCCTCGCCCTGCTCCTGGAAGGCATCGGCGAGCGCTCCCTTGCGCGCGGCGCTCGCGAAACGGGGCTCCGCGCGCGAGGAGATCGGGGGCACGGGAGGGTGCAGGGAGTCAAGAGAGGTCGACGGGTCGGGCACGGAAGCATCGTAGGCTCCGCGTCGGCGCGCTGCGACGCCGGCCGAGGGCGCCGGAGTGCCGGGCCCGGTCGCCCACGTCGCCCCCGGCGTCCGGAGGTCGCCACCAGCTTCGGCACGCAGCATCCGGTCGTCAGTACGTGGGCACCGGCACCTCGGTGGCGAGCAGCATCGCGAGCGTCGCGAGCAGGATCGCCGCACCGGGACAGAGCAGCACCCGGGCACGGGCACCGCGTCGGCGCAGGAGCCCCCACCCGCCGAGCACGAGCCCGACGAGAGCCAGGAGGAACGCGAGTCCGGAGACGGCGGTGAACGCCAGCGTGGGCGTGTTCCAGTCGTGGTGCTCCGTGGCCTCCGCGGCCCCCTCCGGCGGCGGGAGGTCATAGGTGACGCGTGCGGTCAGGACGATGAGCACGGTGAGCAGCGCCGACCACACGGCGCCCACGGCGCTGAGCAGCACGGCCGCTACCCCGATCGACGTGCGGGCGCTGCCGCGTCCGCTCCGTGCGTCGTCCGCCCCCGTCCCCGGAGCGTCCATGGGCGTCACCGCGAGGCCCGGTGGGCCACCCAGGACCGGTGCAGGCCCGCGTAGATGCCGCCGTCGAGCTCGACCAGCTCGTCGTGGGTGCCGTGCTCGACCAGGTCGCCGTGGTCGAGCACCATGATGCGGTCCGCGCGCTCGGCGGTGGACAGCCGGTGGGCGATGGTGATCGTGGTGCGACCGCGGGCGAGGCCGTCGATGGCCTGCTGGAGGCGCACATCGGCCGCGGGGTCGACGGCGCTGGTCGCCTCGTCGAGCACGATCACATCGGGGTCGGCGAGGTAGGCGCGGGCCAGCGCCACCAGCTGCCGCTCCCCCGCGCTGAGGGACTCGCCGCGCTGGCCGACCGGGGTGTCCAGCCCCTCGGGCAGCTCGTCGGCCCAGGTGCCGAGACCCAGTTCGTCCAGCGCCCGGCGCATGTCCTCACCCGTCGCCTCCGGCCTGCCGTAGAGGAGATTGCCGGCGACGGTGGTGTCGAAGAGGAAGCCCTCCTGCGGCACCATGATCACGCGCGAGCGCAGGGACGAGTACGGGATCAGGTGCAGCGGGATCCCGCCGATGAGCAGCTCGCCGCCGGCAGGGTCCATCATGCGGGTCAGCAGCTTGGCGAAGGTGGTCTTGCCGCTGCCGGTCTCCCCGACGATCGCGATGCGGCTGCGGGCGGGGAGGTCGACGCTGATGCCGTGCAACACCTCCGGCCCGGTCGGGTAGGAGTAGCGCAGGTCGCGGATCTCGATGTCCAGCAGACCCTCCGGCAGCGCCGTCGCACCGGGCACGGGCGCGGAGCGGATGCCGGTCTGGGGGTCGAGGGCACCACCGGGGTCCGCGACGTCGGCCGGGGTGTCGAGCACGCCGAGCACACGACGCCAGCCGGCCACCGCGTTCTGGGCCTGCATCAGCATCTCGATGCCCATCCGGACGGGCTGGCTGAACAGGGAGACCAGGAAGACGAAGGCGATCACGCCACCGGCGGTGAGGTCCGCACCGGGCAGCGAGATCCCCAGCACCTCGGTGCCCAGCAGGATCCCGATCACGACCACCACGGCGGTGGCCAGACCGTCGGCCGTCTCCGAGAGGAAGAAGGAGGCGGACTGCGGTTTCAGCACGGAGAACTGGGCGTCGCGCACGTCGCGGACACGGTCGGTCTGGGTGCGACGGGTACGGGCCTCGATGCCGTAGGCGCGCACGGTGGCGGAGCCGACCAAGGATTCCGAGACGGCGCCGAGCATGCGGCCGACCTCGGCCCGCACCTGCTGGAACCGCGCCCGGATGCGACGCTGCAGCGTCCCCATGACCAGCAGGATCGGCAGGTAGCAGATCCACACGACGACCGCCAGCGGCCAGGAGTAGAACACCATCACGACGGTGGCGAGCACGAGCTGCATGCTCATCACCACCAGCATGATGCCGCCGAAGCTCATGAACTGGCTGACGGTGTCGACGTCGCTGGTCACGCGGGAGACCAGGGCCCCGCGCTGCTCGGTGCCCTGGGTGAGCAGGGACAGGTCGTGGATGTGGCGGAAGGCGCGCTTGCGCAGGGTGGCGAGCGACGTCTCGGCGAGACGGAACAATCGCCGGTTCATGACGATGTTGGCGAGCGCGCAGACCAGCAGCACGAGCGCGGCCAGGCCTGCGGCACCGGCGACGAAGGCGATGTTCGGGGTCTCGGGCGCGATGATGCCGCGGTCGAGGATGGCCTGGACCGCGATCGGCACCACCACCTTGCCGGCGGTGGCGATGACGGCGAGCAGGATCGTGATCCACAGGCCCCGCAGCGCGTCGGGCGTCAGCGCGAGGCCACGGCGGACCGTGTGCAGGGCCGACTCGTCGGCGGTGGTCTCGCTGCCCAGGCGGGAGGAGTCGCGGGTGGGTGCGGTCATCGGTCCTCCTCCCGGTCGGGGCCGGAGCGGTCGGGGCCGGAGCGGTCGGGGTCGGCGCTGTCGGGGTCGGCGCTGTCGGGGCCGGCACGGACGTGGTCGGCGCGATCACCGTCGGCCCAGCTCTCCTCGCAGTCCTCGGCCATCGCCGTGTCGTCCTCGTGGCGCAAGCGGCTGGTGCCGTGGCGCTCCACGGCGTCGGCGACGGTGCGAGCACGCTGGGCGGGAACGGCGACCGACGGATCGGGACCGTCGCTGGGCGGAGGACCCGAGGATTCCAGCAGGTTGTGGCTGATCGCGGCCTCGTCGTACGCGTCGACCAGGAAGCGGTAGCCCTCGCTGCGTCCACGCAGCTCCTCGTGGGTCCCGGATCCGGCGACGCGGCCGTGGTCGAGGAAGACGACCTGGTCGGCCAGGGAGATGGTGGATTTGCGGTAGGCGATCAGCAGCAGGGTGGAGGAGGTCATCTCGCGGCGGATCCCGTCGAGGATCGCCAGCTCCACGCTGGGATCGCAGGCGCTGGTGGCGTCGTCGAGGATCAGCAGACGCGGTCGACGGGCCAGCGCCCGGGCCAGAGCGATGCGCTGTCGCTGACCGCCGGAGAGCGAGCCGCCGCGCTCGCCCAGCTCGGTGTCCAGCCCCTCGGGCAGGGCGTCGACGAAGGTCTCGGCCTGAGCGATGCGCAGCGCCCAGCGCACCGTGTCCTCGTCGATGTCGTCGCCGAGGGTGACGTTCCAGCGCACGGTCTCGTCGAAGACGAAGGCCTGCTGCAGCACGAGGGCGACGTCGGCGGTCAGCGCGTCGGCCGTGAGCGAGCGCAGGTCCGCACCGTCCAGGCGCACCGCGCCGGAGGTGGGATGGACGAGCCCGGCGGTGAGCAGGGCGAGCGTGGACTTCCCGGAGCCGGTGGCGCCGACGACGGCGAGCACGCGGGTGCCGGCGGTGGGATCAGCGCGCAGGCTGACCTCGCTCAGCGCCTCGGAGGTGCGCACGTGGTCCCCGACGTCCGCACCCTGCCCCAGGATGACCTGCGCGGGGTCGTCGCGGTAGACGAAAGTGGCCTCGTCCAGGGTGAGCACGCCCGGCCCCTCGGGCAGCGGATCGGGGCCGTAGCCGCGCTCCTCGGTGACGTCGAGGATCTGCTGGACGCGGCCGCCGCCGACGACGGTGCGGGAGAGGTCGCCCAGTACCCAGCCGAAGGAGCGGATCGGCAGCGCCATCAGCGTGAACAGGTAGGAGACCTCGACCAGCTGCCCCGTGGTCAGGTGGCCGTCGCCGATCCGCCAGGCGCCGAGCACCGCGACCGCGAGGATGCCCAGGTTGGGCAGGGCGTCGATCAGCGGGTCGAACCAGCCACGGACGTAGCCGAAGCGGATGCCGGCCTCGCGCAGGTCGTCGGCGGCACGGTCGAACCGCTTCTCCTCGACGTCCTCGCGGCCCAGGGACTTGACCACGTTCGCCCCGTCGAAGGACTCGTGGGCGATCTCGGCGACCTCGGCGCGCAGCTGCTGGGAGCGCACGGCGATCGGGGTCGCGAATCGCTGCAGCAGCACGTTGAGGATGATCAGCAGCACGATCAGCGCGAGCATGACCAGCAGGATCACCGGGTCGATGCGGGCCACGACCACCGTGGCATACGCCAGCATCACGATCGTGGACAGCGCGAAGGGGAAGGGCGCCATCGCGAAGAAGGTGGCCTCGACGTCGGCGTAGACCGAGCTCAGCAGCGTGCCGGTGGACTGGCGGCGGTGCCACAGCAGCGGCACCTTGGCGTACACCGCGGCGAGTCGCTCCCGGTACAGGCCGAACAGCTCGAACTGGGCGGCGGCGGCGAACACGCGGCGGGCCATCACGCTGACGGCGCGGACCACGGCGATGCCGAGGATGGCCAGGCCGCCGGCGAGGACCAGGCCCAGCTCCGGGGCGCCGCCGGCGAAGGAGGGCACGATGACGTCCTCGGTGACGCGGCCGATGATCGCGGAGGTCGCGATCTGCAGCAGCGCGAAGGCGGTGGCGCCGAGCACCGCCAGGATGAACCAGGTGCGCTGTTCCCACGAGCCCTTCAGCAGGCGCTTGAGGCCCGGGACCAGCACGGCGGGATGCTGGCGGTCCAGATTCGAGATCGGCCGCTCGGGACCGGCCGACGGGGTGGGGTCGCCGGTGGTGCGGGCCGAGGGGTCGGCCGTGGTGGTCGCGCCGGTCCTGCCGGTCGCGGTGCGGGGGCTGTCGGGGCGCGGGGTCGGGGCGGTCATGCCGTGACGAAATGGGTGACGACAGCGACCGCGAACACGATCGTGGACGCCATGGCGAGCGAGAACTCGATCAGGATTCCCAGGCCCAGCGCCTTCATGGCGATCCACGCGGAGCTCAAGCCCTTCTTCGCGTCCTTCTTCCGCAGCGCCTCGGCGATGTACAGCCCGATGACGAACCCGATCGGCAGGCCCAGGAAAGGGATCACGAAGATGCCGATGATGCCGCTGGCGATCCCGACGTAGATCGGCCACATCGGCACCTCGGCGCGGTGCAGGGTGCGGCCGGTGAGGACGTAGCTCGTGGTCATGCCGATCGCACCGAGGACCAGGATGATCCCGAACGCCACCCAGGAGGTCCAGCCGCCGATCACGATCGCCCAGATCAGCGTCGCGATCACCAGCGTGATGGTGCCGGGCAGCACGGGCACGATGATCCCGACCAGGCCGACGATGTACGCCAGACCGACCAGCACGGTCACGATGATCTGGACGGTGAGGGAGTCCACGGGTCCTCCGGGAGAAGCAGGGATGGGGCGCTGACGGCCGACGGGCAAGCGCTGTACCGGGCCTGGACCATCCTATCGGCGCGCACCCGCACGCGGTGAACCGGTCAAGGAGTCACGCGTCCCCACGTCCCGATCGGGTCCGACGGAGCACCGCCGGCCCCACGAGCCGCACCCCGCCCGGTCGCGCCCCGGCTCGAGCCGCCCGGGCCCCGCGGCGTCAGACCAGATTCACCAGGGCGACGAAGGTCAGGGTGCCCAGGCCCACGCTGATCAGGGTTCGCCGACCGCCCAGCAGATGCGCCGCGACGGTCACGGCGGTCGCGGCGACGGCGGGGACGATCCGGTCGGGTTCGGCGTCGATCGAGGTGCGCAGGGTCGAGACGGTGAGGATCGCGAGGATCCCCACCGGCATCCACACGGCCATCACGCCGACGAACCAGGAGTCCCGCAGGGGGCCGAGGATCGCGAAGGGCGCGGCCCGCAGGGCGAAGGTGATGCCCAGTCCGATCACCATGACGGCCAGGAAGTACCAGGTCTCAGGCATTGCCGGCTCCGGTGCCGCTGGCTCCCGAGCTTCCGGCGCCGGCGCCGCTGGCTCCTGCGCTGCCGGCTCCGGTATCGCTCTCTCGGGTATCGCTGTCTCCCGCAGAGACCGACGCCTTCCGCGCAGTGAGCAGGCAGCGCAGCACGAGCAGGGCCACGAACCCCAGCAGGCCGACGAACAGCGCCGAGTCCGGGACCAGCACCAGGGCGAGGCCGAGCGCCAGGCCGGCCAGCACCACGGAGGGGATCTCGCGGCGGGACCGACAGGCGTCCAGGGTGAGGGTGATGAACAGGGCGCAGAGCGCGAACTCGAGGCCCTCGATCCGGGTGGGCAGCACCGAGGCGATCGCGACGCCGACGAGGCCGCCTCCCACCCAGTAGCTCTGGAAGGCCAGCTGCATCGCGACCAGGCGTGCCCCGGTCCAGGTGCCGGGGCGGGAGGCCGCGACGGCGTAGGCCTCGTCGATCAGGGCATAGACGGAGTAGAGCCGCGCGAGCGGATGGCGCACGACCCGCAGCGGGAAGGAGAAGGCGTAGAAGACGTGCCGGAAGTTCACCAGCACCGCGGTCAGGGCGATGGTCGCCAGCGGGGTCCCGGCCGCCATCAGGCCCACCAGCAGCAGCTCGACGGAGCCGGAGAACAGGAAGAGCGACAGCCCCGGGGCGACCCACCACGGCAGGCCGGTCTGGACCACGAGCAGTCCGAAGGCGATGCCGATGGGGAACATGCCCAGGCCCGCCGCGACGGAGAGACGGATGCCGGTGACGATCTCCCGGCGACGCGTCGGCGTGCCCGGGGCGCCACCGACTCCCGGCGCCCGGTCGACCCCAGCGACGCCGGGCGCACCGACGCCGCCCATCATGCCGACCCTCGGGACGTCCGACGGGAGGCCGTCGGCCGCCGGCGCGTCCCTCGCGCACGGGTCGGCGGCCGCTCCGGGCCGACGCGCGATACTCAGATCCGTCATGCTGCAATCATTCCAAGACTCGCCCGCCAGCGGGTTGCGAGATTGCGGGTCCGCGGCGGCTATGATGCAACAGATGAGCTTGGATGACGTCGATCGCGCAATCATTGATCACCTGCGCGAGGACGGACGCCTGTCGAACGTCGCCCTGGCCGAGAAGGTGCACCTCACGCCGGGCCCCTGTCTGCGCCGGGTGCAGCGGTTGGAGGCGGACGGCGTGATCCTCGGGTACTCGGCGCAGGTGGACCCCGCCGCGCTGGATCAGGCCTTCGAGGTGATCCTCGATGTCGAGCTGACGGCGTATGACCGCGGCACCGTCGAGCACTTCGAGACGACGGTGGCCGCCTTCGACGAGGTCGTCGAGCTGTACCGGCTGTTCGGCGCCCCCGACTACTTCGTGCGGGTGGCCGTGAGCGATCTCGAGGCCTACGAGCACTTCCTCACCGAGCAGATCATCACCATCGCCGGGGTCGCCAAGATCTCCTCGCGATTCGCGATGAAGGTGCTCAAGAGCCAGCGGCCGGCCCGCGCTCGACCGTCCTCCGATCCACCATCGTCGCGCCGCTGATCAGACCGGACAGTCCGCGAGGATCGACCAGCAGCACCACGGCGATGGTCCCCAGCGTCACCGCGGCGGTCGCCGCACCGCTCAGCGAGGGCAGCAGGGGCAGGTGCGCGGCGGCGAAGAGATCGGCGAGACCCGGGGCGATCGCGTACACGCCGGCCACCGGCAGGGCGCGCAGCAGGCGCTGGCGGAGACTGCCCCGTCGGCCGTTCCAGGTGGGGCGGATGCCGACCAGCCGCTGGCCGGGCGAGGCCCCGCTGCCCCGGAGCGCCGGCAGCACCACGGTCACCAGCGCTCCCAGTCCGATGGCCGCCGGGCGCAGCAGCTCCGCACCGGGGACGAGCGGCGTCGGCAGCTCCCGCTCCCCGGTGGCGAGTGTCCACGTCAGCGCCACGGCGAGGACGGCGACCATGGTCAGCATCGCGGGCAGGAGGGTGATCAGCGCGTGCCGCCGACCAGGGCGAAGGGGATCTGCCAGGTCCACGTCTCGATCATGGGGCAGTCTGTCGCGGCCGGCGCAGGAAGCGGATCCACCTGGGGTCCGATCACGGTCATACCGTCGGGGGAACCGTCGCGGACCGGTCACGGTCGAGCCACATGGGCTGCAGGGCGGGGCCCTGCTCGGGCAGTCGGATCGGCTCGCCGTGGTCGCGGAATCCGTGCCGTGCGTAGAGGGAGCGGTTCTGCGGCGTGGACGCCTCCAGATGCACGGGCAGACCGAGCTCGCCCGCCCGGGCCGTTCCCGACGCGATCATCGCTCCTCCTGCCCCCTGTCCACGATGCTCCGGCAGCACGGCCATGGAGGACAGGGACAGATGCGCGGTGCTGGGCCGCCGGGCCTCGGTGGCGTCGTGGGCCGCCGCCAGGCGGCGTGCCACCGGATCATCCCCGGGCTGGGGTGCGGCCGCCTCGGAACGGCTCGTGCGCGGGATCCAGATCGAGGCGCCGATCGGCTCATCCGCGCCGGAGACGGCGAGGACCAGGGCTTCGGCCTCGATGGCCGCGGCCAGCGAGGTGTCGAACATGCTGCGCATGGACGCACGCCGCGTCGCAGGGTCGGGCAGGACCCAGGTGATCACGGCCTCGTCCGCGAACGCCGCGACGCACAGCGCCGTCACCTGGTCGAGCTCGGAGGTCATGGCGAGTCGTGTCGTGGTGGCCGGTACGGTCATGTGCGCTCCTTGCGAAGGTCGGGGTCCGGCCTTCAGGGTCACCCACCACCGGCATCCCTCTACAGTGGTTTCGTCACACGAAGCGTGCGTCGAAAGGTCGTCGTCATGAGATGCGTGGAGTGCGGGCGCCGCTGGGACGTCGTGCAACGGACCGGGCGACCGCGCCGGTACTGCTCGCGTTCGTGCCAGGCGCGGGCATACCGGCGCCGCCGCGATGAGGGACGACTGAGCGCGTCCGGGCGCCCGGCACCGGTGGCGCGGGAGTCCTCGGCGACGCTGCAGGCCGCGATCGCCCTCGCCGATGCGCACGGGATCGCGGCCGTGACGCTGCGTTCGGTCGCGGATCGGAGCGCACTGGCACTGGCGGCTGCGCAGCGCGAGCTCGGCAGTCGCGACCGGCTCGTGTCGATGATGGTCCACCACGTCCTCGCGCGGCACGCGACGACGCCGCCGCGGAGCGAAGCACCGGCCGAGGCGCTCGCTCGGCTCGCCGTCTCGGAGTGGCGCGCCTACCGCGAGCACCCCTGGCTCGTCGATGTCCTGGCCAGCACGCGCCCGCCGCTGGTTCCGGCCGTCCTCGACGCCTCCCGCGCCGCCGTCGAGGCGTTCGTCGCGATCGGCCTGGACACGGACGCCGCGTTCACGCGCTACCTGGCCTTCAGCGCCTACATCCAGGGCATGGCGCTGCTGCTGCGGACGGAGCAGCGCGAGTCAGATCTCTCCGGGACCTCGTACCGGGCCTGGTGGGCCGAGGAGGTCCGACGCCTCGACCGCAGCGGCGCGCGCCGGAAGCATCCATGGCTCAGCGAGCTCAGCGCGGGACCTGAGAAGGACTCCTTCGACGCGGACACGGCCTTCAGCGAGGGGCTCCGCGTGGTGCTCCGGGGCCTGACCTGTGTCGTCCCCGACCCACCCCTGGATCCGCTCAGCACCGACCCGTAGCGTTCCCTGCGTGAACGAGTTCCTGCGCCTGGGTGTGGTGGGGGTGGTCGGAGGCCTCGGGGTCTTCGTGATCATCCTGTCCCCCGCCGTGCTGCTGCAGCGGCACCGCTTCGGGCGGGTGCGGCCGCTGCGGCTGGTCGGCGTGGCGGCCATCTGCATCTACACGATGGCCCTGGCCGGGCTGACCGTCGCTCCCGCCTACGAGATCGCCGCGACGTGCGGCAACCGGTCCGGCGGCGAGCTGCGGCCCTATCCCTTCAACACCCTGCTGCAGCTGTTCGAGGTGCACGCCGAGGGAACCTCGCTGCCAGGCCTGCTGGTCAGCTGGCCGATTCTGCAGCTGGCGGCGAACGTCATGCTGTTCATGCCGCTGGGGGCGGTGCTGCGCGGAGTGTTCCGCCTGGAGGTGACGAATTCGCTGGCGATCGGGGTGATGCTGTCGGTGCTCATCGAGGCCACCCAGTACACCGGCGCGTGGGGGCTGTACCCCTGCGGGGTGCGGATCGCCGACATCGACGACGTGTTCGCCAACTCCCTGGGCGCTCTGCTCGGCGCGTTCTTCGCCCCTGTGCTGACCCGGCTGCGCGTGCCGCTGTTCGTCCACGAACGGCCGCTGGACGATGAGGGCCGACGGGCCCGCCCGCAGCAGGATGCCTCCGATCGGGACCCGCGGCGTTGAGGGGAGCCATGGCGAGAGCACGGATGGAGTCGAGCACTGCGGCGGGACGGCGCACGAGCCGGCGGGCCCTGCTGGCGGCGGCCGGCGTGCTCGCGGCGGGAGCCGTCACCTCCTGCGCCTCTCGCGCCGCCGACGAGCGCCAGGCCACGCAGGAGCGCCCGGTGACCTCGCCGTCCGGTGACTTCACGGCGGTGCTGCTGGCGGAAGGGGTCGAGCTGAGACCGACGATCCGCACGGTCGACGGCACCGAGGTGTGGTCCGACGACCTCGGCCACGCGAACCGGGACGTGCCCGGCGTGGTGTGGGAGCTGGGCGACGACGTGCTGTGGGTGCTCTCGACCGATCACGGCAACGCGAGCGTGCGCCGCGGCGAGGACGGGGCGTGGACGAAGACCCCCGGCAGCGAGGACATGCCGGAGGACATCGCCGAACTCGCCCGGTGACGTGAGGGGGACGCGCAGGCAGGCGCCGGTGGGACGCGACAGGCAGGCGCCGGTGGGACGCGACAGGCAGGTGTCGGTGGAGGCCCTGGCGGGCCGGGGACCGGCGGGACGCGCGGCCGGCCAGGTGGGGGTGAAACCCGTCCTGCCGCGTCGGTCAGGGCAGCCGCACGACCTGCCCCGCGTAGGAGAAACCGCCCCCGAAGCCGAGCAGCAGCGCCGTGGCCCCGGAGGGCACACGACCTGCCTCGCGCATCCGGGAGATCGCCAGCGGGATCGTGGCCGCCGAGGTGTTCCCGGAGGTGATGACGTCATCGGCGACGACGGCGTCCTCGCGCAGCCCGAGCGACGCGGCGAGCGGCTCGATCATGCGCAAGTTCGCCTGGTGCGGGACGAACACGTCGATGTCCTCCATCGTCAGGCCGGCCGCCTCGACGACCTGCTGGGCGATGCCGGGAGCTTCCCGCAGCGCCCATCCGAGCACCTGACGGCCGTCCTGGGCGAAGAATCCCCCGGGAGGGCTGATGGTCACGGCGTCCACGAGCTCCGGGACGGTGCCCCAGACGACGGGGAGGATCCCGGGCTCCTCCGCCGCACGCAGGACGACGGCGCCGGCGCCGTCGGCGGTGAGCACGCACGTGGTGCGATCGGTGAAGTCGGTGACGGCGGAGAGCTTCTCGGCGCCGATGACCAGGGTCGCGGTGGAAGCGCCGGCGCGGATCCCCTGGTCCGCGACGGCCAGGGCGTGGCCGAAACCGGAACAGGCGGCACCGATGTCGAAGGCGGCCGGCGCGGAGAGGCCGAGGGCGTGAGCGACGCGACCGGCCGTGCTCGGGGACCTCTCGTCATCGGAGCAGGTCGCGACGATCACCTGGGTGACCTCGGCCGGATCGATCCGCGCATCCGAGAGGGCGGACCGTGCGGCACGGGTCGCCATCTCGGCCACGGTCTCGGCGTCCCCGGCGATGCGGCGCTCCTGGATGCCGGTGCGGCGGCGGATCCAGTCGTCGCTGGTCTCGACCATCTTCTCGAGGTCATGATTGGTGAGGACCCGCTCGGGTCGGTGATGGCCGACGCCGATGATCGCGGAGCCGGGCGAGGTGGGATTCACGAAGGAGCCTCCCTGGAGGTGGATCGAGGAACGGCGCGTCGGGCCGCGGGGATCCCATGATCGCGCATGGGACGCGCCGCCGGTCTCAGGCCGTGATGGTCACGTGGGAACGCTCATCGGCGCCGCGGCGCACATGGATCTGCTCGGCGATCTGCGCTTTCATGTCCCCGACATGGCTGACGATGCCGATGGTGCGGCCGTGCTCGGCGAGCCGCCCGATCTCCCGCACCACGGTCTCGAGGGTCTCGGGATCCAGGGAGCCGAAGCCCTCGTCGATGAACAGGGTCTCCATCCGCACTCCGCCGGCCTCGCCGGTGACGATGTCGGCCAGACCGAGCGCGAGGGCGAGGGAGACGAAGAAGGTCTCCCCACCGGAGAGGGTCTCGGGCACGCGCACCTGATCGGTGCGGCGGTCCATGACCAGCAGGTCGAGGCCGGTCTTGCGGGCGCCGCGCCTGCCGGTGTCGCGCAGCAGCTCGAGGTCGGAGCCGGAGAACAGAGCCAGGCGCGCGTTCGCGGCCTGCACCACCGCGTCCAGCCGCCACATGAGCACATAGGTGGACAGCTGCACGCGCTCGCCGTCGGCGGAGCGGCCGGTGGCGAGGTCTGCCACGCGCACCACCACCCCGGCCTCCGCGCTGACCGTCTCCACCTGGGCCGATGCCGTGGCGAGGGCCGCGCGCGCTTCTCTCCCGCGCTCGGCGACGGCGCCCCGGCGGGCCGCGAGGTCGGCGGCCTCGCGGGCGGCGGCCCGGGCAGCGGTGAGCTTCTCGGTCGCCGCGGTGCGCGCGGCATCGGCCCGCTCGCGGGCCTCGTCGCTCGCGGTCGTCCCGGCGATCCCCTCCTCGGCGAGGCCGTCGGACAGGCGGGACTCCTCCACCGTGCGGGTCTCGAGCAGGCGGGCGAGGCGGTGGCGCTCGTCCTCCTCGAGCACGGCGGCGCGGGCCTGCTCATCCGTGGTGCGGGCCGGCCCGTCGGCGGAGAGGTCGTCCTCGCCGGTCGCACCGGCCTGCGTTTCCGGGGCGAGGTCCGCGGTGGCCAGGGCCTGCTCCGCCTCGGTGGCGAGTTCGGCGGCGCGCTGCTCGGCCTCGGTCCGTCGGCGCAGCGCCTCGCGCAGGCCGGTCGCCGCGCGGGCGGTGGCGAGGTGGCCGCGGCGCCGGGCGGCGAGGGACTCGTGCTCTCCGCGGGCCTCGGTGACCTTGGCGTGGTCGGCCTCGAGGGTCTGCTCGAGCCCGGTGAGGGCGGTGCGTTCACGTTCGACGGCCAGGGCGTCCTGCTCGCGGCGCCGGTCCAGTCGGGCGCTCTCCTCGTCGTGGCGCGTGATCGTCGCGTCCAGCTCGGCGGCCTTCGCCTCTGCGTCACGAGCGGTGCGCAGGTTCTGCGTCGCCGCGGTGACGGCCTGCTCGGCGGCCTCGGCGGTGAGCTCCCCGGCGGCGTCCTGCAACCGGGTGAGCTCCTGGGCGGCGAGGGCATGGGCCTGCTCGGCGCCGGCCTGCTCGGACTCGGCCGTCTTCCGCCGCTGTTCGGCCTCCTCGACCTGCTCGGGGCTGACGGCGTCCTCGGACTGATCGGCGCGATCGGGATGCTCCAGGGCACCGCAGACGGGGCAGGCCTCGCCGTCGGCGAGGTCCACGGCGAGTTCGGCGGCGATGCCGGCGAAGCGGCGGCGGCGCAGCTCCGCCTCGGTCTCGGCGAAGTCCTTGGCGGTGGCCAGCGTGCGCGAGGCCCTGTCCTTCGCGGTGTCGACGGCCTTCTTCTGGGCGACGGCCGCGGTGGCGGCGCGGCGCTGTTCCTCGGCGGTGCGCTGGGCGAGGCGGGCGTCCCCGAGCGCGGCAGCGGCGGTGCGCTCCCGCGCGCGGTCGGCGACGAGCTGCTCGCGCTCCGCGGGGCGGGCAGCGGCCTGCTGGATGAGCGTCTCGAGGGCCGTGGCCGATGCGGTCAGGGCCTCGCGACGGTCCGCGAGCTCCTTGCCGCGGGTGGGCAGGGCGGTCTCGAGAGCGACGAGATCGGCGAGCGCACCCGCGGCGGAGGTGGCCTCGTCCGCCGCTGCGGCCAGCTGCTGATCGGCGGCAGCGGCATGCGCAGCGGGACCGAGCAGGTCGACGAGCTCCGGGTGCTCCTCGCGGGTGGTGCTCGCCTGCTGCGCGAGCTGCTCGATGGCCTCCCCCGCCTGCGTCGAGGCCCGGTCCCGGCGCTGCAGCAGCGCGACGACCGGTCGGGCGGCCTCGTCGCGGCGCAGGGCGGTGCGGGCGCTGTCGATCGCGGGGCGCTCGGTCTCCAGCCGGGCGGCGAGCGTGTCGAGCTCGCGGCGGCGGTCGATGCGTTTCCGGGCCGCGTCCGTCGCGTCGGCGGCGGTGCGGGCGGCCTGTTCGGCGGCGGCAGCGGTCTCGGCGTGGCCGTGCGCCTCCTGCGCGCGGGCGGCGGCGGCCTCGAGGTGCTCATCGGCGAGGGTGGCGAGCGGCTCGAGGCGCAGCGCGGCGGCGGCCTCCTGGAGGGCGGTGGCATGCTCCTCGTCGACGCCGGTCGCCTCGACGTAGCGGGCCAGGGCACGGCCGAGGGTCCCCGTCGCCGCGTCGACCTGCCGTTTGGCGGTCTTGCGCATCTCCTCGAGCTGCTTCTCGACGTCGGCGTAGATCTCGGTGCCGAAGACGCGCTGGAGCACCTGCTGGCGCTCCCCGGTGCCGGCGCGCAGGAAGCGGGCGAACTCGTTCTGCGGCAGCAGGACCGTCTGGGTGAACTGTTCCCGGGTCAGGCCCACGGCGCGCTGGATCTCCCGGCCCACCTCGTCGATGCGGGTAGCGAGCGCCTGGACATCGGCCCCGCCGCCGGCGGTGTCCGCGATGACGGCGGGGATCAGCTGCGGGGAGCCGATCCGCCACAGCACGGCTTTGGCCTGCTCCTTCGTGGTGCCGGTGCCGCGCTTCTTGGCGCGCTGGAACTCGGGCCGGCGGCGCACGCGGTAGATGCCGGAGCCGGTCTCGAAGACGAGGTCGACGACGCTGGGCTCGGTGGGGGCCGCGAATTGGGAACGGATGCGGTCTCCGCTGGTGGCGCTCCCGGCGACGTGGCCGTACAGGGCGTAGACGATCGCGTCCACGATCGTGGACTTGCCCGATCCCGTCGGACCTTCGAGCAGGAACATGCCGCTGGCGCCGAGGGCGGCGAGATCGATGTCGATGGTGCCGGCGAAGGGGCCGATGCCGGTCAAGCGCAGGTGGTGGAGCTTCATGAGGCCTCCCGCTGGCCGCGCGCCTGCGTGTAGGCGCGCTCGAGGACCTGATGTTCGCCGGCTGTGGGATCGGCACCGGTGGTGGCGGCGAGGAACTCGTCCATCACCTGCAGCGGGTTCTGCTCGCGGCGCACCACCGGGGTGTGCTCCGAGGCGGTGCGACCCTCCGGCTCGTACTCGGTGACCAGCAGGTGCGGGTACGCCTCGCGCAGCTGCTCCTGCAGGTGGGCGGGCCGGGCGGCGTCGGTGACGACGGCTTTGAGCCAGTCACCGCCGTGAGAATCCTGTTGCGCGAGGATCTCCTCGAGCGATCCGCGCAGCTCGGTCAGGCGCCGCGGGGCGGGAGTCGCGATCCGCTCCACGCTCACCGCGGCGGTGCCGTTCTCGTCACGGGCGCCGAGGTCGACCAGCAGCACGGATTTGCGGTGCCGGCGCTCGGAGAAGGAGAAGGCCAGCGGCGAGCCGGAGTACCAGGCGGGGGCGCCGACGGTGGCGGTGAGGTCCTGGCAGCCGTGGAGATGGCCGAGGGCGAGGTAGTCGATGCCGCCGAGCACGCCGGCGGGCACCGAGTCGACACCGCCGACGGACAGGTCGCGCTCGGAATCGGAGGCCTCTCCCCCGGTGACGAAGGTGTGGGCGAGCACGACCGTGCGCGCCCCCGGATGCGCGGCGGCACGCTCGCGCACGCGGTCCAGGGCGGCGCGGGTGACCGCCTCGTGGCTGCGGGCCAGCGGCTGCTCGCCGTCGGCCGCGAGCTCGGTGCGCGCCCTGTCCGGCTCGAGATAGGGCAGGCCGAAGAAGAGCACCTCGCCGTGCTCGTCCTCGACGCTGACGGGGTGCTCGATGCCGGGGACGTCGGTGAGCAGGTGGATCCCGGCGCGCATGAGCGCGCGGCCGAAGCCGAGCCGCTCCGGGGAGTCGTGGTTGCCGGAGGTCAGCACCACGGTGGCGCCGGTGTCCGCCAGGCGCGCGAGGGCGTCGTCCAGCAGCGTCACGCTCGTCACGGCGGGCACGGCGCGGTCGTAGACGTCGCCGGGGATGACGACGACGTCGACCTCCTTCTCCCGCACCAGGTCGACGAGCCAGTCGAGGAAAGCGGCCTGGTGCTCGTGCAGGTCGACCTTGTGCAGGGTGCGCCCCAGGTGCCAATCCGAGGTGTGCAGGATTCTCATGGGTCCGAGCCTACGAGCGGGGGCCGACGGACGAGCATGCCGACGCTCCGCGGTGGACGCCGGGGCACCGGGGAGGATCCTCGGGCCGCCGTTCCCCGGGAAGCCCGTCGGGCCGCCGTCCTCTCAGGACGAGGCCCGCCCGCTCTCGTCCTCGGCGGGCACCCAGGCGGCGGCGAGGTTCTCGGAGCCCCGCGCCAGCATCGCCACGTCGGCGCCGACCAGCAGGAAGTCGACCCCGTCGGACGCATACCCCCGAGCCACCTCCGGGTCGAAGGCGTTCACGCCGACGGGCATGCCCGCCGCCGTCGCCGCCGTGATCACGCGGCGCACGCTCGCGACCACGTCGGGGTGGGACTGCCGGCCGAGCACCCCCATCGAGGCCGCGAGGTCGGAAGGGCCGACGAAGACGCCGTCGATCCCGTCGACCGCGAGGATCTTCTCGATGTTCTCCACCGCCTCGGCGGATTCGATCTGCACGAACAGCGCCACGTGCTCGGCTTCCGCGGGAACCTGCTGCCGGCCGCCGACGCCGAATCCGCCGGGAGCTCGGCCGCCGCCTGAGCATCCGGGACCGCGCACTCTCGAGAGGACGACGCCTGCCCGTCGACCCTTCGACGGTGGCGTCGACCCATCGGCCCTCCGACGGTGGCGTCGACCCGTCGGCCCTCCCCCACCCCCCCCACGTCCCCACCACGTCGCAAGGAGAATCATGACCGAGAACCGCGAGCAGGATCTGCTGGCCCGCGTGCCCGACGGGCTGCTGATCGCCGGCAGCTGGCGCGCCGCCGGGAGCGGGAAGACGCTGGAGGTCCGCGATCCCGCGACCGGCGAGGTGCTCAGAACGATCGCCTCCGCCTCGGGCGCGGACGCCCAGCAGGCGATGGACGCGACGGCGGATGCCTTCCCTGCCTGGGCCGCGACCCCGGCGCGGGAGCGGGCCGAGCTGCTGCGGCGCGCCTTCGATCTGCTCCAGGAGCGTGCCGAGGAGTTCGCTCTGCTGATGACGCTGGAGATGGGTAAGCCCCTGGCCGAGGCGCGCGGGGAGGTCACCTATGGCGGGGAGTTCCTGCGTTGGTTCAGCGAGGAGGCCGGCCGGATCCAGGGACGGTACGGCGCGACCCCGGAGGGACACGGCCGGATGATCGTCTCGCAGCATCCCGTCGGACCGTGCTACCTGGTCACGCCGTGGAACTTCCCGCTGGCGATGGCGACCCGCAAGATCGCGCCGGCGCTGGCGGCCGGATGCACCGTGGTGATCAAGCCACCGCAGCTGACCCCGCTCACGACCCTGTTCTTCGTGGCGCTGCTGGAGGAGGCGGGCCTCCCCGCCGGCGTGGTCAACGTCGTCACCTCGACCTCCTCGCGCACGGTCTCCGAGCCCATCCTGGCCGATCCGCGGCTGCGCAAGCTCTCCTTCACCGGCTCCACCGGTGTGGGGCAGAAGCTCCTGGCCCAGGCGGCACCGGGTGTGCTGCGCACCTCGATGGAGCTGGGCGGGAACGCACCCTTCGTCGTGTTCGAGGACGCCGATCTGGAGCAGGCGGTCGAGGGCGCGCTCGCGGCGAAGTTCCGCAACATCGGGCAGGCCTGCACCGCCGCGAACCGCTTCCTGGTCCACCGCTCGCTGGCCGAGGAGTTCGCCCGTCGCGTCACCGAACGGGTCCAGCACCTGGGCATGGGGCGCGGCACCGAGGAGGGGGTGACGATCGGGCCGCTGATCGACGCCGACGCGGTCGACAAGACCGGAACCCTGGTGAACGATGCCGTCGAGCGCGGGGCGCAGGTCACCACCGGCGGGTCGGCGATCGACGGTCCGGGCACGTTCTTCGAGGCCACGGTGCTGACGAACGTCGCCCCGGGCAGCGCGCTGCTGCGCGAGGAGATCTTCGGGCCGGTGCTGGCGATCGTCCCCTTCGACACCGAGGACGAGGCCGTCGCGCTCGCCAACGACACCGAGTACGGACTGGTCTCCTACGTCTACACCCGGGATCTCGCCCGCGGGCAACGGATGATCGAGCTGCTCGAGACAGGGATGATGGGGCTGAACATCGGCGTCGTCTCCAATGCGGCCGCGCCCTTCGGCGGCTGGAAGATGTCGGGCCTGGGCCGCGAGGGCGGGGCCGAGGGCATCCACGAGTATCTGCAGTCGAAGTACACCCTCACCCCGTCGCCCTTCTGAACCGGCGGTGCCGGGGCAGCGCCGGGCAGTCGGCCAAGCGCCAGCGACGAGCCGCTGGCCCACCGCCGGTCGCCGCCGGGGGCCGCCCCGTCGACCGCACCACCGACCGCTCCGCCGTCGTCCGCTACCCCTGGTAGGTCGCCTCGTCCAGGCCCGACATGGTCGGGTCGTGGTCGAGGCGCCCCACCTCGTACATCGAGCTCATCCAGTGATAGAAGTTGTCGCCGCGCGCCTGCAGCCGCCGGTAGAGGTCGGCGAGCATCTCCGAACGCGGCTCCTCGAGCTCCGGGTCGTCGTAGCGGTTGGTGAGCTCGTCGGGGTCGGTCACCAGGTCGTAGAACTCGTTGCGGGACTCCGGGTTCACGACCAGCTTGTAGCGGCGACCGCGCAGCATGCGCTGGGCGATCGGGAAGTGGTGCCCGTGGAACTCGCACAGCACGTGGTCGTCCCATTCCACCTGCTCGCCGCGCACGATCGGCAGCAGGGAACGTGAGTCCACCGCGGGAGAGGTGTCGAGCCCCGCGAGATCGAGGAACGTCGCCGGCAGGTCCAGCAGCGTCACGAACTCCTCGCGCTCCTGGGGCGGGCACCCGGGCACCCGCAGCAGGCCGCCGGTGCGGTAGATGTCGTCGTACATCGCCGGACCCTTGTCGTGCAGCCGGTGGGAGCCGGTGAACTCCCCGTGGTCGGAGCTGAAGGCGACGGCGGTGGTGTCGGCCAGGCCCAGCTCCTCCATGGCCGCCAGGATGCGCCCGAACTCGTGATCGATCATGGTCACATAGCCCCAGTACACGGCGATGAGCTTGCGCGACTGCTCCTCGGTGAGGGTGTCGAAGGCCCAATGCCGGGAGTAGTTCTCCTGCACCGGGGGCTTGTCGGCGAAGTCCTCGGCGATCGAGCGCGGCAGCTCCACGTCCGCCGGGTCGTACAGGTCGAAGTACTCGTCGGGGATCACGTAGGGCAGGTGCGGGCCGGAGAAGCTCGAGACCACGAAGAAGGGGGCCTCGCCGGTGCGGGCGCCCTCGGCGTAGCGGGTGAGCATCTCGATGGTGCGGTCGGCAAGGTAGTGCTCGAAGGTCGCCTCCAGCGGCTGGTGCAGTCGCGCGGCCAACAGGTTGGAGACCTCCCCGTTGGGGAAGGTGCCGCGGATGCGATCGCTGATCGCGTAGGGCGGATGACCGTGCTCCTCGAGCCAGGCGACGTAGTCGGGATGGTCAACCGTGTTGTGCCAGCCCGGGTAGTGCTCCGCCTCGAAGCCGAAGTCGGCGGCGGTCCGCTCCTCGCCCACGTGCCACTTGCCCACGAGTCCGCACTCGTAGCCGTGCTCGCGCAGCGCCTCGGGCACCGTCCACTGGTCCTCGGGGAGGTCCTCGATGTAGCCGACGTTGCGCTCGTGGTTGGCCAGCAGCTTGTGACGGAAGGGCGCAGCGCCGGTGAAGAGGGAGGCGCGGGCCGGGGTGCAGATCGCCGTCGGCGTGAACCAGTTGTCGAAGCGGGTCCCGCTCGCGGCGAGCGCGTCGAGCGTCGGGGTGCGGCAGATCGTGTTGCCGTAGCAGCCCATGGTGTCGACCCGATGCTGGTCGGTCATGAGCATGAGGATGCTGCGGCGACCCTGCGGTTCGGGTGCGGCGGAGCCGGTGGTGGCGGCGACGGATGCGGAGGGGGTGGTGGACATGCGGGGGCCTTTCCGGTCGGGGCGGCAGGTCAGGAGCGGGAGGTGGCGAGCTGGTCCATCTGCTCGAGCTCGAGGTTCTTGGTCTCGGGGACGAACTTCAGCACGAACACGATCGAGACGAGGGCGACGGCGGCATAGAGGGCGTAGGTGGTCCCGATGGACCAGGCGGCGAGCACCGGGAAGGTCAGGGTGACGGCGAAGTTCGAGGCCCACTCCACCCCGCCGGCGACGGAGGTCGCGGCGCCCCGGAGACGGTTGGGGAACATCTCGCCGATCAGCACCCACATGATCGGTCCCCAGGTGCCCGCATAGGCGAACACGTACAGGCACAGCGCCACCAGGGCCAGCACCCCACGCATCGGATTCGAGGCGAGGTCGGGGGCGAGACCGCCGCCGTCCTGGGCGACCTGCGGGGCGGTGAGCATCACGATCGCCGTGACCACGAGGGCCGCGAACATCGCGACCGAGCCCCACAGCAGCAGCGGTCGCCGCCCGATCCGGTCCACCAGCAGCATGCCGACGATGATCGCTGCGATCTTCACGCCCGTCAGGACGAGGGTCTGCTGGAGGGCATCCTGCTCGTCGAAGCCGATGGTGGAGAAGATCGTGGTCGCGTAGTAGAAGATCGCGTTGATCCCGACCAGCTGCTGCAGCGCGGCCAGGCCGATGCCGACCCACACGATGCGCTGCAGGTTCGATCCGCTCGGGGCGAGCAGGGAGCGGAATCCGCCGCCGTGATCGCCCAGCGAGAACCTGATCTCCTCGACGCGCTGATCGACGCCCTGCTCACCCACGGTGCGCACGAGCACCGCGCGGGCCTCCTCGAGACGGCCGCGGGAGATGAGGAAGCGTGGCGACTCGGGTGTCACGAGCGAGGCGACCAGGTAGATCACGCCGCCGACGGCGACCGAGAGGAAGGCCCACTGCCACACCTCGAGGTCGAGGCCCGCGACCCCCAGGTGGGAGGTCGACAGCGGCGCGTCCCCGGTCGGGGACGGAGCGGCCCCGAGCATCGCGTCTCCCAGCAGGCCGCAGACGAACAGCCCGATGATCAGCATGAACTGGCGCAGGGAGACGAGCATGCCGCGCATCGAGGCGGGCGAGGTCTCGGAGATGTAGGCGGGGGCGATGGTCATCGCCGCACCCATCGCCATCCCGGAGAAGAGGCGCCAGAACAGGAACATCGCCATCGAACTGCCGACGAAGGCGGTGCCGACGGAGGAGACGATGAACAGGATCGCGGCGATCACCATGATCGCCCGGCGGCCGATCCTGTCGGAGAGGCGCCCGGCGAGGAACGCCCCGAGCACGGCGCTGAGGACGCCGAAGGCCACGGCGAAGCCGAGCATGCCGGTGCTCGCGCCGGTGTGGAAGGCCAGTGCGTTCTTGACGACGTTCAGCGCCATCGCGTCCCAGCCGAACATGAGACCGGAGATGGACGCGGCCAGTGCGGCGCCCAGTGCGCGGCGACGTGCGGCGCGGGGGACGGTGGGGCTCGCCGCGGTGGGCGAGGAGGCGGCGGAAGCGGGGGTCGGACGGGTCATGCGAACAGGTCCTTTCCTGGTCGACAGGGGCGTCGGGGAGGCTGCCGGAGGCGGTCGGGCGCGGGGAGTCATCCCTGCGTGGCGCGACCTCGCGGGGAGAGCACGACGAGGGCGGCGCCGACGGCGCCGGCGAAGGCGTCGAGGCGGCCGCGGGCGAGCGGCACCAGCGGGAACCGCTCCCCCACCCCCTCGGCGACGAGGGGGCGGACGGCGTCGAGCAGATGGTCGTCGGTGTCGAAGAGGTCGCCGGTGAGGATGACTTCGTCGGGGTCCACCAGCGTGGTGGTGAGGACGAGGGCGCGCGCGATCGACCGTGCCACGCGATCGAGGACGGGCCGCAGCGCCGTCGGGTGGGCGACGAGCGCCCCGGGCAGTTCTGACGGGGAGCGCAGCACGATCCCGTGGGTCCGCAGGGCGGCGAGCACGGCAGGGGTGGAGGCGACCGTCTCCAGACAGCCGGATCGTCCGCAGCGGCAGGTCATGCCGGGCTCCTCGACCGGGAGGTGGCCCACCTCCCCGGCCATGCCGGCCGCTCCGAGGTCGAGAGCGCCCTCCCGGACGACGGCCCCTCCGACGCCCTGATAGCAGCGCACGTGCAGGGTAGTGCGCCCGTCCTCCGCGCTCGCCAGGTGCTCCGCGAACGCGGCGAAGCGGGTGGTGTTGTCCACCTGGACGGGAACGCCGTGACGCGCGGTGAGGTCGGCGACGAGGGCGCGCCAGGGGGCCCGCTCCGGACGCGTGAGGGAGATCGGGCCGGAGACGCCCAGGCCGATGCCGCGCAGGGCGGGGGTGCGCTCCGGGAGCTCGAGCCCGTCGAGCAGCTCGTGCACGATCCGGTGCCGGGGGCCGACGCCGAGGGCGTCCTCGTGTGCGCGCTCCTCCTGCGCGAGCGTCTCGCCGAGGATGTTCAGGGTGACCACGCGGACCGCGCCGTGGGCGAGGTCGATGCCGATCGCGCGCACGGCGTCGGGATCGACTGCGAGGCGCTCGGTGGGGCGGCCGCGGCCGTCCTGCTCGTCGTGCCCGACCACCGCGATCGCGCCCTCGTCCGTCAGGCGGGTCAGGACGGCGGAGACGGTGGAGCGTCCCAGTCCCGTCGTCTCGGCGATCCGGGCGCGGGTCAGCACCCCGCCTGCACGGAAGGCCTCGATGACCTCCCTCTCGCGTGCAGAGGCGGGAGCCTGATGAGACCCCGTCGTGGACATGGCGCCCACGCTAGAGGGCGCGATTTCTTCCGGGTGGCGGGTGCAGAATTAGCGCGCAGATGTACCTCACATCACATGTGACGGTGATGCTCGGCCGCTGCAGCGGAGGCACACCTCCGGTGCAGCCGTCCTCGAGCTCCCGGCGTCGGGCGGCCCACCCGGACCGGACCGTCACCAGCACCGACCGCACCCGTGACGCCGCGCCCCGGCAGGCGTAGCGTGCCTGCATGGCTCCTGATGCGCAGTCCACCCCGACCTCCGCCCCCGACCTCACCGCCGACGTCGTCGTCCTCGGCGGCGGCCCCGTCGGCGAGAACGTCGCCCAGTACGCGATCGAGGGCACCGAGATGACCGCCGTGCTCGTCGAGGGCGAGCTGCTCGGCGGGGAGTGCTCCTACTACGCCTGCATGCCCTCGAAGGCGCTGCTGCGCCCGCTGTCCGTGGCCGACGCCGCCGCGCACCTGCCGGGGGTCACCACCCCGACGGTGCAGCGCGAGGAGTTGCTGGCCCGGCGCGACACCTGGGTCTCCCACTACGACGACACCGGCCAGGTGGAGTGGGCCGAGGGGGCGGGATTGCAGGTGGTGCGCGGACGCGGCCGGATCGCCGGCGAGCGCGACGTGCTCGTCGAGTCCGGCGACGGCTCGGCGCCGACCCGCGTGCGGGCCCGTCGTGCGGTGGTGCTCGCGACCGGATCGCAGGCCGTCATCCCCGAACCGCTGCAGGCACTCGCCCCCTGGACGTCGCGCGATGCGACCGGGGTGCAGGAGGTCCCCGAGCAGCTGGTGATCATCGGCGGCGGCGTGGTCGCCGTGGAGGCCGCGACCTGGATGGCCGCCCTCGGATCGCAGGTGACGATGCTGGTGCGCGGCACCGGCCTGCTGACCGGCTTCGAGCCCTTCGCCGGGAAGCACGTGCTCGACGCCCTCGAGGCGCTCGGTGTCACCGTCGAGCTGGGCACCTCGGTGGTCTCCGGCGAGCGCGCCGCGGTCCGTGGGACCGGGCTCGGGAGGATCCACGGCGGGCCGGTCCGGCTCCAGGTGGAGGATGCCCGCGGCCGACGGGACGTCACCGCCGATGAGATCCTGGCCGCCACCGGCCGCCGACCAGCGCTGGAGGACATCGGGCTCGAGCACCTCGGGCTGACGACCGAGGACATCACCGGCGCGCCCCGCCCCACCTCGGACGATGCGACCGGTGCCCCGCTTCCCGATTGGCTCCATGCCGTGGGCGATGCCGGCGGGGAGGCGCCGCTGACGCACTGGGGCAAGTACCGCGCCCGGGTGATCGGCCAGGCCATCCGCGCCGGCGCGACCGGGGAGGCGCTGGAGCCGGTGCCCGAGACGGTGCCGGTGCCGCAGGTGGTGTTCACCGATCCGCAGGTCACCTCCGTCGGCCTCACCGAGACGGCGGCCCGCGAAGCCGGGCACGCGGTGGTCACCGCGCAGGTCCCCTTTGGCGGGGCGGCAGGATCCGCGCTGCTGCGCGACGACGTGACCGGGACCGCCCAGATCGTGGTCGATACCGACACGAAGACTCTGGTGGGGGCGACATTCGTCGGCGCCGAGGCCTCCGAGGTGATCCACTCCGCGACGATCGCGATCACCGGCCAGGTGCCCGTGCACGTGCTGCGGCACGCGGTGCCGAGCTACCCGACGGTCTCCGAACTGTGGCTGCGGCTGCTGGAGGAGCTGCCGCAGGAACTGCGGGGGGCCTGAGCCGGGTGCCGCGCGTCGACGGAACCGGGCGCTATGGGCGGGCTGAGCCGGGCGCATCGGCTCGGCACCCCCGCCGCTGTCTCTCGCACCTTCGGAGGAGATGACAGATCGCACTGGTGGCGAACCGTGCCGATCCGGTGGAATGGGGGCCGACAGCACCCGTCGGCCCTGGGCCGGTCGCCCCTGGGAGGATCATGTTCGCCACGCTCAGACGCCGGCGTCAGCTCCGCCGCGCCCGTCCCGGTGACGGCAGCCCGTTGCGCGACCTTCGCTGGTGGCACCTGCTGACCCGCACCCAGTTCTTCCTCGAGCCGTCCGACGACCAGGACCGGCCCGAGCGCTATGCCGTCGACGTCCGATACCTCGCCGCGGAGCTCGAAGGCGGACAGCTCGCCGAGGGCTCACGGCACGCGCCCGTGTCCCTGTATCGCGACGGAGTGCAGCAGCACATCGCGAATCCGCCGGTGGCCTTCGCTGTTCCTGGTGGAGTGATCGAGGTGGCCACCAGCGCCTACGGCCTGACCCGCATGCACCACGTGCCCGAGCACGGCTCCGCCCGCGCCCTGCGCCCGCACCCTCGCTCGCTCGAGGGTCTGCGGGCCCGCTTCGGCCGACGGTTCCCGCGCGCCAGTGCTGTGATCGGCGCCCTCGCCATCGTGGTGCTGCTGGTGGGACTGGTACTGATGATCCCCCAGGCTGCGGAGCTGGTGACCAGGATGGACGTGGTCGCCGAGCGCGTCGGCACCTTCACCTCGCCGATCTCGCTGCCGGTCTGGGCGAACACGACCCTCTTCGTCGCCGGCATCCTGGCCGCGACGGAACGCGCGCTCACACTGCGCAACCACTGGCTCATCGACGCCGACACCACCTGGACGGCCTTCGGCTGAGCAGGCGCGCGACCGCGTCACCGCAGCGCACGAGTCCTCGCGCCGGAACAAGCCCCTCGCGGCGATGGCAACATCCATCCCGCGCCGACAATTGATCCGAGGAGCAGGAGACGATGTCCGCACAGCACGAGACGATCACCCCCACCACGATCTGGTTCGACTCCGAGGGGGTGCGCTGCGCGGGTCAGCTCTATCGACCACCGAACCCTGCCGGCGCACCTCCGCTGGTGGTGATGTGCCATGGCGTCGGCGGGACCGCTGCCCGTCTCCGCAGGCAGGCGAGCTCCCTCGCCGAGGCCGGGTTCGCAGCGCTGGCCATCGATTACCGAGGCTGGGGTGACAGCGACGGCACACCG
This sequence comes from Brachybacterium sp. P6-10-X1, assembly GCF_001969445.1. Taxonomy (NCBI): domain Bacteria; kingdom Bacillati; phylum Actinomycetota; class Actinomycetes; order Micrococcales; family Dermabacteraceae; genus Brachybacterium; species Brachybacterium sp. P6-10-X1. The sequence continues at coordinate 2,274,419 of NZ_CP017297.1, forward strand.
CGTCACGTGCTGGATCTGGCAGGCCGGCGCAAGGACCTGCGCAGCGCGATCACGTCGGCCCGCCGGCTGGAGGGCGTCGACACCGACCGGATCGCCCTGTGGGGCGTCTCCCTCGGCGGTGCCCACGTCGTGCACCTCGCCTCCGAGGGCGCTGCGATCTGCGGCGTGATCGCGCAGGTGCCGTTCAACGGATTCCCGCGCAGGGTCGAGGGCCGCGGCCCGCGGCAGACCCTCCGGCTCCTGGCCGCGATCACACGGGACCGGCTGCGGCGCCGCCGCGGGAAGGGTCCGCACTACATCCCGATGGTCGGCCGACCCGGCGAGCTCGCCCTGGTCACGTCCGCGGACGCGGCCCAGCACGTGGAATCGCTGGGCGCGGAGGAGGGCGCACCGAGTGTCATCGCCCCGGGCGGCGTGCTCGACATGATCCGCTATCGGCCCAGCGACCTCGCCCACCGGATCAGGGTCCCCCTGCTGGTGTGCGTGGCCGCCTACGACACCGAGACGCCACCCGAGCTCGCCGCGCAGCTCGCCGGGCGCGCGCCGCACGGTCGGCTGCGGTCGTATCCCGCGACCCACATGGACTTCTACGGCGACCCGGATCTGTGGTCGCGCGTGGTCGGTGACCAGGTGGTGTTCCTGCGCGAATGCTTCGAGGGGTGAGGGTGTCGCCCCAGCCGCGCTCGGACGGCGCCCCGTGACCTCCTCGGGCACCGGCTCCGGGGCACGCTGCCGTCGGGCCGCATCCGGTGGCGCCATGCCAGCAGCCACAGCCGAGACGGAGCCGAGACGGAGGGGACCTGCTCACCGAGCGCCCGTGGATTCGAGGCCCCCACCGGCACGGCCGTCGACCCGTCACACCCCGTCGACCGGAACACGCCCTCCGTCGGCTCCCCGCACGACGAGAGTTCGCTCGCCGAACGGGATCGCCGCCTCCTACTCTCGACCCGTGACCTCCGAGCCCGCCGCTCCCCCACCCCGTGCCGCCCCCGATGCCCTGTACTCGGACCCGCGCCTCGCGGCCTGCTACGACACCTTCGACGGCGAGCGTGACGACCTCGACCACTACGAGGCGATCCTCGCCGAGCTGGACGCAGGCTCCGTGATCGATGTCGGGTGCGGAACGGGAGCGCTGGCCGTGCGGCTCGCGGCCTCGGGCCTCGACGTCACGGGGGTCGACCCCGCCGCGGCCTCCCTCGAGGTGGCGCGCAGCAAACCGTCGGCCGAGATCGTGCGTTGGATCCACGGCACCGCCGAGGACCTCCCCGAGCTCGGGGCCGATGCCGCGGTGATGACCGGGAACGTGGCGCAGGTGTTCACGACCGACGAGGCCTGGTCACGCACCCTGCAGCGGATCCGTGCCACGCTGCGTCGGGGCGGGCACCTGGTGTTCGAGTCCCGTCGGCCCGAGCGTCGCGCCTGGGAGGAGTGGCAGGCCGAGACGGCTCAGCAGGCGTGGGACGTGCCGGGCACGGGTCGGGTCATCTCCCGCCCTACTCGCTTCGAGGTCGACCTCCCGCTGGTCACCTTCGCCGATGAGTTCACCTTCCTCGACGGTGCGACGCGCACCTCGACCACCACGCTGCGCTTCCGGGAGGAGCACGAGCTGCGCTCCTCCGTGGAGGCAGCGCGCTTCACCATCGTGGAGATCCGGCAGGCCCCGGACCGCCCGGGCCGCGAGTTCGTGGTGATCGCCCGGGCGATCTGACGAGCTCCGCGCGGGGCCCACTCTGCCTGGGGCGCGCGGGCCGCGAGAGGACTGCACAGCCCGCACGGCCGATCGGCCGGGCACGCTCCCTACCGGACCCGCCTCCCCGGACGTCAGGCATCCCCCCCCAGGTCAGGCCCCTGGTCAGCCCTGCTGCTCGGTGCCGGTGTAGAACCCGTACGTGGCGTCGGCCCGCTGCTGGGCGACGTCGGCGTCCTCACCGGAGGCGGTGTGGGCCACGGCCCAGCCGTCGGCCGCCCCGCGATAGAAGGACGTGCCCTCCTCCGTGACCGCCCAGGCCTCGGCCTCGGAGGGGGCCAGCGAGCCGTCGGTCGCCCCGAGATGGAGGGCGAGGCCCAACAGTCCGCCGTCCCAGCCGACGCCGGTGGCGCCGGGCCCGAAGGTCTCCCACATCTCGGCGGGGATGTCCTCGGTGTGGCTGACGTGCTCGAGCTCGAAGCGGGTGGTCTGCTCCCCGTCCGCGGCCAGGCGCACGGTCACCCACGAGACCGCGCCCATCATCTCCCAGGTGACGCGGTACTCGGCCGCGCCGTCGGCGGGCGGTTCGCAGACGAGGATCTCGCCGCCGGCGTTGCCCTCGAACTGGTAGCGGCCGCCGAGGCGGAGGTCGCCGCTGATCGGCAGGAACCAGCGCGGGATCCGCTCGGCGGAGGTGACGGCGTCCCAGACGTCGTCGATCGCGGCGGGGTAGGTCTGTTCGAGGCTCTGGACGTGCGAGGGCTCGCCGTCGACCTCCTCGGTGCGGTAGCTGCGGCTGACGGATGCGAGCTGGGTGGGGACGTCGACCATGTCAGGTCTCCTTCGCGGTGTTGGTGGTGGGTGGGTGTCGTCGATGGTGGGTGGAAGTCGTCGAGGTGGGTGGACCGTGCGGCGCCGGCGACGACCCCGCTGCGTCGGACTCCAGCTGGGCCGACAGGCGGCGCTGCCGCTTCCCGCGGGCGAGCTCGGTGCCCAGGGCATCGAGCGCCGGCAGCCAGAACCTCTCGAAAGGGCTCAGCCAGTCGCGGGCCTCCCGAGGCCCGCGGGGGTCGACCGCGTACAGGCGGCGCCTGCCCTCCGGCCGGACGAGGGCGAAACCGTGCTCCCGCAGGACACGGAGATGCTGGGAGACCGCCGGTTGGCTGATCCCGAACTCCTCCTGCACCGCCGCGCCGATCTCGCCCGCACTGAGCTCCCCGTCGGCGAGGAGTTCGAGAATCCTGCGCCGCACCGGGTCACCCAGGACGTCGAGAGCGTGCACGAGACCATCCTTGCGTCCACGCTTATATAAGTCAAGGGTGATTCGACCGGGTGGCGAGGGCGGCAGGGGCGCTGGCTCCGCATCGTCGACCGTGCCCGATCGTCGACCATGCCCGATCGTCGATCGGGGCGGTCAGGTCCTGCTCCGCCGCACCGCGAGCACGATGCCCCGGTAGGCGAGACCGATCGCGACCAGCCCCAGGCCCGCCACGATGGAGCGCCCGGGCAGGGCCGCGACCAGGACCAGACAGCCCACCAGACCCACCACCTGCAGGAACCGCGGATACAGACGCCACTGCCCCGCCTGGGTGAACGCGGCGAGGTTCGCGACCGCGTAGTACAGCAGCACTCCGAAGGCCGAGGCCGCGATCGCGACCAGCGTGTCGGAGGCCAGCAGCACCAGGGCCAGCACGGCCAGAGCGGCCACGATCTCGGCGCGCTGCGGCACCGCGTAGCGGTTGCTGGAGCGCGAGAGGTATCGGGGCAGGTCTCCCCCGCGCGCCATGGCGAGGACGGTGCGGGAGACGCCGGCGATCAGGGCCAGCAGCGCCCCGGCCGCCGCGGCGACCGCCCCGATGGTGATGATCGCGTGCCAGACCCCTCCGGCCTCGACCGATTCCAGGGCGGTCAGGAACGGGGCCGGTCCCCATCCCTGGCCGCCGGGAGCAGGGCCGACGAACACGAGCAGGATCGACAGCGTCAGGTACAGCGCGCAGACCGCGGCCAGGGCGACCAGGATCGCACGGGGAATGGTGCGGCGGGGTTCGATGACCTCCTCACCGAGGGTGGCCACGCGGGCATAGCCGGCGAAGGCGAAGAACATGATCGCGGCGGCCTGGAGCACGGCGAGCGCGATCGCGACGGTGCCGCCGGACCCGGCGCCGAGCACCCCGGCGAGGCCGCCGTCCCACAGACCGGTGCGCTGGCCGGCGAGGGGCCCGGGGATGGCCGAGAGATGGGTGAGTCCGGCGTCGCCATCGGTGGAGTCGAGGCCCTCGGTCGGCTCGATCGGGGTCGCGGCGAGGCCGACGACCAGGCGCCCTGCGGTCAGCACGAGCGCTGCGATCGCCACGGTGACCAGGATCCGGGCGAGCGCCGCGGTGCGCGTGATGCCCACGAGGTTCACCGCCGTCAGGGCGATCACGACGACGGCGGCGACCAGGCGCTGGGCCGGTTCGGGCACCAGGTACGCGGCGACCACGAGGGCCATCGCGGCGCAGGAGGCGATCTTGCCGATCACGAAGCACCAGCCGGCGAGGAAGCCCCACCAGGGACCGAGCTGCTGATTGGCGAAGTGATACGTGCCGCCGGAGGACGGGTGCTGGGCGGCCAGCTGCGCGGTCGAGGTGGCGTTGCCCAGGGCGACGACGGCGGCGATCAGCACGGCCAGCGGTGCCAGGGTGCCCACCAGGTCCTGTGCGGCGCCGAGGGAGACGAAGGCGCCGGCCCCGATCATCGAGGCGAGCCCGATGACGACGGCATCCCCGAGGCGCAGGCGACGGGCGAGGGCCCCGGAGGCGGGGCCGAGGGAGGTGCTCATGGAACCATTCTCAGGCAGGGATCGGGGAGATGGCCACGGAGCTCGTCCCTCGGCCTCGACTCAGCCGTTGCGGCCGGAGCCATGGCCGATGCCGCTGTTGCTGCCCGGACCGGAGCCGTTGTCGTTGCCCGGGCCGCGGTTGTCGTTCTCGCGCGGGCCGTGGCCATGGCCGTTGCCGTGGCCCTTTCCGGGATGCTCTTCGCCCTGGCCGGGATGCCCGTCGCCCTCGTCAGCCCCGTCGTCCTCGCCGCCGGAGCCGTCCTCGGGGAAGCCGGCGTCCAGGCCCACGATCATCGGATCGTGGTCGGAGGAGCCGAACACCCCGTCCTCGTAGAGGTCGGTGGCGTTGTTGTGGTAGCGCGAGTACTGGGTCATCACGGACTCGGGGCCGTTGATCTGCCAATCCGTCGCGCCGGTGACCCGCTCGGCGCCATCCGCATCGGCGAGCACGTGGTCCAGCGAGCCGACCATGCCGCCATAGCTGTAGGACCAGCCCTCCGGGTCGTAGGTGTCCCCGAGGTCCGCGTAGCCCTGCTCGTAGAACAGCTGCAGCGGCTCCTCCTGGGTGTAGGCGTTGAAGTCGCCGCCATGGAAGACATCCTGGACCCCGAGCTCGTCGGCCGTGGCCTCGCTCCAGGTCAGCAGCGCCTCGGCCTGCTGCAGACGCGACGTGCGGGCGTTGCCCTGGACCGGGTCGTCCTCGAGATCGGCATCCTCCGCGTCCTCGGATCCCTTGGACTTGAAGTGGTTGATGGTGAAGAAGAACGGCTCGCCCTCGACCTGCTCGTCGCCGCTGCCGTCGACCGGCACGAACACCTGCCCGATCGGCTCGCGGGCGTTGTCGAACGCCTCGTCACCGGCCAGGATGTGCACCTCGCCGGAGGGCTTCACCGCCGCGGGCCGGTAGATGATCGCGTTGGTGATCGCGTCCTGGCCGCCGTCCAGTCCCTGGGCGGCGTAGGCGTCACCGGTGGGCACGTAGTCCCAGGTGCCCTTACCGTCGCGCTCGTTCAGCGCGGCGACCAGGGTGGCGGTCGCCTCGTCAGGCGTCTCCCCGAGGCGGGCGGAGTTCTCGATCTCGGTCAGTCCCACCACCTCGGCGCCGGTGCCCGAGACGGCCTCGACGATCTTGGTCTGCTGACGCTCGAGGTCGTCGGCTCCCCAGGCGCCGCGCAGGTCGCAGCCGCCGCGCACGGAGGTGCCCTCGCCGTCCATGGTGGTGTAGGGCTCACAGCCGGGGGTGTCCTCCCCGAGGGTGGTGAAGTAGTTCAGCACGTTGAAGGTGGAGATCTGCAGGTCACCGCCGACCTCGTCGGGAGCGTCCTCGCGAGTGTCCTCGAAGTCCACGCCGTCGGTGCCGGCCCCGCTCCACGGGGTGGTGGTGTTCAGCCGCCACTGGTCGAAGGAGCAGGAGACCACGACGGGGTCGGTGAAGCGGGCGGCCGCGCCGACGCGCACCGGCTCCGTCGTGGTGAGCCAGCTCATGGGCTGTTCGGGGTTCTCGGCGAAGTTCGTGGTGCGGCCGTCGTCCAGCAGCACGAGGTTCTGCGCCTGCTGCTCGTAGTAGGCGGTGGCCTCCGGGCCGGGGGCCATGATGTCCCCGGCCTGCTGCAGAGGCTGGTCGCCGATGGCCAGGCCCACCTCGCCATACCGGTTGGTGGCGTACACGTCGGTGACGGTGAAGTCGCCCTCGCCGGGCAGGTACAGCATGTGCTCGAGGCTCTCGCGCCGGGCCTCGTCGGTGGGGAAGTCACCCTCGAGGGTGACCGGCCGGACCGTCTCGAGCGGCTCGGTGAGCTTCTCCAGGCCGTCGGCGCCGACGGAGACCTGGGTGGAGCCGTGGTACTCGGAGACCTCGCCGGTCACGCGCACGGAGTCGCCGATGCTGACCTCGGCGGAGGTCTCCGGGGAGTACACGAACAGCGCGGTGGATCCCTCATGGGAGGAAAGGTCCACCTCTCCCCCGGTGCCGCCGGTCTGGATGACATAGCCGTCCAGGCCGCCGTCGGCGTAGACCGCGGTGACCATGCCCTCGGTGATCACGGAGGTGCCGTCCAGGGGGCTCGCGGCGCCGGTGCCCTGGATCTCGGCGATCGTCGCGGCGGTGGGGTCGGCCGGCGGGTCCTCGGGATCGCCCGGGTCACCGGGGTCGCCGGGGTCGGTCGGCTCGGCGCCGGAGGGCGTGGGGGTGGGCTCCCCGGCGACGAAGTCGGTGGAGTTCTCGCCGGTGGCCTCGACGCGGGAGACGGAGGTGGCATTGGTGGTCGCGGGCGCGGGCGCTCCGCCGGAGAACGTGACGGCCTCTCCCCAGCCGATGAGGTCGACCACGGCCGGGTCCTCAGCGCAGGTGGCGCCGTGGCACGCGAGCTCACCCTCGGCGTCGGACAGGGCGAACACTCCGCCGGAGCCGGAGGCGTTGATGCCGCCGACGAGGTCGGCCTCGGGCAGGGGGTCACCGTTGCCGTTGCCGTCGGCGAGCTCGATGAGGAAGGTGCCCCCGGCCGGGACGGCGCCTTCCAGAGGGAGAGTGTTGTGGAAGCTGCCGGTCTTCGAGGCGTACTGCAGCGACCAGCCGTCCAGGGAGAGGTCCTCACCGCTGGTGTTGCGCAGCTCGACGAAGTCGTTCTGCACCGTGGCGCCGGAGTTGCCGCCCCCGCCGTACACCTCGTTGATCTGCAGGTCGCCGGGGGTGACCACGGCGGCCTGGGCGGAGGGGACGAGGCCGGGGGTGAGGCTGATGCCGAGGGCGAGCGCTGCGGCCGCGGACCCGACGCGGGCCAGATGCGTGCGCAGCGCGGCGCCGTGGGTGGGGGTGCTCATCGCGGGGGACTCCTGGGATGGGGATGGGGTGAGTCTGCTGCGGGGGTCCGACGGACGGGGCGGATCTCGCCCCGGTCCAGCGGTCGTGGGGCCGTCGTACGGCCGTCGTGAGGTGATCGTCCGGTGATCGCGCTGCGGTGATCTCGCGGTCGTCGGTCGGTCGTGCGTCTCGAGTGCGACCTCCGGGACGTCTCAGCTGCGGCGAAGGGTTCCGGACGTCGCACTCGATGAGCGGGAAGGCTGTCCGGGTGGTTCAGCGGCGCGACAGGCGGTGACGCAGTCCGAGCCCTCCCAGCCCGGCGAGGGTGAGGAAGCCGATCACCGCGGCGAGGGGGCCGACGTCGGCGCCGGTGCGGGCGAGGTCCGACGGGGTCTCGCCCGCCGTGGTCCCGTCCGTGGAGGCGCCGCCCGTGGTGTCGTCGACGACCGGGGTGACGGTGTCATCGTCCTGGGAATCGTTGCCCTCGTCGCCTCCCTGAGCGTCGCCCTGCGTGTCCTCGCCCTGCGTGTCCTCGACCTGGTCATCGCCGCCCTGAGCAGTGTCGTCACTCTGCGCGCCGTCACCCTCGGCACCGTCATCGCCCTGGTCGTCACCGCCCTGGTCGTCGCCGCCACCGTCGCTCGGCGGCGGGGTGGCGCCCTCGTCGTCGTCCGTGGTGCAGCTGTCGGGCGCGCCGCCGGAGGTCCAGGTGAAGGCAGGGGCGTCGACGCTGATCGCGGTGCCGGTGTCCGGGATGGCGGTGATGCTCAGCGGCACCACGGTGCCCTCCGGAACGCACAGCCAGTCGGTGAGCGTCACGTCGCCGTAGGCGCGACCCAGTTCCTCGACCATCGCGTAGGGCGCTTCGAAGGTGCCGTACTCACCGGCATCGACCACGACCGACTCGATCCGGGGAGCTCCGAGGCTCAGGGACTCGAGGCCGCCGATGCGCAGCACCGGGTCGCGGTCCACGTCCTCGTCGGAGTCGTACTCGCCGGCGTCGAGGACCTGCAGGTCCAGTTGACGCTGCGAGTAGTCCGGCTCGAGGCCCGGGTGCGCCTGGAGATACTGGATGAAGGCATCGCGGTCCAGCACGCCGGAGTCGCTGACGTCGCTGGCCTCGGAGAGAGTCCACATGTTGTCGCCGCCTTCGAAGAGGAAGCTCGCGGTGACGATGGTGTAGGTGGCCTCGAGGTCGATCGGCTCGCCGTCGATGCGCACCTCGGTGATGTGCTCGTCCATCCCGGCGGTGGAGTCGAAGGTGTACCGGACGTTGTCCGAGACGCTGAAGGCGAGGAACTCGCTGGTGGGTGCGCCGGACTCGTCGCGCTGCCACTGCTCCTCGAGCATCTGGACGAACTGGGCGCCGGTCACCTCGCCGGTGTTCAGGGTGTTGCCGAAGGGCACCATCGAGTTGGCCTCCGCGTAGGTGACCACGCCGTCGCCGTCAGCGCCGGCCGCGTCGTACCAGAGCTCGGCACGGATGCCGCCGGGGTTCATCCAGCCGATCACCTCGTGGTCCTGAGCGGCGCCCTCGTTCTCGAGCCACCACGTCATGGAGTCGGCGAGCATGTCACCGGCGGCGGAGTGGCGGGAGCGGTCATCACCCTTCGTGTTGGCCTGGTCGGTGACCGGGTCCTGGGTCCGGCGGATGCCGTCCTCGTCGTATTCGGCGACGGTGGAGCCCCAGGAGGTGGTGATGTCGTCGGCGATGGTCCCGACCTCGACGGACCCCGCTTCCTCGGCGTTCGCCACGGCGTCGGCGACGACGGTGGCGGCCTCCTCGTAGGTGTCGTCGCCCGCGCAGTCGGCGGGGTCGGTGTTCTCGGTGGGGATCAGCTCCGTGCCGCCCTCGACGACGTCCCAGTCCTCGTCGTCCCCGAGCTGCAGGGTGACCGAGCCGAGGTTCGCACCGCTGGACCCGGTCTGCACGATCGGGCGGACCTCGCCGTCCTGGCCGGGCACGGGGGCGTCGTAGGCGTAGGTCTGGTGGGAGTCGCCGTTGAAGATCGCATCGACCTCGGAGGAGGTCTCGGTGACGATCCGGTCGAAGATCGGGTCGGAGTTGGCAGGGGCCTCTCCCGGGGCCCCGTTGCCGGAGGCGCCTTCGTGGTAGGAGGCGACGATGACGTCGTACTCCTCGTCGGAGGCCTCGAGCTCCTCGACGGCGGCATTGACGGAGTCGACCGGGTCGCGGAAGTCCAGACCCTCGATGCCCGCGGGGCTGACCTTGCTGAGGGTCTTGGTGGTGACGGCGCCGACCACGGCGACCTTGACGTCCCCCGCGTCGACGATGGCGTACGGCTGCTGGGCGTGGGCGTCGGTGCCCTCGTCGAAGACGTTCGCGGCGAGGTAGGGGAAGTCCGCGCTGTCGGAGATGCGGCCGTTGAGGTCGTCCTGACCCTGGTCGTACTCGTGGTTGCCGATCGCGCTGGCGTCCACACCCAGGGCGTTCAGGAAGTCGAGGGTCGGTTCGTCGTCCGCGACGGCGGAGACGAAGGCGCTGCCGCCGACGTTGTCCCCGGCGGACAGCAGCGCGGAGTTGTCGTGCTGCCCCTGGGCGGTCACGACGGTGCAGGCGAAGGCGTCGCCGGCGTCGAGCGCACCGTGGAAGTCGTTGAACGTCAGCAGATTGACCTCGTCGCCCGCTTCGGCGGCGACGGCGGCGCCGAGCGGCACGACGGCCGACGCGGCCACCAGGGCGGCGGCGCCGAGGCCCACGGAGACGCCCCGCGCGAGGCGGCGGGCAGGGATGTCGAACATGAGGAGGGCTCCTGAGGAGGGAGAAAAGGGGATGGCGGTGCGCTCCGGCTATCTCAGTCCATGCGGACCAGGACACGCCCAGGTTTCCCCGACCTGGCCGACACCTGTCATCGAATGTTCACCCTCCGGCACGATCCGCGCTCCTGCCGTGATCAGACCGCAATAGCGCCTTTACCGCCGCTTGACTCATCGCCTCGGCGGCTCCGCCGTCACAGAACATCCCGTGCCTCGGCCGTCGACGTCGGACCGCCGCACACGCAGCGAGCCGGACCACCGGTGACCGCTTACCAGGTGTGACACCCCACCAGGCGCACCTACCGCCAGGTTCCCCCGCCCGTCGGAAGTGGGTAGCATCGATGAGGACTTCGGACGGCCCGCCATCCCTGCGCCCGTCTCCGGCTCCGAGCCCGACCGATCTCGGGTTCGTCATCCCGGGTCGCACCCGGCACCGCCCGCAGCCCGCCGCTCCTCACCCATCTCCCGCCGACGCCGGCACCCGCTCAGGGATGCCACGAGCATCCCGCGGGGAGGCCGACCACCGTCACTCCAAGGAGTCAGTCCCCATGGTCCTGCCGTTCCTCACCCCGCGCCCCACCGTCCCCGCGAAGGACGGCGCGAGCTGGCCGCACGTGATCATCCTGGGGGGTGGCTTCGCCGGCGCCCATGCCGTGGGAGCCCTGCGCGACGCCCGGGTGCGTGTCACCCTGATCGACCGCAACGTCTACAAGACGTTCCAGCCGCTGCTGTACCAGGTCGCCACCGCCGGGCTGAATCCGGGCGACGTCACCATGTTCCTGCGCGGGCTCTCGTTGAAGGTCCCGAACATGCGCTACCGACAGGGTGAGATCGAGGGCGTCGACCCCGAGCGCAAGGTGGTCCGTCTCAACGAGGGCCAGAAGGGCGTCCAGGAGCTGGCCTACGACTACCTCGTCGTCGCCAACGGCGCGACGACCACCTACTTCGGCACCCCCGGCGCCGAGGAGCACGCGATGCCGATGTACACGCGCTCGCAGGCCCTGGCCATCCGCGACCGCGTCTTCTCCGAGCTGGAGCGCTCAACCCGCGAGGACGCAGCCATCCACGACAAGCTCAACGTCTGCATCGTCGGCGGCGGGCCGACGGGCGTGGAGATCGCCGGGGCGCTGGCGGACTTCCGCATGCAGGAGCTCGACATCCTCTATCCCGAGATGGACCCGGGGACCCTGCAGGTCACGGTGCTCAACCGCGGTGATGAGCTGATCAAGGAGTTCGCGCCGGAGTTCCGCCGGTACGCGGCGGACGAGCTGGAGGATCGCGGCGTGACGCTGCGTCTGGGCCACGGCGTGAAGTCCGTCGGCTACGACCACGTGGTCCTCGACGACGACACGGTCCTCGAATCCGACATCACCATCTGGGCCGCCGGCGTGGCCATCCCCGAGTCGGTCAAGGACTGGGGGCTGCCGCAGGACAAGCGGGGCCGCCTCGCCGTCGATGACTACCTGCAGGTCAAGGGCTTCCCGGGCGTGTACGCCGCGGGCGACATCGCCAGCCAGGACGACCCCCTCCCCCAGCTCGCTCAGCCCGCGATCCAGACCGGCCAGGCGGCGGCGAAGAACATCGCCGCGGAGGTCGCCGGCAAGTCGCGCAAGAAGTTCTCCTACACGAACCTGGGCACCATGGCCACGATCGGCCGTCACGCCGCGATCGCGGAGATCCCCGTGATCGGTGGGCTGACCGGATCGCTCGGCTGGTCGGCCTGGCTGGGCGTGCACATCGTCAAGATGATCGGCCACCGCAACCAGCGCGCCGTCGCGATGAACCTGATCTCGCTGTACGGCGGCACCCGCGCCACCCACCAGCCCAACCCCGTCGTCGGCGAGGTGGACTCCCTGCGCGCGGCCCGGATCTTCGAGGCGCAGGCCCCGCACCGCTACTTCGGCAAGGGCGCCCTCGCGAGCACGCCCCACACTCGCGAGGCGGCTCAGGAAGCGCCGGGCGCCCGCGACGTCTCCGACCCGATCAAGGACTGAGCGGCGGGAGGTGCGCGCTCCGGCGGGCCGCCGCATGATGCCGTGACCGGCTGCCGTCAGCGGGACCGGCCCCCGTCAGCGGGAGGTGCGGATCAGCGCGATCAGCTGGTCGGAGTCCGCGCGCAGCGGAGGCATGACGATCGTGCCCGTCGAGGTACGCTGCCCGACCGGCGCCCCGTCGTCGCTGCTCCGAGCGCCCGGTCCCGCCGGCCCACCTGCTCGCGGCTCCGTCGAGCGTGACGTTCGGGTCGCTCCGGCCCCTTCGTCCCGCACCTGACGCGACGGTCGAGCGACCTCCGACGGTCCGCCGGCGCGCGAGGCGCCGCCGGCGGCCGACGGGGCACCAGCCCCGAACTCCCCCACCCCCGGCAGCGGCGCCGCGTACCGCGCGGCGGTGTAGGCGGAGGAGACGCGGGCGGCGGCCTCGCGGTGCCCGGGCGTGACCTCGAGCTCGCCCTCGGCGATCTGGTCGAGCAGGTCCTCCAGCGCACGGGCCGGGGGCAGGGTCTCGTCGAGCGCGATCTGCTGCGGCGGGGTGCCCCAGGCCCCGGTCCACCCGAGCAGGCGGATCACCCGGGCGCGCACGGTCAGCTCGCCGGTCAGCTCCGACCAGGCCAGCTCGCCCGCGCGTCGACGGTCCCGCTCGGTCACATCCGGGTCCTCGCGACCGTCGGTCCCGCCGTACACCAGCGCGTTCCAGCGCTGCTCGCGCAGGTGCACGCGGCGCCGACGGATCAGCACCACGGCCGCGGCGCCGGCCGCCGCGATCAGCACCCCGGCGGCCAGACCGCTGTACAGCCCGCTCTCGACGCGCTCGACCGTCCGGGGATCGGGGGCCAGTCCCCCGCCGTCGGACGTGCCGGCCTCGGTGGTGTCGGCGCCGGTGGGGTCCTCCCCCGTGGTGGGGTCCTCGCTGGTGGACTCCGGGGAGGTTTCCTCCTCGGTCGGCTCCTCGCTGGGCGCGGCGGTGCTCGGCTCCTCCTCGGCGCCGCCGTCCTCCTCGGTGATGCCCGGGGCGCTGACGCCGTTGGCGGCGGCCGCGGGCGTCGGCTCGAACCGCACCCAGCCGTGCTCGGGGCCGAACCACACCTCGGGCCAGGCGTGGGCGTTGTTCGAGCTCACCGACCACTCCTCCCCCTGCTGGTCGCCGGGGGTGAAGCCGATGGCCACGCGGGTGGGGTAGCCCTGCGCGGTCATCATCAGCGCGAAGGTGGAGGCGAACTGCTCGCAGTAGCCGATGCGGTCGGAGAGGAAGGATTCCAGCGGGTCCTCCCCCGGCGGGGAGTTCACGGTCAGCGAGTAGGCGAAGGTCGTGCGGAAGTACTGCTGGTAGGCGACGGCGGTGTCGAAGGCGTTCTCTGCGCCGGCGTCCTCGGCGACCTGGACGGCGAGCTCCTCGGCGATCTGCGGCACCTCTTCCCGGGAGGTGTAGCCGGCCTCGAACGGCTGCTCGAACACGGCGGGGTCCACGCTGCGCAGCTCGTCGGCGGTGGCGGGGTTGCTCTCAGACAGGATCGTGTAGTCCAGGCCGGTCAGCGGCACGTTCGTGCGGCCGACGGCGATCGCGCCGTTGGAGGGCTGCAGGGTCAGCGCGCGGCTGATGCGCGGTTCGGAGGTGTCGATGGCGCGGATGTTGTCGGGCGCGGGCAGGCGGTCCCCGCCGAGGTTCTCGACGGAGAACTCGGTGCGGACGAGGCCCCCCGAGGAGGGGTCGACCGCCTGGCCGTCGGCGCGGGCGTCGGAGAAGGAGGCCTCTCCCACCGGCAGGTCCTCACCGGCGGTGTCGTTGCGATAGGTCTCGCCGTCGAAGGTGTTCAGGGTGCGCAGGCGCAGGTAGGAAGGCTTCGTGGCGGTGGTCGTGTAGCGGAGCACCTCGATGTCGTCCTGCTGCAGCAGGGAGCGGCGCACGGAGACGTCGTCGTCGATCATGACCGGACCCAGCTGCGGCATGTCACGGTTCTGCCAGCGGTTGACCACGTCCATGTCCAGGGCGACCTGGGTGGGGGCGAACTGCGGCAGCGCCAGCCCCAGCGGCATCGCGAGCACCGCCACCAGCAGCAGGGAGGCGACGGCCCCGCCCGCGGTGCGCAGCGGCCGGGGCAGAGGGCCCGCCTGCGGTCGACGGTCTCCCGCGATGTAGACGGGATCGGCGTGCACGGTGCGGGTGGCCAGGATCATCAGCCCCGCCGCCAGCGGTCCGGCCACCGTCCACCAGGGGCCGCCGGAGGGCTGTTGCAGGGCGGGGATCAGGATCGTCCCCATCAGGGCGAGGCCGGTCGGGGTGTGCCAGCCGAGGTCGACGAACACCAGGTCGAGCACCAGGGCGCCGAGCGCGAGCAGCGCGACGACGAGCACGGTCCCGCGGGAGCCGAGGGTCAGCGGCGCCATCCCGGAGGCCAGCTCGCTGATCGCGCCGGGGAAGATCACCGACTGCTGGGTGATCATCGCGATCGGTCCGTCACCGACGCTGAGCAGGCCCTGGGCGGTCTCGACCACGAGCACCAGGACCGCCACCACCAGCAGCTGCAGCAGCGGCACCAGCATCTGACGGTCGACGAGATGGCGCAGCACCAGTCCGCCGACGACCACCGGGGTCGTGGCGGTGAGGGTGAGGACGAACCAGGAGGAGCCGGCCAGCAGGATCGACAGCGGTGCGGAGGCCAGCAGGATCGCCAGCAGCAGCACCAGGGAGCGTCCGATGAGCGCAGTGCCCTCCAGGGCGGGCCGACCCATCAGGGGGCTCATGTCCACTCCTCCACGTCGGCGGCGGAGAGCAGCTCGTCCAGGGTGTCGGCGGTGGTGCCGCGCACGAGGGTCCAGCTGCCCCGTCGCGAGCGGGTCGGGCCGACGGGCTCGTCGTCGGAGTTCTCCTCCTGGGCGGCGGGTTGCGAGGCGGGCTGGGCGGCGCGGCGCGCGGCGTACCCCTCGTGCCCGGCGAGGTGGCCGGCGTGCTCGTCGTGGGCGTGGCCGACGTGGTCGCCATCAGCAGGGCCGATGCGTCGCGCCCGCCGGGGACGGCGCGTGTCCTCGTCCGCGCCGACGGGGCGCAGGGCGATGGCGGTGCGGTGGGCGGCACGGCCGGCGAAGCGGTCCAGCTCGAGCCCGGCGAAGGGCTCGCCGTGGTCGGGGCCCAGGGCGATCGCGAGCGCGGTCTGCCCGGCGGCGTGGTCGATGCCGATGCCGGTCGCGGCGTCGTCGTCGAAGTCCACGTCGGCGAGCGCGAGCAGGGAGGCGCGCTGCTCGACGGCGTCGGCCTCTCTGCCCAGCGGGGAGCGGCCGGGGATGCCGCGGCGACGGCCGCTGCGGGTGATCTCGTCGCCGCCGGCGTCCACGATGCGCACGTCCCAGCCGTTCAGGCCGAGGCTCTCGAGCACGGTGGCGGCATGGGAGACCAGACGGTCCTCGACCTCTCCGTCGGCCGCGCCGGGCTCCTCGTCGACCTCGCCGCGGCGGGTGGTGTCCAGGACGATCACGGCGCTGTGCCCGGCGCTGGGCTCGTCCTCGCGGGTCATCAGCTGACCGGTGCGGGCGCTGGCGCGCCAGTTGATGCGGCGGATGTCGTCGCCGGCGGCGTAGGGGCGGGCGATGGGCCCGATCTCACCGACCCCGGTGCCGGCCGCGGCACCGAGCACGCCGTCCCGGGTGATGCCGGTGGCGCGCTCGGAGGCGGGCGCGAGCTCGGCGATCACGGGAAGTCCGGTCAGGCGCAGGCCGTCGTCGACCGTGCGGCGCAGGTGGAACAGGCCGAACACGTCCCGCACGATGAGGCTGTAGGAGCCGAGGCGGTGCCCTCCGCGGCGGCGGACCCGCAGCACGTGCGGCATGCGCCGCGACAGCGGCAGGTCGCCCTGGCCGCCGAGGGGCTCGGGCAGGTGCTCGCGCACGGCACCGCGGGCCAGCGGCAGGATGGTCAGCCACGGGGTGCCCACCAGCTCGAGCTGGATCCGGGCGACGGTGCCGACGGGCACGGCGTCGTCGATCACCTGGCGGCGGGCGCGCAGCCCGATGCCCGCCAGGCCGATCCCGAGCGCGCCGACCAGCAGGGCCAGCAGCAGTCCGGCGGCGAGGTAGCGGGCGGGCAGCACCCGGGTGAGGTCCGCGGCGACCCAGCACAGCAGGGCCAGGACGAGCACGACGATGCCGCGCGCGGTGGGCCGCAGGACCGTCCCGGCGGGCGGCGTCACGTCTGCGAGGTGCTCCGCAGCACCTGGTCGACGAGTTCCCCCGAGCTGGCCCCCCGCGAGAGGGCTTGAGGCGTCAGGTGCATGCGGTGGCGCCACACCGGCATGATCACGGCGCTGATGTCCTCGGGTTCGACGAAGGTGCGGCCGACGAGGGCGGCGTGCGCCTTGGCGGCTCGCACCAGGTGCACCGCGGCGCGGGGCGAGGCGCCGAGGGTGACCTGCGGATGGGTGCGGGTGGCGTCGGCCAGGCGGACCACGTAGTCGAGGATCAGCGGCGAGGCGTACACCCGGCGGACGGCGCGCACGTGGGCGGCGATCCGTTCGGGCGTGGTGCGGGTGGAGACGGCGTCGAGGATCTCGCGATCGCCGGCGGGGACGGGGCCGGCCTGGGCGGCGAGCATCCGGGCCTCGGCCGGGGCCACGGGATAGCCCATGGAGGTCTGCGCGAGGAAGCGGTCCCGCTGCGCTTCGGGCAGACGGTAGGTGCCCTCCATCTCGACAGGGTTGGAGGTGGCGACGACCATGAACGGCTCGGCCAGCTCGTAGGTGGCGCCGTCGACACTGACCTGCCGCTCCTCCATGGCCTCGAGCAGGGCGGACTGGGTCTTCGGCGAGGCGCGGTTGATCTCGTCGGCCAGCAGGATCTGGGTGAACACCGCTCCGCGCCGGAACTCGAACTCGCTGGTGGCCTGGTTGAAGACGCTCGCGCCCGTGACGTCGCCGGGCAGCAGGTCCGGGGTGAACTGGATGCGGTGGCGATCGGCCCCGAGGGTCGCGGCCAGGGACTTGGCCAGCATGGTCTTGCCGACGCCGGGGATGTCCTCGATGAGCAGGTGGCCGCCGGCCAGCAGCACCAGCAGGGAGATCTGGGCGACCTCGCTCTTGCCCTCGACCACGGTGGCGATCTCGTCGATGACCTCCTGCGCCTCGGTGGCGATCTCCTTTGCCTCGGCCTCGGTGAGCGTGGGCGGTGCGGGGGCGACGGTGCCCGACGACGTCGCGGCGCTGCCGGACGCGTTCCGGGCGCTGCCTGAGGAGTTCCGCGCCTTCTCCGAGGAGTCCTCGGCGCCGTCTGCTCTCGTCGCGGCGGCACCCGGCACCGTCGCCGTCCCGTCCGGGGCACCCTCGATGGGGCGGAGGTCCTGGTCAGGCCTCCGTTCGTCGTAGTCGGCGGCGACCGGTGCCTCGTCCTTGCTCATGGGGTGCTCCTTCGCGTCGACGCCGGTGAGGAGGAATCACCAAGAATTTGCCCGGCCATGTGATCCATTTGGGCGCACTGTTATGGGGCCTCCCTCTAGAGTATGACGGGTTGTCCCTGTCTTCCGAGGAGAGTTCCTGTGACCCGCAGTGCCCTTTCGACCCTCACCGGTATCGGTGCTGGTCTGGTGCTGGTCGCCTCCTGCACGCTCGGAGGGTCCTCGGCCCTCGCGGCGCCTCCCGGCTCAGGGATGGGGCCGGCGTCACCGCCGGCGGTGTGCCAGGCGGCGAGCGCGAGCGCCTCGCCCGCGGAGGTGGACGTGGGTCAGACCGTGACGATCGAGGCGGACTGCTTCGAGCCCCATACCGACGTCACCGTACAGATCATCCCGCCGTCGGGCCAGGACGGATCGGAGAGGGTGACCGTCCAGACCAACAAGGACGGCAGCATTCCCGCGCAGTCCTACACCCCGGACGCGGCGGGCACCTACAACGTCGCCGTCAGCGGCGGGGCCTCGCAGGCCACGGCCCACTTCGCCGCCACCGACACCGGAGACGGCCAGGACGGCGAGCCCGCCCCCGAGGAACCGACGGAACCGCCCACCGAGGAGCCGACCGAGCCGCCCACCGAGGAACCAACGGAGGAGCCGTCCCAGGATCCCGAGAGCCCGGATCAGGGCGGCTCCGGGGACGACACCGGAGGCGACGACTCGCAGGAGCCCGACCCGTCTGCGGGCGGCGAGGAGGATCCCGGTCAGAGCGAACCGCCCGCCGAGGACCCGGACCCCAGCGACGGCTCCGAGGACGGGTCGGGCGGCGACGCCCCGGGGGGCGCCGGGGATGATTCGACGGGCAGCGGGGACGACTCCTCCGGCGATCAGACCGGCGGTGAGGACCCCCCGACCGGTGATGACGCTCTTGGCGGCGAGACCGGCGACGACACCTCGTCCGGCGGGGACGACACCACCGGCGGCGAGGGGAACGGCGGAGACGGGTCGAACGGCCAGAGTGCCGACGACACCACCGGTGGTTCCGGCACGACCGACGCGAACGGCTCGGACGGGTCGGACGGTCAGGACGGGTCGACCAGTCACGACGGGTCGGACGGTCACGATGCCGGCGATGCCTCGGGAGGCGACGGAACCGACGGCAGCGGCGGGGAGAGCACGAACCAGGACGACTCCTCCTCCCCGACGCCGACCCAGGACGCCCCGGGCCACGACGACCCCGCCCCGACGGCCGGCGGCGAGCAGCCCGGAAGCTCCCCCCCTGCGCCCGCGGACTCCCCGACGGATCTGACCGCTCAGCAGCAGCGCACCATCGCCGCGATGCTCCGCATGGGCCACGCTCTGAGCGGGGCCGGCACGGCCGGCGCCGGCGGCTCGTCGGACAGCAGCGCCGATCATCCCTCCGACGACGGCGAGGACGGGCTCGCCGAGACCGGCAGTGAGATCAGCCTCCCGGCGGCCCTGACCGTCCTCGCCCTCGGCGTGGGTGCCCTCGGGATCGGGCTGAGCCGCCGCCTCGGCCGCTGAGCCGCAGGCCGAACGTCGGACCCCCCGGCCGTCGGCCGCCGGCCCGGCCGACCCTCAGGCCCGTCGGATCCGTGCTCCCTGCATCGCGAGGAGCAGGGCGATCACCAGCGCCCCGATGACCAGGCCGAGGCCGCCCACCGCCACGGCACCGCTGACCCCGACCAGGGCGCCGAGCCCGGCCAGGGTGATGCCGTTGCCGGTGCGCATGCCGCTGGCGATCATGCCGTAGACCCCGACCACGCGTCCGCGCTGGTGCTCCGGGGCGCGCAGCTGGACGATGGCCTGGCCCACGGAGGTGGCCGCGAGGTTCGCGACACCGCCGATCACCAGCGCCGCCACAGCGATCGCGTAGTGCGTGGTGGTGGCGACGGTCAGGCTGGTCAGTCCGAACATCACGGCGGCGACCACGGCGGCGCGCACGTCGGCCTTGATGACTCCCGTGGCCTCGAGCAGGAATCCGCCGAGCACGCCGCCGATGCCGTTGGCGAACAGCAGCAGTCCGTACCCCAGGCCGCCCTCCTCCCCCGCCCCGAGGGTGTCGGCGAAGTTCGGCATCGACACCGTCAGCGACGAGCCGACGCAGACAGCGATCAGCCCGGCCAGCGCGATCATCCCCACCAGCACCTTGTCGCCGCCGACGGTGCGCAGCACCGTGCCGGTGTCCAGGATCGAGACGCGCTCGCGCAGCGTGGAGCCGCTGCGGGTGTGCCCGGTGAACGGCGTGCGGATCATGAGCAGGGTCATCGGCAGGTAGAACAGCACGTTGGCGAAGATGCCCCAGGTGGTCCCCAGCAGCAGCATCAGCGCGGAACCGACGACGGGGCCGGCCAGCACCCCGAGGCTCTTGAAGGTCGCGTTCAGCCGGACGGCGCTGGGCAGTTCGCGGGGTTCGGCGAAGTCGTGGAGCATGAGCTGCTCGGCCGGCCCCCACAGGGCACCGGCGCAGCCGTGCAGCACCAGCAGCACGCACGCGCTCCACATCTCCAGCGTGCCCGTCAGGAACAGGGCGCCCCAGGCCAGGGACACGAATGCGAACAGGCCCTGGGCGATCTGGATGATGCGTCGGCAGTCGTACTTCTCGGCGAGACCTCCGAACAGCACCGACAGCAGCAGGAACGGCAGCCAGTGGCTGATCACCTGGAAGCCGACCAGCCAGGGGGACTGGAACGTCTGCCACAGCACCCAGTAGGTGATGACGTGCTCGATGTTGTCGCCCATCATCGACAGCCCCGCGGTCATCAGGTACGGGCGGGAATGCTTGTCGCGCAGGGGGCCGAAGCGGCGGGGGCGCAGCGTGGTGGTCATCCGCCCCCGTCCTCGGCTCGTGCGAGCCGCTCCGGGCCCGTGGGCCGGTAAGCGCCGTCCCGGCCTCCTACGGTAGTCCGCCGGAGGGGCCTCGGCACGTCGTGGCCACCTGGCGAGAGCGCAGCGCCCTCACCGCACTCCTGGATGAGAGCCTTCCGCGGACGACACGGGGCTGCGGTCACCGCCGCCGCGTCGTCGCACCGTCCCCGCGCCGTGTGCGCCGCAGCACGGCACCGGCCAGCAGGAACCCGGCGGCGGCGACCGCGACCGCTGCGACGGCCGTGACACCGGTGCGAGCGAGCTCCCCGGGACGCTCGAGGGACCCGCTGCCCGGGGAATGCTCGCCCGAGCCGTCGCGACCCGCACTCTCCGCAGGACCCCCTTGGCCGGGCCCCGGACGGTCCGGGGCGCCCTCGGGCCCGGTGGAGAGCTCGTCCCCGGCCCCGACCGCGTGGATCAGCACGCGGCCGTCCGCTCCGGAGAGGTCCGCCTCGCCCGCCGCCGCGGTGAGGGTGACCTGCACCCTGAGCCACCGCTCCTCGTCGCTCGGCATCGTCGTGAGCGCCCGGGTCCCGTCGGTCTCGGCGAGACTGTCGAGGCTCTCCGCCGCCAGGAGCTCGTGAGCCTGCGACGGGCACCGATCACCGACCCACCGCGTGGAGCACGCGGTGACCGAGACCGTCAGGGCATCGTCGACGCCTGCGAGATCGCCGCCGCCGGTGATCCCGAGCCGGATCCGCCCGGGATCGGGGGCCTCCGCCCAGACGCCGACGGTCCAGACGACGCTCTGCCCGGGGGCGAGGTTCCGCATCTGCTCGGTGTCGCCCTCGGTCTGCATCCGCAGGTGCTCGCCGCTGATGAGCCTCGACTCCGCATGACCGGGGCCGGGCGCGACGAGCATCAGGGCAGCCGCGAGCGGGAGGACGGCGATGCGCAGCACGGTCCGACCCGGGTCCTCGTGCCCTGGGGCAGGGCCGTCGTCGTCCGTGTCGTCCGGCTCGGGCTCCTCGTCGTCGCGGGGCCAGAAGGCCCAGACGACCAGCAGGCTCGCGCCGATCGTGAGGCCTCCCAGCACGTAGGGGTCGCCGAGCCCTTGGATGACCCGGGCCGCGCGGGGCACCGAGAACATCACCCGCTGCACCTGCTGTGTCGTGTAGGGCTCGGGATCAGCGACGTCGTTGGCGTCACCGCGCATCTCGAACGTCACCGTCCCGGAGGAGGTGTCGACGTCGTGGATCTCCACCACGCGGTGGGTCACCGGGAGCAGGTCCGCTCCGCGATCCACGGTGACCACGTCGCCGACCTCCATCTCGGTCGCGGGGATCTCCCGGACCAGTGCGACCGCTCCCGCCGGGATGGTGGGGCTCATCGACCCGGTGCGGAACATCATCAGGGAGACGTTGAACGTCCAGCTGAGGATCACGAGCACGATGCACACCGCCCCGGCGACCGCGAGGACGGTGAGCGCGAGATCTGCCGATCGGCTGACGAGGCGCCGACCGCCGGAGTCGCTGCGACGCGTGCTCTTGCCCATCGGCATCACCCGGGCGTGACGGACGCGGCGTCCCACGTCCAGGTCTGTTCGGCGGAGGAGCCCTGCGCGGAGTTCGGGGCGTCATCGGCCAGTCGGACCTCGAAGCAGTACGCGACCATGCCTCCCGCGGCGCCGATCGGCTGGGTGGCGATCGGCTCCGTGGCGCCGGCCAGCGGCTCCCAGGTCTCCGGGGAGCCGACGACGAAGGCCGACGGGTCCACGAAGTCCGCCGCCTCGCAGCCGGGTCGCCCTCCGGCGACGGGATCCACCGTCACGACGCGATGCTCCAGCGCGCCCACCAGGTCCGCGTCACCGGTCGCGCCCTCCCCGGTCAGCGTCAGGACTCCGCCGACCGAGGTGTTCGCCGTGGTGCGGATCTGCACCGGGGCGTGGACGACGGTGCCGGGAAGCATCCCGGAGGCGTCGAAGGTCATCTGCCGGGTGTCGTTCCATGCGCCGTCCACGCTCACCTCGATCGCGAACTCGCCGGCTTCGAACACGCCGCTGGTCTGCTCGGTGTCGGTCCATGCGGCGATGGTCGCCGAGGCTCCGACCCCGAGGACCAGGCCGCCGGCCAGCAGCGCCCTGAGTCGTCGGGAGCGTCGGCGCCCCGTCGACCCGTGCGCGATCGGCACCTGTTCCTGCGGGCTCACGCTCGAGGATCCTGCTTACGCGGCCTCGACCGATTCTGCGACGAAGCCCCAGTGGGCGGTGGCAGCACCGCCCTCGACGAGATCGTTCCCCGCGCTGACGACGAAGCACAGCGTGGTGGGGGCGCCGGCCGTGCCCGACGGGGCCTCGGCCAGGTCGAAGGTGGCCGCTGTCGGGGCGGCGCTCAGGGCGGTGCCGGAAGGGACGATCTCCGTGCCGGTGGCGTCCTCGGTGCAGGACGCGGCCGAGTCCACCTGGACGATGCCGTAGGTCAGGTTCGCGGCGTTGGGCCCTTCTGCGGTGACGCTGTCCAGGGACACGGTGGCGGCGTAGGTGGTGGCCGCGTCCGTGCGGAGGATGAACGGGGCGGCGACCGTGTCCCCCGGGGAGAGGTTCGAGGCGGCGTCCAGGTCGAAGCCGAGCTCTGCGGCGCCGCCCTCGGAGGCGTGGTCGGTCCAGGTCGCGCCGTCCGTGCTGCCCTCGATATTGAAGTCACCGGCTCCGAAGATTCCTTCGGCCCATTCCTGGTCCGTCCACGCGGCGAGGGTGACGGCCGCACCGACGCCGAGGACGACCCCGCCGGCGAGCACGGCTTTGATCTTGCGCCCGCGATTGCTGGTTCTCGTATCTGCAGTCATTGTCGCTCCCCTGTCGAACCGATTGCTGCTGTGGTCCTTGCAGGCTATCGGCCCGGGTATCAGGAAGCACCGTCCCGCCGAAAACCGCGCGAATTGTCCGCTATTTGCCGTTCTGGTGTGCGGCCGATCGGGCCTGGAGAACTTTGCCTTCGCCCGGGATCACGTCAGGTTGCGGCAATTTCCCCCGAGCCCACCGATCAGGCCGGCATTGCTCGCCACCGAGGCGGGTTCTGATTCCCAGCCGCCGGCGCCGTCGGGGGCGAGGACGATCGCGAGCTCGAGCTCGGTGCCGAGGCCGAGCAGCCCGCCCAGCAGGTTGGTCGGCACGTCGGTGCGGTAGGTGCCATCGCCGCGCTGCTCGGTGTTCCCCTCCACGGTGAACCCTGTCAGGGGCGCCAGCGCCGAGCCGAGCCCGCTGGTCGAGGCCTCGACGGTGACGTCATCGAGCGTGTACCCGGCGGGCAGCGCCCAGAAGATCTGCACCTCGGCACCGATTCCGAGCACGCCCGGATTGAAGGTGCACTGCTGGGTCAGCGTCGGTGCCGGGATGGCCCCGGCTGCGAAGCTCGCCGTGGTCTCGTCCTGGTCGGTCCAGGCGGCGAGGCTCGTGGTGGCGCCGGCTCCCAGCACCAGTGCGGCGGCGAGGGCCACTCGGAGGCGGATCCACCAGGAGCGCCCTCGGGATCGCGGCCGAGCAGAGGTGTCGGTCATCTGCCGATCGAGCCTCCCTGGTGGCCGCGGTACGGGTCCACCCAAGATCACCACGAAGCGCACGCGGGCGCAAGCATGCGGGCCGCGGACGGGCCGTCCGCCGTGGTGGTCGGTCGATCAGGAATCGAGAAGCCTCCCCCGGGCGCCCCTCGTAAACTGGTCCCCTCATCCCATCCGGCACGACCTGGAGGAGCAGACATCATGGCGACGACGAAGACCCCGACGACGATCACGGGCAGGGCGACGGCTCGCGCGGTCGGCGATCGCCTGATCCTGCCGCTGCCCGACGAGGCCAGCGCGCAGCTGCCCTCCCGGGGTCAGGTGGCCGTGGTCGGGTCGCTGGAGGATCACGAGATCGAGACGGTGCTGGAGCCCGACGGCCGCAAGGGCCATTGGATCTCCCTGGACGCTCAGCGCGTCGGGGCCCTCGGGGCGACCGAGGGGGCGAGCGTCTCCTTCACCCTGACCACCGCGGCCACGTGGCCCGAGCCCGAGGTCCCCGATGACCTGGGATCCGCGCTCGGCGAGGCGGGCGACGTCGAGCACCAGTGGGACTCCATCACCCCGATGGCCCGCTGGGAATGGGTGCGCTGGGTCGGCGCCACGAAGAACGCGAGCACCCGCGCCAAGCGCGTGGACGTCTCGATCGACAAGCTCCGCAAGGGCAGTCGCCGGCCGTGCTGCTTCGACCTGGCCTCCTGCACCGACCCGGAGCTGGCCAAGAGCGGAAAGCTGATCGGGCTGGAGTGAGAGCGGCGCGGCCCCGCCCGCCGCGGGTCACCCGTTCCGGGCGCACCCGCGACGATCAGTCGTTCAGGCCGCACCCGCCGTCGTCGTCGGCCGTCAGGGCCATGTCCTTGACGCGGTCGTCGTCGCCGATGGCGAAGATGTAGTGCGCCTGGGAGTTCCCGGGCGCCGGTGCGGTGTAGAGCGGCAGCAGTCCCGTCTTGTCGACCGTGTACCGGTCGTAGCCGTTCTCGATCTGCTCGGTCGTGGAGCCCGTCGCCTCTGCGACGGACCCCATCGTGATGCCCTCCGGGGTCCGAGTGCTCTGGGTCCCCGGGATGGACACGACGCCGTGCGTGGGAGAGACGACGACGCCCGCTCCCGGGTTCTGCTCGCCCTCGGCGGGGTCGAGGTAGAACCAGGTGCATGCGCCGATCTCCTGGCGGTCGGTGAGCAGGCCGGTGTCCACGGCCTCCTCCTCCGACATGCCGAGCTCGAGCGATGAGTAGCCGTCCGGTCCCAGTGTGCTCTCCGCCGCGGAGGCGGAGGAGCCCCCGTCGACGGCGGTGAGGCCCTCGGCAGCCGTCGGGGCGAGCGCCAGAGCGGCGATGCCCGCTGCGGCGAGGGACGTGGTCAGGATCCGCCGTGCTGCGGCGGTGCGTGCGATGGTCACGATGATTCCCTTCGAAGTGATCCAGGGCACCATCCATGGTCGGGACGCGAGCGCTGCGGGCGCAAGTGCTCTCGGAACATCGAGGACGGCGGCGTCGTGACCGCAGGGCGTCACCGCGTCGATCGTGCTCGCCCGGCACGACGCCGCGGGGGATCGACCTCCGCCCGCTCGGGCTCCACCTGCTCGCTCTGTGCGCCCTCGCTCTGCGAGACCTCGCCCTGGGCCCCCTCGCGCTGCGAACCCTCGGTCTCCACCCGTCCGGATGCCGCCTGCTCCGCCGCCGCCTCCGTGGTGGCCGACCGGTGCGCGCCGCGCGCTCCGCGGACCCGGCTGAGGACCGCCCGCGAGACTCGATTGCCGGTCAGGGTGGTGCGCAGCCAGGTCACGATGGCGACCCAGGTGGTGCCGGAGACGAGCACCGCGTCAGCGGAGGCCATGATGCCGGAGAAGAACGGCAGCCCCATCAGCACCGCGATGCTGAGGTGCATGCCCAGCAGGGCGAGCAGCACGAGGCGCCGGGTGATGGTGTTGAACAGCAGGAACGGGAAGGCGATCTGCGCGAGCACGGTCACGTAGGTCGCGATGAACACCGGCAGGGCGAAGTAGGTCAGCAGGTCGGCCAGCGGCGGGAACACCCCGTAGGCCACGGACTGCAGCGGGTAGTAGACGGCGGTGCCGTTCTGCCAGAGGGTGCCCTGGACCTTGTAGAGCCCGGCCTCGAGGTAGACGGTGCACACCTGCGCCACCACCAGGCACAGCCCGATGTTGTGCAGCACAGAGCCGGTCTGCGTCTCGGGGCTCGCCGCTGTCGCCCGACGTCGGGCGTCGAGGGACCAGCGGCGCGAGACATCCACGAGGATCAGGTAGATGAGCATGATCCGGATGAAGTAGTTGCCACCGTCGGAGATCGGTGTGTTCTGGCCGTTCAGCGTCGTGTAGGCGAGGAACAGCAACGGGGTGATGATCCGGGTGCGCCAGCCGAGGGTGAAGGCGACGACCAGCGCGATCGTGACGAGGTACCAGAGCCAGAACACGCCCGGACCGGCGTGCTGGAGCAGGTTGAACGGGGCGTCGTAACCGAGGATCTCGCGATAGGGCTGCCAGTACCCGGAGCCAGGCCCCCAGATGCGGGAGGCGATGGGCAGGTTGATCAACAGCCAGCCCAGCAGGAAGAGACCGGAGGCGATGCGCATGACGGCGAAGCCGTAGTCGGCGTGACGGTCCGCGATGAACCAGGTGACCACGCGGTCGAGGAGCCGGGCCGGGAGGTCGCGCCGGCCGCGCAGCCAGGTCCTGATCGGGGTGGTCGATGTGCTCGCCGAAGAGCCTGAGGTGCCCACGCGAGTTCTCGGGGTGCTCATGTCCATGCCGCCGTCACCTCGTCGTCGAACTCCATGGCGGGGCGCCAGCCGATGGTCCGCCAGTACTGGGTCTGCTCCTCGGGCGGGTCATGGCGCTGGTCGAAGTCGGGCACGGGCTCACGGAGCATGCGCACCTCGACCAGGGTCACGGAATCCCCATACTCCTGCTGCATGACCAGGGTGGCGAGCCCGACGGCCGCGTCCTCGAGACGCTGATAGGTGCGCAGGGTGTTCAGCTGGCCCGCGGGATACACCTGGGAGGCCTCGGCGGAGTAGAGGTCGACGCCGAAGACGGGGTCGCCGTCGATGTGGTTGGCCTCGGCCATCGCGCGCTGGTCGTCGCTGAGATCGGAGGCGACCGACCAGAACCGGCCGTGGACCACCTTCGACTGGCGGGTCTCGCGGTCGGCGAAGACGTTGTAGGCGACCGCTTCCTGTTCCTCGGCGGTGATGTTGCGCCACTCGGTGAACTCGGCACCGGCGTCGCTGCCGCCGGCGCAGACGTCGAACTCGCTGACGCAGGCACGCACCAGCATGTACTCGTCCTGCGAGTAGGGGCCGGGGGCGAAGAGGTTCCAGCCCTGGTCGAGGGGTCCGAGGAAGTAGCGGTCCAGCGCGGGCTGGAGGGAAGCCTTCACGGCGGTGTCGGGGCCGGTATAGGCGAGGGTCGCGCCGATATGGCCGGCGGCGAGGAGGCCGACGGTCGCGAGGACCACCGCGGGGAATCGGCGGATGCGGTGCTTGGCCATGCGGGGGAGTCCGTTCTGGGAAGAACTATGTGCAGGTGACGAGGGTGGAGAGGAGCCGATGTCGGACGGCCTGATGGCCGCCGGGCCGACATCGAGGTGTCGGCCCGGCGGCCATCAGAGATGGTTCGCGATCGCTCAGCGAACGGAGCGGCGTGCGACGACCACGCCGGCGCCTCCCGCGAGGAGCAGCAGTGCGGCCAGGCCGATGATCGCAGCGGTACCCGCAGCACCGGTCTGGGCGAGGAAGCCCGAACCGTTGCCATCGCTGCTGTCGGTCCAGCCATTGCCGCCGGTGGCGTCATCGGAGTCGCCCGCACCGGTGTTGTCGGACGTGTTGTCCGCACCGTTGTCGGCGGCGTCCGTGTCGTCGCCGGTGCCGGAGCCGTCACCGGCACCGGATCCGTCGGTCACGGCGAGGTCCGCAGAAGCGGTCTCCCCGGTCTCGGCGGTCGCATCGACCGTGTAGTCACCGGGGGTCGAGCCCTCGGGGACCGTGATGTCGGCGGTGAATGCCCCGTCGTCATCGGTCGTGACGGTCACCGGATCGCCGACGGCGTTGCCCTCGGGATCGGTCAGCTGCACCTCCACCTCGGTGTTCGGCGGGAAGTCCTCGCCGGTCACCGTGGTGGTGTCCCCATCGTCGACGCTGTCCGGATCGACCGTGACGGTCGGGGCCTCGGTCGCGTCGTCGCCGGTGTCGCCACCGGAGCCGTCGGTCACGGTGAGGTCCGCAGAAGCGCTCTCCCCGGTCTCGGCGGTCGCATCGACCGTGTAGTCACCGGCATCGGTGCCCTCGGGAACGGTGATGTCGGTGACGAAGTTGCCCTCGTCATCGGTGGTGACGGTCACCGGATCGCCGACGGGGTTGCCCTCGGGATCGGTCAGCTGCACCTCCACGTCGGTGTTCGGCGGGAAGTCCTCGCCGGTCACCGTGGTGGTGTCGCCGTCCTCGACGCTGTCCGGATCGACCGTGACAGCCGGGTCCTCGGTGGCATCGCCGGTGTTGTCCGAGGTGTTGTCCGCCGTGTTCACCTCGGTGTTCTCGGCCGTGTTCACCTCGGTGTTCACGTCAGCGTTATCGGCCGTGTTCACCTCGGTGTTCGCGTCCGTGTTGTCCGCCGTGTTGTCGGCAGTGTTGTCAGCCGAGCTGTCGTCCTGCGGGACGACTGTGAACAACTCGGAGTCCCCGAGGGACGGGTCCTCGTTGTCGATCACGGTCACGGTGTAGTCGCCCAGATCGAGTTCCGAGGAGTTCACCCGGAAGGTGACTTCACCGTTCTCGTCCACCGCGACCGTCCCGATGCGCTCACCGGGGTCGACGATCGCAGCGAGAGTATTCACGGCCGAAGCGAGCTGCTCCGTGGCCTCGCCGGAACCGAGCACGTCACCGTCGACCGCCTTCAGGTAAGCCTCCGCGGACCCGCTGGGCGTGTAGCCGGTGCCGCTGACCAGAACGTCGTCGACTCCTTGGACAGCACGGTCCGGCGTCAGGTCGATCTCCGCACGAGCGGTGTTATCGGCTGTGTTATCGGCTGTGTTGTCCGAGGTGTTGTCGGTGGTGTTCGCCTCCGTGTTGTCGGCAACATTGTCGGTCGTGTTGACCTCGGTGTTGTCAGCCTCGTTCACCTCAGTATTGTCAGCCGTGTTCACCTCGGTGTTCACGTCCGTGTTGTCACCGGTGTTGTCGGTGGTGTTCACCTCCGTGTTGTCGGCAACATTGTCGGTCGTGTTGACCTCGGTGTTGTCAGCCTCGTTCACCTCAGTATTGTCAGCCGTGTTCACCTCGGTGTTCACGTCCGTGTTGTCACCGGTGTTGTCGGTGGTGTTCACCTCCGTGTTGTCGGCAACATTGTCGGTCGTGTTGACTTCGGTGTTGTCAGCCTCGTTCACCTCAGTATTGTCAGCCGTGTTCACCTCGGTGTTCACGTCCGTGTTGTCACCGGTGTTGTCGGTGGTGTTCACCTCCGTGTTGTCGGCAACATTGTCGGTCGTGTTGACCTCGGTGTTGTCAGCCTCGTTCACCTCAGTGTTGTCAGCCGTGTTCACCTCGGTGTTCACGTCCGTGTTGTCACCGGTGTTGTCGGTGGTGTTCACCTCCGTGTTGTCGGCAACATTGTCGGTCGTGTTGACCTCGGTGTTGTCAGCCGTGTTCACCTCAGTGTTGTCACCGGTGTTGTCGGTGGTGTTCACCTCCGTGTTCACGTCGGTGTTGTCCGCGGTGTTGTCCGCCGTCGGGGCTTCTGTGACGGCGAGCGGCGCGTCGGCCGTCTCACCGCTGGTGGCGGTGCCGGTGACGACGTGGTCACCGGGAGTCGCGCCCTCGGGGACGGTGAGATCGGTCGTGAACGCACCGTTCTCATCGGTGGTCACCGTGACCGGGTCACCCACGGGAGCGCCCTCGGAATCGGTCAGCTGAACCTCGACGTCGGTGTCCGCCGGGTAGTCGCTGCCCGTGACGGTGGTGGTGCCACCGGCGGGGACGGTACCGGGATCGGCCACGAGGGTCGGTGCGGCGTTGGTGACGGCCAGGGGCGCCGTGGCGACCTCTCCGGTGGTCGCCGTGCCGACGACCTCGAAGTCACCTGCGGTGGTGCCCTCGGGGACCACGAGATCCGTCGCGAATGCGCCGTTCTCGTCGGTGGTGACCGTGACCGGGTCACCGACGGGGTTGCCCTCGGTGTCGGTCAGCTGCACCTCGACGTCGGTGTTCGGCGGGTAGTCCGCGCCGGTGACGGTGGTGGTGCCACCGTCCTCGACCGATCCCGGATCGGCTGCGAGCGTGGGCTCGTAGATGACGTCGGCCGCACGCACCGTGGAGGACGCGAGATCGACGTTCACCGCTGCGAGATTGGGCAGCAGCTCGAGGCTGAGC
Source organism: Brachybacterium sp. P6-10-X1 (assembly GCF_001969445.1). Lineage (NCBI taxonomy): Bacteria > Bacillati > Actinomycetota > Actinomycetes > Micrococcales > Dermabacteraceae > Brachybacterium > Brachybacterium sp. P6-10-X1. The sequence goes on from NZ_CP017297.1 coordinate 2,304,635, forward strand.
GCGTTGACCGTGAAGGACTCCTCGCCGAGGTAGCCCGGAGCGGGCTGCTCGTTGATCGTCACGGAGACGACCTCGGAGAGCACGCCGTCCAGCACCGGGTCCAGAGTCGCCAGCGTCGGGTCGATGACACCGTTGAGCGTGTCGGTCAGCCCGGTCGTGGCGGTGTCGAACACGCCTCCGACGGCGCCCTCGAGCGGCGTGAGCAGCGCGTCCTGCAGCAACGGCGTGAGCGCGCCCAGCAGCTGGTCGAGCGAGATGCCGGCCAGCTCGCCCTCGATCGTGATCGTCGGTTCGCCCTCGACGGTGCCCGCGAGCTCACCGAGCGTGGTATCCACGACGATGTTCACGCTGGCGAGCGGAGCCCCCAGCAGCGCGGTGATCTCGGCGGGGATCTCGACGGTGACGCCCGTGTTGTTCAGGACGTCGGTCACGGCCTCGCCGGCCTTGGTGGTCACCGTGCCGAGCGCCTCGTTGATCGCGCCGGTGATGAGGCCGATGGTCTCGGCGTCCAGCAGCTCGGTATTGGCGGGCAGCCCGTTGAGGCCGTCGGCCCCGCCCAGCTGCTGGAGATCCACGGCGATGGTGCCGTTGTTCAGATCGATGGAGACGAGCCCGTTGGCATCCTGCAGCGGCTCCTCGAGCAGCGTGGCGCTCGCGTCCTGGAGCGCCGCGTCCAGACCGTCGACACCGATGGTGCCGCCGCCGGCCTGAAGCTGCACGAGGCCCAGGATGTTGGCGTCGATGTCCACGGCGTCGGCGACTTCGCCGAGCGCGCCGTCGGTGGCCAGGGCGCCATTCACCGTGGTGCCGACGTCGGTCAGCGCCGTCTGGAGGTCGGTCGACAGGTCCGAGACCAGCGGGGAGCTGATGACCAGCTGACCGTCCGCGACCACGTACTCCGAGCTGACGTCCCCGGCCGATTCGCTCGCGGTCGAGCCGAGCGCGCCGAGCTCGAGCCGCAGCTCGTCGATGACCTGGTCGGTCAGCCCGTCCACCCCGGCCTGGTCGAGAAGGTTCGTGAGATCGACGCTGGCGGAGCCGTACATGCCGCTGTTGATGCCGTCGATGTCGAGGGCGCCGCCCTCGCCGACCGCGCCTGCGCTGGCCGTGGAGTTCGTGCCATCGGGTGAGGACGCGAAGCTCGAGACCGCCCCGACCTCACCGAGGTGGAGCAGACCGACGTTGTTCTCGTCGCCGATGAGCGGAAGGGTGGTGGTGCCGAGATCCAGGGCCACCGAGTCGTCGATGACGCCCACATCGAGCGGGTTGGTGTTCTCGCCCGGATCACTGGGGAACCCGGACTGGCTGGTCCCGGCGTTGGCGAGATCGAGGCTGAGCACATCGGCGTTGATGACGCGCCCGAGCGCCTCGGACTGGTCGGACTCGGCCGCCAGAGCCGGCGGCGCGGACAGCAGGGCCAAACTCGCCGTGGCAACCGACGCGACGACACCCTTGAGCAAGGGTGATCGCCGCCTGGCCGTGGGCGGTGGTGCGTTCAAACGTTCCACGTTCGCTCCATCTGTAGGGGTGGGGAGGATCGTCGCGGGGCGCACGGGGGGAAGGGCCAACGCGGCGGACGGGTGTCATAGAAGTGACTGCCCAACTCTTTCAGGCAGCACGAAGGAAAGTTGGACTTCCCCTCCAAAAGGGCCTTTCGTTGTCGAACCGTTACGTATCGGACAGCTCGTGACACACGATGGGCCGCGTTGTTTTTATGACCGATTGGTAACATTCTCGCGGCATTCTGGGCGCTCGACCCCCGCCCCGCCGCGACCCTCCGAACATGCAGCACCCCAGGGTTCGGAGGCAGGCGAGGGTGCGACTCCGCTCGACATCACCGCAGGCCACCCGCGCATCACCACGATCCCAGGGCACGTAGCCCATCCGCCACCCGAGCACCCTCGGCGCCTGCACACTCGGCAGGGGCCGAAACACCGCAGAGGGAGCTCCTCGCAATGCCCAACGCTGTCCGCATTCTCCAACAGCTAGCACTTCCGATATGTCCGTTCTATGTGCTTTAATCCGCTTTCGGAGATCTGAGCACGGGAACGGGGACGCCCCCGGCAGCCTGCCTTGAATTCTCCGCGGAAGGGCGTGCCGAGCAGCGCGTCCCGGCCCGGTCCCACACGTCGGCGACGGCCCGCGCGGCGTCGGCGAACAGCGCCGCGGCCAGCGCCGGGATGGCGCCGCCGGAGACGCTGTCGGCGACGACCACCCTCAACGTCCTGTCGCCCCCCGCGATCTAGGCTGATCACATGCTTCCCGCCGACTCCTCCCCCGCGGCCGATTCCCCCGCCTCCGAGACCCCCGGCACCCAGCGCATCGATCTGGTGCTCGAGGGCGGTGGGGTCAAGGGCATCGCCCTGGCCGGGGCCATCGAGGTGCTCGAGGAGCGCGGATACCGGATCAATCGGATCGCCGGCTCGTCCGCCGGGGCGATCGCGGGAGCGCTGAGCACCGCCGGGATCTCCGGGAAGACGATGGTGGAGATCCTGCGGGCCACCGACTACGAGCGCTTCCAGGACGGGCCCTTCTACACCCGGTTCCTGCTCGGCAAGGCGCTGAGCATCCTGCTGCACAACGGCATCTACCGCGGGGACTACCTCACGCAGTGGTTGCAGGAGCAGCTGACCACCTACGGCCATCCCGGCGGCACCGGTACCTTCGCCGACCTGCTGTACCGCGACCCGGATCCGGAGCTGGACCTGCAGGACGGCACGCAGTACCGGCTCGTGCTGACCGCTTCCGACCTCTCTGCCGGGCGGTTGCGGTTCCTGCCGGAGGACGCCTCTGAATACGGCACCGCCCCGGCGCAGCTGCGGGTGCTCGACGCGGTGCGGGCCTCGGTCTCGATCCCGGTCTTCTTCCGTCCCGTGAGGTGGAGGACGGAGAAGGGAAGGCCGGCGTGGCTGGTCGACGGCGGGCTGCTGTCGAACTTCCCCGTCTCGGTGTTCGACCGCCCCGAGGGGCAGGTGCCGCGCTGGCCCACCGTCGGCATCAAGCTCTCCTCGCGCCCGGAGAAGAACCTCGGCGTGGTCAACACGATCACCGGCCCGCTGTCCTTCGCCAAGGCGGTGGTGGACACTGTCACCGGGTTCTACGACCGGATGCACATCGAGTCCTCGCATGCCCGGGCGCGGACGATCTTCGTCGACACGGAGGCGGTCCGCCCGACGGAGTTCGACCTCTCCGACGCGGACCAGGAGATGCTCTACCGCAAGGGCCGCGAGGCCGCGACCGAGTTCCTCGACGGCGACGGGGATCGCCCGGGATGGGACTTCCAGCGGTACATCGCGGAGCACCGTTCGGCGTCACGGACCTGACCTCTCCGCGGACGCGCCGGAGCGACGCACGACCGCCGGGACGGTGGGAGGTCACTCCTGGTCGAGCTCGACCGTCCCGGTGGAACCGTCGATCGTGACGATCTGCCTGGTGCGCAAGCGCTCGGTGGCGCCGCGTCGGTCAGCACGTAGTGGTCGCCCTCGACGGAGCCGTCGACGATGCCGTCCCCCAGTCCCGCGGTGGCGTCGATGACGATCTCGCCGCGGGTGCCTGTGACCGGGTTCGCGGTGAACATCACCCCGGCGGCGCGCGGCGCGATCACCCGCTGGACCACCACCGCCATCTGCGTCTCGCCCTCCCAATCCAGGTCGGCGCGATAGGCGGTGGCCCGGTCGCTGTGCAGGGAGGTCCAGCACCGTTCGATCGCCTCGAGAAGGGCTTCCTCTCCCTCGACGTCGAGGAAGGTGTCCTGCAGGCCGGCGAAGCTCGCCTCGGGACGGTCCTCCGCCGTGGCGCTGGAGCGCACCGCGACCGGTCCCTCGCCGAGCTCCCGGTAGGCCGCCAGCACCTCCTCGCGCGGCACGCGCCCGGAGCGATGGGCACGCGTGGTCACGCAGAAGCCGGGCGGGACCCGCTCCCCCGCGGCCATCATGCGTGCGAGCCCGAGGGCCTTCCCGCCGACGAGGTCCAGCATCTGCGCGTCGATCCGATCCAGGGGGATCACGGTCGCTGCGGTCCCGTTCCGCGGTGCGGTGCTGCTCACGTCACTCTGCCTCCCGATCGCGTGCGGGGATCCTCCCATACCGTCGCGGGCGTGTCGGGAGCGATGCCGGGCCCGAACAGGATCGCCCCGCGTGACGTTCTGTACAGCCCCCGGACGACCGATCCGGGCGGACCCGCGTCAGGCGGTCGTTTCCTCGGCGCGGTGGTCGGTGACCGTCACGTCGATTCCGTAGAGCGTGCGCACCGCGCGCAGCTGGGCGTCCGCGACGTCAGGGTCCTCGATCACCACGCGGATCGCGTCGACCCGTGCGGTCAGCGCGGCGCGGCGGGCGAGCAGATCCACGTCCCGCCAGCCATCCAGGGCGGCCATCACGAAGCGGGCCCGCACCCCCTCCCCCGACACCGCGGGCTCCTGCGGGAGTCGGTCCGACGGGACGACGACGAGCTCGGCCGTCGCGGCCTGCGAGTCGATCATGGCCGAGACATACCGAACCTGCGTGGAGGGACGATTGCTCGCCCCGAGCACCGCATACGCGCGCGGCGCCGTGGCATGGCAGGTCAGCTCCTGCGGCATCGGGATCGGCTCCGCCGCGGCCGGCGCCGGCGCGCCGACTCCCGTCGTCACCTCGGGCACCGGGCCGGACCAGGTCCGGGCGGTCCCGTCGAAGGCCACCACGCGGGTCAGGGCATCGACCGGATGCAGCGCGGGGTCCAGCCGCTGCTTCACCGTCGTCGTGCGCACCGCGGGGTCCTCCTCGCTCGTGGTCAGCAGCTGCCGGAACCGGGTGGCCCCGAGAGTGCCCTCGAGGTAGACGTTCGCGGCGTCCTTGAGCTCCGCGACGCCCTCGAGGTGGGCTGTGAACTCCACGCCGTCCTCGTGCACGGCGGCCTCGAGCGCGCGGCACGTCAGCGGCTGCGGGGCCTCGTCCTCGTCGGCCCCGGCGGCGAAGGCGCGCAGCAGCGTGAGCACGGTGGGCAGGGACTTCTTGGCGACCTTCGCGTGCGGGGCGTCGATGCGGTGCTTGGTCAGGCCCGGCGCGTCGCAGGCGTACTCGACCAGCGAATAGTTCGAGCCCTGGTCGGCGTCGGAGTAGAACCAGTCGATCCGTCGGCCCTCGGCGAGGTAGCGCCGCAGCAGCGCGGAGGGCTGCTCGATGTCCCACACCCGGCGGTCGCGGTACAGGCCGTCGCGCAGCACGGGCTTGGAGAAGTAGTAGGGCAGGTTCATCTGCGGTACCACCAGCACCTGACGTGCGCCGGGCAGGTCCCGGGCGATCATCGCCGCGATCGAGGCGCCCTTGGATGCCCCGAACAGCAGCACGTCCTGCGGGTCGAGTCCGTGCGTGCGGAGCAGGTCGGTGATCGCGGCCGTGACCCGGTCGTGCAGGGGCCGGCCGGCGTTGTCGAAGAGCATGTAGGTCCCGTCCACGCCGTAGCGGTCCTGGAAGCAGACCATGAGGGTGTCGGCGAGGTCCGCGGCGGAGAGGGCCTTGAGGTAGCTGACCGCGTAGGAGACCCGTGAGGTGGCCGGCGGGAACCCGGGGAAGGTGATCAGGATCCGCGAGGGGTCGACGGTGTTGCCGCGCAGCGAGTACCGCACGTCGCCGTGCTGCTCGACCTGGTACCGCTGGTCGTAGCTGTCCTGCTCCTCGGTGGTGAACGCTCCGCGGCCGACGTGGATCCGGTGCTTCACCGGTAGGTCCACGGTGAAGTCCGACGGGTCGTCCGAGGTGACGATGATGTTGCTGTACTCCAGGTGCTGTCCTGCCGGCGGCGCCGAGATCTTGTCGCCGTAGACGACGCGGTCACCCTGGAACAGCCGGAACACCTGTCCGTCGAACTTTCGCCCGTTCGTGATGGTCAGGCGCAGGTAGAACATGCCTCGAGGCAGGGGCTCGGAGGCCAGGCGGCGCAGCAGCGGCCCGTGCCCGCGGTCCTCCAGCGCCGTGCGCACCCGGTCCGCGCGGCGGTCGTGGGCGAGGGCCCGGGCGAGCGCGCGGGAAGGCGGGCTGTACAGGGCGTCCCGGGCGGCGGTGCGGGCGCGGGCGCGCAGGGCGGCGGCACGAGGTGGCATGCAGATCGGTCCTCTCGACGACCGATGCATCATAACGATCCGGCGACGGCGAGGCCGTCGAGCGGACTCAGGACGGGGGCCGCACCTTCGTGGCACGGAACCCTCGGCGACGACCCATCCGGACAAGGTCTCTCACCACGGCACGTTCCCTCGGGCGCGGGATCGCTGGAGCGGACCGAGCACACGGCTCGAGAGGTCGATCAGTGCCGTGCACTCGTCGCCTTCTCCGGCTCGGAGGCCGCCGCACGACGCCGGCCGACCCAGCCGGACACGGCCCACAGCAAAGCCCCGCCGACCAGAACGGCGAAGATCGGACTGCTGGCGAAGACCCCGAACGAGCCGTCGGACTGGAGGAGGCTCCTGCGCACATTGGCTTCGAGCAGAGGCCCGAGCACGAAGGCGAGCGCCAGCGGTGCGACCTCGAAGCCGAACTTCTTCATCACGTAGCCCAGGATGCCGAAGACGAGAGCGACCCAGATGTCGAACACCGAGTAGTTCACGCTGTACACCCCGACGACCGTCACGAGCAGAGTGAGGGGACCGAGGAATCGCATCGGCGCGCTCAGCAACCGGGTGAAGAGATGGATCAGAGGAATGTTCAGCACCAGGAGCATGAGGTTGCCGATGAACATCGAGACGATCACCCCCCAGAAGACCTCCGGATGGGTCTGGATGAGCTGAGGCCCCGGAGTGATCCCCTGGATCATGAGCGCGCCGAAGATGACCGCCATCGTCGTGTTGGCCGGGATGCCGAGGCTGAGCAGCGGGATGAAGGACGCGTTCGCCGCCGCGTTGTTCGCGGTCTCCGGCCCCGCGACGCCCTCGATCACGCCGGTCCCGAACTTCTCCGGGTGCTTCGAGACGCGCTTCTCGACGCCGTAGGACGCCATCGACGCGATCGTCGCGCCGCCACCCGGAAGGATGCCGAGGAGGAACCCGAGGACCGAGCCCCGCGCGAACGGGCCCGTGGAGGTCCTCATCTCCCGTCGGTTCGGGAGCACGCGCCCATATCCCAGCGACTGCGGCGGATGGCGCTTCGACTCCTCGATCGTATGCAGCAGCTCGCCGATCCCGAACAGGCCCATGGCGACCGCCGTGAACTCGATCCCGCCCGCGAGCGCGGGAACCCCCAGCGTGAATCGGCTCGTCCCGTCGATCGGGTCGGTCCCCACGGTGGCCAGCAGGAGCCCGACGCAGGCCACGACGACCCCGCGAAGCATCCCGCCGTTCGCCAGGTAGGCGACCAGGACGATCCCGACCAGGGCGAGGAGCGCGTACTCCGCCGGACCGAACCCGAGAGCCAGCCGCGCGATCGGTGCGGCGAGGAAGAGCAGTCCCGCGATCGCGACCGTCCCGCCGACGAAGGACCCGATGGCCGAGACCCCGAGGGCCACGCCTCCCTGGCCCTTTCGCGCCATCTGGTAGCCGTCGAAAGTGGTGACGATGGTCGTCGCCTCGCCGGGGATCTTCAACAGCACCGACGTGATCGTTCCACCGTACGCAGAACCGTAGAAGATCCCGGCGAGCATGATGATCGCTGATTCCGGCGGCATCGCGAAGGTGATGGGCAGCAGCAGGGCGATCGTCCCGGCCGACCCGAGCCCGGGCAGCACGCCGATCAGATTCCCGACCAGCACCCCTACGAAGACGATCAGCAGGTTCTGGAACGTGAAGGCCGTCGACAGCCCCAGCAGGAACTCTTCCATCAGTGTGACCTCGAATTCTTGATGTTCATGACGGGACTCGGGTGGTCCTCACAGCGGGGTCGAGACGCCGAGGACGACGAAGAACAGCACCCACGCGGCCGCGGTGGCGAGCACGCACGTCACGGCGATCGGCACAGGTCTCCGGGCACCGGCGGCGAACTGACAGCCGGCCATCAGCACGAGAGCGGCCGGGACGAAGTGCACGTGCTGGAAGAGCAGGATGAACGCAATGATCGAGGCGACCGCGATCACCGCATCGACCTGTTCGCGGCCGAAGGCGCCCTCCTTCCCGTCCCGGTTGACGACGAGGAACACCGCGGCGCCGAGGGTGAGCGCGCCTCCCAGCGCCACCGGCCACAGGCCGGCTCCCGGCCGGTCGAGGGAGCCGACGTCGAAAGTGATCGCCCAGACGATCGCGCCGATCCCGACGAGGGCCAGCACACCGGCGCCCAGAGGTTTGAGCGCCCTCTGCCTCACTGTCGGGGGCACCTCGGCCGACGTCGGCCCGAGCGGCTCCTGCGGAGGATGTTCCATATCCATGAGGTGCCCTCCTGGCACAGCAGTCTCCGGGGTCCGCTCACCCATCGATGATCCCGAGCTCGGCGAAGGTCGTAGCATTCTTCTCGTACTCGGCCTCGAGCTTCCCGACCAGCTCATCGGCGGGGACCTCGGACGGCTCCGAGTACAGGGTCGAGAGGGTGGAGACGACGGAATCCGAGGCCCGAGCCTCCTCAAAGGAATCCTGCAGTTCGGCTGCCGCGTCGTCAGGGATCTCGGCATTCGCGTAGATCGCCTTCCACACGGAGCGTTCGACGTCGACGTCCTGCTCCGCAGCGGTCGGGACCTCGGGCAGCGACTCCAGCCGCTCCGGGCCGAAGACGGCGAGCGCCCTGAGGTCACCGGACTCGAGGTACTGCATCGCCTCGCCCGGGTGGACCGCGACGGCATCCACCTGGTCGCCGAGAAGCGCGGTGATCGCAGGGGCGGAACCGTCGAACGGAATCCCTTCCGCCTCCTGATGCAGATCGGCGAAGGTCTGCGCCATCGCGAGCTGCGTGTAGCTGCCCGTCCCCGAGTTGGCGTACGTGAACCGATGATCTGCCGCTTCGCGCAGATCGTCGACGCTCTGCCACGAGCTCTCGGCATTGACCACCAGGAGGATCGGTTCCTCGTTCACCGCAGCAATACCCCGGAAGTCGGCAGGCTCGAACTGGACGTCCTGGAAGTACGGCATGGATGCGAACGGGCCGTTGGGAAGGTAGATCACCTGGCAGGGGTCGGGCCGCTGCGTGGCCAGCTCGGTCGCCGCGACCGTGCCGTTCGCACCGGTGGGGTTCGTGACCTCGACGCGGGTGCCCTCGTTCTTGCTCACGGCATCGGCGAGAGCCCGACCGACGGTGTCCGAGCTCCCTCCGGGTGCATACGGCACGACCAGCGAGATCGTGTCGCAGGCAGCGCCCTCCTGGCTGCCGGCGCCACCGGCCTCGCAGCCGGAGACGGCTCCTGCGGCCATCACGGCGGCGGCCAGAAAGGCCAAGCTTCGAGATGAGTTGATGCGCATGTCGCTACTCCTATGTCGCTGAGGTGTCGTCCGTGCAGGCAGGGTCCGACCGTGTCACCGGAAGGAGGCTGACCAGTCGGCCGTGTGGAGTTCGCTCTGCGCCCTCCATCGGGAGATCGCCCTGGACAGGTGTTCCCGCCGGCCACGGGACGACGGATCGTCCCAGAGGTTGTCCAACTCGTTCGGGTCCGCTCGAAGGTCGAAGAGCTGGCCGTCCTCGTGGTCGATGAATTCGACGAGCTTGAAGCGCTCGTCGCGCACCATCGTCATGAGCTCGGTCTTCTGCAGGACCATGTCCCGCGCGTGCTCGGAGAAGACGAACTCCCGACCCGCGTACTCCTCGCCGCGCAGCGCGGGCACGAGCGACCTCGCCTCCATCCACGCCGGCGGGGTGATCCCGGCGAGTTCGAGGATCGTCGGACCCAGGTCGAACAGGGAGGTGAGTCCGTCGAGTTGACGGTCGGCCGCCACTCCTGGGCCGGCGATCACGGCGGGCACGCGCGCACTCGGTTCGTACATCGACCACTTCTGGATGTGCCCGTGGTCATTGAGGCAGTCCCCGTGATCGGAGGTGAAGATGATGACGGTCTCCTCGAGCACCCCCCGCCGCTCGAGCGCGTCGACAATGCCGCCGATCTGCTCGTCGATCATCGTCACGTTGGCCATGTAGTGGCGACGCTGGCGGGAGACCTGCTCGGCGGTGGGATGCTCGAGGTGCACGATGCCGTCGTGGTCGACCTCGAGATTGTCCCGGATCAGGTCCTTGACGGCGAAGGGCTGGCTCGCCCGGTCCTCCGCCGAGTCGTACGGGACCGGCATCGTCGTATCGTCGTACTGCGCAAGAGCCGACGAAGTCGGGTCGTACGGCGGATGCGGGCCGGGGAAGCCGACCTGCAGGAAGAACGGCTCCTCACCCGGGTACACATCGAGCCAGTGTGTGGCCAGGCCTCCGACGAAGTTGTCCACGTGGAGATCATCGGGGGCATCCCATTCGAAGGCACCGAGCCGCTCGCCGTAGTCCTCCATGGCGCGGTACTTCGTGGCTCTGTCGGGCTTGACGAGGCCCCGAGCGCGGAAGGCTTTGTCCCACTCATCGAGGAAGAAGGGCAGAGTCGGGTTCGACCGGTCCTTGTTCTCCACCACATGGCGTTCATGAAAGCCGACGCTCGTGGTGTACGGGTAGGTGTGCATCTTGCCGACGTTCACGCAGCGGTACCCGGTGTCGGCGAGCTTCTCGACCCACGAATGGCTCCACGGATCGTTGTTCTTCAGCACCCCGGTGGTGTGCGGGTACATGCCCGTGAAGAGGCTCGCCCGGGACGGGGCGCACGAGGGGGACGTGACGTACGTGCGGGTGAACGCCGTCCCCGCATGGACCAACCGGTCGAGATTCGGGGTGATCGCATGCTCGTGGCCGAGAGCGGCGATCGTGTCGAAGCGCTGCTGGTCGGTGATGATGAAGACGATGTTCGGACGTACTTCGGACATGGTGCCTCTCTGAACCCTGGACTGTGATGCACATTTGAGCATTAGCCATACCGCTCGAATGTTCATGTGAGTGTAGGACGTCACATCTTGTCGCGCAAGAGTGAGCTTCTGGAACGCTCAGATGTGCAATAGTGACGGTGTGGTGGACGCGAGACGACGAACTGAGGCGATCGACAGGCCCCTCGTCCTCGAGGTGGCCCGGGCTTACTATCTGCACGACCGCTCGAAGGTCGACATAGCGCGGGAGACCGGCCTGAGCAGATGGCAGGTGGCACGCGTGCTCACCGAAGCGCGTGAGTCAGGCATCGTGACCATTCGCGTCGAGGACACGGAGCCCACCGGCCGCGGCCTCGCCACGCGGGTCGAGGAGACCCTCGACCTGCGCCGGGCGATAGTGATCCCCCGAGGCCGGGGAGTCCCTCCGTTCCCGGGGATCGATGCCGTGGCGCAAGGGCTGGCCGACTACCTCTCCGAGACCGTCCGACCCGGTCAGGCACTGGGGATCGTCTGGTCCCGCATCGTCGAGACGCTGCCCGAGAAGCTCCAGCAGCTGGCGCCCTGCGACGTCGTGCAGCTGGCCGGGGCCCTGACGTTCCCGGGGGACCGCGTCGGTTCGGTCGAGGTGATCCGGCAGGTCGCGCGAATCGCCGAGGGGACCGCACACCCGATCTACGCCCCGCTGGTGGCCCCCTCGGGAGATATCGCCACCGCCCTCCTGCGGGCGCCCGAGATCGCAGGGGTGATGGCGCGCGCGGACCGCGTGGACCACGCTGTGGTGGGCATCGGCACCTGGACCCGCGAGGGATCCTCGATCCTTCCGCTGCTGCCCAGGGACCTCGTGACGAGCACGGCGGAGGCTGGGGCGAGCGCGGTCATCTCCGGACGGGTCATCGACGCTTCCGGCGATCCGATCGACGTGGGGGTCGGAGAGCTGATCGTAGGCCTCACCCTCGACCAACTCCGCGCGATCCCCAACGTGATCGGGGCCTGCGCCGGGGCTCATCGCGCCGACGCCGTGCGAGCGGCGGTCCGAGGAGGCCTCATCGACGTCCTCATCGTTGACGAGCCCCTCGCGGAAGCCCTGCTCGATTCCTGATCAGGACGGCGCCGGCGTGGTCCGCTCGACGATCTCGCGCATCACCGACGCCGCGGTGCCGGCATCTCCTGCGAGGATGGCCTCGGCCACGCGCACGTGGAGGGTCAGATCGTAGGGATGGGGCAGGAGGTCGACCCGCTCCCGCTGCGCTCGCTCCCGCAGACCCTCGTCGATGACGGCGCGGAGCCTGGCGAACATGGTGTTGGCGGACAGGTCGAGCACGGCGGCGTGCAGAGCCCGGTCCGCCTGGAGATAGGCGGCGGTCTCGGGCTCGTCGGCGGCGCTGCGCAGCGCCGCGACCGCGACGGACAGCGACCGCGTCGACACCTCGCCGCCCAGGCCATGCTCCTCGCCTTCCCGGTCGTCCTCTGGGTCGCGCGGGGCGTCCACCGCGTCCCGCCGGACGTTCTCTGCCGCGGCGGCAGCGGCGGCCGGCTCGATCGCGTGGCGCAGGGCCCGCAGCTCGTCGATCTGGGTCCGGGCGCCCGGGCCGCCCAGGCGCCACCGGATGACCAGGGGGTCCAGCACGTCCCAGTGCTCGGGCGCGAGGACCCGCAGGCCCACGCGCCGCCCGGCGCTGAGCATGCCCAGGGCTCCGAGCACCCGGCTCGCCTCGCGCACCACGCTGCGGGAGGCGCCGGTGCGCTCGACGAGCCCCTCGATGGTGTCGGTGTGGTCCGTGGGCAGCTCGCCGTCGACGATCGCTCGTCCCAGGTGGTCGAGGGCGCGGGAGAAGGCGCTCGTCCCCGCGCCGGTGCCCGGGAGCGCTGCGGTCATGCCTGGGAGACGGGCGAGATCACGAGCTCGTCGACCCGGACGTGCGCCGGGGACATGATCACGAAGCCCACGGCGCGTCCGATGTCCTCGGGGCTGAGCATGACCTCGCGGGCGGCGGCGTCGGGCACCTGGGGCCGCTGCTCGAGGAAGTCCGTGGCGACATCACCGGGGCACAGGTGGCAGGCGCGCACGCCGTGCCGCGCCTCCTGCTGGTTCAGAGTGCGCACGAGGGAGGAGACGGCGGTCTTGCTCGCCGAGTAGGCGACGCCGGCGCCCGGCTGGAAGCTCCATCCGGCGTAGGAGGAGATGGCCACGACCGTCCCGCCGCCATCCCTCAGGTGGGGCAGAGCGGCGTCGACGGTGGTCGCGACCGCCGTGAGGTTCGTGCTGACGATGCTGTCGAACTCGTCGAGCTCCTGGTCGTCCCACCGCCGCTGGGGGGCGTTCTGCCCGGCGGCGAGCACGAGACCGTCCAGGCTTCCGAAGGTCGCCACGACGTCCCGGACCGCGTCGGCCACCGCGCGGCGGTTGCGCACGTCCAGCGGCACGGCGATCGCCTCGCCGCCCTCGGCGGCGATCTCGGCGACGACGGCTTCGAGCGCGTCGCGCCGGCGCCCGCTGACGGCGACGGACCAGCCGAGTCCGGCTGCGACGAGAGCCACGGCGCGCCCCATGCCGGTGCCGCCTCCGGTGATCCACAGCGTGCGCTTCGTCGTACCCGTCATGAGGTCTCCTTCGTCGTCCGGTCACCGCGTTCGCGGCGCGGCCGGCGGCACTCTTCTCCGCGAGCCCGACCGCCCCGTCCGCAATAGTATGCTTTATTGTGCACCCCAATAGTATGCTTTTTCCGGCGTGTCGAGCGGGCACGCCGACGAGCCATGGCGGCCGACGGCGCCGCAGGAGAGGACGACGCGATGGAGCTGGACCTGAGGAACAAGGTGGTCGTGGTGACCGGTGCCGCGCGCGGCATCGGAGCGGTGATCGCGCAGCGCTTCGCGGCCGAAGGGGCACGGGTCGTGGCGTTCGATCTCGCGTTCCCTGATGCCGACGCGGGCGAGGACGGCGGTGTCGAGCAGGTCGTCTGCAACGTCGCCGATCCTGACTCGGTCCAGGCAGCGGTCGACGAGGTCGCCCGACGCCACGGCACCATCGACGTGCTGGTCAACAACGCCGGCATCAACGTCGAGGGCCCGGTGTCCGAGATCGAGTGGAGTCGCTGGAAGGCATGCTTCGACGTGAACGTGGGCGGCGTGTTCCTCATGAGCCAGGCCGTCGCCCCGGTGATGCAGGCCGCAGGCGGCGGCCGGATCATCAATGCCGCGTCGTTCGCCGCGATCGTGCCGAGCGTGGCAAGCGCCGCCTACGCGGCCTCGAAGTCCGCGGTCGTGCAGCTGACCCGCGTGCTCGCCTCCGAGCTCGGGCCCTGGGACATCACCGTGAACGCCTACGCCCCGGGCATGGTGCCCACGGTGATGAACGGCTTCGCCGAGATGCCCCAAGAGGCGCAGGACCGCCTGCTGGACACGCTCTCCCTGCGCCGCTGGGAGACGCCCGACGACGTCGCGAACCTGCTGATCTTCCTGGCCAGCGACGAGGCATCCTACATCACGGGAGCTCTCCTGGACGTCTCCGGCGGGAAGCTCGCCACGCAGATCCCGGCGCGGGCGTACGGGCGGTGACGACGCCGGGCGTGCCGGCCCCGAGGGCGCGCGGGGAGTCGGATCCAGGTGTTTTCTGTCGAAACATTGACGGAAAAATTTGGCACTTCTAGCGTCCCTGGGGTCGCGGTCGCCACAGGCGGCGCGACGGCCGTCACGCAGCGTGACGGCGCCCGAGACGAAAGCAGGTCGACGATGACGTCCGCCCCTTCCCGCGCACCGGGATCAGATCCCACCGCGGCGACCTCGCGCCGCGCCACCTTCGCGGCTTTCACCGGCGCCTTCCTGGAGTGGTACGACTTCTGGATCTACGGCACCGCCGCCGCGCTGATCCTCCCGCAGGTCTTCTTCCCCGAGGCCTCCCCCACCGTCGCCCTGCTGCAGTCCTTCGCCACCTTCGCCGTCGCGTTCCTGACCCGCCCGCTCGGTGCCATCATCTTCGGCCATTTCGGGGACAGGATCGGCCGGAAGCCGGTGCTGCTGATCACCGTGTTCCTCATCGGCGGCGGCACCTTCCTCATGGGACTGCTGCCCTCCTACGCCGTGGCCGGCGGCCTGGGTGCGATCCTGCTGGTGCTGCTGCGCCTGATCCAGGGCATCGGGATCGGCGGCGAGTACGGCGGCGGCTCGCTGCTGGCGCTGGAGAACGCCCCACGGGCCAAGCGCGGCCTGGCCGGCAGCTTCCACCAGCTGGGCACACCGGCGGCACTGCTCGCCTCCAGCGGGATCTTCGCCCTGGTCGAGCAGCTGCCCGATGATCAGCTGCTCAGCTGGGGCTGGCGCATCCCCTTCCTCCTCAGCGGACCGTTCCTCGCGCTCGGCTTCTACATCCGCCGCCACCTGCCGGAGACCGCCGCCTTCGAGAAGGACGCCACCGAGGAACGCTCCGCGCCCCTGCTCGCGCTGCTCCGCGAGCAGCCCCGTGCCGTGCTGCTGGGCATCGGGGCGCGCATGACCGACGCCGTCACCTTCAACATCATCAACGTGTTCGCGATCTCCTGGGTGACCTCGACCCTGGGCATGACCAGCGATCTGATCCTCGCCGGGTTCGTGATCTCCTCCGCGGTCCAGCTGTTCGTGCTGCCGCTGGCCGGGAGTGTCTCCGACCGGGTCGGACGGCGGCCGGTCTATCTCACGGGCGTCGCGGTCTGCGCGGTCGGCGGCGGTCTGCTGTACTTCCCGATCATCTCGCTGGGCAATGCCCTGTCCACCTGGGCGATCATCGTCGTGGTCCACGCCATCGGCACCGGCCTGATGTTCAGCATCCAGAGCGCCCTGTTCGCGGAGCTGTTCGGCACCCGCGTGCGCTATACCGGCCTCGGCATCGTCTACCAGGGCTCTGCCCTGATCGGCGGCGGCCCCACGCCGGCCATCGCTGTCTTCCTGACCGCACTGGCGGGATCCTGGTGGCCGGCCGGCGCCTATCTCTTGCTCGCCTGCGTGATCAGCGCGCTGTGCATCTGGCGGGCCGGCGAGACCTTCCGCACCGACCTCGCGGAGACGGCGCCGGCCCGCGGGAGGCTCACCGCTCCCGACGGAGAGGGCGTGCAGGCATGAGCGACATGATGGCGACGACGGATCAGGAGAGGCTACCGATGAGCGAGGTCGGATCGACGTGGTCGGGCTGCTACACGTTCGCAGCGCGAGGTCTGAGCGCCCCGCGCACCGTCGAGCAGGTGCAGGAGGTCGTCGCGGCCTCGCCGCACGTACGCGCTCTGGGCACTCGGCACTCTTTCCACGACATCGCCGACACCGCAGGCACGCTCGTGAATGTGCAGTCGCTGCCGGAGCGCTTCCAGCTCGATGAGGCCGCGGGCACGGTCACCGTCTCCGGCGGAAGCACCTACGGCCAGGTCGCCTCACGGCTCGGCGAGACCGACTGGGCGCTGGGGAACATGGGCTCGCTGCCGCACATCTCGGTGGCCGGGGCCTGCGCCACCGGCACCCATGGCTCCGGGGTGAGCCACCGCAGCCTCTCCTCGGCCGTGGCCGGGGTCGAGGTGGTGACCGCGGACGGCGAACTGCAGCACTGGACGCGCGAGAACTGCACCGATTTCGGCGGCCGGGTGCTCGCCCTCGGCGCGCTCGGCATCGTCACCGCCGTGACGCTCGATCTGGTCCCGGACTTCGAGGTGCGCCAGGACGTCTGGTTCGACCTGCCCTGGTCCTCGCTGATCGAGAATCTCGAGGAGATCCTGTCCTGCGCCTACAGCGTCTCGGTGATGCCTTCCTGGCACGATCCGGAGATCGCCGGGAAGGTCTGGCTGAAGTCGCGCACCGACGCCTGGGATCCGGCTCTGGATCCGTCCCGCTGGGGCGCCCGCTGGGCGCGCACGGCCGGCGGGGAGCCGCCGGAGGGGCAGACCCCGAACCAGACGGTGCAGGGCGGAGTGCCGGGGCCGTGGTGGCAGCGTCTCCCCCACTTCCGGCCCGATGCGAGCCCGAGCCGCGGTGACGAGATCCAGACCGAGTACTTCGTCGACCGATCCCGCGCCCCGGAAGCCCTGCGCGCACTGCAGGCGATCGCGGACCGTTTCGCCGATCTGGTGCTGGTCTCCGAGCTGCGCTCGGTCGCGGCCGACGAGCTGTGGCTCAGCCCCGCGTACGGCCGGGACTCCCTGGGCATCCACCTCACCTGGCGGAACGATGCCGATGCGGTGCTCGCCGTGCTGCCGGTCATCGAGGACGCGCTCGCCCCGTACGACCCTCGGCCGCACTGGGGGAAGTGGTTCACTCTCCCCGGCGAGCAGGTGCGGGCCCGCTATCCACGCCTCCGGGAATTCCAGGAGCTCGCCGAGGAGCAGGACCCGCACCGCGTGTTCCGGAATGACTTCCTGCAGCGCACCCTCGGGCTCGCAACCGCACAGGTCTGATGCGCCCGGAGCTGTCCGACCCAGCCGACCATCACGAGCGCGGCCGCTCGGTGCACTGCAGGGTATGGCCGTCGTGGACGTCGACGGTCGCATACGTCCCCCAGGGCGCCCGGATCACGTCGGAGGTCGTGGCACCGCGTGCGCGCAGTTCGTCGCGGGTCGCGGCGACGTCGTCGGCATGGAACGTGCGGAAGACGCCCTCGCCGGGCCGCCCCCGAACGCCGGTGCGTCGGCGAGCAGGAGGGACGTCTGCGCGCCGGGGCCTGAGCTCGAGCCAGCGCCCCGGCGGGCCCGTCTCCTCGTCGACACCGGGCGAGACCTGCCGTTCCGTCCCGGCCCGGGTACCCAGCGCGGTACCTGACCTGTCCCGCGGCTCAGTCCATGCCCGGGTGTAGCAGCACCTTCGAGTACCCCTTCTCGCGCTTGTCGAAGCGGTCGTAGGCATCGGGCGCCTGGGACAGCGGCAGGTTCTGGGACACGACGAAGCTGGGCGTCGCCCGACCCTCGGTGATCATGTCGCGCAGCTGGTGGGCGTACCGCTTCGCATCGGCCTGCCCGGTGCCCATGGTCTGGCCCTTCTCGAAGAACCGACCGATCCGGTACAGCAGCTCCCCCTTGGCGGCGTGCTCGTTGGGGGCACCCGGGTCCGAGGGGAGGTACAGGCCGATCACGCCGATGCCTCCGGTGTGTCGGACGGTGTCGACGAGCTGGTTGAGCACGATCGCGGGCTGCTCCTCGCCGCCCTTGGCCGTCGCCTGGTAGCCGACGGCGTCGACACCGCGGTCGGTGCCCTCGCCGCCCAGGGCGTCGGTGATCTGCTCGGCCGGGTCGCCGTCATCGAAGTTGATCGGCTCGGCGCCGATGTCCTTCGCGATGTCCAGGCGGTGGCCGATGTGGTCGACGACGAAGACGCGGCTGGCGCCGCGCAGCAGCGCCGAGTACGCGGCCATCAGGCCGACGGGCCCGGCACCATAGACGGCGACACTCTCTCCGGGGCGCATGCCCGAGAGCTCCACGCCGTGGTAGCCGGTGGGGAAGATGTCGGCCAGCAGCGCGAAGTCGGACTCGTGCTCCTCGCCCTCCGGCAGGGGCACGCAGTTGTAGTCGGCGAAGGGGACGCGCAGGTACTCGGCCTGGCCACCCATGTAGCGGCCCATGCCGACGTAGCCGTAGGCGCCGCCGGCCCCGGGCGGGTTCACGGTGAGGCAGAACGCGCTCTTGCCGGCGCGGCAGTTCTTGCAGAACCCGCAGGCGACGTTGAAGGGCAGCACCACGCGGTCGCCCTTGGTCACCGTGGCGACGCCGGGGCCGACCTCCTCGACGATGCCCATGTTCTCGTGACCGAAGGTGATGCCCGCCTCCGCGGCGGTGCGCCCTTCGTACATGTGCAGGTCGGAGCCACAGATGGCGGTGGTGGTGATGCGGACGATGACGTCGGTGGGATCCTGGATCGTCGGGTCCTCGACGTCCTTGACGGTGACCTCGTAGGGGCCTTCGTAGACGACGGCTCGCATGGTGTTCCTCCTTGTTCCGGGCGGTGAGTCATGACGGTGGGCGGGCCCGAGCTCTCAGCCGGCGATCGCCTCCTGGAACGCGCGGGTCCCGGCCTCTGCGACGGCCTGGTCCTCCTCGACGCTGCCGCCGCTGACCCCGATGGCACCGGCCACGGCGCCGTCCTCGAGCTGCAGCGGGATGCCGCCGGGGAAGGTGATCAGCCCGCCGTTGGAGAACTCGATGTGGTGCAGCGGGGCGCCGGGCTGGGCCATGGGGCTCAGCTGCGCGGTCTCCATGTCAAAGTACCGGGCGGTGCGGGCCTTCGTGATCGCGATGTCGATGCTGCCCAGCCATGCGCCATCCATGCGGGCGAAGGTCGTGAGGTTGCTGCCCGCGTCGACGACGGCGATGTTCATCAGCAGGTCCGAGTCCCTCGCGTGGCGCAGTCCCGCCTCGAGCACGGACTGGGCGAGGTCGAGGGTGATGTCGGCCTTCCGGACGATGCCCTTCATCGTTCCTCCTTCCCGAGCGCTGCGCTCTGCGCGCTCGCGGTGCATCCCGACCGGGCGTCCGCTGGAGGTTCTGCAACGGGCGGGCGCCAGGCGGGGCACCCTCATGCTCCCCACCCTGCGCCCGTGGAGGACCGATATACAAAGCTGATGCGGGAATCTGCCGGACGGTAGGTCCGCGGGCACCAGTTCTGAGCTGAGCTCTGCAGCGGCGTTCGGGGGCGTCAGGCATCGGTCGTCTGTCATCTCCCGTATGCTTCGGCCATGCCAAAGAAGAATGAGCTGGAGCAGCACATCGCTGTGTTCGGCGAGTCCGGGAGCGGAAAGACCGTGCTTCTCTCGTCGTTTTACGGAGCGACCCAGGATCCCAAGTTCATCAAGAACAACGGTTTCAATGTCGTCGCCGATGACACCGGCCAGGGGCACCAGCTCCTCCAGAATTACTTCAAGATGCGCAACTCAGCGGAACTCCCCCGGGCCAATCGCTTCAAGGCCGTCCCGTACTCGTTCTCGGTGAAGGTGAAGAAGGGCTCTGGCGTCGCGACGCAGAAGAAGACTCCGCTCGATGCGCTGCGCGTCGTGTGGCACGACTATCCCGGGGAGTGGTTCGAACAGGACCCCAGCGGCCCCGAAGAGGCGCGCCGCCGGATCGAGACGTTCCGATCCCTGCTGTCCTCCGACGTCGCGCTCCTGCTGGTCGACGGCCAGAAACTGTTAGACAACGCCGGACAAGAAGAGCGCTACCTGCAAGCTCTTTTCGCGACCTTCAACACGGGCCTGCTCAATCTGCGTGATGACCTACTGGACGACGGGAAGCCGCTGATCAATTTCCCGAGGATCTGGGCGATCGCGTTGTCCAAGGCGGATCTTCTGCCTCATCTGACTGCCCACGACTTCAGCGCGCTCCTCATCGAGAACGCGGGAGCCCACATGGGAGAACTGCGCCGAACGATCTCCCTGATGGTCGACAGCGACACCGCACTGTCCGTGGGGGAAGACTTCGTCGTGCTCTCCTCTGCGAAGTTCAAGCCCGGGGTGATCGATGTGAGCGATCGCATCGGCGTGAACCTCATCCTTCCCCTCGCGTCGATGCTTCCTTTCCAACGTCACATCCGCTGGGCGCAGAAGAAGGAGGTCTCCGCCAAGGTCGCGGCCGCTCTGCTGGGCAACGCAGACAAGGTGATTGCTTCACTAGCGGTCTTGGCGCCCCTCGCAAGGCTCTTCAAGAAGGTCAAGCTTCCGGGACCCTTCGGTCTCGTCGCAGGCGTTGCGGCACCCATCATCGCGGGTGGCCAGTTGACCAAGGTGGCGGATCTCGCCGGCGAGAAGCTCGCCGCCGCTCACGCTGAGGCTGAAGCGGAGAACCAAGTGCTGACGGCAGCCATGACCGGATTCCTCCTGGACCTGGAGAAGGGTGAGGACGACGGGATCCTCGTCCGGAGCCAGAAATGAGTTTCATCTGGGCGTGCCGGGGTCTGCACTGGGGGTTCCGGTTCCTGAGAGATGGAGGCTTCTCCGACGCTCTTCTCGAGTACGACAAGGCGTTCACCGGGCTGGACGACAATCCGCAGACCTGCAGGCGCATCGGCGACAGGACAGCGCTTCGCTTCGATGACCCCGACGACAGGAAGGACGAGTCGGGCCGGCCGATCTCTCATGAGTTCGTGCTCAACGGCGAACTCGCCGCTCGCGTGAACTCGGTCGCGGACGGACTCGACGTGGTCTGGCCCTTGGTCTCCAGGGAGTACGCGAGCATCTGGGACAGTCCGGAACCACCGCGGCGGTGAAGTAACAGGTTCACCGTGGAGGTGCGCTCATTCCGAACTCCGAGGCGCCGGCGGGACCGCGAGGCTCTCACCGCCAGGTGGCGGCACGCTCCTGGTGAGCTGACAGCTCCCGCTCCAGTTCGGCGAGTGCCTCCGGCGCCTCCGCAGCGAGGTCGACGGTCTCGGCCGGATCCGCCTCCAGGTCGTACAGCGCCTTGTGCACCGTCGCGGGTGGGTCCATGCCCTCGCGGGCGTCGAGGACGAGCTTGTACCGGCCGCGGCTCACGGCCCACTGACCCTGGTAGCTCCACACGAGGCTGCGCGGCGCGGTGGCCGGCGGGTCCACGCTCTCGGCGGCTGCAGCGCCGTGCGCGGCGGCGTCGGCGTCGATCCGCGCGCTCGCTCCGTCGGCCGACGCGTCCTGCAGCACGTCCAGCAACGAGATCCCGTCGACCTCCGGCAGCTCGGCGGCAGTGCCGTCGACCGCGTGCAGCACGGTGGGCAGCACGTCCATCATCAGTCCCGGCTGGTCGAACTCGGCACCGGCGGGCAGCTGGGCGGGCCAGGAGAGGATGCCGGGCACGCGGATGCCGCCCTCGAACACGGAGCCCTTGGAGCCGCGCAGCCCGCCGGAGGAGCCGCCGGTGTAGGAGATCTCCTCCCCGTCCAACCAGTTGCGGCTCTCGCGGGAGGGGCCGTTGTCGGAGGAGAACAGCACGAGAGTGTCCTCCCGTACGCCGCTGGCATCGAGCGCCGCCAGGATCTCGCCGATCGCGTCGTCCATCGCGGCGATCATCGCGGCGGTCTCCCGTCGACCCTCGGGCAGGTGTGCGACGCGGGCCATGTGCTCGGCGGGGGCGTGCATCGGGTAGTGCGGGGCGTTGAACGGGACGTAGCAGAAGAAAGGGCCGCTCTCGGCGCTGCGGGTGATGAAGTCCGCGGCGCGCTGCCCGATCAGCGTGGTGAGGTATTCGCCGTTGCGCCAGACCTCGTCGCCGCCCTCCCACAGGTCGTGGAGAGGGTTGCCCTGGCCCCAGTAGAAGATGTGGGAGTAGTAGTCCACACAGCCGGCGCGGAACCCGAAGGTCTCCTCGAAGCCGTAGTGCTCCGGTGCGTAGGCCGCGTCTGCTCCGAGGTGCCACTTGCCGAAGAGACCGGTGCGATAGCCGCGCTCTTGCAGCTGGGAGGCGAGGGTCGACTGGGCGGGCAGGCCGGGGGTGTCGCGGCTGCCGCCGAGGATCGATTCCACCCCGGCGTGGCCGGGGTACTTGCCGGTCAGCAGGGAGGCGCGCGACGGAGAGCACACCGGAGAATTGGAGTACCAGCGGGAGAGCTTCATGCCGTCCTGGCACAGGGCATCGAGATGCGGGGTGGGGATGTCCTCGGCGCCGAAGCATCCCAGGTCGCCCCAGCCGAGGTCGTCGGCATAGAGGATCACGACGTTCGGGGGTTCGTGCGCGGTCGGGGCCATGGTCACTCCTTCACGGCTCCTGCGGTCATGCCGGCCACGAGCCGGCGCTGCAGCAGGGAGAACAACAGGATGGTCGGCAGGGCGGCGAGGACGGAGGCGGCCATGACGACGCCCCAATCGGTGCCGTACTCGCCGAAGAGACCGGCGATGCCGACTTGCACCGTCTTGAGGGATTCGCTGGTGAGGAACACCTGGGCGAAGAGGAACTCGTCCCACATGGCGATGAACGCGGTGACGGCGACGGTCACGATGCCGGGCCACACCAACGGTGCGATCACGCGGGTGATGACGGTGAGGGTGGAAGCTCCGTCGATCCGGGCGGCCTCGTCGAGCGTCTTCGGCACGGAGTTCAGGAATCCGGTCATGAGCAGGGTGGCCAGCGGGGTCGTGATCGCCACGTACACGATGATCAGCCCCGCGAAGGAGTTCAGCAGCCGCAGCTCGGCGAAGAACAGGTAGACCGGGGTGATCAGCACGACGAACGGCAGCAGCTGGGTCGCGACCAGCGTGATCATCACCAGGGGCTTGGCTCGGAACGAGAAGCGGGAGAGGGCGAAGCCGGCCAGCGTGGCGACGACGACGGTGATCACGGTGCCGATCCCGCAGACGATGATGCTGTTGGGCAGGTAGCGCCCGAAGTTCGTCTCGTCGAACAAGCGGGCATAGGAGTCCAGGCTGAGACCCGAGAACACGGTCTGCGCCGTGATGCCCTGCGAGATCTCCTGGGCGGGTCGCAAGGAGCTGTAGAACATCCACACGACGGGGAAGACGATCACGACCAGCACGAGCCCGAAGGGGATCAGGAACAGCAGATCCTTGGGTCGGCGGCGCTCCGACGAGCGGCGACGTCGGGTCGTGATCGCCGAGTTCGTGTCGACCTGCTGGGTCATCGTCATCACGCGTCCTCCTTGGTCGCGGTCACACGCAGGTAGAGCACGGCGAAGATCGCCATGATCACGGTCATCAGCAGGCCGATCGCCGCTCCGGTGCCGAGCTCGTTGTCGAAGAACGCCGCGGAGTACAGCTCGGTGGCCAGTACCGCCGTGTAGTTGCCCGGGCCTCCCCCGGTGGTGAGCCAGACGTAGACGAAGTTGTTGAACGTCTGGATGACGGTCACCAGGACCACGATGGTCAGCACCGGCCGGAGGTTCGGAAGAGTGACGCTGCGCAGAGAGGTCCATCGGCCGGCTCCGTCGACCGACGCCGCCTCGTACTGCTCCGACGGGATCGACTGGAGGCCGGCGACGAGGACCATGACCACGAACGGGAGCTCGCGCCAGACGATGATCGCGATGATCGACCACCAGACCGTGCTGGTCTGCGCGAGGAAGGGGATCGCGCCGTCGATGATCCCGAGGGCATTCAGCGCCTGGTTCAGCACCCCGGAATTGCCGTCGAGGATCCATCGCCACGCCGCGATCGCCACCACCTGGGGAACCATCCAGGGGATGAGGATGAGGGTGCGCGAGAGCCCACGCAGCTTCCACCGCCGCAGGATCGGGGACTGCAGGGCGAGGGCGAGGCCGAGGCCGGCCAGGAGCCGCAGCACGACGCTCATCGCGGTGAGCCAGAAGACGGTGTTGAACGCGGCGTTGGGCAGCTCGCCGCTGCTCCACAGGTCGCTGAAGTTCTCGAATCCTACCGATTCCGCATCTCCGGGAGACTGGTAGGGCGTCAAGTTCTGGAACGCCAGGATCACGTTGTAGATCGACGGGACGAGGAACAGCAGCCCGATCACGAGCAGTGCCGGGGCGCTGAGCAGGTACGGCTGCAGCGACCGGAGTCGGATGGTGCCCATGCCCCTCACTCCTCGAGTCCGGTGGTGATGGTGCTGATGATCTTCCGCGCTGCGTCCGGCGGCTCGGACTGGCCGGAGTAGACGGCGGAGAACTGCTGGTTCACCAGCGCCTGGAGCGAGGCGATGGTGATCGGTGCATCGGCGTAGCGCGCGAAGGATTCGGCGTGCGGGAGCTGGTCGATGTACCCCTGCTCCGAGGGGTCGACATCGATCTGGTCGAGGGTCGTGGCCGAGGCCGGGTACTGGGGGTAGTTCTCGAAGGTCTCCGGGCTCATCAGGAACTTCACGAACTCCCACGCGGCCTCGGGCTCCTCGCAGTTCGCGTTGATCCCCAGCGCTCGTCCTCCGAGGTGGGTGGCGCCGTCCTCGAGTCCGCCGGGCATCGGGGCGGTCATCAGCTCGGCGCCGACGCTCTCGCGGGCGGTGCGGAAGGCCGCCGGGGGCATGAAGGTCATGGCACAGGTGCCGTCGTCCAGGGAACCGATGATGCTGGGGTCGCCGTAGTCGGTGGTGGCCTGCATGGACACCGGGGTGATGCCCTCGGTGAAGAAGCTCGTGAAGTACTCCATCGTGTCCGCGAGCTGCTGTTCGCTGACGCCGACGCTCCAGGTCTCCCCGTCGGCCCGGATCAGCTGGGAGTCGTGCGCCCAGAGGTAGTAGTTGATGGGGAACCACTGGGCGCTGGAGAACTGGGCGCCCGCGGGAAAGACGAACCCGCTGACCTCGCCGCCGGCATCCTGGGTGATCTTCGCGGCGACCTCGGCGAGCTCCTCCCAGTCCTGCGGCGTCTCGGAGATGCCGGCCTGCTCGAGGACGTCCGGGCGGTAGACCAGGGCCATCGTGTCCGCAGTCCACGGGACCGCCCACATCGATCCGTCATACGTGGTCATGTCCGTGGCCAGCAGATCGTCACCGCCCTCGGCAGGCGAGGACGCCATGAGGTCATCCAGCGGAGTCAGGATGCGGGGCTCGGCCATGAAGGAGACGTCGGTGAAGGCGAGCTGCGCGATGTCCGGACCGGAGCCGGCATTGGCCTCGCGGGCGAACTGCTGCGGGTTGTTCGGCGACAGCGTCTCCATCGAGATGCGGTAATCGGGATGCTCTGCGTTCCAGGACTCGATCGTCTCGGCGAGTCCGCCCACCTGATTCGCCGGGTCGAACTGCCGGAAGACGCGATCGCCCTCGTTCCCCCGGCCGGCACAGCCCGCCATCGGGGCGGCCAGAAGCCCCGCTGCCAGCACCGTTCGTCGTCTCATGAGCAGGCCTCCTCCTCGAGCCTCAGCGCTGGACAGTAGACATGATCAATTTGACAGTGTCAATAGAGGGTGGTGGCCGTAGCATCGGGTCATGGCACTGCTCTCCCCCGAGTCGACGACCGATCGATCCGCGCGGCGCGGGACGAACCTTCCTCGCGTCGCCGAATACAACCAGGTCCTGGTCCTGGACCTGATCCGGAGGTCCCCCGGCACGAGCCGCAGCGAACTCGTCGCGCGCACGGGCCTGACGATGCAGACGCTGTCCAACATCTGCCAGCGCCTCCTCGGCGCCGGGCTGATCCGCGAGTCCGGGCGGGTCCAGGCCGGGATGGGGCCGCCGCGGATCGTGTACGAGGTGGAGCCGACGGGCGGCTACTCGCTCGGCCTGCACATCGATCCGGCACGGCTCAGCATCGTGCTGCTCGACCTGGCCGGGGACAGCGTGCACAGCGCCATGACCCCGACCCCCGAGGTGCCGGGACCCTCGCACATCTTCGATCTCATCGAGGAGCAGATCGGCATCCTCCTCGCGGAGGCCGACGTCTCCGCCGAGCTGGTCACCGCGCTCGGGGCCGCGACACCCGGTCCGCTCGACGTCGAACGCGGATCGGTCGTCGGCCCTCCCCTGCTGCCCGGCTGGGGCCACGTCCACCTGCGCGAGGAGCTCGAGCGGCGTCTCGGCCTGACGGTGGTCGTGGAGAAGGACAGCACGGCCGCGGCGATCGGTGAGATCTGGAGGAGTCCGCGTGAGGCGGAGAATCTCGCCTTCCTCTACCTGGGCACCGGGGTCTCCGCCGGCCTCGTCCTGGAAGGGCAGGCGCTGCGCGGCTCGGGAAGCACCGCCGGACTGTCACATCTGGGCAATATCGGGCACCTGACAGCGGATCCCGACGGGGAACGCTGTCCCTGCGGAGGACGGGGCTGCGTGGCTGTCGCGTCGCTGCCAGCAGGAATCGTGGAGCGGGCCATCGCCCGGGGCGCTCTCCCCGAGGAGACGGTTGCGACGGATGCTCGCACCGTCGACGCCGCGCTCACCGAACTCCACCGCCGCGCGGAGGGCGATGGCGACCCCGTCGCAGCGCAGATCCTCGACAACGCCGCCCGCGGATTCGCGCGGGTGGGCATGCAGCTGGCGAACCTGCTCGACCTGGACAGCGTGGTGTTCGGTGGACCGCAGTGGCCGGCCTTCGCCTCGGCGTGCCTGCGCATCGTGCCTGAGCTGCTCAATGAGCACTACGTGGCGACCGCGGACCATCGGGTCGAGGTGCGCGGGACCGCCGTCGGAGGGCACGTCGGAGCAGTGGGCGCGGCCTCCCTGGCGATGTCGGTCACGATGTTCGATGCGCCTGGTCAGCTGTATCTGCGGTGAGTCGCCCGACGCGCCTCACAGCTTCTCGGCGACAGCTCTCGCCGGCGCCGTCCGCGCGGCCTGCCGCCCAGGGAGCACCGAGGCGAGGATCCCGGCGAGCACGGTGAGCGCGAGGACGGCGCCCAGCAGCGGCCACGGGATGGTGATGACCACAGGGAACTGCGCGGCGAGCACGACCATCGCCCCGAGGAGACCGCACACCGTTCCGAGCACCACTCCGGACAGGGCCCCGACCACCGAGAGCAGGAAGCCCTCCCAGGCGAGCATCGTGCGCATCTGATGCCGCGTCGTGCCCAGGGCGCGCAGGAGCGCGTTCTCGCCCGTGCGCTCGAGGACCCCGAGCGTCAGCGTGTTGGCGACCCCGACGATCGAGACGACCACCGCGACGGCCAGGAGCCCCGAGGTGATTCCCAGCATCAGGGCGATGATCTGCTGTGCGACCTCGCGCGTCGCGCCCTCGGAGTCCATCCTCGCGTCCGGGAGGGCGGTGCCGAGCAGCCCGTTCAGGTCGCCGACGATGGTGAACACGTCCGTCCCTGCACGTGCGGGAGAGCCGGGGTCGGCGAAGTCGACGAAGATCGCGTGGGGGCTCACGTCCTCGAAGATGCTCTCGAAGGTGGCGGCGCTGACCAGCGTCAGCTTGACGTTCCCCTCGATCCGGACCGTGAGCTGTTCGCTGCCGCCGGCCGCACGGGGCACGTCGATCGTCTCGCCGTCGTGCAGGCCGAGACCGTGCGCGCGATCGTTGCCGATGACGACCTCGCCGTCCGCGACGGAGGGCGCCAGATCGGGCCGCGCGACGGTTCCCTCGAGCTGGCTCTGCTCCGGGCCGTAGACGGTCAGCATGCGGCTCGCGCCGACGTCGATCTCCCCGGCCGCGACGGCTTCGGCGCGCTCGACGCCCTGGAGGGCGGACACCTCCGCGACTGCCTGTCCGGGCAGCTCGGAGGCGCGGATCACGGCGTCCACCGGGGCGCGTTCGGCGAGCGCACGGGACAGCGACGTGTCCGCGGTCTGCGCCCCGACGGCCAGCATCGACATCAAGGTGGTGCCGATCAGCAGCGCGGCGGCGGTGGACGCACTGCGCCCGGGGTACCTGCGCACGTTCGCGACGGCCACGCGGGCCGGGACCCCGCCGAGCCGACCGACGGTCGCACCGATCAGTCGCACCACCGGGACCACGACGATCCGCATGGCCAGCAGGGCGCCGAGCACGGTCAGGGCACCGCCGGCCACGCCGAGGGCGATGGCGGGCCCGGCCGTCCCGCGGGCGGAGACGGTCACGGCGGCGGCCATGAGCCCGCCCCCGCTGAGCGCCGCGAGGAGCACCGCGAGGACTCGCCACCGACGGGGACCGTTCGGTCCCGGCGCGGCGGTGCGAAGCGCCTCGAGCGGAGCCACCCGGGTGGCGCGGCGCAGCGGCAGGATCCCGGCGCACATCACCACGACCAGGCCGGCGACCAGCGGCAGCGCGACGGAGAGGATCCCGACCGGGGCCGCCGCGACGCGAGGGGTCCATCCGAGTCGCGGAGCGAGCAGCAGGACGCCCTGGACCACCAGATGCCCGACGGCCGTCCCCAGCACGGACCCGAGCAGGGCCACCACGAGGGACTCCCGTCGCACCACCGCGGCCACCTGGCGCCGAGTCGCCCCGAGGGTGCGCAGCAGTGCCAGATCACGGGTGCGCTGGGCGACCGTCACCGAGAGGGTATTGGCGACGACGAGCACGCTGGTCAACAGGGCGATGGCGATGAACGCGGCCACGACCGGCCCGAAGGCCCGGAAACCGCCGGCCGCGCTGCGTTCGAGGCCCTCGCGCGCGTCCTCCGCGGCGAGCACGTCGAGCTCGTCCGTGCTCGCCCGGTCCGCGATGGCTTCGGGATCGCCGTCCCCGGGGACGGTCGCGTGCCAGGCGGTGGCCACCTCCGTCAGCTCGACGCCGAGGACGGACGTCGCGTTCTCCTCCGTGACGACGATCCGCGAGGGTCCTGTGGAGACGAGCGCGGAGTCCAGCGGTGCCGCGATCCCCACGACCTCGAGGGCGACGTCCTCGCTGCCCCGACCCCGCGGTGACGCGACGGTGATCGTGTCCCCGGTCTCCACGTCGAAGAGCCTGGCAGTGCCCTGCTCGATGACGATCTCGTCGGCGTCCTGCGCGCTGCGTCCGTGGAGCAGGGGCAGCTCGGCCACCTCGGACGGCGGCGGGGTGTACACCTGCGTCGAGCGCGCACCGCTTCCCTCCCCGTCGCTGACCGGGACGAAGGTCGCGTCGAGGACGGGCCAGATCTCCTGGGCGCCCTCGATCCGCGGGGTGCCGTCCTCCCCGTCCGAGGTCGAGGTCGCCACGAGGTCCGTGCCCAGCAGGCGGGTGTCGGCGTCGGCCGCCGCGGACTCGCGCAGGAGGGTGGCCCCGAGGACCATGGCGGCGACGAACGAGGTGGACAGCAGGATCGTGAGCACCGCGGCGAGGTGCCGCCTCAAGGGGGTCAGACGCAAAGTCCGCATCCTCACGCCGGAACCTCTGCGTCGCCTGCTGCCCCGAACGGGCCGCTCTCGTCCCGGGAGATCCTTCCGTCGGTCAGCGTGATGATGCGGTCGGCGCGCTCGGCGGCGTCCCGCTCGTGGGTGACCATGACGATGGTCTGCCCGTACTCGTCGACGCACCGGCGCAGCAGGTCGAGGACCTCGCCGGTGGTGCGGGAGTCGAGGTTGCCCGTCGGCTCGTCGGCGAAGATCACCGCCGGGGACCCGACGAGCGCGCGAGCGATGGCGACCCGCTGCACCTGCCCGCCGGAGAGCTGGGAGGGGCGATGATGCAGCCGGTCCTCCAGAGCGAGCCCGCCGACCACCGTCGCCCACCAGTCCGGGTCGGCCCGTCGGCCGGCGAGCTGGAGCGGGAGGAGGATGTTCTGCTCGGCGGTGAGCATCGGCAGCAGGTTGAAGGACTGGAAGATGAACCCGATGCGGTCGCGGCGCGTGCGGGTCAGGGCCGCGTCGCGCAGTGCGGTCAGCTCGATGTCGTCGACGCTCACCGTGCCGGCGTCCAGGTCGTCCAGCCCGGCGAGCACGTGCAGGAGGGTGGACTTCCCCGATCCCGACGGGCCCATCACCGCCGTGAAGTCCCCCCGGGCGATGTCGACGTCGACCGCGTCGAGGGCGACGACGGTCCCGGCATCGGACGCGTACCCGCGGGAGGCGCCGCGTGCGCGGACCACCGGGGTCGCGGCGGTATCGGCCTGACGGGCGGGGTCGCGGCGGAGGCCAGAGCTGGATCGGGGGCTTGCCACGGGTTCTGGATTCCGTTCGATGTCAGGCTCAGCGGGCGGCCACAGCCTGCCCCACAACAGCCATGGAGCGCACGACGGGAAAGGTTTGTGACGCGAGGTCGACCGGTCTGCTCCGTATGTCCACCTTCTCGGTGTGACGTGCGCCTCACCGGGTCGGGAGCTGCGCCAGCACCCGCTGGACGATCTCCTCGTACACGTCCTGTGTGTAGTGGAATGGCGCCAGGCCCCAGCGGTGCTCCGGGTCGGCCAGCACGCCGAGCGGCTGCAGCTCCAGCAGGGTGAACCCGAGCTCGCGCAGGCGCTCGTAGTAGCGCAGGTAGGCCTCGTTGGCCTCGACGGCGGAAGTGCCCATGCTGCGCGGGGTGTGGCGGCCGTCGACGGTGACCAGCGCCCACGGCACCTGCAGCACCACGGTCTTCTCGAACAGGCCCAGGCCCTCGAGGGTCCCGCGCAGCCGCTCGGCGCGCGGGGACCACAGGGCGAAGTGCTCGTCGGTGCCGAACTCGATGTGGCGGGCACCCTCGACGACGGAGAGCACCTCGGGCACGCGCACCAGGTCGATGCTGCGGGTGACGACCCCTCCGTCGGCGAACTCGTGCACCCCGTGGCGCTCGTCGACGAGGTCCCACAGCAGGACGTCGGTCCGGTCCGCCACCTCGGTGAGGCGCTCGGTCAGGTTGCCGGCGAAGTCGCCGGTCATCATGCGGCGCTGGAAGTCGGAGTCGATCGACGTCTCCGTGGGGAACCACGCGGAGGCGTCGTGGTCCTCGGACAGCAGGGACTGGCGGGCGATGTAGGCGACGACGTCGAGGCGGGCGCCGCCGGCCAGGTCGACGGTGTCCCGCGCGACGCAGCTGCCGTAGATGACGACGCGGGCGGGCGCCTCCTCGGCAGGCTGATCGTTCACGGTGATCCTTCGTCGCGGGATGGCTCGGCGGTCCGAGCTGTGCGGGCTGGGCGTCAGAATACCCATCGCCGGCCTATCGTCCCTGGTGTTCGCCACAGGCTGTGGCGCTCCCGACAGCGCCGGAGCCCTGAGTCCTCCCGGAGGCCGGCCTGGGGCGGGGCCGGTCGCCGTGGGATCATGAGGCGTCCGATGGCCCGACCCCCTGCCACGCTCCCCGACCGAGAGGTGCCCATGCCTGCGCAGTCCTCGTCCCGCCTGCAGACCCTCCGCACCGGACTGTGGCACCTGCGCACCGGCGGGGTCTCGCAGCTGCGCACGTGGAATCGACGCCGCCGCACCGTCTCCTACGGGGTCGGCGACGGTCTGGGCAGCAAGAACGCCGAAGGTCAGCTCTCCTTCCCGCCTGCGGCCCTGCGCGAGCGCACCCCGCATCTGGAGGGTCTGCGGGTCGCGGTGATCCTCGATGACTTCTCGATGCTGGCCTGGAGCTACGAGTTCGAGACGGTCGCGGTCACGCCGACGACGTGGCGCGAGCAGCTCGCCGAGGACCCCGTGGATCTGCTGCTGGTGGAGTCGGCCTGGCACGGGAACAAGGACGCCTGGCAGTATCAGCTGACCGGTTCGAAGGCGCCGACGGCGCCGTTGCGCGAGCTGGTTGCCCACTGCCGGGAGCAGGGGATCCCCTCGGTGTTCTGGAACAAGGAGGATCCGCCGCACTTCGAGGACTTCCTGGAGACCGCCCGCCTGTTCGACCAGGTGTTCACCACGGACGTGACGCTCCTGCCGCGCTACCGCGAGGAGCTGGGGCACGAGAACATCGCCGTCCTCCCCTTCGCGGCGCAGTCCGCGGTGCACAACCCGATCCGCCCGAAGCACGGCCACCAGGTACGCGATGTCGCCTTCGCCGGCATGTACTTCGCGCACAAGTTCCCCGAGCGCCGCGAGCAGATGGACATGCTCCTCGGCGGAGCGCTGGACGCCTCCGCGAGGATGGACACGGGCCTGGAGATCTTCTCCCGCTTCCTCGGCGATGACGAGCGCTACCAGTTCCCCGGCGCCCTGGCCGATCGCGTCGTCGGCGCGCTGAGCTATGACCGGATGCTCACCGCGTACAAGGCGTACAAGGTGTTCCTCAACGTGAACTCCGTGGTCACCAGTCCCTCGATGTGCGCCCGGCGCATCTTCGAGATCACCGCCTCCGGCACCCCCGTGGTCACGGCCCCCTCCCCCGCCATCGGCGAGTTCTTCACCGACGAGGAGGTGCCCGTGGTCGCCGAGCGCGAGGATGCCGCCCACGTGGTGCGGGCGCTGGCCCGCTCCCCCGAGCTGCGTGACCGCACCGTGCACCTCGCCCAGCGCCGCATCTGGCACGAGCACACCTACACCCACCGCGCCCGTCAGGTGCTGGACACCGTGGGTCTCGGCGAGAGGGCCGGGACGGCGGGGCTTCCCGGCGGGGCGGGCCTGCCCAGTGTCAGCATCATGGCGGCGACCAACCGCCCCGAGCAGCTCGATCACCTGGTCTCCCAGGTGGCCCGCCAGACCGGCGTGGAGCGCCAGCTGCTGCTGATCACCCACGGCTTCACCTCCCCCACCGCGACGGCCGAGCGGGCCCGCGAGCTCGGGGTGGAGAACGTGGTGGTGCTCGAGGCGCCCGGCACGTGGAGCCTCGGGACCTGTTTGAACGCCGCGGTCGATCGGGCCGACGGGCAGGTGCTGTCGAAGATGGACGACGACGATCTCTACGGCGCCTTCTACCTCCACGATCTGCTGCGGGCCCGCGAGTTCGCGGCGGCCGACGTGGTCGGCAAGCACGCCCACTACATGCATGTGGCCGGATCCGACGCGACGCTGCTGCGCTTCCCCTGGATGGAGCACCGCTTCACCGATCGCGTGATGGGCCCGACGATCACGGCCGGCCGCGAGGTGTTCACCGCCCACCCCTTCGCCGACGTCTCCCGCGGGGAGGACACCGGCTTCCTCGACGCCGTCGCCGGGGCCGGCGGCCGCATCTACTCCGCCGACCGCTTCAACTTCACCCAGATGCGCCGCGGGGAGGCGGGCGGGCACGCCTGGTCCGCGAGCGACCGGGAGATCCTGGCGACCGGTGACGTGGCCTGGTTCGGGCTGAACGAGCAGCACGTGATGATCTGACGTCGACGCCGGTCGCCGACACGACCCCCTCCGTCTCGCCGCCTCACCCGTGGCGCACCATTGCCCCGGCGGTCACCACAGCGCCACCTCCTGTTCATCCTCGCACCGTAGACAGGGACTTCCGCACGACCACGACGGAAGCGAGACCCTGCATGACTCTCACCGCGGCGTGGGGCACGAGCGTCCTCCACGATCTGCATGCGCACGGTTCCCGGACGGGGCGTCTCCGGGCTCTGCTCGGAGGTTCCCGGCGCGAGGAGCGGCCGATGGCACGCCCCGCCGCGTCCGGCCCTGCCGACCCGGTGTTCACCGAGACCTCTGCGGCATCCGTCGACCCGCTCGCGTACGAGGTCGGACCCGAGCCCGACCCGGCTGTCCGTGCGAGCGGTCCGGGCGCCTCGGACGGCGAGGACGCCTCGACGGTCATGGAGCTCGTCGACGACGATCCCGAGCACCGCTGGGCGGGATCCCCCAGCTCGCCGTGATCGCCGCCGAGAACTCGGACGGAACCACCTGAATCGGTCTAAAACGCGCTCACCTGCAGTCTCGCAACAGGAGACAGTACTGGCGGGCACCTTCTGCAGTCGTTAAGCTCCTCACGGCCGTCTGATCCCTGGCGGTGAACACAACCGCGCCATGGACTCCCCACGGCATCGGACCGCCTCCGCGGCGCGGCGATCCCCGAGGTGCCCCATGTCTGCCGACCCTCCTCTGCTCACCGTCGTCCTCGAATGCGCCGGAGAGCTGGACCGCGAGGGGGTGACGTACCGTCGGCTGCTCAGTGCTCGCCTGAAGTTCGAGGAGCAGTACGCCCTCCGCATCCACCCCGACGAGCTGGACACCCGCACGATCCGTGCACTGTGCCGCGAGATCGACAGCACGTACGTCGTCTTCGTCCGCACGACGCACGAGGTCTCCGCGACGTACCTCTCGACCCTGCTGCAGCACCTGCGGACTCGGATGGTCTACCTCGCCGAGCCCACCATCTACACCGGGGCTCTCCCGAAGAGCATCGCGAAGACCGCCGTCTCGCCGTACGCACGGGACACCGACGTCTACGGGATCGCCTACAACACCTCCCGCCTGCGTGATTTCCTGGACGCCGAGCACGACCTCGACCGGTCGGCTCTGTACATCGCATACCGCCTCTACTGGGCGATCAACAAGATCACGCCGCTGGAGGTCGGGTACTCGCTCGCCTCCGACACCAAGGCCGCCGTCGGCCTCCAGCTGGAACAGGGCGTCTCGAGGCTCCTCCCCCTCATCTCCAGCACGGTCCCGACGCTTCGGATCTACATCCTGCGCCTCCTCGTCCTCTACCTCCGCGGGATGCGCGAATCGCAGGACTCGGACGTCCCCCTCACCCATGTGCGAGAGCTGATCCGGATGTTCGGGTTGACCGGCATCCTGGACCGGTCCAGGACGCTCCAGCCCTTCGAGACCGCATGGATCCAGTGGATCGACGACGGCTCCCACAGTCTGCACCTGTACAAACGGCTCACCGCTGCGGACAACTACCTCGTCTTCGGGCTCGGGGACAACCCGATCGAGGCGGACATCCCCCTGTACCGGTGCCGATTCGGGGAGGACGTCGTGCAGATCGGGAAGTCGTACCTCTCGACGAGCCTGCGCCCGGGGAGCTCGAGCCCCAAGGTCGTCGACTTCTACCGCAGGCCGATCACGCCGCGATCGACCATCCTCTTCTTCGACCGGCCGATGCAGGCCGATGACAACGCCGAGCATCTGTACCGGTACGTCAGGGAGCACTACCCCGAATACTCCGACGTCTACTTCGCTCTGAACCGGAAGTCACCCGACTGGCCACGCCTGGAGCAGGAGGGATTCCGACTCATCCCGATCTTCAGCGAGGCGTTCCGACAGCTCTTCGTCGCCTCGGACCTCGTGGTGTCCTCCCAGATCTACAATCTTCAGCACCAGGGGAAGTCCCTGGTCAACTCGAGATTCGTGTACCTGCAGCATGGCATCCAGCTCAATGACATGAGTGACTGGGTGCTCTCCAAGCACTTCGACGTCTTCGTCGCCACCGGGAAGCTCGAGGCAGATTATCTCGGGGCGCTGGCCCCGGTCGAAACGCTCAACTCCGGGCTCCCTCGGCTCGAGACCCTGCGGCGGACCGACTCCGGGGAGCGCCGGATGCTCTTCATGCCGACCTGGCGCTTCAACCTCCATCAGCACGCCGACGGGACCTTCACCAAGTCGGCTTATCACCATGCGATCGACGCCGTGCTCACCGATCGCTCCCTGCTCGCCTTCCTCGAGGAGCAGGACGTGACCCTGGAGGTGAAGCTCCACCCCAACGTGGAGAAGAGAGCGCACCTCTTCCACTTCTCGGATCGGGTCGTGCATTCCTCGATGAGCTATCGCGAAGCATTTCAATTAGCCGAGTTCGTGTTCACGGACTACAGCTCCGCCGTCCTCGATGCCGCGTTCGTCAACACGCCCATCGCCTACTACCAGTGGGATGCCGCCGAGTTCTTCGAGGACCAGCCGTACGAGAGCCGGCTGGACTACCGCACGCAGGGGCTGGGACCGACGTTCTTCGAGCACTCGGAGATCATCGACCACATCGTCAGCGGCCGTTACCTCGAACCGGACCCGACGAGCGATGCCCGACGAGAGACCTTCTTCGAGGGCGTGGACCCGACCCGCATCTGCGAGACCATCGTGGAAAGGATGCTCAGCCTGTGAACACGGTCACCACCTACCTCCGCCGGGGCCTGCGGACCCGAGCCCGCGCGATCGCCTACTCGAGCAGGTCCCGCGACATCGCGCGGAGACTGGTCGAGGACCCCGCCGCGCACCGCATCCGCACGATGATCGAGAACACGGGCCACGGAGCCAAGCTTCACCGGCTGGCATCCCAGCAGCTGCCCGATGGGACCTACTTCGCGAAACTCACCATCCATCACTGGAAGAAGCATCAGAACAGCAGCTTCCGACTCCTCGAAGGGGACCGCGTCGTCTACGGGAACAGGATCGAGCCGCCTGCCCGCGGGTTCGACCTCGAGTACCGGAACATCATCGTGACCTCCGACGATCCCTCGGACTTCCGGCTCGACATCGATGCCGAGTACAGCGTGATGATCGGGCGCGGGGCCTTCACGACCGCTCAGCAGGTCCGGTACGACGAGAAGTACGGCGTCCAGCAGCACGGCGACCTCCACTACTCCCTGCGCGGGAACCTGAAGAGTCCCCGGCGCGTCCTGGTGACGTTCCCCGGCTTCGGCCCGTCGACCTCACGCGTCTCCTACGCCGTGAGCTACCTGAAGGCGATCACCGACGCGGACCTCTCCGACACCCTCATGATCTGCTTCCAGGACCGATACATGGTCGCCGGCACCTACATGCTCGTGGACAACGCCGGGCAGCCGCTGCGGGCCCGCGTCCATGCCGCGATCGCACACATCCTTCAGGAGCACGGCATCCCCGAGCGGGAGCTGATGCTCTTCGGGGCGTCCAAGGGCGGCAGCATCGCCACCTCCTGCGCCCAAGGGTTCCCCGAGGCGCGGCTGCTCGTGGTCGTGCCGCAGATGAACCTGCCGTACTACCTCGACAAACCCTTCTTCCGGGACAACCTCTACCGACTGCCCGCCCTCCGCTCGGATCCCCAGCCCGTCGACCTCATGCGCCAGTACTTCTCCGAGGGCCGCCGAATCGACTACTTCTACACGGACCGGGACGAGCAGTCGAACTATTCGCTGATCGAGTTCGCCCAGGACGTCCCCGGCCTCACCAAATACCGCGTCGACGGGAAGCATGCCGACGTCGCCAAGAAGGCCCTGCCGACCATCCTCACGGTGCTCAAACGCTTCCTGCGGGGGACGTCCGCCGACGCCGTCCCGCAGACGGTGGAGTGCGACCAGGTGACAGCGTTCCCGGACGACGCCGGCACCGGGTTCCAGCTGCGACTGGGCAACGACACGCCGCCGGCCTCCGGCGCGACCCAGAACGCGCTCCTCGCCGGCGCGCTGGGACGAACGGCGTTCTACCAGGTGATCTCCCATCACACGTACCCGTTCATCAAGTACACAGCGCCCCTCGAGCGCCTCCTCCCGGGCCTGCACTCCCCCGCGAGCATCCACTCGCTGCTGCTGACGACGTCCCACGCCGAGGTGGAGCGCGCCGTGCTCCCTGCCATCGAACCGCGGATCGCGCCGGATGAGCCCGCCTGCCCGGATGCGCTGTGCACCGAGCTCGACCTGAGCCCGGGCCCGGAGCCCAGGACGTACTCGCTCCTGGCCGCGCCGAACGCGCCGGTGAGCACCTTCGTCTACGAGGTCGACGCCGGCCGGCCCGACGGGGACGCCGTCGTCCTCGTGTTCACGGGGTCCAGCTCCGATCGATGGGGGCCCGAGGAGAGTCCGGAGACCGACGGCGCCCGGCTGATCGTCACCGTGGCTCCGCCGGCCGACGCGCGAGGGGCCGCCTTGCTCGCCCACCGCATCGCGATCACCGCAGGGGTCGAGCGGCTCCACGTCATCGCGACCACCGCCGCGCTCTCCGATGCCGAGCTCACGGCCCTGAGACGGCTCTACGGCCCCGACATCATCTGGCACGACCGGCGACCTGCTGCGTCGGTCCCCGTGGCGGCCCTGGCCGAGAGCCGCTGAGGGCGCAGCCGTGGCCGTCACCATCCATCAGATCGCCGCCTACCAGGACGCGAACGGCAATCGCATCGAGTTCACCGGTCCCGCCCCTCTCCTGTCCGGCATCACGGTCCTGTTCCGAGGGTCCAACAACGTCCTGACCGTCGACCCGGCGGCCAGGATCCACAAGCTGTACCTCCGCTTCGACTCCCACAACGGTCGGTGCCGGATCGGTGGGAACACCGCCGTCGCCCCCTTGAAGGCCGGCATCCGGGTGGGGCAGGACTCCAGCGTCGAGATCGGTGACGACGTCTCGACCACCGCACATGTCGACATCTCCGCCGTGGAGGGCACGTCCGTCACCATCGGGGACGATGTCATGATCGCCACGGGCGTGCGATTGCGGACCGACGACGGCCACCCGATCTTCACCGTCTCCGACGGTCAGCGCGTCAACCCCTCGCGATCCATCGAGGTCGGCGATCACGTCTGGCTCTCGATCGACTCCTTCCTCCTGGGTGGCGCCGGCATCGGCGACGGATCCGTCGTCGGCGCTCGCGCCCTGGTCACAAAACGGTTCCCGAACAATTGCATCGTCGCGGGGGTTCCCGCCAAGGTGATCCGGCGCGATGTGGCCTGGGAGCGACCCCATCTGTCCGTCACGCCTCCGTACTACAAGCCCGATGCCTCGACGGTCGAGAAATCTCCGTACTGGAACCCCACGGCGGACGAGTCGCAGCTCACCGAGGATGATCCGACGGTCGGCGAGGAGGCCGGCGCACCCTAGCGCACGAGATCCCCGAGGCCGCATCGCGCGTCGCTCACGCTCCCCCGGAGGCTCGCCGGGTGCCCGGCTCTGACATCCTGGAGTGCGGCCTCCGCCGAGGCTGCGACCCGACGTTCGGCAGGAGACCAGGTGACACGACGCCGATGGCTGATGGTGGGGGCCGCGGCCCTGGCGGTCGTTCTGCTGCTGGTGATCGGTGTGCTGGCCTTCCGGCCGTTCGGCACCGGGACCGAGAACGGTCCGGACGGCACCGCCGCCCCCACCCAGCCGCCCGACTCCGAGCGTCTGTTCCTGCCCGGCTACGACGGTTCGCCCGGCGGCTTCACGATGACCGATCCGGCGGATGCTCCCGGCAAGACCACCTCGGTGCGTCTCGCCCTGGAGGGGGACGCCCAACGCACCGACCACCAGCTGGGACTCAGCTTCGACGCCCGCGAGCTCGCGAACCCGATGTGGGACTCCGAGGACTCGAACCTGGCGCTGACCCTCGGGGAGCTCGAGGAGCCCGCGCTGCGGTTCGGCGGCAACGGCATCGATCGCCACGTGTGGTGGACCTCGTCCGACGAGCCCGCCCCCGAATGGGCCACGGCGACCGTCACTCCCGAGGATCTCGAGCGCGTCGCCGCGGTCGCCGAGGAGGTCGACGCGAGCGTGACGATCGACCTCGACCTCGGCCACGACGACCCGGCGCGCGCCGCCGACATGGCCGCGCACGCGAAGCAGGCCTTCGGGGACCGGCTGCTCGCGGTCGCGATCGGCAACGAGCCCAACGGCTTCTCCCACGAGAACCAGCCGGACCTCGCGGTGCGCGACACGACCTGGGACACCGAGGCGTACCAGCAGGCCCTGACGGAGTACTCCGCCGCGCTGGAGAGCGCGACCCCTGGCCTGCCCGTCTCGGGCCCCGGGGCCTACGACGCGGAGTGGTGGCGCGCCTTCGCGGAATCCGGCATCCCGAACCAGCGGGCGCTGAGCCTGCACTGGTACCCGCTGTGGGACTGCGAGGGCCCCGCCTCCTCCATCGCGAATCCCACGGTCGAGGACCTCACCGATCCTGTGCTGCGCGAGCGCGCCCGCACCATCGTCGGGATGGGCGCCGACGTCGCCGAGGAGCACGATCTGCCGCTGTGGATGGAAGAGACCGGCCCCACGTCCTGCCCCGGCACCAACGACACCTCGCGCACCCACGCGCAGGCGCTGTGGACCGTGGACTACGCGATGACCCTCGCCGAGCTCGGCGTGGAGCGCACGGCGTTCCACTCGACGCTGCAGGCCTGCGAGGGCGGAGCCCCGATGAGTCCGATCTGTGCCCGGGGCCCCTACGAGGAGCCCGGCCAGATCGTCGAGGGCCGCACGAGCTACCTCGCTCTGATGATGCTGGGGAATCTCCCGAACGGAAGAGTGCTCACGCCGACGGTGAGCGGCGACGGGAAGGTCTCCGCTCATACGGTGCTCGGCGATGGCGGCGAGCTGACCTTGGTGTTGGTCGACATGCGCGACCCGTCGAACGAGCTGTACAAGGACCGACCGGTCGAGATCAGCGCACCGGAGGGCGGCAGTTCCGTCGCTCCCGACGGTTGGGAGCTGACTCACGGGTCACGGATGGCCGGAACGTCGCTCGATGCCTCCGAGAGCACCTTCGACGACCTCGTGCCTGTTTCGGGCGAGTTCGCCGGAGCTCGACTGGACCGAGCAGAGCCGCTGACCGTGACCAGCGAGCCGGGCTCCGTCACGATGCTGCGCTTCTCGACCGCCTCCGGAGGCGACGCGTCGGACGGCGGCGGTGACGCCGATCCCGCGGTGTGAGTCCGCTGACAGCCGTTGCGACGGCCCGTGCCACCTCGGTGGCATTCGACACGCCCTCGGACGCCGCGTTGAACACCGAGTGACCGCGTGATGGCTCCGGAGTGAACTTTTTCGTCGTACTCGACAGTCACTTTTGAGTCGCTCGCCCCCCCCTTGTTGCCTGCATGACAACTGAAGACACGCCAGCGCTCCCCGGAGGGGCGAGGCGATACCGTGTGGCCCAGACTTCCGTCCTCCTCACCCCCGACCCCGCCAGGAGTGCTCGATGAGCCCGAACGTTCCCCTCGATACCGTCAGCGTGATCGGCCTCGGCTACATCGGTCTGCCGACGGCCGCCGTCCTCGCCCAGGCCGGCAAGACCGTCATCGGCGTCGACGTCAAGCAGACCAACGTCGATGCGATCAACGCCGGCACCGTGCCGTTCGTCGAGGAAGGGCTCGAAGCCGTCGTCGCCGGCTGCGTCGCCCAGGGCAAGCTCTCCGCACAGCTCGAGACCCCCGAGGCCGACGCCTACATCGTCTCGGTCCCGACCCCCTTCCAGGGCGACCACGACGCGGACCTCTCCTTCATCGAGGCTGCTGCTCGGGGGATCGCCCCGAAGCTCTCCGGCGGGGAGCTGATCGTGCTCGAGTCCACCGCCCCTCCGGGAGCGACCGAGCGCATGGCGCAGGTCATCCTCGAAGCGCGCCCCGAGTTCACCGGCGAGGCGAACCTCCCCAACTCCCTGTACTTCTCGCACGCCCCCGAGCGCGTGCTCCCCGGCCGCATCATGATCGAGATGGTCGACAACGACCGCATCATCGGAGGCATGACGCCGGAGGCGGCGAAGCTGAACCGCGACCTCTACGCGAGTTTCTGCAAGGGCGAGCTGCTGCTGACCACGGCCCGGACCGCCGAGATGGCGAAGCTGACCGAGAACGCCTTCCGCGACGTGAACATCGCCTTCGCCAATGAGCTCTCGATCATCGCCGACCGTCAGGGCATCGACGTGTGGGAGCTCATCGAGCTCGCCAACCATCACCCGCGCGTGAACATCCTCCAGCCCGGTCCGGGCGTGGGCGGCCACTGCATCGCCGTGGACCCCTGGTTCATCGTCTCCGCCGACCGCCAGTTCTCGAACCTGATCCGCACCGCTCGCGAGGTCAACGACTCCAAGCCCGAGCTCGTGATCGAGAAGGTCATGCAGAAGGCGGAGCGGTTCAAGGACCCGACCGTCGCGGCGCTCGGCATCGCCTTCAAGGCGAACATCGATGACCTGCGCGAGTCCCCCAGCCGCACCATCGCCGGCTCCCTCGCCGAGAAGCTCACCGATGGAAAGGTGCTCGTCGTGGAGCCCAACGTCGACGAGCTCCCGCAGGAGCTCGCCGCACGTGACAATGTGGAGCTCGCCGAGCTGGACTCCGCTCTCGAGCGCGCGGACATCGTGCTGCTGATGGTGGACCACGATCCCTTCAAGGAGATCGATCGCGACCTGCTGCAGGAGAAGATCGTCATCGACACCAAGGGGCTCTGGCGGTGAGCGAATCTCGCAGTGGGGGGTCCCGGCCGTCCCGCGGACGAGCCGCCTCGTCGACGGACAGCGGCTCCGGGGTCACCCGTTCCGCGGCCGCCGAGGAGCTCCTGGAGCGGGCCCGTGCCCTCTCGAAGGATCCCTCATCGTTCGAGCTGGCTCTCGGCGTCTACCGCGACGCCGTGGAGGCCTCGGGCTTCGACGCGTCGGTGATGCTCGACTATGCCCGGTTCCTGATCCGGAACTCGCGCGGCAGCACGGCCGAGGAGGTGCTCGCCCTCGCTCTCGCACGCCACGGCGCCCTCGTCGATGCCCTCGAGATGTATCTCGATCTCGTCCGGGAGCTCGATCTCCCCGCCCCCCGTGCGACGTGGGCCCTGAACCAGCTCCGTGCCGATATCGCCGCGCACCCCGGCTCGCACCGGGCCGCGCTCGATTACGCGATCCCGCACCAGATGGACGACGTGCTCGGCACGATCGGCGCCGGCCCCGATCGCGTCAACAAGGCGATCGTCCTGATCAATCAGGCGTACAAGGACGACTCCTTCTCCGAACAGACTCTCGACGCAGCAGGCGAGGGCCTCGGCGCGAACGACGTCGTCCGTGCACACTTGACGGTCGCTCTCGGCCGCGGCAACCGCACGGTGGCCACCGACCTGCTCAAGAGCGCGGATCCCCGCGCTGTCCCGCAGAACGCTCTGCGCCGGGCGATCCGTCGCGCGCGAGGTGCGGGCAAGGACACGCAGGTCATCCAGTACGTCGAGGCGTACCGCAAGCTGCTGCCGAACGACGGGTGGGCGAAGCGGCTCCAGGACGAGTACCAGCGCAATGCCGTCAGCAACTACCAGCTGGGCCGGACCGGGTTCCCGTTCCCGACGATGCGTCCCGAGCCGGCGTACCAGGCGCAGAGGGACCATGTCTTCTACCTGCTGCACAACTCGCTGCCGCACAACTCCGCCGGTTACGCGACCCGTACCCACGGGCTGCTCTCGGAGCTGAACCGCATCGGCTGGAACGTCGACGGGGTGACCCGACTCGGCTACCCCTATGACATGCCGGGCATGGCAGAGATCCCCGACGTCCCGCTGCACGACGTGGTCGGGAACGTCGACTACCGCCGCCTGCTCACCGGGCGTCAGATCGAGAAGAAGAACCCGCTGTTCTTCTACACCGAGCGCTACTCGAAGGCTCTGCTCGAGCTCGCCAAGCAGGAGCGGCCCGCGATCATCCACGCCGCGTCGAACCACTGGAACGGTCTGACGGCGGTCAAGACCGCTCGCCGGCTCGGGATCCCGTCGATCTACGAGGTCCGCGGGCTCTGGGAGGTCACGCGGGGCTCCCGCAATCCCGAGTGGGCTCAGAGCAACATGTTCCAGTACATCGCGCGCATGGAGGCCGACGCCGCCAAGGGTGCGACCCGTGTCTTCGCGATCACCGAGGCCCTGCGCGACGAGATGATCAGCCGGGGCGTGGACGGCGACAAGATCCAGATCGTCCCGAACGGCGTGGACACCTCGCGTTTCACGCCGACCCCGAAGGACGATGAGCTCGCCTCGCAGCTGGGCGTGGCCGGCAAGACCGTGATCGGTTACGTCGGCTCGGTGCTGGACTACGAGGGCATCGAGCTGATGCTCGAGGCGGCCGAGGTCATGAACCGCACCCGCGCGGATTTCCATGTCCTCATCGTCGGGGACGGCGCCGAACTCGAGCGCTTCCAGAAGCACGTCGAGGAGCACGAGCTCGAGCACGTCGTCACCTTCACGGGGCGCGTGCCTCACGAGGACGTCGAGCGCTACTACTCGCTCATCGACATCACCCCGTTCCCCCGCCTCCCGCTGCCGGTGTGCGAGATGGTGTCGCCGCTGAAGCCGTTCGAGGCCATGGCGATGGGCAAGGCCGTGGTCTCCTCCGACGTCGCCGCTCTGAAGGAGATCGTCACGCCCGGCGTGAACGGGTATCTTCACGAGAAGGGCAGCGCCGAGTCGCTCATCGAGCAGCTCACGCGACTGCTCGACGATCCCGAGCACACCCGACAGATCGGTGCCCAGGCTCGCGACTGGGTCGTGGAGAACCGCGACTGGAGGCGGCTCGCAACGCTGATCGCGGAGACGTATGACGAACTCGCCCGGTGAACGACCGACGCGTTCGACCTCGAGTCCGACCGTCTCGTTCACTGATTCGTGGGGCCGCGAGAACTGATGAACCGTGCCTCTTCGCCACCACGTCCGCGA
This sequence comes from Brachybacterium sp. P6-10-X1, assembly GCF_001969445.1. NCBI lineage: Bacteria > Bacillati > Actinomycetota > Actinomycetes > Micrococcales > Dermabacteraceae > Brachybacterium > Brachybacterium sp. P6-10-X1. The sequence goes on from NZ_CP017297.1 coordinate 2,348,825, forward strand.
CGTCTGTTGTTCGTGGCGATCTCGCTGGTTGTCATCACGTCACTGGTGATTCTGGGCTGCTTCGTCCTCTCCGGAGAGGACGAAGCACCCGGGCCGCCGTCGGCGACGTCACCGCCATCGGCCACTCCCAGCGCCTCTGACCGGTCTACGCTCACGCTCCCAGACGACGCCGATGCGGTCTCCCTCGAGTTCGACACAGCCGAGAAGGGACCGGTCCTCGTCGCACTCTCGGTGACTGCAACCTTCACGGCGAGCACCGGGGAACGGCGCGCCCTCTACACGATCATGGGCATGTCCTGCGGGAGTATGGAAGGGCCGACGAATACACAATCGGTGAACGGGACCGAAAACCTCACTCACCAGACCACCCGACAGATGACGCAGCTGCTCTCGTATGACGTCGAAACGCCGGGGAAGCACCGGTGCAATGCGACGGTCAATGCTCCGAACTGGGATCCTGAGTACGGAGACGCGGAACTGTCGATCGAGGCAGAGATTCGCCTCGTCGCACCCGAAGCGTCGGGGATCTACTATGCAGCGACCGACTCCGAGCACCCGATCGTCCTGGATCCGGGCGAAGAGGTCGCAGCAGTCGAGGAGAGCTTCCCCCTGGAGGCCGGGCCAACCGGTGACCTCAGTGTCTTGTCCGGCACCCACGTCACGACGTGCACGATCACCAACGGTTCACGGGACCAGACAGAAGCCAACTTGTGCACAGAACCCCGGCTGGACCGCGAGGGCAGCACGATGTCGACGAAGACGGTCGTGCAGCAGCTCGACGGCGATACAGTGTGCCGCACGGTGACCGCGGATCGAAGTCTTGATTCCATCGATCACCTCGTCCACCATCGCCTTCTGGATTCCCGGACGAGGATCGACGGCTTCTTGTCGGATCCTTGCGGGGATCGCCTCAGAGTGACCCATGAGATCGCGAATGACGGACCCGCCGCGCTCGTCGTACACCGCGCCTCGACCAAGGCCGTAGCCATTGCCCACTGAGCACAAAGGATCCGCCGTGATGATCTCGAGCTTCTCTCCTCCGCGCGAGGAGTCCTTCGAAGGTTACGCGTTCGTGGGCGCGGATTTCATCTCAGGTTCTGACGGCTTCTCCCGGTTCCGAGAATGCGGAGGGACACTAGGTCCCGGATCCGATGGGTGCTACGCGGTTCTCCGCCGAACAGCTTCAGGTTGGGAAGCGGGTACGGACGCTCGAGGTCTGCGCAAGCTCTTCCTGTATCGCAAAGGCGGCTCGTGGGCTTTGGGATCCTCGCTCCATGACCTGGTATCGCATCTGCGCGTCCACCACGCGGCACTGACGCCAAACTTAGCCGTCCTCCGTGCACTGGGGGTCCGGCAGGCTCTCACCGCGCAGCTGAACTCCACCCACACGATCTTTCACGAGATCGAACTAGTCCCATCGTTCTGCGCCGTGCACATCGACGAGACCGGGCCTCAGGTCATCCCCTTCTCCCCTCGATACGCCTCTTCCGGCTACGAGGAAGCCCTTGCCCAGCATCTGTTCATGTGGCGTTCGCGGTTCGCCACTCTCACCTCCGATCCACGCACGACTTTCGTCACGGATCTCAGCGGAGGGCTCGACTCCCGCGTCGTTTTCGCCTTCGCCCTCGCGTCAGGAGTCCTCGACGACGGCAGCGCTCGTGTCCAGGTTGCCTCCCAGGAGCGGATGCCCGAGGACTTCGCCGCAGCGACGAGGATCGCCAGCGAACACGGCGTGAACCTCAATGGCGCGGCGAAACCGATGAGGACGCCGACGAGTCCTGAACGCGCAGTCGAGAACTGGAAGCACCACAGCCTTGGAGTCTATATGCCGGTCTACCTGAGCCCCCACGTGTTCGATCCGCTTAGCGTCCGCTGCCACGGCGCCGGTGGCGGCACCTTCCGCAACATCTTTACGGGTACTTCGTTGAAACATCGCCTGACGTCCACAAAGAAGAATTTCGAGGATGCGACGTTCGAGGAATACTCCTCCATCGTCCTCGGCGACCTCGAGGCCCTGAGCGCGCTCCGTCCGGATGTCGACCCGCAGAAGCTCCACTATCGCGAGTTCAGGAACCGCTTCCATTTCGGCCATGCCCCGCAGACGCGCACTACGTTCTCGCCCCTCAACTCCATTCTGGTCGACGCCATCGCAGATCGCCCGGATGCCGATGACCGGCGAACCTACTTCGACCTCATGGACAGCCTCGTCCCTGGCCTCAAGAGCCTGCCTTACGACGACCCGTCCAAGGCACCGAAGCGCCATACGCCGAGCGATACCGCACGGCGTATGGCACAGATTCACGGGGCGCCTGGACGCATGTTCGCCGACCTGCGCGAAGGCCAGGCGGACAAGCGCGACCAGCGCCGAGCCTTCTCCCTCTTCTACTCCATGGCCGCGCGGGCAGTGAGCAGTTCGACGGTCCAGGAGATCATTGGTGATCCGCGAGTACTTACGCGGACGCGACAGTTCCTTCGCGAGGTCCAGGAGCAGAGCGGCCGTCCCCGCGCGAACGCTACCGGCCATCAAGACGCCTCGTACGTGATCACGGCGGCGTTCGCCGCCGACGAAGATCTCCAAGCATAGACCTCCGGGACAAAAGAGCCAACGAGGTGAACGCGATCCGCTAGTTTAGATCATTCAGATCATGGAGGCCATCATGTCCGACACACAACCCAGATCGACGCCGCCCAACTCTCTTGGCATTCTAATGAATGCCAGTACTGACACATAGTCGGCGGTCGGCGATTCGGGGGAGCTACGAGCACCCCAAAGGATCGCCGACCGAAACTACATCACGCTTCAGTTTTAACCTATAAGTCTTGCGGCAGTTTCATCGCATTACACGTAAAGGGAGTGCGTTTTGTCAGTGCTTTTCGAGTACGAGCGAGCCTTCATCAAAAATGAGATTATCGATGCGAATTTGCAGTATGCTTCAGTTCCTGTAACGAAGCCGATCCACCTGAGTTACCTCGAGTACTTTGAAAACTATGGCTGGACGAAAGAGCCTGTTCCCGATCGGCCGACGCACTTTCGGCTCTTTGATCCGAGCGGACACGAAGTGGTGACCCTAAAAGGCCTTTCCGCTACTCGACACCCGGCTACCACGACTCGAATTTGTCGATTCAAACACTTTACGAAGAAGATGTTAGACCTCGCTGGTGTCGTCAATCCTGCCGGAACTGAGTTTCTGCCGACCGAGAAGGCGATCGGAGCGGAGTACTTTGCGAAGCTGCCCAAACCTGCAGTGGTAAAGCCCACGAATGCGGCCTCCTCTGACGGGGTTACGGTTGGAGTGGTTTCCGATAAGCAGTTTGCGGCAGCTTGGGACGGAGCAGTAGAAGCGGGCAACAAGCATACGCGCGTTTTGATTGAGCAATTCGTTGAAGGGCTTGAAGTGCGTGCTTTTGTGGTTAACAAGCGTGTTGTCGCGACAGTAGTGCGCCTCCCCCCATTCATCGTGGGTGACGGGAAAAGCAATGTCAGCCAACTTATCGAGCTCGACCAAAAGGCTCGAGACGTCCATCGCAAAATCAGGTCAAAATTCGCTGTTGATTGGCCAGCGATCAAGTATGCCGGCTATACTTCTGCCTCGGTCCCAAGTGAAGGCGACATAGTGATCGTCGGGTACTTTAAGACAACGGCGTCTGGCGGGCTCTTTTTTGATGTGACTGACAGGCTCCACGAGAGGATCGAAGACATCGCGGTGCGCGCCACTGACGCAATACCTCACCTTGAAATTTCTGGAGTGGATTTGCTCGTGGATAGTGTCGACAATCCGCAGACTGTGAATGTGATTGAGGTAAACACTACTCCGGCAACAGACCTACATCGCTATCCAACATATGGAGCGGCTCGGCCTGTCGAGAAGTATGTCGCGGATTTCTATGACGCCGAATACCACGAGCGTCTGAGAGAGGCTCTTCGCAGATGAGGCTCGGCATTTCATGGGGAAGGTGAGCAGGGTTGGTCGGCGTTGTTGCCGGTGTTGATGGGATGATTCTGGCCTGTCGTGCACAGGTGAGCGCGGTTCGTAGCCGCCCCGAGGGGTCATTAGTGCTGGTCAGCGCATTTCCGTTCATGAGAATGGGTCACTGATGTGGCTCTTCAGATGCGGGTGCAGCGATCGATGGTGGTGTGGGCGCGTCGGTCCGGGGATAGACGTCGGGGGTCTCCCGAGGATGGACGTTCCTACACTCACCATCTGGAAGACCTCTACGTGCCCAAACGCTACCTTCACCGCGCCCGATCTCGATATGTTCTGCCAGCTCGACCGGCTCGATCTGGGCGCGACCTGACGGTCGGACGACGCTGACCGCGCGATCCTCGAATGCCGCGTGCTCGAACCAGACAACTGGTGCCACCAGTGAGATCAGGCTGAACCTCGGCAGAGCTAACAATCGCCTCCCTCGATAGCGTCACATCCGATAGAATATGCCGACCTTCTGCGCCCGAACCACGCAGTTGCACGTCCTCACGCGCACAACACCACTTTACCCTTAGCGTCACACCATCGAGGAAAGATCTCAGGGAAGGATATACGTGATGCGCGTCTGAGTTGATCGTGCGTTCTCGCATCGCACGATAATAGCGCCGCTCGAGAGGCTCTGTCGCCAGGTACGCGACAGCAACACCTCGGCATGCGTATCCTGCCGTGCGGTAGGGCGGACGCTGGCAGGGAGCGACGCACAGCACAGCACGGAGGCACCACGTGAGCGACGACCTCGCATACCGATTTGGCTTCCTTTGCGTGACCAGGGGGAGAGCCCCGGAGGCGGTCACACAGTGGCACCGGCTCGACCTGGTGGGCCAGGACCTCTTCGTCCACCCCGAGTCGACCGTCCAGTCCGTTGCGACTGAGCGCGGTGACACAGCCATAGTCGTCGGCGACATATTCGTTGCCCACGGCGTAAGTCCGCTGGACGAACTGCTGCTCAGCATCGCAGATGGGGACCGCCGTCCACTCGAGGATCTCAGCGGCCGATTCGCTCTGTTCGTGGTGACCGCTGGGGAGATAGTCGTCCTACACGACCCGCTTGGATCACAAGCACTCTTCTATGCCAGGTCAGGCGGCATCGCCGGCTCCCATGCCGCCCTCGTCGCAGAGACGCTCGGCGTCGCGCAGTCACGCCGGGTGCGGCAGTACATGGCACTCCCCGAATACAAGGCGCGGAAGACTCGATTTCTCCCGGGTGACCTCACCTTATTCGACGAAGTCGCCCTTCTGCCACCCAACAATGAGCTTCACCTTCGCGGCGCCAGAACCTCTCGCTATTGGCCTATCCATCCCGTCAAGGACTCCTCGCGCGAGGAGGCTTTCGCAATCTGGGACGAATATTTCACAAACTACGCCAGATTTTTGGCTCCTCGATATAGCCCTGTCCTCGGACTTACCGGTGGAACCGATTCCCGGTCGGTGATTGCATCTTTGCACAGCAAGGGGATCGAGCTCCGCTGCGAAACATGGGACTCGATGCCTATCCAGGAACGGGAGCGCATCGACCCGATGGTCGCGCACCTCCGCGTCAATCACAGATGGCTGGACCTCAGCCATCGCGTCGACTCCACCCGCTTCCACGAGCTGCGCTCAGCAGCCAAGAAGGCCGCGGGTTTCACCCGCGGGACCCCATTGCTTCCGGCGTTGATGGACGACAGGGCGGGAGCCCGCGACGTCTTCCTCTATGGGCACGGAAGTGGCGTCATGCGCGGCTCCTATAGTCGACTTTTCAAGCCCTGGCTCCCTGAAGATCCACTGAAACGCCATTACGCACTATACGCTGGCCCGAACCGCAAAGACGCATCGCGAGCGTATGAAACGTTCACCCTCGAGGCGCTGAGGAATTTCCTGAACCGCGCAAATTATGGCTCCGAGCTTCACGGGGCAGACATCGGTGACCTCTTCTACTGGGAGCAGCGCATGGCGAATTGGGCCGCATTGCAGATCGCGACCTTCTCGGTCACGATGCAGTCTCATGCCGCACTGAACAGTCGCCGACTTTTCTCGACCTTCTGGGGAATCCCTGGGGAAGCGAGGAGCACGAAGGAGCTCAACAAGGACGTCATGCGTCACTACGACCCAGTCCTGGCCGAACTCTGAGCCTCTTGCCCGACCCCGGAAGCACTCCAAGGCAGCCACCCCGGCAAGCATCCTGATGATCACAGTGCAATCACCGGTGTTGTGGCGGCGCCGACGCGGACGATCCACGTCTGCCCTGCCCGGGCGAGGGTCACCGAGACTTCCCCGTTTCTCGGCTCATCGCAGTTGAGGGGGTAGTCGCGGGGCGTGGGGTGGGCGCGTCATTGCCGGGATAGACGTCGAGGTCTCCCGATGATGGAAGTTCTGACGCTCGCCATCTGGAAGACCTCGACATGCTCAACGCTACCTTTGACGACCCCGATCTGACGACCTTCACGCGCCTGGCGGAGCTTGGCCTGGTCGCCGTGGGGCAGCGGATCACGGCCTCACGGGCGGTGCTCGAGTGCCGGCTCGCTGAGGAGGATCCGTGGTGCCGCGCCTGCGGGGCACGAGCGACCTCGCGGGGCTCGATCACCCGGTCCCTCGCTCACGAGCCGTTCGGTCACCGGCCCACCACGCTGCTGCTGCGGATCCGCCGGTACCGGTGTGATCACTGCGGGAACCGGTGGCGCGAGGACACCACCGCTGCGGCACCCGAGCGGGCGAAACTCTCTCGCGGCGGGATGCGCTGGGCGCTGGAAGCCCTGGTCGTCGATCACCTCACGATCGCGCGGATCGCCGCCGGGCTCGGGGTGGCCTGGCACACCGCCAACGACGCCGTCCTGGCCGAGGGCCAGCGGCTGCTGATCGATGACCCGACCCGCTTCGACGCCGTCCGCGTGATCGGGGTCGACGAGCACGTCTGGCGTCATACCCGGCGCGGCGACAAGTACGTCACCGTGATCATCGATCTCACCCCCGCCAGGGACAAGACCGGGCCGGCCAGGCTCCTGGACATGATCCCCGGCCGCTCCAAAGCCGCGTTCAAGGCCTGGCTCCAGGCGCGCCCCGAAGAGTGGAAGGACCGGATCGAGGTGGTCGCGATGGACGGTTTCACCGGCTTCAAGACCGCGACCGGCGAGGCGCTCCCGGGCGCGGTCGCGGTCATGGATCCCTTCCACGTCGTCCGCCTCGCCGGGGACGCGCTGGATGACTGCCGGCGACGCGTCCAGCAGCAGCTCCACCAGCGCCGAGGCCGCAAGCACGACCCCCTCTACAAGTCCCGCCGCACCCTCCACACCGGCACCAAGCTGCTCACCGATCGCCAATGCGAGCGCCTCAGCGCGCTGTTCGAGCGCGAGAAGCACGTCGCGGTCGAGGTGACCTGGGAGATCTACCAGGCCATGGTCGCCGCCTATCGAGAGCCCGACCGAGCGAAGGCCAGAGTGATGATGGAGAAGTTGATCGGGGCGCTTGGCAAGAAGGTCCCCGACGCCCTGCCCGAGCTGGCCAAGCTCGGCCGAACCCTGACGAAAAGGGCCGCGGACGTGCTGGCGTTCTTCGATCGGCCCGGCACCAGCAACGGCCCGACCGAGGCCATCAACGGCCGACTCGAACACCTCCGCGGCTCCGCCCTCGGGTTCCGCAACCTCACCCACTACATCGCCCGCGGCCTCCTCGAAGCAGGAGGCTTCAGACCCCTGCTACACCCTCAAATGCGATGAGCCCGTTTCTCTGCACGAGTGACTCGACTACTCACAGCGGATGCGGACTCTTCGGACTGCCAGCAGCGCCACCGGCGGGCTCCACCTCACCCGGACCACACGACGTGCGACCATTGAGCACCAACGCCGATCGGCCTGGTCTGCCCACCACTTCCCGAAGGATTCACCCCGTGGACGCCTCGCATCTGGATCACATCCTCGACCGGCTTCCGGACACCTCGGTGAACGTCTACGGCAAGGGCACGCAGCGCACCGTGATGGGCAGCTACATCCAAGCCGCCCGGGAGCTCGGTCGTCCGTACCGAGTCGCCGAGGACGACCGCGGCCGCCGGTATCTCCAGCTCCTGCGCCACGACGGCTCGCACCTGGGCGACATCGAGCCCGTCCTCCTCCCCGGCTGCTCCACGGCGACCAGAGCCATCTGCAACAACAAGATCACCACGGCGTCGGTCCTCTCGGGCCGGGGAGTCCGCACGCCCTTCACCGCGATCCACGGCCCGGACGACGTCGACCGCGCCTACGAGGATGCGTTCCGCACCGCGACGCAGGTGGTCATCAAGGCACGATCGCTCACCCTGGGCCGCGGCGTGTTCCTCAACGTCACGAAGGAGAATTTCCGCGAGCACTTCTGGGCCTGTGTCGAGAAGCAGAAAGGAAGCCGCCGCCCGGATCTCCTGGTCCAGGAGATGGTGCCAGGATTCGAGATGCGGGCCACCGTCGTCGAAGGGGAGCTCGACAACGTTCTGGTGCGCATCCCGGCGTACGTGGTCGGAGACGGAAGGTCCACCATCGACCGGCTCATCGACGCCAAGAACGAGCGGCGCTCACGATGCGCGTACTTCGGTACCAAGCTGATCGCGAGAGACCACAACCTGCGCTCCTACATGCAGGCCTACGGCCTCGACGGGTCCCAGATCCCGAAGGACGGCGAACGGGTGCTGCTCTCGTCGATCTCCAACGCGTCCTACGGCGGTGAGACGGCGATCGTGACCGATCTCGTGTCCGATCAGATCAAGGACACCGCCGTCCGAGCAGTGGCTGCGGTCCCCGGGCTCCGGACGGCCGGCGTGGACATCATGGCGGAGAGCTTCGACTCCGCGTCGCCCGTGGTGCTCGAGCTCAACTCGTTCCCCCACGCCCACCTGTCGATCTACCCCTACTTCGGTGCCGGCACCAACCCTCTCACCCGGTTCCTCCGCGCCTTCTACGCGGAGGACGCGAAACTCCGCGGAGCCATCGATGAGATTCCCTCCGAGGATCAGCATTTCCTCGCCGCCTATCAGCGCTTCTATGACCTGAAACACGCGTTGGAGGCAGCGGCGGTCACGGCCTGAGCGCACGCCCGAATCGGTGCTGATCACCGGTTCAGCCAGATCGAGCAGTCAGCTCACCGGGCCTGAGCGAGGCAGATCTGATCACAGCTTCGCATCGACTCCGAGGCCGCTCTGTGCCCTCGCAAACTGCGAATTTACGCTAGTTGTATGAAAACTCCTGACCCCGGTTCGACGAGGAGCGGGGCCAGTGACAGCAGCACCCTCGACAAAGGGGGAGCCCGCTCAGTCCGTGAGGATGAGACACACCTGATTCTCCCGCTGGACCCCTTTGACGGAGGTCTCGACCTGCACGTGGTCGACGACGAGTACATCTCAGGCCCCCTCGCCGGGTACTGTCGGTGGCTCACCGCGCCCTCCCCTGCACGACGTACTCGTGCATGGTGCACGCCGTACTCTGGGACGACGATGCTCAGCCAGCATCCACGGCCACTCTCCGACCTCGATGGGCGTACCGCATGAAAATCCTTCTCGCGCCGAGCAACGTGGCCGACCAGTCGACGTCGATCGCGGCGGGCCTGCGGGGACTCGGTCACGACGCGCAGATCTGGAACTACGGGCCCAGCCCGAACGGCTTCCGCGTCGATCGCGAGTTCAATCCCGAGACGGCCGAGGACTACTTCCGCGTGCTGGAGGCCAGCATCGAGGAGTCCTTCGACGTCTACCACTTCCATACGGCGCGCTCCCTGTTCCCCGCGCGAGGTGGCCTCCCGCAGATGTGGGACCTCCCTCTGCTCCGGGCACTGGGCAAGCGGATCATCGTCTCCTTCCACGGGTCCGACGTCCGCAAGGCGAGCCACCACGTCGATGACGACCCCTGGAGCTTCTACCGCTTCGCCGACATCCCCTGCGACGAGGAGAAGATCGACACCCGGCTCGCGATCATCCGCACCTACGCCCAGGCGATGACGGTGTCCTCCGTCCTCGATCAGGTCTACGTCCCCGAGGCCACCTATCTGCCCAAGAGCCTCGACCTCACGGCCTACCCGATGACAGCGCCGCCGAACGGGCGCCGCCCGGTCGTCCTCCATGCCACACGACGGCGCGCCACCAAGGGCACCGACATCATCGAGCAGGAGCTGGAGCGCCTGAGCCGCCGGTTCGACGTGGAGGTGCGGATCCTCGAAGGGGCCGGGCACGACGAGCTGCTGCAGGAGATGGCCCAGGCGGACATCGTCGTCGAGAAGCTCCTCGGCGGAGACGCCGGTGTCCTCTCCCTGGAAGCGATGGCCCTCGGGAAAGTTGCGGTCGCCCGGATCCGGGACGAGGTCCTCGAGCGACATCCGTCGATGCCGATCGCGAACGCCGACCCCGAGACCTTCGGCGAGGTCATGGCGGACCTCCTGGCCTCGCCCGGACGTCGCGCCGAGCTCGGCGAAGCGGGGCGCGCCTACGTGGAAGGCGAGCATTCCGCCGAATCCACCGGCCGGCTCCTGGAGGAGATCTACTCCTTTGCATCGCCCCGGCCTGCGCGGCCGCATCCGGAGTGGGCGAGCGATCCGTCGCCGCGGCGCCTGGAGAAGGCTTACGCCCGCATCGATGCCTTGGAGACCACGGTCGCGAGGCTCCGACAGCGCCGCTGATCCGCGTCCCCGCCCCGTCGGCCTATGGCCGGGCCCACGGTGGAGTCCGTGCGCTTCCCGCGACGACCATCACGCGCGAGCGGTGACGGCTTCGCCGCTCGAATCGGCCAGAAGCAGCTGATACGGCGACAGGGTCACCAACGACCCCTGGCGCCGGAGCTCTACGATGTGGTCCAGCACGGCGGTGAATTCCTCGACGCTCAGCTTCCCGTCCCGTCCCAGCCGCGAGGGATGCAGCATCAGCTGGAGTCCACGCCCCTTGCGCACCACGGCGTCGATCCTTCTGGTGGTCTCCTCGACCGACCGCGCGTCGAGCGTCACGTGGGCGAGGCCGTTCCGGACCCGTCCGTCGAGCAGCCGCTGGGTGGTCCCGGAGACGTGGCCGGAGGCCACCGCGTGATGAGCAAGGATCGCGAGCCCTGAGGGAGTCACCCAGTTCGCGGGGGTGGTCCCCTTCCCGAACCCGGCGTAGTCCTCCCCCGGGATGCCGGGTGGGTTGAATCCCCAGACCTTGCCTGCGGCGGCCGGCAGCTGCTCCTCGATCTCGGAGATGGAGGAGACGATCTCGTCGTGGACGTCCTCGGGTGTCGAGATGCCGCGGTGCGATGCCGAGTGGTTCCACACCTCGACGTGGCCCGCTCGGATCCAGTCGTTCATCTCCTCGGCCGTGACGCCCTCGTTCTCCCGCAGCTCCCAATTCCTCGGATTGTGGGCCTGGGAGACGGTGAGACCGCGCTCGATGACCAGTGGAAGCACGAAGCGCGCGAAGTTCGCGAGTCCATGGTCGAAGCGGAGCGCGACCGCCGCACGACCGCCGGTGTCGATCGGCCCACCGAAGGCGTGCTCGAACGAGGTCCGTCGGATCTCGTGCTGGATCCAGGCCTCGCCTGCGGAGAGCGTTCTGGCGTCCGTCGTCATCAGTCCCTCTTCGGTCGGGTCCGGAGCGTTCAGCGGAATTCGCTGCGCAGCCCTCGCAGCCTCCAGTCCGGAGTCGGGTCCTGTGCCGCCTCGCGCACGTAGTCGAGGTACTCGTTCGGCGGCGGGACGCGATGGCCCGGTCCGAGGTACGGCGTATGGGACGTCAGCCTCCGTGCGTTCGCGGAGGCGTGGAACGCTTCCTGGAACGGCAGGAAGTGGTTGGTGTGGTGCATGTCGTCGCCGGGGTTCTGGATCAGGACCACGTCCTGGTCGAAACCGATCCGTCGATACCGTTCGATGAGGTCCATGCGCGGAGCCTGCACCGGATCGTCGGAGACGGTGTCGCGTCCGAACAGTGCCCAGTGCGCCGTCGTGGCGATCCGCGGGACGTATCGGTCGATCTGGATCTGCGGGTTGAACGACACCACCCGCGTTCCCTCGAGGTACGCCGCCAGCTGCAAGGCGGCGAAACCACCGCCGGAGTTCCCGACCAGAAGCACCTTCTCGATCCCCTTCTGGTGGGCATAGGACTCGACCATCCGAGCGAGGGTCCGGTGGAGGTCGAGCTCCTCGTTCCCGACGTACCAGGAGAGCATCATCCGGGAGTCCAGGTCGAGGCAGGGGTCCGACAGGAACATGACCGGGCCGAGACCGAGCGTCGGCATCGTGCGCAGCCGCTCGTAGCGGGGCATGCTGAAGCGGGACCGGTCCGTCGCCCCATGGAAATACACGGTCAGGACGTCCCCGGGGGCGTCGACGACGTAGGCCGACGGGACGAGCTGTCCGCAGTCGACGCTCCAGACCGCAGGCTCCTCGAGCTCCTCGGGGTACTCCCCGGCGTCCAGGGTGGTGTGGACGGGGACCGAGTAACCCGGCTGCACCAGGTCCTCCTCGGCCCACCGGATCAGCGCTGACCTCCGAACGTTGCCCACGGCAGGGTTCTCGGCGATCCGATCGGCGAGCTCGATGCCTGCGATATCGATCAGGGCGGAGGCGAAGGCGTGGTCCCGCAGTCCGGTGATGCGCAGATCCTCGCCGGCAGCCATCAGATCGTCGAGGCCCTTCTCGCGCGCGTCGAGTCCTCCGCCGGCGGCACGGATCTGTTCTTTGACACGTTCGATGGCGCGCCTGGTCTCCACACGTTGCTCCAGCGCCTCGGCCTCGGTGAGTCCACCGGCGGCCGCGAGCGCGATCGTCCGCGCGATCGCCTCGTCCGGGACGAGGCCGGAGGGGACGATCGCCGACAGCTCGGGAGTGACCACCAAGGTCTCGTCCAACTGCTTGTCGACCATATCGACCGTGAACTCCTTGCCCGCGTGGGGCACCCGCCGTGCGCTGAACCGCTCGGGGTCCACCACGTCGGAGATGATCGTGACGACCCGTGCGCTCGTCCCGCCGAGAGGCACTCGAAGACGCCAGGCGATGCGCTCGCCGTCGGCATCGGAGAGCTCCTCGACCGTCGACTCATGGACGGAGCCGGTCGAGGCGAGCAGCGAGATCGTCTTGCCCTCGGCGTGCAGGCGGAATCCTCCCTCGACCTGCTCGACCTGCACATCCGGGGCGGCGATCCACTGCTGGTGGGCCTGGAACTCCTGGGACGCGCGGACCATGTCGTCGACGACCATGTAACTGCCGGTCCGGGCGAAGATCGCGTGGCGCTGCCATTGCACGGCTCGGTGCAGAGTGTTCTTCACGACGAAGCCGTCGAGCCTGTCATCGGCATAGTGCCGCACCAGCTCGGCCCCTCCGATCGCGCGATAGCGCACGCCCTCGACGTGGATGATCGAGTGGGCGTCCTCGCCGGCTGCTTCGGGGGACGGAGGATCGATGAGCCAGTCGCGACCCTGGGAGTGGTAGGTGATCCGCGAGGGGTCTCGATGGGCCTCCCGGCCGCGCACCGGCCCCAGGATCATGCTGACGTGCGTCTCCTCGCGCGCGTCGCGTTCGGTCTCGCCCCATCCGCTGCGCAGCGAGACGAGTCCCTCGGCGTCGATGTGGCGGATCGACACCGGCGGGGAGCCCTCCTCTCCTCCGGTGACGACGTAGCGCATCTGCGAACTCTGCGCCCCGGGGACCGGGTCCGGGAACGCGCCGCCCATGGGGACCAGGGTCCCGTCCGGGCTCATGGCCTGGATCCAGAAGTCCTCGCTGCGCAGGCGGTCGAAGATCGGGTGATCCCTCGGGATCTCGAGCGAGAGCAGCTCCTGCTCCCATTCCCGGGCCGTGTCCACGATGCTCGCGAGGTCCTCGGCGATGGCGTAGCCGTCCTCGCCGAACGTCTGGGTCGCTGCGCGAACCGCAGTCTCCTGCAGCTGCTCGTCCGAATCCCCACGGCGATGCTGCAGCGCAAGGCGCACCTGCAGCACGCGCAGCCGGCGCGCCGCCGGAGCCGCCTCCTGCTCGGATTTCTCGAGCATCTCGAGATGCCGGGGGATCGCCGCGACGGCCGAGCTCCCCGCGGGGGCGCCAAGGGCGATCGCGACCGACCGCTGCTCGAGGGGGTTGATCCCCCAGGCCGCGGATTCCGGGTTCGCCGCCGCGCTCGAGCGGGCCCAGGCCTCGAAGAGCGTCGACCAGGTGTCCTCCGCGCCGGGGACCTCGCCGCGCACACGACGCAGGACATCGAGCCAGCGCAGGGACTGCAGCATGAGGACGTGATTGCGCGCCAGCCCCGCGGTGTCATCGAAGGCGTTAGAGCCGGCGACGGGCACGACGTCGTCGCCGAGCTTCAGCCGCCCCTTGCGCAGCGCCTCGGCTCGGGTGGCGTCCGTCGAGCGCGGGGAGAAGAAACTCGTCATCAGCCGCGAGGTGAGGTGCGTCCGGTCGATCGGGCTCATCGCGCGCGGACCTCCTGGGCTCGCTGATTGAGGTCGTCGACATGGGAGTCGAGGCGATCGATCCACAGAGCTCTGTTCAACCAGGACTCGTGCACCGGCAGCGCATCGTCGGTCTGGATGATCCCCAGGAACTCCTCGACCTGGTCCTGCTCGAGGAACTCGGGCCACAGCCGCGGAGAGCGGAACACCTCGTGGAAGTACTCCGGGTCCGTGTCGTACGTCGCGAGCTTGCGCTTCACGCTCCGCTTGGAGTCGGCGACCTCCGCCTTGTAATAGCGGATGTCGGACCACTGCGGCATCGCCCGCTGGACGATCTCGTCCGGGAAGACCTTGTTCACCTTGTCGTCGGGCTCGAGGTCGAAGCAGGCCCGGACGTAGGCCGGTCCCGAGAGCATGATCGCGGCCATGGAGCCGAGCGCCTGATTGCCCCACCGACGGAACTTCTCGGTCAGATAGAGGTAGTCCAGCGAGGCGATGTCGGGACGCCCATGGGCCTTCGCCCGCTCGTAATACTGGTCGAAGACGCCCTCGAGAGCACCGTGGGAGGTGTCGGTGGCCAGCTTTCCCCGGAAGGCTCTCGACGCATAGGCGACCGGGTGCGGGAGCTTGGCGAGGCGCTCGTAGTCACCCGGGCGGTGGTAGTAGTACCCGTGCATGATCTCGCCGCCGACACCGCCGATGCTCAGGGCCGCGGACCGGCCCGGGATCCGCGTGTTCGACTTGATGTTCGTGGGCGCTGCGTCGCCGTCCCACATGGCGAAGGCGTTGGCGAAGCGCTCCTCGAGAGACATGGTGATCCCGCCGGGGGTCGGGACCGTCACGTCGTGCCGGATCTCCTGGTCGGAGTTCTCGGAGCCCGCGAAGGTCGCCATCAGCTCCTGGGCGATCTCGGCCTCCGCCTCGAGCGTTCCGAGAGTCATGACCCGCGCGCTGCTGCCGCCGCTCAGCCAGATCGAGGACGTCATCCGCGAGTCCCGGCCGCCGCTGAGATACAGCGTGGGGGTCTTGACGCTCAGCGCATCGAGGTTGCGGGCGATGATGCGGGTCTGGTCGATGACGCCGTCGTAGTCCGGCCGGTCGGGGCGCTGTCCGACCAGCTCGGTGAGGTCGGTGTGCTCGGGGAAGCTGACGTCACCGCTCGGGCTGATGTCGAGACAGGTGGACTCGCGCAAGCGGCGGATGCCGCGGATCGGCGAGTCGTCGAGCATGAACCAGCCCGCGAGCACGTACCGGCCCACCGCCTCCCGATCGACCTCGGCCGGGCCGTCCAGGAAGTGCGTGAGGATCCCGATGTGGTTGGAGGCGGCCACGAAGTCGTCGGTGATGACGTAGTAGCAGCGGCCCAGCCCGAGGGTGTCGGCCCAGACGCGCACCGAGCCGTCGGAGCTGCGATGGATGCCGAAGTGGTTGGGCAGGAGCCGGACCATCTCACCCCGTCGGACCATCGGGGCGAGCTCGTCCCAATAGGTCTCCGGGGAGGTGTCGCGGTCGACGGGGATGGGCGGCTGGGAGACCGCGATGATCTCCGAGCCGTCCTTGTGCCAGGTCGCGGGCTTCCAGGCGCCCTCCATCCGGTCCGCGTTGAAAAGGGCGACACGACCGTCGGAGAACTGGTGGTCCACGGCCTCGCCGAAGACGGTGCGAGCGTCCTCGACGACCGCGCGGAAGAGGTGGGGAAGACGCTCGCGCGCCGCCGAGTTCCGGGCGGCGCAGACGAAGTTGATGTTCACGGCGAAGGGTCCTTTCGTCGCTTGGAGCGGGGAAGCGTCGGCCTCGATCGAGGCGTGGGAGGGTGCACCGGCCTCAGTCGAGGCGCAGGCGGGTATCGACGGAGGCGCGAGTGTCGATCGGGAAGGTGAAGCCCACCGACCAGGTCGGCTCCATGGAGCGGTCCTGGCGGGAGCGCCATCCCCGCATCGGATCGTCCTGTCCGCGCACCGGTTCGACCAGAGTGCCCGGGCCGGTGATCGAGAGCCGGACGGTCCTGCCTCCCGCCGTCGAGACGAAGACGACGTCATCGCTGGTGGAGTCGAGCTGGAAATGGCCCGCCACGTTGAACCAGAGGGTTCCCTCGCGCGTCTCCGGGGACTGCGCGAAGACGGAGTCCTTGATCAGGAGCTCCTCCCCCGGCGTGTAGACCACCCGGCGACGATGGATGTAGTCCGCGTGGTGGACGCGGCCGGAGAGGTCGAACACGCCGTCCTCGGTCCGGAGGCACTCGCCCAGGCCGCTCCCGTAGGGCTTGCGGGTCCTGCGATCCTGGTTCTGCCCGTCCATCATCAACGTGTTGTGGGCCATCGTGCCCTCGACGTACTGCCGCTCGGGAGCTGCGTAGTAGAAGCCCTCACGGCGCAGCGGGGAATCGGGCGGCAGCAGGTCCCCGTATCCGAAACGACCTCCATCGGTGAGGATCTGCTGGCCCCTGTCGTACCACACGACGTTGAGGTCGTCGGCGTGCTTGTGCGCCCGCGAGTGGAAGGCGGCGCTGAACGCGAGATACCCGCTGTTCGCCAAGGTCCCGGGACCGTCCGGCTGCGGGGACCGCACGAAGGCGTACCCGCCGTCGCCGTAGGCCGCCAGCTCCTGGGTGGGTCGCTCCCCCGAGGCACCGTCGGAGAGAAGGTACTGCGTCTGCGGGTCGATCGACTGCGAATCGTCCTTGACGATCCGGGTCTCCGGGGAGTCCCCGAACTGGACGAGCGTGCCGTCGGGCTGGATCATCCACCCGAGCACGTGCGCCGCGCGCTCGACGCGCGCCTTGACCTCCTCGTCCTCGATGAGACCATCGTTGACCGCGAGCTCGAAGGAGTTCAGCAGCATCCGGTGGTAATCGGGAGAGTGCTCCAGGTGGACCCCGTCCGGCGCGAACTGCGACTCGGCCATCTGGGCGAGTCGGGCTCTCCCCTCGACGCCGGTCGCCCCCGCGTCGGGGAACATCCACGCGTACTTGGCGGCGTGGACCTGGGAGACCGCCGTGTAGAAGCCGTGATTGTTGTTGGGGTTGAAGGCGCGGTCCTGGTGCAGCTCGTCCAGGTGCCAGGCGACCGCCTCGGCCAGGACGACCGCGTCGTCGTGCAGCTCCGCGACGCGCGCGGCGCGCAGGGCGAGGGCGAGCAGTCGCGGGGTGCGTAGGGACTGCGACATGTCGTACCACGCCATCGGGTCGTCCTCGTCCTCGGCGACCCGGTGGATCTCGATCCAGCCGATCGCGATGCGCACCGCCGCACGGAGCCAGTCGAGGTCGCCGGTCTCGTCGTACGCCCGCAGCAGCGGATCCATGAACTCCCAGGCGTGGAGATGGAAACCCCAGGACCGATGCTCGTTGCCGTAGTGCGCCCAGTCCTCGATGCGCGCGACCGGGACCGGCTCGAACTTCGCGAAACGCCAGCCGGTCTCCAGGACCGATTCCGGACTCTGCCGGATGTCCTGGATGGTGAACCATCCCTTGAGCGCGGGCAGGTCGGCGGCGGCGAGCTGCTCGAGGAGCTCGCCCGGGTTGATGCCGCGCTGGTCGAGGACCAGCTCGGATTCCAGGGTGAGGTTCTCCGGGCCCTGGTAGCCCAGCTTCTTGTAGATGCGGTAGTACTCGTTCACGTTCCTGTCCCAGGATCGATGGTTCCGGACCCAGCGCGAAGCCTTCGCGCCGAGCTCCCGGCGTCGTGCGGGATCGGCGATCAGCCCAGCGATCTTCAGGGCCAGATCGTCCGCGGAACCGGCGCGGAACGTCTCGACCGCACCGGACTGATCGGCGATCTCCTGGAGGGCGCCGACGTCGGAGAGGATCACGGAGCGCCCCGTGGAGAAGGCTTCGAACGGCTTCAGGGGAGTCACCAGATCCGCGACCTTCGACTCCTTCCTCGGAACCACGAACAGATCGATCAGCCCGTAGTACCGCAGGATGTCCTCGTGCGGGACCCGCCCCGTGAAGAAGACGTTCTCGATCCCCTTCCGCTCGACGTGGGCCTTGAGGGTGTCCAGATAGTCGCCGTCGCCGACGAGCAGCAGGCACATCGGAGCGACCGACTGCGCCGCGGCGAGGTGGTAGCCGTCGATGAGGGTGTCGATGCCCTCGTACTCCACGATCGAGGAGATGTACCCGACGACGACGGCGTCCTCGGGCAGCCCGATCTCCGCCGCCAGCTCCCGGTCCGCGTCCTGGACGGGGAAGTTCGCGGCTTCGACGGCGTTGGGGACGATCGACACCTCGTCGTCGGCGATGCGGCCGTCCGCCGACTCGAGGATGTGGTCACGCATCACCTCGGCGAGGGTGAAGACGTGGTCGGGCAGGAGACGCGCGATCTCCTCCGCATGCTTGCGCAGCTCGTAGGCCGCCGGCATGCCGTAGATGCTGAACATCATCTCGGCGCCCTGGGTCCAGCTGTTCGCGGTGACCGTGCGCGAGAGCCACGACTCCTCCCAGAACCCGCGGGACTCGTAGACCGTGGGAATGCCGTACTTCCTGCCGACCACGCTGACGATCAGCGCGTTGAAGAAGTCCGACTGCGCGTGGAGGATGCTCGGGCGCACCCGCTGGACGAGCTCGGCGAGCCCGATCATGTTCGTCCGCAGCCATTCGTCGATGAGCATCTCGTTGCGCTGCGGGCCGGGCAGCAGGTAGTAGTCGACGCCCTGGTAGGTGTACTGCTCGATCTCCTCGACCGTGCGCTCGGTGATCCCGGCCTGTCCGACGATCGCGATCGGGAGGCCCTGACGTGCCTGGGCGAGAGCCGTGTACTGGGTGCGCAGCGTGTATCCGGTCTGCGTCTCCGGGAGCACCCGGCCGACCATGTGGAGGATCGGCCCCTGCGGGTCGTACGCCGTCCCGTCCGCCAGTTCTGCGGTGACCAGTGCGGGCTGGGTGAAGAGCTCGATCTCGTGCTGGATCTTGGCCACGGCGTTGGCGTCGTTCTCCCGCTGCGACTTCTCGTGCACCTTGGTCACGACGGTCGAGGCCAGGTCCCAGTAGCCGGCGGCGCGGTAGAACCGGTAGAGCGCTCGCAGGGTGGTCAGGCTCTGCGTGTCGGCCACGTCGTAGTGCTCGATCAGCGGGCGGAGCTGAAGGAACTCCTCGCGCTTGAGGTAATCGGTGAAGAGGCGTGCGGCCTGGCTCTTCGTCAGGAGCGTCCGGGGATCGCGGCCGAGCTGGATCGCCGATTCGAAGGACGTGCGCAGTGCCGTCCTCGTGGTCAGGCGCACCTCCTTCACGTCGGCCTCGACGGAGTCCAGGAATCCTGCCGGCACGCGAGCCCGGAGAGTCCTCAGATCCTTGCGGATCGCTTCGAGGCGTGTCTTCCCGGCTTCCTGACCGCTGCTGAGACGACGGACCTCCTTCTGGAGCTCGCCGGTGACCTGCTCGCCCTGATCGAGGCGGGCTCCCACCCCGTCGAACCCCTGGGCAGCGACCACGAGGTCGGCGCGGATCCCGTCGACACCGCGCGAGAGGCCGTAGAGCCGGTTCGAACCGTCCTCGATCCGCTCGTCATGACCGGCGATCCGCTCCTCGTGCGCGCTGACCTGCGCGGTGTGGTCATCGAGCCGATCGGACGCGACCCCCATCCGGTCATCGAGTGCATCCGTGCGGTCGCCCAGTGCCGCGGACCGGGTCTCAAGATTCTTCGCGCGGGTCGCCAGCCGATCGTTGGTGGCCGAGAAGTGGCCGACGACCTTCAGGACGACCAGGCACAGGCCGACCACGAGCACGATGCCCAGCAGGCCCGCGATGATCGCCACGATCCACGACCCCAGTCCGGCCGCGATCGTCTTCAGCACGAGGACGAGGATCGCCCCCGTGCCTCCGAGGATGGTCGCATTGCGCAGTTTCGACCTCATCGCCCGCCTCCTGCATTCGGCTTCTCCGTGGTCACGATCGCCCCTCCCGGTCAGATCTCTCAGGCCGTGTGCCCGCTGAAGTCCTTCGGCCGCGCGTCCGCGCCGAACTTCCAGTGGATCGCCTCCACGGTGCGGCGCGCTGCGTCTCCGTCGCCGTAGGGGTTCACCGCATTCGCCATCGCGGAGTACGCCTCCGGGGAATCGAGCAGGAGCGATACCTCGTCGACCAGGCGTTGGCGGTGGGTGCCGATCAGCTTGACGGTACCGGCGACCACGGCCTCCGGCCGCTCGGTGTTCTCACGCATGACGAGAACGGGCTTGCCGAGGCTGGGGGCCTCTTCCTGCACGCCACCGGAGTCCGTGAGCACGATGTCGGCGAGGCTGAGCGCACGCGTGAACTGCGCATAGGCCAAGGGCTCGATGAGCACGACGTTGTCCAGGCGGTCCACCGCGGGCATGATCGCGGAGCGGACCTTCGGGTTCTTGTGGATCGGGAACACGATGGTCAGCGCCGGGTACTTCGCAGCGAGGTCCGCCACGGCCGTGCCGATGTCCTCCATCGCCGAGCCGAGGTTCTCCCGCCGGTGCGCCGTGACCAGCAGGATCGGCCCGGTGCTCCCGGCGGCCCGCTTCTGCTGCAGCTCCTCGAGCCGCGGGTCGTCGAAGGTCACGTCCACGTTCCGGGTGGCGAAGAGCAGCGTGTCGATGACGCTGTTGCCGGTGATGACGATGTCGTTCTCGCTGACGTCCTCGCGGGTCAGATTCGCCTTGCTGGTCGAGGTCGGTGCCAGGTGCAGGGCGGCGATCTGGCTGGTGAGCTTGCGGTTCGCCTCCTCCGGGAAGGGCGAGTTGATGTCACCCGAGCGCAGCCCGGCTTCGAGATGCACGACAGGGATCTGACGGTTGAACGATGCGACGGCCGCACCCATCACGGTGGAGGTGTCGCCCTGGACGATCACGGCGTCCGGCTGCTCCTTCTCCAGGATCTCGTCGACCCCGGAGATCACCTTGGCGACGATCCCGTTCAGGCTCTGGCCGGCGCTCATGATGTTCAGGTCGTGGTCGGGAACGATGCCGAACATGGTGTTGACCTGGTCGAGCATCTCGCGGTGCTGACCCGTGACGACGATGATGTTCCGGAGGCCGTCGGCCTTCTCGATCGCCTTGATGATCGGGGCGACCTTGATCGCCTCAGGACGCGTTCCGTAGATCGTCATGATGTTCTTGGTCATGGTGAGCTCCAACTTCAGGGGGCGGGGGAATTCAGGTCAGGTCGTCCGGGAGGACCGTGGCGGGGAAGGTCTTCCGCGGTGAGAGATGCGTGCGGTCGTAGACCCGGGTGAAGGGGTCCGGCTCGAACTCCGGGGCGTCGGCGGATCCGTCGCCGGTCGTGGTCGCCGGCTCCTCGGGGGCGACGGGGAAGAGCTTCTCCGCCCGCCGCTGCGCTTCTCCTTCGAGGAGGGCGTCGCGGAGCAGTCCAGCGGCCTTCTCCTCCTTGCCCTGGGCCAGGTTGTGGGCGAACCAGCGGTACTTGCGGGCGACCTCGACCGCGTCGCCGTCGAGCACCACCTGGCCGCGCTCCATCCAGACCGCACGGGAGCACATGTTCTCGATCGTCTGCGCCGCATGGTTGACCAGGAAGACGGTGCCGGCCTTCTCGAGCAATCGATCCATCGCCTTCTTCGACCGCTCCGCGAAGGTGGCATCACCGGTCGCGAGTGCCTCGTCGATCATGAGGATCGAGGGGTCCGCCGCCAGGGAGATGGCGAACTTAAGCCGGGACCCCATGCCCGAGGAGTACGTCTTCATGGGGAGGTCGATCGCCTCGCCCAGGGCGG
The DNA here is from genome assembly GCF_001969445.1 of Brachybacterium sp. P6-10-X1. NCBI lineage: Bacteria > Bacillati > Actinomycetota > Actinomycetes > Micrococcales > Dermabacteraceae > Brachybacterium > Brachybacterium sp. P6-10-X1. Next base: position 2,370,839 of record NZ_CP017297.1, read on the forward strand.
AGAGCTCGACCACGGTCTCGAAGATCTCCTCCGCCTGGTCCGGGGTCAGTCCCATGGCCAGCGCGCCGAGCTTGACGTTCTGCGCACCGGTGAGTTCGGGGATCAGGGCGGCGCTGACGCCCAGGAGCACGGGACGGGACGTGGTCAGGATCGTGCCCGAACTGGGTGCTTCCAGCCCTGCCAGCGCGCGCAGCAGGGTCGACTTCCCGGAGCCGTTGCGGCCGATGATGCCGATGAACTCCCCCGAGCGGGCCGCGAAGGAGACGCCACGCAGGGCCGCGACGCTCACCATCTGCTTGCGCTGGAGCTTGCCCCGGAGCCCGGGGCGCGGCGTCCGGTCCGTGCGAAGGACCTTGTACCTCATCCGGACGTTGTCGGCCACGACGGTCACCGGCGACTCCGCAGGGGCCTGCCATCGCTGATCGTCGGCCTCGATGCCGTCGCCGGCCGACGATGCGGTCGCGTCACTGTCCGCCGCCATAGCTCGCCTCCCCCCGCCAGAAGAAGAGGAAGCCGAAGAGCAGGAACCCGAAGGCCCAGCCGCCGAGGATCAGCCAGGACTCCAGCGATGGCATCCCCCCGTCCATGAGCACCTGCCGGTACATCTTGATCATCTGGTAGATCGGGTTGGTCTGCACGACGGCGTTCACCGTCGGGTTGTCCAGGAATCGCTCGATCGGGAAGATCACGCCGGATCCGTACATCAGGAACCGCCCCACGACGGTCATGAACTGGCTGACGTCCGGGATCAGGAACCCCAGGCGCGCGACGAAGAGATTGATGCCCAGGTTTAGGATGAACTGGAGGGCATAGATGGGGATGATCAGCAGCCAGCTGACCCGCGGCAGCTCGTGGGGAGGGATCAGCATGATCATCACCAGCACGACGCCGATCGTGTACTGCATCTGCAGCATGTCCCGCAGCTCCGCGGAGAGCGGCAGGGACGCCCGGGGGAAGGAGAATGCCCGGATCATGGGCCTGCCTGCCTGCAAGGTGCTGGTGCCCTGGCTGATGCTGCGCATGGTCGAGCGGAACATGAGGATGCCGATCACGACGTACGCGGCGAAGTTGTCCACGCCCCGGGACATGTTCAGGATCAGCCCGAAGACGACGAAGTACAGGGCGGCGTCCAGCATCGGGCGCAGCACGAGCCACACGCTGCCCAGATGGTTCCGGCTGTTCTGCGTCGACACCCGGTGGCGGGCGTCGGCCCAGATGAAGTGTCGGCGCTGCCACAGCTGCGCCAGGTACTCGCCGAGGTCGGGACGGACGCCGACGGGCGAGAGCCCTTCGGCGTGGAGGCCTCGCGCCTCGAGCCGGCTCATGACCTGCTGGGCGGACTTGGCGTCATCGGCCATCCGCGTCACCTCCTCCACGACTGTTCAGGGTCTGCTCGTACACCACGCGGTATCGTCTCACCTGTGCGGACCAGGAGCGCTTCCGCGCCATCGTTCGGCCCGCTGCACTCTCCGCGACGGCGCCCTCGTCGTCCATGAGGGCGTGGGAGATCGCACGTGCCAGATCGCTCGGCGATCCCGGTTCGACGAACTGTGCGCACGGCACGTCCTCGTCCGTCGTCAGGACCTCGCGCAGGGCCGGGAGGTCCGAGACGACCAGGGGCCGCCCGAGGGCCAGCGCCTCGATCGGCTTCTGCGGCGTGACCAGCCGCGATACCGCGAGGTCCAGTCGTGGGATGATCACGGTGTCGAGAGCTTCCACCCACCGTCGCGCGCTGTCTCGCGGCACCCGGCCGGGGAGGTGGACCCGGTCGCTGATCCCGAGTTCCTCGGCCAGCGCGACCAGACCCGGACGCGCCGTGCCGTCGCCGACCAGGACGACATGCACCCTGTCGCGCATCTCCCACGGCACCGTGTCGTCTCCCGTGAGCACCGCCACAGCCCGCAGCAGGACGTCGAAGCCCTCGTACTCCACGAGCGCGCTGGCCGCGCCGACGAGGAACGCGTCCTCCGGGATGCCGCTGCTCCGGTCCAGCCCGACGGACGCTCTGGCCGTCGCAGGGTCGACGCCGTCCTCGAAGAGGGAGTCGTCGACCCCGTTGGGGACCAGGGTGATCGTGCGTTCGTCGACACCCCGCGCGACGAGTTCGTCCGCCATGGTGCGGGAGAGGGTGACGACCGCGTCGGCATCTCTCGCCAGTTCGGCCTCGCGGGCGGCGATCAGGGCAGCCTTCTCGGATCCCGCGGCCGAGCGGCGGCCGTCCGGGGTGCTGTGCGAGGCCACCCACGTCTGCTCCATGAGCCCACGGACCTCGAGCACCCAGGGCAGCCCTGTCGCCCGCGCCACGGTCTGTGCGACCAGCGCATTGAGATAGTTCGTCGTGGCGTGGAGGACATCGGGACGGAACTCGTCCACGAGGCGCAGCGCCTCGTCGATCTCGTGCTGCAGGCGCTCGGTCTGGGTCTGCGGCAGAGCGGCGGGCAACGAACGGACGTAGCGGATGCCGTCGACGACGTCCTCGTCCCGCGCCATGAGCATCCCGACCATCACCGGGTAGCCCGTGCGGGTGAGCGCGATCGAGTCGACGTCGTTCTCGCGCAGCGCGGTCAGGATGCGGTGACTGCGCAGGGAGTACCCGGATTGGGTGTGGGGCAGCGAGTTGGTCAGCAGGTGCAGTGCTCGCAGGGGACGGTCCGTGCGCTCCCCCGGCAGGTCCTGCGGAGCGGGCGAGCGGCCCGTCGACAGCAGGAAGCCCGGCTCGAGCAGCTGCAGCTCGCTGCGCAGGCGCCGGGCGTATCTCGATCCTCCGGCGCCGGAGGTCTCGAGGAGGTCGACGGCCCGGTGCAGGTCACCTCGGGACCAGGCCGCGCGGGCCCTGGTCGTCGCCGGGGCGGCCGCCGAGAGCAGGTCGGGCCGGTCCAGCAGGACCGCGACCTCGCCCGAGAGCCGCGAAAGGCCACGAGCGTCCTCGCCGTCGGCCGTGTCGAGGAGGGATTCCGCGATGTCATGACGACCGGCCATCAGCGACCCGAGGGAACCGACCGAGGGGAGACGGCCCGAGAGCCGCTGGAGCGCACGTCCCAGCCGGACCCGGAGGGAGAAGGGCAGCCGACGGCTGACCTGGATCGCGAACAGGGCCGGGTCGTCGACGAGGTGCTGTGCGCCCGCCTGCAGCAGGAGTCGGGCGTTCCGCGTCAGCTCACCGCGCCGCTCCCCGGAGAGCTGCGGAGCCTGACGTCGCCGATGGTCCCTGTTCACCGGACCGAGGGTATCTGTCGCGCTGACCGTTTCCCACCGCCGGGCCGTGAGCCTGCTCGCGTCGCGCCCGAGCGTGACCGGCGCGACGCCGCCGCTCCCGCCGGTCCCGATGCGTCCTGGACGCGGTCGGTCACGCAGCCGCGCCCCACAGCCGGGAGCGGACTCGTTCGAGCGCACTGACGTGGTCCGGGAGCGCGTCGAGCACGTAGGCCTTGTTCAGGTTGGACTCGTGCATCGCATTGCCCTCCCCGGCGTGCACCGCCGTCTCGATGTCGGCCATCGCTTCGGGCGTGAACCAGCGCTGCCAGGCGGACCGCTCGTGGATCAGGTGCTCCATAGACCCCGGGGAGGTCTGCCAGGTCCGCACGCCCTGGACCCGGACCGACTTCTTCGAGTCCTCCGGGGTCGCCTTGTAGTACGGGATGTTCTCCCATTCCGGGATGAGGGCCCGGGACATCGCCTTCTGCATCACCTTGTCGAGCCGCTGCTCCGGGACCAGGTCGATGCCGGCACGCACGAAGACCGGGTTGAGCAGGAGGACGAAGGACGCGGAGGTGAGCTGCGCGTTGATCCACCGACGGAACTTCGAGTGCATCTGGAACACGTTCAGCGCGGTGGCGTCCTCGTGACCGAGGGAGCGGGTGAACGCCTTCTGGTTCTCGATGAACTCCAGGGTCGAGACCCGGGACTCCGGGGTGTTCACCTTTCCGAGGAAGGCACGTCCCACCCGGTCCAGCGGATGCTCCATCGCGCGTGCCGCCTCGAGCATCTTCGGGGTCGAGTAATAGATGCCGTGCATGACCTCGCCGTTGGCGCCGCCGATCGTGAGACCGGAACGAACAGGCGGACGTCGGATCGGAGCCTTCAGGTTCCCGGGGGCGAAGTCCCCGTCCCACATCAGGAGACCGCTCGCGAGCCGGTCCTCGATCGAGAAGTCCGAGATCCGCCCCGGGCTCGGGTACGTGACGCGGTGCGTGATGCCGGTGGCCTCCAGGGAGCCGTCCCGGTCGATCGCCGCCAGCAGCGCCTCGGCGACGTCGACCTCACCCTGCAGCGTCCCCATCGTCTGGAGCTTCGCGGGCTTCCCGCCGGCCAGCCATGCCGCGGCCGTCACCCGGGAGTCCTGCCCGCCGGACAGGTGGACGGTCGGCTCCTTCACGGCGAGGTCTCCGATGTTGGAGGTCAGGACCGCCATCGACGCCGCGACGGCGTCGAAGTCCGGTTCCTGCTCGCGGTAGGCGTAGAACTCCGCGTCCGTGGCGTAGCGGCGCCGCGAGACCTCGTCGTGCCGTCCGACGCTGACCACCTCGGCCGGGCCGAGACGTCGGACATCGCTGATCGTCGAGTGGTCCTCGGGCCAGAACCCGACCTGGGCGAGCAGGTCCGCGCCGTAGGAGTCGACCTCCAGGGGGCGCGAGGAGAACAAGGAGACCATGCCGATGTGGTTCCCCGCGGCGACGAAGTCCTGATTCTGGACGACGTAGGCGCGCCCGAACCCGAAGACGTCGTTCCAGACCTCGAGGCCGCCGTCCTTCCACAGCGAGCTCCCGAAGTAGCCCGGCTGCACGGTCCGTCGCCCCCGGTCCTCGCGCAGGGCCGTCCGCGCCCACTGCTCCCATCCCGCCCCCGGGATCTCCTCGGTGTACGAGACCGGGGGCTGGGAGAGCGAGAGCACGCCGTGCTCGTCCTGGAGCCAGGTCGGGGCGTTCCAGGTGCCCTCGACGGAGCGTGCGTTGAGCACCGCTCTGCGGTCGGTGACCTCTGTCGTCGCATTCGTCAGCCCGTACGCCTCGGCGCCGAGACGCAGCGCCTCCTCCCAGATCTGCGGAAGGAGTCTGCGGCCGCGGTCCGAGATCGCAGCAGCAGCGAAGGTGATGTTCACGGTCGATCGAAGCCTTTCGCACGGGGTCGGGGCCCGTCATTCACAGGCTCCGGTCAGAATCGGCACACAGTCTGCCTCACCGTCGGGCCCCGGTGGAGCAGGTGCTCACCGTTGCCCGCACCGCTCACCGCTCGATCGCCCCGGCGACCCGCTCCCGCAGCTCGATGAACTCCGGCAGGCGGCGCATCTCCTCGCCGAGGGTGCGGCCGGCCTGGGCGGACAGCGTGACGTCCTGGTCGAGCACCACCCGGCCCGGACGGGCGCTCATCACCAGCACCCGGTCGCCGAGGAACACGGCCTCGTCCACGTCGTGGGTGATGAAGAAGACGGTGCGATGCTCCTTACGCTGCAGATCGAGCACATCGGCCTGCAGGCGGGAACGCGTGATCGCATCGAGAGCCCCGAAGGGCTCGTCCATGAGGATCACGTCGGTCTCGTTGGCCAGCACGCGGGCGATCTGCGCGCGCTGCTGCATGCCGCCGGAGAGCTCGTAGGGGCGGGTGTCGCCGAAGTCACCGAGCCCCACCATCTCGAGGTACTCCTGCGCCTTCTCGCGGCGCTGCTTCTTGCCCACCTTGCGGATCCGCATGCCCAGGGCCACGTTCTCGCGCACCGTGAACCATGGGTAGAGGTTCGGCTGCTGGAACACCACGCCGCGCTCGGAGCCGGGGCCCGTGATCTTCTGGTCGCGATAGCGGGCGGTGCCGCCGGTGGGGTCGAGGAAGCCGGCGATGATCTTCAGCAGGGTCGTCTTGCCGCAGCCGGAGGGGCCCACCACGCACACGAACTGCCCCTCGGGGATGTGCAGGTCGGTCTCGGCCAGGGCGTGGACCACGTCCCCGGAGTCGGTGATGTAGCGCTGGGAGATGGCCTCGAGGGAGACGACGGGTTCGGTGGTGGCGGAGCCGGTCGCGGTCTCGGTCTGGCCGGGGCCGGGCGCGGGTCCGGCCTGGGCGGGGCCGGTCGCCGACCTGTCAAACGCCGGGTTCTCCGGGGCGGGGCGGTCGGTCACGGGGCGACCTCCTCGATCGCATCGGCGTAGGGCATCTGCTCGTACACCTCGGCCTCGGCGAGCGCGTCGATCTCGCGCTGCTGCTCGAGGAACTCCGCGGTGCCGGCGAAGGCGGTCGAGAGCCCGTCCCCGCCGAAGAACTCCTCCCCGGCGAGCTCCTCGAGGGTGGGGAACTCGTAGCCGTCCAGGAGCTTGCTCGCCTCCTCGGGAGTGATGCCGAGCTGGACGCCGATGGACACGGCGGCGGCCTCCGGCTCCTCGTTCATGATGCGATTTCCCTCGGCCTGCGCCAGGGTCCACATGCGCAGGAAGTCGGGGTTGTCCTCGATGAAGGCGGTGGTGCCCGCGATCAGGTCGAAGGTGGGGGCGCCCAGGCCGGCGCTGTCCTCGCTGGAGAGGATCGGGTGGCCGGTCTCGACCAGCTGGGTGAGGGTGGGCTCCCAGACCCAGGCGGCGTCGATCTCGTCGCGCTGCCAGGCGGCGAGGATCGCGTCCGTGGCCAGGTTGATGACGCGCACCTCGCCGGTGAGTCCCGCCTCCCCCAGCGCCGTCAGCAGGGAGTAGTGGGCGGTGGAGCCGAAGGGCACGGCGATGGTCTTGCCCTTGAGGTCCTCGAGGGTCTCGACGTCGGGGTCCTTGGCGATGAGGGACTCCGCGGCGCCGATGACGTCGCTGATCCAGATCACCTTGATGTCCTTGGACAGCGGCGGGGAGGCGGACTTCACCGCGGGGCTCGAGCCCACCTGGGAGATGTCCACGGAGTCCGAGCCGAAGGCCTGGATCACGTCGCCGCCGGAGTTCATCTTCATCCAGGTGATATCCGCGTTGGGCATGCAGGTCTCGAGCAGCTCGAGGTCCTTGACCACCAGGTCCCCGTTGGGGATGGCCTGCCAGGCGATGCGGGCGGAGGTGGTGATCGACGGGTCCGGCTCGACGGGGCAGGGGACGGAGCCTTCGAAGTTGTCGGGGTGGCTGGTGCGGCCGGACTGCACGCAGCCGCTCAGGGCCAGCATCAGGCCGAGCGCGGCGGCGACCAGGCGCAGCGTCGTGCTGCGGGGGCGGGGTGCTCCGAGGTTCGTGGCGGGGCTCATGGCGCTCAGACCTTTCCGTACCAGGGGGTCAGGCGGTTCCCGACCAGCCGGATGCAGCCGTCGAGGGCGACCGCCACCAACCCGATGACGATGATGCACGCGATCGTGAGGTCCGTGTTCAAGCGGGTGCCGGAGATGTAGGCGAGGCCGCCGATGCCGGGGATGCCGTTGTTCAGCTCTGCGGCGACCACGGTGGTCCAGGCGAAGCCGATGGCCAGGCGCACGCCGGAGAGGATCGAGGCGGTCGCGGCCGGCAGCACCACGAAGCGGCCGATCCCCGTCGGACCGGCGCCCATGGACCGGGCGGCCAGGACGTAGTCCTCCCGCACCCCGCGCACCCCGTCGATGGTGGCGATGACGATGGGCGGGAACGCCGCCAGGAACAGCAGCAGGTACTTGGAGGTGTCGCCGATCCCGACCCACACGATGATCAGCCCGATGTAGCCCAGCGGGGGCAGGGCGCGCAGGAAGTTGAGGTACGGGGCCAGCGCCGTGTTCGCCGGCTCCCACATGCTCATGAGGAAGCCCAGCAGGATGCCGCAGACGGCGCCGAGGGCCACGCCCACGCCGATGCGCTGCAGGGAGGCGACCAGGTGCTCCCACAGGTAGTAGTTCTGCACGCCGCAGACGGTGCGCCCGGTGCTCTCGTCGATGACCTGGCACCGGTTCGCGTCGATGAACGCGCCGAGCACGGCCTGGGGGCTGGGCAGGTAGAGCGGGTCGACGAGCTTGATCGCGGTGATCAGCCACCACAGGGCGATCACGCCGACCAGCACCCCGGCCTGGAGCAGGCGGGCGCGCATCCTGCGGCGGGAGCGGCCGCGCCGGGCGGCCTTCGCCACGCGGCGCGAATGCGCTCGGTCGTCCTCGGACCCGGGACCGGCCGGCGCCGAGGCAGGCTCGGTCGCCGTCGCGTCGTTGCTCATGGACCGCTTCCGTTCCTCATTGCTCTCGCTGGTGCGCAGGGTGGACAGTACCGCACCGGTCCCGGCCACCCCAGGATTCCCTGGCGGGGCCTCCCCGAGGATCCGCCGACGGACAGCGCTGTCGCCCGCTGGGAGGGGTGATCGTTACTTGATAGTTCTCTCCCAGGACGCGAGCAGGATGCGCCGACGAACCGGCGACGGAGTACGGTCCCCCTCGACGACGACCACCATGCGCTCCATGCCGCGGCACCCCGGGTGTCCAGGAGGGGCGGCGAGGAGTTCCCGCGTGTCCGCTCTGTTCGGCCTGTCCCTCATCGGTGCCTTCTGCCTGCTCGGCATGGCGGTGCGGCGGTGGATCCCCGCCTTCCGCAGCAACATGGTCCCCGCCTTCGTGATCGCCGGGTTCCTCGGCGCGATCGCCATGAATGTCGGCCTCTCCGGGGTGCTCGAGGGCGTGAACAGTGATCTGTTCGCCCAGCTGACCGCGGTGCTGTTCACCCTGTCGTTCATCTCCATCGGCCTGACCCCGCCGCCGGCGTCGACGAAGACGGACGGCGGCAGGACCCAGAAGGTGCTGCTGCGCGGCGCCTGGGCGATGGGGCTGACGTGGACCTTCGTCTTCGCCGTGCAGGCGCTCGTGGGGGTGGCCGTGGTCGCCACCACCGGCCGCTTCGGGGGCATGGACACGATCTACGGCTTCATGATCCCGTTCGCCTTCGCCCAGGGCCCGGGGCAGGCCGTCACCTTCGCGGGGATCTTCGAGCAGCAGGGCTGGGACAACGCGGTCGACGTCGGCCTCGCCTTCGCCTCCGCCGGCTTCGCCGCCGCCTTCCTGGTGGGCATCCCCTTGGCCAAGTGGGGCATGAGCAAGGGCCTGGCCACCCATTCGATGGGCATCTCCGACTCCGTGAGCAAGGGCTACTTCCGCCAGGACGAGGAGACGGAGTCGATGGGCACGGAGACCACCTTCTCGGGCAACATCGACACCCTCACCGTCCACGCCGCCATGATGGGCGCGGCCTACGTCCTCGCACACGGACTGGCCTGGGTCTTCGGGCACCTCCCCGGGTTCATCGGCGACACCATCAGCGGCATGATGTTCATGAACGGCCTGCTCGCCGCGTACTTCATCCGCTGGGTGATGCGGAAGCTCCAGGTCGAGCACCTGCTGGACCGCCAGATGCAGGCCAAGATCACCGGCGTCACGACCGACTACGTGGTGGTCGCCTCCTTCATGGCCGTCCAGGCCGCCGTGGTCGCCGCCTGGCTGGTGCCGATCCTGGTCACCGTCGTGCTGGTCACCGCGGTCACCGTGGTGCTGGTGTTCGCGATCGGTCAGCGATACGGCAGCGATCACGACTTCGAGCGCACCATGGGCATGTACGGCACGCTGACGGGCACCACGCCGACGGGGCTGGCGCTGGTGAGGATCCTGGACCCGCGCATGCGCACCACCACCATGGCGGAGATGGGGCTGATGAACCTGCCCGAGATGCTCTACATCCCCGCCATGCTCACGATCTCCGCCGCCTTCGCCGGGCAGGTCGGGGTACTCGGCGCCTTCGGCATCATGGCTGCGCTGACGGCCGCCTACTTCCTGATCATGCTGCTCACCCGCTGCTTCGGGAGGCGCACCTGGACGCTGGGCGGCACGGTCGAGGAGGCCGACGAGCGCGAGAAGCGCACCGAGGTCGAGGTGTCGTCCTCGTGAGCGATCTGTTGCGGCCTCAGCCGGCCGGCCGGGTGTGACGCGTCCCCGAGCTCTCGGTGACGCAGCCCAGACCGTCGAAGCTCTCGAACGCCGGCTGCTCGAGAAAGTAGTCGGCCATCCTCATGCGGCCGTAGCGCTCCACGTCCGTCACGACCGGTACTGCGCTCCGCAGGTCAGCCAGAATCCACGGGGCATCCCCGGCGAAGGCGGATTCCACGCAATCCGCTTCCGGCACGGGCTGCGCCGTCTCCCGGAACGGGAACACTCCTGAGCCCTCCAGCCCTGCGGCGTCCGCGACGGCCGTCCGCCCGCCGCGGGCCGTGAGCCCGATCGAGCGGTACTCGTCTCCGAGTGCGGCCGCCAGGTGATAGCCGGCCGGATAGAGCGTCTGACCGTCCTCCCCGCGCTCCGGCGTCTTCTTGATGTGCCAGTTGTGCGCGGCGAGGACGACTTTCGCCGAAGGATCCGACCCGATATGACGCAGGACCGATTCGGCCAGGTAGATGTCGCGGTACGTCGAGGCGATCCCCATGTCCTCGCCGAGGAACGAGCGGTGGACCTGGTCGAGGAGCCATGCACCGCGCAGATGGTGCCTGATCTCCGCGTGCTCCGCCCCGGCGCCGTCGACGCCGCGCTGACTGGTCATGCGGTCGGCGCGGGCGACGAGCTCGCTCAGAGCACTGGTCAGCGCGTCTCGTTCGCCCTCCGGGAGGGTCGCGTAGGCCGCCAGGGCCATGGTCGACAGGCGGTGGTCGTACCGCCCGATGAGCTCCCTCGCGCGATCGAGTGCCGGCGCCGATCCAGGATCCGCCTCCCGCAGGGCGGGCGTGACCTTCGCGATGGCCGGCATCGGGGACCCGATCGAGCCGGGCAGGTCGACTCCCACACAGCGCAGCGCCGGCGTCCCCCGCGCGTTCCACGCCCGCATCCAGCGCAGCGTCTCGTGCAGCTCCGGTGCATCACCCAAGGACATGGCGATCCCCTCCGAGGCGACACGGTCGACGTCACCAGGTCCGCCGGCGACCCACTCGGTCACGACCCGCGCCTCGGTGAACGGTGCTTCGAGCGCGACCACCGTGAAGCCGAGCCGTTCGACGAGGTAGCGCAGCATGCGGTGGCGGACCCGATAGAACTCCGAGACGTGATGGGAGCACTCGCCCAGGGCCACCACGCGGGCGTCCCCGACGAGGTCGGCGACGGGGTCGAGCTCCTCGAGCGGCGCCTCGGGATCGAGCTGCTCCTGGCGCGCACCGTGCTCGGCCAGCCAGTCGGGCAGGGTCATCAAGGCCGACGTCGTCATCAGCCCCTCCTCTCGGGACCACCCCGACCGCAAGGGCCAGGTCACGGACCGTAGCCTCGGGAATCCGTAGGTGTACGGTGTATACTCACGGCACCATATGACCGATCAGGACGGAGCGTCAATGCCTCGCCCGAAGTCCCTCTCCTCCGTCGACATCGCCGCTGCGGCACTGGCCCTGCTCGACTGCGAGGGCTCCGACGCGCTCTCGATACGGCGCGTCTCGCGGCGGCTCGGCGTGAGCCCCATGGCGCTGTACCGCTACGTCGCCGACCGCGAGGAGCTGGATCGGCTGGTCGCCGAACGGATCCTGTCGGACCTCGAGCTCGAGGTGGACGCGGCGCCCTGGCAGCAGCAGGTCGTGGTGCTGGCCGACCGACTGCGCGCGGCGGCCGGCGCCCACCCCGAAGCGATACCCCTTCTGCTGCGTCACCGCCACGACGCTCCGAGCTCCGTGCGGTGGATCGAAACGATGCTCGGCGTCCTCGCCGACGCCGGGTTCCACGGCAGCGGGCGCGTCGTGGCCCAGCGGGCGATCGTGCATCACGTCGTGGGAGCCATCCAGGCACAACGACTGAGCTCGCTGTCCGGCGCAGGGACGGCGTCGTTGGCCGACCTTCCCGCTGCGGAGTTCCCGCACCTGGCCGAGACGGCGCGCATCGCCCGCGCCGTGGACCCGGACGCGGAGTTCCATCGAGGCCTGAGAAGCCTCCTGGAGGGGCTGCGCCAGGAGCAGGGGGCACCGGGCCACGACGCCACGGAGTGCTAGACAGGTCCGAGACCGGACGGACGAGGAGCCGAGCACCCGTGCTCCCTGCCGCGGCAGGGCGCGCCTGCACGGTGAGCCGGGGCCACCACCGACCGCCGTGGCCCCGTCGCGCTCAGGCACCGTGCAGCTGGGCACGGCCGGCCTCGCTCAGCTCGGTGATCGAGCGCGATCCCTTCGGGAAGAGCGACCCGGTCATCAGGCGGTGCAGGCCGGGCAGCGTCATCGCGCGGAAGCCCCAGCGTCGCAGCAGGAGGGTCCTCCGCGACCGTGGCAGGAACACCTCGATGACACGGCCCCGCGCCGCCTCCTGGATCCCGGTCGCCACCGGGCGCCAGCGCCGCTCGTACTCCGCCAGGGCGTCCGGCACCGCGGCCTCCGTCGCGAGCATCTCGGCCAGGAGGTGGGCCCCGGCGATCCCCAGCGAGGCGCCCTGGCCGGCGACCAGCGACACCGCACAGGCGGCGTCGCCCACCAGGGCCACCCGGGCCTCGGTCCAGCGCGGCAGGATGGTCTGGGCGACCTGGTCGTAGTACATCTCCCGCGAGGGCGGGCACCGGGCCAGCACCCGATCGGCCAGCTCGCCCAGGCCGGAGAACTCGCGGCGGATCTCCTCGCGGGCGGCATCCGGGGAGATCTCCGCGTCGGTGCGGTGCACGGTGAAGGCGGCGACCTGCCCGTCGCCGAGCCCGTACAGGCCCAGCTGACGATCGAGGGACTCAGTGAGCACGAACTGTCCGCGGACCTGCTCGAGGACCCCCTCGTCCTCGATCACGAACGCGCTGGTGCGCATCCCGAGGTCGCGCAGGTACTGCGACTCGGGGCCGAACACCGTCGAGCGGATGCGGGAGTGGATGCCGTCGGCGCCGACGATCAGATCAGGCTCGATCACGGTCCCGTCCGAGAGCACGGCCCTCTCCTCGGTGATCTCCTCGACGGTGAGGCCGTAGCGCAGGTCCACGCCGGGCCGGAGCGCCTCGCGCAGCATCTCCTCCAGCGCCGGTCGCATGAGGGACACGATCTGTCCGTCCAGGGCTTTGACGAACACGCCATAGTCGAGACGGACCGTCGTGCGTCCCCGGTCGTCGATGTAGCGGAACTCGCGGACCGCGCTGGCCTTGTCCCGCAGCTGAGGCTCCAGGCCCATGGCGGTGACGGCGTCGAACCCGGGGCCGGAGAAGTCGATCATGTACCCGTGACGGCGCGGGCCTGCCGCGCGCTCGACGAGGGTGACGTCCCAGCCGTGGTGGGTCAGGCGTCCGGCGAGGGTCAGGCCGGCGATGCCGGCTCCGCAGATCAGCGCTTTCATGAGGGCGTGCCGCCTTGGTGGGGGTGGAGGAGCTCGCGCAGCAGCGCGACGGCGTCGGTGGTCGGAAGATCCGGGTCCAGGCCTTTCTGCAGGGCGATGCCGTCCAGGGCGGCGAGGACGACGAGCGCCGTGGCGCCGGGAGCCGGGTTCTCGGCGCGTGCCAGGGCGGATTCCAGCGCGCCGCGGAAGCGCGTCAGCTGCTGGACCAGTTGCTCGCTGAGGACGGGATCCCGGGTGGCGGCGAGGTAGGTCTCGATCACCAGCAGCGAGGTGGGGTCGGCGGCGTCGAACTGCTCGAGCAGGGGCGCGAGCAGCTCCGCCGGGTCCGTGCCGTCGTCGAGCTGGGCGCGGGCTCCCTCGAGGTACTCGCTCACGCGCTCCATGGCCGCCTTCCGCAGCAGCGCCTGCAGGGACTCGAAGTGGTAGTGGACCAGTCCGGAGCGGATCCCGGCGTGGTCGGCGACGCGCCGGGTCGTCACGGCGGTCCAGCCGATCTCCGCGATCAGCGCGGCAGCGGCATCCAGCAGCCGGGCACGTGCAGCCTGGCCGCGCTCGCTGCTGGTGCGCGCCGGGGCATCGACAGATTGGTCAATCGCCTTGGTCATACGCCCAACTGTGGGCGTCCAGGGTGCTTTCGTCAAGGGGCGGGCCCTTCCCCGGTGTCACGGGGTGGCCCTTCCCCGGTCACTCCTCGACCCGACGCCCGGGGGTCGTCGGCCGCATGACAGGATCGACGGCACCCACCCGACCAGACGAAGGACCCTCACCGTGGAGACGCTCTACCATTCCGGCCGCATCCTGACGATGATCGATCAGGACGACGCCCCCGAGGCGGTGGTGGTCCGGGACGGGCTGATCGCCTTCGTCGGAGGCCTCGAGGAGGCGCGGGGGGCGCTCGGGGCCGGGGCCACCGAGGTGGACCTGGACGGGCGCACGCTGATGCCCTCGTTCATCGACTCCCACGGGCATCTGCTGCAGCACGGGGCGCTGTCCTCGCTGGTGGATCTCGAGCATGCCGAGTCCCTCGCCGAGATCATCGCCGCCTTCCGCGAGCGTCTCGCCCAGCGTGACCCGTCGGACGGCTCCCCGCTGATCGGGGCGAAGTACGACCCGAACCTGCTGGCCGAGGGCCGCCACCCCACGCGGTACGACCTCGACGAGGTCTCCACCGAGATCCCGGTGTTCGCGCTCCACCGCAGCATGCACGTCGCCGTCGGCAACTCCGCGCTGGTCGAAGGGGCCGGGCTCACCGCCTCCACCCCCGATCCCGAGGGCGGACGCTTCGGCCGCACCGCCGACGGCACCCCCGACGGCTACGTCGAGGAGCACCCGGCCATGGCCGCGTTCATGCCCGTCCTGGACCCCGATGGGACCGGCGGCCTGCTGCCCGGCGGCGCATCGGACCCCGCGCAGGCGGTGCGGCTGGCGGCGGAGGACTACCTGCGCCACGGCATCACCACCGCCCAGGAAGGCGCCGCCGACCCCACCACCGTGAACGGCCTGGTGGCCGCCGCCCGTGCCGGAGACGTCGCGCTCGACGTGGTCGTCTACCCCGTCGTCCAGACCGGCACCACCGTGTACGACTCCCACCCCGAGCTCGCCGGGGACTACGTCGGCCGACTGCGGCTCGGCGGCTACAAGATGATCCTCGACGGCTCTCCGCAGGCTCGATCGGCCTGGATGAGCGAGCCCTACGAGCCCGTGCCCGGCGACGAGGATCCCGGCTGTGCCTACCCGATCCACACCCCCGTCGAGGTCGAGGAGTTCACGCGCGCGGTCGCCGAGCAGGGCCGCCAGCTCATCGTCCACTGCAACGGGGACGCCGCCGCGGAGCTGTGGGTCTCCACGGTCGAGCGCGTCGGCGCCGAGCACCCGAGGCTGCTTCAGGCCCGCCCGGTGATGATCCACGCCCAGACCGTCCGCGATGACCAGCTGGACCGGATGGCCCCGCTGGGGATGATCGCCTCGATCTTCTCCGTGCACACCTGGTTCTGGGGAGATGTTCACCTGCGCAACTTCGGACCCGTTCGCGGCCGCCGCGTCTCCCCCGCCCGCTCCGCGCTGGACCGCGGTGTGCGCGTCACGCTGCATCAGGACTCCCCCGTCACGCCCCCGGACATGCTGCTGTCGGTCTGGGCGGCCGTGAACCGCATCAGCCGCGCCGGCCGCCCTGTCGGCCTCGAACAGCGCATCTCCACCTGGGAGGCACTGCGCGCCGTCACCACCGACGCCGCCTATCAGTACGGCGAGGAGGACACCAAGGGACTGCTGCGCGAGGGCATGCGCGCCGATCTGGTGATCCTGTCAGCTGACCCTCTGGCGACCGTGTCGCAGGAGCTGCGGGACATCGAGGTGCTGGCGACGATCAAGGACGGGGCGGTCGCGTACGAGGCGTGAGGTGCGCCATCACCGGCTTCCAGGCGCCCAGAAGACACCCGGTTCAGTGGGCGGGAACTGACCATCTTGTCCTGCTCTCGCTCGTGCCACACAAGGTCTCGCCCCCGAATGGGCCACGGCGGTGCTGAGATAGCTGGGGCGGGCCGGCTCAACGCCGGGGCGCACCTGGGGCGCGCAGCGCCTCGGCCAGCGGCGGCAGATGGGTCTCGATGACGTCGCGGACGACATCGACATCGACCCCGAAGTAATGATGCACGAGGATGTTCCGGAAGCCTCGGATCTGCGGCCAGGCGATCTCAGGGTGCGCGTCGGTGATCTCCGACGGCAGGTGGTTCGCGGCCTCACCGATGATCTGGAGATTGCGCTCGATGGCGTCCTCGGCCATCTCGATGAGGTCCGCGTCATCATCGTCGAGCGCGGCGGAATACCGCCGGCAGCGGTCGATCGCCTCCAGGATGTCGGAGATCCTCTGGTCGGGGCCGCGGCTCACAGCGCGACCGCGTCCTCGAGGGCCCGGGCCGAGATCGGCCGCTTGAGCAACTGCGCCGGGAACACGTCGATGTCGTCACGACCGAACAGGGCCCGGGTCTCCTCCATGAGCCCGGAAGCCCGCATGAGCAGGTTCCCGTCGACTGGGTCCATCTCGACGAGGATGTCGATGTCGCTGCCGGCCCTCGCGGTGCCGCGCGCGACGGAACCGAAGAGCCTCGGGCCCGTCGCCCCGTACTTGGCCAGAAGCGCATGGAACTCGTCGCGGCGCGCATCGAGGAGCTCGCGCAGGGCGAGCGTCTCGGGCGTCACGGCGGTCTCGGTCATGCCTCCAGGATACCGGCGCAGCGTCGCGACGGTCCACGGCGGAGGAGAGCGCACGCGGCGTCGTCCGCCGCTCCACTCACCACGGTGCGACATCAGCTGCGCGACAGCACCCCATCACCTCTCCTCCGTCGCTTCCCTTTTATTCTTTATGGTTCCCCGCCGCGTCTCCCCCGCCCGCTCCGCGCTGGACCGCGGTGTGCGCGTCACGCTGCACCAGGACTCCCCCGTCACGCCCCCGGACAGGCTGCTGACGACCTGGGCGGCCGTGAACCGCATCAGCCGCGCCGGGAACCCCCGTCGACCTCGAACAGCGCATCCCCACCTGGGAGGCACTGCGCGCCGTCACCACCGACGCCGCCTACCAGCACGGCGAGGAGGACACCAAGGGACTGCTGCGCGAGGGCATGCGCGCCGATCTGGTGATCCTGTCAGCGGACCCCCTGGCGACCGTGCCGCAGGAGCTGCGGGACATCGAGGTGCTGGCGACGATCAAGGATGGGGAGGTCGCGTACCGTCGGGCGTGACGCTCGTCAGCTGCTGATCAAGGAGGAACGGCCGTGACCACGATCGACTTCGGGGGCGAGACGCCTCAGGTGCCCGAGAGCGCCTGGGTGGCGCCGACCGCCACGCTGATCGGGAAGGTGACGTTGAGCAGGGACTCGAGTGTGTTCTACACCAGCGTGCTGCGCGGAGACATCGACGCGATCACGATCGGCGAGGGCAGCAACCTCCAGGACGGCTGCGTCGCCCACACCGACGCCGGCTACCCCGTGGTGGTCGGCACCGGGGTCTCGGTGGGTCACCGGGCCGTGCTGCACGGCTGCACCATCGAGGACGACGCCCTGATCGGGATGGGGGCCGTGGTGCTCAACGGCGCCCGCGTCGGCGCCGGGTCCCTGGTGGCCGCCGGCGCCGTGGTCACCGAGGGCATGCAGATCCCGCCCGGCTCCCTGGTCGTCGGGGTCCCCGCCAGGATCCGGCGGGAGCTCGACGACGAGGCCCGGGAGGGGCTGCGGGAGAACGCTCGGATCTATGTGGAGCTGGCGGCCCGGCATCGGGAGGCCACGGCCTGAGGACGGCGAGGTCGCCCACCAGGCGTGAGCAGCGCTGCCGACCGCCGCTCACGGCACACCGGGACCGCACGACGGAAGGCCGTCGAGCCGTCGCAGCCCCGGACCCGGCCGCATCACGCCAGCGTGAGGAACAGCTTCTCGAGCTCCTTGCGATCCATCGTCTGCTCGCCGTCGGCCAGGCACTGCTCCATGCCGGTGGCGATGATCGCGAAGCCGGCGCGGTCCAGCGCCTTGGACACCGCGGAGAGCTGGGTGACCACGTCCTTGCAGTCGCGGCCGTCCTCGAGCATGCGGGTGACCGCGGCGAGCTGCCCCTGGGCGCGCTTGAGACGGTTGATGGCCGGAGTGATGGCGTCGGCATCCAGCTCCATGGGACCTCCTGGTGATGATGGACCGGTGTCGCGAGCTTCTACGATATACCCCCAGGGGTGTCTTGCATACCCCGGGGGGTACCGTCTAGTCTCGGGGCATCCGCACCATCCGGGCCCGAGAGGCCCCTGAGGAGGAACCCGTGCTTCTCGAACGCATCCATGACGAGGACCTGTCCCAGACCAGTTACCTGATCGCCTGCCAGGCCAGCGGCGACGCCCTGGTGGTCGACCCCCGCCGTGACATCCAGGAGTACCTGGACCTCGCCGCGAGGCACGGCCTGCGGATCACCGCGGTGACCGAGACCCACCTGCACGCCGACTTCCTCTCCGGCACCCGCGAGCTCGCCGCCGCGACCGGCGCGAGAGCGTACGTGCCCGGCACCGGCGGCGAGGACTGGCAGTACGGCTTCGAGGCCGAGCGGCTGCACGAGGGCGACACCATCACGCTGGGCAACATCACCGTCACCGCCCGCCACACGCCCGGGCACACTCCCGAGCACCTCTCCTATCTCGTCACCGACGGGACGTTCGCCGACGAACCCGGGTACATCCTCACCGGCGATTTCGTCTTCTCCGGGGACGTAGGTCGCCCCGACCTGCTCGACGAGGCCGTGGGCATGCAGGACACCCGCTTCGCCGGGGCGAGGCAGCTCTTCGCCTCGCTGCGGGACGTGTTCCTCGCCCTGCCCGACCACGTGCAGGTCCTCCCCGGCCACGGCGCCGGCTCGGCCTGCGGCAAGGCGATCGGTGCCCTCCCCTCGACCACCGTGGGGTACGAACGCCGCTTCGCCTGGTGGGGCACGCACCTCGCGGCCGGCGACGAGCAGGGCTTCGTCGACGAGCTGCTGGACGGTCAGCCCGACGCGCACGCCTACTTCGCGCGGATGAAGCGCCTGAACCAGCAAGGTCCTGACCTGCTCGGCGAGCGCGGCGCGCCGCGCGAGGTCTCGATCGACGAGCTGGCGCGCGGCCTCGAGGACGGCAGCCTCGCCCTGATCGACACCCGCTCCGTGGACGAGGTCCACGGCGGCACCGTCCCGGGCGCGCTGAACCTCCCGGCGCTCGGCAAGGCCGCCACCCACATCGCCTGGGCCGTCGACCCGGACACGGACGACGCGGAGCTGGTGGTCCTCGCCCGGGATACCGAGCAGGCCCGCGAGTACGGCGACCACTTCGTCCGCGTCGGCGTCGATGCGCTGATCGGATACACCCCGACCCTCGAGGGGCTGCCGTCCGCCGTGCCGTCGATCATCTCGCCCGACGAGCTGCACCAGCAGATACGCAGGTCCGAGGCGGTCCCGCTGGACGTGCGCACCCGGGGCGAGCACGCCGCCGGCACCGTGCCCGGGGCCGGTCAGCTCTCCGCCGGCAAGGTCCTGTTCCACCAGGACCAGCTGCCGTCCCCGGAGACGGGGCGCCTCGTGACCTTCTGTCAGTCCGGGGTGCGCAACTCCGTGGCGGCTTCGGCGCTGCGCCGTGCGGGCCACGAGGTCACCGAGCTGGACGGCAGCTACACCGCGTGGTCCCGATGGACCGCCCAGCAGCACGAGCGGGCCGCAACCGCCGACGACGCCCGCTGACCACCCTCCACCCCACCGGAAGGATCCCCCGATGTGCCGAGCCGCCACTTGCCGCACCTGCGGAAAGACCACCTGGGCCGGATGCGGCCGTCACGTCGATCAGGTGATGCAGGATGTCCCGACCGGCGAGCGCTGCCCCGGTCACGCCGACGCCACCCCCACCAAGGGGTTCTTCGCCCGACTGCTGGGGCGCTGAGGCGGGCGGCATTGCCGCCGCCCCGCTGGCCGGTACGCCCCCGGACGACTGCGAAGGCTCACGGTGCCCCAGCTGCGGCGCTGAGCCCCGCAGCCGCACATCGTGCCCCGGGTCGTCCCGGGCGGACCAGCCGGTGATCCCGTCCTCCCCGGCCCGCCGGAGCTCGGCGCAGCCCTCCCGCATCGCCGCCGCGCGCTCCGCGCTGTGCCGGGGCCGGCTCTCGAGCACCCGGAGCATTCGGGCGCGACAGGAGACCTACAACGTGAGAAGCAACAGACGGCAACCGCTGGTACAGCGCTGTACCAGCCATGAGTATTTCGAGGGCCGGGCCACGAAACGGACGGGCCGTACCGCTGATCGACATCGTCGTGCGATCAGGTGCCGCGCGCTCACGTGTCGGCGACCGGGCAGGAAAGCTTCCGTCTACCGATGCCCCGCACGATGTCGAGCGGTGCACAGGAGGAGCCGTACTCATGACCGTCGACCTCGACCGTCGCATCCCCCCTGACCCCGACCAGCCCCCTGACACCCCCCCGGAGGAGGACCCGTCGCCGCGTCCCCTGGAGCGCCGGGCACCGCAATCGCTGTGGCGGCGCATCCTCCGCGATCGGACCGTCCTACTGCTTGCCGTCCCCGGCATGGTGATCCTCTTCGCCTTCCAGTACTACCCGCTGCTCGGCAACGTCATCGCCTTCCAGGATTTCCGTCCCTTCCTGGGCATCGGCGAGAGCCTCTGGGTCGGCTTCCAGAACTTCAGCATCCTGGTCAGCAACGACCCCGCGTTCCTGAACGCTCTGTGGAACACGTTGATCCTGACGCTCATCCAGTCCGTCTTCGTCTTCCCCATCCCGATCGTCCTCGCCCTGATCCTCAACAGCCTCCTCTCCAACAAGCTGCGGCAGACCATCCAATCGATCCTCTACTTGCCCCACTTCCTGTCGTGGGTGATCGTCGTCGCGGTGTTCCAGCAGGTGCTCGGCGGATCGGGCATGATCAACAACTTCCTGCGCGCGAACGGCCTGGAGACCCTCCACATCATCGGCAATGCCGAGATCTTCAAGCTGCTCCTGACCTCCCAGGTGATCTGGAAGGACACGGGATGGGCGACGATCCTGTTCCTCGCGGTCCTGGCCGGGATCGATCGCAGCCTCTACGAGGCCGCAGCGGTCGACGGTGCCTCGCGATTCCGGCAGATGTGGCACGTGACCCTCCCGGGGATGCGGCCCATCATCATCCTGCTGTTCATCCTGCAGCTCGGTAATTCGCTGAGCGTCGGATTCGAGCAGATCATCCTTCAGCAGCAGGCCGTCGGTATCGACGCGAGCGAAGTGCTGGACACCTACGTCTACAACGAGGGCATCGCCGGTGGCCAATGGGGCACGGCGGCCGCCGTCGGCCTCGTCAAGAGCGCCGTGGGGCTCGTCCTCGTCCTCTCCGCGAACAAGCTCGCCCATGCCTTCGGCGAGCAGGGGGTGTACAAGGCATGACCATCCGCATCGACGACGACCCCGCACAGCCCACCGGAAACCCCCGACCCCGCCGACAGGCGTCCCGCTCCCCCGGGATCCGGGACGGCGCCGGTCCCGTGGAGAAGACGCTCAAAGCAATCATCCTCCTCATCGCCTGCGCCATGGTGGTCGTCCCCTTCATCGGGATCATCTCCACGAGCATCGCACCGGCCGATCAGGTCACCGAGGCCGGAGGGTTCGTGCTCTTCCCCGGGACATCGACCTCACCGCCTACCAGTCGATCCTCTCCGGCGGCGTCGTCACCCGAGCACTCCTGGTCAGCATCTTCGTCACCGGGGTCGGAACGCTGATCAGTCTCATCCTGACCTCGACCCTGGCCTGGGCACTGTCCCGCCGCGGCACCGTTGCCAACAAGCAGATGCTGCTGCTCGTGCTGGTCAGCCTCCTGTTCGCCCCCGGACTGATCCCCACCTATCTGGTGGTGCGACAGTTCAACCTCATCGACAGCCTCTGGGCCCTGATCCTCCCCACCGCGGTCAGCGCCTTCAACGTCATCGTCGTGCGCGCATTCTTCGTGAACCTGCCCGAGGAGCTGATCGATGCCGCCCGCATCGACGGCGCCTCCGAGTGGCAGATCTTCCGCCGCATCGCCCTGCCCCTGTCGAAGGCCGTGCTCGCCGTGGTCGGGCTCTTCTACGGGGTCGGCTACTGGAACGCCTTCTTCAACGCCCTGCTCTACCTCAACGACGCCTCGAAATGGCCCCTGCAGATGGTGCTGCGCACCTACGTCATCAACGGGACCGAGATGGGCACGGCGGAGATGGGCCAGGCGGTCGAAGCCGCGCCGCCCCAGACCACGATCCAGATGGCGATCCTCGTCATCTCCATCGTCCCCATCGTCATCGTCTACCCCTTCCTCCAGCGTCACTTCACCAAGGGCGTCCTCACCGGCGCCGTGAAGGGATGACGAGCTCCGCGCCCACCATGACCGGCCCCGCGCCCACGATGACGGGGCCGGAGCCCACCGCGACACCCCTTCCACCTCTCGGAGGTCTCTCATGACCAAGCACGACATCACCCGTCGCGCCGCGCTCACGGGCGCGGCCGCCGCCGGCGTCGCACTGACCGCGTCCTGCAGCAACGAGGGACGAGGCGGCATCCCCGCTGAGTTCGCGAACGCCCCGGTCCCGCTTCCCACCCACATCCCGTACCAGGGGGTCGACCCCGATCTCCGGGGGGACCCGGACACCGGGCTGATGAACGGATACTTCTCCTATCCCGCCGATCCCGTCACGACGATCTCCGAGCCGCCCGCCGACGGAGACCTGATCTCCGCCCTGGTGCGCACGGACAAGCCCGTCCCTCCGGACGCCTCCCGCAACGCCTTCTGGCAGGAGCTGAACACCCGCCTCGGCTCCGAGCTCGAGCTCAACATCGTCCCGGCCCCCGATTGGGGACAGAAGTTCGCGACCACCGTCGCCGGTGATTCCCTGCCCGAGCTGTTCGCCGTCGCCGGAGGCACCCCGCTGCTTCCTCAGTTCCTCGACGCCTCCGCAGCGGACCTCACCTCGCACCTCTCGGGCAGCGCCGCCGAGGACTACCCGTTCCTCGCGAACATCCCCACCGACACCTGGCGGGAGACGGCCTACAACGGCAAGATCATGGGTGTTCCCGTCCCTCGCGGCGTCATGAGCACGAACATCCTCTACGAGCGCGCCGACCTGCTCGAGAAGAAGGGCATCGACCAGGACCCGCGATCGTTCGACGAGTTCCTCGCGCTGTGCGAAGAGCTCACGGAACCGCAGGAGAACGTCTTCGCGCTCGGATCCGTGCCGCTGGACCTGATCCGCCAGATGCTCGGCATCCCGAACGGATGGGTCGAGGTCGACGGCGCGCTGACCAGCTCCTTCGAAGCCGAGGAGCAGAAGGAGGCCCTGTCCGCCGCACGCAAGCTGGTCGACGCCGGGGTGCTCAACCCCGGGACGTTCGGCTCCCAGTCCAGCGACCGCAAGAGCTGGTTCGGGTCGGGGCGCAACTACTTCATCTTCGACACCTTCTCCGCCTGGCCCCAGTTCCATCAGGCCCAGACCTCCGGCGACCAGTTCGCCATGACTGCGATGCGGACCCCGGGCTTCGATGGTGACCCGGGCAGGGCGTGCGCGTGGTTGGCGAACCCGACGTACGGCATCTCAGCGATCAGGAAGGACGCCGCGGACCGCGTCCAGGCCTTTCTGCGAGTTCTGAACTACCTCGCCGCTCCCTTCGGGACCGCGGAGTACCTCTTCCGCGTCTACGGCATCGAAGGCGTGCACTACACCATGGACGGGAGCGACCCGATGCCCACGGACCGAGGAACCAGCGAGACGGCGCTCGGCTTCCGCTACCTGACCGACGCCCCCTGGCCGATCTACGTACCGGGCAACCGCGACTCGACACAGAACTGGTACGACGCGCAGAAGACGGCCGTGGAGTACGGGGTGCGCGACCCGACCCTCGGGCTCTACTCCGAGACGAGCACCCGGATCGGAGGAAGCATCGGCGGGCGTCTCAACGACCTCACCAACGACATCCTGCAAGGCCGCAAACCGGTCTCCGCGTGGGACGCCGGAGTGGCGAGCTGGCGCCAGAACGGCGGGGACCGGATCCGGGAGGAGCTCGAAGAGGCACGAGCCGATCGGCGGTCCGCGTGAGCACCGAGGTCCCCGCCGCACCGAACATCATCCTCATCCTCGCCGACGACCTGGGTTTCTCCGACCTCGGCTGCTACGGCGGCGAGATCCGCACGCCCCATCTGGACCGGCTGGCCGGCACCGGCTGCACGATGAGCAGCTTCTACAGCACGGCACGCTGCTCACCCTCGCGGGCATCCCTGCTGACCGGGCTGCACCCCCACCAGACCGGGATCGGGATCCTCACCGGCGACACCCTCCCGGCGGGGTATCCCGGCGACCTCGACAGCCGGTGCCTCACCGTGGCGGAGGTGTTGCGCGCACACGGCTACCGCACCAGCGCCGTCGGGAAGTGGCACCTCGCGCGCGACGTCCGCACGCCGAACCAGGCCTGGCCGACGCGGTCCGGATTCGAGCGCTTCTGGGGCCCTCTCGGAGGAGCGTGCAGCTACTTCGCGCCGACCACCATGGCCTGGGACGAGACACCCGTCGAGATCGACGAGCCCGACTTCTACCTCACCGAGGAGCTGGCCCGCCGCGCCGTGCGGGAGGTGATCGACGCACGGGCCGACGGGAGGCCCTTCTTCCTCTACCTGCCGTTCACGGCGCCGCACTGGCCGCTGCACGCCCGCCCGGAGACGATCGACTCCTACCGGGGCGTCTATGATCGCGGCTGGGACGCCGTGCGCCGGGATCGCCTGCGTTCGCAGGAGCGCCGAGGAGCCTTCGAGGGGCAGCGCCCCACCCTCTCGGACCGTGACAGCGACGTCCCCGCCTGGGAGGACGTGGCCGACAAAGCGTGGCAGGCGCGCCGGATGCAGACCTATGCAGCTCAGGTGACCGCGATGGACGACGCTGTCGGCCAGGTCCTGGACACCGTGGAGCGGACCGGGAACCGCGAGAACACGCTGGTGCTGTTCCTGTCGGACAACGGCGGGTGCGCGGAGGAGATCCCGGCAGGCTGGGCCGACGAGATGGTCCCGGTGCCGTACAACCTGCCCCCGCGCGCCCCCGACGGTGCACGGGTCAAGAAGGGCAACGCCCCGTGGGTCGAGCCCGGCCTCCCGGACTCCTTCGCCTCGTACGGCAGGCCGTGGGCCAACGTCTCGAACTCCCCGTTCCGCGAGTACAAGCACTGGGTGCACGAAGGCGGCATCGCGACTCCCCTCATCGCCAGCTGGCCGGCCGGCGGGCTCCGGGCGGGATGGAACCACACCCCGTATCAGCTGACCGACGTGCTCCCGACCGTGCTGGATGCCGTCGGGCTCCCCGAGCCGAGCGGGCTGCCCTCCCCGGTCGGGCCGGGCCCCGAGGGCCGCTCGATGCTCGCCGCATGGCGGGGCGACGCCCCCTCCACGGACCACACCCTGTACTTCGAGCACGAAGGCCACGGAGCGGTCCGGGCGGGTCGGTGGAAGTGCGTGCGCCGGCACGGACACCCCTGGGAGCTGTACGACCTGAGCGGCGACCGCACCGAGACCGTGGATCTGGCTGCGCGGCGACCGGACCTGGTCGAGGCCCTGAGCGCGCGCTGGCACCGGTGGGCCGATCGGTGTGGGGTCAGGGAGCGACAGGCGATCATGGATCAGACGCCCTCAGGATCGCCCGGGGGTCTCATCCAGGACGTCTCCTCGACCTCCCACCTCCGACGCCCGAGCACGGCGCGGCACGGAAGCTGCGAGAGCACCGCACAGCTGCGACGCATCCGGGGCCTGTGAGACGATCCCGGCCCCGCAGCGGGCGGGCCCTACGATGCAGATCGTGACTGACAGACCGCACACCGGCCCTCCACGGATGGCGGACGTCGCGACGGTCGCCGGCGTCTCGATGAAGACGGTCTCCAACGTGATCAACGGGGTCGACAAGGTGTCCGCGCCGACCAGGCAGCGCGTCCTGTCCGCGATCGACGAGATCGGCTACCTTCCCAACCTGTCGGCGCGGAACCTGGCGCGCGGTCGAGCCGGTGTCATCGCGCTCGTGGTCCCCGGACTGGAGCTTCCCTACTTCGCGTCGCTCGCCGGCAAGGTCGTCGAGGCGGCGGAGCGTCGCGGCTGGCTCGTCCTCATCCATCAGACCGGGGGCGATGCCGCGACCGAGCGCGCCGCCCTCGAGGGGAACTTCGCCCAACGCATCGACGGACTCATCGTCAGCTCCCAGACGACGGGACCGGAGGAGCTCGCGGCCCGCGCCTCCACCGTGCCCCTGGTGATGCTGGGGAACCGCGCTTTCGATCCCGGGACCCCGCACGTCGACATCGACAATCACGGCGCCGGGAAGATGGCCGTGCAGCACCTCGTCGCCGGTGGCTGCCGGCGAATCGCCATGATCGGCGCCAGCTCGCTGCTCGCACCGGCACCGAGGACCCAGGGATTCCTGGAGGCCCTGCAGGAGCACGGTCTGCCTCTGCGCCCCGACCTCCTGCGACAGATCCCGGAGAACACCGGGGATGCGGGCGAATCTGCCACGGAGGACCTGCTCGAGTGCGTCGACGAGCTTCCGGACGGGATCGTCGCGATCACGGACTGGGTCGCGCAGGGAGTCATGCGTGCCCTGCTCCGGCACGAGGTGCGGATTCCTCAGGACGTCGCCGTCATCGGATTCGACGACATCCCCTACGCCCGCACCTACTACCCGTCCCTCACGTCGATCGCTCCGGACCGGCGTCAGGTCGCCGCGCGGGCCCTTGATGTCCTGGATCGCCTGATCAGCCACCCGAGCGACCGGGTCGAGGACGTCGAGGCCCGGGCACCTCTGCGGCTCCTGGTCCGCGAGAGCACCCGGACACCGTCCTGAATGACCCGAGCGTGCGTCCCGCGAACGTCGTGGTGCTGCTCAGCGCGGGGAAGCGTCGACCGAGGTGCGGGCCTCGGACACGCCACCGGCCCGGCCCGGGTGCCGCAGCGACAGCAGCCCGCCCACGGCGAAGGTGACGATCACGCCCAGCAGCGGGTACCACTGCCAGGCCACCCACACCTCGCCGATCACGTACTTCTCCATCACGAAGAAGAACGCGTTCACGGCGACGGCGAGGACGAAGGCGATGTCGGCGTCGACCGCTCGCGCCCGCTTGTTCACGATGCCGAAGACGAAGGCGCCCAGCAGTCCGCCGTAGGTGATGCCGGCGACGCCGAGGGCGAGCACCACGATGCTGCCCTCGTCGGAGCGGAAGACGGTCGCCGGGGCGATGAACGCCAGGCCCCAGCCGATCGTCGCCCAGCGGCCGATCCGCAGGCCCTGCGCATCGGTGATCGGGGTCTTCCTGATCTTGGCGACCACATCGGTGACGGTCGAGGAGCTCAGCGCCGACAGCGAGGAGGACAGCGTGGACATCGCGGCGGCGAGGATCCCGGCCAGCAGCAGGCCGGACAGCCCCGGGGGCAGCGCCTCGACGATGAACAGCGGGAAGATCTCGTCGTCCCTGGTCAGCCCGAGCTGGGCCGGGGTGGCCTGCTGGTAGTAGCCCCACAGGGCCAGGCCCACGGCCAGGAAGATCGCGAACTGCACGGTGACGATCACGCCGGAGACGATGATCGCCTTCTGCGCCTCGGCCTTCGAGCGGCACGCCAGCAGGCGCTGGACGACGATCTGGTCGGAGCCGTGGGAGGCCATCGCATAGACCGCGCCGCCCAGCAGGGAGGCGATGAAGGAGTTCTCGCCGCTGATCGGGTTGTCGGCGAACACGAACATCTGCGTCTTGCCGGCCTCCGCGGCCTCGCCCAGCCAGCCGGTGCCGACGGTGGTCACCACGACGATGATCGCGAGGATGCCGCCGAGCACATAGAGCAGCATCTGGACCACGTCGACCCAGACCACGGCGGTGATGCCGCCGATGAAGGTGTACAGGATCGTCACCACGGACAGGATCACGGTGATCGCGAAGTAGCTGAGGTCCACACCCAGGCCCTCGAGGATCACCTTCAGCGGGATCGCGGCGGCGAGCACGCGGATCCCGTCGGCCAGCAGCCGGGTGATGAGGAAGGTGACGCCCGCGGTGGTCTGGGTGCTGGAGCCGAAGCGCTTGCCCAGGTAGGCGTAGGCGGTGACCATCTCGCCGTCGTAGTAGCGCGGCAGCATCAAGAAGGCGACGACGATGCGGCCGAGGATGTACCCGAGCCCCAGCTGGAGATAGGCGATGTTGCCCAGATAGCTCATCACGGGGATGCCGATGACGGTCAGGGCGCTGGTCTCGGTGGCCACCACGGACAGGCACACCGCCCACCACGGCAGGTCGCGCCCGCCCAGGAAGTAGCCCTTCAGCCCGGTCTGTCGGCCGCTGAGCTTCAGCCCCAGCCAGGCGGTGGCGGCCAGGTAGGCCGCGATCACCAGCAGGTCGATGGTCTGCATGTCCGCTCTCCTTCGAGGTCATCGGCAGCTCTGGCGCGCCGCTGTACCGTGTGTACGCCGGGAGGTGCGCGAGATGCGTGCACGACGACGGCGAGCAGTCGCCCATTCGCTCACAGAAGGCGGATCCGGTCAATCCGCAGCGGTCGGTCGCCCGACGTCGTCGGGCGGACTTGCCGGCGTGGCTCTCGCTCTCGCGGAGACCCCGTTCGGTGCCGTGACCATTGTGCAGAACCCCTGGTTCGGCGCAGTGATCGCCCTCGCGGGTCTGCTGTACGCAGCATCGGCCGTCGCGTCGCTGCGTGGCCGACGAAAGCCGCCCGTCCGGGGCTGACCACTTCTCCCGGCCGGCTCAACCTTGTTTGTGACGTCGTCGGCGCCGGGAGCGGGGTGGGATCAAGCAGGCCGGCCGCGAAGCGGGGACGCCGCCCGGCGTCACGGGACCAGAGGGGCGCGTGCAGACGCGAACGCGGGCGGTGGCGGTGGTGCCAGCGGCCTATCAGCTCTGCGGTCTCGCCGGTGAGCCACCGCGAGGAGGGGACTGCCTGGTGTCGAACCTGGTGCTGGCGAGCCGCCGCTCGGCCCAGGTGATCAGATCCAGGACATCTCCCGCGACGAAGGCATGCTTGCCCGCGCCGATCGAGCGCACGGAGAGGATGTCCGCGCTCTGAAGCTCCTCAAGTGCTCGAAGCGCCGCGATGCGCGAAACCCCGTGGATCCTCTGCACCGTCTCCGTCGTGAGCACGGGCGTGCCGACGAGGTCGGCGAGCACCACTGCCGTCGCCGAGTCGCTGCGCAGAGCGCGCTGTGCGCCTCGCTGAGAACGGGACACCGTCAGTCGCTCATCCCATGCGGTACGAACCTCCGCGATCTCGTCGGCGAGCTTCGCGGCCTGCTCGCTCGCCAGTATCGCCACGTCGGCGAAGAAGCGGACCCATCGGTTGCGTCCGGCGGTGTCCTCCGCCTGCTCGCGATACCCCTGGAGATGCTCCACGTAGCTCTCGCGCAGGGTCGACAGGACGAGGCTGATGGGGAGCAGTGCATCCGGCGTCAGCCCTCGGCGAGTGAGAACCGTGTGGATCAGCGCGCGTCCCACTCGACCGTTGCCGTCGGTGAAGGGGTGGATGGTCTCGAACTGCGCATGGACGAGCGCCGCCTGCACGATGGCGGAGTGCGAGGCGCCGTTCATGTACCCGACGAGATCCTGCAGGGCTGGACGGACGCGCTGCGGTGCCGGGGGCACGAAATCTGCGTCCAGAGGGTGCCGGTCAGAGCCCCCGATCCAGTTCTGCACCGTGCGGAGACCGTGATGCAGCGGTTCCTCGGCAAGCAGACCGGCATGGAGGTCGACGATGGCCTCGGCATTGACCGACTCGGCACGTGCGAGGCGCGTGGTGGCGTCGCGCACCAGCGTCATGTTGTTGGCGACGAGCTGCGCCGGTGCGCTGATGCCGCGGACGGTCTCGCTCTGGCCCAGTTCGGCCAGGGCGACCTGTCGGGCGGACGGAGCGATCCCTTCGATGCGGGACGATGCGATGGCCTCCGACCGGAGCAGGAAGCGGGAGATGGCCGGCAGATCCCGACCAAGGTTCGCCGCCCCGCGCACTGCGAGCTCTGCCTGGGCGAGGAGTCTCTCGGTCTCGATGTCGAGCACCAGCGGGTGTCCGACAAGTGGGTCCGTGACGTACGACCGGAACGTCCCGGATCGCCGGTCGCGGCGCGGGACACCGGACAGCGCCTCGTTGTGCCACTCCTGCTCGTCCCAGGCGTTCATGCCATCGCTCCGCTCGTCGGCACGGCCTCTCTGGTTCAGACAGCCCATACCCGAACGGACGAGAGAAGTGCCCGTTCGGATAAGTCTTATCCTTACACATCACGGTGCGCTGAAGCCAGATAACAGCTATCCGTCGACGCGGCTCAGACGGACCTCACCCCGACAGCCACTCCCCCAGCGCCGCGAACTGCTCGCGCGGGGCGAAGCCGGTCCCGTGCAGCTTCGCCAGGTCCAGCGCCGAGCGGGCCGGGCGCGGGGCGATGCCGTCCTTGCCCTCGTAGTACGCCGCGGTGCTGACCGGGGCGACCCGGGCCGGGTCATGGCCGGCCCGGGCGAACACCTCGGCAGCGATGCGCGCCCAGCTGACCGGCTCACCCTCATTGGTCACGTTGTAGGTGCCAGGGACGGGCCGCACGGTGAGCAGGTGCTCGATCGCGGCGGCGAGGTCGTCGGTGAAGGTGAGCCGACCGATCTGGTCGTCGACCACTCTCGGGTCGATGCCGCGCTCGGCGAGCGAGGCCATGGTGGCCACGAAGTTCGCGCCCTCCCCGATCACCCAGGAGGTGCGCAGGATGTAGTGGTCATCGAGGGTGGCCACCAGCTGGTCGCCGGCCGCCTTGGTCTGCCCGTACACGCCCAGAGGGCTCGGCGGCTCGGCCTCGTCGTGCGGCGCGCGGGTGCCGTCGAAGACGTAGTCGCTGGAGATGTGCACGAGCGTGGCCCGGTGGGTGCGGGCGGCCTCGACCAGGCGGCCGACGCCGGTGACGTTCGCGGCCCACGCCTGACGACGGCCCGGCGCGGTCTCGGCGGCATCGACCGCCGTGTATGCGGCGGCGTTGACGATCACGGCATAGGGCGAGAAGTCGAAGGCTCCCACGGAGCCGGGGTCGGCGATGTCGAGCCGCTCGCGGGTGACGACGTCGACGTCGGCCCGCTCGGACCAGCGCGCCGCGAGCGCGCGGCCCAGCTGCCCGCCCCCGCCGACGACCAGGGTGCGCCGCGGAGGCACCGGGGTGACGTCCGCCAGGCGAGGATGGGCCCGGTCCTTGGCGGACAGCTCCGCCTGCTCCAGCGGGATCGGCCAGGGGATGGCCGCGGTCTCGTCGGCCAGGTTCAGGAACGTGTAGTGCGACTGGGCGGCCTCGGACCAGTGGTCGCTGACCAGATAGGTGTAGGCGGCGGGCGCCTCCAGGGTCTGGAAGGCGTTGCCGACGCCGCGGGGGACGAAGATCGCGATCTCGGGCGTGATCTCGTGCCAGAAGGCGGCACCGAACGTCGGGCCCTCGCGCAGGTCCACCCAGGCGCCGAACACGCGCCCGGTGGCCACCGAGATGTACTTGTCCCAGGGCTCGGCGTGGATGCCGCGGGTGACGCCGACGGCCTGGTTGTAGGAGATGTTGTTCTGGACCGGGGCGAAGTCCGGCACTCCGGCCGCGAGCAGCTTCTGCCGCTGCCAGTTCTCCTTGAACCATCCCCGGGCGTCCCCGGGCACGGGCAGGTCGATGACCAGCAGGCCCGGGATGTCGGTGGGGTGGACCAGGGGCTGGTTCATGGCCGTCCTCTCCCTGCGGTGCCGGACCCCGCCCGACGCTTTGCGAGTCCGGAGTGCGCTCTGCTCCCTGCGATGCCGGGGTGCGCGCCGCTCACTGCCCGACCCGGGCGTACTTCGCCTCCGTGGCGGCCTTCTGCGGGCGCCACCAGGACTCATGATCGCGGTACCAGTCGATCGTCGCACCCAGCCCCGCCCCGAAGTCGCGAAAGACGGGCTGCCAGCCCAGCTCGGTGCGCAGACGGGTCGCATCGATCGCGTAGCGCAGATCGTGGCCGGCCCGATCGGTGACGTGGTCGTAGTCGGTCGCCCCGCGGCCCATCATCGTCAGGATCAGCTCGACGACCTGCTGATTGGACCTCTCCCCGTCGGCCCCGATCAGGTACGTCTCCCCGATCGTCCCGCGATCCAGGATCGCGAGCACGGCGCTGGAGTGGTCATCGACATGGATCCAGTCGCGCACGTTCTGCCCCGCCCCGTACAGCCGGGGCCGGATCCCGTCGATCAGGTTGGTGATCTGGCGGGGGATGAACTTCTCCACGTGCTGGCGCGGCCCGTAGTTGTTCGAGCAGTTCGAGATCGTGGCCTGCACGCCGAAGGAGCGCACCCAGGCGCGCACCAGCAGATCCGAGCCCGCCTTGGTCGCCGAGTACGGGCTGGAGGGGTTGTACGGCGTGGCCTCGGTGAAGCGCACCGGGTCATCCAGCGGCAGGTCGCCGTAGACCTCGTCGGTCGAGATGTGGTGGAAGCGCGTGCCGTGCTTGCGGGCGGCCTCCAGCAGCGTGAACGTGCCGACGAGGTTGGCCTGCAGGAACGGGGTCGGGTCGTGCAGCGAGTTGTCGTTGTGGGACTCGGCGGCGAAGTGGATCACCGCGTCGGCCTCGGCGACCAGCGGATCCACCATGGCGGCATCGGCGACGTCCGCGACCACGAGCTGCACGCGGTCCTCGAGCAGGCCCTTCAGGGAGGTGCCGTTGCCGGCGTAGGTGAGCTTGTCCAGCACGGTGACGGTGTCGTCGGTATGGGTCAGGACGTGGTGGACGAAGTTGGAGCCGATGAAGCCGGCTCCACCGGTGACCAGGAGATGTCGGGACATCGGGGGCTCCTTCACGGGCGGGGCGCGGCGGTGCCGCGCAGGAGTGAGGACGCGGCGATGATGCCGCGCGGGGCGGGTCAGACGGGCCGGTCCGCGCGTTCGCGGTCCAGGACGTCCAGCAGGTAGCGGCCGTAGCCGGATTTCACCAACGGGTCGGCGCGGTCGCGGAGCTCGTCGTCGTCGAGGAAGCCCATCCGCCAGGCGACCTCCTCGGGCGCCCCGATGGACAGCCCCTGGCGTTCCTGGACGGTGCGGATGAAGTCGCCGGCGGCGGCGAGATCGGCGAAGGTGCCGGTGTCCAGCCAGGCGCTGCCGCGGTTGAGCACCTCGACGTGCAGCATGCCGTCCGCGAGGTAGGAGCGGTTCAGATCGGTGATCTCCAGCTCGCCCCGGGCAGAGGGCTGCAGCGCCTTCGCCCGCTCGACGACGGTGGCGTCGTAGAAGTAGAGCCCGGGCACGGCGAGATTCGAGCGGGGCCGGGCCGGCTTCTCCTCCAGTGAGAGGGCGACGCCGTCCTCGCCCATCTCGACCACGCCGTAGGCGCTGGGATCCTTCACCCAGTACCCGAACACGGCCGCACCCTCCTTCTCGCGGAAGCGGCGCAGCTGGGTGCCCATGCCGTGGCCGTAGAAGAGGTTGTCCCCCAGCACCAGCGCGGCATGCTGACCGTCCAGGAAGTCCTCCCCGAGCACGAAGGCCTGGGCGAGGCCATCAGGGCTGGGCTGGGCGACGTACTCCAGCCGGACGCCGAATCGCTGCCCGTCCCCCAGGACCCGCTGGAAGGCAGCCTGGTCCTCCGGGGCGGTGATGATGAGGATCTCGCGGATCCCGGCGAGCAAGAGGGTGCTCAGCGGGTAGTAGATCATCGGCTTGTCGTAGACAGGCATGAGCTGCTTCGAGACGCCGATGGTCAAGGGATGCAGTCGCGAGCCCGTGCCGCCCGCCAGGATGATGCCACGCATGCACCCCAGTATGTCTTGTATGTCCGTTTTGCACCATAGTGTACGCACGCGATGTCGCGACATGTGCTGCGCGAGTCCTCGGGAACGGGCGAAGAGCATCCACCGGCGCTCCGCCAGCAGGCAGCCCCCGTACGAGCGGTGGTTGCTGGCACAGCGCCGGTGGATGCGGTGAGTCGAGGCCGGCTCGACTCGCCGTGCGCTCGACACGCACCGGACCGTCCCGTGGCGGGGTCACCCGGCGGTGTCCGCGCGGGGCCGGTCGCGGCCCGTCGCGGGGTCAGTCGGCGGTGTCGTCGGAGATCTCGAAGCGCAGCAGCGCTGCCACGGCGTCCTGGACCGGCTCCTCGATCACGCCGACCTGGGCGTCGATCCGAGCACTGGCGGCGACCAGCGAGGCCTCGTCGGTCGTGTGCCGCTCGCTCTCGAGCAGCAGCGTCTCCACCGCACCGCGCTCGATCGCCCGCCGGACGCCACCGACGCCCTCGGTGGCCAGACCGTGGGCACGACCGTGCTCGAAGCGCTCGGTCAGCTCCCGGGTGCGCTGTGCGCCGACCTCGGTGGCGACCTCTCGCAGGGCGTCGGCCAGGGCCTGCTCGGCCCCGTCGTCGTCGGTCCCTCCGGCCTCGACCTCGGTGGCGATCTCCGACAGCGCCACCGGCAGCTCGTCCCGCAGGGCCGTGCGGCCCTGGACCTCGCCGGCCAGGACCAGAAGATCCGGGGACCAGCGATCGGCGACCGTCGCCAGGTGCTCGACGACGCCGCGGGCGTTCTGCTTCACGGCCTCGTCGGCCCGGCGCTGGATCTGATTGTGGGACAGAGCGCCCTGGCGGGGCTTGTGCACCGACTCGTCGGAGGCGGCGGTGACCTCCTGCTCGTCCTGCTCGTCGAGCGCGTGCTGAGCGGCGACGACGAGCTGTCGGACCACGGCGCCCTGCTGGTCGGCGATCGCGACCAGCATCCGCACCGAGAGGGAGCGCTCGCGCAGGTAGGGGCCGAGCTGGGCCTCCTGCTCGACATGGGCCGCATCTCCGGCGCCGAGGGCGGCGTCCCACGGGGCGTCCAGCAGCAGGCCGGACGCGCCCGCGACGAGCACGCGACCGTCGGTCATCACCTCTCCGACCTCCTCGACCAGGATCGCGTCCTCCAGCGCGGTGAGCTGGGCCTCGTCCGCCCCGGCGTCGGTGAGACGGCGACGCAGCTCCTCCCAGCGCAGCCGGACCTGCTGGGCGGCGTCCTCCGCCGGGGAACGGCCCTCGAGGTACACGGTCGCGAACGGACCGTCGGCATCGGCGATCGTGCGGATGTCGTTCAGGGGCATCGTTGTTCTCGTCATGTCACGAGGGCATCACATCTCTACAAGTGCGCCAAGCCCTGGCGTCGGTTGAGCGCAGCGCTGAACGCGATCGGCCGGTGACGCGTCGCCGTGGACCGTCGTCGTACCGCCGAGCGCACCGGGGCCCGATGCTCTCACCAGCGACGGAGCGCATCTCGAGTGCTGCAGGATCCATCCGGCGACCGCACACCGCGAGGATCGCTCGGCCAACCGGTCGGTCGTCGGCTGCGCGGGTCAGGACCGAGCGAACAGCCCCACCGCGTCCCAGGCCACCCAGCCACCCTCGGCCAGCTCCAGCTCGAGGACGTTCTCCCCGGCATGCAGCAGCCCAGCGGGGACGACGTGCTCGTGGAAGGACCGTCGCAGCGTGGAGCCGGGCACCGTCGCGTCCCCTTCCCGGGATCCTCTCGTGGCTCCCTCGGGCAGCTCGATGTCGACCACGTGCTCCTCGTTCGCGCTGACCCGCAGGATCCCGCCGAGGCGGGTGGTGTCCACGAGCCAGACCGCGAGATCGTGGTCCGCCGAGGGTGCCTCGTCCAGCGTCAGCGTCCAGCGAGCGCGATAGGCCGTCCTACCCGCCCACGCATCGCCCGGGCCCGGCAGCAGGTAGGGCCAGGCCGTGCCCGGGTCGTCGACGCCCTGGTCGTATTCGATCAGCGCGTCCGGGAACTGCTCGGGGATGTTCGCGTATCCGCTGGGGGCGTGGAGGAATTCCAGGGTGCGACCGTCGAAGGCGCCGATCGCGGCGACCTCGTCACCGGTGGCGATCACCGACGGCTGCGAGGCGGCGGTCACCGGGGCGCTCGGTCTCCCGCGCCGGCCGGCGTCGGAGACGGCGAGGACGACGTAGGTCCACGTCTCCCCCGCCGGATCGAGATCGGAGTGGACGAAGCGGGGATAGACCGTCTTGGCCAGGAGCTCGGACTCGTTCCTCCCGTCGGGCGCGGACTCGCCGCGGACGGCATAGATCCGGTAGTGGTCGATCAGCGGGTCCCAGCCCAGCGGCTGCCAGGTCAGGGTGATCGAGGCGAGGGCGGGTTCGGCGTCCAGGCCGGTCACGGCCTGCGGGCGGGGGCTCATGCGGGGCTCCTGTCAGACCTGGATCAGGCCGGGGTCGTCGACCGCGGTGGTGTAGCGGACCGAAAGCTGCTTCGGGGCGGTGTCGTCGGCCTCGACCCAGTCCACGACGTGGAAGCTGGAGACCATCTCCTCCGGGCTCAGACGCACGTGCAGGTAGCCGCGTCGGCCGTCGTAATGCCTCACGTACTCATGGCGCAGCCAGTCCTCGGTGTACTCGTCGTCCTTCGCGCCGTCGCCGTCGGAGGCCACCGAGGTGCACACCAGCTCGACCCCGATCGTGGCGGCGTCGGGGTCCTCGTAGTCCGCGCGCACCTCCGCCGCGACGTGCTTATGGATGTCGCCGGAGAGCACGACGGGATTGGACGCCGTGCCCAACGCCTCCAGGAGGCGCCGGCGGGCGGCCGGATAGCCGTCCCACATGTCCACCCGGTCATCGCTCACCGCAGCGAGGACCACGCCGCTGGCCAGGAGGTTCCAGGTGGTCGGCGAGCTCTCGAGCCGCCGGCTGATCCACGCCTCCTGCTCCGCGCCGAGCATCGTGCGCTGCTCGTCCTGCCGGTCCGCCTCGTCCACCGGCTCCGGGTCGCGGAACTGCCGGGTGTCCAGCAGGGAGAACCGTGCCAGGGAGCCGACGTCGAAGCCGGTGGTGATGTCGGTGTCCGGCCCGTCGGGGAGGGCCTCGACGTCCAGCGGCATGTTCTCGTAGAAGGCACGATAGGCGACCGCGATGCGGTGGGCGAACAGGTCCTCGGGGATGCCGGTGCTGGATCCGGTGCCGGAGTAGTCGTTCTGCACCTCGTGGTCGTCCCAGACGGCGACCGCCGGCACCCGGGCATGCACCGCCTGCAGATGGGGATCGGTCTTGAACAGGGAGTAGCGCAGGCGGTACTGCTCGAGCGTCTCGGTCTCGACGGTGTGCGCGGCCGTGACCTCGGCGCCCTGGCGCCACAGGTTCGACTCCGTGATGCCGTACTCGTAGATGTAGTCGCCCGCGAAGACGACCAGGTCCAGCTCCTCTTCCGCGGCCAGGTGACGGTGGGCGGTGAAGTTCCCGTGGTACCAGGCCTGGCAGGAGACCACTCCGAACGCGAAGGATTCGACCTCGGCGCCGTCGGCGGGCAGGGTGCGGAAACGGCCGACGGGGCTGGTCTGCGGACCCACCAGGAAGCGGTAGAAGTACTCGGTGGCCGGCTCCAGGCCCTCCACCCGCGGGTGGACGGCATGGGCGAGCTCCGGCTGGGCGAGCGCCTGGCCGTGCCGGAGGATCTGCGAGAACTCGACGTCGGTGGCGACCTGCCACCGCACGCCGACCGGGTGCGGGTCGATGCCGCCGTGGCCGTCCTCGGCCAGAGGCTCCGAGGCCAGGCGGGTCCAAAGCACCGCCCCGTCCGGTCGCGGGGCACCGCTGGCGATGCCGAGGGCGAAGAGGTCCTCCGCCTTCTGGGGAGGGTCGGCGACCGCGTCCGGGGCGTTGATGCCCAGGGCGATCACGGCGGCGGAGGCGCCGCCGGCCTGGAGCAAGCGGCGACGGCTGAGGGCGGGCGGGGCGGCGGATGCCGGCATGGAGGAGCTCCCGGGGACGGAGGGGTGATCATCGGCGACCGTAGCCAGTCCTGGTAGCGCTCACGTGAACTTCCGCAGAATCGTCGGGGCCGGCGTGATCGGTGCGGCGTGATGGGCAGCCGCCGCTTCCCACCGGACGGAGCCCGCCTCGCGGCGGTATGGGGGCGGCCGCGGGCCGAGTGAGGCACGCTTCCACCGCCACGCCGTATCCTGCCCGGATGCACCACCTCACCCCCGCGCTCGTGCGCTCCCTGCCCAAGGTCGCCCTGCACGACCATCTCGACGGCGGGCTGCGCCCGGGCACCGTGCTCGAGCTGTGCGCCGAGCTCGGCATCGCGCCGCCCCCGATCGCGCCGGCCCGGGAGGCCGACGGCTCCCTCGACGTGCCCGGCGGCGCCATGGTCCCCACCTCACAGGACGTGGCCGACTGGTTCCACGCCGCGGCCGACTCCGGCTCCCTGCCGTCCTACCTCTCCACCTTCGAGCGCACCCTGGCCCTGATGCAGACCGCTCCCGCGCTGCGCCGC
The DNA here is from genome assembly GCF_001969445.1 of Brachybacterium sp. P6-10-X1. NCBI lineage: Bacteria > Bacillati > Actinomycetota > Actinomycetes > Micrococcales > Dermabacteraceae > Brachybacterium > Brachybacterium sp. P6-10-X1. The sequence continues at coordinate 2,408,845 of NZ_CP017297.1, forward strand.
ATCGCCCGTGAGTTCGTCGAGGACATGGCGGCCGACGGGGTGGTCTACGCCGAGACCCGCTGGGCACCGCACCAGCACACGGAGGGCGGGCTCGGCCTCGAGGAGGCCGTCCAGGCCGTCCAGGACGGGCTCGACGAGGGCGCGGCCGACGCACGACGGGCCGGGACGCGGATCGTGGTCGGCCAGCTGCTGGCCTACCTGCGCCAGAACGACCCCACCGAGGACCTCGTCGACCTCGCCATCGCGCGGCGCGAGGACGGAGTGGTGGGGCTGGATCTCGCCGGGCCGGAGGCAGGGTTCCCGGCCTCCCGGTTCCGCTCGCAGTTCGAGCGAGCACGGCGCCACGGGGTCCACGTGACGATCCACGCCGGGGAGGCCGACGGGCCCGCCTCGATCGCGGATGCCCTGGACTGCGGGGCCGAGCGGATCGGGCACGGGGTGCGGCTGCTCGAGGACGTCGACGAGGCTGCGGACGTCCGGCACACCGGCCGGTCGGATGGCGCCGTCGGCGTCCCGGACACTGCGGGAGCGCACGTGCCGTCGGGCCCCACCGCGAGCTTCCGACCCCTCGCTGCGCGCGTGCACCGCGAGCAGATCTGCCTCGAGGTGTGCCCGAGCTCGAACCTGCAGACCGGTGCCGCCCAGGACCTCGCGACCCACGCCGCTGGGGCCCTGCACCGCCATGGGTTCGCCGTCGCGCTGAGCAGCGACAATCGCCTGATGAGTCGCACCTGCACCTCGCGGGAGATGACGTTGGTCGCCGACGCCTTCGACTGGGGCCTCGCGGATCTCGAGCAGGTGGTGCTCACCGGGCTCGACGCCGGTTTCGCCCCGGCCGAGGCGCGGGCGGCGCTGCGGGAGGAGGTCGTGCTCCCCGCGTTCCGCGCGGCGCGGGAGGGCTGACCCGGCAGCGGGCGGGCAGGCGGGCAGGCAGGGCGACCCGCCCGTCAACGGGCGGCGGGCAGGGTGAGCCGCCCGTCAGCGGGCCGACGCCGCCCCAGCCCGCCGACTTCTGCACAACTGTTGCCAAGACGCCAGGTGGCACCGACTTCGCAGAACTCGACCAGGAGGGCGATGACCTCACGCCCGAGCGGTGCGCAGCGACCTCCGCTCCCACGCCTCGCCGAGGTCGGTCCCGATCGGCCCGGCCTGCACCACGGCCAAGGTCGCCGTCGCGCGGGTGAGGGCGACGTAGAGCGTGGCCAGGCCCGACTCCTGGACGATGCGGTCCGGGGCGTGGACCAGCACGTGGTCGAACTCCAGCCCCTTGGCCGCCTCCGGGGCGAGGACCACCAGGTGGGCCCGCAGATCCTCGGGCGAGGCCTGGATCCCCGCAGCCTCGAGCACCCCGAGCATCTGCGGCACGTCGGGGGTGAGCAGCGCGCAGCGGTCGGTGCCCCGTTCGGCCCGAGCCCACGCCATGACCTGCTCCTCCTCGTCGGCCACCCTGCCGGCCACCCCACCGGCACTCTCGTCGGCCACCCTGCCGGCCACCCCACCGGCACTCTCGTCGGACACTCCGTCGGGCACTCTGTCGGCACCCTCGTCGGTCACCCTGTCGGCACCCTCGTCGGCCACCCCGTCGGCATCCTTGTCGGGCACTCCGTCGGCACCCCCGTCGGCCACCCCATCAGCCACGCCGTCGGCGATCACCGGGCGATGTCCGGTGGCGCGCACGGCGTCCAGGCGCCGCGCACCGGGACGCAGTTCCCGGAGCAAGGGCTCGACCGCTTCGACGAGCTCGCGCGGGGAGCGGTAGCAGATGCTCAGCTCCTCCAGGCGCGGCGTGGTGCGCAGCTCGGCGAGGCGCTCGGCCCAGGTGGTGCTCGCGAGGTCGGCGGAGGTCTGGGCGATGTCGCCGACCACAGTCATGGACTTCACGGGGCAGCGCCGGGCGAGCATCCGCCACTGCATGGGCGTGAGCTCCTGGGCCTCGTCGACGATCACGTGCCCGTACACCCAGGTGCGGTCGGCGAGCGCACGGGTGGCGAGGTCGCGGGTGTCGGCCTCGGCGGAGCGTTCGGCGAGCTCGTCGGCGGAGACCAGCCCGGCGAGGTCCGGGGTCGAGGCGATCACCCGTCGAGCATGGTCGACACGTCGGCGCCGGGCGGTCTCGGCGGCCGCCGTCTCGTCGGCGTCCTCCTCCCCGAGCAGCTCGGCGGCCTCGTCCAGCAACGGCACATGGGCCACGGTCCAGGGTTCCTCCGCCGTGGCGGCCAGGAGCTCGCGCTCGGCGGCATCGAGCTGCGGTGCGGTCCGTTCGTCGAGGCCCTCGCGCAGCATCCAGGTGATGGCCCGCTCCGCGGTCAGCTGCGGCCACAGCTCATCGAGCGCCTCGCGCACGGCCTCGTCGGCGGCCAGCTCGGCGCGCAGCTGCGCTTCGGTGAGCGCCTCCTCGCCGGCGCGATCCTCCTCGTCCTGGCGCGGGCCGACGGCGTCGGGGTTGCGGTCCAGGGCGGCGTCCAGGCGTCCGACCTCCGCCTCGAAGCCGGTCTCGACGTCGGCGAGCAGGGTCGCGTCGGCCTCGGCGACCAGGGCGGTGAGCTCACCGAGGAGCACCTCGACGAAGACCTCACGCGCGTCGTTGTGGTGCTCGTGCTGCTTCTGCGCCCGGTCGGTGGCGCGCTCGATCGTCTCCCGCGGGATCAGCACCTCGTCGCCGTCCCAGACCAGGGTGCGGCCCTGAGGGGAGCTCGCCCCCTGGAGGGAGGTGAGGAAGGCGCCGACGGTCTCGGCCATGGCGGCATCGCCCAGCAGGCGGGCCACCTCGGGTGCGGCGGGGCCGACGTCGTCCAGTCCCGGCAGCAGGGAGGCGATGGTGCCGGTGACGACGTTGGTCTCGCCGAGGGCGGGCAGCACATCACCGATGTAGTGCAGGAAGCGGGCCGACGGGCCGATGACCAGCACGCCGCGGCGCAGCACCTCCGGTGCGCTGTACAGCAGGTAGGCGGCGCGGTGGAGGGCGACGACGGTCTTGCCGGTGCCGGGGGCTCCCTGGACGACCAGCACGCCCGAGCGCGGGGCGCGCACGATCGCATCCTGCTCGGCCTGCAACGTGGCCACGGCCTCGTGCATGCGCCCGTCGCGCGAGCGGCTCAGCGCGCGCAGCAGCGCGCCCTCGCCCGCGACGCCCTCGGCCTGTGCGGCGTCGTCGGCACCGCCGAGGAGGTCGTCGTCGACGTGGACGACGGTGCGGTCCTCGATCGTGAGGTGCCGGCGGCGGCGCAGACCCTGCGGAGCACGGGCGGTGGCGGTGTAGAACGGTTCGGCGGCGGGGGCGCGCCAGTCGATGACCAGACGCTGATCGCCGTCGCGGATCCCGACGGGGCCGATGTGCAGCTGCATGCCGTTCTCGCGGTCCAGGCGCCCGAAGATCGCCGCGTGCTCGGCGTGCTGCAGGGCCGTGCGCCGTGCGCCGAGTCGGCGCACCTCGGCATCGCGCTCGTTCAGGGCGACGCCGTCGTGAGCGGGCCGGGCCAGGGCGTCGTCCTGGCGCTCGAGCAGCTGGGTGAGCTCCGCGTCCAGGCGGGCGTAGGCACGGTCGACGTGGTGCTGCTCGGCGGCACGAGGGTCAGCGGTGGGGCGATCGGTGGGACGGTCAGTGGGCTCGTCGGCGCGCTGGTCGGTGGGTCGGTCGGTAGGTCGATCGGTGCGCTCGTCGGTGGGCTCGTCGGTGGGCTGGTCGGTGGGCTGATGGACGGAGCCGGGCTGCCCGGCAGCGGGCTGGTCTGCGTTCTGGGGCGTGCGGTCGGGCTGGCCGGTTTCGGGCATGCAGGGGCTCCGTCTCTGCGCGTGCGGGCGCGCGGGATGTCTCTGCGCGTGCTGGCGCGCGGGATCGACCGGGGTTCTGGAGGGAGAGCGAAGGAGCTTAAGCCCCGTCGGCCCCGAACACAAGGCTCCGGCGCGGACCGCCGAGATCCGCGCCCCGGAACCCGCCACCGTCCCCGCCGGGCCCGTCGGCCGAGAACGTCCCGACACGACCGCCGTCAGCCCCGCCGCGGAGGCCGGGCACCGGCGGGGTGCTCAGCCCGTCCGCGGCAGGTGCACCGTGGCGAGCAGGCCGCCTGCGGTGCGCGGCCTGAGGTCGAGCGTCCCGTCGTGGGCGGTCACGATGCTGCGCACGATCGCGAGCCCCAGGCCGGCTCCGACGTGGTCACCGCGGTGCTCACGGAGGCGGTCGGTGCCGCGGCGGAAGGGCTCGGCCAGGGTCCGCACGAGCGCCGGGGAGATCACCGCCCCGGTGTTCTCGACCTCGAGGATGCTGTCCCTCGGACCGCTGCTGAGGCGCACGGCCACCCATCCGCCGGCCCCGCTGTTGTGGACGATCGCGTTCTGGATCAGGTTCTCGACCAGGCGCGACAGGAGAGCGGGCGAGCCGGCCACCTTCCCGGGCACGCCCGTCACCTCGAGGGTGATGCCGCGGCGCTCCGCCATCTCGAGCAGCTGCTCGGCCGCCTCCTCGGCAAGCAGCGAGAGGTCGACGGCCTCGGGGTCGAAGGAGCGGTTCTCGGCGCGACTGAGCAGGAGCAGCGCCTCGGTCACCGCGATCGCCCGGGCGTTGACCGCGTGCAGGCGCTCGACCAGTTCGCGATCCGTCCCGTGCGGGTCGGATCGGGCCACCTCCAGGAGGGCCTGGGAGGTCGCCAGGGGCGTCCGCAGCTCGTGGGAGGCGTTCGCGGCGAAGCGTCGTTGCTGGGCGACGTGGTCCTCGAGCCGTTCGAGCATGACGTCGAAGGTGTCGGCGACCTCCCGGAACTCGTCCTGCGGGCCCGGCATCCGCACGCGGTGGGAGAGCGACCCGTCGGCCGCCGCCCGGGCCGCCTCCCCGATCCGCTCGAGCGGGACCAGCATGCGGCCGGCCAGGAACCAGCCTCCCACCAGACCGAACACGAGCAGGAAGACCATGGCGGCCCCCGCGGGCGGGGCGAAGGCACGCATCAGGTCCGAGCGGTTGGGGACGAAGCCGTCCCGGGTGGTGATCGCCGAATCCGGCACGTACCGCAGCAGGAACACCCACACCACCGCCAGCAGCAGGGCGCCTGCCAGCATCAGGAACAGCGCATAGCTCAGGGCCAGACGGGTGCGGACGCTCGGCCCGGGGGGCCTAGTCATGGGCGTCCCCCGCGTCGATCCGGTATCCGACGCCGGGCACGGTGAGGATCAGCCACGGCTCCCCGAGCCGCCGGCGCAGCGCCGAGACCGTGATGCGCACGGCGTTGGTGAAGGGGTCGGCGTTCTCGTCCCACGCCCTGGCCAGCAGGTCCTCCGCGCTGACGACTCCGCCCTCGGCCGCCACCAGCACCTCGAGCACGGCGAACTGCTTCCGGGTGAGCGCCACGTAGCGGTCCTCGCGGAAGACCTCGCGGCGGAACGGATCCACCCGCAGCCCGGCGAACTCGCGCACCGGGGGCCGGTACCGCGGCCGGCGTCGGTCGAGCGCCCGCAGGCGCAGCGCCAGCTCGCGCAGCTCGAAGGGCTTGGTGAGGTAGTCATCGGCCCCGAGCTGGAAGCCCGACTCCTTGTCGTCGAGCCGGTCAGCGGCGGTGAGCATGAGGATCGCGGTGCCGGACCCGCCGGCGATGATGCGCCGCGCCACCTCGTCGCCCGAGGGCCCGGGGATGTCCCGGTCCAGCACGGCGACGTCGTAGTCGTTGAGGGCGAGGAGCTCGAGGGCGGTGTCCCCGTCCTCGGCCACGTCGGCGGCGATCGCCTCCAGCCGCAGCCCGTCGCGCACGGCCTCGGCCAGGTAGGTCTCGTCCTCCACGATCAGCACCCGCATGGGCCGAGCCTATGATCCGGGGCGGCCCGGTGCCGGTTGCGACGCCGGCTCACGAGGACAGCCTGGGATCCTCGGTGGGATCGGCGTACGGCACCGGACACCCCTGATCGGGGGTGCCGGACCGCAGCTCGTAGTGCCAGGGCTCGTTCGCATAGGTCCGGCAGAGTCCGTACTCCTGGCCGTGCTGGGCGAGCCAGGAGGTGGCGTCGGTCGGACCGAGATCGATCGCGTCGCCCGTGACGTGCGAGGAGGTCTCCGCCGTGGCGACCCACCGAGCCGCCTCCTCGCGCGAGCCGTGCTCATCGATCGCGTCCTCGAGCAGGCTCTGCTGGTAGTCGGCAGAACGCCACCCGCTGTTGACCTGGAACGTCACCCCGTCGTCCGCGGCGTCGGCGGCCGCGGCGCGTAGGGCGCCGAGCAGGTCCGCGTCGAGGTTCCCGACCGCGGGCAGTTCGTCGTCGAAGACCGTGACGATCTCGTCGGACGGCAGCAGACCGTCGTCCTCATCGAGGCCGGTTCCCGGGAGCAGCTCGACCACCGACGGGACCACCGGGGCGCCCGGCGACACGGCCGCTCGGACGGCGAAGCCGAAGGCCAGCAGGGACGCCACCAGGAGAGCGAGCACCGCGAGGGTGCCCAGGGCACGGGCGGGACGCGCGCGGCGACCGGAACGACGAGGGCCGACGGAACGGGACGCGTGGTGTGCGGGGGCGAGGGTGCGGTGTGATCTCATGCCTCCACTCAAGACAGCGGGACGTTGCGAGGGCGTATCCGACAACGCATACGCTCGCGATATGCGGCCCGACGGGTCGGCGGGCCGGCCATCGCCTCACAGGCTCGAGCCGCGCACCTCCAGCCGGGGAGGGAGCTCCTGGCGACGGGGAGGGTCTGCTTCGCCCTCGACGAGGTCGAGCAGGGTGCTCCCGGCGAGGCGGCCGAGCTCGGTGAGCCCCATGTCCACGGTGGTCAGCGGTGGGCGCGAGGCCAGGGCCATCACGTCCCAGTTGTCGAAGCCGGTGACTCGCACCTGCCCGGGCACGTCGACGCCCTGCTCGCGGAGCCGGTCGGTGACCCCACGGGCGATCTGGTCGGATCCGCACACGAAGGCGTCGGCGTCGGGGTGGGAGGTCAGCAGCATGTCCACGGCGTGGCGCCCCCACTCCTCGGACCAGTGACCGAACAGGGGCGCGGTGATCAGGGATCGCCCGAGCGCGTCCTGGACGGCGAGCGCCCGCTCAGAGGCCGAGTGGTGCCGCTGCGGGCCGGTGACGTGGACGATCCGCCGGGACCCCATGGCCTGCAGGTGCTCGGCCGCCATCACCGCCCCGGCGCTCTCGTCGACCACGACGGAATGATCCGTCGGATCGACCGAGGGCGAGAGCGCGTAGACGGTGGGGATCGCCAGGCCGATCGAGGGGCGGGGGTCTGTGGTGCGTCCGGTGATGATGAGCCCGTCGACCCGCCTGTCCTGCAGGGACCGCAGGTAGTGACGTTCGCGCAGGACGTCGTCGCGGGTGTCGCACAGGATGATCGCCATCCTCCCCGCGGCGAGCGCGTCCTCGACGCCGCGCAGGAGCGGGATGGTGAAGCGCCCGAAGCTGTCGGTGGTCAGCAGGCCCACGGTGTAGGTGCGGGGATCGGCCTGACCGCGTCCGGTGCGCCCGGGGACGAACCCGAGTCTCGCGGCGGCCTCCTTCACCCGGGTCCTGGTGTCCTCGCGCAGCTGACCGGTGTCGTTGAGCGCCTTCGAGGCGGTGCTCACGGACACTCCGGCGAGTTCGGCGACATCCGCGATGCGGGGCATCGGCGTCGGCGTGTGGGGCACATGTCCTCCTGGCGTCGTCCGGGCGCCGTGCCCGGGGCGGGGGGTTGTCGCACGACGGCGACCGTGCCATTATCGACACAGAAACTTCGTTTCCGCACTTTCCGCAATGAAGCACTCCTGTGAGGACCTCCATGACCACGGCTCCGACCGCGCTCGCCGCCCCCGCGATCCCCACCGCTCACGCGAGCGCCGCCCGCCGCCCACTCGCTCCCGGCGACGCCCGGATCACCGGCGGCTTCTGGCACATCCGTCAGCAGCGCAACCGGGCCGACGCCCTGCGGGCGGGATACGAGCAGCTCGAGGACTCCGGCACGCTGCGCAATTTCCGCATCGTCGGCGGGACGGAGTCGGGCGAGGCCTCCGGCATGATCTTCCAGGACTCCGACGCCTACAAGTGGCTCGAGGCCGTCGCCTTGGAGCTGGGGCGCGAGGAGGACCCCGACCTCCGCGCCATGGCCCGTGAGGCCACGGCGATGATCGCGGCCGCGCAGCAGAGCGACGGCTACCTCAACAGCGTGCACACCCTGCGCCACGCCCCCGAGGACCGCTACTCCTCCATGGCCTGGGACCACGAGCTGTACTGCTACGGCCATCTCATCCAGGCGGCGGTCGCCCTGTCCCGCAGCGCCGGTGACGACGAGCTGCTCGCCGTCGCGCTGCGGATCGTCGAGCATCTGCGCACCGTCTTCGGGCCCGCGGCACGCCACTCCACCTGCGGCCATCCCGTGATCGAGATGGCGCTGATCGAGCTGTACCGCCTCACCGGCCGCGACGAGATCCTCGACCTGGCCCGGTTCCTCCTCGACGTCCGCGGCGGCGAGGAGCGCTTCCCCGGCGCCGCGCCGGGGCCGGAGTACTTCTCCGCCGGCGTGCCGGTGCGCGAGGCCCGCTCCGTCGAGGGCCATGCGGTCCGCGCCCTGTACCTCTTCGCCGGTGCGACCGACCAGGCGATCGAGGACGGTGACGTCGATCTGCTGGCCCGAGCCGAGTCGGTGTTCGCGGACCTGATGGCCACCAAGACCTACGTCACCGGCGGCATGGGTGCCCGCTGGGACTGGGAGGCGTTCGGCGACCCCTTCGAGATGACCACCGACCGCGGCTACGCCGAGACCTGCGCCGCCATCGGCGCGATCCAGTGGGCCTGGCGTCTGCTGCTGGCCACCGGCAAGGCGCAGTACGCCGAGGCGATCGAGCGTCTCCTGTTCAACGCCTTCCTGCCCGGCGTCTCCCTGGCCGGCACCGAGTTCTTCTACGTCAACTCCCTGCAGCTGCGCGAGGGTGCCACAGCCGACCAGGGCCGTTCGATCGCCCACGGCCGACGTGCCTGGTTCGACTGCGCCTGCTGCCCGCCGAACATCATGCGCACCGTCGCGAGCCTCGACCACCTCGCCGCCACCGCCACCCCCGACGGCCTGCAGCTCCATCAGTACGCCACCGGCACGTGGTCCGCCGGCGAGGGGCCCGGCCGACTGCGCGTGTCGGTGACGACCGAGTACCCCGCCGACGGTCTGGTGCGGATCACCGTCGAGGAGGCCCCCGCGGAGGTGCGCGCCCTCACGCTGCGGATCCCCGCCTGGTCGCGCGAGGGCGCGCAGCTCACCCACCGCGGCACCGAGGTGCCGCTCCCGTCGGCCGGCGCCGGCACCCCGGGCCCCACCAGTGCCGAGATCCGCACGACCTTCCAGGCCGGCGACGTGATCGAGCTGCGCCTGGACCTCGCCGCGCGCTTCGTCGGCACCCACCACCGCCTCGACGCCTCCCGCGGCGCCGTCGCCCTCGAGCGCGGCCCCCTCGTCTACGCGATCGAGAACGAGGACCAGGACGGCGCGGCCTCGGTCGACGACGCGGCCGTGGACCCGGGCGTGGACCCGGTACCCGGCGCGCCGGTCCCCGCCCTCGACGGCGCGGTGCCGCTGGCCGTCTCCGGCAGTGCGGTCACCGTCTCACCCGCGGCGGCGGCGTGGCCCTACCCCGTCCACGGCAGCGTCGACGCCGAGGTGACCCGCACCCCCGCCACCTGGTCGGCGATCCCGTACTACGCCTGGGCCAACCGCTCCGTCGGCCCCATGCGAGTGTGGCTGCCCCTCGAGGCCGACTGATGCTCTCGCGGCGCCGTCTCCTGACCGGCGGGCTCACGCTCGGCGCGGCCGGCGCGGGTCTGAGCGCCCTCGCCGCCTGCGCGGGCACGCTCCCGCCCGTCGACACCACCGCCGACGGATTCGGGCAGGACGCGACCGGGACGGTGACCGCCTGGTGCCGCTCTGCGACGCAGACGGGTGTCCAGGCGGCCGCCGCGTCGTTCAACGAGCAGCACGAGGACCTGGAGGTGCAGGTTCTGCCCATCCCGGACGCCCAGTACGTCACCAAGCTCGCCACCTCGATCCGCGGCGGCTCCGTCCCGGACCTCGTCGACGTCGACCTCATCAACTGCCCGCTGTTCTACGTGCGCGACGCCTTCGCCGACCTCACCGATCTGGTGGCGGCGCTGCCCTTCCGCGATGCGCTCTCCGCCGGCCACATGGGTCTGCTCACGCACGAGGACCGGATCTACGGCACCCCGTTCCTGGGGGACTACTCGACGCTCTTCGCGAACACGGATCTGCTGGGCAGGGCCGGGTTCGAGCTGGCCGAGGTCTCCGGGAGCCTGGAGTCGCTGATGGCGACGTGCCAGTCGTTGAAGACCGCCCTGCCGGACGTCCGTCCGTGGGCGTTCCCCGGCAACGCCTCCGGGGCGATGGGCTTCACGATCCAGCCGATGATCTGGGCGGCGGGCACCGACCTGATCTCCGGGGACCTCGGGGACCAATCGGGCAACGTCCTCGGCAACGACGTCGTCGAGGCGGTCCTGGAGTTCCACCGCCAGCTCTGGGTCGACGAGCTGGTCCCCCGGCGCACCTACGTCGCCGACGGCGCCCAGTGGGGCAACGCCTACCGCTCCGGGGAGGTCGTCTTCCTCCCGTCCGCCTACGGTCCCGCCGTGGCGGAGGCCGACGAGTCCTTCCGCCCCCTCTCCCAGAACGTGCTCGTGCCCGGACCGGACGGAGGGAAGGCCACGTTCTCCGGCGGGGACAACATGTGCATCCTCAACGGCGCCGCGAACGCCTCCGGCGCCTGGCAGTTCATGCGCTACACCCTGGAGCTCGAGGTCCAGCGCTCCCTGCCGGCCAGCGGATACATGCCGATCCGGTCCGACAGCGCCGATGCCGATTTCTCCGCGAGGTACGAGCAGGCGACCGTGCCGGTCAGGCAGCTCGACGAGGGCTATGTACCCTCGTCCCTCGCCTACAACCTGCTCTACAACCAGTCCTCCAGCCCGTGGCTGGCGATGATCCGCCGCGCCGTGTTCGACGGCGATACCCCCGGCGCTCTGGCCGAGGCCCAGTCCGAGTACGACCGCATCCTCACCCAGACCCAGCTCTAGGAGCCCGCCATGACCGCACTCGAGGACGAGTCGCTGCCGGGGCCCGCCGGAGTCGATCCCTCGACCGGACGGACCGCGTCCGGACGCTCCCGTCGACCCCGTCGTTCCCCACGTTCCCGTCGTTCCCGTAGACCCCGCTCCCTGACCCATCGCCCCGCGACCGGGATGCTGCTGGTCGCCCCTGCGATCGCCCTCGTCGCGTTCTTCGCCCTGATCCCGCTGGGGTTCGCGGTCTACATCTCCTTCACGAACTGGCCCCTGATCGGGGAGTACCGCTTCATCGGGCTGGAGAACTACCGGCAGGCGCTGCAGGACCCCGGCATGTGGAAGGCGCTGCGCTACACGCTGATCTACACCGGCATCGTCACCGTCCCCATCCTGCTGCTGGGCTACGGTCTGGCCGTGCTCGTGCGCGCCAACCGCCGGGGTTCGACGTTCCTGCGCACAGTCTTCTTCCTCCCCTTCGTCGTCGGCCTGACCACCCTGAGCTACATGCTGGTGCTCGAGGCCCAGCCCGACTCCGGCGCGATCAACCGGATCCTCGAGGCGCTCGGGATCACCGACGGGAGCACCGCCTGGCTGCTGGACGGCGTGCTGGGGACGATCCTGCTGTCGCTCCTGGTGATCTGGGCGGTGCCGGGCCTGACCATGATCCTGCTGCTGTCGGCGATGCAGGGCGTCCCGGCGGAGGTCTACGAGGCCGCTGACATCGACGGGGCGGGCTGGCTGCGCCGCGAGCTGTCGATCACGGTCCCGATCATCCGTCCCGCGATCGCGATGTCGCTGATCATCTCCGTGATCGGCTCGTTCCTGGCCTTCAACCAGTTCTTCATCCTCACCAAGGGTGGCCCGGGCACGGACACCACCACCATCGTCGGCCACATCTACAACCGGGCGTTCGTCGAGCTCCAGCTCGGATCCGCGACCGCGATCTCCTTGATCCTCGTCGTCTTCACCGCACTGATCACCGCCGTCCAGTTCGTCCTGCTGAGAGGGAGTGACACGTGATGAGCAGCTCTCGTCCGGCCACCAAGGACCGCCGTCGAGTCCCCTACGTGATCCTCGGCGCGGTGTTCGCGCTGATCTTCACCATCCCCCTGCTGTGGTCGATCCTGCGGGCCTTCCAGCCCCATGAGGTGATTCTCGGGACCCCGGACCTCGCGGAGACGTTCACCCTGACGTGGGACAACTTCTCCTTCTTCCTGTCCCCGGAGGGCGCGATGCTGCGGCCCATCCTCAACAGCATCATCGTCTCGCTGTCCACCGCGGTCCTGACCGCGGTGGTGGCGACGCTCGCCGGGTACGGGTTCTCGAAGTTCGGCTTCCGCGGCTCCCGGGTGGCGTTCAGCCTCATCCTGCTGTCGATGATGGTGCCGTTCCAGGCGATCCTCACGCCGCTGTACCTCCTGATGAACTCCGTGGGACTGACGGACTCCCTGCTCGGGCTGACGCTCTTCTCCACGAACTTCGCCCTGCCGTTCGGCATCTTCCTCATGAAGAACACCTTCGACACGGTGCCGCAGGCCCTGGAGGACTCCGCGATCATCGACGGAGCCGGGACCGCCCGCATGCTGACCAGCGTGCTGCGGCCCCTGCTGCTGCCCGGCATCGCCAGCGCTGCGCTCTACGCGTTCCTGACCTCGTGGACCGAATTCCTGGGGGCGCTGACCTTCCTGACCACGGAGAAGTACTTCACCCTCCCCATCGCCCTGCTGAACATCCAGGTCGGCACGTACGGGGAGGTCGATTTCGGGCAGCTGGTGGCCGGTGCGGTGATCGCGATGATCCCCTGCATCGTCCTCTACGTCAGCCTGCAGCGGTTCTACGTGCAAGGGCTCGCCGCCGGCGCCGTCAAGGGCTGAGGCTCCCGCCCCCGGGCCGGCAGGGGCCGCGCCGTCCACCCCGCCAGCCCCCACTGCCGCCGGCATCCGCTGGGCCCTGCCGGCGACGGGGCCAGTCGGCGGCCCGGCCCCGCCGACGACGGGGACCGCCGGCGGCCGGGCCCTGCCGGCGACGGAGCCTTGCGGCGGGCGGTGCCCGCTGGTGCCTTCCCCTGTCGGCGGCCCTCCCCCGTCGGTGCCTTCCCCTGTCGGTCCCCGGCGCCCCCTCCGGCGACCACCCCCTCCGGAGACCGGACCCACTGGCGACTTCTGCGTTCACGTGCCATCCCGGCCACGTGGCAACAACTTCGCAGAGCTCGCCCGACCCTCACCAGCAATCACCGGCCAGCTCTCCGTCAACGACCCCCGCCCGGCGACCGACCCCGCCAGCACCCATCCCACCAGCGACTTCTACGTTCACGTGCCATCCCGGCCACGTGGCAACAACTACGCAGAACTCGATGGGTGGGATGGGGGGTGGGATGGGGAGGGGTGGGATGGGTGCGATGGGTGGGATGGGGAAGGCGGGGTCCGAGGGGTGGGATGGGGAGGATCTCGTGGGCGGGGAGAGCCGGGTGGGAGGGGTGAGAAGGGTGGGCAACCGCGGAGCTCTGCCCGGCAGTCCTATCCCAGCGACGCCTCGATCTCCTCCCCCAGCGGCTCGGCCATCAGCCGGCTGAAGTGGGTGGTGAGGTGGTGGCCGTCGCGGTAGACCAGGACGTTGCCGATGATGGGCGGGCACATCGTCTCGTTGCAGAGGTACGCGGTCAGGTCCACGTAGCGCGCCCCGGTCGCCTCGGCCGCCGCCTGTTCCGCCTCGGTCACGGCGGGGTCGAAGGCCTCGGCGCGGGAGACGGCGCACTGGGCGGTGTCCTCGAGGTTCTTCGACAGGCACACGGCGGAGGTCTCACCCTGGTCGGGGACGTCGGCGAGCACGTCCACCACGGGGCCGTCGGCCCCCTGATCGCCGTCAGACCCGCCGCCCGACCCGTCGACCCCCTCATCGCCGTCAGACCCGCCGCCCGACCCGTCGACCCCCTCATCGCCGTCAGACCCGTCGGCCGACCCGTCGGCCCCGGAACCATCGCTCCCCGACCCCTCGATGCCCTCGATCGTGGACTCCAGCCCCTCCTGCCAGCGCGTGGCGAAGTCACCGCCGCCCTCGAGCTCGGGGCGCTCGGCGCCGTAGTTCGCCAGCAGCACCAGGTCGGGCTGCTCGTCGTGGATGCGATCGATCACGCCCTGGCGCCAGGTGTCGCAGGAAGTGTACGGAACGCCCTCCAGCAGCAGGGGCACGTCGGTGCTGGGGCAGGAGCTCTTGGTGTTGGTGTCCAGGCGGATCTCGCCCTGCTCGGCGAGCTCGGCGAGCGCCGGGTACCAGCTGGCCGCGTGGGAGTCGCCGAACAGGAACACCAGCGGGGCGCTCTCGTTCTCCCCCACCCGGCAGCCGCTGGAGTCGGTACTGTCCTGCGAGCGGTGGCAGTCGCTGGCGTAGATGGAGGGGTTGTCCGCCTCGGCCTCCTCCAGCGGCGGGGTGAGGTTCTCCGGGACGAAGCCGGTGCCCGGGGGATCCTTCTGCAGCTGCGTCTCCTCCCCCGCCGTCTGGTTCGTGGCGGTCTCGCCCCGTGCGGAGGTCAGGTAGTAGCTGCCGCCGGCGGTCGCGATCAGCGCCGCGGAGGTGGCCAGGGCTGCCGCACCGGTCCACAGCTGGGACCGCTTGCGCAGGGTGGGCCAGGCGATGACGGGCCGCTCGACGACGCGGAACAGCAGCCAGGCCAGCGGGATCGCCACCGCCCCGAGTGCCAGGCGCAGCCACAGCGGCAGCGGGTCGGCCTCGCCGACGGCGACCTGCGGGATCACCTGCAGCGGCCAGTGCACCAGGTACAGCGAGTAGGAGATCGCGCCGACGAACTGGAAGGGGCGCAGCCCGAGGACCCGGTTCGCGTTGACCTGACCGGGCGCAGCACCGCCGATGATCAGCAGCACCGTGGCCAGCACCGGCAGGGCAGCGGTGTAGCCGGGGAAGGGTGTGGTCTCGGTGTACACCAGGCCCACCACCAGCAGCAGCGCGAGGCCCACCCAGGACAGCGCCCCGGTCCCGGCCGCCTGCAGCCAGCGGGCACCGGAGCGCATCAGGAAGGCCACCAGCGCGCCGGCGCCCAGCTCCCAGGCGCGCGTCGGCAGGGAGAAGAACACCCAGGGCTGGGAGACGCTCATCAGCGCCACGCACGCCGCGAAGGAGACCGCCATCAGCACGGCCGAGAGGACCAGCAGACGCCGCTCGCTGCGCCGACTCAGCCAGAATCCGACGGCGAGGATCGCGGGCCAGAAGAGGTAGAACTGCTCCTCGACGCCGAGGGACCAGTAGTGCTGGAACACCGAGGGGCTGGTCTCGGCCAGGTAGTTGGTGCCCTCCACGGCGAACAGCATGTTCGGCACGTACAGCGCCGCGGCCACCGCGCCCTTGGCGACCTCGTTCATCAGCAGCGGCGGCATCCAGATCCAGGCCGCCAGCACGGTCAGGATGCCCACCACCAGGGAGGCCGGCAGGATGCGTCGGGCGCGCTTGGCGTAGAAGCTGCCGAAGGAGATCCGCCCGTCGCGCTCGAGCGATTCGAGCAGGTGGGTGGTGATCAGGAACCCGGAGATGACGAAGAAGACGTCGACGCCGACGAACCCGCCGGAGAGCCAGGAGACCCCGGAGTGGTAGAGCACGACGAACAGGACCGCGATCGCGCGCAGTCCCTGCACGTCCGGGCGGAAACCGGACTTCCTGGCCGCGGGGGCGGCAGGGGTCTTCTCGCCGACGGCGGTCACGGGGTCTCCTTCCCGTCGATCGGGGCGATCCTATGGTGCCCGGACGCTCCTGTCGTGCATCAGTCCGGGGCGGCCACGTCCGCCAGGATCTCCAGGTAGCGGCGCGCCAGGACGTCGTCGTCCGCATGCTCCCCGACCCAGGTGCGACCGCTGGCGCGCACCCCGGCCCGGGGGCGGTCGGCGGCCAGCTCCCGCCACAGCGTCGTCAGCGCCTCGATGTCGCCCGGGGGCAGCACGTCGCCGGCGCCCGCGGCGCGGACCACGTCGGCCGCCTCCCCGTCCAGCAGCGCCGTGATGTGGCGTCCGGTGGCGAGCATCTCGTACAGCTTGGAGGGGACGGTCCACTGGAACGGCGCCCAGTCGCGCAGCGAGACCACGACGGTGTCGGCCCAGCGGTACTGGGCGCCGACCTCGCGATGCGGGATGCGCGGCAGCACCTCCACGGGTGCTCCGAGCTCCTCGGCGAGCGCCGCCAGGGCAGGCGCCTCGATCCCGTGACCGATCATCCGCACCTGCAGGTCGATCCCCTCCTCGTGCAGCCTCGCGGCCGCCCGCACGACGATGTCCAGACCCTGCGAGCGGCCCATGTTGCCCAGGTAGAGGCAGCGCAGGGCGCGATGGTGGTCCGCGAGATGGTCGCGCTGAGGGGTGACCTGCGCCAGATCGGTGCCGTTGCGGACCACCTCGACGGGGGAGACTCCGCGCTCCTCGAGCACGTCCGCGAAACGGTCGGTGGTGGTGACCACGGCCTGCGCGCCGCTCTGCCAGCTGGTGACCTGCTCGTGCACCTGCCCCTTGGCCAGCGCCACCGCCCAGCGCAGGCTGCGGCGCATCGCTCCGGGCTGGGGGGCGTGGACCTCCTCGGCGGGCAGGGCGCCGGCGGGGCCGACGTGCGTGACCAGATCCGGCCAGGCATCGCGCATCTCCACCACCAGGGGGACGCCCCACAGGGCCGCGAGGGTGCGGCCCACCAGGAGCGTGGGGATCGCGGGGGCGGTGGCGACCACGACGTCGGGTCGGGTGCCGGGACGGCTGAAGCGCCGCCGCAGCCGACGCAGGGCGTCCAGCGCCGAGACCAGGTGATCGGCGGTGCGGGAGGTGATGTCGGCGCGGTGCGGGAGGTAGGCGGTGCGCACCACGGTCTCCCCGTGACGTCCGCGCTCGACGGCGCCGACGGGGTGCGCCCGGTACTGCTCGCGGGTGGGGCGTCCGCCGGGATAGTGCGGCACAGGGGTCGCGACGGTCACGCGGTGCCCGGCGGCGAGGAAGCGCTCGACCAGTGCCGACCAGCGGCGCTGCGGCGCCCCGAACTCCGGGGCGTAGTAGTGGGTCAGCAGCAGGATCCTCATCCGGCGGCGGCCTCCTCCGGGCCGGCGGCCCGGGACGCCTCCTCCGGGTCGACGGCACCGGCAGCGTCCTCGAGGCCCACGGCGCGGGCGGCCTCCCGCAACGTGCGCGGGGACGCGTGGAGCGTGTCCGGTGGTCGCAGGCCTGCGCGGGCGGACGCGGCGTCCACGAAGAGCCACATCGCCTGCGGGTGGGCGGGATCGGCGTCGCGATCGGTCGCGGCCCGCCGGTGCTGCCGGTCGGCCGTCCGACGGACGGTGGCGCGGCGGTCGGCACCGTCGGAGCGGCCGGCACCCTCGGAGCGGCCGGCCCCCTCGGAGCGGCCGGCACCCTCGGAGTCGTCCCGGGACCCGTGGGAGGTCGTGTCGGGCAGCTGCACGGCGGCGCCGTCGGCATCGGGCCCGAGGTAGGACGCCTCGTCCTGGTCGACCCCCTCGCGCCCTGAGCCGTCGCCCCCTGTCCCCTTGCGCCCTGCGCCGTCGCCGCCCGCGCTGTCACCCCCGTGGCGCGCGGCCGTGACCTGCGCCTCGGCCCGACGATCGGGGTCGGGTTCGTCCGGCTCCGTGTGCTGCGCGGGGAGGACGGCGATCGCCGCGGTGGGGATCAGCACGCTGCGAGAGCTGAGCTGGCGGCGCACGACCGTGATCGCGGCGAGCTCGCCGGTGGCATCGTGCAGATAGACGTCGCGCACGCGCCCCACCTGCGCCCCGTCGCTGCCCAGCACGGTCACGCCGGCCAGAGCCTGGAGGCGTCTGCGACGGGCCAGGCGTGCGGCGTCGGACGACCCCGGGCCCGAAGCCCCGCACTCCACACCGGTCGATGCCGTCGATCCCGCACCGAGCTGCGACGCCGGACCCGCGGAGGCGGCGCAACCGTCTCCCTCGGGGTGCTCAGCGGGGGCCTCGCCCCCCGACGTCTGGGTCACGCGGACCTGCTCCTCCTCAGTCGACCACGCACAGGTGCACGAAGTCTCGCACATCCCGGGTGGGGTCACCGGAGCCGTTCTGCTGCAGCTCGCGCACCGAGTGCTCGCGCACCGTCAGGCTCAACAGCAGGGAGAACAGGGTGCGGGCGACGAACGCGGGATCCGCACCCGGCACCAGCAGCCCCTTGTCCGAGAGGCCCGTGAGGACCTCCTCGAGCACGTGCTCGTGGACCAGGCGCAGTCGGGCGATCCGGTAGCGGCCCGGATGGGAGGGGTTCACGATCTCGGCGGACAGCGTCGTCAGCAGCGCCATCGAGTGCTGCGTGGGATTCCACGGCCCCGACAGCGCGGCGAGCAGGGTCGCGGAGGAGCCCTGCAGGGACTCGACCGAGTCCAGCAACCCCTGCGCGTGCGCCTCGAGCCGGTCGATGACCGCACCGAGCAGGGCGTCCTTCGAGGCGAAGTGGTGCAGCATCCCCGGGTGGGAGATGCCCACCCGGCGCGAGATGTCCCGCAGGCTCGCCCCGTGATACCCGCGCTCGGCGAACAGGGCCGAGGCGCCGTCGAGGATGGCTTCCCGCCGCGCCTGGCCCGGGCCGGTGGACTCCGGGGGCGTGCTCGAGGAGCCGGCCGTCGCGCGAGGCCCACCGGGGTCCGCCGTGCCGGTCGGGACACCGGGAGCCTCGGGATCGGCCGACGCGGCGGGCGAGGCCCCGGCGGGCGACGCGGCGGCGGCCACCTCCCCGGGGGTGCCGACGACGGCGCGCAGGTCGTCGCCGACCTCCGACTCCGCGGCCGCGATCGTATCCAGCGTGCGCAGCACGTTGGCCAGAGGATCCACGCTCATTTTCACCGAGCTCCCGTCAGAGGTCTCCTCGCCGGCCCGATCGGAGAACGCGACGGAGAGCGGAGCGGGCCCCGGCCCCGCGGGGCCACCCGTGGCGGGCAGTGTCATGAGCGTGTCCTCGTGGCGATCAGTTCGGCGATCTGGATGGCATTCAGGGCAGCGCCCTTCCGAAGATTATCCGCTACGGCGAACAGAACGAGACCCTTTCCGTCCGGAACCGACTGATCCTGTCGGATCCGGCCGACGAACGTGCCGTCCCTGCCGGCCGCATCCAGCGGGGTCGGCAGGTCGACGACGGTGACGCCGTCGGCCGCTTCCAGCAGCTCACGGGCCTGATCGGGGGTGATCGGCCGGTCGAACTCGGCGTGGACCGCCACCGCGTGGCCGCTCATCACCGGCACTCGCACGCAGGTGCCCGCGACCGGCAGCTCCGGCAGTCCCAGGATCTTGCGGGACTCGTGGCGGAGCTTCTGCTCCTCGTCGGTCTCGCCCGAGCCGTCCTCGACCAGGCTCCCGGCCATCGCCAGCACGTTGAACGCGATCGGGCGCACGTAGGTGGACGGCTCGCCGAGATCGACGGCGGACCCGTCGAGCGCGAGCTTCTCCACCTCGTCGGCGCCGGCGCGCACCTGGCCGGCCAGCTCCGCGACCCCGGCGACGCCGGACCCGGAGACGGCCTGGTAGGTGGCGATCTTCAGCCGCGCCAGGCCGGCCGCGTCGTGCAGCGGCTTCAAGGTCGGCATCGCAGCCATGGTGGTGCAGTTGGGGTTGGCGATGATCCCCCGCGGGGTGGCGTCGATCGCCTCCGGGTTCACCTCGGACACCACCAGCGGCACCTGGTCGTCACGGCGGAAGGCCGAGGAGTTGTCCACGACGGTCGCGCCGGCCTCGGCGAATCGCGGGGACAGCGCCTTCGAGGTGGAGCCGCCGGCGGAGAAGATCGCGATGTCGACGCGCTTGCCCGGGGAGGTGATGTCAGCGGTCTCCGCGTCCTCGACCAGCAGGGTCTGGCCGGCGTACGGCACGGTCCTGCCGGCGCTGCGGGCCGACGCGAAGGCGCGCACCCCGGAGTGGGGCACCGCGCGGTCGGCGAGCAGGGCGAGCATGACCTGGCCGACCTGACCGGTCGCGCCCACCAGGGCGATGACCGGCCCGTCCGGCGCGTACCCGGGGGTGGTGGTGACGTCGAAGCCGGTGGCGTCGCTCGGGGTGCTGCTGCTGGGGGTGCTGCTGGTCATCGTCCGGTCCCTCCGTACACGACGGCTTCGGTCTGCTCGGCGTCCAGGCCGAACGCGCTGTGGATGACGCGCACGGCGTCATCGAGCTTGGCCTGCTCGGTGACCACCGAGATGCGGATCTCCGAGGTGGAGATCATGTCGATGTTGATGCCCGCCTCGCCGAGGGAGCGGAACAGGGTCGCCGAGACGCCCGGGTGCGAGCGCATGCCGGCGCCGACGATGCTGACCTTGCCGATCTGGTCGTTGTAACGCACCTCGGCGTAGCCGATCGCCTCGCGCGCCTCCTCGATGGCGGCCAGTGCCGCGGGGACGTCGTCCTCGGGCAGGGTCAGGGAGATCGCGACGGTGTCGTCGACGGTCGAGGAGTTCTGCACGATCATGTCGATGTTCGCACCCGATCCGGCGACGACGTCGAACAGCAGCGCCGCCTTGCCCGGGGTGTCCGGGACCTCGACGACGGTGATCTTGCCTTCGCTGCGGTCGTGCGCGACGCCCGAGATGATCGGCGCCTCGAGGCCGGGGTCCGAGTGGTCGTCCATGGGGAGCTCCTTGGTCGGGTCGGCGGCGTCGCGACGGGCGACGTCCGCGGTGCGGATGGTGACATCGGGGTCGATGGGGATCACGCGATCGGGGTCGTCGGAGACGATCGTCCCCAGCCGCCCGGAGTACGAGGAGCGCACGTGCAGCGGCACGGCGTAGCGCCGGGCGTACTCCACGCTGCGCACCATCAGGATCTTCGCGCCGTTGGCGGCCAGGTCCAGCATCTCCTCGCAGGAGATGTAGGGGACGCGACGGGCGGCGGGCACGACGCGCGGATCCGAGGTGAACACGCCGTCGACGTCGGAGTAGATCTCGCAGACGTCGGCCTCGAGCGCGGCGGCGAGCGCCACAGCGGTGGTGTCCGAGCCGCCGCGGCCCAGGGTGGTGATGTCCTTCGTGGACTGCGAGACGCCCTGGAAGCCGGCGACGATCGCCACCGAGCCCTCGTCGACAGCTTCCTGGACGCGGCCGGGGGTCACGCGAAGGATGTGGGCCTTGCCATGCACCTCGTCGGTGATCAGGCCCGCCTGCGAGCCGGTGTAGGCGCGGGCGTCGATGCCGACGTCGTTCAGCGCCATCGACAGCACGGCCATCGAGATCCGCTCGCCGGCGGTCACCAGCATGTCCAGCTCGCGCGGCGGCGGGGTCGGCGAGACCTCCTCGGCGAGGTCGAGGAGATCATCGGTCGTGTCGCCCATCGCGGAGACCACGACGACCACCTTGTGGCCCGCCTTCGCGTACTTCGAGATCCTCTGGGCGACACGCTTGATGGAGTCGGCGTCGGCGACGGAGGATCCTCCGAATTTCTGGACGACCAGGCTCATGAGACGAGTTCCTTCACGGTTGCGGGCTGGGGACTGGGGCGTTCCTGCGGTGGGCCGTGGGCGGCGCGGGGCGGCGGGCGATGACGGTGGTGGTGCCGGGGGGCGGCACGGTTCTCGCCGGCGCGACGCTCCGAGGAGCCGTCCGGGATGCCGGATGGACCAGCTCCCCGGGACCGGACGGCCCGGTTCCCGCGGTGCCGGACGAACCGACTCCGGGGCACCGAGCACCCGACTTCCACGGTGTCGGACGAGCCGACTCCGGGGCACCGGATGTTCCGGTTCCGGGCTCTGCCGAGCTCACGGACCCGAGCGCCAGTCTACGAGGAGTGCTCCCGTAACGCCCGTGACCTCGGCATTCGAGACGAGACCGCTGGTCATGGAACTTTGTCTACGTGTCCGACACAACAATTCCCCGTGCGTGCGACCGGGCAACCGACGGCACCGCACAACCATCGGCACCGGACGCCCCGCGGCACCGCACAACCATCGGCACCGCGCAATCACCGGCACCGGGCGCCGCGCGGCACCGCACAATCACCGACATGGCACAACCACCGGCACCGGGCGCCCCGCGGCGCCGCACTCCCTCCCTCTCCTCCCTCCCACCCCATTCCCCACTCCTGCTCACCCTCATATCACTCTCTCCCCCCAGCGAGCTCTGCGCTCTCGTTGCCATGGCTCGCTGTGGCAACGAGAGCGCAGAGCTCGGTCGGGGCCATCGGGCCCGGACCGAGGTCGTGGCAGGGCCTGTGTGTGTCCGGAGTCCGCGCCACACTGGGCCCGGGCGGGGAGGACCGATGCCGACACCGTACTGAGCAGGCCGTTGTGGATCCCGAGGGAACGTTGGTCCGCGATCGCACACCCTTGGCCCATGCCTCGCCTCCGCACGCCCCTCGCCGATGACATGCTCCCCGCTGTCTTCTCCCGGACCGAAGCCGCGGCGGCCGGCGTCACCGTCGAGCGTCTCCGCGCGCCCGACGTCCGTTCCGTGGTGCGAGGCCTCTACGCGCGGGCGGACGCGGAGATCCTGGAGAGTGATGTCGTCGCGGCCCTCACCAAGAACGACCCACGGGTGGCCGCCTGCGGGCCGACGGCATCGCGCCTGTGGGGGTTCCCCCAGAAGATCGGGGCGAGAGCATGGAAGTTCACGGACCCGGCGTCACGGATCCACCTCACGAACTCCACCGTGCGGCGCCGGAACACGAAGAAGCTCCGCTGGCGCAGCCTCGACCTGACCGCCTCGGACGTGGCCGAGGTCGGCGATGCACGCCTCACCTCTCGCGTGCGCACCTGGCTGGACCTCGCCGCCACGTTGTCGACGGATGACCTCACGGAGATCGGCGACCACCTGGTGCGGATGCCGCGCGCCATGTTCGAGGGTCGCAGCTCGCCGCATGCGACGCTCGACCAGCTCCGGCAGGCAGTGCTCCACCACCATGGCCGCGGCGCCCTTCGCCTCCGGCATTCGTTGGAGGACATACGGATCGGCAGCGACTCCCCCGCCGAGACCCGGCTCCGTCTGGGCGTGCTGCGGTCGGGCCTGCCCGTGCCCCTGCTGAACACGGCCATCCGCGATGACGGAATCTGGCTCGGCGAACCGGACCTCTCGTGGCCGCAGTGGAAGGTGTGCGTCGAGCACGAAGGGCCGACTCACCTCACCAAGAAACAGCAGGAAGAGGACATCGGGCGCACCGAGCTCCGCAACGCGGAAGGCTGGATCGAGGTGCGAACGGTGGCCAAGGACCTCCGGAACTCCTGCGCCCGCGGGACGGAGAGGATCGCCACCGCGCTGCGCCGGCATGGCTGGCAGGGGTGAGCCGACGCTCCGATCTCACCCAGTCTCCCCGCAAGCCGCAAGAACTCCCAGAGCGCGCACGGCCGAGTGTTCCCCAGGAGCACTCAGGTCCGACAGATCCACCGGAGCACTCAGGTCCGACAGATCCACCGGAGCACTCAGGTCCGACAGGTCCACCTCTGCAGAAGCGGTGCCAAAAGCGCCGGAAGCCACACGAAAGCAGAACTCGACCGAGGCGAGCCCGACAGCCGACCCCTCCCCGTGATCCACCTCTGCACAGTCGTTCCCAAAACCACCGGAAGGACCGAGAACGTAGAACTCAACTTGGCGGGCCAGGCCGCCGGGCCGGGCAGGCCAGGCCGCCGGGCCGGGCAGGCCGGACTGGGCAGGCCAGGCTGCCGGGCCGGGCAGGCCGGACTGGGCAGGCCAGGCCACCGGGCTGGGCAGGCCAGGCCGGGCAGGCCGGGCTGCCGGGCCAGGCTGTCTGCCCGGGTGGGCCGCTGGGCCGGCACGGCCTCCCGGCGAAGGCACGGGATCGGGACGACTCAGGCCTCGGCCTCGACCAGCTCGCTCAACAGGGCTCGGGCGCCGTCGGTGCGCAGCACGTCCAGGGCGTGGAGGTAGGGCTCGGTGAACGCCTCGTGCTCGACCAGGTCACCGAACAGCTCCTCGTCGCGGAGGAAGGCGAGCGGGTCCTCGTCGTGCTTCGCGGCGGCAGCCATCACGCGGTCGTGGAGACGGTCCACGACGGGCCACTCCTCGCCGTTCTCCCCGGTGCCCTCGGCATACCGTGCCCAGGAGGCCACGATCGCGGCCGTCGCGGTGACGGAGCGGCCGGCCTCGAGGTTCTCGCGGATCACGGGCACCATCCAGGTGGGGATGCGGTCGGAGGACTCGGCGGCGAGGCGGGCCAGGGTGTCCTTGATGGCCTCGTTGGCGAAGCGCGCCATGAGCTCGTCCTTGTAGGCGGTCAGGTCGATGCCCGGCACCTCGGGGACGGTCGGCGTGCCCTCGACGTCCATGTACAGGGTGCGGGTGAAGGGGGCGAGGTGCTCGTCCACGGCGGCCTCGTCGGCGTAGGTCAGCCCCAGCAGCAGCCCGAAGTAGGCGATGGCCTGGTGGGAGCAGTTCAGCAGGCGCAGCTTCATCAGCTCGTAGGGCTCGACGTCCTCGACCATCTGCACCCCGGCCTCCTCGTAGGCAGGGCGACCGGCGGGGAACTCGTCCTCCAGGACCCACTGCACGAAGTCCTCGGCGACCACCGGCCAGGCGTCGTCGATCCCGTAGTCGCCGGAGACCATCTCGATGTCCTCCGGCACGGTCGCCGGGGTGATGCGGTCGACCATGCAGTTGGGGAAGGCGACGTGCTGCTCGATCCAGTCCGCCAGCAGCTCCTGCCCATGCAGCCCGTTCTCGTCGCGACGGCGGGCGTAGGCGAGGATCATGCGATGGGCCAGGTCACCGTTGCCCCGCACGTTGTCGCAGGACATGACCGTGAACGGCTCGGTGCCTGCCTCGCGGCGACGACGCAGCGCCTCGACGACGAAGCCGAACATGGTGCGGGGATGGCCGGTGCCGTGGGCGGTGTTGGACCCGGCGGCGTCCTCTCCGGCCCGGCCGACGGCGGCGGCTCCCGCGGCGTCGAAGCGGGTGGACAGGTCCGCGGCGACGGCTTCGGTCTCGTACTGGAACTCGCCGGTCGAGGGGTTGTAGTTGTAGCCGCCCTCGGTGACGGTCAGCGAGACGATGCGCACCGCCGGGTCGGTCATCTGGGCGAGCACGGCCTCGGGGTCGTCGGGCGCGAAGAGATATTTCGCGATGGAGCCGATCACCCGCGGGTCGCGCTCACCGTCGGGGTCCTTGGTGACCAGGGTGTACATGCCGTCCTGCGCGGTGAGGGCGTCACGCATGCGGGAATCTCCCGGCAGCAGGCCGACGCCGCAGATCGCCCAATCGCGGTCGCGCCCGGCATTCATCAGACGGTCCAGGAACATGGCCTGGTGAGCGCGGTGGAAGCCGCCGACGCCGAAGTGGACGATGCCGACGGCCCGCTCATCGAGCGGGTACCGGGGCACTGCCACATCGCCGCGCGCAGTGATGTCGGGGAGGGCGGAAGCGTTCAGGGCGGTCATGGCTCATCCTTCGTCGGCGAGTTCTGCTGGGGCCGACGATACACACCCGTCGCCAGATGAGCAGGGGTTCGCGCTCACGTGATGGAGGGCCGACGTGCGGGAGCGGACGAGGATCCCGGCACGAGAACGCCCGCCCCACCTGCTACAGCCGCGCGCTGTTCTTCAGCAGCATGCCTCTCACCCCAACAGCACACCCCACGCCAGCTGCGCACTTCACGCCAGCAGCGCACTGCACGCCGGCAGCACGTCCCACCCCCGCAGCGCACTGCACGCCGGCAACACGCCCCGCCCCCGCAGCGCACTTGACGCCAGCAGCACACCCCACGCCAGCAGCACACCCCACCCCAGCCGCGTGCCTCACGCCAGCTGCCCACCTCACGTCGACAGCGCACCTCACTCCAGCAGTGCGGCGACCTGGTCGGCGAGCTCCGGGGCGAGCACGATGTCGTCGACGAGCCCGGAGCGAGCGGTGGCGATGACCGCCTCGGGGCGCCCGACGGCCGGGGCCGCAGCGATCACCCGGGCCCGTCGCAGCTGGTCAGCACGCACCCCGATCACCCGGTCCTCGAGCGCCGAATGCCAGACGGCGCCCGTTCCGCCCAGCATGATGCCGCAGATCTCGGCGACGATCCCGGCCTCCTGCGCACGCCGCTGCTCGTCGGCACCGAGGCGGGCCCACAGGGTCGAGGCGCCGGCGGACCAGGCTCCGAGGGAGACCACGGCGACGTCGAGGGCGTCGGCCGCATCGAGCGTCGTGCGCACCTCATCCATCGACCGCAGCGAGGCGGCGACCTGCGGGGAGTCGACCACGAGCGGGGTGGGCAGCGCCCAGACCCGACCGCCGGCGCGGGCACCGAGGGTGTGGACCAGGGCGGAGGACTCGGCCGTCGAATAGCCGGCGGCGCTGAGGGGGCCGACGAGCTGGACGATGTCGACCGCGGGCAGGACCTCGAGGAACTCCGGCAGATGCATGAGGGTGCGGGACCAGGCGATGCCCAGCCGCCCGCTCTCGCGCAGCCGCGTCGTCAGCAATCGGGCGACCTGGCGGGCTATGGCCGCGCGCATCGATTCGCCCGGCCGCGCGGCAGCGACCGTGACCGAGGAGATGCCGAGCTGCTGGGCGAGGGTGGCATGGTCGCGGCCGGCGGCGCTGGGGTCGACGATCTGGATGCGCACGATGCCCTCGTCGCGCGCCTCGTCGAGCAGGCGGGCGACCTGGAAGCGGGACAGGCCGTGACGACGCCCGATCTCGACCTTGGACAGGCCGTCGAAGAAGTACTCGGTCGCGAGCACCGCTTTCACCGAGCCGTCCCCGGGCGAACCCGCACCATCCGCGCCGACCGAGACGGGCCCGACCCGCTCGTCGGTCGAGACCGATCCGCCCCGCCCGTCAGCCGAGGCGGGCCCGACCTGCCCGTCAGCCAGGTCCCACCGCCCCGGCGTCGTGCCGTCGCGCGCCATGAACGCACCTTCCCGTCTCCCGCGAATCACGAACATCTGCGACCCGCCTGTTGCTCAACTGAGAGTATATGACTACGCTCACTCACAGGTGAGCACAACCACTCATCACATGAGCGGGCTGCGATGTCGCCGCCCACCTCGCCCAGCGGGACCGCCGTCTGCACCTGCGGCGGATCCGCCGGCATCCCGTCACCAGCGGCCACGACACCGGATCCACCCCCAAGACCCGTCGGAGCCCCGCCGATCCCCCTGCGGCGCCGCGTTCCGCCCCGGGCCACGGGGGAACCCTCGCCGGGAGTCGGGCCTCGAGCCGTTCAGAGGAGAACTGCGCATGGGACACCCCAGATCACATCCGACGCGGCCCCCCGGCGGGCCCGGACCGGCCGACCCCAGCGCGCCCGGTCCGGCCGGCTCGCCGAGCCCCCTGCCGCGACCCCGTCGCCGCAGCGTTCTGGGTGCCGGCCTGACCGCCGGGCTCGGCGCCACCGCCCTGGCCGGCTGCGGCTCCGGCAGCGGTGACCGCGCATCGATCGTCGTCGCGATCGTGTCGAACCCGCAGATGCAGGACGCGATCAGCCTCATCGACGACTTCTCGCAGAAGCACCCCGACATCGACGTGCAGTTCGTGTCGCTCCCGGAGAACGAGGCGCGCGCGAAGATCACCGCCTCGGTCGCCTCCGGCGGCGGCGAGTTCGACGTCGTGATGATCTCGAACTACGAGACCCCGCTGTGGGCGCCCAACGACTGGCTCACCGACCTCGAGCCCTACATCGCGAAGACCGACGGCTACGCGCCCGAGGACTTCGTGCCGACGATCAAGGACGCCCTGACCGTCGACGGCTCGATGTACTCGGTCCCCTTCTACGGCGAGAGCGCGTTCCTGGTCTACCGCCAGGACCTGTTCGACGAGGCCGGCCTCGAGATGCCGAAACGTCCCAGCTGGGAGGACCTGCGCTCCTTCGCCTCCACCCTGCACGATCCCGGCAGCGGGATGAGCGGCATCGCCCTGCGCGGGCTGGCCGGATGGGGCGAGAACATCGCGCCGATGAGCACCGTGCTGAACACCTACGGCGGCTGCTGGTTCGACATGGACTGGGCGCCGCAGCTGACCTCCCCCGAGGTGCGCGAGGCGATCTCGATGTACGTCGACACACTGCGCTCCTACGGGCAGCCCGGCGCCGCGACCTCCGGTTTCGGCGAATGCCTGACCCACTTCAGCCAGGGCAACGCCGCCATGTGGTTCGACGCCTCCTCGATGGTCTCCGGGGTCGAGAACCCCGACTCCTCCACCGTCGTCGGCAAGACCGGCTACGCGCTGGGGCCGACGCAGCTGACCGAGTACGCCGGCTGGCTGTACTCCTGGGCCCTGGCCATCCCCCGGACCAGCCAGAAGAAGGACGCTGCCTGGGAGTTCATCGCCTGGATGACCCATCCGGACTATTTCCAGCTGGTCGGCGAGGAGATCGGCTGGGAGGCGCTGCCGCCCGGCTCGCGGCTGTCGACCTACGAGATCCCCGAGTACGCCGAGCTCTCGAAGAACTACGCCGAGCCGACGCTGGACTCGATGGAGAACTCCACCCAGGAGAACTCGATGACCGTCGAGGTCCCCTACGACGGTCTGCAGAACGTCGTCATCCCCGAGTTCCAGGACCTCGGCACGCGCGTCGGCCAGCAGTTCTCCGCCGCGATCGCCGGGCAGAAGAGCGTCGACGAGGCGCTGAAGCAGTCGCAGGGCTTCGCCGAATCGGTCGCCCGCACCTACGGATGGGAAGGCTGAGCGATGCGCACCCCTGATCGACGCAGCGTCACGCACGAGCGGAAGGAGACGGGCCGATGAGCACCACCACGGCGATGCCCGACGGCGCCGGAGACGCCCCGTCGGCCGATGCCCGCACTCCCGCGCGCGGTCCGTCGGCCGACGGACCGGGCGGTCGCACCTCGCACGACGGCGGGTACTCCACGGCCGAGGCCTGGCGGCGCCGGCTCCCGCTGATGCCCGCGTTCCTCTTCGTGGTCATCTGCACCCAGATCCCTTTCCTGCTGACGATCTGGTACTCACTGCGCTCCCGCAACCTCCTGCGCCCCGAGGGCGAGGAGTTCGTGGGCCTGCGCAACTACCTCGACATCTTCCTCGACTCCACGTTCCGCACGGCGGCGCTGAACTCGATCCTCATCACGCTGGGCTGCGTGCTGGTCTCGCTGGTGATCGGGCTCGGTCTCGCGCTGCTGCTGGACCGGAAGTTCTTCGGCCGCGGATTCATCCGCACGCTGCTGATCACGCCGTTCCTCATCATGCCGGTGGCCGGGGCGATGCTCTGGTCGATCTCCCTGTTCAACCCCACCTACGGCCTCGTGAACTGGCTGATCTCCCTCGTGGGCATCTCGCCGGTGGACTGGACCAGCCAGCTGCCGATGCTGTCGATCATAATCGCCCTGGTGTGGCAATGGACCCCGTTCATGATGCTGCTGCTTCTGGCGGGGCTGCAGTCCCAGACCGGGGACGTGCTCGAGGCCGCCTCGATGGACGGCGCCGGGCCCTGGACCACGTTCGTCCACATCACCCTGCCCCACCTGCGGTTCTACCTCGAGCTGTCGGTGCTGCTGGGCGCGATCTACGTCGTCAACACCTTCGATCAGATCTACCTGATGACCGCGGGAGGCCCGGGCACCGCCAGCGCCAATCTGCCGTTCTACATCTATCAGCGAGCGTTCCTCGGGTTCGACATCGGGCAGTCCTCGGCGATGGGTGTGATCACCGTGATCGCCACGATCATCGTCGCCATGTTCGCGCTGCGTCTGATCTTCACGAGCATCAACAGCAAGGAGCAGTCATGAGCGTCCTTCGTCGACGACCTGTGAGGAACGAACGGAAGGAGACGGAGTCATGAGCGCAGTGACCGCCGACGCCCCGCGGACCTCCCCCTCGGCGCCGCCCACGATCCGGTCGCGTCGCCCCAAGGGACGGACCAGCGGACACCTGCTGAGCGTGCTGGCCTGGGCCGCCGGGCTGCTGTTCTTCGCCCCGGTGGCGTGGATGGTGCTGACCAGCTTCAAGCAGGAGTCCCAGGCCGCCTCGAATCCGCCGACGTTCTTCTTCACCCCGACGCTGGAGCAGTACGCCTCGGTGATCGGCACCGCGGGCGCCGGCTCGTACCTGCTGAACTCGGTGATCGCCACCGCCTGCTCGACGCTGCTGGTGCTGGTGCTCGCCGTGCCCGCCGCCTACGCGGTGAGCATCCGACCGGTGAAGCGGACGCAGGACTTCCTGTTCTTCTTCATCTCCACCAAGATGCTGCCGGTCGTCGCGGTGATCATGCCGATCTACGTGATCGCGGGGCAGATCCGGATGCTCGACAACATCCTCACGCTGATCATCCTGTACACGGCGATGAACCTGCCCATCGCGGTGTGGATGATGCGCTCGTTCTTCCTCGAGGTGCCCGCAGAGGTGCTCGAGGCGGCCTCGATCGACGGGGCCTCGCTGCTGCGCACCATGCGCACGGTGCTGCTGCCGATGGTGGCCCCGGGCCTCGCGGCGACGGCGCTGATCTGCGTGATCTTCGCATGGAACGAGTTCTTCTTCGCCCTGAACCTCACCGCCGCGAATGCCGCGACGGTGCCGATCTTCCTCATGTCGACCATGACCTCGGAGGGGCTGTTCCTGGCACGCCTGTCCGCCGCCTCGGTGCTGGCGTCGCTGCCGGTGGTCCTGGCCGGCTGGATCGCGCAGAAGCAGCTGGTGCGCGGCCTGTCGATGGGCGCGGTGAAGTAGGCCGGCGGGCGGGGCAGGCCAGCCGGGGCGGGCCCGGTCGGCGGGGCAGGCCAGGTTGGCGGAGCAGGCCCGACCGGCGGGACGGGCCAGCCGGGCCTGGCGGCACGGGCGGGCCGGGCCTGGCGGGGCGGGCCGGGCCTGGCGGGGCGGGCCGGGCCTGGCGGGGCGGGCCGGGCCTGGCGGCTGGCCTCCCCCACCCCTGCCGCCGAGCTCTGCGTTGTCGTTGCCAAGATCGCTGGTGGCAACAACTGTGCAGAGCTCGGCTCCAGGTCGTGACAGCAACGCAGAGCTCGACGGTGGGTAGTGCTCGCGATCACGGTGGGTAGCGCTCGCAACGCGGAACTCGGCACGAGGATGGAGCACCTGTCAGCGGCGCCCCGATCAGCCCGAGGCTCGCCCGCTCAGCCCCGACGCTCCGCCCCTCAGTCCCCGGGCACCTCGCGCTTCAGCCCCCGACAATCCGCCCACTCAGCCCGAGGCTCGCCCACTCAGCCCTCCGACGCTCCGCCCGCTCAGTCCCCGGGCACCTCCGCCTCGATCTCGGCCAGCCAGGCCCGCGAGGTGACGTCCGAAGGCATCCGCCAGTCCCCACGCGGGGACAGCGAGCCGCCGGCCAGCACCTTCGGCGCGTTCGGCACCGCAGAGCGCTTGAACTGGGTGGAGAAGAACCGCCGGGTGAACACGGTCAACCAACCGCGGATCTCGCCGCGGGTGTAGGCGCGCTTGTCACCGTCGGCGTATCCCGCAGGCCACTGACCGGCCTCGAGATCTCCCCAGGCCTGATGGGCGAGGTAGGCGATCTTCGCCGGGCCGTAGCCGCGGCGCAGCAGGTGGTAGAGCGTGAAGTCGTGCAGCGCGTAGGGGCCGATGGAGTCCTCGGTGGACTGCGCCTTCTCCCCCGGCTTGGTGGGGATCAGCTCCGGGGAGATCTCGGTGTCCAGCACCGCCTGCAGCAGCTCACTGGTGGCCACATCGAACAGGCCCTCGGCGATCACCCAGCGGATCAGGTGCTGGATCAGCGTCTTGGGGACGCCGGCGTTCACGCCGTAGTGGGACATCTGATCGCCCACCCCGTAGGTGCACCAGCCCAGCGCCAGCTCGGAGAGGTCGCCGGTGCCGACCACGATGCCGCCGTGATGGTTCGCCAGGCGGAAAAGGTAGTCGTAGCGCATCCCCGCTTGCACGTTCTCGAAGGTCACGTCATAGACCTCTTCGCCGCGGCCGACGGGGTGGCCCATGTCGGCGAGCATCTGGGTGGAGGCGGGACGGATGTCGATCGTCTCGAAGCTCGCGCCGATCGCCTCCGAGAGCAGCTCGGCGTTCGAGCGCGTGTGCTCGGTGGTCGCGAAGCCGGGCATCGTGTAGGCGAGGATCTCGGAGCGGTCACGGCCCAGCAGGTCCATCGCCCGGGCGCACACGATCAGCGCGTGCGTGGAGTCCAGACCGCCCGAGACCCCGATGACAGGTCGCGCGCCGCCAGGCTCGTCACCGCCGATCGCCGCGAGCCGACGCACCAGCCCGGCGACCTGGATGGAGAACGCCTCGTAGCTGTCCTGTGCGAGACGCGACGGGTCATCGGGCACGAAGGGGAATCGGTGCAGGGGCCGACGCAGCGGTCCGGTCGCGGGACGTGGGACGGAGACCTCGGTCCCGCCGGGCGCGAACAGCGAGGTCTCGGTCCAGGTCTCGAAGGCCTCGAGCGCCGCGGCGTGGGTGCGGCGGTTCTCGTCGATGGTGCTCTGGCGACGGCGCTCGGCGACGATGCGGTCCAGGTCGACGTCGACGATCGTGGCGCGCGGGTCCTGCGGGAAGCGCTCGGACTCCCCCAAGAGGTCGCCGCACTCGTACACGAAGGTCTGCCCGTCCCAGGCCAGGTCGGTGGTGGACTCCCCCGCGCCGGCGGCCGCGTAGACGTAGGCGGCCTGGCAGCGGGCGGAGGCGGAGCGGGCCATGAGCTTGCGGTCCTCCGCGCGGCCGACGGTGATCGGCGAGCCGGACAGATTCGCGACCACGGTCGCCCCGGCGAGGACGGCCTGGGCCGACGGCGGCACCGGCACCCACATGTCCTCGCAGATCTCCACGAACAGGCTCAGCCCCGGCACGTCGGACACCGTGATGATGCCGTGCGGGGTCAGCGGGTGGTCCTGCCCGGCGATCCGCACCAGCACGCCGTCGGCATCGTCGCCCGGGGCGTACCAGCGGCGCTCGTAGAACTCGCGGTAGGTGGGCAGATTCTGCTTGGGGGCGATGCCCAGCACCTGCCCGCGGTGGATGATCACGGCGCAGTTGAACAGCCGGGCGCGATCGCGGGAGCGCAGCGGGGCGCCGACCACGAGGATCGGCAGCAGGTCACGGCTGGCTTCGATCAGGGTGGCCAGCGCGGCCTCGGCGGCGTCCAGCAGCGGCTCCTGCAGCACCAGGTCATCCAGCGAGTAGCCGGTCAGCGACAGCTCGGGGAACACGGCCAGGCCCACCTGCTGCTGCTCCAGCGCCTGCAGCTGCTCCAGGTGACGCCGGGCATTGGTGGCCGGGTCGGCGAGCGCGACCGGCACCGTCACCGCCGCCACCCGCAGGAAGCCGTGGTCGTAGATCGAGGCATGGGGATCAGCGTGCTGCGCGCTGCCGGTGTCTGTCGCTGAGCTCATATCGGAAGCGTAATCGAGGCCGACCAGCGGAAGCAGGGCGGGGTGCCGCAGGGCCGTGGTCGGCTACCGGCGGGATACGGAGAGCGCTGGCCATATGGGCAGGACGCCCGCCATTCCGCCCGCACCCGACCATGACCCCCGAGCACCCGGCGCACGGAACAGGCCCCAGGCGCGATGGCCCCCGAGCACCCACCGCACGGAACAGGCCCCAGGCGCGATGACCCCCAAAGCACCCGGCGCACGGAACAGGCCCCAGGCGCGGGAGCCGGCATGCGGTGTCGATGGCGGGGTGCCCGGTCCGGGCCGGTGGGGCAGGTGCGAAGAGCTCCGGACGATCCGGCGAGGGCCGGGGCTGATATACCTTTGGCCCGTGACTTCCCGCATGGCTCCCGGCGCTCGAGGGACGGCATGAACGCCCGTCGGCCCCTGCTGGGTTGGCTGCTGATCGCCCCCAGCCTGATCGGGGTCAGCGCGTTCCTGATCCTGCCCGTGCTGCTGGCCTTCATCGTCTCCCTGTTCCACTGGGACCTGCTGGGCACGCGCGACTTCATCGGGCTGGACAACTACGCCTCGCTGCTGGCCGACGGGGCGCTGGCGAACTCCCTGCTGGTGACGGCTCTGTTCACCCTGATCTCGGTGCCCGTCTCCCTCGCGCTGGGCCTGGCGCTGGCCTCCCAGCTGGTCCGCGCGGTCCCGGGGTCGGCGGTGGTGCGGGTGATCGTGGTGGTCCCCTGGGTGTGCGCCCCGCTCGCGCTCGGCGTGGTGTGGACGTGGATCTTCCAGCCGTCGGTCGGAGCGCTGAACCAGATCCTCGGGGTGCGGATCGAATGGCTGACCGACCCGTCCCTGGCCCTGCCCGCGGTGGCCTTCGTGGCGATCTGGCAGAACGTCGGCTACATCTCGCTGTTCTTCCAGGCCGGACTCTCCCGCATCCCCGGATCGATCTACGAGGCCGCGCGGCTGGACGGAGCAGGGCCCTGGCGCTCGATGTGGCACATGACGATCCCGCTGCTGCGGCCGACGACGTTCTTCCTGGCCGTCACCCAGGTGGTGGCGAGCTTCCAGGTGTTCGACATGGTCTACGCCCTCACCGGTGGCGGTCCGCAGCACCGCACCGAGGTCATCGCCTCCCTGATCTACCAGGAGGCCTTCACCTCCTCGAGCCTGGGGCGCGCGAGCGCCGTCGCCGTGATCCTGTTCGTGCTGCTGGTGATCATCACGCTGATCCAGCAGCGCTACTTCGCCCGCCGCATCACCTACGACATGAGCTGAGAGGAGGCCGACGATGCACGCCACCGAGGACACAGCGCCCCCGCGCACGCGCGACGCCGGCGACACCGCCGCGGCCCCCTCGTCCGACCGGGCCCTCCCGCGCCACGGGCCCGCGCCCCGCGGCCGACGCTCCGGAGCCGCGGAGCGCCACCGCCGCCGCGGCCCCGGTTCGCTGCACCTGCGCGGCCTGGCCGGCTATGCGGCGACCTATCTGGTGCTCGCGGTCGCGGCCGTGCTCACAGTGGGTCCGTTCCTGTTCTCGGTGATGACGGCGTTCACCTCGACGCGGCAGTTCGCCCAGGAGGGCCCGTTGTCGATCCCCGCCCCGCCGGTGCTGGACAGCTTCATCTCCCTGTTCGTCTCGCCCGACGGTTTCGTGACCCCCGTGGTCGTGACCGTGCAGATGGTCGCCGTGATCCTGGTGGGGCAGATGGTGTTCTCGGTGCTGGCCGCCTACGCCTTCGCCCAGCTCCGCTTCCCCGGCCGTGACCTGCTGTTCTGGGTGTACGTGGCGACGCTGATGGTGCCGCAGGTGGTCGTGGTGGTGCCGCTGTATCTGATGATGAGCGAGGCGGGACTGCGCAACACCTTCTGGGCGCTGGTGCTGCCCTTCGTGCTGGGTTCGCCGTACGCGATCTTCCTGCTGCGCGAGAACTTCCGCGGCGTGCCGAGCGAGCTGATGGATGCGATGCGGATCGACGGGGCGGGCACGCTGAGGCTGCTGTGGCACCTGGTGGTGCCGCTGAACCGCCCGATCATCGTCACCCTGGTGCTGATCACGGTGGTCACGCACTGGAACAACTTCATGTGGCCGATGGTGATCACCTCCGGACCCGAGTGGCGCACGATCACCGTGGCCACCTCCGCGCTGCAGTCGCAGTACGACAACAACTGGACCCTGGTGATGGCCGGGACCACGCTGGCGATGCTGCCGCTGGTGATCCTGATGATCGTCTTCCAGAAGCAGATCACCCGCTCGGTCGGCGACGCGACGCTGCGCTGAGGCGACCGGGAGGCGCCCCACGACGAGCTGGGGTGCCCTCGTGGGGCACCCCGTGAGGCCTCTCTCAGCCCTCGTGACGGGCGAGGATGAGGGGACCGCCGCAGCGCACGCTCCGCGCCCACCCGATGAACGTCACGTCCCGGTGCGGCCCCGCGGAGCAGGCACCGCGCGTTTCCCCGCCCCCGTCCGAGGAAACACCCCGTGTCGCAGACCCGCCGCCTCCCCCACGACTCGCCCCGGCCGAGGACGCAGCGAGCAGTCGCTCCGGCGCCGACCGCGCTGCTGATCGGCGTCCTGGCCCTGCTGTCCACGGTCTCGCCGCTGGCCACGGACATGTACCTGCCGGCGTTCCCGCAGATCGCGTCGGACCTGGGGACCCCGGCCTCCGGTGTCCAGCTCACGCTGACCGCGTTCATGGTCGGGCTCGCCGCCGGGCAGCTGGTGATCGGGCCGATGTCCGACGCGCTGGGCCGACGGGGGCCGCTCCTGGTGGGGACCGTCGTCTGCCTGGTGGCGAGCATCGTCTGCGCGCTGGCGCCCGGCATCACGGTGTTCGTCCTCGCGCGCTTCGTCCAGGGCTTCAGCGGTGCCGCCGGCATGGTCATCGCCCGCGCCGTCGTCACCGACGTGACCACGGGGGCGACGACCGCGAAGCTGATGAACGTGATGATGGTTGTCGGCAGCATCATGCCCGTCCTCGCCCCGGTGCTCGGCGGAGGCATCCTGCAGCTCGCGCACTGGCGGGTGATCTTCTGGGTGATCGCCGCGATGGTCGTCCTCATGATCCTGGGGATCCTCTTCGTCACCGGGGAATCGCTGCCGCCGCAGCGGCGCCACGCCGGCGGGCTGCGGAAGGTGGCGGCCAACACCGGGACGGTCCTGCGCAATCGCACCTATGTCTCGGCGGCGCTCGTGCTCGTCCTCGCCTTCACGACCCTTTTCGCCTACGTCTCGGCCTCCCCGTTCGTGGTCCAGAACGTGCTGGGAATGTCGACGCTGCAGTACTCGACGCTCTTCGCCGTCAACGCGCTCGGCATCACCGCCGGCAGCATGATCTCCATCCGGCTGGCCGGCCGGGTGGCCGTCCACCGCACCCTGGGTGCAGGAGTGGTCGGCCTGCTGAGCGCCTCGCTGTGGCTGCTGGTGGTGGTGCTCGCCGAGGCCTCCGCTGTGCCCGTCCTGCTCGGCATGTTCACAGCGACCCTCTCGGTCGGGCTGATCATGGGCAACGCCTCGTCCCTGGCGATGCGTGCGGCGGCGACCACGGCCGGTACCGGCTCCGCCTTCATGGGCGCTGTCCAGTTCCTGCTCGGTGCCGCTGTCTCCCCTGTGGTCGGCATCGCCGGCGAGGCCGACGCCCGACCCATGGCGATCACCATGGCCGTGTGCGCCGCAGCGGCAGGGGCCGCGTACGTCGCGCTCGTGCGGGAGCTCCGACGCATCGAGCGCGACGTCGAGGGGTGACGGACCGGCAGCGCCCGGCCGCCGGAGCACAGTCAGCGCTCGGCCGCCGTCGCACCGGCAGCGCTCGGCCGTCGTCGGACCGGCGGCACCCACCCGCCCGGGCCCTCCGCCTCGTCCCGGCCCGCTGCGCACGTTCTGCTCCCCGCCGAGTCCTGACGGAGGATAATGAGACCCCCACCTGCTCGGAAGGACCCCCATGCTCAAGCGCCGCACGCTCCTCTCCTCCTTCGCCGCCGCCGGTCTGCTGACCACCGCGGTCGCGTGCTCCCCTTCCAGCGAAGGCGGCGGCTCCGGCGAGGACGGCAAGCCCACCTTGACCTTCCGGCTCTGGGACGAGACCGCCGTGGCAGCCTACGAGGAGTCGTTCCAGGCCTTCACGGCCGACAGCGGCTGGCAGGTCGAGATCGACGTGGTCCCGTGGGGCGACTACTGGACCCGCCTGCCGTTGGACGTGGCCAGCGGCGACGCGGCCGACGTGTACTGGATGAACTCCGCCAACTATGTCCTGTACAAGGACTCCGAGGACCTGCTGGACATCCACGAGGTGATCCCCGACGGCGCCTCCCAGTGGGAGCAGAGCGTGGTCGATCTCTACACGCGCGACGGCGGCCTCTGGGGCGTGCCGCAGATCTGGGATTCGATCGCCCTGTTCTACAACAAGACGCTGGTCGAGGAGGCGGGCGTGGACCCGTCGGCTCTCGCGTTCGACCCCACGGCCGAGACCGACGAGCTGCGCGAGGCCGCGACGGCCCTGACGCTCGACGGCGAGGGGCGGCACCCGGGCGAGAAGGACTTCGACGTCGACGCCCGCGAGCAGTTCGGCTTCAACTCGCAGGCGGACCGGCAGGCGATCATCGGACCGATGCTGGCGTCGAACGGCGCGACCTGGCAGGAGGACGACAAGTACACCTTCGCCCCCCCCGAGGGCATCGAGGCTTTCCAGTACATGGCCGACCTGGTCAACGTCGAGAACGTCGCCCCGAGCGCCGCCGACACCAACGAGAACGGCGACTTCACCCGCGACCTGTTCACCCAGGGCAAGCTCGGGCTGTTCCAGTCCGGGCCCTACAGCCTGACCACCGTCTCCGAGGGCGTGGCGGACTCCTTCGAGTGGGCGCTCGCGGCGCCTGTGGCCGGACCGGAAGGTGCGAAGTCGCTGGTGCACGGCGTGGTCGCGGTCGGCAATGCGAAGGCCGACGAGGACAAGCAGGAGGGCATCGCCGCGCTGCTGACCTGGCTGGGCAGCGTGGACGGGCAGCTGCCGCTGGCAAAGATGGGGGTCTCGTTCCCCGCCCACGTCGATGCCCAGCAGGCCTTCCTCGACTTCTGGAAGGACAAGGGCATCGACGTCAGCGTGTTCGTCGAGGCCGCCAAGAACGCCGCAGAGGCGGACACCGGTGCCCGCGCCAACGCCGGGCTCGAGGCCGTGATGCCGATCTTCCAGGAGGTCTTCATCGGCCGGCTGACCGCGGAAGAAGGCATCCCGCAAGCGCAGGAGGAGGGCAACGCCGCCATGGCGGAGTGACACCCGTTGGCTCCCGGCCGCCATGGCGGAGTGACGCCCGCTCCCGACCGCCATGGCGGAGTGACGCCCGCTCCCGACCGCCCCGGTGGGGTGACGCCCGCTCCCGGCCGCCTCCCCCAACCGGGCTGGCAGGCCATGGTCGCCTTCTGGCGTCATGGCATGCGCCGTGGCGATATAGCCAGCACGCTCGGCATAGCGCCAGTAGTCGACGACCCGGGCTCGATCCACAGCTGTTCGCCGCCCCCGTCACGTCTTCTCCGCGATATGTGCCCGGAACATGCCCACCGGACGCCCGAGACGACCCGGAGGAGCTCGGCACCCCGACGCAGATCCCGATATGGCCGATGGGCGTGGCGAGCTGGGGCGTCGCGGCGCTCGCGGCACTCGCGGCACTCGCCGGCAGTGCTCCGCCTGGCCGTACCGATCACGCGCCTCGGGAGGGGCACGCGGATCGCCTGAGGCGCGGCGGCCGGCCGACGGGGCCGCGTCGACGCCGCCCCGCCGGCCTCCTCAGCGTTTGCGCAGGCCGGTGACCGAGTCGGGGATCTCGTGGCGCCCCGGGAGGTCCTCGCTGCGATATTCGCCCCGGGGCCCGTCCCCGCCGCCGGTCAGCGCCGACCCGTCGCCGCCGAAGTCGGGGAGCCTGCCCTGGGCGAGGTCGGCCGCGCGCACCACGGTGTCCCGCGCCCCGGGCTCGTCGTCGTCGACCCAGAGCTGCTCCCCCGCGGCGTCGAGATCGAAGATCTCCCACGTGTGGTCGCCGCCCTCGGCCTGCAGACGCTGACGCAGCGCGGCCCGCACGGCCGGATCCTTCGCCCGCTGCGCGCGGGTGCCGATGTCCGGCGCGACCAGCGCGTACGGAGTCCTGCGACGCATGTACGTCCCGGCCGGGCCGTAGAGCACGTCCCGCAGCCCGCTCTTCATCGCCGCGGAGGCACCCGCTCCCAGCAACGGCGTCAGCACCAGGGCACCGGCGACGATCCCCGCCCAGGCGACAGGGGTGGCCGCCCCCAGCAGCGCCAGCAGCACCGCGGTCGCGGTGAGTCCGAGCAGAGCCAGGCCGGCGCTGAACCAGCCGGTCAGTGAGACCACTCGCGCCTCCCACGGGTTCACTCGGGCACGGTGGGCCCAGGAGGCGTAGGTGCGCTGGTCGATGACGAGCCTGCGCTGATTCTGCGCAGCCAGGATCGCCAGGCCGGGAGCGAGGGAGACGCCGAACGCGACCAGGACGGCCATCGGTGCGCCGAGCGCGACCAGCTGCCACTGCAACGGCGCGCTGACCTGCGTGAGGTCGCTCTGGGTGATGCCGCTGAACGTGGTCACGAGATCGGTGATGCCGAAGACGAGCCACCCGAGCCCGGCCGCGGCCGGAGCCACCCAGGTCAGGCTCGCGCGGGCGATGTGGGCCAGGGCGAGCAGCGCCCCGCGGGGCGTCAGGGCGGCGGAGGCGGCAGAGGTGCCGGGGCTCGGCGGCAGATGCCGACGGTCCTGGGCGAGGGCACGCTGCGCGGCGGCGGAGCGCTCGTCGAGGTCCCGGCCCAGGCGGCCGGCCAGCTCCACCGCCTCGGCCGTGTCGAGGTCGAGCACCCTCGGGGCGCTGACCGTGCGCCGCACGAGCACCCAGCCCAGCAGGATCGCGCCGAGACCGAGGGACAGCGCCATCAGCGGTCCCGCGCCCAGTCCGTTCCAGGGCTGCGGGAGCCCGAGCGCGACGCTCAGTGGCAGCGCCGCGACCACCAGGACCGGCGGGATCATCAGGACCGCCGTGAGGCGGGTGGCGATCTCTCGCTGGAAGCCGGCCTCGCTGAGGTATCGGCGGGGATCCATGCCGGCGATCGCACTGGGCGCGAGCGGGACCAGGGCGAGACTGAGCGCGGTCGCGGCCACCGGGAGCAGCCCGAACGCGGTCCACAGCCCGCTGCTGCTGAAGCCGAGGGAGGACATGGCCGAGCGCAGGATCATCGGGTCCCCGAGCGCGGCCAGCCCCGAGAGGAACCAGAAGGTCGGCGAGGCGCCGGTGACGTACAGGATCAGCAGCACGTACCACAGACCCAGGAGCACCAGGCCCGGGGCCCAGAAGATCCGCAGCAGGCGACCGGTCAGGGCGCGCTTGGACTCCGCGATGATCTCGGAGGGAGGGACCAGGTGGGTCTCCTCCCGGGGCAGCTCACGCGGCGGCGGCAGGTCTGTCAGCGGGGGCAGCGGATGCGAGGGCGGGGAGGGCATCGGGGCTCAGGATCGACTCTCAGACGGTGCGACGACCCAGGAAGGCTCGCCCGAGCGTCATCTCGTCGGCGTAGTCGAGGTCGCCGCCGACGGGGAGACCGGAAGCGAGGCGTGTCACGGTCAGTTCGAGCGGGCCCAGGAGCCGCGAGAGGTAGGCGGCGGTGGCCTCCCCCTCGATATTGGGGTCCAGCGCCAGGATGACCTCGGTGGTCTCGCCGGAGCCGAGGCGGCTCATCAGCTGGGTGATGCGCAGGTCGTTCGGGCCGACGCCGCCGATCGGGTCGATCGCCCCGCCGAGCACGTGATAGCGGCCCTTGAACTCGCGGATCTTCTCGATCGCGACGATGTCCTTGGACTCCTCGACCACACAGATCACCTCGTCGCTGCGCCGGGTGTCGGTGCAGATGCGGCATTTCTCGTCGGCCGAGACGTTGCCGCACACCTCGCAGAAGCGCACCGTGTCCTTGACGGTGACCAGCACGTCGGCGAGCCGGCGCACGGAGGACTCGTCGGCGTCCAGCAGATGGAACGCGATCCGCTGCGCCGACTTGGGGCCGATGCCCGGCAGCTTGCCGAGCTCGTCGATGAGGTCCTGGACGATGCCTTCGTACACGGGGACAACTGTAGTTCCCGCGTCCGACGGGGGATGCCGGATCCGGCGTGCCTCCGCGCACGTCACCGCGGCGCGTCTTCGCCCTGAACGAGGCGCGTCTCCGTCCTGAATAATATGTCCATCGTCATGACGAACCCGGTTACCCTGGGGGAACCACAGCCCGACCTTCGACGAGGAGCACCATGGTCCAGCTGCCTCCCACCCTGCTCGACGCCGTGCACGAGCGGGTGCTCAGCGGCATCGGCGACGCCCCGGAGCGCGCGGAGGTCGCCCGCCGCGTGGTCTCCTACCTGCGCAACACCGCAGAGACCACCGTCAGCACCGAGCAGGACGGGTCCACCTTCGTGATCACCGGGGACATCCCCGCCATGTGGCTGCGGGACTCCGCCGCCCAGCTGACCCCGCTGCTGCGCCTGGTGGTCGCCGAGGTGGGGAGCGAGGAGGACCGCGCGGTGCTGGTGGAGCTGCTGGCCGGTCTGCTGCGCCGGCACTGGCACTACCTGGTGATCGATCCGTACGCCAATGCGTTCAACCGCGCCCCGGATGCCTCCCACTGGGACAGCGACGACACGGACCTCGACAACCCCTGGGCGTGGGAGCGCAAGTTCGAGCTGGATTCGCTCGCCTACGGTCCGGACCTGGCGTGGCGGCTCTGGCGAGCGACCGGGGACACCTCCTGGGCCGACGAGCAGTTCCTGCCCGCGGCCCGCGCGATCCTCGCCACGGTCGTCACCGAACAGCATCACGAGGAGCGCTCGGGCTACTTCTTCCGCCGCACGGACTGCCCGGCCCAGGACACCTTGGCCCGGGACGGGAAGGGCTCGCTGACCGCGCCGAACGGCCTGGTCTGGGCCGGCTTCCGCCCCAGTGACGACGCCTGCGAGCTGGGGTACAACATCCCCGGCAACCACTTCTTGGCCCTGGCGCTGGACCGCCTCGGCGACCTGCTCGAGCACGTGGCGGGGGCGGGGGACGCCTCCGCCGAGGCCCACCAGCTCGCCGCCGAGGCACGCCGGCTCGCCGCCGAGATCCGCACGGCCCTCGAACGGCACGGGCTGGTCGACGGGCCGGACGGCGAGCGGATCTGGGCGTACGAGGTGGACGGGATGGGCGGGCACGTCTTCCTCGACGACGCCAACGTGCCGAGCCTGCTGGGCCTGCCGTACCTGGAGTGCGTCGCGGCCGACGATCCGACCTATCTCGCCACGCGCGCCGCGGTGCTCTCCCCGCACAACCCGTACTACTACGCGGGCTCGCAGCTGGCGGGGGTCGGCTCCCCGCACACGCCGACGGGCCACGTGTGGCCGATCGCGAAGAACATCGAGGGGCTCACCAGCAGTGACACGGCGGAGAAGCGGGCGATCCTCGAGCAGCTGATCCGCACCGACGGCGGCACCGGGATGATGCACGAGGGCATCCATGTCGACGACCCGTCGGTCTTCACCCGCGCGTGGTTCTCCTGGTCCAACTCGATGTTCTGCGAGCTGGCCCTGGACCTGGCCGGGGTGCATCGGGAGGCCGCCGCGCGGGTCTGAGCGACCGCCGCGCGGGTTCGGGTGACCGTCGCGAGGCTCCGGGTGACCGCCGCGGCGGTCCGCGGCGCCGCGGCGATCCGACGTCCTCAGCACGACGGCGTGGTCGTCGGCGATCAACGGCCGGGCGACGTCCGGGCTCGGTCCTGATCGACGCTCCCAGCGCCCAGCCGCTACGGTGCAGGGAGGAGCCCGGAGCGCGCCGCCCGTCGGCCCGTCACGGCGTACGCCGTCGTCGGCATCGGGCGCGCAGGCCCGCCCGAT
The DNA here is from genome assembly GCF_001969445.1 of Brachybacterium sp. P6-10-X1. Taxonomy (NCBI): domain Bacteria; kingdom Bacillati; phylum Actinomycetota; class Actinomycetes; order Micrococcales; family Dermabacteraceae; genus Brachybacterium; species Brachybacterium sp. P6-10-X1. The sequence goes on from NZ_CP017297.1 coordinate 2,451,992, forward strand.
CCCGCAGGACCCTGGACCACTGACGAGGGCCCGCCACAGCCCGAGAGGACGCCCATGAGCAGCATCGAGATCACCGTGATCGACCGTGACGGCACCCGCACCGAGGGTGTGCCGTGGGAGGACGACGAGTCGCTGATGGAATGCCTCGTCGCGAACAGCTACCCGATCCTCGCCACCTGCGGCGGCAACGCGTCCTGCTCCACCTGCCACTCCTTCCTCGACCGAGTCACCTTCGAGAAGGCGGGCGAGATCCAGGAGGACGAGGAGGACGTGCTGGACACGATCGAGGACGAGCGGGAACCCACGTCGCGACTGACCTGTCAGGTGGAGTGGGACGAGGACCTCGCCGGCGCCGAGGTCACCATCGGGCCGATGTAGGCTCACGGCCCGAGAGCCTGCAGGTCGGGCTCAGGTCGAACAGGTATCGTCGGGCCGGGCCGTCGCACCGTGCACGGCCCTTTCGCGACTCCGAACAGGATGAGCACGATGACCTCGATGCCCCCTCCCTACGATGCCGCGGAACCGGTCACCGCCTGCCGCGTGACCGAGGCCCCCGAGGTCCCCACCGCGGTGGTGACCCGGCGCGACTTCCCGATGTACGAGATGTCGACCCTGATGGACGGCACCTTCTCGCACCTCGTCTCCGCGCTGGAGGAGGTGGGCATCCACCCGATCGGTCCGGCGTTCGCCCTCCACCACCGCGCGCCGGTCTCGACGGCGGACGTCGAGGTCGGCTTCCCCGTGGACGCGCCGCTGACCGGACCGATCACCCTGCCCAGCGGCTACGACGTGACCGCGTCGGTGCTGCCGGCCGGCCGGGTGGCCTGGACCAGTCATGTCGGCGGCTACGGCGGGCTGGCGGAGAGCTGGGGAGCGTTCACCGAGGACGTCGGGGAGTCCGAGGAGCAGATGACCTACCCGTTCTGGGAGTTCTACGTGACCCCGCCGTCCCCGGACGTGAACCCGACGTCGCTGCGCACCGACCTGTTCAGCCTGCTGGAGCCGCGCCGGGACTGATCGCGTCGGGGCGCGGACGGTCTCAGGGCCGTTCGACTCCCGGGAATCCCGTCCACTGCAGCTCGCGCGGCAGATGGGACATGTCGTTGACCAGGACGATCGTCGGGGCACGCCCCTCGCGATGCTCGATCAGGGTCAGCGCGGCGTTGGCGCAGTTCAACCCGAGCCAGCGCGCCGGCGGCGCCTCGAGGGCGTCGCAGATCAACCAGGCGATCTGGAACGCGTGCGTGATGAGCACCTCGTGGGTGTCGCGGTCGCCGGCCTCCGCTTCGCGCCGGGCGAGGGATCGCGCGCCGAAGCGCTCGCTCAGTCGGCGGGCGAGGTCGTGGTCGACGGCGGCCTCCGCGTCGTCGTAGCCGTCGAAGAACGGGGCCCAGGCCGCGGGGAGCTCGCCGGCGGGCGGGACGTAGGGGACGTGATCGATGAGCTCCTCGGCCTCGTCGACGAGGACGCTCACGGGCAGCTCCTGGGCGAGCACCCGGGCACAGTCGACCGCCCGGGGCAGCGGCGAGTGCCACACGACGTCGATGGGCAGGTGCGCGAGGCGGCGCCCCAGCAGGGCGGCCTGCGATCTGCCGATGTCGGTGAGCTGCCCGAAGGCGTCGGCGTCACCGTGGCGGGCGAGGTAGAGATACCGGGTCATCGTGCCGGTCCTTCCGGGCCGAGGGCGAGGGTCCCGGTGGCGCCGTCGAGGGTGATCGGTTGGCCCTCGCGGAGCATCGAGACGGCGCCGGTGACCCCGAGGACGGCGGGGATGCGCTGCTCCCGCGCGATGATGGCGGCGTGCGACAGCGCCCCGCCGATCTCGGTCACGATACCGGCGACCAGGCGCAGCAGCGGCGTCCAGGACGGGTCGGTCCAGGGACAGATGAGCACGTCTCCGGCGCGCACCCGGGAGAAGTCCTCCGGGCCCCGCACGATCCGCGCCGGTCCCGTCACGCGCCCGGCGCTGCCCGGAGTGCCGTGCAGTGCGTGCTCGTCGGGCCGTCCGTGCTCCCGGGGCAGTCCGCGCGTGCCCGGCAGTCCGCGCGTGGCGAGCGTTCCGCGCGCGCCGGGCGGCGACGGGTCCGCGGCCGCTCGAGGCAGCTCCGCGGTGATCGGACGGGCCTGGAGGATCTGGACGCTGCCGCCCGACCGGGCCCATTCGATGTCCTGGGGGCCTCCGAGGAGGACGGAGATCTGCTGACCGAGCCGGGCGAGCTCGACGGCTTCCTCCGGGGCCAGGCACGGCGCCGTCCGCCGGGCGGCGGGCACCTCGCGGGCGACGGTCCGCGCCCCGGAACGGTCGATGCGGCGGTGCTTGTCGGCGATCCGGGCGCTCACGGCCTCGTCGGCCGCGACCTCGTACACATCAGGGGTGACCTCCCCGCCGACGACGGCGGCTCCCAGCCCCCAGGACGCCTCGATCCGCGTGGCGTCGTCCGGGTGGGCCGGGGTGAACAGGACCCCGGCGACCTCGGCATCGACCAGCGGTTGGATGATCACGGCCATCGACGGGGAGTCGCTCGGCGGGAGATCGATCGAGGGGGGACCTGCGTCCGCGGCGGGTCCGACCGGGGCCGACGGGTCGAGGGTCCGCGCGGAGGTCAGCGAGGCCCAGCAGCGGCGGGTCGCGACGGCGATCGCGTCCGCCCCGCGCACGCCGAGAACGGTCTCGTACCGACCGGCGGCGGACGAGGCCGCCGAGTCCTCCCCGCTCGCGGAGGAGCGCACGGCGACCGGGCCCTCGGCGAGCGCGCCCAGGCCTTCGGCGAGCATCGTGGGCAGGTCCGTCCAGGACCGGCCATCCGACGGCCAGGTCGTGCCCGGCGGGTCGCTCGTCTGCCGCTCCGCGCCCGGTCGCACGCCGCCGGGGCGCTCCCCGCGCCCGCGCCGCTGCACCGCGAAGGGGACGACATACCCGTCGGGCACCGGCAGGCCCGCCCGCAACAGGGCACCGAGGGTCGCTGCCTTCGCCCCGCAGCTGCCCGGATGCGCCTCGCGCAGAGGAACCAGCATCACCACACCTCAACCTATTATTGACAAGCTTTTGTTGAGTATGGAGGATCGCCCCATGCCCCGCAAGAACGACGACGCCTCCCGCGAGGATGATCCGCCCAGCGCTCGGCTCCCACCGCGCGGAGAACACGCCCAGGCGCGCCGAGAGCAGGAGGCGCGCGAACACCTGCTGCGACTCGGGAGCGAGGGCCTGCCCGCTCCCCCGTGGCGACCCGATCGCGGGGCGGCCTCGGCGGTGGATCTCGCCCACCTCGCGCTATGGAGGTCCGGGGAGGCCGCTCCGGAGGATCTGCTCAGCGCCCTTGCGCTGATGCCGTCGGCCCGCGCGGAGGTGGAGGGCCTGGAGTCCGGTCTGCTGTTCACCGCACGCGCCGCCGGTCTCACCTGGGCCCAGATCGCCGCTTCCATGGGGTTCAACTCGCCGCAGGCGTGCCAGCAGCACTTCACGCGCCTGGCCGCCCGTCGGGACGCCGAGTGATGAGCGCCGCTTCACCCTTCGAGCTGCTGGTGCTGCACGGCGTGCGCCTGCGCGGCTTCGCGGACACGCTCGAGGTCGCGGATCGCTTCGGTCTGGACCCGTTCGGGACGGCGGATCTCCTCACCGGCTACGAGCAGCAGGGCACGGTCAGCTTCGCGCGGTTCGCCGACCTCGGAGGATGGTCGCTGACGGCGGCGGGACGCGCGGAGAACGAGCGGATGCTCGCCGCCGAGCTCGAGGCCGCCGACGGCCGGCAGGAGGTTCAGGAGGTACACCGCGCGTTCCTGCCCTGGAACGCGCGCCTGGTCGAGGCGTGCACCGCGTGGCAGCTGCGGCCGACCGACGGGAGCCCGGTCGCGGAGAACGACCATTCCGACGCGAGATGGGATGCGCGGATCCTGGACGAGCTGACCCGGATCGAGCACGCTCTGGGCCCGATCGCGGCCCGATTGGGCGACCTTCTCGAGCGCTTCGAGGGGTACGACACGAGATTCTCGACGGCCCTGGGACGCGCGCGGGATGGCCGGCCCGCCTGGGTCGATGGCAGCGCGGTGGAATCCTGCCACCAGGTGTGGTTCGAGCTGCACGAAGACCTGGTGGCGACGCTCGGCATCGACCGTTCTGCCGGCTGAGCCCGGTCACCGTGCGGTTCAGGACCTCTCGGTCTCGTCGATGACTTCGAGGACCCTGCCGCCGAGCACAGCCTCGATGATCTCGCGGCCGTTGCGCTGTGCGACCACGGCGTTCTCGTCATCACGGGTCGCTCCGCCCGTGGGATCCGCATCCGGGGCGTCCTGTTCCGCTGCGCTCTGGGCACTGCGCGAGCGCAGACCGGCCGTGCGCGAGGCCTGCGCCGCTTCCCGCACGAGGGCAGCTCCGCTGCGCGCCGGAGAGGTGGTCGAGGCGCCCTCTGCGGTGGTAGCGGAGGTGGCTTCCGGGGCCGGGGCCGAGGCGACCGCGGCTGTCCCCCACGACGCCGCTGCGCGGGCGCTGGCCGACTCTCCGGCGTTCGAGGGTTCCGAGGCGGCTGCGGGGGCGGCACCGATCTCCTCGGCGGGGCCCTGCCGAGCAGCCGCGGTGACGGCACCCCAGGAAGACCCGGACTCGTCGGTCGGCGCGGAGGCGGCCGATGGCGGCATCGGAGTCGGGGAGGCCGCAGCGCCGGACGCCGCCGGCGCGGTGGGGGCCGCCGGGGACGACGAAGGGGCCGACCCCGGGGAGTCAGCCGATCCCGGAGAGGCGGCCGAACTCCGAGAGGCGGCCGATCCCGGTCCGGGGGGTTCCGGGGCATGAGCGGGAACGGTACCGCCGGTCGCCGGCTGGGCGGTGGCGTTGCGTGCGGGGCGAGAGCGGATCACGCGACCTTCGGCGATCGCTCGCTTCAGGGCGGCCTGCCCGTAGGTGCGCGGCTCCTCCGGCGGCAGCGAGTCACGCCCTTCGTCGTCGACCACGGGTGCTCCCCCGGAGGTCTCGTCGCCGGCTGCCGGAGCTGCGACGACGGCAGCTTCGGAGGACGGCCCTCCCGGTGCCTGCCGCTCGGGCCGACCTGGCACTGCGGCGGGCGCTCCTGCGTCCGGCGCGAGCGCATCGGACCAGCGACCGGTACCGCCGGGACCGTGCTGCGCCGGAGCCGTCGCACGACCCTGCGGCGCCTCGCGGGTGCCGCCCGTGCCAGGCGCGGGTTCGACGGGCTCGGCGCTCCGAGGCTCGGTCTCGTGGGCATCCCTGGGGTCGGGCGGGAAGGGATCATCCGGTTCCGGTGGGAAGTCCTCGACCTGGCCCGGGGCCGGGGCCGCCGGGCCGGGGCTCTGATACGAGGCGCGGGCGGCGGCCCGCATCGCGCGTTCGGAGGCACGCTGACCCGCCGAGAGCGGCTGCTCCGGCGATGCTTCCGGGGACGAGGAGGACGGTGCCATCCGGGTGACGGCATCACCCCAGGGAGCCGGCGTCGGCGCGGGAGCCTGCGCGGGCGCTCCCCCCGGGTGCTGTGAGTCGTCGTCCTGAGGTCCGCCGCTGCGCGGTTCACCGGTCGAGGGTCCGGCCGACGGTCCGCCGTTCTGTGGGCCGACATTCTGCTGACCGGCACCCTGCTGACCGCCACCCTGCTGACCGACGCCGCGCGAACCGGCGTCCCGAGGGTTTCCGGGACCGTTCGGACCCGACTCTCCGCTGCCGCCGCCACCGCCGGGGCCAGGGTCCTCCCCCACGACCGCCTCGACGGTGATGTCGGTGTGCATGATGCGGCGCACCGCATCGGCGAGGTTCTCCGCGCCCGTGCCGCGATGGAACGCGGAGAGCAGGCCCTCGGTGCGGAACCCGACCACCAGGGTCGAGCCGTGCGCGCCGTGGACGTGGCCGTTCTGGGAGATCAATGCCCAGCTGGGACGTCGGATCTGAGAGAGCTCGTCAAGAATTGCGGACCAGTGCGAGCGCACCTCGTCGGGATCCAGGCCACCGGCATCGCCGCCGGGGGCGGGCGCTCCGGGGGTCTCCTGCGGTGCCTGGGGCTGCGGTGCCTGCGGCTGCGAGGCCTGGGGCTGCGGGGCCTGGGCCGCCGCCGCTCCCGCGCCAGCACCGCCTTGCGGGGCCGGCACCTGCTGCTCCCGAGACGCCGAGGGCTGGTCCTGAGAGGGCGGGGCCTGCTGCGGCGATGCCGGGGCACGCCCCTGTGGCGCCGGCGCCTGATCCTGCGGAGCCTCGTCGGCTGCCGGCGTGCGACCGGACCGGGCCTGGCGGGACGCCTCGGCCCTCTCCTGCGCGATGCGACGAGCCTCCTCGCGTCCCCCGGCACCGCCGGGTGCCGACTGGGGGGCGCCCTGAGCGGGGCCGCCTCGACCACCCGGCTCCGCAGAGCCCCCACGACCGCCCTGAGCCGGGACCGGCCGACCGTCACCGCCACCGTCGGTCGGCGCGGCGAGCGCGGCCCGCTCGTCGCGCAGCACCAGCCGGGCGGCGAGGAGCTCGAGATGCAGGCGCGGCGAGGTCGCCCCGCTCATGGTCGACAGCGTCTCGTGGACCAGGTCTCCGCACTGCGAGAGATCGGCCGGAGCGAACATCGTGGCCTGACCGCGCATGCGCTCGAGTTCGTCGGCCGGGACCTGCGGCAGCAGATCCGCACCGCGGTCCGGCACGGCGGCCAGCACGATCAGGTCCCGCATCCGCTCCAGCAGGTCCTCGACGAAGCGGCGCGGCTCGTGGCCGGTGGCCAGCACGTGCTCGACCGCCCCGTACAGGGAGCCGGCATCCCGCTCGGCGACGGCGGTGATGGCGCCGTCCAGCAGCGCGGTGTCGGTGAAGCCGAGCAACGCGATGGCGGTCTGGAAGTCCAGACCGCCCTCCCCCGCTCCGGCCATCAGCTGGTCCAGCACCGACATGGAGTCACGGGCCGAGCCGCCGCCGGCACGCACCACCAGCGGCATCACACCCTCCCCGACGCTCACGCCCTCAGCCGAGCAGACCTCGTCGAGGTAGGGAGCGAGCACCTGCGGCGGGATCAGTCGGAAGGGGTAGTGGTGGGTGCGCGAGCGGATGGTCCCGATGACCTTGTCCGGCTCGGTGGTCGCGAAGACGAACTTCACGTGCTCCGGTGGCTCCTCGACGAGCTTGAGCAGAGCGTTGAAGCCGGCCGAGGTGACCATGTGGGCCTCGTCGATGATGAACACCTTGTAGCGGTCCCGCACCGGCGCGAAGGAGGCGCGCTCGCGCAGCTCGCGAGCATCGTCCACGCCGCCGTGGCTGGCCGCGTCGATCTCGACCACGTCGAGGCTGCCGGATCCGCCGCGCGCCAGGTCACGGCAGGAATCGCACTCGCCACACGGGGTGTCCGTCGGTCCCTGCTCGCAGTTCAGACAGCGCGCGAGGATCCGGGCCGAGGTGGTCTTGCCGCAGCCGCGCGGGCCCGAGAACAGGTAGGCGTGGCCCACACGTCCCGCGCGCAGCGCACGCCGCAGCGGCGTGGTGACATGGTCCTGGCCGATCACCTCGGCGAAGGACTCGGGACGGTAACGACGGTACAGAGCGGTGGCCACCCGTACAGGCTAATAGAGGCGCCCGACGATCCCGGGCGGTGGGGATGGACGGGTCCTGTGGAGGAAGGATCACGTCGGCCCTCGAAGGTTCTGCGCGCTGCGGAGCAGACGACCCGCTCGAACCGCTCGCCCCCACTCACGCCCGGGTCTCCGTAACACGCTCATCGCAACACGCTCATCGATTCCACCGATGCGCTTCACCAGCGGGCCGGATCAGTGGAACCGGCACCGCCCACGGTGCGTGTCGCTCCAGCGCTCGCGATCGCACCCGCTCGACCTGGCCGCCCTCGCGGCGCGACTCGGAACATGGGGGCACCCCCGCCCCCAGGGGTGTGAAGATGAGCGTGATGAGCATGCTGAACACCTCCTCCGCCCGCTCCCGATCGGGCCCCCGTCCGCGCCCGACGGGCTGGCTGCACGTGCTGCTGAGCGTGTGCCTGCTGATCCTCTGCCCGGTCTCGGCCTTCTTGACCATCGTCCTCGTCGGTGGATATCAGATCGCCCTCCCGTACGCCGCGCTCTGCCTGCTGCAGCTGGTGATGCTGGTCCCGCTGCTGGTCGGCGGCCTCGGGTGGCTCCGCCCCACCCGCACCTCCCGCCCGCGGGACGCTTTCCCGCCGCTCTGCTTCCTCGTCGGAACCGTCCTCACCCTGGGCGTGACACTGCTGCGCGCCTGGGACGACGGGATCCGCGGCAGCGCCCTGCCGCGATTGCGCTTCGGTGTTCGCCACGACGTCCCGCTGGAGGTCGATGTGCTGTATCTGGCGGCGATCGGCCTGGCGGCGCTGTCGCTGTTGATGGCGGTGGCAACCGCGCTGCTGCTGGCCCTGCATTCCGCACCCGTCCGGCGTCTGCGGGGTCGCGCCGCGGAGGAGAGCACGGAGACGACGTAGGCCGTCCCCACGGGTCCACCCTGCGACGCGGCATGCTCTCCGCGCCGGCGCGCGGAGCCGACCCCGGAAGGTCCGAAGACTCAGCGCTGCGCGGGCCGCGACCAGGAGGACGGCGGACGGTCCGCCGACTGCCCATCGGACGAGCTCGCGGGCGCTGTGCTCCCGTCGTCGCGATCGCGCCGACCGTCGACCGACGACCGAGCTCCCTCCCCCGGCGACCCCGTCGCGTCCTCGTGCACCTCCCGGGTCGCCGTATCGGTCGCCCGACGCGTCGCCTCGAGCTTCTCGTGGCGGTGGCGCAGGCCGCTGAAGGTCACGGCGAACACGGCCAGCACGACGAGCACGGGAACCGCCACGTCGACCACCCACGCGGGGATGCTGAACGGCAACGCGAGGTCCGGGATCCAGCCCAGCAGCAGATCCGTCAGCCATTCCCACCCCTGGACGAGCGGGCGCAGAATCGCGGCGAGGAACGCCCGCACGGGGGCGAACAGAGCGTCGAGGAACTCCTCGATCGGACGCAGCACCCCCGCGATCCACTCCCGGACCGGGTCGAAGAACTCCGCGATCGCGTCGAGGATCGGGCGGACGCGCGCGCCGAGCCACTCCGTCACCGGGTCCAGCAACCCGCTCAGCAGCGCCCCGAGACCCAGCAGCGGCAGCAGGAATCCGGCGGCCCGGGCCAGTGCGGCGACCAGGGCGTAGCGGGTCGGATGTGCCGTGCGCTTCCGATCGCGGACCGCCGATGGGCTGTCGTCGTCCGGGACCAGCAGCGTGCGCTCGAGCCCGTGGCGCACATCGACCTCTCCCGCGCCGCCCAGGCCCGTCGTGCGCACGGAGATGACCTCGGCATCGGCGAGGTGCCCGTCCGCATCGGGACGCCGCACGGTGCAGTGCACGACGGTGACGTTCTCCTCGAGCCGGAACCGCAGGCCGTCGCCGGCGACGTCGTCACCGGCAGGGGAGACAGCGGGGTGAGCGTCGGCGGCAGTGGGGTGCGCGTCGTCGGCCGGGCCGGCGGAATCACCCGCGGGATACTCCGTCTGCTCCGTGTCGTCCGCTGCGCCCTCCGGATCCCTGCCCTTGCGGGCCGCTTTCTCCTCGGCCTTGGGATCGTGCTCCACCCCGTCCAGGATCACCGTGAACGAGCTGTCCAGGAACCGGTGCCGCACGCGGACCAGGTAGTCGTGACCCTGGGCGCGGCCGCGGTACTCCACGTCGGCCGCGAAGCGTGTGGGCTCCTGGTCTCCGAAGTCGGCCGGAGTGTCCGACGGGTCGGCGACGTCCTCGGACGGGACGCCGAGCGGGGCAGTGCGATCGGGCATGACGTCACGATGTCATCGACGCCGCGCTCCGCACATCGGTCGGGCGTCGGAGATCCTCGCCTCGGCATCAGCCGATCGGCCGATGCTCGGACAGCGTCATCGATTGACCCGCCCGGCCCCGCGGCGAAGACTGTCGAGATGAGCGTCTTCGTCTCCCACACCAGTATCGACTGCCACGACGCCTACTCCCTCAGCGAGTGGTGGCGCGAAGTCCTCGACTACACGGCGGATCCGGAGGACCCGAACCTGCCCGGGCACGAGGAGTGCCCGATCTCGGATCCCGACACCGGCCACACCCTGCTGTTCCTCGAGGTCCCGGACCAGCAGCTGCCCGCCAAGCGGATCCACTTCGACGTCCGCCCGCGCGAGCGCACGCAGGCCGAGGAGATCGACTGGCTGCTCGGCCGCGGCGCGAGCGAGGTGGCCGACCATCGCGGCATCTTCGGCCCCGGCTCCGGCTGGATGACCATGGCCGATCCGGAAGGAAATCAGTTCTGCGTGCTGCTGTCCGAGGTGGAGCGAGCGGCCTGGATCCCGCCGGAGGAGTGACCCACCCCAACCTCACCTGCGGGCACTCCCCGAAACTCATAAGATCGGCTTATGTGACCCTGTGTCCACACCATTGATGTCATCGTGGCATCGGCGTAGCGTTCCACCCCGTGAGCACACCAACCACCGCCCCCGCCCAGAGCGGCACGCCGCGCCGGCGCAACCCGCTGCGCGCGATCGCCCGCATCCCCTTCGGCTGGCAGGTCCTGATCGGCCTCGTCCTCGGCGTGGCCCTCGGCCTCGTCGCCGCCCAGATCGGCCCGGTCCCCGGCGCCGGTGAGGACGGCGCGGAAGGCCCCAACTGGCTGACCACCACCTTGGACACCGTCGGCTCGATCTTCGTGACGCTGCTGAAGGCCCTGGTGCCGCCGCTGATCTTCCTCGCGATCGTCACCTCGATCGCCAACCTGCGCAACGTCACCAACGCCGCCCGCCTGGCCTGGAAGACCCTGCTGTGGTTCGCGATCACCTCCTTCATCGCGGTGTCGATCGGCCTCGTCCTGGGCACCCTGACCAGCCCCGGCGTCGGCTCCGGCGTCTCCGAGGAGGCCGCCGAGGCCTCCGACACCCAGGGCGGCTGGCTGGACTTCCTCACCGGCCTGGTCCCCGCGAACTTCCTGGGCATCGAAGGGAGCGCGGGCGACGACGGCTCGGTGTCCCTGAGCTTCAACGTGCTGCAGATCCTGGTGATCTCGATCGCCGTCGGCATCGCCGTGCTCTCCGTGGGCCAGAAGGCCGAGCCCTTCCTGCGCTTCACCGGCTCCGCGCTGGAGATCGTCCAGAAGCTGCTGTGGTGGGTCATCCGCCTGGCACCCATCGGCACCGCCGGTCTGCTGGGCAACGCAGTGGCCAGCTACGGCTGGGACGCCATCGGTCAGCTCGGCGTGTTCGTGGCCGACGTCTACATCGGCATGCTTATCGTGCTGCTGCTCGTCTACCCCATCCTGCTGAAGACCAACGGCCTGAGCATCGGCTCCTTCTTCCGCGGCGTGTGGCCGGCGACCTCGCTCGGCTTCGTCTCCCGCTCCTCGCTGGGCACCATGCCGATGACCAAGACGGTCACCGAGCGCATGGGCGTGCCGAGCCACTACGCCTCCTTCGCGGTCCCGCTGGGCGCGACCACCAAGATGGACGGCTGCGCGGCGATCTACCCGGCGCTGGCCGCGATCTTCGTCGCCAACTTCTACGGGGTGCCGCTGGGCATCACCGACTACCTGCTCATCGTGCTGGTCTCGGTGCTGGGCTCGGCCGCGACCGCCGGCATGACCGGCGCCGTCGTCATGCTCACCCTGACGCTGTCCACCCTGGGCCTGCCGCTCGAGGGCGTCGGCCTGCTGCTGGCCGTCGATCCGATCCTCGACATGGGCCGCACCGCCCTGAACGTCACCGGTCAGGCACTGGTGCCCACGATCGTCGCCAAGCGCGAGAAGATCCTGGACCAGAGGGCCTACGACGACGCCCGCCGCACGTCCTTCCAGGCCATCCAGGCCGAGGAGGCCGCCTCGACCACCGACGGACAGACCGGGGAGGATCCGGACGGCTCCGGCGACGGGGCATCGACCACGGACGGCGAGCGCGAGAAGCAGCCCGCGACCGCCTGACCGGCGCGGGCAGCCATCACCTCGCCGCGGTCGCCCCGCGGCGGCGGCACCGCCCCGCGACAGCACGCATCGAGGCCGGTTCTGTTCCACACGTGGGAACAGAACCGGCCTCGACGCACGGTCCAGGCACGTCGGCCGCCCGACCCCCGTGGGGCGCCCTGTTCCACCGCAGGGAGCAACGCCGCGCATACTCTCGGCCGGCACACGCGGCCGACGGACCCTCGGCCGTCTCCCCCGCGCCGACACCTCGCTCACGAGGGTGAGCCCGCGCACCAGAGACCCGGTCGCCGCTGGTCCGGGCGCCGCCGCCGCCCGTAGACTGCTCATGTCCGTTTCGGCCCGGCACACCGGGCTCCAGCGGTGCATCTACCTCGGGTCCTCAGAGGATCGTCCAAGGCGGCACCACCACCGTCCGGAGCAGCGATGACCCCTGACCACACCTCACCGGCGCAGCAGGCGCCCACCACCGTGCGCAGCGCCGCCGGAGCCGCGTACTTCCCGATCGCATTCGTCGCACGGTTCCCCTTCGCGATGATGGTCGTCGGCACCCTCACCCTCGTCGTCTCCGCGCGCGATTCGATCGCGCTGGGGGGCCTGAACGCCGCGGTGGTGGGCCTCGGCTCCGCGCTCGTGGGTCCGCTGCTCGGCGCCGCGGCCGACCGCATGGGCCAGCGCCCCGTGATCCTGCTGGCCGGGATCGTGAATTCTCTGGCCCTGGTCGCGATGGCCGCCGTGGCCTTCAGCTCCCTGCCCGACGCCGCCGTGCTCACCGTCGGCTTCCTCATCGGCGCCTCCTCCCCGCAGATCGGCCCGTTCTCGCGCAGCCGCCTGCTCCAGCTGATCCTCACGAAACTGCCCGTTCGGCGGCGGGCCCGCAGCCTGAGCGGCACGATGGGGTACGAATCCGCGGCCGACGAGACCGCGTTCGTGTTCGGCCCCGTCCTCGTCGGGCTCCTCGCCACCACCATGCATCCCGCTGCGCCCATGATCGGCGCTGCGGTCCTGACCCTCGTGTTCGTCACGGCCTTCGCCCTGCACCCGACGGCTCAGGTCGCCCCCACCGGCGAGGACGAACCGGCCGTCCAAGCCCCGGCGCGCGGCCTGGTCGGCCTGCCGGTGCTGGTGCTGGTGGCGGGCGCTCTCGGCGTGGGCCTGTTCTTCGGCACCGTGCTCACCTCGCTCACCGCGTTCCTGCAGACCACCGGGGAGGATGACTCCGCAGGACTGGTCTACGGGGTGATGGGCGTGGGATCGACCATCCTGGCCCTGAGCATGACCCTGTTCCCGGACCGTTTCCGGCTCTCGGCGCGCTGGCTCGTCTTCTCCTCGCTCATGCTCGCCGCGATGATCGCCTTCGCGCTCGCGGGCGGCCTGACGGGCGTGATCGGCGCGATGGCGGTGGCCGGGATCGGCGTGGGGCCGACGGTCGTGACCCTGTTCTCGCTCGCGGCGGACCGCAGCCCGCAGGGTCGCTCCGCGACCGTCATGACCATGGTGGGCTCTGCGACGATCGTCGGCCAATCCAGTGCCTCCGCCCTCACCGGGGCTTTCGCCGAGAGCGCCGGTGCGCAGGCCGCCATGTGGTGCCCCGTCGGAGCCGCCGGGGTGGTGGTGCTCGCCGCCCTGGTCAACACGCTCGCGTGTCGTGACCCGGAGACCTCTCCCCCGTCGGGAGACGACGTCCTGGACGAGGCGCGAACTCTCGCGGAACAGCCGGCCGAACACCTCTGACGTCGGCGGCCAGGAGGCGCACCGGCGGGGCACCGCTCCGGGGCGCGTCGCAGTTGCGGCGTGGATCACAGTGCGGCTACGGTCGTCCGCGGGAACCCCGATGCCGGGATTCCCCGACACCCGATGTCCTGCCCCGGCGATCCCTGCCCGGGAGCGAGCGAAGGAGCTCGACGTGCCCGCCCTTTCCCATCCCCTCCCCCGATCCGTCCTCGCTCTGTCCACGATCGCGCTGGCCTCAGCCGGCTTCGCCCTCGGCGCCGGGTCCGCCTCGGCGGCGCTGACCACCTACTGCAGCGGCGATGCCTCCGACGTGACGATCCCCGGGGACCTCGTCGTCGCCGAGGGAGAGTCCTGCGTCCTCGACGGCGTGACGGTCGACGGGACGACCCAGGTCGCCTCCGGGGCCGACCTCGTGGTCGAGGACTCGACCTTCCACGGCGATCTCGAGGTCGCTCCGGACGGCTACGTCGACGCCACCACGTCCACGCTCGACGGGAATCTGACCAGCACTGCCGGGTACGGCGTCTACCTGGACGACTCCTCCGTCGGCGGCGCCTACCGGGGCGAGGCCGGCGCGGACGCCGAGCCGTTCCTGTACTCCTACGACACCAGCTTCGCCGGCACCGTCGACGTGGCCCAGGGGCTCGTGCACCTGGAGACCGCGGAGATCGACGGGGACGTGACCACCGACGGCACGGCCTACACCGACATCGTGGACTCGACCCTGGCCGGCGCTCTGAGCGTGACCGGCACCCCGGAGGGCACCGCGATCTGCGAGAGCGAGATCGACGGGGCCGCGACCTTCCGCGGGAACGATCAGGTCCAGCTCGGCCACGGCATGGACCTGATCAGCTGCTCGGGCGTGAACTACTTCGGCGCCGACGTGCTGATCGAGGACAATACCGGCGCGGTGGACGTCACCGGCAACATCATCCGCGGGGACCTCCGCGGCGAGGGCAACGACCCGGCACCGACCGGCAGCGACAACCGCGTGCGCGGAGAGGCCGGCGGCCAGTTCACCGAGCTGGAGCCGGCAGAGCAGACCCTGTCCGCCCGGTCGGCCCCGGCCGATCACGCCGACGAGCTGAACGACAGGCGCAGCGACCGCCGATCGGCCGCCGAGGACGCCGCGGAGCTGGCCGGCCCGGCTCAGCTGGGCTGATCCCCGGCACCTCCCGCCACCGTCGAGCGACAACCGGCGAGCCGGGCTCCGACCTGTCCGGGTCGTCGGCCGTCGACCCGGGCGCCAGGGTGGTTCCGGATCCTTGATCGTCGACCCCGGCGGCAGGGTGACCCTGGGTCGCAGGCCGACGTCTCCCGCCGGCACAGGGCGATCTGACCGGAGCAGGACCCGGCGCACGATGTAAATCGACTCACAACCTCACGATGACTCACAACCACACGATGGAGAACCCCATGGATCGTCGACATTTCCTCCAGGCCTCGGGCATCGCTGCAGGCATCGGCGTTGCGAGCAGCGTCATGCCCGGGACGGCGATGGCCGCTCCGGCACCGTCGGAACCGGATCCGATTACGGTGGACGCTCCCCCGGGCACGCTCGAGATCACCGACGGTGAGCTGCGCGTCCGCCTGCACCCGGACTTCCCCCAGGTCGTGGACTACGCCGTGGGCGGAGCGACGCTCGCCGGGCGTTACGGCGGCGCGCACACCACGGTGATGATCGACGACGTCGAGCGTGCCGTCGAGGTCGAGGAGCCGCAGCTCGCCGAGGACTCCGCGAGCGCGACCTACCGCCTCACCGCGCCGGAGCTGCCCAGCATCTCCCTCGACGCGGTGCTCTCGGTCGCCGACGGCGTGTTCACCTGGCGCCTGACCAACATCGTCGACCCCGACCGGGCGGTCCATCGCCTCTCGGTGCCCCGGCTGGACCTCGCCTCCGTCAACGGCACCGACCCGAGCGCACGGGTGGTCGCCGCCGATCTGTCCGTGGACCGCGCCACCAGCGGTGACCACGTCTACGACCTCTCGGCGCAGGAGCCCGGCACCGCCGTCTCCCATCCCACCCACGTCGCGCTGCTGCACAGCGCGGAGCTCGCCGCCGGCTTCGAGACCAACGCGGTCGAGGACAACACCGCCGGGGGCGAGACCGCCGCCCGGGTGCAGAACGACAACTCGCGCTACGTCATCACCCTCGCCCCGGGCGAGGGCACCACCTACGGCACCATCACTCCCGGCACCTTCGTGGTGCGCGGATCGACCGCGGATCACGGCCTGGGGCCGGATGCGGACCCCTTCGTGCGCGTGCGCCCGGTGGCCGACGCGAACGGCGACGGCGTGGTCGACTGGCAGGACGCCGCGATCGCGGCGCGCGACGTGGCCGAGCCGGTCGCCGGCTCCGACGCCGTCCACGACGAGGTGGTCAAGCGCATCCCCTTCAACATCGTCTCCCAGGCCACCCACCCGTTCCTGCGCACCCTCGACGACACCAAGCGCATCTGCCTGGCCACCGACGGGCTCGGCCAGTCCGTGATGCTCAAGGGGTATCAGGCCGAGGGCCACGACAGCGCCCATCCCGACTACGCGGGCCACCTCAATACCCGCGCCGGCGGCACGGCGGAGCTGCACACCCTGGTGACGGAGGGCGCGACGTGGAACGCCACCTTCGGCGTGCATGTCAACGCCACCGAGTCGTACTCCGAGGCGCACGCCTTCTCCGAGGATCTGCTGCGCGATCCGATCGAACCCGGCTGGGGCTGGATGAACCAGGCGTACATGATCGACGGGCCGGAGGACCTCGGCACCACCGCGGTGCTGCGGCGCTTCCAGTCGCTGCGGGACGCGGCCCCGGAGAACCTGTCCTTCCTGTACATGGACGTGTACTACCCCAACGGCTGGGAGGGGCAGCGTCTGGCCCAGGAGCTCCGTCGGCAGGGCTGGGTCGTCTCCACCGAGTGGGCGGACAAGATGCCGCGGGAGTCGATCTGGTCGCACTGGGCCACCGACGAGAACTACGGCGGCTCCAGCAACAAGGGCCTGAACTCGCAGGTGATCCGGTTCATCGACAACGCCCGCAAGGACGTGTGGAACCCGGATCCGCTGCTGTCCAACGCGAACATCCAGGAGTTCGAGGGCTGGACCGGGCACCAGGACGCGAACGCCTTCTTCACCACCATCTGGGAGCGGAACCTGCCCACCAAGTTCCTCCAGCGCTCCGCGATCATCTCCTGGTCCACCCCGTCCGCCGACACCCCCGGCCGGATCGTGCTGGCCGACGGCACCGAGGTGACCTCGTCGGTCGGATCCGTCTCCGGCACCGAGATCCCCACCGACCGCGTCATCACGAGCGACGGCGCGACCGTCTACGAGGCGGGCCGGTACCTGCTCCCCTGGTCCGACGGGGACGAGCGGCTGTACCACTGGAATCCCGAGGGCGGCACCACCACCTGGACGCTCACCGACAGCTGGTCCGGACCGAGCTCGCTGATCATGTACCGCCTCGGCGACTCGGGCCGCGCGGACGAGGTCCCCGTGCCCGTTCAGGACGGCCGGGTCACGCTCGATGCCGAGGCCGGCAGCGCCTATGTGCTCTATCCGGGCGAGCAGCTGCCCGAACCGCCGGATCCCCACTGGGGCTTCGGCACGCCGGTGGCGGATCCCGGGTTCTTCTCGGGCACGCTGGACGCCTGGCGGGTGGAGGGCGAGGTCTCCGTGGAGACGGACGAGTTCCGCAACCGCCAGGCACTGTTCGGAGGCGGCGCGGCGGCGTCGATCGCGCAGCATCTGCACGACCCGGGCCGCCCGGCCCGGCATCTGCCCTCGGGCACCTGGTCCGCCTGGGCGTGGGTCGAGATCGATCCCACCGGAACCCGGGAGGTGACGGTCTCCGCCACCGGTCGGGGCGTGGAGCCGGTCGCCCACCAGGCCGCTCGGGGTCGCGGCGTGGCGACGACCATCACGGCCTCCACCGTCGTCAATGCCACGGCCTCGGACTCCAAGCACGGTCGCCACTTCCAGCGGGTGCGCGTGACGTTCCGTTCCGACGGCGCCCCGGTGTCCTTCGCGATCTCCGCCGCCGAGGGGGAGGCGGAGGTGCGCGTCGACGACATCCGCGTGGTGCCGTTCACCGCACCCGAGGACCCTGCGCCGACCGAGGAGACCATCCTGTTCGAGGACTTCGAGCACGTCGACACCGGGTACTGGCCGTTCGTGACCGGCGCCGACAACATCGGCGGCGACGCCCGCACCCAGCTCGCGGAACGCCATGAGCCGTATTCACAGGCCGGCTGGTACGGGCTGGACCAGGACGGCCATGCCGTCGAGGGCGGCAAGCTGACGGACAATGTGCTGCGCGGCACCTGGTCGTTGATGGCGAACGAGGAGAACGAGGGGCTGATCCTGACCACCACGCAGTCCTCGCTTCCTCTCACCCCGGGGCACCGTCATCGGATCTCCTTCGACCACCAGACCGCATTCGCCGACACGTATCGGATCGTGGTGGGCCAGGACACGGTCGGGGACCCGGTCGTCTCGGAGCAGGTGGACAGCCTGCCCCTGCCCCAGGCGCGGCACACGGAGCGGGTGAGCCTCGAGTTCACCGCTTCGACGAGCGCCGACACCACGTGGATCGGCATCGAGAAGCTCGGCGGCGGGCGTCAGGCGAACCTCACGATCGACGACCTGCGCGTCGAGGACCTGGGGCGGGCCGACTGAGGGGATCGTGCCCGGCGTCGACGGTCTCCCCTACCGCCGCAGCACATGGCGCAGCGCAGTCTCCAGCGTGCGGTGGGTCGCCTCGTAGCCGCTCGCCTCGAGCCGTGCGTCCGAGACGTTCTGATCCGTGCGCACCAGCTCGTCGGCCGCGTCGGTCCCGAGCAGCAGCCGCGGGCCCACCCCGGGCACGGGCACCAGGGACGGCCGATGCAGCACGGCGCCGAGGGTGCGGGCGAACTCGCGGGCGCTGACCGGCTGGGGGCCGACGGCGTTGATCGGCCCGTCCACGCCGGCGTCGAGCGCGGCGTGGGCGAAGGCGCGCACCACGTCGTCCAACGTGATCCACGAGGTCATGGCGTCGGGATCGGTCAACCGTCCGCCGACGCCGGCGAGGAACATCGGCAATTGCGGCAGCAGCGGCCCTCCGCCGTCGGACAGTGCCAGACCGGTGCGCAGGAAGGCGGTGCGGATCCCGGCCTCGCGCGCCGCGTGCGCGGCCTGCTCCCAGTCTCGCACCAGGTCGGCGAGGATCCCTTCCCCTCCCGGGTCCGCCTCGGTGAGCAGCTCACCGGGCCGTCGCGGGCCGTAGAAGCCGATGGCGCTGGCCTGCACGAGGGCCGTCGGGCCGTCGGACATCCCCGCGAGGGTTCGGGCGATCAGCGCCGTGCCGTGGATGCGGGAGGAACGGATCTCGTGGCGCACTCCGTCGGTCCACCGGGTGGCGATGGAGCGCCCGGCGAGGTTCACCACCACATCGACGCCCTCGAGATCGGCCGGGTCGAGGGTCCCTGCCTGCGGGTCCCAGGAGATCTCGCCGGGACGGACGCTCTCCTCCCGGACCACCCGGCGCACGGTGTGCCCGCCGGTCTCGAGCAGTGCGGCGAGCTGGGTGCCGATCAGGCCGGAGGATCCGGTGATGGCGATGGTGCGTCGCGGGATGTCGGCGTAGCGGGCGTGGAAGTACAGGTCCTCGCGCAGCTGGCGGTCGCGGAAGGCGATCAGGCGGCGCACCTGCGACTCGACGGGGCCGGTGATGCTCTCGAGTCGACGCGGCAGCTCGAGATCGACGGCATCGTGGACGAGAGTGCCGTGGTCATCGGCGGTGAAGCGGTGCTCGTGCCGCCAGTCGCGCCAGGGACCGTGGACCTGCTGATCGACGAAACGCCCGGCGTCGGCCTCGACGTCGTGCTCCCGATGGCGCAGCACCCAGCGAGGCCGCACCGGGTTCGGGAGCATGGAGGGGCCGAGGCGGGCGCTGACCACCCGGCCGACGCGCAGCCCACCCGCCGCAGGGTCCTCGACGCCCCCGAGCCCCGGTGGGGTCAGGCGCACGACCGCGCCGGGCCGTTCGTGCCAGGCCAGGACGTCGGCCAGGGCGAAGGGCACGCGATGGGTGGTCTCGATCCTCACGGGAGCTCCCTGCCTCGACGGTGGTGTCCCGCCACGCTACGCATCGCGACGCCGTCCCGACAGTCCCGGCGCGGTCCTTTCGGGTCCGGCGCCGGGCGCGAGGCCTCCGGCGACGCGCAGCACCATCCAGGCCACGGCGATCCACAGCACCCAGGAGGACACGTCGAGCAACCAGGCCATGCCCGGGTCGACGGGGCCGAGCAGATTCTGCTCGATCGCGACGCGGAGGCTGGAGAACAGTCCGTGGCCGATGACGGCGGCCCAGGCCGTGCCGGAGATCTCGCGCAGCACCGACAACAGCGGGGCGACGGCGACGATGCTGCCCAGGTACCCGACGGCCTCGCGGGGGGAGAGCCCCAGGGCGAGGACGATCGGAAGGTGCCACAGCGCCCACATCGCCCCGATGCCCAGGGCGGACGGCCAGAATCCGAGCGGCGCGAGCTCGCGGTGCAGCCAACCCCGCCAGCCCGCCTCCTCCCCGATGGCGAACGCGGCCTGGACCGCGAACACCACCGGCACCGCGGCGGCGAGCGCGAGCACGGGGGCGGTGTCGGTGGCCAGCGGGGCCCCGGCGCCAAGGCCGATGAGCACCCGACCGAGCGGCACCAGGGCGAAGGCGGCGACCGCTCCGAGAGCGGCGATCACCAGCATCGGCCACGACGGCACGCCGACGGAGAGCGCGCGCCACCAGGGCTCGTCCCGACGGCGCACGAGGAGCGCGGCGAGCAGCGGGGACAGCTGCGCGAGGGGCACCACGACGCCGACGGCCGAGGGAGGCAGCGCTCCGAGAGCGAAGGGTGCCGACAGAGCGGCGGTGGCAGCGATCGCCAGGACCAGGAACGCCGCCACCCGGCGCCGGTCCGGCGCGATCGCCGGGCGCGACGGGCCGGCCTCGGCGGACGGGGCCCGTGGGGCCGGCGGGGCGTCGACCTCGTGCGCGGTCGCGGCCGGATCGGGTCCGTCCGGCGCGCAGGGCGAGGAGTGCGGGGCGAGGGACGGCGACATCGGGCGCTCCTGGGATCCGTCGGGGAGCGCCGAGTGCTGCTCCGCCTCGCCATCCACCGTAGGAACGACCACAGGGGACGGGAACGGGGATGTCCGCCGCGAAGGGGTGGGGAAAACCCCCGGGCATGAAGCGACCCCTCGTGCACCTGCCAGAGCTCACCTGCCCTTGCTGCCGTCAAGCCCTGGGGGAGTTCAGCAAGATGACACCGCACGAGGGGTCTCCCCCAGTGTAGAGGCGGGAGCACCTCGGTTCCAACCGGGAGGACGCACGTCACGACGACGGTGCCGCCCGGTGGTGCCACGGGCGGTCGGCCGCCGGGTCTCGGCGTCCGGTCCGGCGAAACGGACGCGGCCGATCCCGACGCCGGCGAGAGCTCCCGGGGACGTCACAAGTACGTCACGAGAGCTTCAGGGTGTGCATCACGCTCTCTGACCGATTACAGTGCCGTCAGCGCGTACCCGTGACCGCCTTCACATGCCGCCCGCTGGCAAGGACGCCACGTGAGCGGTTCGCGGGCACGGATGCCCGGTCACCACCGGTATGCGTGCGTCACGTTTCCCCACCCAGGAGCTCTCATGATCGCAGGACTCATCGAGGGGGCCAATGGACTGATCTGGTCCATTCCTCTCATCGCCGGCCTTCTGTTCGTCGGCCTGTACTTCACCATCCGCACCGGACTGCTCCAGATCCGCAACCTCCCCGACATGATCGACCAGCTCAAGAAGGGCGAGGTCTCCCCCGACGGCACCTCCTCCTTCCAGTCGCTGATGATGTCGCTGGCCGGTCGCGTCGGCATGGGCAACATCGGCGGCGTCGCCACCGCGATCGCCTTCGGCGGCCCCGGTGCCGTGTTCTGGATGTGGGTCTCCGGCTTCCTCGGCGCCTCCACCTCGTTCATCGAGTGCACCCTCGGCCAGATCTACAAGGAGAAGGACCCGGACACCGGCGAGTACCGCGGCGGCCCGGCGTTCTACTTCGAGCGCGCCTACAAGCACAAAGCTCCCCGCCTGTCGCTGTTCTACGCGATCCTCTTCTCGATCGTCACGATCCTGGCCATGAGCTTCTTCCTGCCCGGCGTGCAGGCCAACGGCATGGCCTCGGCGATCGACAACGCCTGGGGCATCCCCACGTGGGTCACCGCCATCGCCCTGGTGATCCTGCTGGGCTTCATCATCATCGGCGGCGTCAAGCGCATCGCCCACTTCGCCGTGCTCGCGGTGCCGGTGATGGCGATCGCGTTCGTCCTCGTCGCGATCATCGTGTTCTTCATGAACTTCGAGGAGATCCCGCGCGTCTTCGGACTGATCTTCGGCAGCGCCTTCGGCGTCCAGCCGGTCTTCGGCGCGATCATCGGCCTCGCGATCAAGTGGGGCGTCCAGCGCGGCATCTACTCCAACGAGGCCGGTCAGGGCACCGGACCGCACGCGGCCGCGGCCGCCGAGGTCTCCCACCCGGCCAAGCAGGGCTTCGCTCAGTCGTTCTCGGTCTACGTCGACACCCTGCTGGTGTGCACCGCGACCGCGTTCATCATCATCTCCACCGGGATGTTCAACACGTACACCAACGAGAACTACCCGGGGGCGGACGCCGTCGGCGACGGCGACGTCGTCGGCAGCGGCATCGGCGACCTCAGCCTGCAGGTCGAGCCCGGACCCGGCTACGTCCAGCAGGGCCTGGACGCGGCCTTCCCGGGATTGGGACCGACGTTCATCGCCATCACACTGGCGTTCTTCGTGTTCACCACGATCGTGGCGTACTACTACATGGCCGAGGTCAACCTGACCTACCTCACCCGCAAGATGAAGAACCGGCCGCTGGCGCGGGTCCTGCAGCGGGTGCTGCAGGCTCTGGTGCTGATCTCCGTGTTCTACGGCGCGGTGACCACCGCGGGCGCCGCCTGGGGGCTCGGTGACATCGGCGTGGGCTCGATGGCCTGGCTGAACGTGGTCGGCATCCTGTTCCTGCAGGTCCCCGCCCTGAAGGCGCTGAAGGACTACCGTCAGCAGAAGAAGCAGGGCCTGGACCCGCAGTTCGACCCGCGGGAGCTCGGCATCAACAACGCCGAGTTCTGGGAGATGCGGGCCGACGGCCACACGCTCCAGGGCCGCTCCGGCGGCGAGCTGGAGGACGAGGGCGCCGCGAAGTGACCCTCTGAGCCCTCCGGGGGCGATCGCCCCCGGACGGCGGGCCGGATCCCGACCGCACAGCACGGCGCCCGGTGTCGCGTGGAGTTCTTCCGCGGGACACCGGGCGCCGTGCTTGTCGGTGCTTGTCGGTGCAGGTGCTGGGCAGGGCCGGCAGCGAGCGGGGCCGGCCGCGAGCAGGGCCGGCGACCGCCGCGCCCGTCAGGCCAGGCGCTGCGCCGGGGAGACGGTCTTCGCGGGGTCCGTCTCGGGGATGTCGCCGAGCACCTCGTCGATGCGGGCCATCACGTCGCCGTCGAGCGTGACGCCCGTGGCCTTCACGTTCTCGCTGATCTGCTCGGGGCGGGACGCGCCGATGATCGCGCCGGCCACGTTGTCGTTGCTCAGCACCCAGGCAACGGCGAGCTGCGCCATGGACAGCCCGAGATCCTCGGCGATCGGCTGCAGGCCCTGCACCGCCTCGAGCACCGGATCGTCCAGGAAGCGCTTGATCATGTCGGCGCCGCCCTTCTCGTCCCGGGCGCGCGAGCCCTCCGGCGCCGGGGTGCCCGGCGTGTACTTGCCGGTGAGGATTCCCTGGGCGACCGGGGACCACACCACCTGGGAGACGCCGAGCTCACGCGAGGTGGGGACCACACGCTCCTCGATCACGCGCCACAGCATCGAGTACTGCGGCTGGTTGGAGACCAGCTGGATGCCGAGCTCACGGGCCAGCTGATGGCCGGCGCGGATCTGGTCCGCGTTCCACTCGGAGACGCCGATGTACAGGGCCTTGCCGGAGTGGACGACGTCGGCGAACGCCTGCATCGTCTCCTCGAGCGGGGTCGCATAGTCGTAGCGGTGGGCCTGGTAGAGGTCGACGTAGTCGGTCTGCAGCCGGGTCAGCGAGGCGTCGATCGACTCACGGATGTGCTTGCGGGACAGACCGGTGTCGTTATGGCCCCGGGGGCCGGTGGGGAAGTAGACCTTGGTGAAGATCTCCAGCGACTCTCGCCGCTCTCCCTTCAGGGCCTCACCGAGGACGACCTCGGCGGCGGTGTTGGCGTAGGTGTCGGCGGTGTCGAACGTGGAGATGCCGGCGTCGAGCGCCGCACGCACGCAGGCGCGGGCCCGCTCGTCCTCCACCTGGGAGGCATGGGTGAGCCAGTTGCCGTAGATGAGCTCGCTGATCTTCAGGCCGCTGCGGCCGAGGTGACGATGTTCCATACCGGCAACCCTATGACGGCGAGCGGCGGCCCGACGACCGCGACCCCGGGATCACGCCCCTACGGCCCCGACCGAAGGGCCTATCCTGGTGATCCACGTCATAGCGCGGCGCACCCCGACCCGAGCGGTGGCCGGGGCCCGCGCTCCCGACTCGACGACGAGCACCGAGGAGAGCACATGAGCATCTACGCACGACCGGGGACCGACGGCGCGAAGGTCTCCTTCAAGCCCCGCTACGAGAACTACATCGGCGGCGGTTGGGTCCCGCCTGTCAAGGGCGAGTACTTCGAGAATCCCACCCCCGTGACCGGCCGGATCTTCACCGAGGTGGCCCGCTCCACCGCGGAGGACGTCGAACTGGCCCTGGACGCCGCCCATGCCGCCGCACCCGCCTGGGGGACGACCGCCGTCGCCGAGCGGGCCGTGATCCTGAACCGGATCGCCGACCGCATCGAGGAGAACCTCGAGATGCTGGCGGTGGCCGAGACCTGGGACAACGGCAAGCCCGTCCGCGAATGCCTGAACGCGGACCTGCCGCTGGTGGTGGACCACTTCCGCTACTTCGCCGGGGCGATCCGGGCGCAGGAGGGCGCGCTCTCGCAGATCGACGAGGACACCGTCGCCTACCACTTCCACGAACCGCTCGGCGTGGTCGGCCAGATCATCCCGTGGAACTTCCCGATCCTCATGGCCACCTGGAAGCTCGCCCCGGCACTGGCGGCGGGCAACGCCGTGGTGCTCAAGCCCGCCGAACAGACCCCGGCCTCGATCCTGGTGCTCGCCGAGCTCATCGGGGATCTGCTGCCGGACGGCGTGCTGAACATCGTCAACGGCTTCGGGGCGGAGGCCGGCAGACCGCTGGCCTCGAACAAGCGGGTCAAGAAGATCGCCTTCACCGGCGAGACCACCACCGGACGGCTGATCATGCAGTACGCCTCGCAGAACCTGATCCCGGTGACCCTGGAGCTGGGCGGCAAGAGCCCGAACCTGTTCTTCGAGGACGTCGCCTCGGCGAAGGACGACTACTACGACAAGGCGCTCGAGGGTTTCGCGATGTTCTCGCTGAACCAGGGCGAGGTGTGCACGTGTCCCTCCAGGGCGCTGGTGCAGGCCTCGATCTACGACTCGTTCGTGGCGGACGGGATCGCCCGCGTGGAGGCCACGAAGCAGGGAGATCCGCTGGACACGGACACCATGATCGGGGCGCAGGCCAGCAACGACCAGCTCGAGAAGATCCTGTCCTATCTCGACATCGGCAGACAGGAGGGCGCGAAGCTGCTCACCGGCGGCGAGCGCGCCGACCTGGGCGGGGATCTCTCCGGCGGCTACTACGTCACCCCCACGATCTTCGAGGGCGACAACTCGATGCGGATCTTCCAGGAGGAGATCTTCGGTCCGGTGCTCGCGCTGACCCGCTTCGACGGGTACGACGACGCCATCTCGATCGCGAACGACACCCTCTACGGGCTCGGGGCGGGCGTGTGGAGCCGTCAGCAGAACACCATCTACCGGGCCGGCCGCGCCATCCAGGCCGGTCGCGTCTGGGTGAACAACTACCACTCCTACCCGGCGCACGCCGCGTTCGGCGGGTACAAGTCCTCGGGCATCGGACGGGAGAACCACCTGATGATGCTCGACCACTACCAGCAGACGAAGAACATGCTGGTCAGCTACTCGGAGAAGAAGCTCGGCTTCTTCTGATCGATACGGCTGACGGGCTGGTCGCGAGGTTCCGGCCCCACGACCGCCCGACGGGCGGGCATCGGGGTCCCGACTCCGCGGCCCGCCCGTCCGGCCACACCTCACTTTTCCCATCGGCCGCTCACGGAAGGAACGACCATGACCGATCCCTCCACCCCTGACGACGCGACGATCCCGCCGCCCAGCGAGCCACCCATGTCCCCGCCGGGGCGGCCGCCCGCCGAGCCGCCCACGGCGCCACCGACCGATCCCCCGGGCCCGCCGCCCACGGGTCCGCCGGGACCGATGCCCGGTCGACCGCCCGAGCCGGTCCCGATCCCGGGGCAGCCTCCGCAGCCCGAACCCGCCCCGCCGGAGCCCGAACCCGAGCCCGAGCAGCCGCCTCCGGACGAGCCTCCGCCCGGGGCGCCGCCGCGCACCGCGGGCCGGCTGTACGACGCTCAGCTCTCGGCCGGGAGCTCTCCTTCTGCCGCCGACGGGCCCGCTCCGCAGCCGGGCCAGCCGCCCGCCCCCGACCTGCCGGAGCCGACCGCGGCCGATGACGTGCTCGAGGCGGATCCCACGATCGAGGGCGAGGACTTCTCGCGCGTCGCCTTCACCCCGGCCGCCGTCACCCAGCTGCAGAGACTCATCGACCGCACCGGTCCGCTGATGTTCCACCAGTCCGGCGGCTGCTGCGACGGCTCCTCCCCCATGTGCTATCCCGAGGGCGACCTCATCACCGGGGACGCCGACGTGCGCATGGGCCACGTCGAGGTGCCGCTGCCGGATGGCGCCACCTCGCCGCTGGACTTCTGGATGAGCCGGGAGCAGTTCACCTATTGGCGTCACACGCACCTGACGATCGATCTGGTCGACGGGCGCGGCGGCGGCTTCAGCCTCGAATCGCCCGACGGCAAGAGGTTCCTGACCAGGTCGCGACTGCTCATGGACTGACGATCTCGCCGCCCCGGCACCCGCGGGGCGGTGCCGACGACACGGCACGAGCAGGGGTTCGGCGCGGGGCAGGCGGGAGTTCGGCGCGGCGCAGGCAGGGCGGTGCGGCGCAGGCAGGGCGGTGCGGCGCAGGCGGGGCGGTGCGGCGCAGGCGGGGCGGTGCGGCGCCGGCCCGGGGCCCGGCTCGGCGTCTCCGATTCAGTCGTCGTCGGGTTTCCCGGCCTGCCGCACGGACACGTGCCGCTGGGCGAGCAGGCGCAGCGCGGACAGCACCGGCTCCATCATGATCGTGCCGATGACGACGCGGCGCACCGCGTCGCCGGCCCCCTGGGGCACCGCCGCGACATCCACCCGGGCCACCTGCTCCACCGCGTCGGCGTAATCGCCCATCATCGCCTCGTCGACATGGATCCCCGCCGCCTCGCACGCCGCCCACGCGTTCCCCAGCTGCTCGAGGACCGGGTCTCCTGGTCCCGTCGGCCAGCCACGTGCGGCGACCCAGGCGTGCACAGGGTCGACGGGCCGCGCCTCGGCGCCCTCCCCGCCGCCGCCCGTCAGGGCGTCCTGCGCCGTGGAGAGCACGTCGAGCCGCTGGGGGTCTGGGTCATCGATCACCGCGAGCACCCGGCGGACGGCGGCGATGCCCAGCCCGCCGGTCTGCACCAGCGCCCGGATCAGGCGCAGACGCTCCGCATGCCCGTCGTCGTAGTCGGCGGTGGTGCGCGAGCTGCGGCGCCCCGCGGGCAGCAGGCCTTCGCGCAGGTAGTACTTGATGGTGCCGATCGGCACGTCGGTCGTCGCCGACAGCTCCGAGATCCTCATGCCGTCCTCTCCCGCTGCGCGGAACCTTCTCGCCGTCATCCCCGGCCCACCGGATAGCCCTTGACAGCGGACCTCCGTGAGCACACTCTTAGAAAGTAGCACTTTCTAGTCGAGGAGGACCAGTCATGGGCTCCCACCCGCACCCCGCATCGACCCCGCATCCCCGGAGGTCGCGGCGCGCGACGACCCGCCCGCCCAGCCTCACCCACGCTCCGGTCGACGGCATCGTCGTCTTCCACATCGGCATGACGGTCCACCGGCCGCTCCGTCCCGACCTGTGGGGTCCCGTCTTCGCCGCGATGCCGCGCATGCTGGCCGAGCTCTCTCGAGCCAAGGCGGCGCACGAGCGCGGCGAGGGCGAGGACCTCGGTTTCCTCGACGCGCACTCGATGTTCGGCGGCACCGGACCCTGGGTCGTGCAGTACTGGAAGAGCGTGGAGCACCTGTACGCCTACGCCCGGATGAGCGAGAAGGCGCACCTGCCCGCCTGGCAGACGTTCAACCGGCTCGCGCGGAAGCATCCGGGCGCGGTCGGGATCTGGCACGAGACCTACGACGTCCCCTCCTCCGGCATCGAGACGCTCTACGGCAACGGGGCGACGGTGGGCCTGGCGAAGGCCGTCGGCACCGTGCCGCTGACCGCCCGGGGAAAGGCGGCGCGCCAGCGGCTGGACACCCGCCTGCCCGGCGAGCAATCGGCGAGCGCCGGGGCGGGGGCCTGAGCCGCCGGGGCGCGGGCCCGGCCCTGCGATGCTGCGATGTCGGCCGCCCCCGGAGGACGAGCTGCCGACGTGCGCGGACCGCGATGTCACACCGTGCCGCCGGCCGGTGTCCTCTTCCTGACGGGCCCTGCCGACGGGTCCGCGGAGAGAAGGGGAAGCCATGTCCGCCATCACGCCATTGCACAGCCTGAGCCCCTCGCGCCCGGCGCCGCGGGTGCCCCTGGACCGCGACGGACGGTTCGAGAAGGTCGCGCGCTGGGTGGTCCGTCGCGTCTACGGGAAGGTTCTGGATCCGCTGGAGGCCTCGTTCCATCACCGCCCGGCGCTCGCCTCGATGCTGGTTCTCGAGGCGACCGCCTCGTTCTGGAAGAAGCTCCCACCCACGCTCCGGGCGCTGGCCGTGATGGCCCCGGCCCGCGAGATCGGCTGCTCCTGGTGCATGGACTTCGGGTACTGGGAGTACCACCACCGCGGCGTGGACCCGCGCAAGCTCCGCGACATCGGGGCGTGGCGCACCAGTTCGGCCTACTCCCCGCTGGAGCGGGCTGTGCTGGAGTACGCGGTGGCCGCCACGGCGACCCCGTCGGCCGTGACCGACGAGATGGTGGCCGCGCTCCGCGCGGATCTCAGCGACGGGCAGATGGTCGAGCTGGCCGCGCTGGTCTCGTTGGAGAACTACCGCTCGCGCACGAACGCGGGACTGGGCCTGACCAGCCAGGGGTTCGCGGACGACTGCGGGGTACCCTCGAGCACGGAGCACCGACCCCCAGGAGCCCCATGACCACGACCCACGAGGCAGCATTCGCATCCCACCGCAGGGCCCTCCTCGGGGCCGCGTACCGGGTGCTGGGCACGGTCCAGGACAGCGAGGACGCCGTCCAGGAGACCTGGCTGCGCTGGCAGGACGTGGACCTGGCGTCCGTGCGCGAGCCCCGCGCGTTCCTGCTCACGGCCGTCACCCGCACAGCGCTGAACACGGTGCGCACGCGCAGCCGGCTGCGGGAGGAGTACATCGGCCCGTGGCTGCCCGAGCCGGTCTCGACGGATGCCGCGGCGGATCCGGGGCGTGCCGCGGAGATCGCCGATGACGTGTCCTTGGCCCTGCTGGTCGTGCTCGAATCGCTCTCCCCGCTCGAACGTGCGGCCTTCGTGCTCCATGAGGTGTTCGCCGCCCCGTACTCCGAGATCGCCGAGACCCTCGAGCGCTCCGAGGCCTCCGTGCGGCAGCTGGTCAGCCGCGCGCGTGCGCACGTCCGCGAGCGCACTCCGCGTCATCCGGTCGACGAGAGCGCCCATCGCGCCCTGACCGAGGCATTCCTGGAGGCGGTGCGCGGCACGGCGGCGCTCGAGGACATGGTCTCGGTGCTATCCCCCGGTGTCGTCCTGACCACCGACGGCGGCGGGCACGCCAAGGCCGCCCGCCGACCCGTCCGCGGCACGGACCACGTGCTGCGGTTCGCCGCCGGGGTGCTGGCCAAGCCCGAGGTCGCGATCCTGTCGTGGCAGGTCGCCGAGGTCAACGGGCGGCCGGCGCTGGTCGGACACGACGGGCCACGGGTGGACTGCGTGGTCTGGGTCGAGGGCGAGACAGCAGACGCCCAGACGGTGGTGACCCGCATCGACATGATCCGCAATCCCGAGAAGCTCGGCGCCGTGCGGGTCTGAGAAGACCTCGGTGTCCCGGACGCCGACCGACGGCGCGGCGGCGTCACGGCCGGGGCCGCGACGGGCAGGACGGCGGACCTGCCCCGGGTGTCGCGCAGGAGCATCCGTCTCCCGCATAGTGGGTCAGGGCGGCTCCGTCTGCCGTCCGAGGCCCGCCATATCCGGACGGATCGAGGAGAGATCATGCGCGAGCTCGTGTACTACGTGGCCGTGAGCCTGGACGGCTACATCGCCGGACCCCAGGACCAGTTCGACGCCTTCCTCGTCGAGGGTGACCACATGGCCGGCATCACCGAGGATTTCCCCGATGCCATCCCCACCGATATCGCCGACCGCCTCGGCATCGACCAGAGCGGCGGCCGCTTCGACTCCGTGGTGATGGGCGCGAGAACCCACTCCATCGGCCTGCCGGACACGCCCAGTCCCTACCGTCACCTCGAGCAGGTCGTGTTCACCCATCGCGACCTCGACCCCGCGGAGAACCTCACCGTCACCGATGCGGACCCCGTCGAGGTGGTGCGGGAGATGAAGGGTCGGGACGGGGGCGACATCTGGCTGTGCGGCGGCGCGCACCTCGCCGCTCAGCTGCGCGGGGAGATCGACCGGCTCGTGCTCAAGCGCCAGCCGCTGCTGTTCGGCCACGGCATCGGGCTGTTCGCGCCGGGCGCGTACGACCCGGTGAGGTTCGATCGGGTCAGCGCGCAGGACTTCGATTCCGGGGTCTCGATCTCGCACTACGTGCCCCGAGGCTGAGCACTCGACTCCGCCGTCGATGTCCGCCCTGCGAACATCCGCGTCCGGGTGCGGCCTGGTCGGCCCGCCGCACCCTTCGTAGGCTCGAGGAGCACGACCCGTTGAACGCCCCACCCCCACAGGAAGAGTCGATGATGACCACTCTCCCCACTGCTCCCGCGAACCTCGATGCCCTGGCCGACACCTACGACGAGCAGGGTTATGTCCTGGTCAAAGGCCTGCTCAGCAAAGAGGAGGCGGCCGAGTACCGCACTCGCAGCCACGAGCTGATCGCCTCCCTGGACCGTGGCGACGACCCCACCTGGGACGCCGCCTCCGACGTCGCCATGGGACGGAAGACCAGCCTCCAGCATCTGCACGACGCCCAGTTCTACGACGCGGCGTACACCCGCCTGCTCACCGACCCGCGCTTCACGTCGGTCGCGGCGGCCGTTCTGCGCACCCCGAACGTGCAGCTGCACCACACCAAGATGTTCATCAAGCCGCCGGAGAACGGCTCCCCGTTCCCACCCCACCAGGACCACCCCTTCTTCCCGCACACGCATCACAAGGTGGCTGCGGCGATCTTCCACTTCGATGACGCCCCGGACGCCAAGGGTTGCGTGCGCGTCGCCCCGGGCAGCCACCAGGAAGGACCGCGTGAGCACGATCCGCAGGGCAGCTTCCACCTGCCCGACTTCCCCACCGACCAGCTCGTCCCGATGGAGGCCGAGGCGGGGGACGTGCTGTTCTTCACCTACTTCACGGTGCACAGCTCCGGCGTCAACGTCAGCGACGAGGCACGCACCACCTGGCTGGTCCAGTTCCGCGACCCGGCCGATCCGCCGCTGACCGACCAGCACAACCACTCCCTCGGCCAGGGCCTCATCCTCGCCGGCAGCGACCCCACCGGGCGTGCGGGCCAGGCATGATGCTGGGGTGAGCCTCGACCAGGTCGCAGGAGCGACCGCCTTCGTCGACCTCGCCGGTCTGCTCGTGACCGGCGAGGTCGACGAGTTCACGGTCGACTACCTCAGTTGGGGCTTCTACGAGCCGTCCATCTGGCGCAATCACGCCCATACGCACTCGTTCTACGAGGTGTGCCTGGCTTATTCCGGGTCGGGCACCTTCACCGTCGAAGAGGCGGAGCACCGGGTGCAGACCGGTGACGTGTTCATCGCGCGCCCGGGCGAGGTGCACGAGATCATCGCCGACCCCGCGGAGGGACTCGGGATCGCGTTCTGGGGCTTCACCCTGCAGCCGACCGACGCGACGCCCTCCTCCCTGCCCGGCTGGTGGAACGGCCTGGTCCGCGCCGACCGTCCGCTGGTCTCCCCCGCGCTCGGCTCCCTGCCGATGCTGATCTGCGCCCTCGCCGCGGAGGCCGCCGCACCTCGTTCCGGGGTCTCCGGGCAGGTCAGGTCGCTCGGCGCCGCCCTCGTCATCGAGACCGCCCGTGCCTTCGCCACCGCCGAGGATCTGACGGTCACGCTCGATCCGACGGCACGCACCACCTCAGCGGTCGCGGCCATGGAGCGCTACCTGTCCGACAACCTCACCCGCACGATCCACGTGCGCGACGTCGCCGCTCACGTGCACCTCTCGTCCCGTCATGCGGCACGGCTGTTCTCCCGAGAGACGGGATCCTCCCTGATGGAGATGCTGCGACGGCTCCGGTTGGAGCGCGGTGCGCAGCTGCTGCTGGAGTCCGACGAGCCGATCGCGCAGGCGGCCCGGGCCTGCGGCTACCCCGAAGCGCGGGCGTTCATCACCGCGTTCCGGCGCCACTACGGCCAGCCACCCGGGGCGTTCCGTCGACACGGAGGCACGTTGCATCTGTGAGCGCGCACGGCGGCTCTGCGCTGGTGGGGTCGGCCCTGCGCCGGTGACCATAAGGTTCGTCGGCCCTGCGCTGGTGAGCATCGGGCTCGTCGGCCCTGCGCCGGTGAGCATCGGGGCCGTCGGCCCTGCGCCGGGCAGCACAGCGCATTGGCGCCGTGCCTCAGGCTGCCTCGGCGCCGCGCCTCAGGCTGCGATGAACTGGCGCGTGACCAGGTGGCTCACACCGGGCAGGCCGATCGCGCGGCGTCCCAGCTGTTGGAGTCGCAGCTGGAGGGTCGTGGCGGGGATGAAGGCGGAGGCGCTGAGCCGGCCGGAGCGACGCACCTTCTCCGCGGTCGGCCGCCAGCTGCGCTCGTACTCGGCAAGACCCACCTCGACATGCGGACCAGCGGCCCTCAGTCCCCTGGCCAGGGCCTCGGCGCCGGCGATCGCCAGGGAGGTGCCCTGCCCGGCGAGCAGTGACGGGGCGTGGGCGGCATCCCCGGCCAGCACCACACGGCCCCGGCTCCAGCGGGGTGCATAGCTCTGGGCGACGAGGTCGTCGTAGAAGGAATCCGGGGCCCGTGTGAGCGCCTGGTCGATCTGGGGATGCAGGCCCGCGAACTCCCGCCGCAACCGCGTCGGAACCGGAACGGGCCTGTCCGTGTCGGCACGGTCCACACGTTCGGACAGCATCACCCCGACCCGCGCCTCGTCGGCCGCGTACAACCAGCCCACACGCTGGATCGTGTCCGTCATGAGCATCCGCTCCCCCAGATCGCTCGCCAGCTGCGGATCCTCGAAGAGATAGCTCGCCGCGCGATACCCCATCGGCAGGATCTCGCCATGACCGGGGGCGACGTGCTCGCGGATCGGGGACCGCACGCCGTCGCAGGCGATCACCAGGTCGGACTCGATGACGTCGCCATCGGCGGTCGTGACCGCGGCCCGCTCGGGACCGACGTCCCGCAATCCCACGACACGTGCGTCGTAACGGAGGTCCACGGTCGACGGCAGCTGGGCGAGCAGGCCGAGCTCGACCTCGGGGCGCAGGATCGAGAAGTAGCGCCCGCCGGCGGCCTCGACCAGCGGTGCGACATCGAGCGTCCCGCTCCGGCTGCCGTCGGGCAGTCCGTAACGCACGCCGTCGAACACGTGGCCGCGGGACCGCAGCTCGTCGATCACGCCCATCCGTTCCGCGGCGACGAAGCCAGGTCCGAAGAAATCGATCATGTAGCCGCCGCCGCGCGGGCCCGGGGAGGACTCGAGCACGGTGACGTCGTGGTCGGGGGCGAGTTCGTGAGCGACGGCGAGGCCGGCGATGCCGCCGCCGACGATGGTGATGTCCATGGCCCGACGCTACGCGGCAGGTGCCGGCGGCGCATCCCAGGTATCCCCCGAACGCATCCCCGCCCTGCGCCAGGGCCCCATCACCCGGCACACACGCTCCGACATCTGCATTCTCGGTGCCACCCGGCCCTGTGGCACCACCTACGCAGAACTCGGCCGGCGGAGCGAGCAGCAGAGGCCGGCCCCCACCGGCACCGCTCTCCGACATCTGCGTTCTCGGTGCCACCCGGCCCTGTGGCACCACCTACGCAGAACTCGGCCGGCGGGCCGGGTGGTCTGGGCCGGGTGGTCCGGGTCGGCAGAGGCCGGGTGGGCGGGCCACGGCCGGTCGGGGGCCGGCGGAGCGAGCAGCAGAGGCCGGTCGGGTCCGTCAGCCTCCGGTCGGGGGCGTTCCTCTCTCCGCCGCCGTCGGCTCGCCGGTCGCCGCCGTCGGCTCGCCGGTCGCCGCAGCCGCCTCCCCCGTCACGACAGCCACCGCAGCCGCCTCCCCCGTCACGACAGTCACGTCGCCGGTCACCGCGGCCATCTCCCCGGTGACGGCGGCCGACCCCTCGAGCACGGCCTCCTCGTCGTCGGGGTCGACGCCGGAGGCGAACTGCGACCAGTAGAGGCGGTGGTAGGCGCCCTCGGCGTCCAGCAGCGCGTCGTGGTCGCCCTGCTCGACGATGTCGCCGTGCTCCATCACCAAGATCACGTCGGCGTCGCGGATGGTGGACAGGCGATGGGCGATGACGAAGCTGGTGCGGTCGGTGCGCAGCGCCGCCATCGCCTCCTGGACGAGGACCTCGGTGCGGGTGTCCACCGAAGAAGTGGCCTCGTCGAGGATCAGCAGCGCCGGGTCGGCCAGGAAGGCGCGGGCGATGGTGACCAGCTGGCGCTCCCCGGCGGAGATGTTCGCGCCCTCGTCCTCGATCACGGTGTCGTACCCCTCGGGCAGGGTGCGCACGAAACGGTCCACGAAGGTGGCCCTGGCCGCGGCGATCACCTCGTCATCGCCGGCCTCGAGCCGGCCGTAGCGGATGTTCTCCATGATGGTCCCGCCGAACAGCACCGCGTCCTGCAGCACCATGCCGATCTGGCTGCGCACCGCGCCGCGATCCAGCGCACGGATGTCCACGCCGTCCAGACGGATCTGGCCGGCGTCGATCTCGTAGAAGCGCATGATCAGGTTGACCAGGGTGGTCTTGCCGGCGCCGGTGGGGCCGACGATCGCGATGGTCTGCCCGGGCTCCGCGACGAGCGAGAGGTCGGTGATCAGCGGCTTGTCCGGGGTGTAGGAGAAGGCGACGTGATCGAACTCGATGCGGCCGCGGGTGGGGCCGGTGAGCTCGGCACGCTCGATCCGGCGCTCCACGCTCTCCCCGTCGGGCCCGGAGGAGGCCACGGTGATCTCGCCGTCGGCCTCCTGCTCCTCGGCGTCCAACAGCTCGAAGATCCGCTCGGCGGAGGCGACGCCGGAGATCAGCATGTTCGCCATCCCGGCCACCTCGCCCAGCGGGGCGTTGAACTCGCGCGAGTACTGGATGAAGGCGACGACCTGGCCCAGCGACATCTGGCCGCCGGCGATCCGCAGGCCCCCGACCACGGCGATGCCGACATAGCCGAGGTAGGTCACCCACTGCATGATCGGCATGATCATGCCGGAGTAGAACTGGGCCTTGAACGAGGCGTCGAACAGCTCCTCGTTGCGCGTATCGAAGGTCTCGCGCATCGTGTCCTGGCGGTCGAAGACGGTGACCAGGTCGTGTCCGGTGAAGGACTCCTCGACGTGGCCGTTCAGCCGGCCGGTGTTGCGCCACTGGGCGGTGAACAGCTTCTGCGACTTCGAGCCGACGATCCCGATGACCACCGCGGAGATCGGCAGCGCGATCAGGGCGATGAGCGCCAGCTGCCAGGACAGCCAGAACATCATCGCGGTGATGCCCACGATGGTCAGCACCGCGTACACGAGCGAGGCGAAGGCCTGCTGGAGGGCCGTCTGGACGTTGTCGACGTCGTTGGTGGTGCGCGAGAGCAGGTCGCCGCGCTGGCGGGTATCGAAGTAGCTCAGCGGCAGGCGGTTGACCTTGGCCTCGATCTTCTCGCGCAGCACGTACACGATGCGCATGACCACGTCGTTCAGCAGGCGCCCCTGCAGCCAGTCGAACAGGGAGGCGACCACGTACATCCCCAGCACGATCAGCAGCAGCCGGCCCAGCGCCGGGAAGTCGACGCCGGTACCGGAGCGGACCCCGTCGTAGATGACGTCCATCGCGTCGCCGAGGATCGCGGGAGCCCACACGGTCAGGGCCGTGGAGACGATCCCGAAGGCCAGCACCACGGCCAGCCCCAGCTTGTGGTCGCCGAAGGTGCCGGCCAAGCGGATGGCGGAGGGCCAGAAGGCCTTCGCCTTGCGGGGCGCGGACTCGCCCCATTCGCCGCTCATGGAATCCTGCATCTCCAGGATCTCCGCCTCGGTGAGGTCAGCGGTGGCGCGCCCGGCCGGGGCCGACGGGCTCTTCGCGGAGTCGCCCTGGGCGGTCCGGTCCTTCTTCGCGCGGCTCATGCCGGCTCCTCCACGGTGATCTGGGAGTCGACGATCTCCCGGTAGGTCTGGCTGGTCTCGAGCAGCTCCTCGTGGGTGCCGCGGCCGACGACCCGGCCCTGCTCGAGCACGATGATCTGATCGGCGCCGGTGATGGTGGAGATGCGCTGGGCGACGATGATCGTGGTCGCGCCCTCGGTGTGCGCATCCAGCCCTTCCCGCACCGCAGCGTCGGTCGCGACGTCCAGGGCGGAGAAGGAGTCGTCGAAGACGAACACCCGCGGCCGCGCCACCAGGGTGCGGGCGATGCACAGCCGCTGGCGCTGGCCACCGGAGACATTGGTGCCGCCCTGGGATATCGAGGACTCCAGCCCGGTGCGCAGGCTCTCCCCCTCGCCGGTGGTGCGGTCGGTGACGAACTCGGTGGCCTGGGCGACGTCGAGCGCCCGCCACAGCTGCTCGTCGTCGGCCGCCGGGTCGCCGAAGCGCAGATTGTGGCCGACGGTCCCGGAGAACAGGTAGGGCCGCTGCGGCACGAGTCCGACGGTGGCCGAGATCGTGGCGCGGGAGAGGTCGGTGACCGACACCCCGTCGAGCTCCACCTGCCCGCTGGTGGCGTCGTGCAGTCGCGGGATCAGGCTGATCAGGGACGTCTTGCCGGACCCCGTGGAACCGATGATCGCGGTGGTGCGACCGGCCTCGGCGGTGAAGGAGACACCGTCCAGCACCGGGGACTCGGCACCGGGATAGGAGAAGGTCACGTCGCGGAACTCCACGCTCGCCCCGCCGGTGGTGTGCTCGAGCGCGACGGGATCGGCGGGCTCGGACAGGGTGGGAGCGGTCTCGAGCACCTCGCCGATGCGCCGGGCGCTGATGATCGCGCGCGGGAACATCATGAACATGAAGGTGCCCATCATGACGGCCATCAGGATCTGCAGCAGGTACTGCATGAAGGCGGTCAGCGCACCCACCTGCACCAGACCGTCGTCCACGCGGTGGCCGCCGAACCACAGCACCGAGGCGGTGGCCAGGTGCAGCACGATCGTGATGGCCGGGCCCATGATCACGAACAGCCGGCCGATCCGCACCGAGGTGTCGGTGAGGGTGGCGTTGGCGCCCTCGAAGCGGGCTGTCTCATGCTTCTCACGCACGAAGGCCCGCACCACGCGGATGCCCATGATCTGCTCGCGCATCACGCCGTTGATGGAGTCGATGTTGTCCTGCATCCGCTGGAACAGAGGCATCAGCTGCGTGACGAGCAGGCCGACGATCACCACCAGGATCGGCACGGAGACCCACACCAGCCAGGACAGCCCGGGGTCCTCCTGGATCGCCATCACGATGCCGCCGATGGACATGATCGGCACCATGACCATGAAGTTCAGCGTCATCAGCACGAGCATCTGGACCTGCTGGACGTCGTTCGTGGCGCGCGTGATCAAGGTGGGGGCGCCGAAGCGGGACAGCTCCTCGGTGGAGAAGCGGTCCACCCGGGTGTAGATCGAACGACGCACGTCCCGGCCCATCCCCATGGAGACGCGGGCGCCGAACCAGACGGCCGCAATCGCCGTGATGACCTGCACCATCGCGACGATCAGCATGATTCCGCCGACCCGCCAGATGTAGGCGGTGTCCCCCGTGGCGACGCCCTGGTCGATGATGTCCGCGTTGAGGCTGGGCAGGTACAAGGTCGCCATCACCGTGGCGAGCTGCAGCACGATCACGGCGGCCACGTGCGGGAGATAGGGGCGCACGTGGCGTCGGATGACGGTCCAGAGCATGGTGTTCCTCGGTCAGAGCAGGATGCGATGGGCACAGGTCGATGCCGAGCCGCGGTCGGCGGCGCCACCGCGGTCGGCAGCAGGATCGACCGTAGGGGCGAAGGCGGACAGATCCTGTCCGCGAAGCGAGTCAGGAAGGCGGGATCGGCCCGGTCGTGCCGGCACGACGGAGCAGATCGTGGAATGGGCCAGATCGACATGCGGAGCAGATCGCTGGGCAGGTCGGCACCCGTCGGCACCCGGACACGACCATGGCGCTCCATCCTCCCGGATTCCGTGCCTCCGCGCACCCGACTTTCGGAGGAGATTCCCTCTGCGCCCAGCCCCATTCCCCGGTCCCGGTCCACCGCCGCCCCACCGGCTCTCCGACCCTCACCGGTCCCGAGATCCGCACTCTCGTGGCCACCGCCCGCCGTGGCACCCAGTGCGCAGAGCTCGGCATGCAGGGGACCGGCGGACCCTCACCGGTCCCGGCGGAAGCCGACGGGCCCGGGCCGGGCCCGGGTCAGAGGCCCTTGAGCATCGACAGACCGTTCGCGGCGCCGCGCACCGCGGTGGAGGCGAACTGGGCGTGGCGAGGCAGGTAGCGGTCGTCGGACCACTCGATCGGGCGACCGTCGATGGTGAAGGCACGCCGCCGCAGACGCATCAGCGGAGCGCCCGGGTCCACGCCGAGCAGCCGGGAGTCGTCCTCGTCCGCGCCGACGGCGTCGAGGATGCGGGTCGCATGGTGGATGTCGACGCCGCTGGCCATCAGTCGCTCGTAGACCGAGCCCGAATCAGGGTCGAAGGAGAGCACGTGGCGGCCCACCTCGTACGGGTAGCACAGGCGCTCGAGCATGATCGGCACCCCGTCGGCGGAGCGCAGGCGCAGCAGCTGGACGACCGGGTCGCCGGGATCGATCTCGAGGGAGTCCGCCTGGGCGCGGGTGGCCCAGGATCTCGTCATGGACTCGGTGCGCTGGCCGGGCTCCATCCCCACCTCGCGGCACCACTGGGTGAAGGACAGCGCCACGTCGAAGGGCTGGACCGGCACCGTCTCCAGCACCACGGAGCGCCTGCCCCGCCCCGAGGAGATCAGCCCCTCGTCGCGCAGGATGCCCAGCGCCTGTCGCACCGGACCGCGGGAGGTCTCGAAGCGGGCGCACAGCTCGGACTCGGACGGCACGGTCTGCCCGGGGCCGAGGTGTCCCGAGGCGATCTCCCGCCGGAGGTACGTGACGATCCCGGCGTAGGTCTGCGTGCCTCGGGCACCGCCCTCGCTCGTCATCCCGCGCCCGGCCCGCGCGCCGTCGGAGGCCGCCGCCCCTCGCTCCCCCCGTGCACTGCCCGCCATCGGTTCCCCTCTCCCCTCCGTCGCCGTCCGCGCCCTCTCTCGCCGTGGTCCGCCCCTGATCCTATGCACGCCGAACGCCCGGGAGCGGGCCGAGAGCTCCCCAGATGACGTGCTGGTGACCTCCCGGTGACAAATGGCCAACAGGTTGTCGACTTGTATATACATCTCTCGACATGGGCTCGGCGAGAGTCCAGTCTCGAGACATGAGCACCGAATGCGACCTGATCGTCGTCGGCAGCGGGATCCTCGGACTCGCCACCGCACATCGTGCCCTCGACCAGGGCCTCGACGTGACCGTGATCGAGGAGTCCGCGCGCCCCGTCGGCTCCAGCATCCAGAACTTCGGTCACGCCTGCTTCACCGGCCAGTCCGACGAGCTCCAGGATCTCGCGATGGCCTCCCGCTCCGGGTGGCTGCGCGCGGCGGCCGGCTCCGGCCTGTGGGCCCCCACCGCCGGCACCGTCGTCCCCGCCGCCACCGCCGCGGAGCTGAGGGTGCTCGAGGAGTTCGCCGCCCATCGCGGCAGCGAGCAGGTGCAGATGCTGACCGTCGCCGAGACCCGCACCGCCCTCGCCCACGACGAGCTCGAGACCGTCGGCGGCGCCCGGTTGCCCCTGGACATGCGCGTGGACCCGCGCACCGCGGTGCCTGATCTGGCTGCGCATCTCGAAGCGCGGGGGGTGCGGTTCCGCTGGAACGAGCGGGTGCTGCACACGGCCGACGGGGTCGTCGGGACCACCCGTGGCACCCACCGCGCCGAGCGCGTCGTGGTGTGCCCCGGGACCGGCGTCGGTGGCCTCGTCCCCGCCATCGCCGATCGTCACGGCATCACCCAGTGCACCCTCGCGATGGCCCTCATCGAGCGGCCGGAGCCCCTGCCCGCCCATCTCGCGGTGCTCACCGGAACCTCGCTGGCCCGCTACGACGGCTTCGCCGCCATGCCCGGCACCTCAGCCCTGCGCGCGGAACTGGCCGAGCGCGAGCCCGAGCTGACCGCGTGCCGGGCGAACCTCATGGTCACGGGGATCGGCGGCGGTCTGCTCGTGGGCGACTCGCACGCCTACGACGACTCCCCCGACCCTTTCCTCGACGCAGGGCTCTCCGAGCTGCTGCTCGGCAGGGCCGCCGCGCTGCTCGGCATCGAGCGGCCGCGCGTGCTCCAGCGCTGGCTGGGCCGCTACAGCGACGCGCCCGGCACCACGCTCGTGATCGAGCATCCCGATGCCTCCACCACCGTCGCCGTCGTCACCAGCGGCGTCGGCATGACCCTCGGGTTCGGGATCGCCGAGCGCGTGCTCGAGAACGCTCCCGCCCTGGCCGCCTGACCCCATCGTCCGCAGACCCCGCGCCCCCCGCCTGCAGATCTCCCTCCAGAACTCTCCCTCCAGAACAGGACCCGCCATGCCGCACCCCTCGCCCCGCCTCACCCGCCGTCAGGGCTTCACCGCCCTCGCCGGCCTCACCGCCGGCGTCCTCGGCACCGGTGCGCTGTCCTCGTGCAGCTCCGGCAGCGCTTCCCAGGAGATCGTGTTCGCCGCGGTCCCCGCCGAGAGCTCCCAGTCGCTCGAGCAGACCTTCGGCCACATCGTCACCCTCATCGAGCAGGTCACGGGAAGGCCCGTCACCTTCCAGAACGCCTCCGACTACGCGGCGGTCATCGAGGGCCAGCGCGCCGGAAAGGTCGACATCGCCTCCTACGGTCCCTTCTCCTACGTGATCGCCAAGGACAGCGGCATCGCGCTCGAGGCCATCGCCGCGCCCGTGCACGAGGAGGGAGCGACCCCCTCCTACACCTCGCTGTGCTACACCCGGGCCGGCAGCGACATCACCTCTCTGGCCGACCTGGCGGGCAAGAAGGTCGCCTTCGTGGACAAGGCCTCCACCTCCGGCTACCTGGTCCCCCTCGAGGGCCTGATGAGCGAGGACCTCGACATCGACGCGGACCTCGAGGCGGTCCTCGCCGGCGGCCACGACGCCTCCCTGCTGGCCCTCGCCGGCGGCGAGGTCGACGCGGCCTTCGCCCACGACACGATGCTCACCACCCTCACCGAGTCCGGTCAGGTCGAGCCCGATGCGCTCACCCCGGTCTGGGAGTCCGAGCCGATCCCGGAGGACCCGATCGCCCTGAACACCTCGACGCTCGACGCCGGGACCATCGAGAAGATCCGCGACGCCATCCGGACCACGGCCAACAAGCCCGCCCTGGTCGAGGAGGGGATCTGCGAGTCCGAGGAGGACTGCGAACTGCCCGAGGAGATCGAGTGGGGCTACGTCCCCGTCTCCGACGCGGACTACGACCCGATCCGCCGCCTCTGCACCGTCACCGAGGCCGACGCCTGCAGCTCCGTCAGCTGACACGAGTCGCGACACCTGCTCCGAGGCCTCGTCGACGCCCGGCGCGACCTGCACCCCGCACGAAGGGATCCGCTCATGACCGCCACCTCCCGCCCCGAGAACCCCGTCATCAGCCTGCGCCGCGTCACCAAGGACTTCGGCCAGGGGGTCAAGGGGCTCGACGACCTCAGCCTCGACCTCACGAGCGGCTCGATCACCGCGCTGCTGGGGCTGTCCGGCTCGGGCAAGTCGACGCTGCTGCGCCACCTCAACGGACTGCAGGGGCCGACCTCCGGCACCGTCCGCGTCCTCGGGGACACGCTCGCGGACCTCTCCCCGGTCCAGCTGCGGGTCAAGCGCCGCGACCTGGGCATGATCTTCCAGAGCTTCGGTCTGGTGGGACCGATGTCGGTGCTGGAGAACGTGTGCACCGGGTCCCTCGGAACGCTGCGCGGCCCCCGCCTCAGCCTGCTGATGTATCCCAAGCCGGTGCGCCGCGAAGCGCTGGCGCATCTGGAGCGCGTCGGCCTGGCCGATCGCGCCCACCAGAGGGCCGACACCCTCTCCGGGGGCCAGCAGCAGCGGGTCGCGATCGCTCGCTCGCTGCAGCAGCATCCGCGGATCCTGCTGGCCGACGAGCCGGTGGCCTCCCTGGACCCGGTCTCCTCGGCCCAGATCATCGACCTGCTGAGATCCTTGCGCAACGAGGACGGCCTGACCGTGGTCACCGCGCTGCACCAGGTCGAGATCGCCCTCGAGGTCGCCGACCGCGTGGTGGGGCTGCGCAGCGGGCAGGTGGTCTTCGACCACGCGACCGCGGGCCTCGCCCCGCGTGATGCGGCCCGGATCTACGACTCGGTCGCGACGCCCGCCGCCTCCGAGCTCGAGCCCCTCGCCGATCGACGGCCAACGGCCGCCCCGGTGGTGGCGGGAGCCTCCTCGGCGGCCCCCGCATGAGCACCTCGACGCCCACCGCCTCCGACGCTCCCGCCCTGGACGAGCGGCCGGCCCGCCCCGTCGGTCGCCCCTCCCCCGGCTCGCTCGGCGCCGCCGTGGTGATGGCGGTCCTGCTCGGCCTCGGCATCTGGTCGGCCCTCGACCTCGGCATCTCCGTGCCGACGATCCTCGGCTCGCTCGGCAACGCCGTGGACTTCGCCGGCCGGATGGTCCCGCTCGACTTCCCGCCCGCGTCCGAGCTGGCCGCGATGATCCTGGAGACCCTGGCGATCGTGGTGCTGTCCACCGTGCTCGCCGTCGTGCTCTCGGTCCCGGTCTCGCTCGCCGCCGCCCGCGCCACGACCAGCGGGAGGATCACCCGTGGGACCGCCCGCACCGTGATCGTGCTGGCCCGCGCGGTCCCGGATCTGGTGCTGGCGATCGTGTTCCTGCGTCTGTTCGGGCTGGGCCCGCTGGCCGGCATCCTGGCGATGGGGCTGCACTCGGTGGGCATGATCGGCAAGCTCTACGCCGATGCGCTCGAGGAGCTCGACGACGCTCCCCGACAGGCGGTCGAGGTCGTCGGCGGGACCCGTCGGCAGCAGATCTGGGCCGCGATCCCGCAGGCGCTGCTGCCGCAGGTGGTCGCGACCGCGCTGCACCGCTTCGACATCAACCTGCGCACCTCGGTGCTGCTGGGGTACGTGGGCGTGGGCGGGATCGGCCTCGAGATCGCCGACGCCCTGCGCGCCCTGGACTACCAGCGCGGCATGTCCTTGGCGCTGGTGGTGCTCGCGCTGTGCATCGCGGTCGAGCTGCTCTCCGGCGCCGTGCGTGCGGCGATGCTGCCCCGCAGCGGTGGCCGCAGCACGCCGTCCACCTGGACCGACCGACTTCTGGACCGCTCCCGGGGACGCCAGGAACCGTCTGCCGCGGCGCGGATCGAGGTGCCGTGGTCCCTGGCGCGGATCCGTCGTCTGCTCGGGGGCCTGGCGGTGGTGGTCGTGACTCTCGCGGCGCTGGCGGAGGTCCAGATCAGCATCACCGTGCTGCTGGACGGTCTGCTCGCGATCCCGGAGACGGCCATGCTGTTCCTCCCGCCCGGTTTCGGCGGCACCGCCTCCACCGTGTTCGCCGATCTG
Organism: Brachybacterium sp. P6-10-X1; assembly: GCF_001969445.1. Taxonomy (NCBI): domain Bacteria; kingdom Bacillati; phylum Actinomycetota; class Actinomycetes; order Micrococcales; family Dermabacteraceae; genus Brachybacterium; species Brachybacterium sp. P6-10-X1. The sequence goes on from NZ_CP017297.1 coordinate 2,495,851, forward strand.
CTGGTCACGCTGCAGATCGCCCTGGCCGCGACGCTGCTGGGCGCGATCCTCGCCGTGCCCATCGGAGTCCTCGCGGCCCGCACCGTGGTCGCACAGCGCGCCGTGCACACCGGGTTCCGACTGCTGATCGTGGTGATCCGCGGGATCCCCGAGCTGATCCTGGCGATCATCTTCGTGGTGATCTCGGGCCTGGGCGCGGTGGCGGGCACGCTCGCCCTCGCGCTCGGGGCCGTGGGTCTGCTGTCCAAGCTGATCGCCGATTCCCTCGAGGAGACCGACGTGCGCGTCCAGGACGCCGTGCGCACCGTCGGCGCGACCGGTCCGCAGGTCTTCTTCGCCGCGACCCTGCGCCAGGCGGCCCCGGCATTCGTCGCGCACCTGCTGTACCTGCTGGACACCAACATCCGCTCCGCGACCCTGCTCGGGGTGGTGGGTGCGGGCGGCGTCGGCTTCCTGCTGCTGAACGCAGCCCGGGTCAATCAGTTCGAGGTGGTCACCGCGATCGTGCTGCTGATGGTCGCCGTGGTGCTGGCCGTCGAGGCGCTCTCGATCTGGCTGCGCCGCGCGGTGCGCTGACCCGAGCGATGCCCGCAGCGCCCACGACCCGTCGGCCGGACGCCGTCGGCCCATTCCGTCGGCCGACCGTCATCGGCCGGACCCCGCCGACCCACCCCGTCGGCCGACCGCCGTCGGCAGGCCTCGTCGCCCCACCCCGTCGGCCGTCCCGCGTCGGCGGTCCCTCGTCCGAACCTCTCTTCCCCGCCCCTCTCGTCCCGTCGGATCCCCGCATCCGCCCCGTCCGCCCCACCCAGGAGATGACATGACCCCTCAGTACCGGCTCGCCGTGTTCGACATGGCCGGCACCACGATCGACGACCGCCACGAGGTGTATCGCGTGCTGCGCGGGTCCGTCGAGCGGGAGGGCGCCTGCTTCGACGACGCCACCTTCCAGCAGTGGATGGGCACCGAGAAGCGCTCAGCCATCACGAACCTGCTCCGGATCGGCGGTGTCGACGCCTCCGACGAGCGGGTCGAGGCGGCCTTCGCATGGTTTCTCGCCGAGCTCACGCGCAGTTACACGGAGAACCCTCCGGTGCCGCTGCCCGGCATCGAGGCCGCGCTGGACGCGCTGCGCGAACGGGGTCTCGCAGTGGGTCTGACCACCGGCTTCTCCCGGGACATCGCCGATCTGATCCTCGATCGGATGGGCTGGACGGTGGGGCCCGGGGGCCACACCCCGACGGTGGACGCGGTGGTCTGCGGCGACGAGGTGCCCGAGGGCCGCCCCGCCCCGTTCATGATCCAGCAGGTCATGGAGCGCACCGGCGTCACGGATCCGGGCCAGGTCTTCTCCGTCGGGGACACCGCGGTGGACGTCGAGTCCGCCCGGCGGGCCGGGGTGCTCGCGGTCGGCGTGCTCACCGGGAAGCTCTCCCGCGCAGACCATGAGGCCGCGGGCGCTGACCTCGTGGTGGACTCGGTCGCGGAGCTGCCCGCCCGCTCCGATGTCGGCGGACTGGTCTGAGCGGCGATGACGTCGGTGCGCGCGCTGGTGTGGACCGGCGGGGGGAGGTTCGAGCTGGTGCGCCGGCCGTTGCCCTCGCTCGCCTCCGGTGAGCTGCTGGTGCGGGTGCGGACCGCCGCGATCTGCGGCTCCGACCGGCATACCGTCGACGGCCGACGGGACGCGCCGTGCCCTGGTGTGCTCGGGCACGAGGGCGTGGGCGAGGTGACCGCGATCGGGCCGATGGCCGCCGCCGGTCCCGGAACGGACACCGAGCTCGAGCCGACCGACCTCGAGGGGCAGCCGGTGCGGCCCGGAGACCGGATCGTCTGGTCCGTGATCTCGGCCTGCGGCAGGTGCGACCGCTGCCGGGCGGGGCACGGCGCGAAGTGCCGCACCCTGCGCAAGGCGGGGCATGAGCCGTGGGACGGGTCGTGGCCGCTGTCCGGCTCCTACGCGAGCCATGTGGTGCTCCCGGCCGGTCACTGCGTGGTGCGGGTTCCCGACACGGTGCCCGACGGGCCCGCCGCAATCGCGTCCTGCGCGGGCGCGACCGTGATGGCCGCCCTCTGCGCCGCCGCGTCCGCACCCCTGCCGGGTGCCCGCGTCCTGGTGAATGGGGTGGGCATGCTGGGACTGCTGGCGGTCGCCGCAGCCCGGGCAGGCGGCGCTGCCCAGGTGCGCGCGATCGACCCGTCGGCCGTGCGGCGCGAGCTCGCCCTCCAGGCGGGGGCGGATTCGGCTTTCCCGTCGTCCGACGCCGCCGCGGAGCTCCGCGACGGGACAGATCTGGCCCTGGAGTTCTCCGGGGCGCCGGCCGGCGTGAGGACCGCGCTCGATGCCCTGGACGTCGGCGGAGCGGCCGTGCTCGCCGGCAGCGTGTTCCCGGGCCCGACCGTCCCCATGGATCCGGAACGGCTGGTGCGCGGCCGACGCACCGTCATCGGCGTGCACAACTACGAGAGCCGGCACCTGGCTGCCGCCGTCGCGCTGCTCGCCTCCTCACCCGGACGCTCGCTCCCGTGGGGGCAGATCCTCGGGGAGCCGGTCGACCTGGACGCGGCACCGGCGGCCTTCGCGCGGCCGACGGAGCACCTGCGCACGCTCCTCGTGCCGTGAGGGGCGCGAGCTCCCGCATCACCGCCGGTCATACCTCTGGCCAGGTCGGGACGGGATGCTGCCGGCACCGCCCGCCTCCTGGTCGAATGATCGCGCAGTCTGACCACGGCGGCCTCCCGCGAGGCAAGCGCCAGTCGTTCCACGAGCTCGTCCGGGATCGGTCTGCTCGGGGAGAAGGTGATCCCGGTCCGGGTCGCCTTGAGGCCGGCGGCCGCGATGTCCTCGGCATGCTCGGCGAGGGCGCCCGCCTGGAGATACAGCCCGCACTGCTTGCTGAATGCCGCATAACTCGCGACGACCGCGCCGCCGATCCGGAATCCCGGCATGTCGTAGGCCACCACCTCCTCTGCATCCGGCAGGGTGCGGCCGAGAATCGCCCGCACCCTCTGCAGTGAGGGGTGGAAACGTTCGGGTGCCGCGGCGATGTAGGCGTCGTGGTCGGCAATCGCCCTCATGGAGAGGTCCTTCTTCCGGTTCCAGGTAGCTGCCAGGGTCTTCGCTCACTCCTGCCCGAGGTTACCGTCCACCGGCCCCGCCAGGAGTTCAGCGAGCGGACCCGTCGACCGTCAGCTCCGCGAGCAGCTCCTGTACCCGGTGATCGATGTCGTCCCGCACCAGGCGCATGCGCTCGACGCCTCCGATGCCGCGCTCGGAGGGCTCGTCAGTGCGCCAGGTGGTGATTGTTCCGGCCATCCCGGGGACCGGATCGACCACGGCCTCCTCCCCCAGCACCACGACCCGATCCACGCGGGACAGGAGCTCGGGGTCCATGGGCTTGGCGTGCCCACCGGACATGTCCGCGCCGACCTCGGCGACGACCTCGGCCGACAGAGCGTTGGTCGATGTGCCGGGCCGGGTCCCAGCCGAGTGCACCTCGACCGAGCCGGCGGCGCGGGCCTCCATCAGGGCGGCGGCCATCTGGGATTTGCCGCCGTTCTTGACGCAGACGAACAGGACGGACGGTATCGGGGAGGAACCGGATGCCGAGGACGGGTTGTGGTGTGGGATCCGGGCGCTCATGCGGAGATCCTCTCCCGGGCGCGGGCGGGAACGGTGGGGTCGCCGGGGAACAGGCGTCGGCCCAGCCAGAGCGAGACGTAGACCAGTCCGACCAGCACGGGCACCTCGATGAGGGGGCCGACGACGCCGGCGAGCGCCTGTCCGGAACTGACCCCGAAGGTGCCGATGGCGACGGCGATCGCGAGCTCGAAGTTGTTGCCCGAGGCGGTGAAGGCGACGGTGGTGGAGCGGGCATAGTCCATGCCGACGGCCCGACTGAGAAGCAGGGCCCCCAGGAACATGAGCACGAAGTAGGCCAGCAGCGGCAGCGCGATCCGGGCGACGTCCCCCGGAGCGGAGAGGATCGCATCGCCCTGCAGCGCGAACAGCAGCACGATGGTGAACAGCAGCCCGTAGAGGGTGAAGGGGCCGATGCGCGGCAGGAAGCGATCCTCATACCAGGCGCGGCCCTTCGCCCGCTCCCCCAGCACGCGGGTGAGGACACCGGCCAGCAGCGGGATGCCCAGGAATACCAGCACACTGAGCACGATCGCCCCGATCGAGAACTCCGCCGGGGTGGTCGACAGTCCGAGCCACGAAGGCAGCGCCTGCAGGTAGAACCAGCCGAGCGCGCCGAAGGCGATCACCTGGAAGACGGAATTGATCGCCACCAGCACGGCGGCGGCCTCGCGGTCGCCGCAGGCCAGGTCGTTCCAGACCAGCACCATGGCGATGCAGCGGGCCAGGCCCACGATGATCAGTCCGGTGCGGTACTCGGGGAGATCCGCCAGAAAGATCCAGGCCAGGGCGAACATCAGGGCAGGGCCGATGATCCAGTTCAGCACCAGCGAGGTGATCATCAACCGGCGGTCGGCGCTGATCCGGCGGGTCTCGTCGTATCGCACCTTGGCGAGCACCGGGTACATCATCACCAGCAGCCCGAGGGCGATCGGCAGCGAGACACCGGCGATGCTCACGGCCTCGAGCACCGGGCCGATGCCGGAGATCAGGCGTCCCAGCAGCAGACCCGTCACCATAGCGAGCAGGATCCATGCCGGCAGCCACCGGTCCAGGAACGACATCTCCCCGGCGACACCCGTCGGCGCACTGCGTGCGGCGGTCGTCGTCATGACGGCGCTACCTCTTCCTATGGACGGACATCGATGCGAACGGTAGCCTGCGACATAGATACTCGTCAATGTAAGGTGAGCCCATGTCCCCCGCCACGTCCCCGCAGCCGATGCAATTCACCTCCCGGGAGGCCGGCACCCTCGCCGACACCTCGGACCGCGGCCCGGGGTCGACGTCGGACGCCGTGTCCTGCGAGCCCGGCACGTCGGCCGCCGTCGACTGCTGTGCACTCGGGGCCGGCCCGGTCGATGCCGAGGAGGCCGAGCATCTGGCCTTGCGCCTGAAGGCGCTCTCGGACCCGACCCGCCTGCAGCTGCTCTCGCACGTGGCGGTGCGCGGCTGCGGAGACGTGTGCGCCTGCGATCTCACCGAACCGCTCGGCATCTCGCAGCCCACCGTCAGCCATCACATGAAGAAGCTGGTCGAGGCCGGGCTCCTCACCCGAGAGCAGAAGGGTCGCTGGGCGCATTACTCGGTGGTCCCGGCGGCCTTCGCGGAGCTGCGCGCCTTCCTCGACCTCAGCTGACCACCGCCACACACCGAGTTCTGCACTGGCGTTGCCACCGCCGGCTGTGGCACCAGCAACGCAGAACTCGACTGCTGTGCTCAGCCGGCCACCAGCGACGCCACGATCGGCAGCACGATCGTCATGACCAGAGCGTTCATCACCATGGCCGCGCTGGACCAGCCGCCGGCGGTCGACGATTCGGCGAGCGCGCGCGAGGTGCCGATGCCGTGGGAGGTCATCCCGATGGCAAATCCCCGGGCCCGCTCGTCGCGCACCCGGGCCAAGGTCAGCAGCGCCGGGCCGACGACGGCTCCGAGCACCCCGGAGATCAGCGTCAGCACCACCGCGAGCGGCACGGACGCGCCGAGCATCTCGGCGATCGACAGCCCCACCGGCGAGGTCACCGACCTGGGCAGAGCGGCGCGCAGCATGTCCTCGCCCGCCCCGAAGGCGGTCATCGCCCCCACGGTGATCGCGACGCTGATCGCGCCGCCGACCGCGAGGGTCACCAGCACCGCCGGCGCCGAGGAGGCCAGGGCTCGACCGTTGCGCAGCAGCGGCAGCGCGAGCGCCACGGTGGCGGGGCCGAGCAGCAGGGTCAGCACCGTGACCTGCTCGAGGTACTCGGAGTACGGCAGCCCCGTGAGCTGGAGGACGGCGGCGACCAGGACCACGGTGACGAGCACCGGGGAGAACAGGCCGAGCCGGCCCGACCGCTGATAGAGCCACAGCGAGAGCAGGTAGGCGCTCAGGGTCAGGGCGAGGCCGAAGACCGGGAGGTGGATGAGCGTGCTCACGCGCCGGCCCTCCCGGGGTTCCGCCGGCGGTCCTGCCGGCGCAGCAGCGCCTGCAGCACCCAGCCCGCGACCAGCAGGGTCACCACGAAGGAGCCGCCGACGGCGAGGGCGACCGGCAGAGCGTTCCGGGCGAGGGCGTGCATCTCCAGCACGATGCCGACCCCCGGCGGCACGAACAGCAGCTGCAGGTGCTGCAGCAGCGGGGTCGCGGCCGGCTCCGCCACGCGCAGCACCGCGCGCGTCGGCCGCAGCAGTCCGAGCACGATCAACAGCACGATCCCGAGGACCACACCGGGGACGGGCAGGCCGAACAGCTCCGACACGGCCAGGCCCACCATCTGCACGAGCAGCAGGACCACGAGGCCGAGCAGCACGGGAGGCAGGAGCGCGGCGCGGGACATCGTTGCCAGGGTAGCCCGTGGGACCCCGCCGGAATCGCGTTGACCACCGCCGTCGGCGCACCTCACACTGCCGCTATGCCGCTCTCCTTCCCGCTGCTCGGCGACCGCGTGCTGCTGCGTCCCTTCGAGTCGGCCGACGCCTCGGCCGCGCTCGAGGTCTACGGGGACGAGCTCGTCATGCGGTACGTCGGCGAGGGTGGAGCGGCCGCCGCCGAGGAGACCTCCCGGATGGTCGAGGGGTACCGCCGGCACCAGGACGAGCACGGCTTCGCGTTCTGGGCCCTGGTGGATCGGAGCACCGGGGAGCTGATCGGCGACGCGGGCCTGGAGGCCACCGATCATGGCATCGAGCTCGGCTACACCGTGGCCCGTCGGCGGTGGGGCCAGGGACTCGCGACGGAGGCCGCACGGCTGTGCGTGCGGGCCGCGTTCGGGCCGCTGGGGCTGCCGCGTCTGGTGGCGCTGGTCGACGTCGACAATCCCGCCTCGGCCCGCGTGCTGGAGAAACTCGGCTTCATGGACCAGGGGCGCGCCATGGCCTACGGACGCCCGCATCGCCGTTTCGAGCTGGGAACCGACCAGGCGGTCACCACGGTCAGAGCCCCGCTCCGGTCCGCCTGACCAGCACGGAAGCTGCGCGGCGCGTCGTGCCGGTCGTCGTGTCGCCCACGACACGCATTGCGGTGCGTCACTCACCCCTTGTCGCGGTGGCCTCGTCTCTCCCAGCGTGGGGCCCGGCGGACGACGACCTGTGATCCAGGCGCTCCCGTGACGACCGCCAGGAACTCATCGGAGGGATCCCGGATGACGAGCCCCATGACCACCCCCATCAGCCGGCGCACCGCGTTCCGCGGTCTCGGCATCGCCGGCCTGGCCGCTGCCGCCGGTCTGCTGGCCGCCAAGGAGGCGAACGCCGCGAGCGACCTCGTGGTCATCGACCAGATCGGCACCGGCCCCTGGGACGGCGAGAACTGCGGCCCGACCTCGGCCGTGATCGCGCTGGTCGCCGCCGGCAAGGCCCCCGAGCACTACGTCTCGGGGACGAAGGGCGCGGCGGTGGGCGGCAATGCCACCGCGGTCAAGAACATGCGCGTCGCCTGCGGTCTGTCCCCGGAGGGCGACGCATCGGCCAAGAGCGTCGACTACTGGGGCGCGTTCCTCAAGGACCTCGAGAAGGGGATCCGTGAGTACGACGGCACCGCCACGCATTCCCAGTACGAGGAAGGTGTGGACGCCGCCGCGAGCGGGTCGGTCGTGATCCTGCACGTCCATCACGGGACGCTGATCGACGAGGAGGCGGACTACGGCCACTTCGTCGTCGCCCAGGGCAAGGATTCCGACGGGAACATCCTGGTCTCCGATCCGGGCCGGGCACAGACCATCGGCATCACCGGGTACTCGCGCGACCACCTGCTGGAGGCCCAGCGGGCCGACGCCACGATCGTCAGCTGACCGTCTCCGGCTCGTCCCCTCGCGGCTCAGCCGGCCGGGGTCGTGACCGGGCCGTGGGACCAGCGCCCTCCCTCACGGACGTATCCGGCGCGCACATGGTTGCGGTCCGCCCGGGCCTGCATGAACTCGATCTCGTGCGGGTCCAGCGCGTAGACCTGCCATTCGGGGTTCGGCTGCCCGTCGGAGTTCGGGCGGGCGAGCCAATCGCGCTGGGAGACGTCCTCGCCGAGCGCGACCACCGGGCCGAAGACCTGCACCTGGCGTCCGCTCTCGCGCCAGAAGAACGTCATCGCCGCCCGTGGATCCTCCTCCAGCTGGTGTGCCTTGCGGGAGGTGTTCCGGGTGGAGACATGGAAGCCGGTCTCGTCCAGATCTTTGAGGATCAGGGTGCGGCCGACGGGGCTGCCGTCGGCCAGGAGCGTCTGGAAGGTCATCGCATGGGGCTGTCGGGCACCGCTGGCGATCGCGTCCTCGAGCCAGGCCAGGAACAGCTCGATCGGATCCTCGGGCAGGGCCTCGAGATCGAGTTCGGGCATCTCCTCCGGGAAGGCGGGCAGGGTGCGCAGTCGTGCGGCGAGGTCGCTCATGGGTTCATCCTGCTGGGCCACCGGCGGACGCGTCCAGAAGTCGACGAGGCAGGGTCACCACGGCAGGGGAATCACGGGGAGATGAGGCCGGCACGATAGGCGATGACTGTGGCCTGGGTGCGACGAGCCTGAGCCCCACGAGCGGCAGGACCCCCGCCCCGACGCCTCGGCGCAGTGGACCGGGCCCGCGCAGCGACACGGCACCGACGGCGAGGACGAGAACCGGTCGAGCGGAGCGTGATGTCGTATCCATGCTGCGAGAATCTCGGGGCCGCAGTCCGGCCGCCTCCCCCGCACGGGTGAACCCGCTCCCCCGACCCCCGCGCGATCGTCGACGCCGAGTCGGGTGCCCAGCGGCCGGGCCGGGCGCTCAGCGGTCGGCGGCGGCGGTCACTGTCCCAGGAAGATGCCGTTGCCCGGCCCGAGCGGCAGGTCGAAGACGAAGAAGATCGCGAGGATGATCGTCCACACGATCCAGAACGGCACCACGAAGGGCAGCATCCGTGCCATCAGGGTGCCGAACCCGGCGCCGGGCTCGTACTTCCGCACCATGCCCAGGAGCACGATCATGTACGGGTTCATCGGGGTGATGACCTGGGTGGCGGAGTCGCCCACGCGGAAGGCGGCCTGGGTGAACGCTGGCTCGTAGCCGATCAGCGCGAACATCGGCACGAACACCGCGCCCATGATCGCCCACATCCCGGAGCCGGAGATGATGAACAGGTTCAGGCAGCTGGCCAGCAGGATGAACCCGAGGATGGCGGCGAACCCGTCGAGCCCGGAGGCCTCGAGACCGGCCGCACCGGTGACCGCGATCCAGGTGCCGATGCCGGACCAGTTGAACAGGGCGATGAAGTTGCCCAGGATGAACGCCAGCACGACGAACGGCAGCATCTCCTTGATGGCGTCGGACATCATCCGGACCGCGTCGCGGCTGGTGCGCAGGGTGCCGACGACCGCGCCGTAGGCGATGCCGACCACCATGAAGTACGCGACCACGATGAACACGATCGAGCTCAGCAAGGGGGACTTCGGCAGGAAACCGCCGTCCTCGTTGCGCCAGGGCGAGGCCGGCATCAGGAACGCGACCAGGAAAGCCGCGGTGAGCACCACGGCGCTGATCACCGCGACCAGCAGGCCTTTGTTCTCGGCCGGGCTGAGCTTGGCGCGCATGTGCTCGGAGTCGGTGGTGTCGGCCTCGTCGTCGTCCTCGGCCATCTCGTCGCGGCTGATGCCCATGCGGACCAGGCGCGGCTCGACCAGCTTGTCGATGACGAAGCCGGCCACGAAGCCCAGGATGATCGAGCAGACGATGTTGAAGAACCAGTTCGAGACCGGGTTGACCGGGGTGAACTCGTACCCGGGCAGCGCTCCCATCACGGAGGTGGTGATGCCCGCGAACAGGGCGTCCAGCGAGGTGGGGAAGATGTTGGTGGAGTAGCCGGCGCCGGCGGCGGCGAAGCCGCCCAGCAGGCCCGCCATCGGGTGGCGCCCGGCGGCCTTGAACACCAGCGCCGCGAGCGGCGGCACCACCACGAAGGCGGAGTCGGCCATGATCGAGGAGATCACGCCGACGAACCCGACCACGTACGGCAGCGCCCACGCCGGGGAGGTGCCGAACAGCTTTCGGATCGCGGCGCCGAGCAGCCCGGAGTGCTGGGCGATGCCGATCGCCAACAGGATCGGCATCACGGTCACCAGGGGTGGGAAGCCGATGTAGTTCTCGCCGAGGTTGGTGGTCAGCCAGGTCATGCCCTCGCCGGTGAACAGGCCCTTGATGACGGTGGGCTCGTCCGACCCGGGCACCGTGACGGATACGTTGCCCCAGGCCATCGCGGTGGAGACGACGCCGGTGATCGCGAAGAGGATCAGGAACAGCATGAAGGGCTCGGGCAGCTTGTTGCCCGCCTTCTCCACCCCGTTCAGGAGTCTGTCGGTCAGGCCGGTCTTCGCCGGTCCGGTCGGTGCTGCGCTCATGGGGACTCCTGAGGGGTGTGGGGAGGAGGGGCGGCTCGCGCGCGGTCGGGGGATCCGCGCCGTGGGGTGCCGGTCCGGTGGTCAGGTCAGTCGAAGAAACCCGGCACGTCGATCGCGCCCCCGGCCTTCTCGAACTCGGTGGTCATGGCGGTGGCCAGCTGCGGGTCGTGGAGGGCGTCCAGCACGGTCGCGGCAAGGCCGTAGGCCCCGTCGGCCGCGGCGGCGCGGGCGTCGTCGGAGACGGCCCAGGTCGCGAACTCCCGGGTGTGCAGGGCGACCTCGGGCGGGGAGATCCGGATGACCGGGTGGATGCCGGGCAGCCGGTAGCTGACGTTGCCGAAGTCGGTGGAGGCCGCCAGGATCGGCGAGACCACGCCGAAGGGGAGCGGGTCGCGGCCGCGTCGTCGCTGCGCCTGGACCCAGCGGCCGGTCAGCGCCTCGTTGGTGCGCACCGGCAGGGAGGGCGGATGCTGGTCCCAGCCCACGCTCACGCCCACCCCGGCCATCAGGGCGGCGCCGCGGGCCACGTCCTCCACCCGCTTCGAGAGGTCCTTGAGGGTCTCAGGACGCTGGGAGCGCACGTACAGATCGAGCCGGGCGTGGTCGGGCACCACGCTCGCCCGCTCGCCGCCCTCGCGGATCACGGCGTGGATGCGGTCCGACGGCGGGGTCTGCTGCCGCATCAGCCCGATCCCCTGGTACATCAGGCTCGCGGCGTCCAGGGCGTTGCGGCCCATGAACGGCTGCGCGGAGGCGTGGGCGGTGTGGCCGTGGTACTCCACGGTGAGCGTCCGACGTCCCAGCCACGTCTGGTCAGCCAGGTCGTAGCCGTAGGGGTGAGCCATGACGGCGGCGTCCAGTCCCTCGAAGGCACCCTCGCGCGCCATGTACTCCTTACCGGTGTGGCCCTCCTCGGCAGGCGTCCCCAGGAACACGACACGCCCCGGGACGGCCGACGGGTCCGCCTTCGCGAGCGCGGCCAGGGCGAGGAACGCCCCCAGCCCCATGACGGCGATGACGTTGTGGCCGCATCCGTGGCCGACGCCGGGCAGCGCGTCGTACTCGGCAAGGATCGCGTACGTCGGCGCGTCGTCGTCCTCGGCGCCCGCCCCGTGGATCTCGGCGCGGATGGCGGTGTCCAGCCCGTGCACACCGAGCTGGGCGTCGATGCCGTGGCCGGCGAGGGCGTCGACGATCGCGCGGGAGGAGCGATGTTCCTCGAACGCGACCTCGGGATGCTCGCCGAGGTCGAGCATCAGCGCGGTCATCTCCGCGGCGTCCTGCTCGACCTGCGACTCGAGGCGGTCGTGCAGGGCAGCATCGGCCCCGGCGAAGGAGGAGCCCGGGTGGGAGGCGGTGGCCATGGCGGCCTCCCGCTCCTCATCGAGCTGGGCGAGATACGCGGTGGACACCTCGGTGTGCTGCGCCTCCGGCGCCGGCTGCTGGGACGTCATGCGGATCACCGTAAGGCACCGAGCGGCCCGTCTGCGCGGACGTTGCCGCGGTTCGTCCGTGCGGTGACATACGCCCTGCCGCCGGAGCTGCTGCGAGGGAGGGCGAGAACGTACGCTCAGGGGTCTCCCCCGCGTCACTCGGGGACCGCTCCTGTGCACCTCGCGGGCTGCCCCAGCGCTGCTCCGGGGTCGTCCACCGGGGTCACCCCGCCCCACGCCCCCGCTTCGGAGGACACCCGCCATGTCCGAGCTCACCGACCTCCTCGACCCCGCCGCCATCCACCTGGACGCCCCGGCCACGGACCGCTCCGAGGCGATCCGGCGCTCCGGGGATCTGCTCGTCGCCACCGGCGCGATCGATGCCGCCTACATCGATGCGATGCTGCGCACCGTCGAGGAGCACGGCCCCTACATCGTGATCACGCCGGGCTTCGCCCTCGCCCACGCCCGGCCGGACGCCTCCGTCCACCGCACCGCGCTGTCGTTCCTGCGCCTGGCCGAGCCCGTCGTCTTCGGGCACGAGGCCAACGACCCCGTGCAGCTGGTGATGACCCTGGCCGCCGCCGACGATTCCGCCCATCGCACGGCGCTGGCCGCCCTCGCCGGCGTGCTGGCCGATCCCGAGCGCCGGCGCGCCCTGGACACCGCATCCAGCCCGCAGGAGGTGCTCGAGGTCCTCGGCGACGACGACCGTGCCCCGGCCGTCGGGGCGGCGGACACGGCCCACCCCGCCGGCACCGCCGATACGGCCGACGCCTCCGGGGCCGCAGCTGCCGCCGCGTCCGCCAACCCGGCAGGTTCCGCCGGTGCGTCCGGGTCCTCCGACGCGGCCGGCGCCGCGATCTCGAGCGACCCCGAAGCCATCCCCTCGAAGAATCTCCTGCTGACCGTCTGCGGCAACGGCCTGGGCACCAGCCTGTTCCTGAAGAACACCGCCGAGCAGGTCCTGGACCACTGGGGCTGGTCGTCGTACCTGAGCATCGAGGCGACCGACACCATCTCCGCCAAGGGCAAGGCCAAGGACGCCGACCTCATCCTCACCTCCGGCGCGATCGCCCAGACCCTCGGCGAGGTCGGCGTGCCCGTCGAGGTGATCGAGAACTTCTCCTCACAGGCGGAGATCGACGCGGCGCTGCGACGCCGCTACGCGATCTGACGCCCCGCTGCCCCTGACCCGCACCCCCACCCCGGAGCCAGACCATGAACGTGCTCGTCTCGATCGCCGAGTTCCTCGTCAACGAGTTCCTCAGCGTCCCCGCCTATCTCATCGGCCTGATCACCGCCATCGGCCTGATCGCCATGCGCAAGTCCGCCGGCCAGGTGACCGGCGGCGCCGTCAAGGCCGTCCTCGGCTTCCTGCTGATCGGCGCCGGCGCGACGCTGGTGACCGCCTCCCTCGCTCCGCTGGGCGTGATGATCCAGGGCGCGCTCGGCGCCCAGGGCGTCGTCCCCACCAATGAGGCTATCGCCGGCATCGCCCAGGCGGAGTTCGGGGCCCAGGTGGCGTGGCTGATGATCCTCGGCTTCGTCGTCGCGATCCTGCTGGCGCGCTTCACGCCGCTGCGCTACGTCTTCCTCACCGGCCACCACCTGCTGTTCATGGCCACCCTGATCACCGTGGTGATGGCCTCGGCAGGCATGCCCACCGTCGTCGTGGTGGCCCTGGGCGCCCTGCTGCTGGGCATCCTCATGGTCTCCCTGCCGGCGCTGGCCCAGCCCTGGACCCGGCGGGTCTCCGGCGACGACTCGATCGCGATCGGTCACTTCGGCACCGCCGGGTACATCGCCGCCGGGACCGTCGGACGCCTGGTGGACCGCAAGGGCACCAGCCGCTCCACCGAGGACATCAAGGTGCCCGAGTCGCTGCGCTTCCTGCGCGACTCGATGGTCGCCACCGCCCTGTCGATGGTGCTGATGTACCTGGTGGTGGCCGTGGTCTACCTGGCCCGCGCCGGCCGCACCACCGCCTTCGAGGCCTTCGACGGCGGCGCGAGCGACGTGGGCAACTACCTCATGCAGTCGGTGACCCAGGGCCTCCAGTTCGGCATCGCCGTGGCCGTGATCCTCTTCGGCGTGCGCACGATCCTCGGCGAGCTGGTCCCCGCCTTCCAGGGCATCGCCGCCAAGGTGGTGCCCGGCGCGATCCCCGCGCTGGACGCCCCGATCGTGTTCCCCTACGCCCAGAACGCCGTGCTGATCGGCTTCCTCTCCAGCTTCGCGGGCGGCCTGGTGGGACTGCTGACCCTCGGCGTGTGGCTCGGCCCGGTGTTCGGCCTGGCGCTGATCCTGCCGGGTCTGGTCCCGCACTTCTTCACCGGCGGCGCGGCCGGGGTCTACGGCAACGCCACCGGCGGCCGTCGCGGCGCCGTCGCGGGCGGTTTCGTCAACGGCCTGCTGGTCACGTTCCTGCCCGCACTGCTGCTGAAGGTGCTCGGCAGCTTCGGCTCGGCAAACACCACCTTCGGCGACACCGACTTCGGCTGGTTCGGCATCCTGATCGGGTACTCGGCGCGCGCCGGCGTGCTGCCGGGCATCGTGCTGCTGGTGGTCATCGGGGCCGTGATCCTGGGCGGCGCCATCCTCATGCAGCGACGCGTGGTCGACGCCGGCTGGGACCCCGCCCCGGCCCGGGCGCAGGCCGCCGGGGGCGCCGCGGACGCCGTCGATGCACAGCACGGCGACACCGACGGGTCGGGCCGCAGGGACGATCCGTCGACCTACCCGCGAGTGGCCCCGCCGGTCGGCGCCCCCGCACCTCCGCCCCCGCCGCGCGACTGACGCCGGGGACCCGCCTCGGCGGCCGCTCACGGGCCCGGCGGTGATGTCGCCGCGCCCGTCGGACGCGTATCATGCCCGCACAGTGCATGGCCGCACACCCCGCTGCCGCGCGCCCCGGCCGCCGCACGGCCGCGAGACCCGCGACCCGTGCGCCATCCAGGCCCTCCCGGGCCGTTCCCTGTCCTGACCGATCCGGTGCCACCCCACGGCACCCTCCCCCGGAGGCGAACAGTGACCGCATCCACCCCCTCCCCGACCACCGCGGGCAGGAGAGCCGACCGCGGGGCCTTCTCCGGCCGGACCGCGTTCATCTTCGCGGCGATCGGCTCGGCCGTCGGCCTCGGCAATATCTGGCGCTTCCCGGCCGTGGCCTACGAGAACGGCGGCGGTGCGTTCATCCTGCCGTACCTCGTCGCCCTGCTGACCGCCGGCATCCCGCTGCTGTTCCTCGACTACGCGATCGGCCACCGCTGGCGCGGCTCCGCGCCGGCCGCCTGGCGCCGCTTCAAGCGCTGGACGGAGTTCATCGGCTGGTGGCAGGTGCTGATCGCCCTGATCATCGCCCTGTATTACGCGCTGATCCTGGCCTGGGCGACGAACTACACGATCTTCTCCTTCGACCAGCGCTGGGGCGATGACGCCGCCGGGTTCTTCAACGAGTACACGCAGGCCCTCGGCGGGGCCGACGCCACGATCTCCTTCGACGTGGTCCCGGCCGTGCTGATCTCCATGATCGTGGTGTGGCTGGCGGTCATCGTGGTGATGGCGCTCGGCGTGCAGAAGGGCATCGCCGCCAGCTCGGTCGTCTTCATCCCGCTGCTGATGATCATGTTCGTCATCCTGGTGGTGCGCTCGCTGTTCCTGCCCGGCGCGATCGACGGGCTCGAAGCCCTGTTCCAGCCGAACTGGGGGGCGCTGACCGATCCGGCGGTGTGGATCGCGGCCTACGGTCAGATCTTCTTCTCGCTGTCGGTGGCCTTCGGCATCATGCTCACCTACGCCTCCTACCTGAAGAAGAAGACGGACCTGACCGGCTCCGGCCTGGTCGTCGGTTTCGCGAACTCCAGCTTCGAGATCCTCTGCGGCATCGGCGTCTTCTCCGCGCTGGGCTTCATGGCCCAGGCGCAGGGCGTGGCGATCGACGAGGTCGTCACCGACGGCGTCGGCCTGGCGTTCATCGCCTTCCCCACGATCATCAGCGAAGCTCCCGCCGGTGCGCTGATCGGCGTGCTGTTCTTCGGCTCCCTGGTGCTGGCGGGCTTCACCTCGCTGGTCTCCATCGTCGAGGTGGTCATCGCCGCGATCCAGGACAAGTTCGGGCTGTCCCGCCTCCCCGCGACGCTCGGTGTGTGCGTCCCGCTGGCCGTGGTCTCCACCGTGCTGTTCTCGACCACTTCGGGTCTGCCGCTGCTGGACGTGCTGGACAAGTGGGCCAACGAGTACGGCATCGTCGCGGCGGCCCTGGTCTCCACGATCATCGTGACCTACGCGGTGCGAGGACTGCCCACGCTCCGCGACCACCTCAACCTCAAGGGCACCTTCCCGATCGGGCGCTGGTGGCTGGTGTGCGTGGGCGCCATCGCGCCGATCGTGCTCGGCGTCTCGCTGGCCTTCGGAACCAGGGATCTGCTCCTGGCCGAGGGCAACTACGAGGGCTACCCCGGCTGGTTCGTGCTGCTGTTCGGCTGGCTGATGGCCATCGGCCTGGTGGTCGTCGCCATCGGGCTCTCGCTGATCCCGTGGCCCGCCGGGTCGAACCTGTACAAGGACGACTCCGACGGCGATCCGATCGCCCCCGAGGCCGTGGCCGGCAAGGGCCTGGTCACGACCCCGGAGGCATCCACCCCGCACGAGCTGCGCTCCCGGGAGTGAGTCGGAGGCGGCGGCCGGCCCGGCTGATCACCGGCCGGGGCCGCCGCTCCTCCGGCCGGTCGCGCCGCCTCCTCCGGCCGGTCCCGTCGCTTCCTTCGGTCGATCGCCACTCGGCCCGACCAGCACCCCGCCCCGTTGATTCCCCACCAACCATCGTTCGTCAGGAGTGATCATGTCCTTCGCCTCCATCACCATGATGATCATCGCGATCGTGACCGTCTGGGGCGGCCTCGTCGCCGCCGTCGTCAACCTCGCCCGTCACCCCGAGAAGGTCGACTGACCACAGCCCACCCCGGCCGACGGCGCGCCGCGCCGACAGCGCGCCCTCCTCGCACCGCGCCCCACCGCGCCCGCACCGTGCCGCGCCCCATCGCACCGCATCGCAAGGCAACGCAACGCAACGCACCGGGGCCTCATAGCACCGTGCTCGCATCGCACCGCGCGGCTCCCTCACGGTGCCCCCTCGTGTTCACTGGCGGCATATGAGCACGCGGTGCCCTCTGAGCGGCTCGCTGCTCACAGACCGGCAGTGGATGCGACGCAACCCGGTGAGCACCTCTGCGGGAGCGGATCCCCTCCTCTCTCCGCACCGATCCTGACGGGCACCGGGCCCCGTCGCCGTCGATGAGCTACTCTTCCTCCATGATCACGCGCATCGACTATCGGCACGGCTCTGGGACGAGCCGTGGCGTCGTGCGCGCGCCGAGACCGTAAGGCCGGCAGCACACCAACACCGCTCTCTCAGAGCCCCAGGCGAGGACCTCATGGTCCTCGCCTTTTCCGTATCCACGGCGGGGGCCGTCCGACCGGAGCTCCTCGCCCGATCGAGAGGACTCCCGATGACCATCCCGACCACTCCCGCATCGCATCGCACGCGGCGCCCTGCACCACCCGGCGTCTCCGAGGACCGCCTGCGGCACGGCGACGCCCCCGCGCCGTCGGACACCCCCGAATCCCCCGACCCCGCCGACTCCGCCGACTCCGCCGACTCCGCCGACTCCGCCGAGACGATCCTCGCCGCGCTCGAGCGCACCACCGACCAGATCATCGGCCGCGAGGACCTGCTGGCTCGACTGCGCGAGGGACGTCCGCTGCGCATCAAGTTCGGCGTCGACCTCACCGCCCCGGACCTGCACCTCGGGCACGCCGTGAACCTGTGGATGATGCGCGCCCTGCAGGATCGCGGCCATGTCGTGGTCTTCCTGCTCGGCGACACGACCAGTCGCATCGGCGATCCCACCGGGCGCAGCACCACACGGCCGGTGCTGACCGAGCAGCAGATCACCGGCAATGCCGAGTCCTTCCTCGAGCAGGTGACCCGCGTGCTGCGCAGCGAGCCGGAGCTGTTGGAGATCCGACGGAACTCCGAATGGTTCGACGAGATGGGCGTGCCCGGCCTGCTGCGGGAGCTGAGCCTGGTCACCCACGCCCACCTGATCTCCCGGGACATGTTCCGCTCCCGCATCACCGCCGGCACCGAGATCGCGATGCACGAGCTGATCTACCCGGTCCTGCAGGGCTTCGACTCCGTCGCGCTGGAATCGGACCTGACGATCGTCGGCACCGATCAGCTGTTCAACGAGGCGATGGGCCGAGAGCTGCAGGTCAAGCACGGCCAGGTCCCGCAGACCGTGATCACCTCGACGGTCACCGCCGGGCTGGACGGCGGCCCGAAGCAGTCGAAGTCGAGGGACAACTACGTCGGCCTCTGCGCGCCGGCGGACGAGAAGTTCGGACGCCTGATGACTCTGCGCGACGAGCTCGTCGGGACCTGGGCCCGGGTCTACTCGGATCTGCCGCTCGACGAGGTCGAGGACCTGGGTCGACGGGCCGAGAGCGGCGGTGCCGCAGCACGGGATGCGAAGTTCGACCTCGCCGAGGCGGTGGTGCGTCGGCACGACGGGGCCGACGACGCCCGTCGCAGCCGGGAGGAGTTCGTCCGCGTCTTCTCGGCCCGCGAGCAGCCCGGCGACATTGTCCCGCTGCGGCTCGCACCGGGCCCGCTGACCGCGCTGGACATGGTCACGACCGCGCGGCCGGAGCTCTCGCGCAGCGCGGCCCGCCGCCTGCTGACCGGCGGGGGCGTCGAGCTCGCGGGCACGCGGCTCCGTGACCCCGAGCAGGCTCTCGAGGCGGCCGACGGACAGGTGCTGCGCGCTGGTCGGCGACGCTGGTTCCGGATCGACGTCCGGTGAGCTTGCGGTGTCGCGGCATCCCCTCAGGGCCGCCCGGCGCCGGTTTCGGCCCGGTCCGCCGCGAAGCAGTCGGCGACCGAGCGGGGCGCCCGGCCGAGCAGTTCATGAAGCGCAGGATCCGTACCGGCGAGGTACCCGCCGGCTGCGGCCTCGTACACCCCGAGGCTGAAGCGGGCCAGGAACTCCGGGGTGCCCGCGGCGACCTTCTCCTCCACCCACGCCTGCGGGTCCTGCACGGCGAAGGCGATCGACTCCCCGGTGACCCGGGTGGCGATGTCCGCGACCTCTTCGAACGTCGGAGCGGCCTCGGCCGTGATGGTCACGGGCCCGTCGACCGGGGTGCTCGCCAGCAGGATCTTCGCTGCCGCCTCGGCGGAATCCTCACGGGCGGTCCACGAGACCGGGCCCTCGGCCGGCACCGTGATCATTCCCGTCTCGCGCCAGGACCCGAGCATCCCGGGCAGGCTGTGCGCATAGAAGCCATTGCGCAGTGCGGTCCACGCGAGACCGGAGTCGGCCAGGATCGCCTCGGTGGCGGCATGATCCCGCGCGGGGGGGAAGGGGGAGTCCGCCGCGGCTCCTTGATGGCTGGTGTAGAGGATCCGGCCGACGTCCGCGTGCCGGGCCCCCTCGATCGCCGCGCGGTGCAGGGCGACCGCATCGGCCGCCGGGTCACTCGAGGAGACGAGCAGGAGCTGGTCGGCGCCGGCGAAGGCGCTCGGCAGCGTGCCCGGTTCGGCGTAGTCGCCGCGACGCACCTCGACGCCGCGATCGGCGAACCTGCGGGCCCTGGCGGGCTCACGGGCGACCACGGCGATCCTCTCCGCAGGCAGATGTTCGAGCAGATGGTCCGTCACGGCTCCGCCCAGGGCGCCGGTGGCTCCGGTGATCACGATCATGGTCGACCTCCTGGTGTTTCCACTGAGAACGAGTGAACACTAACAGCGATAACACTGCGTTATCAAGGCTTTGTTATCGTTGGGAACATGCGCGAGGTGAGAGAGACCCGGGACGAGGTGCGCGAGCGACTCGTCGCCGTGGCGGCGGAGCTGCTGCGCGAGCAGGGCAGGGCCGGCGTCACGACCCGCGCCACGGCCGAGCGGGCGGGGGTGCAGGCGCCGACGATCTATCGGATCTTCGGCGACAAGGAGGGGCTGCTCGACGCCGTCGCCGAGCACGAGATGGCCGCCTTCGCCGCCGCCAAGGCCGATGCCTCCCACCCGTCGGGCGACACAGACCCTGTCACGGACCTGCGAGCGGGTTGGGAGATGACGATCGAGTTCGGTCTCGCGAACCCTGAGCTGTTCGCACTGGTCAGCGACCCTGCCCGGGCCACGGACTCGCCGGCGACGCGAGCGGGGATCCAGCTGCTCGCCGAGAAGGTGCACCGCGTCGCCCTCGCGGGGCGCCTACGCGTCGCCGAGGACCGAGCCGTCGACATCATCCACGCCGCCGGCACGGGGGCGGTCCTCGCGCTCCTCTCCCAGCCGGCGGCCGAGCGGGACCTCTCGCTGGCGACCAGCATGCTCGAGGCGTGCCTCGCGCAGCTCGTGACGGGCACCGGGGTGCCGACGGAGGACCGATCCGCCACCACCGCCGCCGTCACCCTGCGGGCCGAGGCGCCGCACCTGAGCGCACTGTCGACGAGCGAGCGTCTCCTGCTGACGGACTGGCTGGATCGCGTCATCGCGCAGGACACGGCGCACCACCACCCATGAGACGTCCAGGCGTCTGCTGATCAGAGGCGGGTTCCCCCGGACACCACCGTCGGGCCCGCTGCCGGCGCAGGCCTCATGGCGTCACACTCCTCGCACCGAGCGGGCACAGACCCTAGATTTGCTTCTGTCACCCGAAAGCTTCTAGAGGACCTGGGCCCCGCGGCCCCGTCCCCAGCCGGTCCTCTTCGAGGAGGAAACTCCATGTCGTCCGACCCCACGACCACCCCCAACGGCGCCCCGAGCACCGACGGCGTCCTGGATCGGGAGACCTTCGCGGCTCTCTTCCGCCGTCACCCCGCCGGCGTCGCCGTCGTCTCGCTGACCGACGGGACCGAGCCACGTGGATTCACGGCGACGTCCGTGATCTCCGTGTCGGCGCAGCCGGCCGTGCTCGCGTTCACCATCAACGACACCTCCTCGTCGTGGCCGGCACTGAGCCGGGCCGAGACCGTGACGGTGAACCTGCTGGCCGCGGACCAGCGCCAGGTCTCCTCGATCTTCGCGACCTCCGGGATCGACCGGTTCGCGCAGGTCGCCTGGCATCAGCTGCCCACCGGGGAGCCCGTGCTGGACGGCACCGCCGGATGGATCAGCGGGCGGATCCTGGAGCGCGTCCCCGCCGGGGGCAGCCACGTGGTCCTGGTCGCCGCGGACCGGGCCGAGATCGCGAACGAGGAGCCGCTGGTGTATCGCAACCGCAGCTACCACCAGCTGCTCGAGTACGAGATCTGATCCGGCCGAGGGCGCCGCTCGACACCCTGGACCGTGCCCCAGCACAGAACGGTCGACGATGCCCCCTCCCCCGCCGAGCACTGAACTCCTGATCGTCCCGACTGCGCACCTGTCCGCGGCGACGCCGGAGCCCGTGGTGGCGCAGGCCCGCGAGCGGTTGGCCGCCTGGCGACCGGACCTGGTGGCGATCGAAGCCCTGCCGGGGAACCTCGTCGTCGAGTACGAGCGGCGCGGCGGGACGTTCGCAGACTTCCAGGTCGGCGGGGCCGTGGACGCGAGGCGGGGAGCCTCCTTGCTCGACGCCGCCCCGGGAGAGGTCTGGGCTGCGCGCCGCGAGGCCTGCGCGCCGGACACCTCGCTGCCGGACCGCGCGCTTGCCTGGCTTCGCGCGCAGAACATCGACCCGCTGCCCGACGAGTTCGAGGCGGAGCTCCAGGACGACGAGCACGAGATCTCCGGGCTGTTCGCGCAGGCCGTGCCACCACCCCAGCTCGCGGAGGATTTCTGGGCCCGGTGGCGGTTCCACGCATCGAACGACGTGCGGAGCGCGACCGAACACTCGGGGAGCGCGGAGCGCCTCGTCGACGGAGAGAGCTCGAGGAGCTGAAGCCGCGGGGAGAGTGAGTGTGACCTGCACCCGCTCGGTTCGCACCACTCCGGAGCGTCGGGTACGCTGATGCCTGCTCTCACGAGCGCTGGAGGATTCGCCTAGCGGCCTATGGCGCACGCCTGGAACGCGTGTTGGGTTCACGCCCTCGGGGGTTCGAATCCCCCATCCTCCGCCGAAAAAATGCCCCTCACCTGCAGGTGAGGGGCGTTTTCGTATCTGCTCACCTCAGAACAGAGCGGGCTGCGGGACCAGGTCGAGAGCCGCCGGGGCGGACCGCGCCCCGACTGCCCTGCCGGCGGCCGCACGCCGCTGCTCGGGCTGATCCTCGTCTTCGTGGGCGGCCAGGCCGTGCCGTTGCAGCAACGGCCGCAACCGCCGGGACAGGTTCTTGCGATAGCTCGCCGGCGCATAGGACTCCCGACCGTAGAAACGGCCATAGCCGGTCGCGAGCTCGGGATGCTCCCGCGAGATCCACTCGAGGAACCACTCCTTCGCCCCGGGCCGCAGATGCAGGGCGCCGTGGACGACACGTGAGGCGCCGGCCTCGGCGATCCGGGCGAGGGCGTCGTCGAGCTGGGCGTCGGAGTCCGTCAGCCAGGGCATGATCGGCATGAGGAAGACCGTCACGCGGAATCCGGCATCGGCCGCGGCCCGGACGGTCGCCAGGCGGGCGGCGGTGGTCGGGGTGCCGGGTTCGACGGCTCTCTGCAGCTCGTCGTCGAACACGGCGATGGACATCGAGAGGTCCACCGGAACCCGTTCCGCGGCCTTCTCCAGCAGCGGGAGGTCACGTCGCAGCAGGGTGCCCTTGGTGAGGATCGAGATCGGCGTGCCGCTGTCGGCGAGGGCGGAGATGATCCCGGGCATCAGGCCGTAGCGCCCTTCGGCGCGCTGATAGGGATCGGTGTTGGTGCCGAGCGCGACGAGGTCACGATTCCAGGAGCGCTTCGCGAGCTCGGCGCGCAGCACCTCGGCGACATTGACCTTCACGATGACCTGCTGGTCGAAGTCGGCGCCTGCGTCGAGATCCAGGTACTTGTGCGTGCTGCGCGCGAAACAGTAGACGCAGGCGTGGGAGCACCCTCGATAGGGATTCACGCTCCACTCGAACGGCATCGAGCTCGAGGCCGGCACGCGATTCAACGCCGACTTCGCCGTCACCTCGTGGAAGGTGACGCCCTGGAACTCCGGCGTGCGCACGCTGCGCACGAGCCCGGACATACCCAGCAGAGCCTGCTCGCGCTGCCCCGCTCCGACCGTCTGCCCGCTCCAACGCATGCCTGTATTCGAACGTACGTTCGACACTATGTCAAGGGGGAGATGCTCCTCCGACGGGCCCGTCGGCCGCCCCGAATCCGGCGACGCATCTAGCCTGGGGCGATGATGACCTCTGCCGATCCCTCGTCCCCCTCGGACCCTGAGTCCCGGCCCCGTCCGCTCTACACCGCCCGCGTCGACAACTCCCGGGGCACCTCCGGGCAGGTGCGCGCCCACGAGGGCCCCGCCTCGCTGGACGTCGGACAGCGGCGCGATGGTGCCGCTGCCGAGCCGGAGGTCGTCCTGCCCACCGGGAGCCCGTCGTCCCCGGCACAGGGCTTCAATCCCGAGCAGTTCCTGGCCATGGCCTGGAGCACCTGTCTCGGCGAGACGCTGCGCGTGGTCCTGTCCGAGCGGGGTCTGGCGCACGAGAGCCGGGTCAGCGTCGAGGTCGAGATGCACCGCGATCCGGTCGGCGGTTTCCGGTTCACACCGCGCGCCGTGGTCTCGGTCGAGGAGATGGCACCGGAGGAGGTTCGCGAACTGGCCGAGGCCGCGCACGCCCGGTGCCCGGTCTCCAAGATCCTGACCGGCCAGGGAGCGTCGGACGTCGAGCTGGTGGTGGCCCCACGCGGCTGATCCGATCCGTCCCGCCCTGCCGGAACTCCTCCTGGTCCGATCCCGCCCGGATATCCTGAACGGACGGGAACGGATCTTCAGGGGGAACTGATGTCGGAAGCAGGGTCGACGGGCGGCGGAAACGGGCGCGGGAGCTGGGGCGGCCCGTCGGGCCCGGGAGACCCGAACTCCCCCGGCGGACGCTTCGGCGGGCCGGGTCGTCCCGCCGCGCCCGCCAGCCCCCCGGCCCAGGGCGCACCGGACGGGAACGAACGATACGGCGGGCCCGGCGGCACCGGTCCCGGCGGTCCGCACCCCGGCGGGCCCGTCGGGCCCGGCCCTGGAGGTCCCGTCGGACCTGGCCCCGGAGGTCCCGTCGGGCCCGGCCCCGCAGGCCACGGCCTGGGCGGCCCGGGCGGCCCGGGTGGCCCAGGCGGCCCCGGTCCTGCCGGTCCTGGCCCCGCAGGGCCCGGCCCCTCGAGGGCTCGGCCCTGGGCGCTGATCGCCGTGGCCCTGGGCTGCGTGGCGGTGCTCGTGATCGCCGTCGGCGGCGGACTCACCGCTTTGATCCTCACCCGGAACAGCGACGACTCCCCGCCCGTCGCGACCAGCCAGGACCCGACGACCAGCGAGGAACCGAGCGGGTCCGAGGACCCGACCGCCGACGAGCCGACCCCGGCCGAGGAGACCCCCAGCTTCGAGGTCGTCGTCCCCTACGACGAGGTGCCCGGCAGTCCCGAGGAGATCCACGAGATCCTCGCCGACAACCCGCTGACCCGTGGGAGCCTGCCCACCGTCGGCAGCTGCGAGCTGCCCGCCACCCCGGCATCGACGCAGAGCCCCGAGGAGATCCAGGCCGTCCTCGACGCCGGGGGCGCCTGTCTGAACTCGGTCTGGTCCACCGCCAGCTCGGATCGCGGCCTGCCCTGGACCTCCCCGTCCATCGCGGTCTACACGCCGCCGGAGGTCCCGAGCAGCGCGAGCTGCGACCCGGAGAGCTTCGATCCGGACTCCGCCCGGATGTGCAATCTCGACTCGACGCTCTACTGGCCGGCCGGCAGCGGCATCGGCGCCGAGATCGCCGACGCCGAGAACGTCCCCGGCGCATACCTCTGGGACCTGTCGGTCGCCGAGATCTCGACCGTGAACTGGAACAGCTCGGTAGGCATCTACTACGTCTCCATGCTCAACAAGATCGAGGAGCAGGAGGCAGAGGGCCAGGACTCCGAGGCGTACCAGGAGGCAACGCGGCGCTACACGCTGCAGAAGCTGTGCCTGGGGTCGGCCGCCTCGATGCAGGTGCCCTCTGCGGCGGAGCCCACGAAGGCCGTGCGCACCTGGCTCACGGACGAGGCGAGCTGGAAGGACAACGGCCTGGACCCCGCCTCCCGCGTGCACTGGATCCAGGCCGGCCTCACCTCCGGCGGCGACCTCAGCGTCTGCAACACCTGGGAAGCCGACGCCGACCTCGTGGCCTGACTTCGGTCGCCTCCGACCTGCTGACGCAGCCTCGGGCGAGGCAGACCTCGTGGCGCAACCTCGGGCGAGGCAGACCTCGTGGCGCAACCTCGGGCGAGGCAGACCTCGTGGCGCAACCTCGGGCGAGGCAGACCTCGTGGCGCAACCTCGGGCATCGCGCCCCGAGCAGCATCGCACCCGCAGCACCCGGCGCACCACACACCCCAGACCACCGCGCCCCCAGGGCACGACGCGCCCAGGGCCCGACGCGCCGACTCGTTCCACCGATCCGCGTCAGACTCGGGCCGTATCAGTGGAACGGGAGCACACCATCGCGCGTCGCTGCCGGCGCCACCCGGCGCACCCGCAGCACCACACCCCCCTGACCACCACGCCCCCAGGGCGCGACGCGCCGACCCATTCCACCGATCCGCGTCAGACTCGGGCCGTATCAGTGGAACGGGAGCACACCATCGCGCGTCGCTGTCGGTATCGTCCTGAGGCGCCCGAAGCGGTCGGGCCCTCGGCCGGCGTCGAGCTCGTCAGCCGACCCCATCGCCCGAACCCGTCAGCCCGAACCCGTCAGCCGAGCCCATCAGCCCGAGCCCGTCGATGTCAGCCCAGCGTCGCGGGCCGCTCCCAAGCTTCTCCGCGCACGTGCTCATCGAGGAACCCGAGGAAGGTCTCGTACCAGACCTGTGCGTTGCCCCTCCCCTGGATCCAGTGCCCCTCGTCGGGGAAGTACAGGTAGCGGTGTCGGGTGAGACCCTCGGCGTCGCGCGGGGTCGCGGAGAAGGCGTTCAGGTCGTACCAGAGGGCGTGTCCCTGGGCGATCGGGACGCGGTAGTCCTTGTCGCCGTGGATGACGAGCATCGGCACGACGATGTCGGCCACGAAGTCACGGGGGTTGTAGTGCGCGTTCTGCTCCCGCATCGGCGGCTCCCAGGCCGCGTTGTCGGTGGTGCGCCCCATGCTCACGGTGTCCCACAAGGAGGCATGGGTGACGATGCAGCGGAAGCGGTCTGCGGTGTGCCCGGCCACCCAGTTGGCCATGTACCCGCCGTAGGAGCCGCCGGCGAAGGCCGTGCGTTCCGCGTCGATGTCCTCGCGCGCCACGGCGATGTCGGTCAGCGCCATGATGTCGGTGAACGGCGCCCCGCCCAGTTCGTGCTGGCCGCGATCGATCATCGACTGGCCGTAGCCGGTGGAGATCGCCGGGTCCGGCAGCAGCACCGCATATCCGGCGTCCACGAAGGGGCCCGGGTTCCACCGGTAGGTCCAGGCGTTCCAGGACCCCCAGGGGCCGCCGTGGGCGAACACGACCAGCGGGTGCGGTCCCTCCCCCTCCGGCAGGCGCAACCAGGACCGCAGCGCCGTGCCGTCCTGCGCGGTCGCGCTGACCTCGGTGATCGCGCCCGGCTGGGCGACCGAGTCGGCCGGATTCGCCAGCTCCTGGATCTGCCCGGTCACCGGGTCGATGCGCACGGGATACGGGGCGACCGAGATTCCGGAGGCCGACGCGATGACCACGCCCTGCGCGACCGAGGCCGAGAAGAAGGCGAGCTCCTGCTCGGGCCCGCCCGCGAGGCGGCGCGGCGCGGGGTCGTCGAGACCGCCGACCCACACGGAGCCGCGGCCGTGGTCGTCGCTGGTGGCGATCAGCGTGGAATCGTCGAGCCAGACCGGGTCGACCCACTGGTCCAGCTCCGGCCACACGGGGCTCGAGGTCCCCGTGGCCAGATCGAGCAGCTCGACGCTCGTCGACAAGCTCGCCTCCCGGGTCCAGGTCCGGCCTCGACCGATCAGCGCCCGGGCGCCGTCGGGGCTGAACTCGCCGGGGCCGAACTCGATCTCCGCGGTCGCCTCGCGCAGCAGCCGCGGCGGCTGGGCACCGATGAGGTCCAACAGGTAGAGATCAGAGGTGGCGAGCAGGTCGCCGCGCGAGTCGGACATCGCGACCAGCGCGCGGGAACCGTCGCGGTCCACTGTCCAGTCCTCGAGGCGCCCGGGCGGCATCGTCACGTGGCGGAAGTGCAGCACCTGCTTGCGCGGGGCACCGTCGTCGGAGTCCTTGTCAGAGCCGTCCGAGGGTGTCTCGTCGGCCGTGCCCGTCGAGCCGGCGATCGTGGTCGCCTCGGCCCAGGAGAGGTCGGAGGGCAGGGCGGCCAGGGCGAGCACCGGGCGGGACGGTCCGAGATCGTGGTCCCAGGACCGGGTGGGAAAGCCTGCATGCAGGGCCGCCGTCACCTTCGCGTCCTCGCGGGTCGTCGAGAGTCGGGCGTGCTCGACCTCGTCGGAAGCCTGGGAGTGGACCTCGAGCTCGGCGATCAGATGACTGCCTGCCAAGCGCAGACCGCCGAAGCCACCGGGCCGGGCGGCGAGCTCTCGGGCCTCGCCGCGCGGGGGAAGGGCCCACAGCTGGGCGTCATCGGCCTCGGTGCCGTCCTCGCCCAGGCGCTTGGCGGTGAAGAAGGTGGTGCCGTCCTCGGCGGCGGCGACCGCGCCGATCGACGCCTCGCCCCGCGTCAGCGGCAGCAGACGATCCCCCTCGATCTCCACCAGCGCGGTGCGGTAGGCCGTGCCCTTCGCGGTCGTCGAGGCGACCTTCGCGAGGACCCTGCCCCCGTCCGTGGTCTCCAGCCCGGCGAGCCGGGACGCGTCCAACAGGGCTTCGATGCTCTCGGATGTCATGACGCACCATCCTGTCACCGAGACGCGGTGGGGCGCAGGGTTTCGGGCAGGCGGTTCGGGCAGGTGGGAGGACGCGTTCGGGTGTTCGGGCACCGATCTGCCGCGCCGGACACCCCGCGGGAGACAGCGCACCCCACGGGCGTCGATCGGCGCACCCCGCGGGCGTCGGTGCACCCCACGGGAGTCGATGGGCGGGGTGATCGGCCGGTACGGCCCGGGCCGGATATCGCGAGGCATCACCCAGAACCCACGGTCCGACCCATCGGCCCGGCCGGACCCCACGGTCCGACGCGTCGAATGCACCACCCCTTTCCGACGCGTCAGACACCCTGGACGGCAGAATGCCCCCTCCGGCCGGCGCGCGCGGCGCGCGGGCGATCCCGGACGACGAGCGTCGCCCCGGACCGGCGGACGCGACGGGGATCACCACCGACTTGCGCCCGCGGCCCATCTAGTTTATTTTTGAACTATCGATCGGATGAGGTCGTGGGCACCGCTCCAGCGTGGACGAGCACCGGCTCCGTTGCACGGAGCCGCTCCGACACCGGAGCACCGCGCCACCGTCCTCTCCCGGTCACCGAGTCCTACCGCGAGGAGCCATCATGCAGTTCGGAATCTTCACCATCGCCGACATCACGCCGGACCCCACCACCGGCAGGGTCCCCACCGAGAACGAGCGCCTGAAGTCCATGGTCGCCCAGGCGAAGCTCGCCGAAGAGGTGGGCCTGGACGTCTTCGCGGTCGGGGAGCACCACAACCCGCCCTTCGTGACCTCCTCCCCCACCACCACGCTGGCCTACATCGGCGCGCAGACGACAGACCTGATCCTCTCGACCGCGACCACGCTGATCACCACCAACGACCCGGTGAAGATCGCCGAGGACTACGCGATGCTGCAGCACCTCACCGGGGGTCGCGTCGATCTCGTGATGGGCCGCGGCAACACCGGCCCGGTCTACCCGTGGTTCGGCCAGGACATCCGCAAGGGCGTCGAGATCGCGATCGAGAACTACGACCTGCTGCGTCGGCTCTGGACCGAGGACGTCGTGGACTGGGAAGGGAATTTCCGCACCCCGCTGCAGCAGTTCACCTCGACCCCGCGCCCGCTGGACGGCGTGGCGCCGTTCGTGTGGCACGGCTCGATCCGCTCCCCGCAGATCGCCGAGCAGGCCGCGTACTACGGCGACGGCTTCCTGCACAACAACATCTTCTGGCCCATGAGCCACACGGCGCAGATGGTCCAGCTGTACCGCGAGCGCTACGAGCACTACGGCCACGGCACCGCCAGCCAGGCCTACGTGGGTCTCGGCGGCCAGGCCTTCATGCGCAAGAACTCCCAGGACGCGGTCGACGAGTTCCGCCCCTACTTCGACAACGCCCCGGTCTACGGCGGCGGTCCCTCGATGGAAGACTTCACCCGCGCCACGCCGCTGACCGTCGGCTCCCCGGAGCAGGTCATCGAGCGCTACCTGTCCATGGCCGACAACGTCGGGGACTACCAGCGCCAGATGTTCCTCATGGATCACGCCGGCCTGCCGCAGAAGACGGTCATGGAGCAGATCGAGCTGCTGGGCACCGAGGTGGTCCCGGTGCTGCGCCGCGAACTGGAGGCCCGCAAGCCGGCCGACGTCCCCGAGGCTCCGACCCACGCGGGACGGGTCGCCGAGTCAGCATCACGACACGGGGCGTTCGATGACGCCTACAAGTTCGAGACCGGTGACAACTGGACCGGCCTGCGCGCCGAGGACCCCCGCCGCTGATCCGGACCGGCGTCGCGCGACCGGCGCCACCCACCCGTCGTCCCTCGCCCCGCTCCCTGAGAGGATCTTCCCATGACTGACACCGTCCGTCTCGTGGCCCTGTCCGCTGGACTGTCCACCCCCAGCTCCACCCGCATGCTCACCGACCAGCTCTCGCGGGCGACCGCCGCTGCTCTCGGCCGTGATGGCGCCGAGGTGGACGTGACGACGGTGGAGCTGCGCGAATACGCCCACGACATCACCGACGCCCTGCTCACCCGCTTCCCGAGCGAGAAGCTGTCCATGGTGATCGAGTCGGTGCGCGCCGCCGATGCGGTCATCGCCGTCACGCCGGTGTTCAACGTCGGCCCCTCCGGTCTGTTCAAGACCTTCTTCGACGCCGTCGACGTCGACGTGTGGGCGGGCAAGCCGGTGCTGCTGGGGGCGACGGCGGGCACCGCCCGTCATTCCCTGGCGATCGACTACGCGATCCGGCCGATGTTCGGCTACCTGAAGGCGGAGGTCGTCCCGACGGTCGTCTTCGCCGCGTCGGCCGACTTCGGAGCCGATACCGAGGGGCAGGCCGACGAGCAGCCCCTGGGCGCGCGGGTGCGGCGGGCCGCCGCCGAGCTGGCCACGTTGCTGCGCGCCGGCACCGGTGCCGCCGCGGAGAGCGCCGAGGAGTCCGCCGACGCGGTCGGGTCCGAGGCCCCGGCCGCGTCCAGATCGACGCTGGATGCGGAGTTCTCCGACTTCGTGCCGATGGGGACGCTGCTCGGCAAGCGCTGAGGCGCGGAGTCGGCCCGCCGCTGCCCGCCTCAACGCGACAGGCCCTGGCCCCTACCAAGGGGGCCAGGGCCTGTCGCGTTCCCGGTCCGTGCGCCCTTCCGGTCAGCTCGCGGAGCTCGGCGATTCCGGCGACTGAGCCGAGGGTGCCGTCTGGGCCGACGGTGCTGATGGGGCGGTCTGCGCCGAGACCGCGGATGGCGCGGAGACGGGCGAGGCGGGGGTCTGCGCCGAGACGGCGCTGCCGGCCGAGGTCATCGACTCCGCCGATGGTGCCTCGCCGGGATTCTGCGACGAGGGCTCATCAGCGCTGGCGGCGGAGACCGTGTCCGCACTGTCGGCGGTCGCGTCGGCGCTCACGTCCTGCTGCACCGCGACGGTCGGTTCGGCGGCAATGGCCGGCTCCCCGGCGGCCAGGGCGCTGGCGGCCCCGGGGGCGAGCACCGCCGCGGTGGTTCCGGCGGCCACGGTCCAGATCGTCTTCGTCCGCATGGTGTCCTCCTCCATCGGCCCCGCGTGGGGCTCGGTCGTCGATGGTCCCAGAGAACCAGCCCTCGATGAGACGGACCGAAGACGGCGATGAGAGGACTCTCAGACGGCGGCGAGCCCGTCCCGCCACTGCTCGTGCAGCGCGGTCAGCTCGGCAACCGTCTGCGGGTGCTCGGCGGCGACGTCGGCCGCCGCGGATTCATCGGCGTCCGGCGCCTCTGGCCCCATCGGCACGAGGGTGAGCCCGGAGCCGATGTCGGCGTGCTCGACGGCGAGCAGGTGATCGCGGTGCCCGGTGGCGGGGTCGACGTTGCGCAGCTTCCAGTCCGCGGTGCGCACGGCCCACTGGAAACCGGTGTCGAAGTGCAGCGCCTCGTGCCCGCCGACGTCCGCGGCCTCGGCGCCCGATGCCGCCTCGGCGCTCGATGCCGCCTCTTCGCCCGAGGCCGCCGCCGCGTCCCAGGCCGGCCTCAGGTCCAGTCCGTCGAAGGGGACGTCCGACGGGAGCTCTGCGCCGGCGGCGGCGGCGAACGTCGGCAGCAGGTCGAGGGCGGAGACCAGGGCCGTCGAACGTGCCCCGGCGGGGATCGTGCCGGGCCAGGAGACGAGGAAGGGCACCCGCACCCCGCCTTCGAGGAGGCTGTACTTGGTGCCGGCCAGCGGGGTGTTGTCCCCGTAGTTGCAGGTGGAGCCGCCGTTGTCGGTCAGGTAGACGACCAGGGTGTTCTCGCGTCGGCCGGTGGCCTCGAGGTGGTCGAGCAGCCGCCCGATCTCGCGGTCCATGATCTCGAGCTGGGCGAGGTAGTAGTCGCGGCCGTGCTCGAGGTGCGGGGAGATCGCCCCGTCGTACCAGTCGACGTACTCCCCGACCGCGGGATCGAAGTCGTCGTGGCTGGGCAGGGCGCGGGCGGCGAGCTCGTCCTCGGGCAGCTGCCAGGCGAAATTGTGGACGGCGTTGTAGGCGACCAGGCAGAAGAAGGGATCCTCGGCGTACGGGTCGGCGCCGGCACGGCCCGTGGTCCCGACGCCGGCGGCGGCCCGGTCCGTGGTCCCGACGTCGGCACCGGCCCGGCCCGTGGCCCCGACGTCGGCACCGGTCGTCCTCCCGCTCGCCGCGCCGGGCCCCATGAAGTCGATCGCGCGATCGGTGAACTCAACGGTCAGGTGCTGCTCGCAGTCCACCTCGCGCCCGCCCTCGAGCAGGGGGCCGACGCCGTGGACCCCGCTCGCCTCCCCCAGCTCCGCCTCGGCGCCACGCGAGTGGTGCAGGTAGTGCAGGCGCCCCATGCTCTGCCCGGCGAGCCCGTACAGGGACGCATCGAAGCCGTGCTGGTCGGGGCAGGCGCGGTCGCCGGCCTGTTCAGGCCCGTAGTGGACCTTGCCGAAGTAGCCGGTGCGGTACCCGGCCTCCCCCAGGATCTCGGGCAGCACGGGCCGCTCGGCAGGGGGGAAGGCGGAGGTGTCGAACCATTGCGCACCCCAGTGCTGCTGGTACGCGCCCGCGATCAGCCCGGCCCGGGAGGGGGAACAGATCGGGGCGGTGACATAGGCGTCCTCGAAGGTGGTGCCGGCCGCGGCGAGGCGATCCAGCTGCGGGGTGCGGGCATCCGGGCTGCCGCTCGCGGAGCGATCCCCATAGCCGTGGTCGTCGGAGACGATCAGCAGGATGTTGGGCCGGTCGGGGCGGGAGGTGGGCATCGGGTGGGCTCCTCGCGGGCGGTGGTGTGCGGACGTGGACGATGGTGTCAGGATGGACCGGGTACGCGACCATCGTGCACCGACACACAGCAGGGAGAGGCAGCGATGCCCCTGAAGATCATCCACGTCGGCCTCGGAGGATGGGGCGGCGACTGGGCGCGCCATGCGATCCCGCCGGTCCCCACCGTCGAGGTCGCCGCGATCGTCGACCCCGACCAGGAGACCCTGCGCGCGGTCCGCGCCGAGCTGGGACTGCCGGAGCACAGGGCCTTCCCGAGCCTGACCGGCGCGCTCGCCGCCGTGGAGGCCGATGCCGTGGTGATCACCGCTCCGGCCGTGACCCATGCGCCGCTCGCGCTCGAGGCCCTCGCCGCCGGCAAGCACGTGCTCGTCGAGAAGCCCTTCGCCACCTCGCTTAAGGACGCGGTCGAGGTCACCCGCCGCGCGGACGACCTGGGCCTCGTGCTGCAGGTCAGCCAGAACTACCGCAACTACCCGGCGCCGAGGACCGCGCAGCGCCTCCTCTCCGAGGGAGTTCTCGGGGAGCTCGCGGGGATCAGCATCGACTTCCGTCAGTGGGACAACGACCGCCCGTTCGAGACCCACCCGCACTACCGGTTCCCACATCCGCTGCTCCACGACATGGCGATCCATCATGTCGATCTGCTCCGGAAGGTCACCGGGCAGGAGGCCGTGCGCGTCTACACGAAGGTCTCCGACCCCTCCTTCAGCAAGTATGTCGAGGAGGCGTCGGCCGTCGTCACCATCGAGATGGCGGGCGGGCTCGTGGTCAGCTACCGCGGCAGCTGGCTCAGCCGCGGCGAGCCCACGCCATGGGCCGGGGCTTGGCGCATCACCGGCGAGGACGGCGAGTTGTTCTTCACCAGTCGCGGGGGCGGCGGCCCCGAGGCCGATCCGATCGCGAAGGACCACGTCACCCTGCGCCGGCCGGGCGGGCGACCGGAGCCGGTCGAACTCGCCCCGCAGGATCTCTACGGGCGTGCTGCCGGACTGGGGATCTTCGCCGACGCGATCGCGCACGGCACCGTCCCGGAAACGGCCGGCGCCGCGAATCTCGGCAGCCTCGCTCTGGTGGAGGCCGCGACCCGGTCCGCCGCGTCGGGACAGGTCGAAGAGGTCCGGGTGGTCTGAAGGATCTCCGGGGCGAGGTGGCTGTGAGGCCGTCGACGCGGTTCAGCCCTCGGCGGCCTCGCGGACCCCGTCGAGCGTGAGGCGCAGCAGGCGCTGGAGCTCGACCTGCTCGGCCGGGCTCAGGTGCGAGACGGTGCGCGCATCGAGGGTGTCCCAGAGCCCGAGGACGCGCTCATGCGTGCGTTCGCCCTCGACGGTCAGGCGCACCTCGACCTGACGCCGGTTCTCCGTGCTGCGCTCCTTCGTGACCAGACCCTTCTTCTCCATGCGCTGGATCATGACCGTCATGGTGGGCGCGGTGACGTGCAGGATCTCGGCGAGCTCGGCCAGGGAGCGCGGACTCGACTCGGCCAGGAGCATCAGGGCCAGCTCCTGGCCCGGATACAGGCCCAGCGGCTGCAGCAGCTCTCCGGCCAGGGAACGGTGCTCGCGGGCGACGACGGGGATCAGGGCACTGACATTGCGTGGGACGGACACCTTGCCATCCTACAATTAGTCGGCTAATACTGGACGGTGCGGGGGTCGCCCGACTCCCGGGAACGGAAGGAGCACCACCATGACCGACCCGACCACGACCACGACCACGACCACGACCACGACCACGACCACGACCAGCGACATCCTGACCCCGCGGCGCAGCACCGATACCGTCGCCGTCCTCGGCGCCACCGGTCAGCAGGGCGGAGCCGTCGCCACCTCCTTGCTGGCAGCCGGCATCCCCGTCCGCGCGCTGACCCGCTCCCGCACCTCCGCCGCCGCCCAGGCCCTGCTCGCGCGGGGCGCCGACGTGGTCGAAGCAGACCTGGAGGACACCGACAGCACCGCCACGGCCCTCGCCGGCACCCGCCGAGTCTTCGGCATGACCAGCATGGATGGTGGCGCCGAGGCAGAGTTCTCGCGCGGACGCTCCCTCGTCGACGCCGCGGTCCGCGCCGGCGTGGAGCACATGGTGTTCAGCTCGGTGGGAGGCGCCGATCGCGGCACCGGGGTCCCCCACTTCGAGAGCAAGTGGGAGGTCGAGCGTCACCTCGCGGCCTCGACGCTCTCCGCCGCGGTGGTGCGGCCGACGTTCTTCATGGAGAACCTGGCCGTCCAGGACGGCCCGGAGGGCGCGGTGCTACCGCTCCCCCTGCCGGACGAGGTGCCCCTGCAGATGATCGCCGTCGCCGACATCGGCGCCGCCGCCGCCCGGATGCTCATCGACCCGTCGTCCACGCCGAGCGCCGTGGAGATCGCGGGCGACGAGCGGACCGGGTCGCAGATGGCCGACGCGTTCGCCACGGCCCTGGACCGCCCGGTGCGCTACACGCCGCTGCCGACCTCGGGGCTGCCCAGCGAGGATCTGAGGGCCATGTTCACCTGGTTCACCGAGCCGGTCGCCTACCGTGCCGACTGGGAGCTGACCCGCACCCTGGTCGGGGAGCCGATGACGCTGGAGCGCTGGGCCCGCCGCGACGCGGCGGCCTGACGATCCGGCGCCACGGCCCGGATCAGCCCAGCGGTCGTCGCTGCCCGGCGCCGTCGACCGCGGTGCCCCAGCCGCTCAGCGCGGCCGTCTCGTGGGCCGCGAACCACGACGTCAGCTCACCCTCCAGCGCGCGTCGTCGGGCGGCGTGCGCCGGGTCGTGGGAGAGGTCGCGCTCCTCGCCCGGGTCGTCGTCGAGGTGATACAGCTCGGTGGGCCCTTCGCGGCGCAGCACGAGCTTCCATCCGTCGGTGCGGATCATGCGGTGGGCACCGTACTCGTCGTGGATGACGATCGAACCGTCGGCCGGGCCGGCCCCGCGCTCTTCCCCTGCCCGGGTTCCGTCCGGCGCATCACGCCCGTTCGGGTCGTCGCGCCCACCCACCAGGCACTCGGCGAACGAGCGCCCCGCCCGCAGCGGATCCTCACGGGGGACCGCGCCCGTGAGCTCGGCCAGGGTCTCCAGCAGGCCGGTGGCCGAGATCGGGGTGCGATCCCAGGTTCCCGCGGGAACGTGCCGAGGCCAGCGCACGATGAGGGGCACGGTGATCGAGGGCTCCCAGAAGTTCAGCGGGGTGGTGGCATTGCCCTTGCCCCAGATGCCGTGGTGGCCGCAGGAGAAGCCGTTGTCGGAGGTGACGATGACGATCGTGCTCTCCAGCGCCCCGGTGCGCTCGAGCTCGGCGAGGAGCGCCTCGATGCTGCGGTCCACGCCGCTGAGCGCCGCGCAGTAGCCGGCGAGCGCGCCGTGTCGGTCCGCGACGGCCCGGGGGAAGTTCTCCGGAACGGACCAGGGGTGCGCCGGGGGCTGCGGGACGGAGGGGAAGTCCGTGTCGGCATAGAGGTCCAGCAGGTCAGCAGGATGGTTGCCGTCGAACCAGGGGTCGTGCGGGGCGGTCCAGGTCACCTGGAGGAAGAAGGGCCGCCGGTCGTCGGCCGCTCCGCGCAGGAAGTCCAGAGCGCGGTCCGTGATCGCGTCGGTGAGGTAGGAGGGTTCGGTGCCGGGCTGTGCGGGGGACGCCGGAGCACCCGCCCCGTCGGCCTGACGCCAGATCGGGGCGTCGTAGTAGGGGCCGCCACCGAGCTGGTGGGCGTACCAGTACTCGAATCCCTCCGCCGGGCGGTCCGAGGAGCCGAGGTGCCATTTACCGGTCATCCCGCAGCGGTATCCGTGGTGGGAGAACATCGCCCCGAGCGTGTCCGCGCCGGGAAGGTCCTCGAGGAAGTCCGGGTCGAACGGCCGACGGGGCGCGTCGGTGCGGGCCAGGGCCTCCGGGTGGAGCCAGTCGTGCACCCCATGGGCCGACGGCATGCGCCCGGTGGTCATGCTCGCGCGGGCCGGCGAGCACACCGGGGAGGCGCAGAAGAACCGTTCGAAGGTCCTGCCCTCGCGCTGGAGACGCGCGAGGATCGGAGTGTGCAGCTCGGGCATCGCGGAGGGGAGCGCCCAGGCGCCCTGGTCGTCGGTGACCAGCAGCAGCACGTTCGGGGGCGCGACGGCCGGGCTCGCCACACGGGGATCGCTCGTGTCCGTGCCCATCTCTCCCAGGCCTCCTCGCTCGCGATACGCTCGGGGTAAACGCTTGCCGTCCGCTCGTCGACTGTTCCTCGCCTACCGTAACGACACCTGGAGGCCCCATGATCCGTCCCGGACTCTGCTCCGTCACCTTCCGCGGGCTCGCGGTCGAGCGCGTCGTCGACCTCGCCGCCGACGCCGGGCTCGAGGCCATCGAGTGGGCCGGTGACGCCCACGTCCCTCCCGGCGACGCGGTCGCTGGCGAGCGCGCCCGCGCCCTGACCGAGCAGGCCGGCCTCGCCGTCGCCTCCTACGGCTCCTACCTGGGCTTCGAGGGGTCCGACGAGGAGTTCGCCGGTCAGGCCGACGCGGTGATCGTCGCCGCGCGTGCACTCGAGGCACCGCGGATCCGGGTGTGGGCCGGCCGCACGGGGTCCGCCGAGGTCACCGCCGAGCAGCGCGCACGGATCGTCTGCCGGATCCGCGAGTTCGGCGATCGCGCCGGGGAGCACGGCCTCGACGTCGGTCTGGAGTTCCACGGCGGCACGCTCACCGACGAGATCACCTCGACCATGGCCCTGCTCGAGGAGATCGGGCGCGACGACGTGCGCAGCTATTGGCAGCCGCACCAGGACATGCCCTCGGCCGCGGCGATCGAGACGCTGCACCGGGTGCTGCCGCGCACCTCGACGATCCACGTCTTCTCCTGGTGGCCGAATCACCAGCGCCATCCGCTCGCCGAGCGCACCGAGCTGTGGCGGGAGGTCTTCGCGGTGCTCGCGGCCGAGGGCTCGGACCGCGACGCGCTGCTCGAGTTCGTCCCCGAGGACGACCCCGCACTCCTCCCCCGCGAGGCCGAGACCTTGCGCGCCTTGATCGCCTTCGGTCAGGAGAACGCCCGATGAGGGCGCTGTTGGCGATGCCCGAGGCCCTGCCGGGACGGATGTTCGACGCGGCCCAGCTCGCCCGACTGGAGAGCCTGGCCGAGGTCGACACCACCCGGACCGTTCCCGATCTCGCGGCCGCGTCCGACGAGGAGCTCGCCGACGTCGAGGTGCTGATCACCGGCTGGGCCTCCCCCTGCGTCGACGCGTCCGCCCTGGCGCGGATGCCCCGACTGCGGGCGATCGTCCACACCGCCGGCACCGTGCGCTTCGTCGTCTCCGAGTCGGTGTGGGGGCGGAGTGACATCGTGGTGACCTCCTCGACCGAGGCCAACGCGGTGCCGGTCGCGGAGTTCGCCCTCGCGCACATCCTGCTGGCCGGGAAGCGGTCCCTGGCCCAGGAGGCGTGCTACCGCGTCGACCACGAGGTCCGCCCCGGCGCCGCCGCGGCCCCGGAGGTCGGCAATTACGGCGGGGTCGTCGGGCTCATCGGCGCCTCCCGCATCGGGACGCTGGTGGCCGAGCACCTGCGGCGCTTCGACGTCGAGGTGCTGATCACCGATCCCGTCGCGACCGCGGAGCAGATCGTCGCGCTCGGCGCGGTGCAGGTGGAGCCGGAGGAGTTGTACGCGCGCAGCGATGTGGTCAGCCTCCACGCACCCGACGTCCCCTCCACCCAGGGCATGGTCAGCCGGGAGCTGCTGGCTCGGATGCGGGACGGAGCCACCTTCGTCAACACCGCCCGTCCCGCCCTCGTCGACCTCGACGCCCTGCGCGGGGAGCTGGTCTCGGGCCGACTCGCCGCGGTGCTGGACGTGCACGACGACCTGCCCGACGACGATCCGCTCTGGGGCCTGGAGAACGTGTCGATCACCCCGCACATCGCCGGTTCCCAGGGCAACGAGCTGCGCCGCATGGGCGAATACGCCCTGGAGGAGCTGCGGCGCCTCGCGGCCGGGGAGATGCCCCGCTTCCCCGTCGATCCGGCCCGACGGGGTGTGGAGGCCTGATCCGTCGCGATAGCACCTCCCACCGGCACGCCGACCGGTGACCCCGATCGCTCGATCAGCAGCACCGTGACGGCCGGATCGGCTGCGAGCCCGCCGGCGCGAACGGAGCCGGACGAGCCGGCACCGCGCACGATGTCGTCGACCACGGCGCCGTCGTCGATGCGACCAGCCGTTTCGCATCGATGCGGGTCGGCGGGCGCCGGGGCGCCGAGCGCCCCGCATCGGGACTCGTGCTCATGAGTCCATCTCCGGGTCGACGACGAACTTGTCGGCCACCCTGCCCGTCTGCCAGTCGCCGGGCAGTGCGTCGTAGAACAGCTCCGGTTCGGTACGCGTGGTGTACAGCTCCCAGTAGGCGTCCGCGATGGCGTCGGGCTCGGCATCGGGTCCGCCCTGGCCGATCGCAGCGGCCAGAGCCACATGAGCCACGTAGACGCCCTGGCCTGCCAGGGAGGCATGCAGGTTCAGTGTCCAATTGCGCAGGCCCGCGGTGGCTATCTGCACGTTCGCCACCTGGGGGATGATCATCGGGCCGGACCCGGCTCCGGTGGTGACGATGATGGAGCCCGCACCGCGGGACAGCATTCCCGGCAGCACGTGCCGAACAGCCGTGATGCCGCCACGGAGGTACAGGTCGAACTCGGGCATCACCGATGCGACCGTGACCTCGCGCGCCTCGACGAGCGGACGGACCCGCAGGTCGGCCGTGCTCGGTGCCGGCGAGAACTCCAGGACATCGATTCCGCGGAACCGCTCTTCCGCCGCTGCCAGCGAGCTGCGCAGGCTGTCCGGGTCAGTCACGTCGGCGGGGAACGCCGCGGCATCGACGCCGCTGTCGCGCAATTCTTCCGCTCGCTCCTCGAGCGGATCGCGGTGCCGTGCGAGCAGTGCGACAGAGAAGCCCTCGCGCGCAAAGCGACGGGCAATCGACATACCCAGCTGCGGCCCTGCCCCCACCACGGCCAATGTGCTCATGACAACCTCTCCTTCGGGCATCCTCGTGCCTCGTCGTCGCCGCATGCTCCGCCCGGAGACAGCAGCCGGGGCGCACCCTCGACGGGCGCGCCGGGGCTCACGCCCGCCGCTCGGTGCCGCGGGCCTGTTCGTGGCCGAGTTCGAGCAAAGCGGAACGGAGCTTCTGCGCGGCATCCTCCAATGCCGACTCGTCGTCTTCCCGCTCGACCCTGCTGAGGTCGAAGTCGGACGTGCCCCAGACGGGGGCGACATGAATGTGCAGGTGAGGCACCTCGAAACCTGCGATCACGAGGCCGGCCCGCGGAGCGCCCCACGCCCGCTGCACCCCGTGCCCGATGGCTCGGGCCACCTCCACACAACGGCCCAGGAGAGCGGCGTCGGCATCGGTCCACTGGTCGACCTCTTCTCGAGGAACCACGAGGGTATGACCGGGCCGCAACGGAGCGATGCTGAGAAATGCCGTGATCCCGGGGTCCTCCCAGACGACGTGCCCAGGCAGCTCACCAGCGATGATGCGAGAGAACAGAGTGGTCATCCATCGGATCCTTCGGTGCGTTGCCGGACAGCGTCCGTGATCGGTGTCGGCCCTTCGGTGAGCTCGAGGATCCTGTGATGGATCTCGGGGGTGCGGACGAGCCCGGCGAGCGTGGCGGCCACGTCGTCGCGGGAGACCTGCGTGTGGACCAGTGCCGGCGCGAGGCTGATCAGCCCCGTACCGGGCTTGTCCGTCAGCGCGGCGGGGCGCAGGATCACCCAGTCGAGGTCGGTGGCTGCGAGCTCGGCGTCGGCCTTCTTCTTCACCGCGATGTAGTGCTCGAAGGTGTCGGAGACCTCGAGCCCGCGCCACGCCTCGGGGAAGACCGAGACGAGCACGAGCCGACGGGTGCCGGCGAGGCGGGCGGCCTCGATGGCGGTGCTCAGACCTTCCCCGTCGATGGCGCTGATGGTCGCGGCGCCCCCCCCGCCTCCTGCTCCGGCAGCGAAGACCAGGACGTCCGCGCCGTCCAGAAGCTCGGCGAGCGCGGGTGCATCGAGGCGGGTCAGGTCGCCAGAGGTGGCATGGATGCCGTCCGCCGCGAGCCGTTCGCCCTGTTCGGGACGGCGATGGAGTCCGTCGACCTGGTCACCTGCCGAGGTCAGCAGCCGTGCCAGCCGCGACCCGAGGCCCCCTGCGATTCCGATGACGAAGACCTTCATCTCAGCACTCCTCTCTCCGGTTCGTCCGCATCGGTCGAGAGCGCGCGCTCACGCGCGGCCCGCAGGGCCTCGAGCCGATCGCCCAGGGCTGCGACTCCCAGGGCGTAGGCGTCAGAGCCCAAGGTCAGTCGCGTGGGGACCTCGGCGTCGGTCGCGGCGTCGATGACCGCGCGAGCGATCTTCACCGGGTCCCCTGGCGCGGGCAGGGGCGCTGCGCGACCGGACAGCGCGTCCCGCAGGGCCCCGGACGGACCGTCGGCATAGTCGTCCGACGGGGGTCCGAGGGCCGCGCTGGTGCCGCCGAAATCTGTGCGGGCCACTCCGGGCTCGACGATCATGACGTCGATGCCGAACGGGGCGAGCTCGGCGGCGGCCGATTCCCAGAAGCCCTCGATCCCCCACTTCGTCGCGTGGTACAGGCTCATCGCCGGGAAGGCGATCTGCCCCCCGATGCTGGCCATCTGCACGATCCGACCGCCGCCCTGCGCCCGCAGGTGCGGCGTCGCCGCGCGCGCGAGCTGGATCGGGCCGGTGAGGTTGGTCGCGACCTGATGGTCGATCTGCGCGTCGGTGAGCTCCTCGGCGGCCCCGAAGAGGCCGTAGCCGGCGTTGGAGACCACGACGTCGATCCGGTCGAGCTCGGCGAAGGCCGCATCGACCACCGACCGGAGCTGTTCCGTGTCCGTCACGTCGAGGCGGCCTCTCCAGAGCCGGTCACCGGAGCCCACGGCGAGATCGTCCAGCTGTTCCGGGTGGCGTGCCGTGGCCGCGACGCGGTCTCCTCGTGCGAGGAGCTGGACGGTCAGCTCACGACCGAAACCCCGTGAGGCGCCCGTGATGAACCATGTCTTCATGACGGGGCTCCGGGCTGAGAGGCCGGCCGCGAGGAACGGTGGGCCCAGGGCACGGCCTCCAGCAGCCGTTCGAGATGGATCTCGCCGTCCCGAGTCTGCCCTCCGCGGTCCATGACCACGCGGAGTCGGTCGACGACGTCGTCCGGGGAGGGATAGACCTTCGCGTGGGCGGCCGCCTCCTGCGTGAGGTCCGGGACCGGACCGCTCGCCTCGGCCGCGTCCAGCGCCTCCTTCGCTGCGGCGGCCACTCCGGGCGGCAAGGCGGCGATACGGCGGGCGAGGGCGTCGACGAAGGCGTCGAGGTGCTCATCGGGCACAGCGCGATTGATCCACCCGTAGCGTTCGGCGAGCGACGTGTCGAACAGCCCCGCACCGAGCACGATCTCCAGCGCACGGGCGCGGCCGACGAGCCGGTTGAGGTACTGGGTGCCACCGCCGCCGGGGAAGATGCCCATCAGCGACTCGGGCTGGGACAGCCAGGTCCGGTCCGCGGCGGCGAACCGCATGTCCGCCGCCATCGCCAGCTCGATGCCGCCGGCGCGTGCGTAGCCTCGAAGCATCGCGATCGTCACCTGCGGGAGGGTGCGCAGCTGCTCGTTGAGCTGCTGCAAGGGATTGAGCGATGGGTCGGCATCAGGGTCGGCCAGGGCCGTGAGCGTGCTCGGGTCGAAGGACCACTCGAAGTCCGCGTGGGCGGAGAAGAACTCGGAACCGGCCGATCGGAGGACGATCACGGCGACGCCCTCGTCCCGGCGCACCTCGTCGGTGAATGCCTTGAGGTCCCCGGCCAGGGTGGCATCGAGGGTGTTCACCGGCGGGTTGTCGATCGTCACCCAGGCGACCCGGTCCTCCGCGCGGACCTCGAGGGACGTGAAACCTCTGTATCTCATCGTTGCTCTCCCGTCGCACGGACGTGCTGGTCGTTGTCCGGTCTCGTCGTGGTGTGGAGGGGGACCGCGGCGGTCCTGTCGGAGGTGACGGCAGCAGCGCTCATGCGGTCAGCGCGGTCTTCAGCACGGTGGTCGCCTGAGCGATCGCGGCCTCGGCGGCGTGAGTCCCGCGCAGGGCGTTGAGCATGACGAAGTCGTGGATGATGCCCTGGTAGCGGACGGCGACGACCGGCACTCCGGCTCGGCGCAGCTTGTTCGCATAGGCCTCGCCCTCGTCGCGCAGCACGTCGGCCTCGCCGGTGATGATCAGTGCCGGGGGCAGCCCGGAGAGCTCCTCGACCCGTGCGCGCAGCGGGCTCGCGGTGATCTCCGCGCGCTGCGCGGGGTCGGTGGTGTACTGGTCCCAGAACCACTGCATGCCATCACGGCGCAGGAAGTACCCT
This sequence comes from Brachybacterium sp. P6-10-X1, assembly GCF_001969445.1. Lineage (NCBI taxonomy): Bacteria > Bacillati > Actinomycetota > Actinomycetes > Micrococcales > Dermabacteraceae > Brachybacterium > Brachybacterium sp. P6-10-X1. The sequence continues at coordinate 2,538,807 of NZ_CP017297.1, forward strand.
TCGGCGAACTCGTGGTACGAGGCCGTGTCGAAGGCGGCGTCGGTCACCGGGTAGAAGAGCACCTGGTGGCGGAACGTGACGTCCCCGCGCTGCATGGCGAGCAGGGTGACCGCGGCGGACATGCCGCCGCCCACCGAGTCGCCGGCGATCGCGATGCGTTCCGGGTCCAGCTCGTACTCTGCGCCGTGGCCGGCCACCCAGGCGGCCGCCGCGTAGCTCTGCTCGACGGCGACGGGGTACCTGGCTTCCGGCGACAGGTCGTACTCGGGGAAGACCACGGCCGCACCAGCACCGACCGCGAGCTCGCGGACGAGACGATCGTGCGTGCCGGCGTTGCCGAACACCCAGCCGGCCCCGTGGATGTACACGATCACGGGAAGAGCACCCGTGGCCCCGGCCGGCTTGACGATGCGGACGTCCACGGAGCCGACGCGGCCCGCGTCGACCGAGACCCACTCGTCCTCGACGGCAGGCTTGGCGACGTCGCCGGACTGGACCTCGTCGACGGTCCTGCGGCCTTCGGCGGGCCCCAGGTCGAACAGGAACGGCGCCGTGGCGGTCGCCGCCGCGAACTCGGCGGCAGCGGGCTCGAGCACAGGTGGGGTCGGAACGTGATCAGGCATGATGGCGGACCTTTCTGGAGTGCGGAGGATTCGTGGGATGCCAGGCTGGCAAGATCCCGGGGAGAACGGATGTGCTGTGCGCGCACGATCCGGGCCCCGCAGCGCAGACTTCCCCGGCGCGCCGCCGGCGAGGAGCGGCGGATCGGGCCCGGGCCGGGTGCTGTGCCGACCGCATCCGGTCGAGCCTGCGGCACATCGGGGTCACCCGTGCTCACCGGGAGCGGCGCTGCCGCTGTACTCGTCGACTCCGGCGACGAGCTCGGCGATGTCGGGGACGTCCTCGAACCTGCGACGGTGGATGTCGGCGATCTTGCGCTCCACCTCCGGGTCGGGGTCGTCGACGATGTCGTAGGACACGAACCTGTCGACCAGCGGCAGCCCGACCCTGTCCATGGCCAGGTGCGCCGGATGATTCATGTACTCCTCGTAGCCTGCGAGGTCGGCGAGGACGGACACGGCTCCGTAGTCGAACTCCCCGCCGACGTCAAGGCCGACGATGCGGGCCTCGAGGACGGAGATGGCGTTGATGTGTTCGCGCATCTGCGCGAGAGCGGCTGCCTTCTCCTCCTCGGGGACGCCGGCCCTGACCGTGAACCGGATGCAGTGGTAGATCACCGGGACCTCCCCTCGGTGGGCGATGCCGCCGACGTGAACGCGGCGGCGTAGTCCCGGGCGAAATCGGTGATGTCGCGAGCCGGGCGCCCGGTGATGTCCTCGACGGACGGGTGCACCTCGGCGGCTTCACCCCGGGCGTAGTGCGCGTAGTCCTCGACGAGTCCGGAGAGCTGCCACGGCGGGAGCTGCCCGGCCAAGGCCGCGGTGAACTGCTCGGCGGACGCGTCGTGGAAGCTGATGACCCGCCCCGTCGCCTCGGAGAGCACCTCGGCGATCCGAGGATGCGTCACGGCGCGCGGGCCGGTCAGCGTGTACGTGCGGCCGATATGTCCCGTGCTGGTCAGCACGACGGCAGCGGTGTCCGCGATGTCCCGGGTGTCGACGAGGCTGACCGGCACGTCGCCGATCGGCGCGCCGAACCAGCCCTGTGCGATGGTGCCGGCGAATCCGAGCATCCCCTGCATGTAGAGGTTGGGGCGCAGCACGGTGCGGTCCAGTCCGAGATGCTGCACATGGGATTCGACCTCGGCATGCCAGCGCAGGAATCGCACCGGTGAGTCGGGGCGTGCCGCGTACTGCGAGAGCAGGACGAGGCGACCGACACCGGCCTCGTGCGCGAGGTCGGCGAACCGGATCTGGAGCGCCGCGGCGTCTTCGGTCGACGGGCTGTTGAGGAAGGCCGCGTCGACGCCGTCCAGGGCGCGGGCGATCGACGCCGGCTCCCGCAGGTCGGCGACGACGGTCTCGGCGCCGGGGATGGGCCGGTCGGGAACGCGGGTCATCGCCCGCACGGTCGCGCCGCGGGAGCGCAGAGCGGTCACGAGCGCGGATCCGACGGTCCCGGTCGCGCCGGTCACGAGCACGGTGGGTGAGTTCATGGCGGGTGTCCTATCTATGAGTGGGTCAGCTCTATGAGTGGGTCAGCGGATGCTTGCCGGGGCCGAGGTCTTCGACGCCATCGAGAAGGAGAGCAGCGAGATCAGCAGGGCGATCAGAACGAGCACGGCCTGTCCGACGAACGCCGTCGTGAACGAGATGTCCCCGGACGCTCCCGAGGCGCCGATCGCGATCCCGGCCAGCGCCGCCAGTCCGACCGCCCCACCCAGCTGCTGAGCGGTGTTCACCAGCCCGCTGAGCAGGCCTGCCTCGCCGTCCGAGCTCTCGCGCACGGCCATCGCGGTGGCGCTGACCGTGCTGAGCCCGAGCCCACCTCCGATCAGCACGAACGCGCCGGCGAGGCTGAGGGAGAAGCCGCGGGTGGTCGGATCCAGCACGAGCCACAGGAAGCCGACGAGCAGCACGGCCAGGGCGACCGGCTGGGCACGGCCCAGCCCGATCCGCGCCGCCAGCACCGGGGAGGCCACGCTGCCCACGATGATCATCCCGGCGAGCGGGAGCTGGGCCATCCCCGCCGCCGACGGCTCCATCCCGAGCACCTCCTGCTGGTACTGGGGCAGGAAGAAGAACAGGCTCACCAGAGTGCCGCCGACCAGCAGCATCACCACGTCCGCCGTGACCACCTGTCTCCTGCGGAACACACCGAGGGGGACCAGGGGGTGCGGCGAGCGCGCCTCGACGATCACGAAGGCGACGAGGAGAGCGAGGCCGACGGCCAGCCCGAGAACGGTTCCGGGTGCGGTCCACCCGGCGTCGGACGCGGAGACCATGCCCCACGCCAGTCCGGAGATCCCGAGAGTGATCGTGAGGGCGCCGAGCGCATCGAACCGACCGGGCCGGCCGGCGACCGGCCGCACCGACCGCCAGACGATCGCCGCCCCGACGATGCCGAAGGGCACAGGAGCGATGAACACCGCCTGCCAGCCCAGCAGCTGCGTGAGGGTCCCTCCGAGGAACACGCCGAAGAGGCTGCCCGCTCCGGCGACGGCTCCCCAGATGCCGGTGGCGCGAGTGCGCTCCGCCGGGGTCGGGTAGAGCGAGAGCACGAGCGAGAGCGCGGCCGGGACGACGGCCGCTGCGCCGATCCCCTGGATGATCCGTGCGGCGATCAGGGTCGTGGCGTCGACGGCCACCGCGCACGAGACCGTCGCCGCCAGGTAGAGCGCCATCCCGGCCAGGAACACCTTCCGCGCCCCGAGCACATCGGCGAGACGCCCCCCGAGCAGGAGCAGCCCGGCGAACGCCACCAGGTAGCTGTCCACGACGAGGGTGAGCTCCGCGGCCGTCAACCCGAGGCCGTCGCGGATCGTGGAGGCGGCGAGGTTCACCATCGCCGCGTCGAGGATGACCAGGAACATGGCTGTGGCCAGACCGAACATCGCCACCGCCCGCGGGATCGGTGACGGGGCGTACGCAGCAGCGGGTGCGGCGGCGGTGCGCATCGTGTTGTCATTGCTCATGCCACGATGGTCCGGGCTGCGCACGCTCGGTCGCGTCGGTGAGAATCACCTAGTCCCGCGCCCGGGCAGGGCCGGCGCCACACGGGCCCGGCGCCCCAGGGGTGCCTCGACGCCGAAGCACTGCGGCAGCATGACGAAGGAGAGACATGCCCACGACGCCTGTCCATCCGCTCATCGGCCGGGGCGACGAGATCGCCGACCTCCTCGGACTCGTCCGCGCGGCGGAGCACGGCGACGGGGGCGCCCTCGTCCTCCACGGGGAGCCCGGCATCGGCAAGAGCGCGCTGCTGGAGCACGTCGAGCACGCGACGCCGGCAACGTTCCGGATCATCCATGCGACCGGTTCGGAGTTCGAGGCCGAGCTCCCGTTCGCGGGACTGCACCAGCTGTGCCGTCCGGCTCTGGACCTCCTCGACATGCTCTCGCCCCCGTACCGCACCTCCCTCGAGGTCGCTTTCGGGCTGGCCGAGGGCACTGCGGATCCGTTCCGCGTCGGCCTCGCGGCGCTCGAACTGCTCGCGGCCGCCGCGGCACGAGAACCGCTGCTGTGCATCGTCGACGACGCCCAGTGGTTGGACAGCGCCTCGAGCACGGCCTTGGTGTTCTTGGCCAGGCGCGTCGCGGCGGAGCCGATCGCGATCGTGGTCGCGACCCGGGACCGGGCGCCGGTGCGCGGCCTGGACGAGCTGCCCGGGATCGCGGTGGGCGGCTTGAGTGACCCCGACGCGCGAGCGCTCCTGTCCCGGGAGACGTCGATCGCCACGCTCGATGAAAGAGTCCGGGACCGCTTCCTCGCGGAGTCCCGCGGAAATCCTCTCGCTCTGATCGAGCTGCCGAAGTCCGGTGGCTTCTCGCTGCCGACGCCGTCGCCGGTCACCGGTCGGATCGAGCGCAGCTTCCAGAGGCGGATGGCGGCGCTGCGGCCCGATGCGAGACGGTTGCTGATTCTCGCCGGCGCCGAGCCCACGGGAGACTCGGCGCTGATCCGGTCGGCCGCGCAGCGCCTGGACATCGACGTACCGGCCGCCGGTGCCGAGGCGGAGGCCTCCGGGCTCGTCGTGCTCGACCCGCGCGCACGGTTCTGCCACCCGCTGGCGCGCTCCGCCGCCTATCACGCGGCGGAACCATCCATGCTCCGGTCAGCGCATCGAGCGCTGGCCGAATCCACCGATCCCGTCTCCTTCCCGGACCGACGGGCCTGGCACCGCGCCCAGGCCGCCACCGGCCCGGACGAGCAGGTCGCGGAGCAGCTGACATCGTCGGCGTCGCGGGCGCAAGCACGGGGCGGCGTGGCGGCATCCGCCGCATTCCTGCGCCGTGCCGCGGACCTCTCCCGCGATCCGCGCCGACAGGTCGAGCGCACGCTCGCCGCCGCGCGGGCGACGCTGGAGACGGGGCAGGCGGACGCGGCGGCGACCCTGCTCAACGGCATCGATGCCGGCCTGTTGGAGGATCCGCAGCACGCGGACGTGGACATGCTTCGCGGGCAGATCGCCTTCGTGGACGGCGACGACGGGGTGGTGCGGGGGCCGGAGCTCATCGTGCAGGCGGCGCGGCGCCTCGCGGCCACTGATCCGGAACGCTCGCGCGGCACCCTGGTGGCGGCGCTGGACATGGGGCTCTCCGTCGGCCGGGCCGCAGGGGTGCTGGACCGGGTCATCGATGCCGCGCGTTCGGCGCCGGCGACGCCCCGGCCGGACCTCCTCGACGCGCTGGTGCGGCTGCGCGACGACGGGCACCGCGCCGCCATGCCGACGATCCGTCGAGCCCTCACCGAGGGCGACGCCTGTTGGGCACGGACGCCGGCTCTGGCCACGGTTCTCGCGGGCGAGCTCTGGGACCTGGACCTGCATGCGGAGATCGTCGACTGGCTGGTGCGCACCGGGCGCGAGACGGGGGCGCCGGTGATCATCCGGCTCGGCCTGGCTCAAGCGGCACTGCACGCGGTGCTCACCGGGTCGTTCGGACAGGCGATGGCCTCGATCGCCGAGGAGGAGGCGGTCGCCGATGCGGTCGGCGATCTGCCGCAGCTGTATCCGAGAGTCCACCTGGCGGCGATGCGGGGACGGCACCACGAGGTCCTCGACCTGTTCACGGAAGGGACGAACCGGGGCACGGGTCTGCTGACCGCGAACCTCAGCTGGGCGAAGGCCGTGCTGTACAACGGCCTGGCCGACTATCCGGCCGCGCTCGACGCGGCACAGCGGGCCGTGGCGAGCGGCGATCTCTTCCTCGCCGGGTTCGCGCTGCCCGAACTGGTGGAGTCCGCCGTCCGGTGCGGTGAGACCACCCTCGCGCGGTCGGCCCTGGACTCCCTGCTGGAGCGAGCGGAAGCGGCGGGGACCGACTTCGCCCTCGGGGTGGCGGCCGGTGCACGGGCGCTGGTCACCGACGAGGAGGATCAGTACCGGGAAGCGATCGAGCGTCTCACGGCCCGTTCACTGCCGCTGCACCTGGCACGAGCGCATCTGCGGTACGGGGAATGGCTGCGTCGGGCCGGTCGTCGTCGGGACGCTCGCGCGCACCTGCGCGTCGCGTACGAGCAGATGGCGGAGATCGGATCAGAGGCGTTCGCGCAGCGGGCGGCGACCGAGCTGCGAGCGACCGGGGAGGTGGCGCGCCGTCGCTCCGGGCACACCTACGACCACCTGACCATGCAGGAGATGCACATCGCCCGACAGGTCGCCACCGGGGCCACGACGAAGGAGGTGGCCACGAACCTCTTCCTGAGCCCTCGGACGGTGGACGCCCATCTGCGCAGCATCTTCCGCAAGCTCCAGATCACCTCGCGCAGACAGCTCAGGGCCATCCCCGATCTGGAGTGAGGCGGGATCACCGTCACGCCGAGCGCCGGCGGGCTCACGGAGTTCACGACGCGGAGCTCAGCGCGCGCCGGTGCCCGTCGGAGCGACGCCGTGCTGGATCCGCCATTCCGTCGGGGTGCAGCCCATGGAGCTGCGGAAGCGCCGGGAGAAGTGCGACGCATCGGCGAACCCGCTGGCCCGGGCCACCGCGGAGATGGTGAGGTGCGGTTGCGCCAGCAGACGCTGCCGGGCAGTTCCCAGGCGCAAGGACATGACGGTCTCCTGCAGCGTGAGCGGCTGCGACTGCCACACCTGGAACAGCTTGCGCTCGGAGATGGCGTGAGCCGCGGCGATCTCCGCGGCGCCGAGATCTGGATCCGCGATGCGCAGGCGGAGGTAGAGCAGGATCCGATCCGTGAGATGGTCCTGGGCCGCCGGATGATTCTGCGGGTCGTCCACGGAGGCGCTCGCCACGAGTCCACGTAGCAGCGCCACGCTCGCCTCGGCAGCGACCTCCCGGTCCTGGGGCGAGGTCAGGAGGGACGCATGGCTGGACAGCGAGACCAGGTGGTCGCGGACGAGGCCGTACAGGGGGCTGCTCTCCAGCTGCCGGTCGGCGCGTCGGATCGTCTCGATGCTGAGCTCCAGGCGGGAGCGTTCCACCTGGACGATATGGGCCTCCCCCACGCCACGGCGGCAGTAGGCGTAGGTCGCCGTGAGATCGGTGACGTAGAGATCGCCGCGCCGCAACGGCCGTTCGGCATCATGGTGCGCGTAGTGTCCGGGCCCGCCGTCGGGGAGGACGAGAGCGATCATCTCCGGCCCGGTCCGTCGCAGGTGACGCGTCGTGCGCTCGTGCACGATCCCCGTGCTGACTTCCCGCATGTAGAGGACGTCGTCGTCCAGCCGGCTCCCGGCCACGTGGGCGTGCTGCGCCGTCGTCTCCTCGGGGAGGAAGCGGATCCGGTGCAGCAGTCCCGAGGCGGACGACATCATGTCCTGGAATGCCTCCGCGTGCTCCGAGGGCGCGAGCTGTCCGGTGTCGAAGAGCGTCTGCATGCGCCTGCCTCCTGCGCGTGTCAGGAGGGACCTGCTGCCGGATGCTCCCTGGTGCGGCGCTCCCACCAGGGCGAGGCCCGGTGCTCCACCGACCTCGCTCGCGTCCACCCCCGTGACGGCATCGCCGATCGGAGGTGAGCCGGAGGCTCCCGCAGGGGCGTCACCGCTGGGCTCCCGCAGCGGTCAGGAATCCACGGATGTGCTCGACCACGAGATCCAGGTGGCTCTCGAGCAGGAAGTGGCCCCCACCGGGGATCAGATGGATCTCCGCATCCGGCAGGTCGCGGGCGAAGGCACGGGCGCCGTCCGGCCCGAAGATCTCGTCGCCTGCACCCCAGACGGCCAGGAGAGGGACCTGGGACTCCCGGAAGTAGGCATGCACCCGGGGGTAGAGGGGACGATTGCTGGAGTAATCGCGGAGCAGCTCGAGCTGTATGCGGTCGCCCCCGGGGCGATCGATGTCGCGATGGTCGGCGATCCAGGAGTCCGGATCGACGAGTTCGGGACGGTCCACCCCGTGCAGGTACTGCCAGCGGATGGCGTCGAGCGAGAGGGCGTGGCGGACTGCCGTCTCGGTCTCAGGGCTCGGGTTCCGGCCGTACTCCCAGACGGGCTGCCAGAAGTCCGGCACGAACCCGTCCTCATAGGCGTTGCCGTTCTGGGTGATCACCGCGGAGACCTTCTCCGGGGCACGCAGGGCGAGCCTCCAGCCGATGGGGGCGCCGTAGTCGTGGACGTACAGGGCGTAGCGGGTGATCCCGAGCTGGGTCAGCAGGGTCTCCGTGATGTCCGTCAAGGAGTCGAACGTGTAGGCGAACGATTCCACGGACGGGACGTCGGACCTGCCGAACCCGAGGTGGTCGGGCGCGATGACGTGGAATCGGTCCGCGAGAGCGGGGATGAGCTGGCGGAACATCCGTGAGCTGGAGGGGAAGCCGTGCAGGAGGACGAGAGCCGGCGCCTGGGCCGACCCTGCCTCGCGGTAGAAGACGCGATGCCCTCGCACGATCTCGTCCCGGTGTCGGGTCTCCGTCATGTTTAACCTCTTCGATGAGTTGTGCCGGTTATCACCGAGGTCCAGTAGACGCCCCGTGAGTTAACCTGTCAAGCACACTCATGGAGTTAGCCGGGAGGTGACGCACATGCTCGACGACCGAGCGCTGCTGGAGGCGCTGAACAGCACCCCCGTGGTGCACGGGGAACCGCGGGATCTCTGGGCCGATGATCGCGAGGCGCGGGGATGGGCGAGGGAGCACGGAGGTCTCGGCGAGGACGCTGAGCTCGCATGGCTGCGCACGGCCCGCGATGCCCTCCGGGCGGTCGAGTCGGGCGCGCCGACCGATCCCCGGCTGGACCGCGTGCTCGCGGGAGTTCACAAGGTGCCCCGGCCCAGCGCATCGGGCATCGAGTGGCACGTGGACGTGCCCCCGGAGCGCCGACTCGCCGTGGAGCTCGTCCTCGCGTGGGCGGACGTCAAGGAGCGCATGCCCGGTCGTCTGCGGCCGTGCGAGAACACCGAGTGTCGCCTCTTCGTGCTCGACCGCAGCCGCGCCAACTCGGCACGATGGTGCTCGATGAGGACCTGCGGGAACCGGATCAAGGCCCGTCGGCACCTGGCCCGGGTGCGGGAGAACCGACAGACCGAGGCGACCGCCGGATCGTGAGCCGAGCCGGCGCCTCGTCGTGAGCCGGGCGCGAGGGAGACATGCCCACCGGAGGGCTCTCGCCCTGCAGCCCTCCCACCCGAAGGAAGCAAGCTCACGCTGGACGGCACCCCGATTCCCGGTGCGAAGCGCTCCCGCCTCGTTATGCTGACTGACGTCGGGACAGCGTTTCCCCGCCCCCGATCCGACCACAGTCCCCCACTGGAGGAGCCTCGATGCCCGCCGTCCGTCTCAGCGACGTCGCCCAGGACGCCGGGGTCTCCCTGGCCACCGCCTCCCGAGTGCTCAACGGCTCCAGTCGCGTGCCCGGCAAGGCCGTCGCCGAGAAGGTGGAGGCCGCCGCGCTCAAGCTGGGCTACGTCCCCAACGCCCAGGCACAGGCCCTGGCCCGGTCCCGCTCGGGCCTGATCGGCCTCGTCGTCCACGACATCGCCGACCCCTACTTCGCGACCATCGCCCGCGAGGTCCAGCAGCAGGTGTTCGCCTCCCGGTCCCAGGTGCTGCTCACCCAGACCGACCGGGAGATCGACACCGAGATCCGGGCGCTCCGCTCGCTGATCGCCCAGCAGGTGGACGCGCTGGTGCTGGTGGGCTCGCACCGCTACGGCCATGAGTCCGACGCCTCGATCAGCGCGATGCTGGAGGGCTTCGCCCGCAACGGCGGGCGCGTGGTGGGCATGGGGCAGTCCGTCGGGGTGGGCCGCACGATCGTCCCCGACAACGCCGCTGCCGCCCACGAACTCGCGACCGCGCTGGTGGTGGGCGGCCACCGCCGCTTCGCGGTGGTCCAGGGCATCTCCGGGATCCCCTCGGCAGCGGACCGCACCGGCGGCTTCATCGCAGCCCTGACCGAGGCGGGCATCGAGCCGGAGCTCGATGTCGAGGCGGGCCTGACCCGAGACGGCGGCTACGAGCTGGCCCGGACGATCCGGGCTCACCTCGCCGACGCCCCGGACGAGGGCTCCGCGCCGCTGTGCGTCTTCGCCCCGGCCGACGTCATGGCCCTCGGAGCGCTCGGCGAACTGCGCCGCCTGGGGATCGACGTCCCCGGCCAGGTCTCGGTCGCCGGCTTCGGCGGCGTGCCCGACGCCGATGATGCGAACCCGACGCTGACCACGATCGCGCTGCCGCTGCACGAGATGGCGCGGCAGGCCGTCGAGTGGGTGCTGGAGCAGCCGGGCGGGGAGAGCACTCCCGGTGCCCCCGGCTCCGACGCCGTCCGCACCACCCTGACGAGCACGGACGCCGCTCATGGTCAGGCAGAGGAGCAGTCCGAGGTCCACGTGCGCGGTGACGTGCTGCTGCGCGAGTCCACCGCGGTCGCCGTCCGAGCCTGAGACCTCCACCGCGGGGCGGACGTCATCCCCGGACGAGGACCTGGGCGACCTGCAGGCGGCTCGATCCGCCGAGCTCGTCACCGCGCCGGACGTCGGTCATCACGTGCTCCCCGAGGGGTCACGAGAACGGGTGGTCGTCCTCGTGCTCCGGGGTCGCGTACGGCAGCACCAGCTGCTCGAACCGCTCGGCGACGATCGCCGTGGCCGTATCGGCCGGAGTGGCCCAGACGTCCTCGTTGAAGATCTCGACCTCGATGTCCCCGGTGTACCCGGCGGCCGTGACCAGGCGGGTGATCGCGGGGACGTCGATGAACCCGTCACCCATGTAGCCGCGGGAGAACAGCGGCTCGGCGGCCAGCGGCAGGTTCCAGTCGCACACCTGGTAGCTCAGCAGACGGCCGGCCTCGCCGGCGCGGGCGACGGCCTGCTCCAGCGCGGGGTCCCACCACACGTGGTACGTGTCCACGACGACGCCGACGGCGTCGCTGCCCGTGCCCTCGGCGATGTCGAGGGCCTGATCGAGGGTGGCGATCACGGCGCGGTCCGCGGTGAACATCGGGTGCATCGGCTCCAGGGCCAGCGTGACGCCGGCGGTCTCCGCGTACGGTGCCAGCGCCGCGATGTTCTCGGCGACCCGGGCCCGGGCTGCGGAGATGTCCTTGTCCTCCCGGGTGATCCCGCCGACGACCATCACCAGGGTGGGGGCGCCGAGCGCCGCGGCCTCGTCGATCGCGCGGCGGTTGTCCTCGAGGGACGCGGCGCGGGCGGTCTCGTCGGCGACGGTGAGGAAGCCGCCTCGGCACAGGCTGCTCACGCGCAGCCCGGCATCGTCGGCCCGGCGTCGCAGCGCGTCGAGCCCGACCTCCTCCACGTCCTGGCGCCACAGGCCCACGGCGTCGATCCCGTGGGAGGCGGCGGCCTCGAGGAACTCCTGGATCGGGGTGGTGCGCAGCGTCCAGCGGTTCAGGGACAGGCGGGGGGTGCCCGCCCCGAGCCGCTGCGAGGGCGGGGTGTTCATGCGATCACTCCTGTGGTGAGGCCACGCCCGGCGTCGTGGTCGCCGGCGGGGACGTCCTGGTCGTCCGCAGCGGCGGGGACGGCGGTGCCGTCCGCGGCGGCGGAGAGGTCGCAGCCGGCCAGACGGAGCATCGCGTGCCAGCGCTCGGCGGCCAGGGGCGGGTCCTCGAGGTTGCCGGTGGTGGCGGCGAGCTCGACGGTGCGCGAGAGGTGGGGAAGGCTGCGTGCGGAGTGCATGCCGCCGACCATCGTGAACGCCCTCTGGTGGCCGTTGAGCCAGGACAGGAAGGCGACACCGGTCTTGTAATGGAAGGTGGGCGCGGAGAACACGTGCCGGCCCAGCTCCTCGGCGGCGTCCAGGATCCGTCGGGCCTCGTCGGGGTCCCCGGCGTCGAGGGCCTGGACCGCGGCCGAGGCGGCCGGGGCCGTCACCGAGAACGCCCCCAGGAGCGCATCGGAGTACGCACCCGGTGCCTGCGCCGCGGCGGGGTCGGTGGTGGCGGTGCCGTCGCCGACGATGAGGTGGGAGAAGTGGAAGTCGTCGCCGGTGAACATCCGGACCCCGGTCGGCAGGTGCTCGCGCACGGCGACCTCCGCCTCGGCGTCCAGCAGGCTCATCTTCACGCCGCGGATCGCGGCGGGATCGTCCTCGATGATGCGCAGCAGGGTCTGCGCCGCCTCCGCGGTGTCGTCCGAGCCGAAGTATCCCTCCAGCTGGGGATCGAAGGCGGTGCCCAGCCAGTGCAGCACCACCGGCTCGCTCGCAGCCTCGAGCACGCGGCGGTAGACCTCCTCGTAGTCGGCGGCCGAGGTGGCGACCCGGGCGAGGTGGCGGCTGGCCATGAGCACGGCGCCCGCGCCGGTGGCCTCGGTCGCCCTCAGCTGCTCGACGTAGGCCTCGACGATCTCGTCCAGGCTCAGCTCGTGCTCGCTGCGCTGGTCGGTCGAGACGCCGGCGACGACGAGATCGCGCACCTGCGCTCCGGCGGGGAAGACGCCGGCGATCTGCGGGTCGGCGAGCGCCTCGCGGGCCGCGTCGGCGGTGCGGGCGATCAGCGCGCGGGTCGCCGCGGGGTCCAGTCCCATGTTGCGCTGGGCGGTGTCCATCGCGTCGGCGACGCCCAGACCCCGGGACCACATGGTGCGGCGGAAGGCGAGAGTGGCGTCCCAGTCGACCTCGGCGGGGGCACCGGGGGTGTTGTCCCCGTGCACGGTCGGGACCACGTGCACGGCGGCGAAGACGGCGCGGGAGCGCAGCGGCGCACTCGGCGGGGAGAAGGCCGCGGCGTCCCCGAGTTCGATCGTGCGCAGGGAGCCGTCCGCATCCAGCAGGGTCAGGGCCAGTCCGGCCATGGTGCTCACACCTCCGTCAGCGGGTCGAGGGCGATGCGGCGACCGTCGGCGGCGCTGGCCAGGCCGGTCTCTGCCAGCCGCACGCCGCGGGCGCCGGAGAGGAAGTCGTAGGGGTACTGACGACCTTCGACGTAGGACCGCAGGAAGTCCTCCCACTGCACCTTGAAACCGTTGTCGAAACCGTCGGGCCCGGCGTTGTCGGGCACCTCGATCCAGTCGGCGTAGTAGTCGTGACCATCCGTGACGTCTGGGTTCCAGACCGGCTTGGGGGTGGCCTCGCGCGGCTGGATGCGCGCGGCGTGCAGGCCGACGACGGCGGAGCCCTCCGTGCCGTCGACCTGGAACTCGAGCAGCTCGTCGCGGTGGACCCGCACGTCCCAGCTGGAGTTCATCTGCACCACCGTCCCGCCCTCGAGGCGGAAGATGCCGTAGGCGGCGTCGTCGGCCGTGGCGGCGTACTGCCGGCCCGCCTCGTCCCAGCGGGCGCCGATGTGGGTGGCGGTCTGGGCGTAGACGTCCTCGATCCGGCCGAACAGCTCCTCGATGACATAGTTCCAGTGCGGGAACATGTCCGCGACGATGCCGCCCCCGTCCTCGGTGCGGTAGTTCCAGGAGGGGCGCTGGGCGCTCTGCCAGTCCCCCTCGTAGACCCAGTAGCCGAACTCGCCGCGCACCGAGAGGATCTCACCGAAGAAGCCGGAGTCGATCAGGCGGCGCAGCTTGAGCAGACCGGGGAGGTAGAGCTTGTCGTGGACCACCCCATTGACGGTGCCGTGCTCCGTCGCCAGCCGCGCGAGCTCGAGGGCGTCGGCGAAGGATTCGGCCGTGGGCTTCTCGGTGTAGATCGCCTTCCCGGCGGCGATGGCCTTCTTGAGGTTCGCGACCCGCAGGTTCGTCACCAGGGCGTCGAAGTAGACCTCGTAGTCCGGGTCGGCGAGCGCGGCATCGACGTCGGTGGTCCAGTTCGACAGCCCGTGGCGCTCGGCGACGGCGGCCAGCTTCTCCTCGTTGCGGCCCACCAGCAGCAGATCGGGCAGGAGCCGGTCGCCGTCCAGGAGCTCGACGCCACCCTGCTCCTGGATCGCCAGCAGTGAGCGCACCAGATGCTGGCGGTAGCCCATGCGCCCGGTGGCGCCGTTGACGATGATCCCGATCCTGCGTGTGGCCATGTGGCTGTACTCCTCGATTCCGGCCGCGACCGACGACGATCCGGCGGGGCTGACAGTGGGGCAGCGGCCCATCCGCCGCGACGCTCCTCCGGGAGCCACGGCGGTAACCGCTTTCCGTCGATTCAGTAGACCATGAGGGGCCTCGGTTTTCAAGCCACTCCTGTCGACGACCGACCACTGGTCGGTCGCGACCGCCGTCGCGAGCGCAACAGCCTGCACCTTCTGGTGGCCCACATCGCGCCCCCGCAGGAAGGCCCTTACCCAGCGTTCGGGACATGCACCGGAGCAGCCGGACCGACCTCGGCCCTCGGCGCGCCGACGTGGTCGCTGCGACGTCGGAGGGGATCGGTGCGGGGCGACGGGACGTGGTCCGCGCAGCGATCGCCCTGGTGCTGAGACGACCTGGGCGGTGGCTGCCGGCACCTGCGATGATCGTGGCGCTGGCACCACTGTGGCTGCTCGCCCCGCTCACGATCGCGGTCGGCGTCAGCCTTCCTCCGCACGTCCTCGCCCGCTTCTGGACATCGTGAAAGGCTCTCCCGCATGACGGACCCGACCCTGCTGCGCCGCACCGGTGCCGCCACCCGCTGGCTCGAGGCCCTGCCCCTGGGCGACGGACGGATCGGCGCGATGGCCTGGGGAGATCCTGCCCGCGCCCGCTTCGGCCTGAACGAGTCGACCTTCTGGTCCGGCTCCCCCACCTCCACGCGGGACCGCCGCACCCCTCGCCCGGAGGCGGCACGGCTCCTGGCGCGGGCCCGGGAGCAGTTCGTGGCCGGGCAGGTCGCGGAGGCGCAGCTACTGCTCGAGGGGCTCGGCACGGCCTGGTCGCAGGGGTATCAGCCGGTCGGGGACCTGATCGTCTCGGGCGGGGCGACGGGTGACGGCACCGATGCCGCCGAACGCGTGCTGGACCTCGCCCGGGCGGAGCACCGGGTGCGCACGCCCGCCGGGGAACATCGCAGCTTCGTCAGCGCCGCCGACGACGTCCTCGTCCACGCGGTCCCGCTGGCCCCGGACGCCGCGGTCGAGGTCGAGCTGGAATCGCCCCAGGTCGAGGAGCACCGCGAGACCGCGGCCGGACAGCTCACGGTGGTGCTGCGGGCTCCGTCGGACGCACCGCCCGCGCACCAGGGTGCGCCGATGGCCTGGGACCAAGAGGGGCCCGGCCGCATCGCCGTCGTCGTGCGCAGCCGCCGCGAGGGCGACCGGGCGCTGGTGGTCTGCGCCCTCGTCACCACCTGGCAGGGTCTCGGGGCGCAGCCGGACCGACCGGTGGCGGAGGCCCTGGCGGAGGCGACACGACAGGCCGAGGCGGCGCTGGCCCGCGGCGAGGACGAGCTGCACCGTCGCCACCTCGCCCATCCGCTGCCCGGCGCGCACGAGGTCGCCCTCACCCTGGACGGCGCCGAGGACTCCGCCCTGCTGGCCACCTGCTTCGCGTACGGGCGTCATCTGCTCGCCTCCTCCTCGCGCCCGGGCCTGCCGCCCGCGACGCTGCAGGGCATCTGGAACGCGCAGGTTCTCGCCCCCCGGAACTCGAACTACACGGTCAACATCAACCTCGAGATGAACCACTGGGCGGCCGGCGTCGCCCACGTCCCGGACGCCGCCGCAGCTCTTGAGGGATACGTGGCGATGCTGCGCGAGTCCGGGGCGGAGACCGCACGGCGGCTCTACGGGGCCGACGGGTGGACCGTCCACCACAACTCCGATCCCTGGGGGTACACCGATCCGGTCGAGGGCGATCCCAAGTGGGCGACCTGGCCGATGGGTGGGCTCTGGCTCGAGCGGGAGCTCGACTCCCTGGCCGGATTCTGCGGGGAGGAGGCGGCGGCGATCGCCGCTCACCGCTTCCCCGCTCGTCGCGCCGCGGCGACCTTCGCCCTGGACCTGTTGCACGAGAGCGCCGACGGCCACCTGGTCACCTTCCCCTCGACCTCCCCGGAGAACGAGTGGATCGACCCGGACGGGCAGCCGGTCGCCCTCAGCGAGGGCACCGGCATGGACCGCTGGCTGCTGCGCGAGGTGCTCGCGGCCGTGGTGTCCGACGCCGAGCTGCTGGGCCGCATGGAGGATCGCGTGGTGTGCCGCGCCGTCGCCGCCCTCGCCCTCATCCCGGGCCCGCGCGTCGGGGCCGACGGGCGGGTGCTCGAGTGGCACGCCGACGGCCTGGCCGAGATCGAGCCGACCCACCGGCACGTCTCGCACCTGGGCTTCCTCTATCCCGGCACCCAGGAGGTCGGCGAGGAGCTGGAGCGGGCCGCGGCCGCCTCGCTGGAGGGGCGGGGCGACGAGGCCACCGGCTGGTCCCTGGTGTGGAAGACGGCGCTGTGGGCGCGGCTGCATCGACCCGACAAGGTCCAGGACCTGCTCGAACTGTTCCTGCGCCCGGCCGAGCGGGCCGACGGCTCCGAGCGCAGCGGGCTGTACCCGAACCTGTTCTCCGCCCATCCCCCGTTCCAGATCGACGGGAACCTCGGCATCGTGGCGGCGCTCGCGGAGTGCCTGCTCCAGAGCCATCGTGGCGAGATCGAGCTGCTGCCCGCCCTGCCCCCGATCATGGCCGACGGGTCCGTGCGCGGTCTGCGAGCCCGGCCCGGGATCGCGGTGGACATGAGCTGGTCCGACGGCGAGCTGACCGCGCTGACCCTGCGGGCCGTGGGCCCCGGCGCGGTCGGGACGCATCGGGTGCGGCACGGGGAGCGGACCGTCCTGGCCGAGCTACCCGATCAGCACCCGGTGCAGATCGGGACCGCAGAGCTGGGAGACGATCAGGAGCCGCTCTCCCGGACCGCCGGGCGCTGAGCCGCGCGCCTGCGGGCTCGCGGCATCGTGGACCCACGGTCCGGGACCGGCTCCGGCCTGCTCTCGCGGCGTGCCCGGCATGGGTCCCTCAGGCGCGCACCGGTTCCTCGCCGAGGGTGAGCTGGAGGAAGACGAGATCGAGCCACCTGTCGAACTTCCGTCCGACCTGCGGGAAGAATCCCACCTGGCGGAAGCCGAGCTTCTCGTGCAGCCCGATCGATGCGGCGTTGCCGGCTTCGATCCCCGCGACCAACACGTGCTTGCCGAGCTCCCGGGCCCGGCTGATCAGCTCCACCAGGAGCTGCTCCCCGATGCCCTGGCCGCGCTGGTCACCTCGCACGTAGACGGAGTGCTCCACGGTGTACCGGTAGCCCTCCCAGGCACGCCAGTCGCCGAAGGTCGCGTAGCCGACCACCTCGAGCTCGTCGTCCAGGGCGACCAGCACCGGATGGCCGGCGGCGCGGTGCTCCGCGAGCCACTCCGCCCGGTCCGCCAGGTCGACGGTGCTCGAGTTCCACACGGCCGTCGTGCTCCGCACCGCATCGTTGTAGATCGCGGTGATGGCGGGCACCGACGCGTCCGTCGCCTCGTCGATGGTCACACGCAGGTCCTGTTCTCGAGTCATGCGCCGGGAACGCCCGGCGGCGACCCACGATATCCGCCCGTCGCCGGTGGAGCGCGACCCGTCCGAGCCCTCGACTCAGGGTCACCGCCGGCGCCCTCCTCGGCGCTCCCCGCACGACCGTCGGTCCCGTGCCCTCACCCTTCATCCGCGGGGGCGTCCTCGGGCGGCTCGCCGCCGGGGCCACCGGGAGCGCCCGCCGCGGCTTCCTCGGTCGTGCTCGTGTCCAGCGGCACGTCGATGCTCACCCGGTACCCGGCCTCGGCATCCCCGATCACGGTCGCCAGCTGCAGGTCCCATCCGTCGGAGAAGACGTTGTCGCCCTCCAGGGACGTCTCGGCCAGGTTCTCGGCGGACCCGTCGTACAGCGACGAGGAGTAGACCTCGGTGCACGCCTCCTCCGGCAGGGCCAGCTGCGAGGTGAGCACGGCGTTGGTCGCATCGGTGATGGAGTCGATCCCGGGGAAGACCTCGAAGTGGATGTGGGGCCACCTGCCGGAGTAGCAGCCCGGGAAGATCGAGGTGAAGGTGACGGTCCCGTCCTCGCCGACCACCTGCACACCGCGCAGGTAGGTCTCGTCGGCGAGACCGTCGCCGTACATCGAGTAGGCCCCCTGGGCATCGCAGTGCCAGACGTACACCGCCGCCCCGGTCATCGCGGCACCGTCCTCGGCGAGATCGGTGACCGTCATGACCAGGGTGATCGCAGTGCCCTCGGCGATGGTGTCCGTGTCGATGCTGGAGCGCAGGTCGCTGCGCTCCACCCCGCTGATCTCCAGCACATCGGCGCCGTTGGAGCCGTCGCCCGGGTAGGGGCCGGCGGTCTCGGTGGGCATCTCGTCCGTCCCGCTCGCCCCCGCGGAGCCGCCGTCGGAGGAACCCGAGCTCCCGCCGTCGGAGGCGGAGGAGCCGGACGTTGCGCCGCCGGCCCCGGCGCCGCAGGCGGCGAGGACGGTCGCCGCCGCGCCGGCACCGAGGGCGCCGAGCGTGCGACGGCGGGTGACCAGGGTGCCGAGGTCGAAGACGAGACCCTGGTCCTCGAGGTCCTCCTGCGGTCGGTCCAGGCGACGTCCGTGCCAGGTGGTCGGCGCGGCGTCGGCCGACGCCTGACCAGCCGGGCCGGCCAGGCCCGCGGCATCCACGGCAGCATCAGAGCGCGCTGCCGGATCGTCGGGGCCCGCCCCCTCCGAGGCCGCCGGGAACGGACGACGAGCGCCGGGGCGCCGATCCGGGGACGGGGTCGGGTCGTGGTGAGGGCAGGAGTGCGACGAGGTGCTGGTGTTCATGTCGAGGACGGTAGGGGCCGCCCCTATGTCCTTGCTATGAATCCGGTATGCACCGCCCAAGGACGCCCCGGGAGCCCGGGGACAGGCGGTAGCGTCACGAAGAATCTCCTCGAGGCAAGGGTTCACACCATGGCGTCCACGCTCCCCGATCCACGACCGACGATGCTCACCCGTCCCGACGGCTCTCCCATCCGGGCGCTGGTCGTGGACGACGAGGCCTATCTCAGCGATCTGCTGCGCATGGCGCTGAGCCTGGAGGGATGGGAGGCGCGGACCGCCGCGAACGGGCAGGAGGCGCTGAACCTGGTGCGCGAGTTCGAGCCCGACGTCGTCGTCCTGGACATCATGATGCCGCACCTCGACGGTCGGGAGGTGCTCCACCGCCTCCGCGGCGCCGAGAACGACGTCCCCGTGCTGTTCCTGACCGCGAAGGACGCGGTCCAGGACCGCATCGCCGGGATCTCCGCCGGTGCCGACGATTACGTCACCAAGCCGTTCAACCTCGAGGAGGTGCTCGCCCGGCTGCGCGGCATGGTCCGACGGCATGTCGCGGCGGGCACCGGGGTCGACTCCCGGCTGCACGTGGGGGATCTCGTCCTGGACGAGGAGACCTACGAGGTCGAGCGCGCCGGGACCCCGATCCACCTGACCGCGAAGGAGTTCGAGCTGCTGCGCTGCCTGATGCGCAACGAGCGCCGGGTGCTCAGCAAGGCGCAGATCCTGGATCGGGTGTGGAGCTACGACTTCGGAGGACGCTCCAGCGTCGTCGAGCTGTACATCTCCTACCTGCGCAAGAAGATCGACGCCCTCGGCGAGCCGATGATCCGCACCGTCCGCGGCGTCGGCTACACGATCCGGTCCGCATGACCCGCCCGAGCAGCTGGAGCCTGCGGCGTCGTCTCGTCGCAGGGGTCGCCGTGCTGGTGGCGGCCGCCTTCCTCCTCATCGGCCTGACGACCGTGGTGGCGGTGCGGGCATCGGCCCTCGATCGGCTCGACGATCAGGTGCTCGCGGGACTTGACCTGACCGGAGGCCCCGGAGGCCCCGGGGGCGCCGGCGGACCCTCCGCGGGACCGGGTGAGGAGAGCGGGCAGCCGCCCCCGCGCATCGGAACGCTGCACGTGCTGATCCAGGACGACGGCACGGTCCTGGCCGCCGCGTACACGGACGGCAGCGGTACCGAGATCCCTCTGTCCGCTGAACAGATCAGCACCTTGACCTCCGCCCGGCTCCCCCACCGCAGCCCGGAGTCGATCGACCTCGGCGGGTCGATCGGGGCGCTGCGGGTGGCCGCCGAGGACCGCGACGGGGTCACCGTCATCGCCGGCAGCTCCCTCCAGGACGTCACCGCGACGACCACCACCACCGCCCTCATCCTCCTGGCCGTCCTGGGCGGCGTGCTGATCCTGGTCACGGTCGGCCTCATGGCTGTGGTCACGCGCGAGCTCCGCCCGCTGCACCGGCTCGCCGGCACCGCCCGGCGCGTCGCCGAGCGCCCGCTGGCATCCGGTCAGGTCGACCTGCCCGACCGCGTCGAGCCCGCCGACACCGACCCCAGCACCGAGGTGGGTCAGGTCGGCAGCGCCCTGAACACCATGCTCGGCCATATCGAGGAGGCGCTCGCCGCACGCCATGACAGCGAGGAACAGCTGCGCCGGTTCCTGGCCGATGCGAGCCATGAGCTGCGCACACCTCTGGCCTCGATCAGCGGCTACGCCCAGCTCTCCCAGCAGGAGCAGGCCCCGATGACCCCGACGCAGGAGCAGTCGCTGTCCCGGATCTCCGCGGAGGCGACCCGGATGAGCGCCCTCGTCGAGGACCTGCTGCTGCTGGCCCGCCTGGACGCGGGCCAGAGCATGCGCCACGAGAGCGTCGATCTCACCCAACTCCTGATCGATGCCGTCGGCGACGCGCACGCCGCGGACCCCGGCCACCGGTGGCTGCTGGAGGTCGAGGAGCCCGTCGAGGTTCCCGGGGACGAGGACCGTCTCCGTCAGGTTCTCGTGAACCTCCTGGGAAACGCCCGCCGGCACACCCCGCCCGGCACCACGGTCACCGCCGCCCTCGAGCGCGACGGACGGCATGCGATGATCCGCATCATCGATGACGGCCCCGGCATCGCCCCGGAGCTGCGCGAGCGACTCTTCCAGCGCTTCAGCCGCGGGGATCAGTCCCGGGCCCGGGAGAGCGGCGCGAGCGATGCCGCCCGAGACGGCGTCCCCGGCCGAGGCACCGGCGGCGCGGGCCTCGGGCTCTCGATCTCCCAGGCGATCGTCGCCGCCCACGACGGGCAGATCGCCGTGACCAGCGATCCGGGGCGAACGGTGTTCACGGTCCGCCTCCCCGCTCCCGGCGTCGACGACTCCTGACCTCTCCGGCGGCCCGGTGCCGCGGAGGGATCCTCGCCCCACCTCCCGCTGAGCCATGCCCGCACGAGAGCACCGCGGTCCCTGGCCATCGAGGTACTGCCCGGCTCCCTCGCCGGCGTGCACGCCGGGGCATCATGCGGTCCGGTGCCACGATCCCTCCCGCGACCGGTCGCTTGTGCGCGATCCTGATATCGACCAGGTGCCACGACGACGGAGGAGAGTCATGGAGGAGTACTCGATCGGGGACGGCGTCCGGACCACGGACGGACCGATGAAGCACCAGTACGGAACGGTGGTGCATCTCCGAAAGGACGACGGCACCTACCTGGTGCGATTCGGCGGGTCGCAGCAGATGTTCTTCCGGGCCGACGAGCTGGAGCCGTGGGAGTAGGACGCCCGGGGACCGGACCGGGCGCCGGGGCCCACGGGCACGAGGACCGCGTCGGCAGTGCGCTGAGGGGCGAGAACCCGACGGTGCTGTCCCATCTGCCGGGCGGCTTCGCCGTCATCGGTGACGTCCAGTTCCTCCCCGGCTACAGCGTGCTGCTCACCGATCGTCCCGGCGTGGACCGGCTCTCTGATCTCCCTCCGGCGGATCGCACGCAGTTCCTGGCGAGCATGGACCTGCTCGGGGAAGCGGTCGAGACGGTGTGCGCGGCGCGGGACGGGGCGTTCCGCCGGGTCAATCTGGAGATCCTGGGAAACACCGATGCGTTCCTGCACGCCCATGTCTGGCCCCGCTACGACTGGGAGCCGGCCGACGTCGTCACGAAACCGGTCTGGCTGCATCCCCGCGCGAACTGGTCCGATTCCGCCCTGCGGCTCTCCTCGGAACACGACGAGCTGCGCGCGGACCTCACCGCCGCCCTCGATTCCCTGTCGTCCCGCTGACGCCGGCCTGATGCCGGCCGGAGCTGGCCCTTTCCTCTCGGGACTGGTCGCCTGTCAGAGGTGGTCCGCCTGGCAGAGCCTGTCGAGCACCTCGTCCAGGCCGACGATCCGCTCCGGAGCCTCGGGATGCTCGCTCCGACGGCCCAGGTGGAGGGCCGACGCCCGGCAGTGAGCGCATGGGGCCGCGCACCCTGCTCCTCGCTCTGGGCTCCAACCGTGCACTGACCGGCATCATCGCCGCGTCACTGTGCATGCTCGTCGCCATGACGCTGCTGGCGAGCATGCTTCCCTACGTCTACAACGAGGTCTTCGACCGCGGCCGGCTGCTGTCGCTGGCGAACATCGTCGGGCTCCTCCCGGTCCTGGCGTTCCTCCCCTTCGCCACCGCCCTGGCCAGGAGATTCGGCAAGCGCGAGATCGGCGTGCTCGGCATGATGCTGGCAACTCTCGCCGGGCTCGCGCTGCTCGCCCTGCGCACCGACAGCCCGTACGCCTTCACGGTCGGGTACGCCGTGCTCATGCTGGGCTACGCGGCGATGGAGTCGCTGATCTGGGCGGTGATCAGCGACGTGATCGACATGCAGGAGATCCGCACCGGCGAGCGCAACGATGCCACGATCTATGCCCTGCATTCCTGGTCGCGCAAGATCGGGCAGGCCGTGGCCGGTGGGCTGTCCGGCTGGTCGCTGGGGTGGATCGGCTACGAGGCCGCCGCCGGGCAGGGGGCGGCGCAGTCACACGAGGTGCTCGCGGGCATCTACACCCTCGCCACCGCGATCCCCGCCGTCCTGCTCGGCACGGCCGGGGTGATCCTCGCTCTGTGGTACCCGCTGTCGAAGGCGCGGGTCCAGGCGAACGTCGACCTGCTCGAGGAGCGGCGCGCTGCCGTGCGCCGTGGCGCGACCCCCTGACCCCTCCCCCGAGCACGTGGGACCGCCCCCGAGGCGTCTCCGTGACATCCGGGCTCACGGGCCGGGAGGAACACCGGCCGTGGACGCGGTCACCGCGCCGCATGACTGCCGTCAGTCCCATCCCGCGACCGGTCGGGGCCCGAGGTACGCGATCGCCCCGGGGAGCCCGAAGACGGCCCTGCTGCTCGACAATCGTTAGTCACTAACGGTTATGCAGTAACATGCCGCTATGGCCACGTCGACGCCGGGTACGCGGGAGCGACTGCAGCAGTGCGCGCTGGCGCTGTTCGAGGCGCGCGGGTATGCCGCGACCACGGTGGCCGCGATCGCGCATGAGGCCGGGGTCTCGCACATGACGTTCTTCCGCCACTTCCCATCGAAGGACTCCGTGGTGGTCGGCGATCTGTTCGACCCGATGATCGCGGCGGCGATCGCGAACCAGCCCGCCCACCTGCCAGCGTTCGAACGGGCCGTGCGAGGCCTGGTGGCAGCGCTGGACGACGAGGACGCTCGGGCGGAGGTGCGGTCTTCGCAGTTCCGCCGGCGCATCCAGCTGATCACCGCGACTCCCGAGCTGCGCTCGGCATTGTGGATGTCCGGACAGCAGACCCAGCAGGCGGTCATCGAGGCTCTGACAGGGACGGGCGCGTCGGCCGCTCCGGCGCGCATCGCGGCCGGTGCCCTGATGGGCGCAGCCACGGCCGTCCTGATCGACTGGGGCACCCAGGCCGACGCAGGCGACGCCGACGAAGCCCTGCGGGGCGGTCTGCTCGGCCTGCTGGGCGGTGCCGGATGACGGCGGCCTTGGAGGTGCACGAGGTCCGGCGCGCTCTGCACTCCCGCCCGGTCCTGCACGACCTGGACCTGAGCGTGCAGGCCGGGTCGTGCCGAGCTCTGGTCGGACTCAACGGGGCGGGGAAGACCACTGCTCTGCGGGTCACGCTCGGCATGCTCCGCCCCGACCACGGCTCGGTCCGGATCCACGGACGGGACATCGCGGCGGCCGGGCCCGAGATATGGACTCGGGTGGGGCATCTGGTCGAGATGCCGTTCTCCTACCCCGAGCTGACGGCCCGGGAGAACATCGCCACGGCCGCTCATCTGCATGGCGCGTCCGAGCCGACCATCCGCGCATCGATCGACGAGATCGCCGAGACACTGAGGTTCGCCGACGATCTCGATGTCCCGTCCGGGAGACTCTCGCTGGGGACCAGACAGAAGGTCGGCCTGGCTGCCGCGTTCGCCCATCACCCCGCTCTGGTGGTCCTCGACGAGCCGACCAACGGCCTCGACCCGCTGGCCGTGGTCGGACTGCGCGAACTCCTCACCACGTTCACCCGCAGCGGCGGCACTGCCTTGGTCACCAGCCATCACTTCGATGAACTCGCCCGGATCGCCGACCAGGTCGACATCCTGCACCGCGGACGGATCCTCGAGACCCTCGCCCCTGACGGGCCGGAGCTCGAGCGCAGGTTCTTCGAGACGGTGCTGGCTGCCGACCTCAACGAGGAGCGACCATGACCTCACGGAATCGGGCGGCGCTGTCTCTCGAGGCACGCAAACTCGCTCGCGCCCCGGTCGCCCGCGTCGCCACCGCGGCATCCCTTCTCCTCGTCCTGGTGACCACCGCCGGCGGCTATGCCGCTGCTCTGCACTCGGGTGGGACCGACATGGGTCGTCAGGCCGCGGCGATGATCACCGCCCCAGGCTGGGACGGTTACGCCGGCCTGGCAGCAACCAGCGTCGGAATCACCAATCTCCTAGCAGTCGGCATCGTGATGTCCTGGAGCATCGGCAGAGAGTTCACCGACGGCACGATCGTGGGCCTGTTCGCGCTGCCGGTTCCGAGAACCGCGATCGCTGACGCCAAGATGTGCGCCGCCGTCTGCTGGTTGGCTCTGCTGGCCTCCGCCGAGAGCATCCTGATCACGATCTCCGGGCTGGCCCTCGGCCTGCCCTGGCACGGAGCGGCGCGCACCGTGCTCACCATCGCGCTCGTGGCTGCCCTCCTGTCCCTCAGCGCGCTGCCGGTGATGTGGATCGCCACTGCGGGTCGCGGGTACCTCGCCGGCATCGCCGCGACCTTGGCCATCGTCGTGGTCACCAACGTCGCTGCCGGCTTCGGCCTGGGCCAGGTCCTCCCCTGGGCGATCCCGGTGCTGTGGGCCAATCCCGACAGCGCCCTGGACCCCCTGCTGCTCCTCGCCCCTCTCGCGGTCGCGCTCGCGGGAGCCTTCCTCACCCGCCGCACCTGGGCCCGCCTCGAACTCGGCGACTCCTGAGGCCCTGACTCGCGCCGTCGCCGCGCATCGGCCGTCGAACCTGCTGGTACACCGGAGGCTACATGGTCTTGTTGCTTACTACATGGACGTGTAGCCTCCATCCATGTCATCCGCCACACCACCTGCTTCCGATCACGATCTGACCGCACGGGCCCGTCTGCGCGATGCCGCCCTGATCGTCTATGCGCGCCATGGCGCCAAGGGCGCCACGGTCCAGGCCATCGCGGCCGAGGCCGGTGTCTCCACAGGCCTGATCCGCCATCACTTCGGCTCCAAGGACGGATTGCTCGCGGCGTGTGACGCGCATGCCATCGGGACCCTGCTCGAGCAGGCCCGCGAGGCTCTGGCCGAGGACTCCGCTCGACCAGGGTTCGCCACAGGCATGTACCACTCGAGCCGGCCCGAAGTTCGATACCTCGCCCGCGCCCTGGTCGACGGGTCACGCTCTGCCGACGAGCTCTACGAGGTCAGCACCGATCTGGCCGAGCGCTTCCTGTCCGAGCGGTGGCCGGATCGATTCGTGCCGGGATCACAGGCAGCGCGAGATGCTGCGGCAGTGATGACCACCATGCACCTGGGTCAGCTCGTGCTGCACACACAGCTGTCTCGACGAATCGGCGTGGACAGCCTCGACCCCGCCCATGCTCCCCGCGTCGGGGCCGCGATGACGGCCCTGTACTCGGCCATGGGCGAGTTCTTCTCGGCCGGGCACGGCAAGCGGCTCGCGGACGACCTCGACGAGGGAGCCGGCGAATCCCACCACCACCCAGGAGGGCAATGATGTCCCGACCCGTGATCGACGTCGCCGGACTCGTCAAGCATTTCGGGAAGGCCAGAGCACTGGATGGCCTGGACCTGCACGTCGACCCCGGAGAGGTCCACGGATTCCTCGGCCCCAACGGGACTGGGAAGACCACCACATTGCGTATCCTGCTGGGCCTGACGCGGGCCGATTCCGGGACCGTCCGCGTGCTGGCGGGGGATCCTTGGCGCGAGGCGGCGCAGCTGCACCACCGACTGGCCTACGTGCCCGGGGACGTCACGTTGTGGCCGGGACTGTCCGGTGGGGAGATCCTGGACCTGCTGGCACGGATGCGCGGTGGCGATGACCGTCGCCGCCGCACCGAGCTGGTGGACCGGTTCGAGCTGGATCTGGGCACACGAGGTGGTGCGTATTCCACCGGGAATCGTCAGAAGGTCGCACTGGTGGCGGCGCTGGCGGCGGAGACCGAGCTGCTGGTGCTGGATGAGCCCACCTCCGGACTCGACCCGCTCATGGAAGAAGCATTCCGCCGAACCATTCGAGAGGAGAAGCTCCGCGGCCGGACGATCCTGCTGTCCAGCCACATCCTGTCCGAGGTCGAAGCGCTCTGCGACCGCGTGACCATCATCCGGGCCGGCCGGACCGTCGAGACCGGGAGTTTGGCCGAACTGCGCCACCTGTCCCACCTCGTCGTCACGGCCGACGTCGCGTCGGCCCCCGAAGCACTCGCGGAGCTGCCGGGCGTGCACGAGGTGACCGTGGAGGACACGAGCATCACGGTGCAGGCAGATGCCGGAGCTCTGGAGATGCTGTGCGCGGAGCTGGCCCGGCTCGGCGTGCGCGACCTCGCCGTCGCCAGACCCACGTTGGAGGATCTGTTCCTGCGCCATTACACGACCGAGTCCGACGCGCCCGCATCCGGCGAGGACGCACGATCACGATGACCCCGGGCAACGGAGTCCAGGATTCCCCCCGACTCCCGGAGGCAGCGGGCGGTTCGACCGGGGGCGGCCGACGAGCGGGATTGCCGCTGGGCGCCGCGCATCTCGTGCGCCTTGCCCTGCGTCGTGATCGGGTGCTGCTGGTGGTGTGGCTGACGATCACCGCCGGGATCGTTCTGGGCGGGGTGGCCGCGGCCGAGACCACCTACCCCACCGCACAGGATCGAGCGGATCGGTGGGAACAGCTGCACAGCATCCCGATGTTCGTCCTGTTCCAGAGCAGGGCCTTCGCCGATACCGCCGCAGCACTGGCCGCCCAGCAGGCCTTCGCCGGGGGCACCATGTGCGCTGCGCTCGGGGCGATCCTGCTGGTGGCCCGCACCACCCGGGGCGAGGAGTCGGCGGGTCGCCGCGAGCTGCTGGCCGGAACTCCCGTGGGCCGCCGCGCAGATCTGGCCGCTGCGCTGACCGTCACCGGGAGCGCCGGGGCCCTGCTGGCCGTCGTGGTCGCAGTAGGCCTGGTCGCGTCCGGTACGCCGTGGGCCGGGTCGATCGCCCTGGCCCTGATCGTCGCGATGGCGGTGTGGACCGGTGCGGGCCTGGCCGCGATCGCCGCGCAGCTGCTCACCGGTCTCGGCGCCGTGATCGGCATGGCCTTCGCCGTCTTCTACAGCCTGCATCTGGTTCGCGGCGCCGGCGCGGTGATGGGTGATGGTGCCCTGTGGATGACGTGGGTCGTCCCTCAGGGATGGTGGGAGAACCTCCGCCCGTTCGCCGATGAGCGCTGGTGGGTGCTGCTTCCCGCCGTGGCGTGGATCGTGGCCACCGTGTCGGCGGCCGTCCGGCTCGCCGACCGTCGAGACCTGGGACGCGGCCTGCTGCCGGTCCGCCCCGGCCGGGAGCACGGTCCCGGGTGGCTGTGTTCGCTGCCGGCATTGCTGTGGCGCCTCGACCGCGCCTCTGTGACGATCTGGGCGCTGGCCGTGGCGATCATCGCCTCGTCGATCGGCTACGTGGGGGCGGGGGCGATGTCTGATTACGCCGACATGGCCTGGGTGCGGGCCATGGGCGCGGAGCTGGGAGTAGCACCCGAGGACACCTTCTTCACCTACGTCATCCTCGTCTTCGTCTTCCCCATCGCCGGACACGCGATCCACACCGCTCTGCGGATCCGCCGGGAGGAGACCGCAGGCACCGCGGAGCTGATGCTGGCCGGGCCGCTCACACGAAGCACCTGGGCCCTGGCGCATGCGGCGGCAGGATTCCTCTACCCCGTCGTCCTGCTGCTCGTCCTCGGAATCGCGGTCGGGACGGGCTCGGGCCTCGGAGGCGGGTCATTCGGCCCCGACATCGCAGAGTTCACGGGGTTCACCGTGTCCTTGGCGCCCGCCGTGTGGGTCCTGGTCGGCATCGCCATCGGGGCGCACGCTCTGGTGCCGCGCGGCGCAACCGCGGTGAGCTGGACCATGCTCGCCCTCGGGATCGTCACCGAGATCGCCGTGAAAACCGACCTGGTCCCGGAACTGCTGTTCCTCCTGGTCTCACCGTTCCCCCACGTCAACCCGTACTACCACAGCTCCTCGGTGCCCTACGTCGTCCTCCCCCTGCTAGCTCTCGGACTCGTCGCGATCGGCCTGCTGGCCCTGCGCCGCCGGGATCTGCCCACCTGATCCGACCGGGCCCCACCGATTGACTGACCATACAGTCAGCCCTACGCTGACCGTGTATTCAGTCTCGTCGAGGACGCGGGGCACCCAGGCTCCCCGTGACCTCTTCACCGGTCGACGCCGGCACAGCGACCAGAAGGAGACGGTGTCGTGAGAGTCCTGATCCTGACGTTCGGCACCCGCGGCGATGTGGACCCCTACATCGCTCTGGCCGAGCGCTTGTCTCTCGAGGGTCACGAAGCATTCGTCGCCGCGCCCGAGGAGTTCCGCTCCGATGCCGAGGCCTGCGGTGCGGGATTCGCACCGATGGGCACCGAGATGCTCCGCCTCGTCCGCGCCGGCATGGCCCAGATGGCGGGTCCGTCCGATTCGATGCGGCTCCTGCGTCGCATGAAGGGGGCGATGCGGACGTCGCTGCTGGAGCAGTGGCGGGCCGCGCAGCAGGTCGAGCCGACGCTGATCGTCACGCACCCCAAAGCGCTCGGAGGCCTCCACATCGCCCAGCGGCTGCGGATTCCCGTGGTGGCCTCGATCCCCCTGCCGTTCCTGACCCCCACCAGTGCGTTCCCGGCTCCGTTCCTCCGCCGTTCGCCGGGCGGCGTCGTCAATCGCCGCAGCTACGCGATCAATCGGTTCGCCGCGCTCGCCTACGGCGGCATGATCAACACGTTCCGCCGTCGGGTTCTCGGACTCGGACGGATGAGCCGTTTCTCGGACTATCTGCACGCCGACGACGGGTCGCGTCTGCCGGTGCTGTACGGCTTCAGCGAGCACGTCGTCCCCGTGCCCTCGGACTACCCCGACACCGCGCACGTGACCGGCTCCTGGCACCGCAGCAGCAGCGAGTGGACCCCGCCGAACGAGGTGGAGGAGTTCCTGGATTCCGACGAGCCGACCGTCTACATCGGATTCGGGAGCATGGGGTTCGGCAAGCACGCCGCCGAACGCGGCCATCTGATCACCGAAGCGGTCGAGCGCGCCGGGATCCGAGCCGTCGTCGCCGCCGGGTGGGGAGGGCTGAGCCTGCAGGAGGCATCCCCGCGGATCCTCACCCTCGACGAAGCCCCGCACGAGCATCTGTTCCCACGGCTCGACGCCGTGGTCCACCACGGTGGCGCGGGGACCACTGCCGCCGGGCTGAGGGCGGGAAGACCCACCCTGGTGTGCCCGGTGCTGGGAGACCAGGCGTTCTGGGGACAACGAGTGTCGTCGCTGGGGGCAGGCCCGGACCCGGTGCCGCTGCGGACGCTGAGCGTCCAGATGCTCACCGACCGTCTCCGACAGCTCGTCACCGACCCGCGGTTCTCCCGACACGCCGCCGCCGTCGGGCAGCGGCTCCAGCGGGAGGACGGCACCGGCACCGCCGTCCGGGTCTTGGAGAACATCGCAGCCCACGGGCACGAACGCGGCGGGAGCACCCCCGCCCGCAGCCAGCGCGACACCGGACCACTGGGCCAGGCATAGGAGAGGCCGCATGGACACGACAGCGGACAGTGCCCCCACCGGGGCGGAACGGATCCTGGATGCCGCGATCGACCTGTTCGGCCAGCACGGGTTCAGAGGGACTCCGCTGAAGGCCATCGCCGCCGAAGCGAACGTGTCCCAGGCGCTGATCGTGCACCACTACGGGACCAAGGACGGTCTGCGGGCGGCTTGTGATGCGCACGTGGCGCACCTGGTCCGCGTGCGCAAGGAGGAGACGGTCGACGCCGAGCAGCAGTTCGACCCGTTCACCGCCCTGCATCGCATCCAGGACAGCCGGCCGCTGCTGCGCTATCTGACCCGAGCGCTCACCGAAGGCGGGCAGGGCACCTCGGATCTGATCGACGACATCATCGACGACGCGGTGGCGTACCTCGCCCAGGGCGAGGAGGCCGGCCTGATCAAGTCCAGCGCCGTGCCCCGGGACCGGGCCGCGCTGCTGGTGATCTGGTCCCTCGGGGCCCTGACGCTGCATGAACAGGTGCGCCGGCTGTTCGGGACCGACTTCCTCGCCGGCAGCACCCCGCCCGAGGACCTTCACCGATATCTGCGTCCGGCGATCGAGCTCTACACCCAGGGCTTGGTGCAACCGGGCAGCTTCGATCGACTGGCCGAAGCACTGGAGAGCACGACGCCGGGCGAGGAGCCCAGCGCTGCGGACGAGCCGCCGGCCAGCACCACGACGAGCACCGAGCGCAACGAGAAAGGAACCGGTGAGCACCGATGAGCGAGACCCCCGTGATCTCCGCACGAAGCCTGGTCAAGACCTTCGGCAGCACGCGCGCCCTCGATGGGCTGGACCTCGAGGTCGCGCCGGGAGAGGTGCACGGCTTCCTGGGTCCGAACGGCGCCGGCAAATCGACCACGATGCGCGTGCTGCTGGGACTGCTGCGCGCCGACGGCGGCACCGTCCACCTGCTGGCCGGCGACCCCTGGCGCGACGCGGTCAGGTTGCACCGACGCCTGGCCTACGTGCCCGGCGACGTCGAGCTGTGGCCGAACCTGACCGGCGGCGAGGCGATCGACATCTTCGCCCGCCTGCGCGGACGATGGGACCGAGAGCGCCGCAACAGCCTGTGCGAACGCTTCGACCTGGATCCCACCAAGAAGGCCCGCACCTACTCGAAGGGCAACCGGCAGAAGGTGGCGCTGATCTCCGCCCTCGCCTCCGATGTCGAGCTGCTGCTGCTCGACGAGCCCACCGCCGGCCTCGACCCGCTGATGGAAGTCGTCTTCCAGCAGACCATCCGCGAAGTCCAGGAAGCGGGCCGCACGGTGCTGCTGTCCAGCCACATCCTGGCACAGGTCGAAGCACTGGCGGACCGGATCTCGATCGTGCGACAGGGCCGCATCGTCGAGACCGGAAGCCTGTCCCAGCTACGACACATGACCCGCACCACCGTCGTCGCCGAGACCGATCACCCACCGGACGGCCTGGAGCTCCTCGACGGCGTCCATGACCTGAGCGCGGAGAACGGGAAGATCACGTTCCAGGTCGACGGCGACCGGGTCGACGAGGTGATGCGCACTCTCGCCCCGCTCGGCGTCCGCTCCCTGATCGCCCACCCACCCACGCTGGAGCAGCTGCTGATGCGCCACTACGGCGAGTCCGGCACTGCCTCGGGTCCCGAGCGGTCCTCGAGCCTGGAGCAGGAGGACGCCCGATGAGCGCGCCCACGCACACCCATCGCCGGGACCCGCGGCGCGAGCGCTCCTCGCCGCTGACCGGGACCGGCACGATCGTTCGGCTGGTGCTGCGCCGGGACCGGATCCGCCTGCCCGTCTGGATCGGTGCCCACGGCCTGCTGGTGCTGTACATCGGTTCCGCCCTCCCCCAGCTCGCGCCCCGCGAGGAGAACCTGGCCGAGATGACGGCGCTGCTGTCGCAGCCGGTCGGCAGGATGTTCACCGGGCCGGCCTTCGGGATGGACGAGCCCACCTATGAACGGTTCTTCGCCGCCGGCTACGCCCCCTATCTGTTCATCCTGGCCGCCCTGATGAGCATCTTCCTCGTCGTCCGCCACACCCGCGGCGAGGAGCAGTCCGGACGGGCAGAACTGATCCGCGCCAACGTCACCGGTCGCCACACCGCCCTGACGGCCGCCCTGCTCGTCGCCGGCATCGCCAACGTCGCGACCGCCGTGGTCGTCACCGCCGTCGCCCTCGCCATGGGGTACGCGGCCACCGGATCGCCCCTGGTCGGTCTGGCCACGGGCCTGACCGGACTGGCGTTCGCCGGGGTCGCGGCGATGACCGTCCAACTCAGCGAGTTCTCCCGCCCCGCCGCCGGTCTGGCCGGAGGCGTGCTCGGCGCCGCGTTCCTGCTGCGTGCCCTGGGAGACATGGCCGCCCTCGGAGGCACGGCCTTGTCCTGGGCCTCTCCGCTGGGGTGGGCGACACAGACCGCCCCCTACGTCCACGACCGGTGGGCCCCGTTGCTGCTGTCGGTCGCCCTCGCGGCCGTGACCATCGCCGCCGCCTTCGCCCTGCAGCGCCGGCGCGACTTCGGCGCGAGCCTCGTGGCCACCCGGCCCGGTGCCGGCGACGCCCACCCCGCGCTCGGCCGTCCCGTGGGCCTCGCCGCCCGGCTGCAGCGCGGTGGTCTCCTCGGCTGGGGATCCGCGATCGTGCTGCTCGGTGTGACCGATGGTGCCTTCACCCAGGCGATGATCGACGCCGGCCAGGGCATGCCCGAGCAGCTGCGAGCCGTGTTCGGCAGCGACGCTCTCGTCCAGGGGTATGTCGCCTTTCTGGGCTCGTTCGTGGCGATCTTCGCCGCTGCCTACGCCGTGTTCGCGATGCAGACCCTGCGCGGCGAGGAGGACAGCGGCCGCACCGACACGGTGCTGGCGACCTCCGTCGGCCGCAGCGCGTGGGCCCTGGCGCACGTGACGGTCATCGCGGTCGGCATCCTCGTGATCACCGTGCTCACGGGCCTGGGCACCGGGATCGCCGCCGCCGCGGTGACCGGGGACGGCGACCTGGTGATGGACATCCTGGCCGCGCACCTGGCCGTCGTGCCCACCGCCTTGTGCGTGCTGGGGCTCGGCGTGGCACTGTTCGGCTGGCTGCCGAAGCTGATGGCCCCGGTCAGCTGGGCCGCGGTCGCCCTGATCGGCATCACCGACCTCTTCGGTGAGCTGCTGGACCTTCCCGAATCGGTGCGTGCGCTATCACCGCTGCACCACCTCGCTTCCGTCCCGATCGACGACTTCGCTGCCGCTCCCTTCCTGCTCGTCACAGGGACTGCGATCCTGCTGACAGTGGTGGGTCTGCTCGGATTCCGGCGACGGCAGGTGCGCGTCGTCCGGGGATCCTGAGAAGGCGACACGAACCACGCTGCAGCGCTCAGCGGGCCCGTCGGCGGTAGATCGCGACCGCCGCGGCGCAGGCCAGCACGAGGAGGCCGAGCATCCAGCCCAGGGCGATCCAGATGTCGTGACCGACGGGCTGCTGGGCGAACAGGGCTCGCAGCGTGTCCACGATCGAGGTGACGGGTTGGTTCTGGGCGAACCAGGCCACCGGCGCCGGCATCGAATCGGTGGGGACGAACGCGGAGCTGATGAAGGGCAGGAAGATCAGGGGGTAGCTGAAGGCGCTCGCACCGTCGACGGTTTTCGCCGTGAGTCCGGCGATCACGGCGATCCAGGTCAGGGTGAGGGTGAACAGCGCGAGGATTCCGATGGCCGCGAGCCACGCGAGGATCGATGCCCCGGTGCGGAACCCGATGATCAGTGCGACGCCGATCACGATGGCGATGGAGGAGAGGATCGCGGTGATCGACGTGAGCACGTGCGCCCACAGGACGCTCGCCCGTGCGATCGGCATCGATTGGAAGCGTTCGACGATTCCGCCCTGCATGTCCAGGAACAGTCGATACGCGGTGTAGGCGACGCCGGACGCGATCGTGATGAGCAGGATGCCGGGGAGGAGATAGTTGACGTAGGAGCCCTCGGCTCCGGTCTCGATGGCGCCGCCGATGACGTAGACGAACAGCAGCAGGAGCGCGATCGGTATGACGGCGGTGGTGATGATGGTGTCCGGGCTGCGCAGGATGTGGCGCAGGGAACGTCCGGTGAGGACTCGGGTATCGGAGACGAAATGTGCCGTGGTCATCGGAGGTCCTGTTCAGTCATTGCGGGGGCGGGCCCACTGGTGAGGGAGAGGAACACGTCCTCGAGGGAGGGCTGCTTCTCGACGTACTCGATCTCGGCGGGCGGGAGCAGACGCTTGAGGTCGGCGAGGGTGCCGTGCTGGATGATCCGGCCTTCGTGCAAGATGGCGATGTGGTCGGCGAGGTGCTCGGCCTCCTCGAGGTGCTGCGTGGTCAGCAGCACGGTGGTGCCGCCGGAGGCGAGGCCGGTGATCGTGTTCCACACGTCGAGACGGGCCTGAGGGTCCAGCCCGGTGGTCGGTTCGTCGAGCACGATGATCGGTGGATCGCCGATGAGGCTCATCGCGATGTCGAGCCGCCGACGCATGCCACCCGAGTACGTTGAGGCAGCGCGCCTGCCAGCATCGGTCAGTGAGAACCTCTCCAGCAGGTCGTCGGCGATCGCACCGGGACCGCTGAGGTGACGGAGCCGGGCTACGAGGATGAGGTTCTCCCGTCCGGTGAGGACGCCGTCGACGGCGGCGAACTGGCCGGTGAGGGTGAGTGATCCGCGCACCTGGGCAGGCTGTGTGGCGAGGTCATGGCCATTGACGGTCGCTCTGCCCGCGTCCGGTGCGAGCAGAGTGGACAGGATGCGCACGAGGGTGGTTTTGCCCGCTCCGTTCGAGCCGAGCAGGGCGAGGACGGTGCCTGGTGCGACGTCGAGGTCGATGCCGCGGAGGACGTGCAGGTCGCGGAAGGACTTCTCGATGCCGCGGATCCGCAGGGCCGGTGTGGTGTGTTCGGTGGTCATCTCGTGTCTCCTCGGTGGGGCGGGTCACGGTCGCCGGACGAC
Organism: Brachybacterium sp. P6-10-X1; assembly: GCF_001969445.1. Classification (NCBI taxonomy): domain Bacteria; kingdom Bacillati; phylum Actinomycetota; class Actinomycetes; order Micrococcales; family Dermabacteraceae; genus Brachybacterium; species Brachybacterium sp. P6-10-X1. The sequence goes on from NZ_CP017297.1 coordinate 2,573,776, forward strand.
GATGTCGCCGTATCGGGTGCTCGCCTGGATGTGGGCAGTGGCCTCGTCGTCGACGGGGCCCTCGGTGGGGGTGAGCAGGTTGCGGGCGGAGCCGTGCTCGGTGGCGAGGTCGAGGTAGGCGGCGGTCCCGTCCGGGACGCCCACCTCCAGGGCCCCGAAGGACGTCGTGAGGCTGGCGCGCCCGTTGTCGAACCGACCCACTCGAATGCCGGCATGGGCAGACTTCGCGACAAGGTCACCGCACAGCTGCCCGACGGAGATGTCGGCGTGGGCTCCGATGATTTCGAGGGACCCGCTGAGGCGATCGACGGTGGTGGTGCCATTGGCGGCCCGGATGGTCCCCTCGCCGGTGAGCTCCCCGATGCGTACGGAGCCGGCGCTGACTGCGATCGTCGCGGCTCTGTCGATGCGGTCGATGGCCGCAGAACCGGCGGAGACCTTCAGGTCCAGCGTCTCGACGGCATCGAGACGGGCGTCGCCGCTGGAGAGCGTCAGATCGACTGCCCCGAAGGTCCCCTCGGCCGTGAGAGAGCCGGTTCTACCGCGCACGGCGGAGCCGGTGGGGAGCTCGATGGTGATGTTCGCCGTGCCCGATGCGAAGGGGAGCACGTACTGCTTCCAGGAGCCGGGGTAGGTGATGGCGAGCGAGTCGTCGCGCTGCTGGACCTGCACCTCGTCGGCCGCGCGCACGCTGCCGGAGCGGGCGGGATCCGAGGGCAACACGGTCACCACGGCGTCGCCCCGGTCGGAGGCAACGACGTGGACGGCGGCGAAGGGGACGTCGAGGTTGACGCTGAGCGGGGCAGGGGCGGGAAATGTGGGCATGATGGAGCTCCAGGAATGGTGTCGTCGTGGTGTCAAAGCGGGCGTGCAGAGAAGGGATGATGTGGTCAGCGGACCCAGCCGGTGACGCGCTGCCCGGGAGTGGAGCGCGCGGCCGGCGCACCGGAGTGCTGCTCGAGCGCCGCGGCCACGGCGCGGACCAGCCAGGTGTTGACGGAGACACCGTCGCGCGCGGCAGCGACCTCGGTCTGGTTCTTGAGATGGTCCGGCAGGCGCAATGTGGTGCGGGAGGTCGCCCCGCCCTCGCTCACCGGCTGCCGATTCTCGTGCTCCACCCCAGCAGAGATGCTGGCTGGCGGCTCGTTCCGGGAGTCGGGCCCGGGAGTGACCACGAACTCGGGGCCACCGCCACGCAGGCGGAGGTCGACGGAGGTCGGGGCGAGCTCGACGGAGATCTCTCCGACGGCGTCGGTGAGCGACTCCAGGAGCACCAAACGGGCGGCAGCATCGAGCGGAGCGGTGAGACGGGCTGCGAGGTCGCGTGCGTCCTCGCCGCCTGCAGCCGCCGCGGTGTCGAGCTGGCGGTGCAACTCGTCGACATATCGGTTCAGATCCATGACTCCACTATGACACCACTCGTGGTGTCATAGCAAGTTCTTTGGTGTCACCGGCCACCGAGTGGGCACTGCGCAGGCGCGTGGAACTGGCCCGAAAGCGAGTAGCGGGGCCTTGACTCGGCCGGCCGGCCGGTGCCGACTGCGGTTCGTGGGCGTACGATTCCGCGCGTGCCATCACTCGGCAGTCCACAGGCCCGCGTCGTCGATCGGCGGCCGCGTCCTGCTCGGAACGTGCTTCTGGCGTTCGCTCTTGCCGGTCTCCTCGGGACCGCGCTGCTCCTGCATCCCGCGTCGGCCAGCGGGCCGGGTGGAGCTTCCGTGATGGAGGCGCTCTTCACGGCCGTCTCCTCGCTGTGTGTGACCGGGTTGATCGTGGTCGACACGCCCGTCTTCTGGACCGGGTTCGGACAGGCCGTGATCCTTGCGCTGATCCAGATCGGCGGGTTCGGGGTCATGACGTTCGCGTCCGTGGTCGGCATCACCGTCATCCGCAGGCTCTCGCTGCGCTCGAAGCTCACTGCCGCGGCCGAGACCAAGAGCTCCGGCATCGAGGACGTGCGGTCCCTCGTGTTCAGCATCGTGCGGATCTCTTTGATGATCGAGGTGGTGGCCGCAGTCGTTCTCACCCTCCGCTTCGCCCTCACGTACGACGAGACCTGGGGGGATGCCCTGTGGCTCGGGGTGTTCCACGCGGTGTCCTCGTTCAACAACGCCGGATTCGCACTGTTCAGCGACAGCCTCATGTCGTTCTCGGATGACCCCGTGATCCTCCTGACCGCCAGCTTCGCGACCGTGCTCGGCGGGGTCGGTTTCCCCGTGTTGATGCAGCTGGGCAAGCACCTGGGGACGCCTCGCCTGTGGACGATGAACACTCGGATCGTGGTCGCTGCGACACCGCTGCTGCTCGTGCTCGGCACCCTCTACATCACGGCGCTCGAGTGGACCAACCCCGCCACGCTCGGCGGCATGCCCCCGCACTTGCGGCTGCTGAACGGGTTCGCCATGTCGGCACAGACGCGCACCGCGGGGTTCAACACCATCGATACCAGCGCGATGGATCCCGCCACGTGGCTCGGCATGGACCTGCTCATGTTCATCGGCGGCGGCCCCGCAGGCACCGCCGGCGGCATCAAGGTCACCACGTTCGCGGTCCTGTTCTTCCTCATGCTCGGCGAATTGCGGGGCGCGGGAGCCGTCACCGTGTTCGGCAAGCGACTCTCCCGGGCCGTGCACCGCCAGGCGATCACCGTCATCGTCCTGGCAGTGGGGCTGATCGCCGCCTCCGCCATCGTGATCATGCTCCTCACCGACTTCTCGCTGGACGAGATCCTGTTCGAGGTCGTCTCCGCGTTCGCCACTGTCGGTCTGTCCACCGGAATCACCGCAGACCTCCCCGCCAGTGCTCAGCTGGTGATCATCGCCCTGATGTTCATCGGCCGCCTGGGGCCGATCACGGCGGCCACCGCCCTCGCACTGCGGCCACGAACCCTGCTGTACGAACTCCCCAAGGAAAGGCCGATCATTGGCTAAGCACAGAATCTTCGGCTCCATCGATCCCACCCGTGGCGCCTCGCCGCACTCGATCGCTGTGATCGGGCTGGGCCGATTCGGTCAATCCCTCGCTCTCGAACTGATGAACGACGGCGCCGAGGTGCTCGGGATCGACGCACGCGAGGATGTCGTCCAATCGCTCAACGGACGACTGACCCACGTCGTCATGGCGGACGCGACCAACGAGCAGGTGCTGCGTCAGCTGTCGATTCCCGAGTTCGATCGCGTGGTCGTCGCGATCGGCAGCGACATCCAGGCCAGCATCCTGGTGACCTCCCTGCTGCTGCGATTCTCGATCCGGCGGATCTGGGCCAAGGCCGTCAGTGATGCCCACGGTCTGATCCTCGAGCAGCTGGGCATCCCCCATGTCGTCTACCCCGAGAAGGACATGGGACGTCGCGTCGCCCACATCGTGCTGGGCAGCATGCAGGACTTCATCGAGATCGACGCCGACTTCGCCATGGTCAAGACGGAGGTGAACCCCGAGCACGCGGGGATGCGACTCGGAGACAGCGGCATCCGACGCAATCACGGGGTGACCGTCAGCTCCGTGAAACATCGAGGAGCGGCGTGGCAGCCCGCCACGGAAGACACCGTCCTCCAGGCCGGCGACACCATCCTGGTCACCGGCCCCACCCGCCAGGCGGAGCGGTTCAGCCGAGCTACCTCTTGACGCAGCCCGCCGAGTCGCCGGGCCCGGCGATGGCGCACGATCGCGGTGTTCGTGGCGTTCCCGATCATCAGGGTGCTGTACGCGATGATCAGGGCGAACTTCGTCGTCGGCACGGCGACGGGTGATCCCGGGTGCCGCCCCCTCACGCCAGGCTGATCATGGACGACAACCGCCGATGGGCTCGCACCGAGGGCATCCGGGATCTCGATGCGGGGCACCGGGCTGACGCGGTGCGCCTGTCCACAGACTGACGAGGGTCGCTCTCTCGGTCGATCGACCCGTCGCCTCCGACGTGTCGCGCCCCGTCGGGAGCGCGCGCACGGCAGGCTGGGACCACACCCGTTCCCGGGTGCAGACTGCCGTGTGCTGCTCGTGTTCCAGGGTGGTGGACAGGACAACGGGGAAGAGGTGCGTGTCGTGAGGGATGGACGACGAGCCGGGGGCCGCCCGTCGCGGCGGGGTGTCCTCACGGCGGCGACGGTGTCGGCCCTCGCCGTCTCCCTCGGGGCCTGCGTGTTCGACAAGGATCTCCGGGTCGTCGCGGTGGAAGGCGCCCCGGCCTCGACCGTGCTGCCCGACGAGGACCCCGCGCAGACGGCCCTTGCGCTGAGCTCGGTCCTCTTCGCCTCCGCCGAGGGTGCCGTGATCGCCATCGAGGACACCGTCGATGCTCTCGCAGGCGTCAGCTCACGCTCCGGCCTGCCGCTGCTGATCGGCACCGACCAGGCGGTCGCCGAGGAGCTCGGGCGGCTCGGAGCCGAGACGATCGTGACGGCCGAGGGCACGGACTTCTCCGCTCTCGGAGACCAGCTCGACGTCGTGGAGATCGACCCCGCGGATGCTGAGGCCCGGACACCGACGGCCACGCGGAACGGCGGCCCGATCCCGGTCTCGCTGTTCGTCGACCCGGAGCAGGGCGGCCCCGCGCAGACCGTCGCGCGCGCCCAGGTCGCGGCAGCAGGCGGCGCGATCCGCGAGATGCCCGGCGGAGCCCCCGGGCGCAGCAGCAGAACCATCGCCGCGACGAAGGAGGCGGCCGACTCGGACCCGTCCGTCGGCGTTCTCGCCCTCGGCGCGACCTTCGGGCCCGCCGAGGCATGGATCTCGACGCTGACCATGGCCCTGAGCGCCCCGGAGCTCCCCGGCGGCGGGTCCACCGCCTTTCCCGGGCGACGCATGATCGCCGCCTACGGGTCCCCCGGCGTCCCGTCGCTGGGGATCCTCGGGGAGCAGGGGATCCAGGAGTCGATCGACCGGGTGCAGGGCCTGGCCGACGACTACGCGGGGCTCACCGAGACGCCCGTCGTGCCGGCCTTCGAGATCATCACGACCCTCGCCTCCTCCGAGCCGGGATCCGACGGCGACTACTCCACCGAGCTGGACCCCGAGTCGCTGCGGGAGTGGGTCGATATGGCCGGCGAGGCCGGGGTGTACGTCGTCCTCGACCTGCAGCCCGGCACCAGCGACTTCCTCAGCCAGGCGAAGCGCTACGAGGACCTGCTGAAGAAGTCCCACGTCGGGCTCGCGCTCGATGCGGAATGGCGCCTGCAGCCCGGCCAGAAGCACCTCGAGCAGATCGGCTCGGTCTCGGCCGCGGAGGTCAACGAGACCGCCCGGTGGCTGGCCGACGTCACCGCGGAGAACGACCTGCCGCAGAAGGTGCTGATCCTCCACCAGTTCAGCCTGGCGATGATCACCGACCGGCAGGACATCGACGCATCCCGTCCCGAGCTCGCGATCTCTGTGCACGCGGACGGCCACGGCACCCCGGACTCCAAGCTCGAGACCTGGCACGCTCTGCAGAACGATCTGCCCGACGGGATCTTCATGGCGTGGAAGAACTTCTACGACGAGGACACCCCGACCTTCACCCCGGAGCAGACCTACGACGTCGAGCCGCGCCCCTGGTTCGTCTCGTACCAGTAGGGGGCCGGTGCCGCGTTGCGCCCATCACTGTCGGCATCGCGCGTCTGCGCGAGAATGGATCCATGCACCGTTCGAGGCTCCATGTCATGGGAGCCAGCGGCTCCGGCACGACGACGCTCGCGCGGGCTCTGGCGGACCGCTGGTCCGTTCCCCATGCGGATGCCGATGACTACTTCTGGGCCCCGTCGAACCCTCCCTACGTCCACCAGCGTCCCGCGGAGGACCGGGTCTCGCTGATGGAGGCGGTGTTCGTGCCCCGGGAGGCATGGGTGCTGTCCGGCTCGATGGTCGGCTGGGGTGATGACGTCGTCGCCCGCTGCGACGCCGTCGTGTTCTTGACGCTGGATCCTGAGGTGCGGCTGCGGCGTCTGGAGGCGCGTGAGGAGATCCGGCGGGAAGGCCGGGAGAGCGCGGAGACAGCCTGGACGGAATTCCTGGAGTGGGCCCGCGGCTATGACGACCCCGCGTTCCGGGGTCGCAGCCGCGCACAGCACGAAGCCTGGCTCGAGGCCCTGGAGAAGCCCGTGCTGCGTCTGAACAGCGCACAGCCCCGTGAGCATCTGCTGCAGTCGATCCTGGACTGGGACCCGAGTTCGTCCTGACCCGTCATCCGGTTACTCCGCGGCGTGACGACGGACGAGCCGTCCACCGGATTGGACGTCGCGGCGCGCGAGCAGCTGCTGGAGACCCTCGAGACCCTGCCGGAGCACGACCCCGATCTGTCCACGCTGCTGGTGACGCACCATCTCGAGGAGATCCCGCCGACAGCGACCCACGCGCTGCTGCTGCGGGACGGTGCCGTCCAGGCAGCCGGAGCGATCCAGGACGTGCTGACCTCTGAGGCGGTCTCGGCCGCGTTCGACCATCCGATCGCCGTCGGTCACGAGGAAGGTCGCTGGTACGCCCGGGCGCGCCGTCGGGCGCTGACTCCCGTGGCGTGAGCACGCCGACGGGGATCATCCGGCGCGCAGGTGCGCGAGGACCAGCCCGATCGGGATGCTCACCAGCGTCGCCACGAGCACGCCGCCGTAGGTCCACAGCGCCCAGGCCGGGCCCTTCGCCCCGCGGCCGACGACTCGGATCATGAGCACCATGGTGGCCACCAGCGCCAGCCCTCCGGCATCGACGATCAGCGGTGCCGTGAGCAGCGTCCCGGCGATCACGGCGAGGCAGCCCAGGTTCCACGTCAGGATCTGGGCGACCAGCACTCGGCGGGAGGGTCGTCGCGCGGCGAGCTCATGCTGTGCGATCCCGAGGGCCGCCTGCAGGACTCCGCCGACCAGCACCTGGAAGGCCGCGGACCAGGATCCGTGCTCGAGGCCCAGCGGACTCGTCACCGCCGCGACCAGGCCGCCGGTGATCACCCAGAGGAGCGCGAGGCCGCGGAAGGCACGGGCGTCCCGTGCGAGGGCGAGGGTGGTGCTCCGGGGCTCGAGGTCGTCGGTCATGCCCAGCATTGTCCCGCCGACGCCGTGCGCACGGACCTCCCGGGCGGTGCCGTGAGAGGAAACAGGCACGCCCCGGACGCCGGGAGTCTCAGTGATTGCGCGCCACCCACCCCTCGCCGCACTGCCCGCCGTTCTCGGAGGTCTCGATCCGCACCTCGTCACCGGCGGCGTCGAGCAGGGGCTGGTAGGAGACGGCCACCTCGTGACTGCCCTCGGGGATGTAGTGGAAGATCAGCGAGCGGCGGAAGCGGTCTCCGCTCGTGTTGGGCTTCGAGCCGTGCACCAGGCTGCCGTGGAAGATGAGCATGTCCCCGGCGGCCATCTCCGTCTGCACGACCTGCAGGTGCTCGGGGATGCTCACGGTGATCGTGGTGAACGATTCGGTGGCGTCGGCCTCCTCGGGGCATTCGATCTCGTAGTGGTGGGTGCCGGGCACCACGCCGAGGGCCCCGTTCTCCGCGTCGCAGTCATCGACCGCGATCCAGGCGGCGATGCAGGTCTCGGGATGGGATTGCAGGAAGTAGTTGTCCTGATGCATGGCCTGGCCGCGGGCACCGGCGGGCTTGAAGTAGAACATCGACTGCGCCGCCCACACGGGGCCGACGGTCTCGGCCACCCGCCCCATCACGCGCTGCTCGAGCAGCCAGCGCCGCGCCAGCCGACCCGGCTCGTGGCCGTCCCGGTGGGGCTGGATCATCCGCGGGTAGGCGTGCAGCGGGTCGTCCTCGCCGATCTCGCCGAACGCACCGCCGGCGCCGTCGGTCTCGATGTGGGTGGTGAACGCGTCGCGGAGCTCGGCGATCTCCTCCGGGGTGAGCACGCCGCGGAGGTGCACCGCGCCGCCCCGGTCGTAAGCATCGGCCAGAGCCTCCGAGGTCGCGGAGTCCGCGTCGAGGATCGCGAGCCCCGTCTCCCGGGAGGGCTCCGAGGGGCCGACGGGATCGGTCTGGTGGGTGGTCCGTGCAGTTCCCTGGGTGGTGGTCATGTTGTCAGTCTGGTCTCCTGGATTCGAGCGGACCAGGCGATCGGAGAGCATAGACATGGACGATCCTGCTGCACGGCGTCAAGCTGCGGCTGTCGAGGTGCCCCCGCCGGAGATCGGCCGCGTGCTCGCCGGTGAGCTCGACCAGGGCGCCGGCTATCACGTGCGTCGCTCCCGGGGCACGGAGGACTGGCTGCTGCTGCACACCCTCGACGGCGCCGGGATCGTGCATGCACCCGACGGGACCCGGCTGGTCACGACGTCGGGAGACGCGGTGCTGCTGCGCCCCGGGACGCCGCACGATTACGGGACGGACCCGTCCGCCCGGCACTGGCATCTGCTGTTCTGCCATGTCCACCCTCCCGCGACCTGGCTGGCGCTGCTGGACTGGCCCGAGGCGGCCCCCGGCATCGGCCGGATCCGTCTCGGCGCCGAGGTGGACGAGCGCGTGCAGCAGGCGCTGCACGGAGCGGCCCGTGCCACCCGGCTCGACGTCGGGCGCCCGGAGCTGTTCGCCCTCAACGGGATCGAGGCCGCTCTGCTCTGGTTCGACACGCAGAATCCGCGCCGCCACCAGCTCGACGAACGCGTGCTGCGGGTGCTCGAGCACCTCGACGCCCATCTCGCCGAGGAGGTCGACGTGGCCGGCCTCGCCGCCGTCGCCCACCTCTCCCCCTCGCGGCTCGCGCACCTGTTCACCGCGCAGGTGGGCACGTCGATCTCGCGATACGTCCAGGCGCAGCGCCTGGAGCTCGCCGCGCGTCTGCTGGAGATGACGGGCGAGCCGGTCTCCGAGGTGGCCCGTCGCGTCGGGTTCCACGATGCGCTGTACTTCTCGCGCCGCTTCCGACGGTGGCACGGCACGAGCCCGTCGTCCTATCGGGCGCGACCGCGCTGATGCTGCCTACCGGCGCCGCAGCAGATCGATGACGAGGAACCCGATGAGAGTGATCCCGACCAGAGGGAGGAAGATGCCCACGCCGATCGCGACGAGGGAGATCAGGGCGACGCCCCACCAGGGAGCGACCCGCAGGGTGCCGGGTGCGGGGGCCCGGCCGCCCAGGGCAATGCCTCCCCTGGTCGGTCGTCGCTGCCACCACATCACGTAACCGCAGACGACGATCGCCGCTATCGAGAGGGCGACGAGGGCCAAGACGACCTGGTTGACCAGGCCGAACATAGTTCCCATGTGGATGTCGACGCCCCAGCGCGCGAGCTTCGCCATCAGTCCGTAGTCCTCGAAGTCGACGCGATCGACCACCTCCATGCTGTGCCCGTCGATCGCGACGGAATCCACCTCGGTGGGATAGCTGCGCTGGATCTCCTGGACCACCCAGGCGGTGTCCTCGGACGTCGGCGGAACGATCTCGACCCGTCCCGTGTCGATGTTCTGCTCCTGCCCGATCGCCAAGGCGTGATCGAACATCTCCGGATCGACCTCGCCCGCGCCTGCCGCCGATTCATCGCCGTCGGAGGCGCCGTGGTGGCTGTGCTCGTCGGGAGCAGAGGTCTCCGCGGTGAGATCAGTCGCCACCGCGGGCGTCGTCCACCCCAGCGCCGCTCGCAGATCGGTGACGTTGGTGCCGGCATGCTGCGACCAGGTGATCCCGGTGGCGGAGAGGAACAGCATCGCGACGGCCAGCACGATCCCGCCGGAGGCGTGCCAGGACAGGGTGCGGCGCCGACCGCTCCCGGAGCGGCGGGGGCGGATGACGTCGCGACGGGTGCGCACCGATCGGGCCCGATTGATCCAGAGACCGATCCCGGCGACGGCGACCACTGCCAGCCAGGACGCGGAGAGCTCGCTGTAGTGGCGGCCGATGTCCCCGAGGTGGAGGCTGCGATGGAAGTGGTCGATCCACGTGCGCAGGGGCAGGGCCCCGCTGGTGCCGTAGGTCGTCAGGTCACCGTGCACCTCGGTGGTCGCGGGGTCGATGAAGACGGCTCGGGTCTCGCTCTCGCCGAGATCGGTCCCGTCGTAGAGGACGCGGGTGGTGTCGCCGGGTTCGGGCGCGGGCCGCACCGCGACGAGCGTCTCGTCGGGGCCGACGTAGGAGTTCGCCGCAGCGACCTGATCGGCCAGCGGCAAGGGCTCGGAGCTGACGGGCGCGGTGAGCTCGTCGGCGTAGATCACCTTCTCCAGCGGCGTCGAGAGGGCGTACATCGCGCCGGTGAGGGCCGAGATCACGATGAACGGGCCCACGAAGAGGCCGGCGTAGAAGTGCAGCCGGAGCAGGAGGGGGACCAGCCAGCGGCGCTTCGGGGCATTGCCGGTGAGGCGCGGGCGCGTGTCGGGAGCGAGGTCTGAGCGCGTCATGGATGTCCTTGGACGTCTCGGCCGGGAGGGGCGCTGTGGGGCGGGGTCGGATTCGTGAGGACGCAGTCCAGGGCGTCGACGCGCGGCAGCGATGTGGAGGATGTGGGGCGCGAGCATGCTCGCGCAGGGGCGCCGACGCCGTGCCCGACCTCAGGGGCAGAGCTTCGGGGCGGCAGGACGAGTCCTCGGTGCGAAGCGGCCGAGAAGGCTGGGGGGCGACTCCGACTCAGGGCACCTGCACCGCCACGAGGGGTGGGATCGCACGCGACGACCCCACCCCTCGTCCTCGATGTCACGAGGACATCGACGGCGGTACTGCTCGGATCAGCAGGGCTCGACGGGCGCGCTGATGGTCGAGTCGGAGTCAGCGGTGGTCACCTCGAGGGTGAACTCGCCGTTGTCGAGAGCCTCGATCTGCTCCTCGGTCAGCTCGGCGGAGCCGGCGGCACCGCCACTCGTCCCGCCGTTGGACTCCAGCGCGATCTTGTCCCCGCCGGTGTTCAGGGTCACCGACGTGACCTCAGCGGGCATGTCCGCGTACACGCAGGTCGCCGAGAACACATTGCCGTTGAGCGACCCCTGGCACTGCGCCGCGCCGACGGCGTCGTCGGACTCGGACGTGATCGCGGTGTACTGCAGCGACTCGGAGGTGCTGTCGCCGCCCGGTGCGCTCGAGGTGCCGCCGCCGAGGAGACCACCGATGGCGTCGCCACCGAGCAGGCCACCGGCAGCGTCGCCACCGAGCAGACCGCCGGCAGCGTCGCCACCGAGCAGACCGCCGAGACCGTCGGTGCCGGAGGTGCCGTCACCACCGGTGCCGTCATCGCCCGATCCGTCGCCGCCGGAGGTGCCGTCACCACCGGTGCCGTCATCGCCGGATCCGTCGCCGCCGGGGACCCCGGACGTCACGCCGCCGAGGAGACCACCGACGCCTTCCTCGCCGAGAAGACCGGAGGTGCCCTTCTCGCTGAGGAGGGCGGAGACGGCGTCCGCGCTGAGGAGATCGGACCCGATGTCCCCACCGAGAGGACCGGAGAGCGATTCGAGGGTGTTGATGTTGTCCGTGATCTTCAGGACGTCCAGGACGCCCGTGGGATTGCCGCTGGACACGTCGCTCAGCGCCGTCTCCCACAGCAGGCGCCAGGTGTCGACGTGATCGCCCGCGAAGGCGGTGTAGTCCCCGACATCGAGCAGCGTCTCAGGATCGACGCGCTCAAGGATGTCGGTCGCATCCGTCGTCTTCCAGAGGTACGTGGGGTCCATCAGCATCTCCGGCGAGGGCAGGCCCGGGATGATCAGGTCGGAGAGGTCCGCGAGCTCCTCGACGGACTCGACGTCCAGATTGGTCAGGTCGTTGGTGTTCAGAGGGATGCCGACCCCGCCGCAGGAGGTCAGCAGGGTGACGTAGTCGGTCCCATGACCCTTCACGTGAGCGGGGTTGAAGACCGGGATCCATCCCAGAGGTCCACCGTAGACGTCGATGACCGGCATGTCGGAATTGCCGATTGCGCCGCTCGCCAGGGAGAGGACAAGATTCTCGTAGGCGGGATCGGTGTGGAACTCATTGAAGTGCGACGGGGTCCCGAGCAGCGGAATTCCCTCGTCGTTCGCCCACATGTGATCCAAGAAGAAGGTACAGGCATCCCCACCTCCCCCTCCGTGTCCGCCGCCATGCCCGCCGCCGTTCCCGTCGGAGCCCTCTCCTGCGGCATACGCAAGTGGTGCGCTCCCCAGGGCGACGGTCGCGGCCGCCACCGTGACCGCTATCTTCGCCCACCACTTTCGACCGAGCTTGATTGACATCTCCCCAACCTTCCGTAGAGTTCGACCAGCGCCAGTAGAGCGATTCCGGCAAGCCAGCGCCCCTCCTGGACAGCTGTGCATAACCTGCAAAAATCCTGACGGCTCCCTGAACCTACGTGACACGAAACGAGCGGGTCAAGAGTCGTCCGGGCACGACGCCTCCGCGCAGTCCTCGCCGGCTCTCGAGATCGGTCGACGCAGGCGCCGAGGTGGCGCCGCGGACGACAGAGAGCTGGCATCCCCGGCCCGAACCGCCGTCGACCTGCATCAACGCACGGTCGTGAAGAGCTCCGCCGCACGGTCGACCCATGAGGAGACGACGCCACAGCCTGCCCGGCGACCTCGCTGGGCCGCCCTCCGCGGATCGCCCCGCTCGTTCGCGGTTGCGACGTGCAGCCGTGCCCGCGAGAGCCCCACGAGCGGGGGTGGCACGGCGACGGACCGCACTTCTCCGAGCCACGAGGGATGATCCGGAAAAATCGTCTCTTCTGCACGGTCGGCTATCTGCCGCCGCACGAACAAGAGCTGCTCTTTCGGGCGCTCGATCCGTTTCGCCCGCTTCTTCCGTCCTGTATATGCATGGAGCTTTGACGCGGATACGCCCGTTTTGCCCCGTCGCCTCTCCCAGCAGGAATGATTCCTGCGATACCAGCCGCCCCGGCGCGGGTTCCAGACAATCGTCGACCTTCTTGAACGGAACCGGCGACGGCTCGATGTCGAGATCTCCCTCGGCACACCCTTCCTCGGCCACGGACGCACCCCGCACGGAGGTTTCGCGCACGGTTGGAAAAGAACTGGGAAAGCGAGATGACGCCTGAGTTCTCGCACCAGTGGGGCGACGAGATCGGCCTCGCCGCCGCCCGCCTCCCCCTCGCGGCTCGCGCACCTGCGCCGGCACGGCACCAGTCCCTCGGCGTACCGGGCACTGCACCGCTGACCCCCGCCATCCGACAGGAGCTGCGGGACTCAGGGCCTCCGGAACTGGTCAGCGGCGCCCTGGATCCGATGCGAGAATCGGGACCAGAACTCGGGATCGTCTCCCACCTGGTCCTCAGTGTTCCCCACGCGGCCGTCGATCAGTTCGCGCACGATGTCGGCATGGCCCGCATGCTGCGCGGTCTCGGCGAGCATCCTCACCAGCAGCACGCCGAGCGTCGTCGACGGATCGTCCCACCACGGCACCTGCGCGGGCGCGTCGAGGTCGAGCGTCTCGATCGAGGAGTCGGCGTGTGCGCCCGCCCGCCGATACAGGTCCACGAGGTATGCGCTCGATTCTTCGGGTCGCGCCCACATGTCGGCGCCCTCCCAGATCGAATCGTCCTCCACCCAGCTGAGCGTCTCACCCGGCTCGCGGGCCAGGCACGAGCCGAGGTATCCGTACTCGAGGCCGGCGAGGTGCTTGACCAGTCCCAAGAGATTGGTGCCGGTGGGCGTCAGGGGCCGTCGCAGGTCGTATTCGTCCAAGCCTTCGAGGTTCTCCAGCACGTGTGCTCGCGCCACCTGGAGCTTCCGGTGCAGCTCTTCCTTGATCTCGCCGCTCATCCGCTGATCCTGGATGGAGCAGCGACGCACCCCGAGAGCACGGCGCCGCGCGCATCGCGATCGACGTTCGGACCAGCTTCGCGGAGGCGAACTGGTCCGACCGTCAGTCTCGATGCGACAGACCGGCCGGGACGTCGATCAGGAAAGCACCGTCTGCCTGATCTCCTACCGCTCGCCAGCTCGCAGCACGTCGATCAGGAAAGCACCGTCTGCCTGATCTCCTACCGCTCGCCAGCTCGCAGCACGTCGATCAGGAAAGCACCGTCTGCCTGATCTCCTACCGCTCGCCAGCTCGCAGCACGTCGATCAGGCCCGCCATCTGCCGATCAGGCGTCGACCACCACGGCCATGACGGTGGGCTCGCGCCGGTAGCTGCGGCGCAGGTAGCCGCTGACGGCGTCGACGATGATCTCCTCGATCTCGGCGATGTCGTCGATCTTGTCCTGCTGCGCACGCGCGAGCGCCTTGGTCACCTGCGCCTCGGCCCCCTCGAAGGTGCGCTTGTCGTGGACGAAGCCCTTGGTCAGGAACTCCAGCGGCTCGACGGCCCGGTTGGTCTTGGGGTCGATCAGCGCCACCACGGTGACCACGCCGCCGCCGCTGAGCTGGCGACGCTCGGCGAGGGTGTCCTCGGTCGCGGTGCCGATGGTCTGGCCGTCGACGTACACCAGACCGGCCTCGACCTTGCCGGAGACACGTGCCTTGCCATCGACCAGGTCCACGGTCACGCCGTCCTGGGCGATGACGATGTTCTGCTCCGGCACGCCGGTGCGGCGGGCCAGCTCGGCGTTCGCGTGGAGATGCTTCGACTCGCCGTGGACCGGCATGACGTTGCTGGGACGGACGATGTTGTAGCAGTACACGAGCTCACCGGCGCTGGCGTGGCCGGACACGTGGACCTTGGCGTTGCCCTTGTGGACGATGTTCGCGCCGAGGTCGGTGAGCTTGTTGATGATGCCGTAGATGGCGTTCTCGTTGCCGGGGATCAGGGAGCTGGCCATCAGCACGGTGTCGCCCTCGCCGACCTGGATCTGGTGATCGCCGTTGGCCATGCGCGCCAGCGCCGCCATCGGCTCGCCCTGGGACCCGGTGCAGATCAGCGTGATCTTGTGATCCGGCATCGACTGGATCTTCCGGAAGTCGACCACGAGGCCCTTGGGGATGTTCAGGTAGCCGAGATCGCGCGCGATCCCCATGTTGCGCACCATCGACCGGCCGACGAAGGCGACCTTGCGCCCGTTGGCATGGGCCGCGTCGAGCACCTGCTGGATGCGGTGGACGTGGCTGGCGAAGCTCGAGACGATGATCCGCCGCGGCGAGGAGGTGAACACCTGGTCGATGGCCGGGTTCAGATCCCGCTCGGAGATCGTGAACCCGGGGACCTCGGCGTTCGTGGAGTCGGTGAGGAACAGGTCCACCCCCTCCTCCCCGAGACGGGAGAAGGCGCGCAGGTCGGTGATGCGGCCGTCCAGCGGGAACTGGTCCATCTTGAAGTCGCCGGTGTGCAGCACGAGGCCGGCCTTGGTGCGGATCGCCACGGCTAGGGCGTCGGGGATGGAATGGTTGACCGCGACGAACTCGAGGTCGAACGGGCCCGCCTTGCGATGCTCGCCCGCCTCGACCTGGAGGGTCTTGGGGGTGATGCGGTGCTCCTTGAGCTTGGCCGTGATGAAGGCCAGGGTGAGCTCGGAGCCGATCAGGGGGATGTCGCCCCGCTCCTTGAGCAGGTACGGCACGCCGCCGATGTGGTCCTCGTGGCCGTGGGTCAGGACGATCGCCTCGATGTCGTCGAGTCGATCCCGGATGGACGTGAAGTCGGGCAGGATCACGTCGATGCCGGGCTGATGGTCCTCGGGGAACAGCACGCCGCAATCGACGATCAGCAGCTTGCCGGCGAACTCGAAGACGGTCATGTTGCGGCCGACCTCGCCGAGGCCGCCGAGAGCGGTGATGCGCATGCCGTTCTTGCGAAGGCGCGAGGGGGCGGAGAGCTTGGAGGTGGGAGAGGGCATGGGGAATCTCAATCGTCGAACGGTCAGGGTCTCAAGAGTCGGGTGTCGCGCGCGGCGCCGAGGCGCGCAGCAGCGTGCACACCATTCACGGTACGGCAGGAATGCGGCTTTTCCGCATTCATGCTGGATTGACCACGTTCGAGACGCCGGTCTCTGCCGCACGGCGACCGCCCGGCGGACTCAGGCGAGCCGCTCCGCCAAGGCCTGCAGCGAGCGCTCGGCACGGAAGGCGTGGCCGCCGTCGGTGACGACGAGCTCCGGAGGGACCGCGCCGTGGGTCTCCCAGGCCGGGGCGAGCTGCACGAAGGAGGCTCGGGTCGCCCCGATCGGGAAGATGTGGTCCCGCTCCCCCGCCTCCAGGATCAACGGGCGCGGGGCGACGAGGGCGGCGATGTCCGCCATCTCCGTCTCCGGCAGGATTCCGGGGATGATGTTGCAGGGGCAGTGCCGGATCGAGCACAGACTTGCTGCGAAGCTGCAGAAGTAGGTCGCGACCAGGGCCGCTGAGATCGAGGAATCCACGGCTGCGGCCAGCAGCGAGACCGCTCCCCCTCCGGAACCGCCCGCCACCGCGACCCGCTGCGGGTCGACACCGTCGAGCTGACGCAGCGCATCGACGGCGGCGAGCGCATCACTCACCCGCGCCCCCATCAGAGGCGGGCCGTGCATCAGGTGGCGCACCGCGTCGACCCCGCAGGAGCTCTCGGTGTCCGCGTACGGCGCCGAGCCCTCAGGGAGGGGGAAGCGTCGTCGGCCGAAACTGATCATCTCGGGGCACAGCACCGTGAAGCCCGCGCTCACGAACTTGTGGGCGAGCCCGTCGTGGTACTCGTCGACCGGGTCGACGGCCACCAGGTCGTCGATGCCGCGGCCGTGCCCGGCGATCAGCACCACGCCCGCGCCGGTGTCCCGGTCCGACGAGGGGCGCAGGAGGAAGGCGGGGATCTCGTCCCCGGCGGCGGTACGGATCGAGGTCTCGTCGACTACCCGGGGTGCGACGCCGTCGGCCGTGTGCGGCGAGGCCTCGGCGGCGTGGAGCGGCCCATCGGCGGGCTCGGCGCCGGACGTCGGTCCCCCGCGCGCGAGCGCGGCCGGCGGCCGGTCGCCGGCCGCCTCCGGGAGCCCGAGCAGCGAGCGCAGATGCTGCCGGCGTGCCCCGCTGCTCACCTCACTCCCCCGCCACAGCACGCTCCAGGCGCTGGGAGATGTCGGCGAGCACCTCGTCGACGGGCTGCTCGGCGAGCTCCTTCATGAACGGTTCGACCTTCACGGGGCCGGTGTACCCGGCAGCGTGGACGGCACCCATGAAGCCGGCGAGATCGATGACCCCGGTGGTGTAGGGCAGGCGACGGTCGAGGTCCTGCTGCTGGTCGCGCTCGCGATCATCGCGGGCGTCGTTGATGTCGACCGAGACGATGTCCGCGTCGGTGAGTCCTGCGAGGTCCTCGGCGCTCTCCCCGGCGGTGTACCAGTGGTAGCTGTCCAGGATGAGACCGACGTTGCCGGCCCCGGACTCGGCGATCAGCTCGCGCGCCTCGCGCAGGCCGTGGATGAAGGGGAACCGCTCGGTGGACCAGAAGGTCTTGGGACCGATGTACTCCAGGCCGAGCCGCAGTCCGGCATCGGCCAGCAGCTCGGCGACCAGGGAGAGGCGGCCGACGTGCAGGCGCCAGTTCTGGCGGTGGTCGAGCACGTCATGCATGGGCCGGATCCAGGTGCCGACGCGGGTGACACCGGCGGCCCGCAGCAGCTCGAGGGTCGCAGGCATGTCCACGAGCGCCTCGCGGAACTCTGCGGCGGGTGCGTCCAGCGGCACGGGCAGGCCGGCCATGCCCCATGCGAGACCGCGTTCGCGCACCTCGGCGGCATGCTCGGCGACGGCCCCCGTGCTGCCCAGGGAGCGGAAGTACTCCGGGTCGGGGTCGATGCCGCCGAAGCCGTGCTTCGCGGCGAGTTCTATCGCGGTGGGATGGACCAGGGAGAGACCGAGTGCGCCGGGCGAGAGATTCGAGAACATCCGCTCAGCCTAGGCGCGATCGCTTCCCACGTGGTGATCCGGGCCACGATGTCCACCTGCTGGGATCAGCCGGTCTCCGGCGGTGGCGTCGTGAACAGGCCGCGGTGCAGGATCCGCCGAGCGCGTGCGAGGCCGTCGGAACCGCCCGCACGATGGTCCGCCGCGAGAGCTGCCATCATCATCGGCAGCGCGAGCAGGACGTCCTCGGCGGTCGTGCCGGGATGCGCGGCGCCTGCCGCGCGCGCCTGCGCCACCAGGGGCGCGAAGGCAGCCTTCGTCCGGCCCGAGAGCTCCGCGAGCCCGCTGCTCCGCTCGCGGGCGGCCATCTGCGCCAACCACGGCGTGACGATCTGGACGTCCAGGACGTGGCGGAACAGCTGGGCGGCCCCGTCGTCCCGTCCCTGAAGAGTCCTCGCCCGCGCTTCGATCTCCTCGACGTTCTCCCGCAGGACCGCGGCGGCGAGCGCCTCACGATCGGCGAAGTGGCGATGCAGCGTGGTGCGGCTGACCCCGGCCTCACGCGCTATCTCATCCAAGGGCACCTCGGGCCCGTGCTCCGCCGCGACATGTCGAGCGGCGGCGAGGAGTCGTGCGCGGTTCCGCGCCGCATCGCGCCGCGCAGGTGCCTCAGCCATGCCCGAACTGTACCTATCGACGAGGTCATGGCGTGCTTGCGGCCAAAACGTACGTTGATGTACGTTTCTTGCTCGTTGCGAGGAAGGACCCCTATGACGGACACGACCATCACGACCGATGACCTCGATCCCGGCATCGACCCCGAGGCACTGCGCGCGAAGTACCGTCGGGAGCGGGATCGTCGGATCCGCTCCGACGGGACCGGCCAGTACCGCCGGACGGCCGGGGAGTTCGGCTACTACGCCAAGGACCCGTACACGCCGCCGACCGACCGCGCTCCCCTGTCGGACACGGTCGAGGTGCTGGTGATCGGCGCCGGCTTCGGAGGCCTGCTCACGGCCGCGAAGCTCCGGGACGCAGGCGTCCGGTCCCTGCGGCTGATGGACGAGGCCGGCGACGTGGGCGGGACCTGGTACTGGAACCGCTACCCCGGCATCCACTGCGACATCGAGTCCTACCTGTACATGCCGCTGCTGGAGGAGACCGGCTACATGCCGCAGTGGCGCTACGCGCCCGGCGAGGAGATCCGTCGGCACACGGTGCGGATCGCCGAGCACTACGACCTCTACCGCGACACCGCCTTCCACACCCGAGCCACCGAGCTGAGCTGGGACGAGGAGGAGGCGCACTGGCTGGTGCGCACCGATCGCGGGGATGCGATGCACGCCCGCTGCGTCGTCGTCTCCTCCGGCACGCTCTCCCAGCCGAAGCTCCCCGACATCCCGGGGATCGAGGACTTCGGCGGGCACACCTTCCACACCAGCCGCTGGGACTACGGCTACACCGGCGGCGATGCCGAGGGCGGCATGACGGGACTGACCGACAAGCGCGTGGCCGTCATCGGCACCGGAGCGACCGGTCTGCAGGCGATCCCGAAGATCGCCGCGGATGCACAGCATCTGTCCGTCTTCCAGCGCACCCCCTCCACCGTCGACGTGCGCGCGAACCGCCCCACCGACCCCGCGTGGGCCGCCTCGTTGCAGCCGGGCTGGCAGCGCGAACGGATGGAGAACTTCCTGGAGACCCTCGCCGGCGAGGACGTCGAGGAGGACCTGGTCGGCGACGGCTGGACCGCCACGCCGGCCCTGCAGCGCACGATGATCACCGGCAAGGTCGACACCTCGCTCGAGCCCGCCGAGCGCGAGCGCCGGGACGAGCTCGCCGATTTCGCGACCATGAATCGGATCCGCTCCCGGGTGGACGAGGTGGTCGAGGATCCGGCCACGGCCGAGGCGCTCAAACCCTGGTATCGCTACATGTGCAAGCGGCCCGGATTCAGCGATCAGTACCTCCAGGCCTTCAACCGCGACAACGTCACCCTCGTCGACACCGCGGATCACGGCGGCGTCACCCGGATGACGCAGAACGCGGTGGTCGTCGGCGAGCAGGAGTACGAGGTCGACTGCGTCATCTTCGCCACGGGCTTCGAGACCGGGGTCTCCGGGGCCGTCTCCGGCACGCTCCCGGTCCACGGCCGGGGCGGGACCCCGCTGCTGCAGGCCTGGGCCCGCGGCCCGCGCACCCTGCACGGCTTCACCACCCACGGCTTCCCGAACCTGTTCCAGCTGGGCTCGCTGCAGAACGCGAACTCGGTGAACTTCGTGCACATCCTGTCCGAGCAGGCCGAGCACATCGCAGCGATGATCGGTGCGGCTCGCGACAGCGGCGCCCTCTACGTCGAGCCCACCCGCGAGGCGGAACAGGCTTGGTGCGACACCATCGAGGAGGTCGCCGTCGACAACTCCGCGTTCCTCGCCGAGTGCACCCCCGGGTACTACAACGGCGAGGGCACCCGACGTGGCCCGTCCACGTCCTACGCGCCGGGCCCGGTGGCCTTCCACCGGCTGCTCGCCGCGTGGCGCGAGAACAGCATGGACGAGGTGCTCGTCCACGCCGGTCCCGGCGCACCGCGCCGTGAGAGCTCGCACGGCGTGCCCGTCGGCCCGGGAGTCGCCTGATGCGCGCCGGGCGCTCGACGGCCGTCGGAACGGTGCCCCGGCGCTCCGTGGCCGTCCTGGCGGTCGCCGCCGTCACGCTGCCGCTGGCGGGCTGCCTGGAGTCCGGGGAACCGGCCCCTCCGAGCCGGTCCGCCTCTGCGGCCGACGGGCCCAGCCGTCTGACCGCGCAGCGGCTCCTGCAGGTCACCGAACCTCATGAGGCCACGGGACGGACGCTGCTCGAGGGGCCGACGTTCGACGAGGGCGGTCGCCTGTACCTGGTCGACGTCACCGCCCCGGCCGAGGCGCCCAAGGTGATGCGGGTCGATCTGGACTCCCAGGAGGTGACCGAGGTGTTCACGGACGAGACCGGTGCCTACACCTCGGCGCAGTGGGGTCCGAGGGACGGCCGGCTGTACCTGACCGACTACGCGTCCGGGCGGATCGTCAGCATCACCGCTGACGGCGAGGATCCGCAGACGATCTTCGAGGGAGAGGTGGAGGGGCGCGCCATGCACCCCGACGATCTCGCGTTCGACGAGGACGGGAACTTCTTCGTCACCGATTCGTCCCCGACCGCCTACCCCGACGCGGAGCCCGCCGGGCGCGTGGTGCGGATCGATGCCGGCTCCGGCGAGGCGACCGTGCTCGCCGACGGCCAGCCGAACCCCAACGGGATCTCCTACGACGCGAGGACGTCGGCGCTCTGGGTCAGCCAGCTGGACGCGAACCGCATCGACCGTCTGCTGCTGGACGAGGAGGGGACCGCGGTCGCCACCGAGCACACCGCCATCCACGTGGACGGCGGCCCGTCCCGGACCGACTCGAACGCGCTCGACGCCGACGGGAACATCTACCAGGGCGTGCACGGCATCCCGCGGATCCTGGTGTACGGCCCGGACGGTGCGCCGAGGGCCACCGTCGGCCTTCCGGAGGAGGACGAGGGCCTCGAGTCGGCGACGAACATCGCGATCGAGCCGGGCACCACCGATGCGTACGTCACCGTCAGCGGGCCGGCCGGCGGGTTCGTGTACCGCTTCGACACCCTGGCCGAGGGCACCAGGGCATCGAACGGCGGATGAGAGGTCCGGGTCAGTCGCCGTCGCGCGGGCGGGGCCGACCCGCGGCCTCGACGACGACCCGGTAGGCCTCGGAGAAGCGGGCCAGCAGGCGCAGGAACTCGGTGGCCTCAGGTTCCCCCAGGGCGTCCAGCGCCTCGCGGTAGCCGTCCAGGGCGGAGGCGACGTCGGCCTCGAAGAGGTCATGGCCCGCCTCCGTCCGCGCGAAGACGTAGGCGCCGCCGCCCTCCGGACGAGACCGCTCCAGCAGCCCCGCCGCGACGGCGGCGTTGACCTGCCGATTGACGGTGGATTGCTCGAGATGGAGCGCGTCGGAGATCTCCCGCAGAGTGCGCGGCCGCTCGTCGAAGAAGAGCCAGAGGATGCGCAGATCGGCATCCCCCAGCACCTGCTGCTGCCGATGGAGCCGTTGATGGCGGGTCAACCGGGTGAGCAGCGCGGCCGTGGTGCGGCCGCGGTCGTCGTCCTCCTCGATGCGCCCGTCGCCGACGCCCGAGGTGCGGCCCTCGCCGTCCCTCGTCATGCGTCGCGGCCGCTCCTGCGTCATCTGCCCCTCCGTGATCCTCGACTCGGCCTCACCATATATGCACTTTACACATCGAGTGCGCCTATGTAGTTTGCACATCACTTCTCCCAGTCCTGACCAGAAGGTGACGATGAACAGCTCTTCCCAGACCCAGGAGGCGGTGCGCGGCCCTGCCGGCCCCACCGGCCCCGCCGACCCCACCGGCCCCGCCGGCCCCGCCGGGCACCCGATCCTGATCCTCATCGTGGCCGGCTTCTCCAGCCTGTGCGCCGCGCTCATGCAGTCGCTCGTGATCCCGATCCAGCCGCAGCTGCCCGAGATGCTCTCCACCTCGGCGTCCAACGCCGCGTGGGTGGTCACCGCCACCTTGCTGGCCGGTGGCGTCGCCATGCCGGTGACCGGCAAGCTCGCCGACCTCAAGGGGCGCAAGCCCGTGCTGGTGGGTTCTGCGCTCCTGCTGCTGATCGGCTCGCTGATCTGCGCCCTGGGCGACTCCTTCGCGCCGGTCCTCATCGGCCGCGTCCTGCAGGGCCTGGCCATGGGCTACATCCCGGTGGCCATCAGCTTCGTGCGCGAGGTGATGCCCCCGCACCTGCGCAACACCGCGGTCGCCGCCATCAGCGCAACCCTCGGCGTCGGGGGCGCCCTCGGCCTGCCCATCGCCGCCTGGGTCGTCCAGAGCTACGACTGGCACGCCCTGTTCTGGCTGGCCACAGTGCTGGCGGTGATCATGATGGTCGCCTCGATCGTGGTCCTGCCGAACCATCCGGCCACCGGCTCCGGGAAGCTCGACGTGGTCGGTGCGATCGGTCTGTCCGTCGGCGTCGTCGCGGTCCTCGTCGGCGTCTCCAAGGGCACCGACTGGGGCTGGGTCAGCCCCTCGACCCTCGGAGCGATCCTCGGCGGCATCGTGGTGCTGCTGCTGTGGGGACGCTTCGAGATCGGCCACGACAACCCGCTGGTCGACCTGCGCACGACGGCGCGTCGGCCGGTGCTTCTGACGAACATCGCCGCGCTGATGGCCGGCTTCGGCATGATGGCGCAGTCGATCGCCGTCCCCCAGCTGCTGCAGGCCCCCGACGCGACCGGCTACGGGCTCGGCCAGACGGTGCTGCAGGCCGGACTGTGGATGGCCCCTGCCGGGCTGATGATGATGATCTTCACCCCGATCTCCAGCCGCATGCTGACCCGCCTGGGCGGACGCACCACGCTGGCCACCGGCATGGTCGTGATGGCCTGCGGCTACCTGGTCGCCTTCTTCCTGACCGATGCGCCGTGGCAGCTGATGCTCGCAGCCTGCGTCTCCTCGGCCGGCGTGGGCATCGCCTACGCGGCGATGCCCACCCTGATCATGGAGAACTCCCCCGCCTCGGAGGCCGGAGCGGGAGTCGGCGTGAACGCACTGATGCGCTCGATGGGCACCACCGTCGCGGGCGCGGTGATGGCGATCGTGCTCACCTCGATCACGACCACCATGGCCGGCGCCTCGCTGCCCACGGTGACCGCGTTCAAGGTGTGCTTCGCCCTCGGCGCGGTCGCGGGCCTCGGAGCCGCCGCGGTCACGCTGTTCATCCGCCGCCGCTCACCGGAGGAGGCCGCGGCCGACGTCACCACGGGGCCCGAGGCCGTCGACGAGCCGGCGCTGCCCTGAACTGCCCACCCGGGCCGGACCCCGGGCGACTCGACGAGGCCCCGACCAGTGCTCTCCTGGTCGGGGCCTCGTCGGGGCCTGGTCGAGGCCTCGTCGGGCCGGGTCCCTCGAGGCTCCGGCGGATCGGGCCCTCGACCGGGGCCCTCAACCGCTCGGGTCCTCAGCGGTTCGGCTCCCACCGCGGGTCGCGGCCCAGGAAGGCGAACAGCTTCTCCTGCTCGGTGGCGTCATCCGGGACCGGCTGCTGCTGCCCGAACTGGCCGCTGGGGCGCAGCTGCTCCTCCATCGCGCTCATGCCGGTGAAGGCGTCGTGGACCAGGTCGGGATCGAGGGTGTCGTCCTGGCCGGAGGAGCGAGCGAGGTCCCAGGTGTGGAAGAAGACGTCGACCGTGTAGACGGCGTCGACCAGCTCCGGCACCGGCCGGTCCTGCCCCGTGTGCGGCCCGGAATGCCGGTGATCGGCGGCTGCCGGGTCCTCCAGCAGCTCCTGCACCTGCTCATCGAGATGCGCCCAGGCCACGACCGGGTCCACCTCGACGTCCGGGCCGTCCGCGAAGCGGAAGGTCGAACCCCCGTGGACGAGGGCCGGCAACCATGTGGTCAGATGCCCGACGACGTCCCGGGCGCGCCATTCCTGCACCGGAGTGGGGGCGTCCCAGTCGGTCACGCCGACCACGGTCCGGGTGAGACCTGCGGCGATCCGGCGGTACTTCTCCTCGGGCGGGAGCTGGGGCAGGGGCGTCGACATCACGCCCCCGCGCCGCGGGTCGACGGGCCCGGGACGGGGTCCCCTGCCAGCAGGGCGTCGAGGGCCGCGTAGCCCTCGTGCACCCCGACGTCCATGCCGCTGTCGAGCATCTGGGCCCGGCTCTCGAAGGAGTCGAACATCGAGGTGCTGTGCATGCGGGTCCAGCCGTCGCCGAGATCCTCGAGGCGCATCGTCTCCAAGGAGACGCCCTCGGGCCAGCCGTCGAAGGTGAAGGTCTGGACGATGCGGTCCTCGGTGACGTCGTGGAAGCTGCCGTGGAAGGAGTACTCCTCCCCGTCCGGCCCGATGTTGACCATGGCCCAGGCGCCGCCGGTGCGGGCGTCCCAGTGCTCGATGCGGGTCGAGAGGTCCTTGGGACCGACCCACTGGGCGTAGAGCTCGGGATCGGTGTGAGCCCGCAGGACCTGTGCGGGTGCGGCGTGGAAGTCACGTGTGATGCGGATCTGCGGGAGATCAGGGTCGGCGTCGATGGTGGCGGTTCTCAGGTGATCGGCGGTGCTCATGAGAGGTGCTCCTCGGTATCGGTGGTTCCGGTGGTCTGCAGCAGCTCGTCGAGGCGGTCCATGCGCTCGTCGACGGCGCGGCGATGTCGATCGATCCAGTCGGTCAGCTCCCCCAGCACCTCGGCGTCGAGGTGCACGGGGCGGCGTTGGGCGTCGCGCCGGCGGGTCACCAGCGCGGCGGACTCGAGGACCGCGATGTGCTTGCTCACGGCCTGCAGGGACATGTCGTAGGGGGCGGCGAGCTCTCCCACGGTGGCATCACCGAGGGTGAGGCGGGAGACGAGGTCCCGCCGCGTCGGATCGGCGAGGGCCGCGAAGGCCCTCGACAGGGTGTCGTCGTCCATCCCTCCCTTTCTCAACTCCTTGGTTGACAAGAGAGACGCTACGCCCCACACCCTCCATCGTCAACCCTGCGGTTGAACACAAGGGTCATGCCGAGCACGACGCACGATGCCGCGGGGCGCCGGGATGGGCAGACATCGTCGGGTACGGGCGTCCAGGCGGGCTTCCTGGCTATATGGCCAGGGCGCACGCCAGGACGCCCGTACCCGACCATCACCAGCCGGGGCCGCTCCGCTCGCGGCCGCTCCGCGTGCGGCAGCTCAGGCCAGCTGCAGCTCCACAGTCGCGAAGGAATGCGCCAGCTCAAACCTGCTGCAGCTCCACAGTCGCGAGGGAATGCGCCAGCTCAAACCAGCTGCAGCTCCACGGTCGCGAAGGAATGCGGCGGCAGCGTGATCTCGAGACCCCGCTCGTGCGAGCGGACGTCCTCGAGCGGGGCCGGAGCGACGGCCCGGGGATCCTCCGGGGTGTTGTGCGCGGCGGTGGAGGCTCCGGTCAGCACGGCGGCCCGATGCCCGGTGACCGCCCGGCCCCGCAGGTCCAGCACGAGGGTGCGCGGGGCGTCGGCATCGAGGTTCGACAGGGAGATCAGCGCGGTGCCCTCCTCGCTGCGCACCGACGCGGAGGCCGAGACCAGCGGCAGTGCCCGGCCGTCGACCTCGGCCGGCTCCTCGGGGAGCGTCACGTGGGTGGCGAGCGCAGCGGCATCCTGGTGCCCGGCGTTCATCGCGAACACGTGGTAGGTCGGGGTGAGCACGAGGGCCCCGGAGTCAGGGTCGGTGAGGATCATCGCCTGCAGCACGTTCACGGTCTGGGCGATGTTCGCCATGATCAGGCGATCGGCATGGCGGTGGAAGCCGTCGAAGTGGATGGAGGCGACCAGGGCATCGCGCACGGTGTTCTGCTGGTACAGGAAACCGGGGTTCGTGCCGGGCTCGACGTTCCACCAGGTGCCCCATTCGTCGAACACCAGGCCCACTTTCCGGTGCGGGTCGTAGTGGTCCATGACGGTGGCGTGTCGGGCCACCAGCTCTTCGGCGCGGGCCGCACGGGAGAGGGTCAGGTACCACTCCCGGTCGGTGAACTCCGTGGCGCTGCCCTTGTCCGCCCAGGGGCCGGACATCGTGTAGTAGTGCATGGAGATCGCCTGGTAGGGGCCGGGCCGCCCGTCGCTGCTGTCGAGGTTCGTCGCCGCCCGCATCAGCGACTCGGTCCACGCGTAGTCGTCGTCGCTGGCGCCCGCGGCGATGCGGGTGACGCGGTTGCCGGGGTCCCCGCCCTGATCGCGCACGTAGGTGGAGTACTGGCGCGCCAGCGCGGCATAGTCCTCGGCACGCATGGTCCCGCCGCAGCCCCAGGGCTCGTTGCCGATGCCGACGAAGGGCACCGCCCACGGCTCCTCGCGGCCGTTCTCCCGGCGCAGGGAGGCCATCGGGGAGTCGTCGGCGCGGGTGAGGTACTCGATCCACTCGCTCATCTCCGCGACGGTGCCGGAGCCGACGTTGCCGTTGACGTACGCCTCGGTGCCGAGCAGCTCGACGAGATCCATGAACTCGTGGGTGCCGAAGGAGTTGTCCTCGATGACGTCGCCCCAGTGGGAGTTGATCATCCGTGGGCGGTCCTGGCGGGGGCCGATGCCGTCCTTCCAGTGGTAGTCGTCGGCGAAGCAGCCGCCGGGCCAGCGCAGGTTCGGGATCTGCAGGGCCCGCAGAGCCTCGACGACGTCGCTGCGGATGCCGCGGACGTTCGGGATCTCGGAGTCCTCGCCGACGAAGAAGCCGCCGTAGATGCAGCGGCCGAGGTGCTCGGCGAAGTGGCCGTAGAGGTGGCGGCTGATCGTGGGGCCGGGCAGGTCGAGGTCGACGACGACGCGGGCCGGTCCGTCGTCCGTGCGACGGGTGGAGCCGGTCGCCACGGTGCCGAGGGCGGACACCAGGGAACGGGTGAGCGAGGACGAGGGCACGGAGAGCTCTCCTTCGAGCGGGGCGGTCGGGCAATGCGGGCCCGACCGGGAGCGATCCCCCGGCCGGGCCACGTGCGGGTCAGGCGCGGCGCGCGAGGCGGATCATGGTCCAGGAGATCGCCGGCAGGTCGCCGCCGAGGTGATTCTCCGTCAGCGCGACCGAGCCGTTGGCGGCGGGAGTCACGGCCTCGGGGGCGCTCCTGGTGTTCGCGGCGTAGGGGTCCTCGTGGTGCAGCGTGAGCGCCTCGACCAGCTCGAGGTCGCCGAAGGCCGACAGGTCCACGTCCAGGGCCAGCTGCTCGTCGGCGCCGCGGTTGACGACGAAGAGCGACAGGTCTCCGGAGTCCTCGTCCCAGGTGGCGACGGCGTCGGCCGCGGAGCTGGTCCCGAAGCGCCGGTTCTCGAAACTCGGGGCGTCCAGGCGCACGTCGAGCACCTCGCCCCGGGCGTGGCGGGAGGTCAGCGCGAAGGGGTGGAAGGTGGTCTGCTTCCAGCTCGCACCGCCGGGCTCGGTCATGATCGGGGCGATCACGTTGACCAGCTGCGCCAGGGAGGCGGAGGCGACGCGGTCGCTGTGGCGCAGCAGGGAGATCAGCAGATTCCCGAACACCACCGCGTCCATGGCGGAGTAGGTGTCCTCGAGCAGCACGGGAGCGACGGGCCAGTCCTCGCCGCTGGGCGGGCGGGACTCCGCGCGGTGCTGGTACCAGATGTTCCACTCGTCGAAGCTGACCATGATCCGCTTGTCGCGCCCCAGCTTCGCGCGCACGTGGTCCGCGGTGGCGACGACGGAGTCGATGAAGTGGTCCATGTCGTCGGCCGAAGCGAGGAAGGAGGCCTGGTCGCCGTCCTGCTCGGAGTAGTAGGCGTGGGCCGAGATCATGTCGACGTGGTCGTAGGCCTCGGTGAGCACGATGTTCTCCCACTCCCCGAAGGTCTCCATCGAGGAGTTCGAGGACCCGCAGGCGACGAGCTCGAGGCCCGGGTCCTCCTGGCGCAGCAGACGGGCGGTCTCGGTGGCGAGGCGGGCGTACTCCTCGGGGGTCTTGTGGCCGGCCTGCCAGGGGCCGTCCATCTCGTTGCCCAGGCACCACATGCTGATCCCGTAGGGCGCGGCATGCCCGTTGGCAGCTCGCTCGTCGGACAGTGCGATGCCCTCCGGAGCATTGGCGTACTGGAGCACGTCCAGCGCCTCCTCGATGCCGCGGGTGCCGAGGTTCACGGCGTACATCGGCTCGACCCCGGCCTTGGCGACCCAGGCCATGAACTCGTCCAGGCCCACGGTGTTGGGTTCGGTGGAGTGCCAGGCGAGGTCGTGGCGGGCGGGGCGCTGCTCGAGAGGGCCGACGCCGTCCTCCCACCTGTAGCCCGAGACGAAGTTGCCGCCGGGATAGCGCACGGAGCTCACGCCGAGTTCGCGGGTCAGGGCGAGCACATCGGTGCGGAAGCCGTCCTCGTCGGCCGACGGGTGATCCGGCTCGTGGATGCCGGTGTAGACGCAGCGGCCGAGATGCTCGACGAAGGCGCCGAAGGTGCGTCGACGCACGGGCGCGACCCGGAAGGCGGGGTTCAGAGCAAGGGTGATACGGGAAGACATCGGTGTCGGCATCCTTCTCGGGAGGGGCGGCGGAGCGGTCGACGCCGTATCACCGCCGCGCGGCAGCCGGACGAGGACCGGACGTTGTCCGGCGACGACCATGCAGAGCGGGCCACGACCGGGTCTACAACGTTGCAAACCAGCTTTCCACAGCCATGGCTCGGCGTCAACGGCGAAGCGCCGACGGGCGCGTCCGGGTGATCGACGGTAGCGGGACGCCGGCGGCACGGCGCGACCTCACGGGCCCGCTGCGCACCCGAGCCGGGCCACGGGTGCAAGAATCGACTCCATGCCCCCGCACCCCTCGACCGGCCGTCAGCGCCCTCCTGCGCTGCGCGATGTCGCCGAGCTGGCGGGAGTCTCGATCAAGACCGTCTCCAACGTGGTCAACGAGTACCCCCATGTGCGCGACTCGACGCGCGAGAAGGTGCGGGAGGCGATCCTGCAGGTCGGATACCGTCCCCAGGCCGCGGCGCAGCAGCTGCGCACCGGGGCGAGCAAGATGGTCACCCTGGCGGTGCCGGCACTGACCTTCTCGTACTTCTCCGATCTCGCCCAGGAGTTCATCGACGAGGCGCAGCGGCGCGGGCAGACCGTCGTGCTGCACTCGACCTCCGCTGGCCGCGAGGCTGAACGCACCGTCCTGGAAGGGTTCAACCGCCTGGTCGGCGACGGGGTGATCTTCAATCCGCTGCTCATCGAGGAGGACGTGTTCGCGCGGATGGAGCGCACCACCCAGCCCACGGTCTTCATCGGAGAACATCTGCCCGAACAGCTCCCCCAGGGCAGCGACTACGTGCGGATCGACAATGTGGCCGCCGCCTTCGATGCGACCGCCCATCTGCTGCGGACCGGTCGGCATCGGATCGCGTTCCTCGGCGCGATCGCCACCCGGCACGGCCTGCAGCCGCACAGCTCCGGCTCCCTGCGCCGGGACGGCTACGTCGCCGCGCTGAGCGAGCACGGGCCGGGCGCCGACGCCGCGATCGTGCAGGCGGTCGAGAACTGGCACCGCCATGACGGCTTCTCGGGCGCGCAGGAGCTGATGGCGCGGCATCCGGAGGTGGACGGGATCGTCTGCGGCAACGACGATCTCGCCATCGGTGTGCTCGCGCAGCTGCGGCGACGGGGTCATCGGGTGCCCGAGGACGTCGCGGTGATCGGGTACGACGACACCCCCGACGCCCCCTTCGCCTCCCCGCCGCTGTCCACCATCTCACCGGACAAGCACACGCTCGCCGCGACCGCCCTGGACCTGCTCACCGAGCGGATCCAGGGGCACGACGGGCCCCCACGCGTGCTGGACACCCCGTACACGCTGGTGGTCCGCGAATCCACGACGCCCACCTCCCTCACCACCGCCGATCTCGAGGAGCTGCCCTGATGACCGTCCCGACCCCCTACGAGGACCTCCTGTGCGAGGTGATGGAGACCGGCCACCCCAAGGGCGACCGCACCGGGACCGGCACCCGCAGCCTGTTCGGCAAGCAGATCCGCTACGACCTCTCCGCCGGATTCCCCCTGATCACCACCAAGCGGGTGCACACCCGCTCGATCATCCTCGAGCTGCTGTGGTTCCTGCGCGGGGACACCAACGTGCGCTGGTTGCAGGAGCGCGGCGTGAGCATCTGGGACGAGTGGGCCGACGAGGCAGGCGACCTCGGCCCGGTCTACGGCGCGCAGTGGCGCTCCTGGCCCACCCCCGGTGGCGGCGTGATCGACCAGATCACCGACGTCGTCGAGCAGATCCGCACCGACCCCGACTCGCGCCGGCTGATCGTGACGGCCTGGAACCCGACGGACATCCCGCAGATGGCACTCGCACCCTGCCATGCGCTGTTCCAGTTCGAGGTGCACGACGGGAAGCTGTCCTGCCAGCTGTACCAGCGCAGCGCAGATCTGTTCCTCGGGGTGCCGTTCAACATCGCCAGCTACGCGCTGCTGACGCACATGGTCGCCCAGCAGACCGATCTCGCCGTCGGCGACTTCGTGTGGACCGGCGGCGACTGCCACATCTACGACAACCACCACGAGCAGGTGGAGCGGCAGCTCTCCCGGGAGCCGTTCGCGTACCCGAGCCTGCGGATCGCGCGCCGACCGGACTCGATCCTGGACTACGAGCTCGAGGACTTCGAGATCGTGGACTACCGGCACCACAAGGGCATCAAGGCGCCGGTGGCGGTGTGAGGGCGGCCGACTCCCCGGCCGGCCAGGCACCGACCGCTCCACGGATCGGCATGATCTGGGCGCAGGCCCGGAACGGCGTGATCGGGGACGCCGGCACGATGCCCTGGCACCTGCCCGAGGACCTCAAGCACTTCTCGCGCACCACGAAGGGCTCCCCCGTCGTGATGGGGCGCCGCACCTGGGAGTCGTTCCCGCCGACGTTCCGGCCCCTTCCCGGACGCACGAACATCGTCATCACCAGCGATGACTCCTTCGCCGACGAGGGCGCGCTGCGCACCGGAACGCTCGACGAAGCCCTCGACCAGGCCGCCGCGACTCTCGTCACCGGCGCGGACGACTCGAGCGTCCCGAGCGCACCGAGCACGCCGGGCACCTCGAGCGCTCCGAGCGCTCCGAGCGCACCGGGCACCCCGGGCGCCCCGGGCAGCCCGATGATCTGGGTGATCGGCGGCGGACGCGTGTATCGGGAGGCGATGGATCGTGCCGACCTGCTCGTGGTCACCGAGATCGACCTGGAGATCGACGGGGACACCACGGCGCCGACGATCCCGGCGGATCTCCGCCTGACGGCCACGGACCCGGAGCCTGCGGTGGCAGTTCCGGACCCGGGGACCACACACCCCGCGTCGGCGATCGCAGGCCCTGAGCCATCGGCCGGGCCGCCTGAGCCATCGGCCGCAGGCCCTGAGCCATCGATCGCCGATTCCGCCTGGCACACCTCCCGCACCGGCATCCGCTACCGGATCCTCACCTACCGCCGCTGAGCGCGCACTCGCAGCCACGCCCGCCCGAGGCATCGCCGCAGGCCCGCACGAACAGGTCCGCACGAACAGGCCCGCACACGCAGGCCCGCGCGAACAGGCCCGCACGAACAGGTCCGCACACGCAGGTCCGTACGGTCTGACGCGTCGCTTGGAGCTTCTCCATCCGACGCGTCAGACACCCTGGTCGTGGACCAGCGGCCCGCCCATGTGCACGCTCGGCGCGGAAGCATCGACCACGAGCTCGCGCAGGTGCATGTACCGACCCGTGCGCGCCTCGTCCCAGGCGTGGAAGGCGATCACGTCCTGCCCCTCCGGGCCCACCGTGCAGGAGTTGTGCCCCGGGCCGATGAACTCCGCGTCGCTGCGCAGCAGCACATCCTCCTCCGCGCCCGGGACCGTCCACGGTCCCAGCGGTGAGGTGGCGTATGCCCAGGCGGTGCGATATCCAGGACCTTGCCATGACCCTCCGGAGAAGGTCAGCACCAGCAATCCGTCCCGCACCACCGCGTGAGCTCCCTCGAGCGTGTGCCAGGTGAACCTCCGCCCATACATCTCCCGGTCGCTCTCGAAGATCTGCCAATCGGCATAAGGGGCGAGGACGGCCGCCGTGGAGCCGAGCGATGTGGGCGTCAGCAGCGGCGCGACGGCCAGATGCGTACCCGGCCGTTCGTGGTCGATCACGTCGCGCGCGAAGAACAGCCACCAGCTCCCATCCTCCAGACGGCACGGGGAGGCGTCGATCGCGAACGACTCGTCGGGCGTGAGCACCACCCCCTGGTCGCGGAACGGCCCTTCCGGGGCCTCGGCCCGAGCGACCCGGATCAGGTGCCCGCGCTCCCCGTGCCCCACCGAGTAGTACATCCACCAGACGCCCTCGCGCTCGCACACCTCCGGCGCCCAGTAGGAGTCCCCGGCTTCCGGCGGCAGCGCCTCCAGCACGTTCCCGATGCCGCGCCAGGTCACGAGGTCGTCGGAGACTGCTGCCGGGACGGCCCGCGCCTCGCGGACGGGGCCGGTCCCGTAGGCGATCCAACCGTCGGCCGTGCGGACCACGTCGGGATCCGCCAGCGGGGTCGACCACGCGGGCCGGGCTCGTGCTCGGGGGCCGGACGCCGTCGCGGCGACGGGGCGCCGGCTCATCCTTTCAGCCCCGTCGCCGCGATGCCGGCCACGAGATAGCGCTGCAGCACGAAGAACACGGCCAGCACCGGGATCAGGCTGAGGGTGGCCGCCATGAACAGGCCGCCGTAGTCGAAGGTCTGCGCGGTCAGGAAGGACGAGAGGTAGATCTGCACCGTCATCGCGTTCTGCCCGTCGCCCGCGACCACCAGCGGCCACAGGAACGCGTTCCACGATCCGATCAGCCCCAGCACCGTCAGCGCCGAGGCGAAGGGCAGCGTGTTGGGGAAGACGATGCGGAAGAACGTGCGGAGGTAACCGGCACCGTCGATGTAGGCGGCCTCCTCGATCTCCCGCGGGAAGTTCACGTAGAACTGCCGGAAGAGGAAGACGTTGAAGGCGCTGAACAGGCCGGGGACGATCAGCCCCTGCAGGGTGCCGATCCACCCCAGCGAGGCGACGATGATGAAGTTCGGGACGAACGCCGTCGCCGCCGGAACCAGCAGCACCACGATCACCAGCATGAACATCGGCTTCGCCGCCCGGTGCGGGATCCGCACCAGGGCGTAGCCGGCCAAGGAGGCGATGAGAATCGACAGCGACGTCGAGAGGATCGCCATGATCGCGGAGTTCTGCAGCGCCTCGAGGAACCGTGAGTCCGTCAGCAGCTCGGGGACCCGCTGCCACTGGGGGTCGCTCGGCCACAGGACGAACTCCTGCGAATAGATCTCGTCGTTCGAGGACAGGGCGGTCTTGATCATCGCGTAGAAGGGCACCAGGAACACCAGGGCCAGGAGGGAGGCGATGGCGTAGCGCAGCAGCAGTGAGGCACTGCGGCGATTCTGGCCGACGATGGTGAGCTGAGCGGTCATCGCTGCGCCTCCCGGGCGGGTGAGGACGAGGGCCGACGTGGCCTCCTGGGCAGGAACCGGAGGGGCCCGCGGCGGGGACCGTCGTCGGAGGAGTCGAAGCCCACCAGGTAGGTCTGGAGGAGCCCGGCGATGATCATGATGGCGGTCAGCACCAGGGCCCCGGCAGAGCCGGTCCCGAAGTCCTGCTGGGGTCCGAGGGCGATGTTGTAGAGGTACACCAGCGGGGGTCGGGTCTCGGGGTTGTTGCCGGTGAGGTTGTAGAACTCGTCGAAGGCCTGGAAGGCGGCGATCAGCTGGAGCAGAAGCACGGCCGCGGAGGTCGTGCGCAGCTGCGGCAGGGTGATCATGCGGAACATGCGGAAGCCGCCGGGGCTCAGGCCGTCCACCGCTGCCGCCTCGTACATCTGGCTCGGGATCGCCTGCAGCCCCGCCAGGAACAGGAGCATGTAGAACCCGACCTGCAGCCACAGCCTCACGGAGACCAGCACGATCCACCAGTACGGCGAGGACGACAGCCAGCCGGCGACGGAGTCCACTCCGACCAGGCCCAGCAATGTGTTCACCACGCCCGATTCGAGGCCGTTGAACAACGACAGCCGCCACACCACGCAGGCCACCACGTAGCTGCAGGCGGTGGGCAGGAAGAACACGGAGCGATAGAAGGCCTGGAAGCGGGGCAGCCCGTTGATCAGCACCGCGAGACCCAGGGACGAGGCCATCGTGACCGGGACGATGAACAGCGCGAAGATGATGAACGTGCGCAAGGACTGCAGGAACGCGGTGTCCACGAGGAAGCCGCGGAAGTTCTCCAGGCCCACGAACTTCGTGGGCAGCACGGTGCCGCGCGCCTCGAACAGGCTGAGCGCCCCGCCCCACAGCAGGGGCAGGATCGTGAAGACGCACAGGCCCACCAGGAACGGGGTGAAGAACAGCCAGAAGGCGAGACCATTGCCCTTGATGCGGGTGGGGCCGCTGCGCTCCGGGGCCGGGGCGCTGACCGTGGTGGTGGTGCGCACCCGGGTCGAGGCGCTCACGACCCGATCGCCCGGTTGCTGGCCTCCTCCGCCGCGGCGAGCTCCTCGGCCGGGTCCGCACCGTTCTTGAGGACGTTGCTGATGGCGTCGGCGTGCGGGGTGCTGATCTCGCCGGTCCATTCCGGCGGGCCGGTCACGCCGATCTCCTTGGCCATGGTGGCGATCTCGAGGCCGTTCCCGTCCTTGAGCGCCGCGGCCTCGTCCGCCACGGCGGTCAGGGGCGGGATGTGGAACCCGTAGTTCAGCGCCCAATCGGTCTGGCTGTCGGTCTGATCGATCCAGAGCCACTGAGCGAACGCCTTGGCCGCGTCGACCTTCTCGCTGTTGCCGGCGACCTGCTCGTTCCAGGTCCCCATGAAGGCGACCTGCTTCCCCTCGGAGCCGACGGCCGGATGCGAGAACACCCCGATGTCGTCGAGGGACTCCTCGAGGACGGGCAGCGCCCAGCAACCGCCCCAGGTGATGGCGGAGAGCCCGGCGCCGAAGGCCGCGGGATCGGCCCAGTCCGAGGGTGCACCGGTCAGCAGCACCTCGTCGGCGATCATCTGCTGGATCGCGCCGAGCCCCTCGGCGTAGCCGGGCGTGTTGTAGGCGACCGCATCGCGGGCCTCGTTCATGGGGGTGCCGCCCGCTGCCCAGACCATCGCCCAGCAGCTGGCGTCGAAGTTGTTGCCGAGGAACAGGCCCTTCTGGTCGGGGGTGGTGAGCTCGGTGGCCGCGGCGACGAGGTCGTCGAAGGTCTCCGGCGGTGCGATGCCCGCCTTCTCGAACAGGCTCTTGCGGTAGTAGAAGTGCTGCGGGTCCAGGAGCATCGGGATGCCCCAGATCGCGTCTCCGATGGTCACCGGCCCCAGCGAGGCCTTGTTGAACTGATCCTTCACGGGCTCGACGAGGTCGGTGAGCTCGACGTAGCGTCCCTGTTCGGCCTTGTCGACGTTGATCGTGTTGTTCTCGAAGACGTCCACGCCCCCGCCGGACAGCAGCGCCGTGGACAATCGCGACGCGTAGTCCCCGGTGACCCAGTTGACGCTGACCGCTGCGTCCTCGTAGCCCTCGGCGTACTTCGTGGCGGCTTCCTTGGTGCCGTCCTCGCCGTACTGGTGGTACCACTGCGAGAGCGTCTCGCCCCCGCCACCGCCGCCGTCGGTGAGGCCGCCGGTGTTGCCGCCGCAGGCGGCGAGCCCGGCACCGGCGAGGGTCATCCCGCCGAGCCCGAGAGCTGTGCGTCGTGAGAACTGGTTCCGTCCGAGCATGCCGATCTCCTTCGATGGGCTCCGTGCAGCGCGGCAGTGCGCTGCACCGGCGAGTCTAACGTGGGAATTCGTGGCACACATCACAACTGTGCATCGTTCTGCTGGCGTGGGACGACTGCCCGTCGCCTCTCCTCGGCATGAGGCACCGGGTGCGCATCCCGGCCGACGCCTCGGAGCACCGCCCTCGCACCAGGCTGATCCTCCGGTTCCTCACCGACCGGCGCTGAGCGCGTGCGTCCCTGGGCGTGGAGCGCCCCGAGCCCACCCCGCTCGCCCGTACGGTCTGACGTGTCGGTTCGCCCCCTGCTGTCCGACGCGTCAGACGCCCTGCTCCGGTCAGCTCAGCCCTTCAGCCCGGAGCCGGTCACCCCTTCGACGATCTGGCGCTGGAAGAACATGTACAGCACCACCAGGGGGAGGGCGGCGAGGATCGCGCCGGCCTGGATGTCCGCATAGCGGAGCCCGAAGCTGCCCTGCACCGTGGCCAGGCCGACCGGGATGGTCATCAGGCTGGGGTTGGACAGGACGAACAGAGGCAGCAACAGGTTGTTCCAGGTCCACACGAAGGTCAGGATCGCGACCGCGGCGGTCACCGGGCGCGACAGCGGCATGACCACCGACCAGTAGATCCGCCACAGCCCCGCACCGTCGACCCTCGCGGCATCCTCGAGCTCCTTGGGGATCCCGTCGAAGAACTGCTTGAAGATGAACACCGCGATGACCGAGGGGATCTGCGGGAGGATCACGGCCCAGTACGTGTTCAGCAGCTGCATGACGCGCAGCTCCTGGAACAGCGGCACGATCAGCACCTGGCTGGGGATCATCAGGCCCATGATGATCAGCAGGTACATGGCAGCGCGCCCCCGGAACTGCAGGCGGGAGAGGGCGAAGGCGGCCATGGAGGCGAACAGCAGCGTCAGTGCGGCGGTGACCACCGAGGTCAGGAAGCTGGAGAGGTACCAGTTCCAGATGTCGCCCTGGCGCATCAGGCCCAGGTAGGACTCCAGCGTCGGGCTGACGTCGGTCAGGATCTCCTGGGCGCCCAGCGCGGCGACGCCGTTGTCGGTCACCGAGGTCTTGATCGCGAACAGGCTGGGGATCAGCCACATGATCGCGAGGACGACCAGGATGATGCCGGTGACCGTGGTGAAGGTCTTCCCGCTGGCCCGCATGCGCGGGGCCGGGGCGGCGCCGGAGACTCCGGCGCGTCGGGAGGGACGGGTCTCGATCGTGGCCATGTCAGGAGGCCTCCTCACGCTTGGTGCCGACGCGGCTGACGACCTGCTGGACGATGGCGATGACCAGGATGATCAGGAACAGCAGCACCGAGGCCGCGGAGGCCGCGCCGACCCTGTTGTCCGTGAACGCCGTGTTGGTGATCAGACCCAGGGAGACCTGCGTCGAGATGCCGGGCCCACCCGCCGTCATCAGATAGACCTGGTCGAAGATCTTCAGGCTGGCGATGATCTGCAGCAGGATGACCAGCCCGGTGGTGCGGTTCAGCAGCGGGACGGTGACCCGTCGGATCTGCTGCCAGGGCGTGGCCCCGTCGACCGCGGCGGCCTCGTACAGCTCCCGGGGGATCTCCTGCAGACCCGCGAGGTAGAGCACGAAGTTGAAGCCGATGGTCCACCAGATGGTCGCGATGGCGATGCCGATCATCGCGGTGCTGGGGCTCGCCAGGATGCCCGCCCCCGGGTCCATGCCGATGAGCGTCGCCGGCAGGGACCACAGGCCCGAGGACGGGGTGAAGATGAAGACCCAGATCAGGGAGATCGTCGCCGAGGGCAGGATGAACGGCAAGAAGAAGGCCAGGCGGAAGAACCATTGGCCGCGGGAAGCGCGGTTGGTCAGCACCGCCAGGACGAAGGAGAGGATCACCAGCGGCGGCACGGTGTACAGGGTGAACTGGAGGGTGTGCCACAGCGAGGACCAGAAGTCGTCGCGGCCGAACATCTCGAGGTAGTTGTCGAACCCTGCGAAGGATCCGAGGCCCGCGTGGACCGTCGAGGTGTTGAAGAAGCTCGCGACGAACATCCAGATCATCGGTCCGACCATGAAGGCCGCGTAGACGAGGGCGAACGGGGCGAGGAACAGCCAGGCCTGGGGCGTCCTGCGCTGCACCTTCCCTCCCTGCCCGGCGCGAGGGGGCGCCGTCTCGCCGGTGGCGGATGCGGTGGGAGACATCGTGGTCATGAGGTATGCCTTCCGGGTCAGAGCGGGCTGGGCGTCGAGGTGTAGATCGCGAGCTGGTCGCGGATGGCCGCCAAGGCCTGCTCGGGGCTGAGCACACCCTGCTGGACCAGACCCAGCTGAGCGCCGACGGTGTCCTCGAAGGTCGAGCCGGACCCGCCGTACCAGGCCGGATCGTCGTAGACGGCGAAGTCCGCGGAGTCGGCGTAGTAGCGCTGCGGTTCGAGGGCGAGGTACTCCTCGCTCTCGGCCGTCGGCAGGTAGGCGGGGATGTGACCGCCCTCGGCCCAGGTCATGCTCTGGTCGAGCATGACCTTGATGAACTCCATCGCCTGCCGACGCTGCTGCGGGGAGCGGTCCTTGTGCGGGAGGATGAAGGTGTGGGAGTCCGCCTGGACGGCGGACCGCTCGAAGATCTGCGGGATCGACACCATCCCGAAGTTCAGCCCCTCGATCGACTGCGCGGTGGAGATCTCCCACTCGCCCTGCAGGTAGAACCCGGCCTTCCCGGTGAACATCGCGGTCTGGGAGGTCGCGTAGTCCAGGCCCCGGTTGAGCCATCCCTGACCGACCCAGTCCTGGACCTTCCCCATCACCTCGAGGAAGGTGGGCTCGTCGACGCTGATGGTGGCGCCGTCGTCGGACAGGAACGGGGTCGCGGACTCGAACTGGTTGTACAGCGTCCAGAAGAACCGCCAGGGCGTGGCGGTCTCGGACACGTTCGCCACCGTCATCGCGGTGCCACCGGTGACCTCGCTGATCGCGGCCAGGGCCGCCTCGAAGGTGTCGAGGCCGTCGAGGTCCACCAGCAGTCCGTCGCCGTCCAGCAGCCCCGCCTCCTCGCACACGTCCTTGTTGTAGAAGAGCGTGAACGGGTGGGTGTCCAGGGGGATCGCGATGTTCTGGTCGTCGGTGCGCTGTGTGGTCCAGGCCTGCTCGTTGAAGTCCGCGGTCGACAGGCCGACGCCGGCGAGGTCCTCCTCGGTGATCGGGTCCAGGAGTCCGCCGCTCCACAACGGCTTGGCACGCGTGAGGTGAGCGACCGCGACGTCCGGCGGCTGGTTGCCGACGGTCGCCAGGGTCAGCTTCGAGTAGTAGGGGTTGCCCCAGGTGAGCGTGGTGGCCTGGAGGGAGTCGGGCCCGTAGAGGTCGCGGTAGCCCTGCTGCATGTCCTGCATGCGCACGCCGTCGCCACCGCCGAACAGGTTCCAGTAGATCAGCGTCGAGGGGTCCAGCTGGGTGCCCAGCAGGCCGGCGGCCAGCGGGGTGGAGCAGCCGGCCAGCGGCAGGGCCGTGGCGGCGAGGGCTCCGGCTCCCAGCAGTCGGCGTCGACTGATCCCCGAGCCGGCTCCGGGTCGGTGCGGGACTGAGCGGGGTGGACGATTCCTCATCTCATCACTCCATCGGGATCGGGCACCCGGGCCGCCCGGTGGCGGCAGCATGGGACGGGTCGGACAGGAGCTCGGGGCGGGCCGCGGGCGACGTCGCTTCGGATGGCATCCCCGCAGGCCCGCGCGCCCCTGTGCGCGCACGCCCCGGCGATGCCGCGATGCGCGGGTCGCGCGCCCGGCCGACGGGGCCGATGCGACGCGTGCCCTGCATCACATGAGCTACTTTACATCGTTGCAGGGTCCGACACAAAGATCCGACGCAGCGCTCCGACACCGCGCTCCGACGCACCCCGGCCATGCCCCCGCCGCACCCCTAGAAACAGCACGTGACCTGCGTAGACGACGACGGCGCCCCGGGCACCTCCTGCGAGGTGCCCGGGACGCCGTGCCCCGGGCTCGTCGGCCGCCCGCCTGGTGCGGGTCGGCCGCCGCTCAGCTTCCGGACGTCGAGCGCTTCTTGTTCCAGACATCGAAGGCCACGGCCACCAGCAGCACGACACCGCGCACCACCGACTGCGTGGACTGGTCGATGCCCATGATCGACATGCCGTTGGACATCACGGCCATGATCAGACCGCCGATGATCGCGCCGTGCACCTTGCCGATGCCGCCGGTCACCGCCGCACCGCCGATGAAGGCGGCGGCGATGGCGTCGAGCTCGAACATGTTGCCGGCACCCGGCTGGGCACTGTTGGACCGTGCCGAGTAGACGATGCCCGCGACCGCGGAGAGCAGGCCCATGTTCACGAACAGCCACATGTTCACCCGGCGCGTCTTGACGCCGGACAGCTGCGCGGCCTGGAGGTTGCCGCCCATCGCGTAGATGTGCCGACCGAAGATCGTGCGCTGGCTGATGAACCCGTAGATGAGGATCAGCGCGGCCAGCAGGATCAGCACCACCGGCAGGCCGCGGGAGTGCGCGAGCTGCCAGGCGAAGGCCATGACCACCACGGCCACGGCGGCGTTCTTCAGCCAGAACAGGAACAGGGCTTCGACCGGCTGCTTGTACTTCAGCTTCGCGAGCCGGCCGCGGTACTGCTGGATCGCGAAGACGACCACCAGGGCCGCAGCCAGGAACAGGGTGAAGGCGTCGAACCCTCTCCCGCCCAGCAGGCCGTTGAGGAAACCGCCGGAGATGTACTGGTACTGGGGCGGGAACGGGGAGAGCGAGACGCTCCCCAGCACCTGCAGGGTCATGCCGCGGAAGATGAGCATGCCCGCGAGGGTGACGATGAAGGCGGGGATGCCGACGTAGGCGACCCAGAAGCCCTGCCACAGCCCCACCAGCACGCCGGTGCCGAGTGCCGCCAGCACGCCGACCCACCAGGGCATCCCCCAGCTGATCACCACGACCGCGGCGACGCCGCCGGTCAGCGCGACCACCGAGCCCACCGACAGGTCGATGTGCCCGGCCACGATGATCAGCACCATGCCGATCGCGAGGATCAGGATGTAGGAGTACTGCAGCACCAGGTTGGTGAGGTTGCCCGGGCTCAGCAGCGCACCGCCCGTGAGGATCGTGAACAGCACGACGATGAACACGAAAGCGATGTAGATGCCGCTCTGGCGCAGGTTTCGCGTCAGCAGCTCTTTGATGTCAGAAGTTCCGGCCATGAGGCGCTCACTCCCTCTCCATGGTCATGAGCTCCATGAGGCGCTCCTGCGTGGCGTCCTGCGAGGTCACCTCACCGGTGATCCGCCCCGCGGACAGTGTGTAGATGCGATCGGCCAGTCCCATCACCTCGGGCAGCTCCGAGGAGATGACGATGATGGCCTTGCCCGCCTCGGCGAGCTCGTTGATGATCGTGTAGATCTCGAACTTGGCGCCGACGTCGACGCCGCGGGTGGGCTCGTCGAGGATCAGCAGGTCCGGCTCGGTGAACAGCCACTTGCTGAGCACCACCTTCTGCTGATTGCCGCCGGAGAGCTTGCCGACCTGCGCCATGACGCTGGGCGCCTTGATGTTCAGCGAGGAGCGGAAGCGCTCGGCGACCGCGATCTCCTCGTTCTGATTGATCCAGCCCCCGCTGGTGACCTTCGTCAGCCCGGCCGCGGTGACGTTGGTGCGGATGTCCTGGATCAGGTTCAGCCCGAACTGCTTGCGGTCCTCGGAGACGTAGGCGATGCCGGCGGCGATGGCGTCGGCGACGGTGCGCAGCCGCACCGGGCGGCCGTGCACCGAGACGGAGCCGGAGATGTCCTGGCCGTAGGACTCGCCGAACACGCTCATGGCGAGCTCGGTGCGGCCGGCGCCCATCAGCCCGGCGATGCCGACCACCTCGCCGGCG
This sequence comes from Brachybacterium sp. P6-10-X1, assembly GCF_001969445.1. NCBI lineage: Bacteria > Bacillati > Actinomycetota > Actinomycetes > Micrococcales > Dermabacteraceae > Brachybacterium > Brachybacterium sp. P6-10-X1. The sequence continues at coordinate 2,615,551 of NZ_CP017297.1, forward strand.
CGGACGTTCAGCGCTGCCCCGTCGACGACGGTGCGGCCCGGTTGCGTGGGGTGACCGACGTGCCAGTCCTCGATCCGCAGGATCTCCTCCCCGATCTCGGCACGGCGCTCCGGGTAGAGGTTGTCGATGTCGCGTCCGACCATGCCCTTGATCAGACGTGGGACGAGGCCGGAGCGCTCGCCCTCGGGCACGTGCATGTCGATGGTCTCGATGGTCGTGCCGTCGCGGATGACGGTCGTGGCATCGGCGACCGAGGCGATCTCCCCCAGCTTGTGGGAGATGATGATGCAGGTGACGCCCTCGTCGCGCAGGCCGCGGATGAGGCCCAGCAGGTGCTCGGAGTCGTCGTCGTTCAGCGCGGCGGTGGGCTCGTCGAGGATCAGCAGGCGCACGTTCTTCGAGAGCGCCTTGGCGATCTCGACGAGCTGTTGCTTGCCCACGCCCAACTGGCCGACGGGCGTCACCGACTTCTCGGTCAGCCCCACGCGCTGAAGCAGCTCGGCGGCCCGGGCGTTGGTCTCGTGCCAGCTGATCACGCCGCCCCGGGACTGCTCGTTGCCGAGGAAGATGTTCTCGGCGATGGAGAGGTGGGGCACCAGGGCGAGCTCCTGGTGGATGATCACGATGCCTTCGGCCTCGGAGTCGTTGATGGTCGAGAAGCGGACGGGGTGGCCGCGGAAACGGATCTCGCCCTCGTAGGAGCCGGCCGGCTCGACGCCGGAGAGCACCTTCATGAGCGTGGACTTGCCGGCGCCGTTCTCGCCGCAGATGGCATGGATCTCCCCGTCGTCGACCGTCAAGGACACGTCGTCGAGCGCGGTGACCCCGGGGAACCGCTTGGTGATGGAGCGCATCTCGAGGATGTGTTCGGTCACGGGACCCTCCTTCGGGCAGGGAGGCCCCGGCGCGCGCGGTCGCGCCGCCGGGACCTCGTCGGATACGGGATGCGGTTCAGAGCTGCCCGGACTCGACCTGCTCCTCGGTGTAGTACCCGGACTCGACGAGGATCTCCTCGTAGTTGCTCTCCAGGACCATCTGCACCGGGAGCAGGTACGACGGCACGACCTTCACGCCGTTGTCGTAGGTCTCGGTGTCGTTGGCCTCGGGATCCTCGCCCTTCAGCATGGACTCACAGGCGACGATGGCCCGCTCGGCGAGTTCCCGGGTGTCCTTGAAGATCGTCGAGTGCTGGACGCCGTCGGCGATCAGCTTGATCGACGCGATCTCGGCATCCTGGCCGGTCACGATCGGCAGCCCCTCCTCGATCGTCGGTCCGCGGCCCGTGTTCTGCAGGGCGTTGATGATGCCGCGCGAGAGCGGATCCGCCGGAGCCAGCACACCGGACAGCTCCTCGCCGCTGTTGTAGTAGGTGGTCAGCAGGGTCTCCATGCGCTTCTGCGCGGTCTCCTGCTCCCAGCGCTGGGTGGCGGCCTGCTCGATGTCGGTCTGCTTCGAGGGAACGACGAGGGTGCCGTCGTCCAAGTACGGCTGGAGGGTGTCGATCGCGCCCTTCCAGAACAGGTGGGCGTTGTTGTCGTCCAGCGAGCCGGCGAACAGCTCCACGTTCAGCGGTCCCTCGGGGGCGTCGTCGGCCGGCTCGAACTCCTCGTCCAGCAGGCCGAGCCCGAACATCAGGGCGTTGGCCTGGCTCACACCCACCTTGTAGTTGTCGAAGGTGACGTAGAAGTCGACGTTCTCGCTGTCGGTGAGCAGCCGGTCGTAGGCGACCACCGGGATGCCCTGCGAGGCGGCGTTGTCCAGCTGCGCCGAGAGGGACGCCCCGTCGATCGAGGCGATCAGCAGGGCGGCCACGCCGCTGTTGATCATCTGGTCGATCTGCTGCTGCTGGGTGGGGATGTCGTCCTGGGCGTACTGCATGTCGACCTTGTAGCCCTTGTCCTCCAGGCCCTTCTTGATGTTGGCGCCGTCGGCCACCCACCGCTCGTAGGTCTCGGTGGGCATCGCGACGCCGACGGTCTGGTCGCTGGGCGCGGCATCGGGGTCGGGCCCGCCCGATCCGGCTCCCTCGCCACCGCAGGCCGCCAGCCCCAGGGCAGCCGCAGCGACCGAGGTCCCGATCAGGAAGTTTCTCCGGTTGTGCATGGTGTCTCCTTGTCGAAATCGCCATCCGCCGCCTGGCAGGAGTGATTCCCTCCTGCGCTGCGCACTGAGCCCTGACGCCGGGAGCAGCAGCTTCGCCGCCCGAGGTGCCGGTGGTGCGTCGGCGAGGGTGTCCGGGTCGGGGGTAGACCCGTTCCCGGTGGTCCGCACGCCGCCGGTGGCGTGGGGCACATCGAATGATAACGTTCACATTCAGTCAGATGTCAACGGGAGCGCGTTCGTCGCGGGTCACAAGTCAGCAACGACTTACCACTGGTCAATTAGGAAGGACGGCGCGACCTGCTGTAAAACGGTTGCCCTGGTCAGGCCCACAACTCGCGGATCATGCGCCCGCGCGGCCAGCCGCTCTCGACAGGAGCTCTCGACAGGAGCTCTCGGCCGGCGCTCTCGACAGGAAGGAGCAGGCATGGATGGCACCCCCCGCCGCCCCTCCATGGCCGACGTCGCCGCACGCGCCGGGGTCTCGTACCAGACGGTCTCCCGGGTGCTCAACGAGCCGCAGATCGTGCGGCCGACGACCCGCGATCGAGTGCTCGAGTCGATCTCGGCGCTCGGGTACACCCGCAATCGCGCCGCCCGCGCCCTGAAGACCACCCGGTCCTCCCTGATCGGGATGCTCACGGACGGCTCTTCGCTGTTCGGGCCGGCGGAGACGACGACCGCGATCGAGTCCGCCGCCCGGGAGGCCGGGTACTCCGTGCTGCTGACCACGGTCGGCGCGCGCGAGGACGGCGATCGCGAGATCGGCTCCGAGCTGCTGGGCTCGGGGGCCGACGGGATCCTCGTGGTCGCGGCTCACGAGGGCATGGTCCCCGCCGTGGCCACCGCCGCCCGCTCCACCCCGGTCGTCGCCGTCTCGGCGCAGGCGCCCGAGGTCGCGGGGGTCGAGGTGGTCGGCGTGGATCAGCAGCTCGGGGCGCGGCTGGTGGTCGAACATCTGGCGCGCACGGGCGCCCGGTCGGTGGTCCACCTCAGCGGCCCGCAGGACTGGTTCGACGCCCGCGCCCGGCTGGACGGCTTCCGGTCGGTCGCGCGGGAGCTCGGGCTCGAGGCCTCCGTCGTGGGCCCGGGGGACTGGAATCCGCGCTCCGGCTACGAGCTGACGACCTCGCTGGCGGCCGAGGGCAGCCTTCCTGATGCGATCTTCGCGGCGAACGACATGATGGCGATCGGGGTGCTGCACGCCCTGCACCAGCGCGGGCTGCGGGTGCCCGAGGACGTCGCCGTGGTCGGCTTCGACAACACGGTCGGCGCGGAGTTCCTCGTCCCCTCGCTGACCACGGTCTCCCAACCGTTCGCCGAGCTGGGACGCCTCGCTCTCGAGCGCCTGCTGTGCCTGCTGGAGGGGCGCGAGGTCCCCGCGAGCACCCCGCGCACCCTGCCGCCGCGCCTGGTGGTGCGCCGCTCCACTCGCCCCGAACGCTCGCACTGACCGCGTCCGCGCCGCGGATCACCCTCAGACGTCCGCGCCCCGTCCTGATCCGGCGTCACCCCCGCTGCCCGGGCCGACGCCGGCGCCCGCCCCTCACCGGGATGTGAACGTTGACATAGTCCTTCCCGGGCTGGTCTCATAGCGCCATGATGCACGATGCCGTGTCCGCACCGGACCACACTCCCGTCGATCCTGCCGCCGTCCTGCGCGAAGGGCGCGCTCACCTCGGGATCGAACTGGGCTCGACCCGGATCAAGGCGGCTCTCGTCGACGATACCGGCACCGTGCTCGGCACCGGCTCGCATGCCTGGGAGAACGAACTCGTCGAGGAGAACTGGACCTATTCGCTCGAGGAGGCCTGGGACGGGATCCGCGACTGCTACGCCGACCTCGTGCGGGACGTGCGCGAGCGCCACGGGGTGGAGCTGACGCACTTGGCGAGCATCGGCATCTCCGCGATGATGCACGGCTACCTCGCCCTCGACGCCGACGGCGAACTGCTGACCCCCTTCCGCACCTGGCGCAATACCTACACGGCCGATGCAGCGGCCCTGCTGAGCCGCACCTTCGCGCTGAACATCCCGCTGCGCTGGAGCGTCTCGCACCTGATGCATGCGATCCTCGGCGGGGAGGAGCACGTGCAGAGGATCGACGCCCTGACCACCTTGGCCGGCTCCGTGCACCAGCGCCTGACCGGGCGCCGGGTGCTGGGGGTGGGCGACGCCAGCGGGATGTTCCCGATCGCCGCCTCGGGCACGGACTACGACCCCGCGCTGCTCGAGCGCTTCGCGGCCCTCGACGAGGTCGCGGGCATGCCCTGGTCCCTGCCGCAGATCCTGCCCGAGGTGCTCACCGCCGGACAGGACGCCGGCTCCCTGACCGCAGAGGGCGCCGCCCTGCTGGACCCCACCGGAGCCCTGCAGCCCGGCGCCGTGGCCGCGCCGCCCGAGGGGGACGCCGGCACCGGGATGGTCGCCACCCAGGCCGTGGACCCGCGCACGGGCAACGTCTCGGCGGGCACCAGCGCTTTCGCGATGGTGGTCCTGGAGGGCCCGCTGTCCGGGCCGCGGGAGGAGATCGACCTGGTCACCACGCCGGCCGGTGATCCGGTGGCGATGATCCACACCAACAACTGCACCACCGACCTCGACGCCTGGCTCGCTCTCTTCTCCCGCTTCGCCGAGCTCATCGGCCATCCCGTCGGCCCCGAGGAGCTCTACGGAGCCCTGTTCGGGGCGGGAGCCGCGGGCGAGGTGGACGCCGGCGGGGTGCTGTCCTACAACTACGTCTCCGGGGAGCACCAGACGGGCGTGCCCTCCGGCCGCCCCCTGCTGGTGCGCGAGCAGGAGGCCCGCTTCACCCTCGAGAACTTCATGCGCTCCCAGCTGTACGGCGCCTTCGGAGCGCTCGCGGTGGGCATGGAGGCTCTGCTGGAGGACGAAGGGGTCCAGCTCGACGTCATGTACGCCCACGGCGGCATCTTCCGCACGCAGGGCGTCGCCCAGCAGGTGCTGGCCGACGCCCTGGCCACGCCCGTCGCCGTCGGCGAGTCCGCGGGCGAGGGCGGGGCCTGGGGCATGGCACTGCTGGCCGCCTTCACCGCGCGGCAGCAGGCAGGGTCGGACCGGAGCGCCGGGTCACACCGGGACGACGGGGCACCGGCCGCGGAATCGCTCAGTGATTTCCTCGCCCAGCAGGTCTTCGCCTCCCAGGAGCTGGGCACGCTCCAGCCCGAGGAGTCCGGCATGACCGGTCACGCGTCGTGGCTGGAGGGATACCGCACGGGCCTGCAGGTCGAGCGCCTGGCCGGTGAGGTCCTGGGCTGAGACCAGCCCTCCCCGCGCATCCGTCCCCCCCCCCCGTCCGCGACCGGCCTGATCCAGGAGCCCCCCCCCCATGACCATCGACCTCACCCAGCTGCCCGACGAGGTGCAGGAGGCCGTCGCCGCCACCCGCGAGCGCGTCGCCGCCCTGCACGCCGAACTGCCCCGCAACCAGCTGGTGGTGTGGACCGCCGGGAACGTCTCCGAGAGGGTCAGCCTGCCAGAGGGTTCCGACGTCCCCGGCCTGCTGGTCATCAAGCCCTCCGGCGTCTCCTACGACGAGCTGTCGGCCCAGAACATGGTGGTGTGCACGCTGGACGGACAGAAGATCGTCGACGGCACCCCCGATGCGCTCGTGCCGTCCTCGGACACCGCCGCCCACGCCTACGTGTACGAGCACATGGCGGAGGTGGGTGGCGTGGTGCACACCCACTCGACCTACGCGACCGCATGGGCCGCGCGCGGCGAGGCGATCCCCTGCGTGCTGACGATGATGGGAGACGAGTTCGGCGGCCCGATCCCCGTCGGCCCCTTCGCGATCATCGGCGACGACTCCATCGGACGCGGCATCGTCGAGACCCTGTCCGGCCACCGCAGCCCCGCGGTGCTGATGCAGAACCACGGCCCGTTCACGATCGGCTCCGACGCCCGCGCGGCGGTGAAGGCCGCCGTGATGGTCGAGGAGGTCGCGCGCACGGTGCACGTCTCCCGTCAGCTCGGCGAGCCGCTGCCGATCCCGCAGCAGTCGGTCGACTCCCTGTACGACCGGTACCAGAACGTCTACGGCCAGCAGGCGACCGGCTGACGCCCCGAGAGGCCGCGAGCGCAACGGTCAGCGTCGCCGCCCGGTACGGTCGCCTCCCGTACCGCGGCCCTCCCGGCTCGGCGCCCCGCCTCGCGGCGCACCGCGCCTGTGTGAGCTTCGTGACGATTGTCCACCCATGACCTGCGGGTTCGGGACTCCTGGTAGCACCGGCACACGGACATCGGTTGAAGGAACGCTGAGAACTGACCACAGTAGGGGCCGACTATGACTTCAACAGATCGGAATGCGATGAGTAGCACCGGAACTCCTGAGGCCGGTGGAGACACGTCGACGACCGGCGATCCCACCGAGTCGACCACCTCCCCCACCGCGTGGCCGGAGCACCTGCCCGAGACCGTCCACCTTCCCCGCTCGATGCAGATCGGCGTGGACGACAGCGACGACGAGATCACCGAGAAGCTGCGCCGTCAGGGCGCGCGCATCGGCAAGGGGGTCATCGCCCCGGCGGTGTTCTGGCCCGCGCTGGTGATCATCCTCGCCGTCGCGCTGGCGGCGATCATCTTCCCCGAGACCTCGAGCACCGTGATGTTCGGGATCCAGAACTGGATCGTGGCCGATCTGGGCTGGTTCTACATGCTGGTCATCGGCGTCTTCGTGGTCTTCTCGATCCTTCTCGCCCTGTCACCCTTCGGCCGCATCCGGTTGGGGCGCGACGACGACCGACCCGAATTCCGACTCTTCTCCTGGTTCGCGATGCTGTTCGCGGCCGGCATGGGCATCGGCCTGGTCTTCTACGGCGTCGCCGAGCCGCTCGGTTACACCACCAACAACATCAAGCCCGGCTGGGACGGTGAAGGCGTCGAGCTCTCGGGCCTGGCCATGGCCCAGACCTTCATGCATTGGGGCCTGCATCCCTGGGCGGTCTACTCGATCATCGGTCTGGCCGTCGCGTACGCGATCCACCGTCGCGGCCGGCCGGTGTCCATCCGCTGGGCCCTCGAGCCGATCTTCGGTGAACGCGTCAAGGGCTGGATCGGGGACGTCATCGACGTCCTGGCGATCTTCGGCACCGTGTTCGGCATCGCCACCTCGCTCGGCCTGGGCGTGCAGCAGATCGGGGCCGGCCTGACCGCGATCGGCGTGATCGACGGCGCGAGCAACACCTTCCTCATGATCCTGATCGCCGTGATCACCCTGCTGGCCACCGCCTCCGTGATCAGCGGCGTCGGCGTGGGGATCAAGTGGCTGTCCAACTCCAACCTCACCCTCGCCGGCATCCTGATGATCACTGCACTGGTCTTCGGCCCGACCGTCTTCCTGCTGCAGAACTTCGTCGAGTCCCTCGGCATCTACTTCACCAACGTCTTCCACATGACCCTCGATGTCGGGGCGTACACGCGCTCCGACGACGCGCAGTCCTGGTTCGCCGGCAACACGCTGTTCTACTGGGGCTGGTGGATCGCCTGGGCTCCCTTCGTCGGCGTGTTCATCGCCCGGATCTCCAAGGGCCGCACGGTGCGCGAGTTCATCGCCGGCGTGCTGCTGGTCCCGTCCCTCGTGGGCATGATCTGGTTCTCGATCTGGGGCGGCAACGGCCTGTTCCGCCAGTGGTTCGGCGCGGGCGACCTCGGCGACATCACGGCCGAGGAGTCGATGTTCCGCATCTTCGAGGGCTTCCCGCTGACCGGGCTGCTGTCGATCCTGGGGATCATCCTCGTGGCGATCTTCTTCATCACCTCCTCGGACTCCGGCTCGCTGGTGGTGGACATGCTCGCCTCCGGCGGGCACCCGAACCCGCCGATCTGGTCCCGCGTCGTGTGGGCGCTGCTCGAGGGTCTGCTCGCAGCGGGCCTGCTCCTCTCCGGCGGGCTCGAGTCCCTGCAGGCCGGCTCCCTGATCACCGCCCTGCCCTTCAGCATCATCCTGCTGCTGATGTGCGTGGCCCTGGTCAAGGCCCTCAGTCTCGACCAGGCCGTGCTGGACCAGCATGCCCAGATCCGGCGGATGGAAGCCGTGACCCGACACATCGCCGGAGAGGTCAACGCCACGCTCCCCGAGAGCGAAGAATTCGGCGAGTACCTCGACACCCGCGTCGACGACCGGATCGACTACCGGCTGGACCGCACACGCGGTGCCTTCGGCCGCTCGCGCTCGGAGAAGCCCTCCGAGCGGTCGGCGGGCCGTGCCGGCCGACGGTCGGACCGACCGGACACCGGGTCCTCGCACAAGGACTGACCTCGACCGTCGCTCGGGCCACGGCCCGGACGATGCAGCACGGTTCGTGAAGGAGGCCTCCCCTCAGGGAGGCCTCCTTCCTCGTGCCGGCCCCGGGAACGGGGCCGGCCCCGAACCCGGAGTTCGACGACCGCACGGGATGAATCGGCTCGCTTGACACCCTCATTGTGAACGTTCACACTAAAGGGGTCGCCCATCTCCGGCCCGCCGCTGCACGGCTGCGCCCCGCCCTCCCCGAAGGAGTCACTGTGGACAATCCTTTCGTCGCCCGCGAGATCTGGTTCCTGACCGGCAGCCAGGGCCTGTACGGCCCCGAGACCCTCGACCAGGTCGCCGAGCAGTCCCGCACGATCGCCGAGACCCTCGACGGCGGCGCGGACATCCCGGTGAAGATCGTCTGGAAGCCGGTGCTGACCGAGCGCGACGCGATCCGCGAGACCGCCCTGGCCGCGAACGCCGATCCCGCGTGCGTGGGCGTCATCGCCTGGATGCACACCTTCTCCCCGGCGAAGATGTGGATCCAGGGTCTGGACGCGCTGACCACCCCGCTGCTGCACCTGCACACGCAGGCGGACGTCGCCCTGCCCTGGTCGACCATCGACATGGACTTCATGAACCTCAACCAGGCCGCGCACGGCGACCGCGAGTTCGGATACATCGCCACCCGACTGGGCGTGCACCGCAAGACCGTCGTCGGCCACGCGAGCGACGCGGGCGTCCGGGCCAAGGTGGGCCGCTGGGCCCGCGCCGCCACCGGCTGGGCCGAGATGCACTCGCTGAAGCTGGCCCGCTTCGGCGACAACATGCGAGGCGTCGCCGTCACCGAGGGGGACAAGACCGAGGCCGAGCTGCGCCTGGGCGTCTCGGTGAACACCTGGGGTGTCAACGACCTGGTCAGCACTGTGGAGGCGGTCGACGACCGGGAGGTCGACGCCCTGGTCGCCGAGTACGAGGAACTCTACGACGTCGCCCCCGAGCTGCGCAGCGGCGGGGAGCGTCATGAGTCGCTGCGCTACGGGGCCCGCCAGGAGATCGGTCTGCGCACCTTCCTCGACGAGGGCGGCTTCGGCGCGTTCACCACGAACTTCGAGGACCTCGGGGGACTGCGTCAGCTGCCGGGCCTGGCCGTCCAGCGCCTGATGGCCGACGGCTACGGCTTCGGCGCCGAAGGCGACTGGAAGACCGCGATCCTGGTGCGCGTGGCCGCGGTGATGGGCTATGGCCTGCCCGGCGGCGCCTCCCTCATGGAGGACTACACCTACGAGCTCACGCCCGGCAAGGAGAAGATCCTCGGCGCCCACATGCTCGAGGTCTCCCCCTCGCTGACCACCGCGAAGCCCACGCTGGAGATCCACCCGCTGGGGATCGGCGACCGGGAGGACCCGGTGCGGCTGAAGTTCTCGGCCGACGCCGGGCCCGCCGTGGTGGTGGCCCTGTCCGACATGCGCGAGCGGTTCCGCCTGGTCGCCAACGTCGTCGAGGTGGTCGAACCCGACGAGGCGCTGCCGAAGCTGCCGGTGGCCTGCGCCGTCTGGGAACCCGCCCCCGACTTCGCGACCTCCGCGGAGTGCTGGCTGACCGCCGGCGCCGCGCACCACACGGTGATGAGCAATGCCGTGGACCTCGAGGTGTGGCAGGACCTCGCCCAGATCGGCGACCTCGAGCTGGCCGTGATCGACGAGGAGACCACCGTGCGCTCCTTCGCCCAGGAGCTGCGCACCAACCAGGTGTTCTACCGACTCGGCCAGGGGTTCTGAGGTCACGGCCCCGGCCCGACGCGCCTGATCGGCCCCGACCAGCGCGACGATCCCGACCCCGCCCATCCCGCCGACACCCTCGAGGTCACCATGGCATCGCCTCCCTCTGCCCCGGGCCGCAGTTGGTCCGACACCGTCGACTACGGCCCCGGACCCCTGCACGCTCCCGCCTCGGTCGAGGAGCTGCGCGAGCTGGTCGGCCGCAGCCGGAGGATCCGGGCGCTCGGCACCCGGCACTCGTTCTCCCACGTCGCGGCGAGCGACGGGCCGCTGGTGAGCCTGGCGAACCTCCCGTCGGATCTCGAGTTCGACACCACGGCGCGCACCGTGCGGGTCGGGGCCGGGGTACGGTACGGCGAGCTGTCCGCAGCCGCCGCCGAGGTGGAGCTGGCCGTGGCGAACACGGGCTCCCTCCCCCACATCTCGGTGGGCGGGGCGAGCGCGACGGGCACGCATGGTTCCGGTGATCGTCTCCGCTCGCTCGCCTCCTCCGTGCGGGCGATCGAGCTGGTCACCGCCGATGGCGATCTGGAGACGCTCTCCCGCGAGGACGATCCCGAGATCTTCGACGGCGCCGTGCTCGCGCTCGGAACCCTCGGCGTCGCCACCCACCTCACGCTCGATCTGGTGCCCGCCTTCGACCTGCGCCAGAGCGTCCACCTCGATCTCGCCCCGGAGTCGATGACCCCGGCGGATCTGGGCTCCGTGCTGGGGGCCGGATACAGCGTGAGCCTGTTCCACCACTGGGACGGGCACGTCGCGCAGGCCTGGGTGAAGCAGGAGGCCGACGCGGACCCGCTGCCCGAGCGGTGGTTCGGGGGGCGGCGCGCCGCCACCGCCGTCCACCCCGCCCCCGGGATGCCGGCCGACTTCTGCACCGATCAGACCGGCGCTCCCGGACCCTCCCACGAGCGGCTGCCGCACTTCCGGCTCGAGTTCACCCCGAGCAGCGGCGCGGAGATCCAGTCGGAGTACTTCGTGGCCCGCGAGCATCTGTCCGCAGCGCTCGCCGCGGTGATGCCCCTCGGGGAGCGGATCCGACCGCTGCTGCACGTCTCCGAGATCCGCACCGTGGCGGCCGACGAGCTCTGGCTCTCCCCCGCGTACCGGCGCGACAGCGCCTGCGTGCACTTCACCTGGCACCAGCGCCCGGCCGAGGTGGAGGCGCTGCTGCCGGACATCGAGGAGCGCCTGGCGCCCTTCGCGCCGCGCCCGCACTGGGGCAAGGTGTTCACCTCGGCGCCCGGGACCGTGCGTGCGCAGTACCCGCGACGGGAGGATTTCCTGGCGCTGCGCGAGCGCATGGACCCGGAGAGGGTCTTCCGCAACGACTACGTCGATCGACTGCTCGGGGCGTGAGGCCGGCTCCCAGCGGCGCGCGTCGGGAGCCCGGCCGGGTCGAGTGCGCGCCGGTCGCGTTCACATGTCCTGGTAGCGCGAGCGGAGGAAGCAGTACAGCCCGAAGATGATCAGCCCGCCACCGATCACCAGCATCATCACCTTCCCCTCGGGCAGACCCGCCATGGTGTGCAGCGCCCCGTCCAGCCCGGTGGCCTTCCGGGGATCCGTGGAGATCCCGGCCCAGCCCAGGAGCGCTCCCACCGCCATCAGGGCCAAACCCTTCCCGGTGTACCCGATGATCCCGGTGATCCGCAGGACGATGCCGATGCTCGGATGCTTGCTGCGGTCCAGCTGGTTCAGGAACCGTCGGGAGAGTCCGAGGGCCGCGTAGCCGATGCCGATCCCGATCACGACCGCGGCGAGGAGCAGCAGCAGCGCGCGTCCGATCCCGGTCCCCAGGAGTCCTGCCGTGACGGACTCGGTCTGGGAGCTGGTGGAGGAGCTGCCGCCGGCCGCGAAGCGCAGCACGGTCACGGACAGCGCGGCGTAGGCCACGGCCTTGCCGAGCCATCGTGCCGCCTCCCAGGCGGCCGCCGACGTCTTCCTGCGTCGACGCGCCCCGAACCACGCCCGCAGCACCAGCCACAGCGCGAGGGCGACCATGGCCGTCCCGCCGGCCCAGAGCAGGACCTGCCCTCCGGGAGCTCGGGCGATCATCGCCATCGCCCCGGAGCGGTCAGCGCTGCTCCCGGCGGTCCCGAGCGCGATCTGCGCCGCGATCCAGCCGATCAGCACGTGGACGATGCCGCTCATGAGGAAGCCGCCGCGCGCCACCACGTGGAAGCCGGGCTGCTCGACGGCGGTCTCCGCCGCCTCCTCGACGGCGTCGGCGCCGTCGTGCTCGTGATGGCTCGGTCCCATGATGGAACTCTAGGCGTGGATGGCCACGACGCGGCCGACGGCGCGGTCGGCATCGGCCGGGACAGGTCGCCTCATGGCGCACACGGGGCGGGCGCCGGCGTCGACGGCCCGTGCTGATCAGGCATGAGCGATCTTGCCGCGACGATCGCACCGATCGAGCTCGGCGCGATCCTGACTCAGGCCGAGCCAGGGTCCGCCTTCCGCACGGCGGCGAGCGCGGCCGGAAGCTCCGCCGCCAGATCCTCCCAGGTGCATTCGATGGTCACGCCCTCCCGATAGCCGCCCCGGCGCAGTGCCGCGAGGAATTCGGCCAGTGGCCAGTCCCCCTGGCCGGGCGGGGTGCGACCCGAATCGGCCACGTGCACGTGGCCGATCCGGCCGGCCAGGCGCTCGAGGGCGTCGAAGGGCTCCCCTTCGAGCTGCACGTGGTAGAGATCCGCGACGATCCTCACGCCGTGGACATCGTGCGCGTCGAGGAACCGGGCCGCCTCCTGCACGGAGTGGATGAGGTCGGTCTCGCCTGCATGAAGCGGCTCGAGCACGACCTCTAGGTCGCGCGCCCGCGCTGTGTCCCGCGCGATCACGAGCACGTCGGCGAATCGGGCCGAACCGTCGGTCACCGAGACATCCGGGCCGATCGTCCGCGCCGCACCGCTGCCGAGGACGACCTTCGCCCCCGGCTCCGCGACTGCCGCGACCGCGTCGAGCACGACCTCGAGGTAGGACCTGACCTCCCGAATCGGCACCGAGGGGTCGGAGATCCGAACGGCCCCGGGAACCAGGATCGCGAAGGACGGCACCCGCCGGGCAGGAGTCACGTCCACGGGCTGCCAGCGACCGTCATCCCCCACGCGCACGAGCACGTCGACGATCGCCGACTCCACGTAGTCGGCCCCGGCGGCGAGGGCAGTCTCCTGCTGGTCGATGGGGGCGATGACTCCATAGGGCACGACGACTCTTCTCCTCGGGTAGGTCCGCGTCTGCGATGCATCCGCGACCCAGAGTACATTTGCACGTTTCAACCATGAGTGTCCAGGGTCGCCCCTGCCACGCCCTGACGTCACGAATCTGCCGTGACAACATCTGGCAACCGCTATCCAGCGGGTCGAAGTCTCCCCAGACTCGACGCACGGAAACACCCTCCCGACGGGAGGACCCGACGGGAGGATTCGTGCAGTGGTGCACGATCACCCTCGGGAACAGTCTGCGCGATCCATGGCCGCGACACCCGCGCGTCCGCGCACTCCTCATCCCGCGATCATTCCAGGAGTCCCTGACATGGCCCTCTCCCGTCGAACCCTGTTCACTGCCGCCGGTGCCGGGGCCGTCGGCATCGGCGGCTCCTCCTGTGGTTCCGGCGGCGCCGTGGATCCGTCCGAGACGGTCGACCTCGATGTCGATCCCGCCTCGCTGTCCGGCGAGATCGGCCTGCTCACCCCGGACTTCATCGGCGACGACCGCCTCGTGCTGGACGCGGACGTCATTGCTCCCTTCACCGAGGGAACCGGCATCTCGGTCGCCGTGGATCAGGTGGATTGGAACAAGCTCAATGAGAAGATCTCGACCGGGATCGCCGGCGGCATCATCGCTGACCTGATCATGACCGGCGTCGGCTGGACCCAGCCCTTCGCGGAGAAGGGGATCTTCGCCGAGATCCCCGCCGACTACATCGAGAGCCTCGGCTTCGACGAGAGCGTGCTCAGCTCCACGCAGTTCGAGGGAAAGTACTACTCGTTGCCCCAGGCACTGGACCTGCGGTTCTTCGCGTACCACCCCGATCGCTTCGCAGAGCGCGGCATCACCGAGCCGCCGACGACCCTCGACGAGCTCGCCCAGGTCGCCGAGGAGCTCACGGGGGACGGTGTCGTGGGGCTGGACTACCTCTCCGGCAGCGCCGGCAGTGCCCGGCAGGCCTTCGTCTTCCTGCTCTACGCCTTCGGCGGCCGGATGTTCAGCGAGGACGGCTTGACGCCGCGACTCCACGAGGAGCCCGGCCGGCTCGCTCTGCAATGGATGCTCGATCTCATGTCCACGGGCGGGATCAACTACAACCTCCGGGCTGCGGAGGGCCAGCCCTCGCCGTTCCAACGGCGCAGGGCGGCGATATCCCTGGTCGCGACGGGCAACTGGCCGACGTGGAAGACCATGACCCCCGAGCTCTGCGAGGAGGGTGCCGTCGAGATGTTCCTCATGCCCAGCGGTGTCGGCGGGGATCCCGTGATGTTCCAAGGAGGGACCTTCCTGTCCATATCCAGTCTCTCCCAGAACAAGGACGCTGCAGGCGCCTTCATGAAACACATGCTCGATCCGGAGATCCTCGGCATCGCGAACGCCGCGACCGGCAAGGTCCCGCCCACCCCGGACATCCCCGAGAACCCGAAGATCGCCCACAACCTGCTCACGAGCTTCGCGCTGGAGAACCTTCCGTACGCCGGGGCCACCGAAGGCGGCTCCGCCGCATACATGGAGGTCCGCACCAACCTCGACGGTATCGTCGAGAGCTGTCTGACCAAGCGATCCACGGTCACCGAGACGCTTGCGGACATGAAGTCCCTGTGCGACGACGCCATCAGCAGGCTCTGAGCACATGAGCACCACAGTCGCCCGCACCGAGGCCGCCGTGGACGAGGACCGCTCCCGCCGACGTCCCGCCTCCCGCCGACGTCCCGCCTCCCGCCGACGTCCCGCCTCCCGTCGACGCTCCGTCCGCAGGGCCGAGCATCGCTGGGGTCTGCTGCTCGCCGCCCCCGCCACGCTGCATACGCTGCTGTGGATCGGGGCGCCGATCCTCGTGGCCATCATCCTGAGCTTCACGGCCTACGACATCATCCATCCTGCGGAGTTCATCGGGCTCCGGAACTACGCGACGATCTTCACCGACGAGCTCTTCTGGCGCTCGGTCCTGCATAACGTGGTCATCGCGGCCATCGGGATCCCGATCTCGATGTTCCTCGCTCTCGTGTTCGCCGTGCTGCTCAATCGCTCCCTTCCCGGACAGGGCATCTTCCGCGTGATGGTGTTCTTGCCTCACATCACCGCGACGGTCGCCGTCGCCATGATCTGGCTATGGATCTACAACCCGTCCCAGAGCGGGTTGATGAACATCGTGCTCGGGACGCTCGGCATCGGCCCGTTCCCCTTCCTGACCGATCCGGACCTCGCGCTCGGCGCGGTGATACTGGTGACGATCTGGCAGGGAATCGGTCTGAAGATGCTGATCTACCTGGCTGCGCTCCAGGGCCTCGATGCCCAGCTCTACGAGGCGGCGGACCTGGACGGCGCCAGCTTCGTGCAGAAGTTCTTCCGCATCACCGTCCCGATGCTGAGGCCCGCCACCTTCTTCATCCTGATCACGTCGCTCATCGCGAACTTCCAGACCTTCGACCTCATCTACATCCTCACCGAGGGCGGCCCCGCCAACTCGACGTCCGTGGTCACCTACCGCATCTACCAGACGGCGTTCCAGGAGTTCCGCGTCGGCCTCGCCAACGCGCAGTCCGTCATCCTGCTGCTCATCCTGATCGTCTTCGCATTCCTGTCCCGCCGGATCGTCGGAGGCACCGATGGCGACTGAGACCCGCTCCACGACCGCTCCCCGTGCCAGGGGTGCCTCGCGCGAGAAGAGCCTGCGCTCGCAGAAACGCGCGGCATCGATCGCGATCATGATCTTCCTGATCGTCTCGTCGCTGGTCATGGCGACACCGTTCTTGTGGATGGCGCTGTCCTCGATCCGCGACCCCACCGAGCTCGCGAAGGTGCCGATGCCCCTGCTCCCGCAGGACCTCCGGCTGGAGAACTACACGGACGCACTGACCCGGGCGCCCTTCGCACTCTATGCCCGCAACTCGCTGATCCTCGCCACGGCAGCGGCGCTGCTGAACGTGGCCTTCGGATCCGCCTGCGGCTACGCTCTGGCGAAACTGCGGTTTCGCCTGGCACCGGCGATCTTCGGATGGATGGTCGCCTGCATCATGATCCCGTTCTACGCGACCGTCATCCCGGTCTTCCTCATGGTGCGACACATGCCGCTGTTCGGAGGCAACTCGCTTCTTGGCGCCGGCGGCACCGGGTGGATCGACACCTGGTGGGCGCTGATCGTCCCCGGCGCGATCTCCCCGTTCATGGTGTTCCTGTTCCGCCAGTTCTACGTCTCCACACCCTCGGAGCTGATCGAGGCGGCGCGTCTCGACGGGGTCAGCGAGTTCGGGATCTACACCCGCATCATCACCCCGCTCATCAAGCCGGGCCTGCTGACGGTCGCGCTGCTCAGCTTCGAACAGGGATGGAACAACTTCCTGTGGCCGTTGCTGGTGACCACGTCGGACAACCTGCGCGTGATCCAGGTCGGGATCTCCTCGTTCCGGCAGGAGGCCTCCACCGAGTGGCACCTGCTCATGGCCGGCACCACCATGGCGGCGGTCCCGATGATCGTGCTGTTCCTGATCTTCCAGAGGTACTTCGTCCAGGGCTTCGCGGCCTCGGGGATCAAATGACCTCGCGGATTCCCACGATTGCCGACGAGGATCCCCGCGCCGAGCGAGGGATCGGCCGGCGCGACCCCTGGGAGGCCCGCGGCGTGGTCCGCCTGCTGGCCAAGCCGGCGGCGTTCCTCGCCGCGAACTGGGCGGCGATGCTCGCGATGCTCTCCGTGGTCGGCATCATCCCGGCCATGGCAGGGGCCACCCGCATCACCGGGGATCTCGCGCAGTACGCGGACGAGGCCTTCACCGGGACGCTCCGGCACGTGCGCCGCACGCTGCTGCGCGACGCCCCGGTCTCGATGACGCTGCTCCTGGTGCTCGGTGGGATCGGGGCCAACGCCCTGGTGCTGCCCCGGATGGAGATTCCGACCCGGGTGTTCCTGGTGGGGGTGATGCTCCCCATCGTCTGGGTGATGATCGCGCTGTTCAGCGCGTATGTCCTGGCCGCCGCGCAGGATGCGCATGCCGAGCGCACCACGATCGTGCTGCGCGCCCTGGCCTTGGTCGTGCGACGTCCCTTCACCGCACTGGTGGCGCCCGCGCTGATCGTGGTGCTCTCACCACTGTGGCTGCTCGCCCCGCTGACCATCGCCGTCGGCTTCAGCGTGCCGCCGTGGGTCCTCGGTAGGCTGTGGGGCGGGCGACCGGCCGACGTCCCCGCCGACGCCTGAGGAGTGGTCGCGTCGGGCCCGAGGACGGCGCGGACGATGAGGACGGCGGAGATGCCGAGGACGGTCGCCGAGATCTCCTTCGATTACCGTCCCACGACGCGCACCATCACCTCGGCGTCGTAGGCCTGCGAGGACTCCATCGATCCGCGGTACCAGGCCAGCACCGTCCGCTGCGGATCGCCCGGCACGGCGATGGGTCGGACGTTGTCGGCCGTGGATCCTTCGGTGAGCGGCGTCCAGGTCCAGCTGCGTCCGTCGTCGGCCGTGCGGGCGTGGAAGATCTCGTGGTGCGCCAGCACGGAGCCGTCCCGCGGGTCCACGACGGTGGAGAGCCAGAGCGCGTCGGGATCCTCGGGGTCGATGGTCGCCAGGCCCGTGTAGTCCTCCTCGTGCGGGAGCAGCTGCGGGCCGGCCGCGGCGAGCTCACGCACCTGCCAGGCGGTCTCCCCCGGGCGCAGCACGCCGCGGAAGAAGCGATGGTCGATCGGGTCGCGCACGCGGCGGTCGGTGCCGGTCCCGAGCGTGTCGTCGGCGCGGGCGGTCATCAGGGCCACCAGGGTCCCATCGGGGAAGCGGCGCAGGTCCGTGGTCCAGGCGTGGGTGATGACCACCCCATCCCAGGAGGAGCCGCTGGTGAGCACGCGGGTCAGGTCCTCCGCCCGGGGCGTGGGATCCGCGAGCCCGCGGCCCAGCTCCCCCACCGGCGTCCCGTCGGCCCGGTGCAGGTGGCCGTCCGCGAGGTAGCCGTGCCAGATGGAGGTGGCGTAGTCGCGCGGGTGGTGCTCGGTGATGATCAGATCGATGCGGTCATCGGTCCCGAAGCGGGTGCCTGAGGCGTAGCGGGCGTACCCGTTGACGTAGCCGATCTTCTCTCGGGTGAGCAAGCGGCCCCCGAAGGCCCAGGTCTCGCCGTCGTCGTGGGAGACGAGGTAGCAGGGGTCGTCGTTGATCGCCCGGACGAAGCAGTACAGGTCGCCGTCGAGAGCGTGGAGGTTCTGGTAGGTGACGCCCCGGTTCCCTCCGGCGGCTCGGGCCTCTTCTGGTGACTCGAACAGCCCGCGCCAGTCGAAGGCCGCCTCGGGGCCCCAGCGAGTGGGGTCGCCCGGCTCGCTGATCCGCCGGCGGGTGAGGTCGTCGCTCTTGTGGCGGCTGTAGACCGCGAGCCAGCGCCCGTCCGTGCGGCGCCACAGGGCGGGGTTGTCGTGGTCGTCGGACTCCAGGCCGGGATGGAGGACGACGGTGCGCGCCGCCGACTCCTCGCCGAGCCGCTCGAGATCCACGATCGTCAGGTCGACGTCACCGCCACGACGCGTCCCGTCCGCGCCGCCGCGGGAGGCGACCGAGCCGAGCAGGAGGTGCCCGGAGCCGGGGTCGACGATCGCACGCTCGTCCTGGAACCAGCACCAGCCGCCGTTGCGGTTCACCACGGCGGCCCGGGCCGCCGACCGGGTCGTCGGCCCCGCAGACGCGCCAGGCGACACCGCAGGCGCCGAACTCGCGTGCCCGACCCCCGTTCCCGGCTCCGCGAGCGCTCCCGCGGCGGTCGACGCGCGCACGCTCCGGTCGGCGGCATCCGTCGGCGCCGCCCGGTCGGCCTTCCGCACCGCCTCGAGCGCCGCCGGGGCCTCGCGCGGGAGGTCCCGCCAGGTGCATTCGATCGAGACCGGCCCGTCGTAGCCGCCGGTGCGCAGCGCCTGCAGGAAGGTGGTCAGCGGCCAGTCCCCCTGCCCCGGTGGGATGCGATCGGTGTCGGCCAGGTGGGCATGGCCCACGCGGTCCGCGTGCTCGCGCACCACCTCGAACGACTCGTGCTCGAGCATGATGTGGAAGAGGTCGGCGACCACCCGCATCCGCTCCAGGCCGTGCTCGTCGAGGAAGGCGACGGCCTCGGCGATGGACGTGATCTGGTCGGTCTCGCCGCGATGCAGCGGTTCGAGGATCGCCTCCAGGCCGTGCTCCGCGGCGAGGTCCCGGGCGAGGCGCACCATCTGCGCGAGCCGGGCCCGGGCCGCTGCCGGGTCGACGCCCTCGGGGGTCCGACGGGCGGCGCCGCTGCCCAGCACGATCGTGGCTCCGGGCAGCGCGCAGCGGGCCGCTGCGGCCATCACCGTGCGCAGGTATGTCTCGACCGTCTCCCGCGGCATCGCCGGGTCGGAGAGGCGCAGCTCGGGCGGGCAGAGCACCGCGAACGACGGCGCCGGAGCCCAGCCCTCGAGCCCCGGGGCGGGGCCCCAGGTGCCGGAGGCATCGGGCACCACGAGGTTGCCCACGATCGTCGGCTCGACATAGTCCGCGCCGGCGGCGAGCGCGGCCGCGGCGTCCCGGTGTCCGGTGATGATGCCGTAGGTCACGACTCTCAGAGCTCCTGGAGGATGGCTGTCATGCGGTCCATCGAGTCGGCGGCCTGGGGCAGGCCGACGCGGTTCAGATGCCCGTGTCCGACGCCGCGGCGCACGACATGTTCGACGTCCACACCGGCCTCGTCCAGCTGCTCCGCGTAGCGGCGTGCGCTGACGCGCAGGTCGTCGAACTCGCCGGCCTCGATATAGGTGCGGGGCAGGAGGGTCAGCTGCTCGCGCCCCGCCAGTCCCGGGAAGTCGTGGGGCCGGGCGTCCTCGAGGGCGCGGCCGATGTAGTTCTCCGACATGGCGCGCATGGTCCCCGGCAGGAAGCGCAGCAGGGTCGGGGTCGCGGCGAGCGCCGTGGTCTCCTCGCGCGTCGGCTCCGGGCAGAGCGGGTGCGCGACCAGGTACATCAGCAGCGAGGCGGCCGGTGGAGCGCCCTCCTCGGCCAGGCGCAGCGAGGCGGCCGCGGCGAGATTGCCGCCCGCGCTGGCGCCGCCGATCGCCATCCGGGCGCGTTCGATGCCGAGCTCCTCGGAGTGCTCTCGGGTCCAGGTCACGGCGGCGCACACGTCATCCAGCGGGATCGGAGCGTTCACGGGCGCAGGGCTGCCGGGGAACGCGCGCGCGGGGGTCCCGTCGATCCCGTCGCACAGCCGGTAGTCGACCGAGACCACCACGGCGTCCGCGCGGCCGGCGATGCCGCGCGCGACGTGGTCGCCCTCGGGCATGTCGAGGTCGCCGTGCACGAAGCCGCCGCCGTGGCACCACACCAGGCCCCGCCGGGGCCCGTCGGCCGCAGCGGGTGGGGTGTAGAGACGCACCGGGATCGGCCCGTGGGGGCCGGGGATCTCCCGGTCCTCGATCCTCAGCTCCCACTGTTCGGCGGGGCCGTAGGGCTCGTCCCAGGCACGATGGGCCACGGGGTCGACATCTGCCCAGGTGGCGGCGTCGCCGAGACGGCGCATCCGGCGTTCCATCTCGCCGGGGTCGGTCGGGGTGGACGGGGTCCGGACGGTGGTCTGCGGCTGGGTCATGGAGCACTCCGGTTCTGGTGGGGAGGCGGACGACGAGGCGGCGCCGCGCCATGGGGCCATCATGCGTCGACGCGCTGCCCATAGCGCTCGACCTCGATCTGTTCAAGGGTCTTGCCGCGGGTGTCCGGCGCCCCGATCACCCCGATCAACAGCGCGCCGACCAGCAGGGCGATCATGATCCCGCCGACGAACGGCACACCCTGGGCGGCGAGCAGCGTGGGAAAGAAATAGCTGAGCACTCCCACGGCGATGCGGGCCACGAAGAACACCACGCCCTGGGCGCTGGCCCGATAGGGGGTCGCGAACATCTCGGCGGTCCACAGCGCATAGAACGCCTGGGCACCGATGCCGGCAGCCACGCCCCAGACCACGGCGAACAGGATCAGCAGCGGCGTGGTGACGTGCACGAACACCAGCAGCACCCAGGCCAGGATCCCGAGCACCGCTCCGATGCCGTACAGCAGGCGACGATCGATCCGGTCCCCCAGCAGCATGAAGCCGAAGTAGGTCGCCACCACGGTCATGGTCCACAGCAGCACCTGGAGCAGGTTCTGGCCGGCCGCGCTCGCGACCCCAGCGGTCTCGTAGACGCGGGGCATGAAGATGCCCATCTGTCCGGCGACGGTGTTCCACAGCGCATAGACGCCGATGAGGAACAGCAGCGCCTTCAGATTGCGAGGGTGGGACAACAGCTCCTTCGGGCCGCGATGCTGCACCGGTGCGCCCTCCGCGGCTGCCGAGTCACGCTTCCTCTTCTGCTCCGCCCAGATGCTGGATTCGGCCAGGCCTCGGCGTACCCACCAGGTGATGAAGGCGATCACGAAGAGGTGAGCGAAGACGATCCGTGTGCCGAGCAGACCCAGCGGCACCAGCGCGGTCGCGATGGCGAACACGACGGCAGGCCCCAAGGACCAGGCCAGCTGAGCGGTCCCCACGTGGCGGGCGCGGTGGGCGTGCGGAGCCTGTTCGGCGATGTAGGTCCAGGCCACGGGAACACCGGCGCCGACAGCGATGCCGGTGAGGATGACACCGAGCAGGAGCATCCAGGCCTGTCCGGCGAAGACGACCAGGAGGGTGCCGACCATGTACAGGATGAGGTCGTAGGTGTAGATGAACTTGCGTCCGTAGCGGTCCCCGAGCGGACCGCCGATCATCGCCCCCACCGCGGCACCGAAAGCATTCGCGGAGACGGCGGCGACCAGACCCACCATCCAGTTCGAGAAGCCGAAGTACTCCTGCCACAGGGTGAGGCTGGTGGCCAGCGCGATGATGGAGCCGGCCTCGATGTAGTTCGACATCGCCACCGCGATGGTGGCCTTCCACCCGCGCACGGATCCGGGCCGGGGCCCCGTGGGCAGCGTCGTCTCGCGGGACTGGGCGGTCATGGGCTCTCCTTCGAGCAGTGGGGATCGCAGGCGGGAAGCGCGCCGCGGGGACAGCGCGGCACCTTGTGACTCGGTCGCGGGAATGCTACGTTCATTTATGAGTCGTTTCAATAGCAGGGTGGGCGGCAGCGACCGACGGAAGCGCGTCGGCCTCGCGCGAGAATCTCGCGGGACGGTGCCCGGCGCCGCTGCCGCTCTGGCCGCTCATCCCGCTGCGCACCTCACGGACGTCGTCCGCGAGCATCCGAAGGAGCCCACCATGCCCACTCCCACCGCCCTTCCCGTCGACGTCGCCCGCGACCTCGCCGAGTTCACCATCGAGGTCCCCAGCTGGGGTTACGGCAACTCGGGCACCCGGTTCAAGGTGTTCGGCACCCCCGGCACCCCGCGCGACCCCTTCGAGAAGATCGCCGACGCCGCGCAGACCCACGCCTACACCGGCTCCGCCCCGCGCGTCTCGCTGCACTACCCCTGGGACAAGGTCGAGGACTTCGGCGCGCTGCGCGAGTACGCGGCCGCGCAGAACATGCAGATCGGCATGATCAACTCCAACACCTTCCAGGACGACGAGTACAAGTTCGGCTCCCTCACGGCCGGTGACAGGACCGTGCGCCGCCGCGCGATCGACCACCACCTGGAGTGCCTGGACGTCATGCGCGCCACCGGTTCGACGGAGGTGAAGATCTGGCTGGCCGACGGCACGAACTACGCCGGCCAGGACTCGATCCGTGCCCGTCAGGATCGTCTGGCGGAGTCCCTGCAGGAGATCTACCGGGGCCTTCGCGACGGCGAGCGCCTGGTGCTGGAGTACAAGTTCTTCGAGCCGGCGTTCTACCACACGGATGTCCCGGACTGGGGCACGAGCCTGCTGCACTGCCTGGCCCTCGGCGAGCAGGCGCAGGTGGTGCTGGACACCGGCCACCACGCCCCCGGCACCAACATCGAGTTCATCGTCGCCCAGCTGCTGCGGCAGAACCGCCTGGGCGCCTTCGACTTCAACTCCCGCAACTACGCCGACGACGACCTGATCGTGGGCGCGGCGGATCCGTTCCAGCTGTTCCGCATCCTGTTCGAGATCGTCCAGCAGGACGCGCACCGCCCCGCGGCCGGCGTGAACTTCATGCTCGACCAGTGCCACAACCTGGAGTCGAAGATCCAGGCCCAGATCCGATCGGTGCTGAACGTCCAGGAGACCCTGGCCAAAGCACTGCTGGTGGACCGCGAGGCCCTCGCCGACGCCCAGGAGCGCAACGACGTGCTGGAGGCGAACGACATCCTGATGGATGCCTTCTGGACCGACGTGCGCCCGGCGCTGGCCGCCTTCCGCGAGGAGCGCGGGCTGCCCGCAGATCCGTTCGCGGCCTTCCGGGCCGGCGGGTACGAGGAGAAGGTCGCCGCCGAGCGCGTCGGCGGCCACCAGATGGGATGGGGGGCCTGAGCATGACCAGCACGTCCACGACCCCCTCGGCGGGGCCGACGAACCCGACCGTCGCGGCCCTCCTGGCCCGTTCGCACGAGCTCGGAGCAGACCCGAAGAACACCAACTACGCCGGCGGCAACACCTCCGCCAAGGGCACCGACACCGATCCGGTCACCAGGCAGGAGACGGAGCTGCTGTGGGTCAAGGGGTCCGGTGGTGACCTCGGCACCCTGACCGAGAGCGGGCTGGCGGTGCTGCGGCTGGACCGCGTGCGCGCTCTGGCCGACGTCTACCCCGGTCTCGAGCGCGAGGACGAGATGGTCGCCGCCTTCGATCACTGCCTGCACGGGAAGGGCGGCGCCGCCCCGAGCATCGACACCGCCATGCACGCCCTGGTCGAGGCCGCGCACGTGGATCATCTGCACCCCGATGCCGGGATCGCGCTGGCGACGTCGGCCGACGGGGAGCGCCTGACCCGCGAGTGCTTCGGCGACGCCGTGGTGTGGGTGCCGTGGCGTCGGCCCGGGTTCCAGCTGGGACTGGACATCGCCGCCATCCAGCGGGAGAACCCTCAGGCCATCGGCTGCATCCTCGGCGGACACGGCATCACCGCCTGGGGAGAGACCTCCGAGGACGCGCAGGCGAACTCCCTGCGGATCATCACCGAGGCGACCGAGTTCATCGAGCGCACCGGGGCTACCGAGCCCTTCGGCGCCCACGATGCTTCGCGCGCGGCGCTCCCGGAGGCGGAGCGCCGGGCGAAGGCCTCGGCCCTGTTCCCGGTGATCCGGGGCCTCGCCTCGACCGACGCTGCGAAGGTCGGGCACTGGACCGATACCGATGCCGTCCACGAGTTCCTCGCCGGTGAGAAATTGGGGAAGCTGGCCGATCAGGGCACCTCCTGCCCGGACCACTTCCTGCGCACGAAGGTCAAGCCCCTCGTGCTGGACCTCCCGGCGAACGCCTCCGTCGAGGAGTCGGTCGCCCGGCTGCAGGAGCTGCACGAGGCCTACCGCGCGGACTACACCGCCTACTACGAGCGCCACGCGGATGCTGATTCCCCCGCGATGCGCGGGGCGGACCCGGCGATCGTGCTGGTCCCGGGCGTCGGCATGTTCTCCTTCGGCGCCGACAAGCAGACCGCCCGGGTGGCCGGCGAGTTCTACGTCAACGCCATCAACGTCATGCGCGGCGCCGAGGCGATCTCGGCCTACTCCCCCATCGCGGAATCCGAGAAGTTCCGCATCGAGTACTGGGCCCTCGAGGAGGCGAAGCTGCAGCGCAAGCCGGCGCCCAAGCCGCTCGCGACGCGCGTGGCGCTGGTGACCGGTGGCGGCTCCGGCATCGGCAAGGCCACGGCGACCCGCTTGGTCGCCGAAGGTGCCTGCGTGGTCATCGCCGACCTGGACCTCGAGGCCGCGCAGGCGGTCGCCGAGGAACTGGGAGGCCCCGATACAGCCGTCGCGCTGAAGGCGGACGTCTCCGACGAAGGGGCCGTGATCGCTGCCGTGGCCGAGGCGGTGCTCGCCTTCGGCGGGCTCGACCTGATCGTGAACAACGCCGGGCTGTCGCTGTCCAAGCCCCTGCTGGAGACCACCGCGAAGGACTGGGACCTGCAGCACGACGTGATGGCCCGCGGCTCCTTCCTCGTCTCGCGGGAGACGGCGCGGGTGATGATCGACCAGGCCATGGGCGGGGACATCGTCTACATCTCCTCGAAGAACTCGGTGTTCGCCGGGCCCAACAACATCGCCTACTCGGCGACCAAGGCCGATCAGGCCCACCAGGTGCGGCTGCTGGCCGCGGAGCTCGGCGGGCACCAGATCCGGGTCAACGGCATCAACCCCGACGGGGTGGTGCGCGGCTCCGGCATCTTCGCCGGGGGCTGGGGCGCGTCGCGGGCGAAGGTCTACGGCGTCGAGGAGGAGGAGCTCGGGGAGTTCTATGCCCAGCGCACCCTGCTGAAGCGCGAGGTGCTGCCCGCGAACGTGGCGAATGCGGTGTTCGCGCTGACCGCCGGGGACCTCTCCCACACCACCGGCCTGCACGTCCCGGTCGACGCCGGGGTCGCCGCCGCCTTCCTGCGATGAGGGCGCCCGAGCCCGCCGGTCCGGGCGCGCGCGGTGCCGCCGAGCGTCGGCCCGCCGTCGCCCGCCCGGCACCGCACGCCCGGGGCACCGCTCCGCGAGCGATCGCCGCGATCGACCTCGGGGCGACCTCGGGCCGTGTGATGCTGGGCATCGTCGCCGACGGCCGGATCGAGATGGTCCCGGCGCGCCGCTTCGAGAACCGCCTGGAGCGGGTCGACGGGAACCTGTGCTGGGATCTCGACGCGCTCTGGGCCGAGATCCGCCACGGGCTGACCGAAGCGCACGACCTCGCGGTGGCGCGCGGGCTGGAGGGGCTGGACTCGATCGGTGTCGACTCCTGGGCGGTGGACTACGCACTCGTCGGCCCCGAGCAGCACGAGCCCGACGGCTCCCCCACCTCGGGCCCCGGCCCACGTCCCGCCGCGAGTCCTGACCCGCGCCGCACCGCGAGCAACGGCCCGCGGCCCGCCCCGAGCTCCGGCCGTCGTCATGGCGAGGTCATCGCCTACCGCGACGACCGCACCGACGGGATCGCCGAGCAGTTCGCCGTCACGGTCTCCCGGGAGCGGCAGTACGCGCTGACCGGCATCGCCCAGCAGCCCTTCAACACGCTCTACCAGCTGGTGGCCGACGACCGCCTCGCCGACCTCCCCGTCGGCACGACGCTGCTGATGCTCCCCGATGCGATCGGGCACCTGCTGACCGGGCGGCGGCGCACGGAGCTGACCAACGCCTCCAGCACCGGGATGCTGGCCGTGGGCGGGGCCGATTGGGCCGAGGAGCTGCTGACCGGAGCGGGGATCGACCCGGAGCTGCTGGCCCCGTTCATCGCGCCGGGCGAGCTGCTCGGCACCGTGCGTCCCGACCTGGGCACGGAGCTCGGGATCGGGGAGGTGACGGTGATCGCCGTCGGCTCCCACGACACCGCCTCCGCCGTGCTCGCCGTCCCCGCCACGGGTACCGGGACGGTCGCCTACATCTCCTCGGGCACCTGGTCGCTGATCGGCCTCGAGCTGACCGGGCCTGTCGCCACGCCCGAGGCCCTCGAGGCCGGGTTCACGAACGAGGGCGGAGTCGACGGGACCATCCGCTTCCTCCAGAACGTCGCGGGGATGTGGCTGGTCAGCGAATCGATCCGGCAATGGCAGGACGAGGGTCTCGACGTGGATCTGGAGACTCTGCTGACGGCGGCCGCCGCCGAACCGCCCGCCCGCGCGCTGATCGACCCCACCGATCCGCAGTTCCTGGCCCCGGGAGGGATGGCCGATCGGGTGATCGCCGCCGCGCGACCCGTCCGTGCCGACCGCGCCGATCCGCCCGATCCGACCGACCCTGCCGGCCCCGGCGGCCTCGCCAACCCCGCTGACCCAGCCCCGGAGAGACCGACCGAAAGCTCCGCCGTCTCAGGTCCGCTGCCGGACGCCCCCGCTCTCACCACCCCCGCGCAGGTGGTGCGCTGCATCCTCGAATCCCTCGCCCTGACGTACCGCGATCAGCTGGCCACCGCCTGCCGGATCGCGGGCGTGCCGAAACCCGACCGGCTGCACGTCGTCGGCGGCGGCAGCCGCAACGCCCTGCTGAACCGGCTCACCGCGGACGCGCTGGGGATCGAGGTCGTCGCCGGTCCGATGGAGGCGACGGCGCTGGGCAACCTCGCGCTGCAGGCCGCCGCGCTCGGGGCCGTTCCCGCGGATCGCGGATCGATCCGCGAGCTGGTGCGCGCCAGCGTCGAGCTGGAGACCTTCCGCCCTCCGCCGCGGTGAGGACGCCTCAGGCGACGAGCTGCGGGCGACCCGCGACTCCGGTGCCGCGGGGACCACGAGGAGTGCGACGGGCCGCACATCACCGTCCGGTCACGCCCACCGCAGAAGCGACGTACAGGGCATACGGTGCGCCCCCGCCTCGTCACCGTCCTCCCAGGGTGGACGATTCGTGAGAGTCCCGTGTGGATCGCCCGGGACGTATCGCACCGAGCACATTCATGCTCCATGCTGGTCATGGCGCAGATATCTTGGGCCGTTGAAGTTCTGCTGACGCATTGCACCTGACGCACTCACGAGACAGGTTCCCGAGTTCGATTGACCTCACATCCTCCCGCCCCGGTGCACGCCCCTGCCGTCCTCGGCACGGGGCGCGCTCACGCGAAGGCGATCCTGCTGGGGGAGCACTCGGTCGTCTACGGCACGCCCGCCATCGCGGTACCGGTCAGCACGCTCACCTCGACGGCGACCCTGCGGCCCGCGGCCGGCTCCCTGATCAGCAGCGCCCTCTATCGGGGCACGGCCTCCGACGCCCCCTCGCGCCTCGCGCCCGTGCAGGCCGCCTGGAGGGCGGCGGCAGCCCACGTCGGCCTCCCCCGGGAGGGTCTCGAGCTGCTCACCGAGTCCACCCTGCCGATCGCTCGCGGCCTCGGCTCCAGCGCCGCGATCGCCGCCGCGATCGTGCGGGCCGTCGCGGACGCCGCCGGCATCACCCTCTCGGTCCCCGAGGAGCATGAGCTCATCCAGGAAGCCGAGCGCGCCGCCCACGGCACCCCCAGCGGCATCGATGCCCGCACCGTCGTCTCCGCGGCACCGATCCGCTTCGAGCTGGGCGCCTTCCAGTCCCTGCCCGTCGGATCCTCCTTCAGCCTCGTGATCGCCGATACCGGGCGACCGGGTGCGACCTCGACGGCCGTGGCCTCCGTCCGTGCCCTGCGCGAGCGCGAACCGCTGGCGACCGACGCCGCGATCGCCCGTCTCGGCGAGCTGGCCGAGGGATCCGTCACGGACCTGGCCACCGGGGACGCCGCGGAGCTGGGCTTTCGCCTGCGCAGCGCCCACGAACTGCTGCGCGAGCTCGGTGTGAGCAACCCCGAGCTGGATACCCTCGTCCAGGCGGCGCATGCCGCCGGCTCCCCCGGCGCCAAGCTCACCGGCGGCGGTCAGGGAGGGTGCATCATCGCCCTCGCCCCGTCCGCGGCCGAGGCCGGGCAGCTCTCCCGTGCGCTCGAGGAGGCCGGAGCGGCACAGGTGTGGACCACGGTGATCGGAGAGACGGCATGACCACGGCGACAGCACGCGCGCACCCCAACATCGCGCTGGTGAAGTACTGGGGCAAGCGGGACGAGGAGCTCATGCTGCCCGCTGCCGGCAGCCTCTCGCTCACGCTGGACGCCTACGCCACCACCACCACGGTCTCCCTCGACCCCTCGGCCACCGAGGATCGCTTCGTCCTGGGCGGCGCCGCCGCCACGCCGGGGCAGACCGTGCAGGTCACCCGCTTCCTCGACCTGGTCCGTGCCCGTGCCGGTTCCGCCGCGCGCGCCGACTCCTCCGCCCATGCCGTGGTCGATTCCCGCAACGAGGCTCCCACCGGGGCGGGTCTGGCCTCCTCCGCCTCGGGCTTCGCCGCTCTCGCCGTCGCCGCGGCCGCCGCCTACGGCCTCGACCTCGACCGCACCGAGCTCAGCCGCCTGGCGCGGCGCGGCTCCGGCTCGGCGACCCGCTCGCTGGTGGCCGGCCTGGGGATCTGGCACGCCGGGGACGACGACGCCTCCTCCTTCGCCGAGCCGATCGAGGGCCCGGAGATGTCCATGGTCATCGTGACCGTCGATCCGGGACAGAAGAAGGTCTCCAGCCGCGAGGGGATGCGCCGTACCGCGGCCACCTCCCCGTACTACTCCGGCTGGGTCGACTCGACCGCCCGCAGCCTCGAGGAGATGTCCGCGGCCTGCCGCGCCGGGGACTTCACCCGCGTCGGTGAGATCACCGAGTCCAACGCGCTGCGCATGCACGCCGCGATCGAGGCCTGCGAGCCGCCGATCCGGTACCTGCGCTCCACCTCCGTCGCCGTGTTCGACGCCGTCGAGCAGCTGCGCACCCGCGGCATCGAGGCGTACGCCACGGCCGATGCCGGCCCCAACGTCGTGGTGATCAGCCGCCCCGCCGAGGCCGAGGCCGTGGCCGAGCACCTCGCCGACCATGGCGACGTCCGCATCGTCGGGGCCGGCCCCGGCGCCCACCTGATCCCCACCGAGGAGAGCGCATGATCGTCACCCGCGCACCGGGCAAGCTCTTCATCGCCGGCGAATACGCCGTCGTCGAACCGGGCGAGCCCGCCGTCCTCATCGCCGTCGATCGTTTCCTGACGGTCCACCTGGCCCCCAGCGACGACGTCGGCCGCGTGCACTCGCGCGAGTACGGGCAGGCCCCGGTGGTGTGGACCCGTGCGGAGGGCCCCGAGCACTCCGTGAACATCGTCGTGGAGCACCAGCCCTACGACTACGTGGTCAGCGCGATCACGCTGATGGAGCGGCTGCGCGACGAGCGCGGACTGCCCGCCCATTACTTCGACCTGCACATCGAGTCGGACCTCGACGACTCCTCGGGCCGCAAGTTCGGCCTGGGCTCCTCCGCCGCCGTCACCGTCGCCGTGGTGGCCGCCCTCGACGAGTTCTACGACCTCGGTCTGAGCCGCACCGAGCGGTTCCGCCTGGCCCTGCTGTCGACCATCACGGTCGCCCCCAACGCCTCCGGCGGGGACGTGGCCGCCTCGACCTACGGCGGCTGGATCCGCTACTCGGCCCCCGACCGGGTCACCCTGCGCGAGTCGCTGGAGCGCCACGGCGTGACCAAGGCGCTGACCTCCCCCGGCTGGTCCCCGCACCGGGTGGACCGTCTGCCCGACCCCTCGTCACTGGAGCTGCTGGTGGGCTGGACCGGCTCCCCCGCCTCCACCGAGCGCCTGGTCGGCGGGGTGCGACCGCCCAGCGGACGCACCGCCAGCCCCTACGAGAGCTTCGTGGACGAGAGCCGCGACTGCGTCGACGCCCTGGTCGCGAGCCTGCGGGCCGACGACGGCCGCCGCGCCCTGGACGTCATCGGCCGGGCCCGGCGCCTGCTGCAGCGGCTCGGCGAGACCAGCGGGATCCGCATCGAGACCGACGAGCTGCGCCTGCTGTGCGACCTCGCCGAACGGCACGGCACCGCCGGCAAGCCCTCCGGCGCCGGCGGCGGGGACTGCGGCATCGTCCTGGCCCCCACCGACGTCCCGCTGCAGAGGCTGCTGTCCGCCTGGGAGGCCCAGGACATCCGGCGCCTGGACATGTCGGTCCAGCACCTTCCGGGGAGCGCCGATGAGTGAGACCGCCTCCC
The DNA here is from genome assembly GCF_001969445.1 of Brachybacterium sp. P6-10-X1. NCBI lineage: Bacteria > Bacillati > Actinomycetota > Actinomycetes > Micrococcales > Dermabacteraceae > Brachybacterium > Brachybacterium sp. P6-10-X1. The sequence continues at coordinate 2,646,508 of NZ_CP017297.1, forward strand.
CGAGCGGGCGCCGCAAGGACGACCATCTGCGCCTCGCCCACGACCAGCAGACCGCCCCGGCGCTCCGCAACGACTTCGACGACGTCCAGATCCTCCATCACGCGCTCGACGGGCTCGACGCCGAGCAGGTGCGCCTGGACGTCGAGGTCCTGGATCGGGCCTGGAGCGCCCCGGTCTACATCAACGGCATGACCGGCGGCACCGACCGCACCGCCAGCGTCAACCGCGCCCTGGCGATCGCCGCCCGCGAGACCGGCATCGCGATGGCCTCGGGCTCCGTGGGCATCGCCCTGGACGATCCGTCCACCGCACCCGGCTTCCGCGTGATCCGCGAGGAGAATCCCGACGGCTTCGTGATGGCCAACCTCGGCATCGGGCGCAGTGCCGAGGAGGCCCGGCGCGCCGTGGACCTGCTCGAGGCCGATGCCCTGCAGATCCACCTCAACGCCGTCCAGGAGACGGTGATGCCCGAGGGCACCCGCGACTTCTCCCGCTGGCCGCGGGCCCTGGAGGCCGTGGTCGCCGCCTCCCCCGTGCCCGTGCTGGTCAAGGAGGTCGGCTTCGGCCTCAGCCGCCGCACGCTGACCCGCCTGCAGGAGATGGGCGTGCAGATCGCCGACGTCAGCGGCGTCGGCGGCACCGACTTCGCACGCATCGAGAACTCGCGCCGCCCCGGGGAGGACTACTCGTTCCTGGCCGGGCACGGCCAGTCCGCCGTGACCTGCCTGCTGGACGCCCCGAGCCCGGCGCCGGTGCTGCTGGCCTCCGGCGGGGTGCGCACTCCGCTGGACGTGGTCAAGACCCTCGCCCTGGGGGCCCGGGCCGCGGGGGTGGCCGGCGCCTTCCTCAAGCCCGCCTACGACGGGGACGCCGAGCACGCGACCGCCGTGATCCGTGGCTGGCTGTCCCAGCTGAGGGAGCTGATGGCGCTGTTCGGCGCCAGGACCCCCGCCGAGCTCACCCGGACCGACCTGCTGCTGCGCGGGCGGGTGCGGGAGTTCTGCGAGCTCACCGGTCTCGACGCCGCCCGCTACGCCCGCCGCGAGCGCCAGGGTGCCGAGCCGGTCGCCGACCCGGACACGTCGGCGCGGACCGATCCGAGAACCCCGACGGCTCCGCCGTCCCGACCCAGGACGAGGACATGAGCGAACGCACCGCCCCCCACGCCACCCCGGTGCCCACCCGCTGGGTCGGCCCGATCCGCATCAGCGGCAATGCCGCCACCGGCGAGATCGAGGTGCCGCTGGCCACCTACGAGAGCCCGCTGTGGCCCTCGGTGGGACGCGGCGCCAAGGTCTCCCGCCTCGTCGAGGGCGGCATCACCGCCACCCTGATCGATGCCCGCATGGCCCGCTCCAGCCTGTTCGTCGCTCCCGATGCCGCCGTCGCGCACGCCGCCGACCGGGTCCTGCACGAACGCCTCGATCAGCTGCAGGCGACCGTCGAGGCGAGCAGCCGCTTCGCCCGCCTCATCGACCTGCACACCGAGATCGTCGGCAACCTGCTGTTCGTCCGCTTCGCCCTGACCACCGGCGACGCCTCTGGGCACAACATGGTCACCAAGGCCGCCGAGGCCCTGATGGAGACGATCCTGTCCTGGGACCTGGGACTCGAGTACGGCTCCGTCTCCGGCAACTACTGCACCGACAAGAAGCCCAGCGCCGTCAACGGCGACCTGGGCCGGGGCCGTCGCGTCGTCGCCGACATCCTCATCCCGCACGACGTCCTCGAGCAGCGGCTGCGCACCAGCGCGGCACAGATGGTCGACCTGGTGGTGCGCAAGAACCTCGTCGGCGGGACCGTCGCCGGGTCCCTGCGCTCGGCCAACGCCCACTACGCGAACATGCTGCTGGCGATCTACCTGGCCACCGGCCAGGACGCGGCGAACATCGTCGAGGGCTCCCAGGGCATCACCTTCGCCGAGGAGCGCGAGGAGGGGCTGTACTTCTCCTGCTCGCTGCCGCATCTGATCGTCGGGACCGTGGGCAACGGGAAGAACCTCCCCGAGGTCGAGGAGGCCCTGGAGCGCCTGGGCTGCCGGGAGGAGCGGGCCGACGGGGAGAACGCGAACCGGCTGGCCGCGATCACCGCCGCCACGGTCCTGTGCGGAGAGCTGTCGCTGCTGGCGGCGCAGACCAATCCAGGAGAGCTGATGGCGGCGCACGTCGCCATGGAACGACGAGCCGCAAGGGGTGACGCCTGATGTCGATCGGAATCCATGACCTCGCGGTGGCGACGGCGCACCACGTCGTCGACCTCGCGGAGCTGGCCGAGGCCACGGGCGTGGACCCCGCGAAGTACCAGATCGGACTCGGCCAGGACCGGATGAGCTTCCCGGCCGCTGACGAGGACATCGTGACCATGGGCGCCGCCGCAGCGCAGCCCCTGCTGGAGCGTCATGGCACCGAGGGGATCCGCACCGTGCTGTTCGCGACCGAATCGGGCGTGGACCAGTCGAAGTCGGCGGGGCTGTTCGTCCACGAGCTGCTGGGGCTTCCCCGCACCATGCGCGTGGCCGAGTTCAAGCAGGCCTGCTACGGCGCCACCGCCGCGCTGCAGTCCGCGCTCGGCATCGTCGCGCGGAACCCGCAGGAGCGCGTGCTGGTCATCGCCAGCGACGTGGCCCGCTACGAGCTCGACACCCCCGGGGAGCCCACCCAGGGCGCCGGCGCGGTGGCGATGCTGGTCAGCGCCGACCCCGCCCAGCTCGCGATCGAGCCCGTCTCCGGCGTGGCCGCCCGCGACGTCGACGACTTCTGGCGGCCCAACGACTCCACCACCGCGGTGGTCGACGGGCGGCTGTCGCTGACCGCCTACCTCGGGGCGCTGACCACAGCATGGGACGACTTCACCGCCGGCGGCGGCGTCGGGGCCGAGCAGATCGACCGCTTCTGCTTCCACCAGCCGTTCACCAAGATGGCGCGCAAGGCCCTGAAGGGGCTGGCCCAGCACACCGGGGTCGAGCTCGGCGACGAGCTGCAGGAGGCGACCTTCACCTACAACCGCGAGCTCGGCAACACCTACACCGCGTCGCTGTACGCAGGGCTCGCCGCACTCCTGGACCACGACGACGACCTGGCAGGGCAGCGCATCGGCCTGTTCAGCTACGGCTCGGGGGCGGTCGGGGAGTTCTTCACCGGCATCGTCCAGCCCGGCTACCAGGAGCAGCGGCGCCGCGCGGCCGTCACCGCGGAGCTGGCCGCCCGCATCCCGCTGTCGCTGAGCGAGTACCGCGAGCTGCACGCCGCCGAGCACGCCAGCGTGACCGACCTCGAGACGCCCCGGGTGACGCAGGGCCCGTTCCGCTTCGCCGGCATCCGCCGCCAGGCCCGGCAGTACGAGGCCACACAGGGCTGAGGCGGCGCCGTCGGTGCCGCGCCCACCACGATGACCACGCAGTGATGTGCCGCTGGCGTCCACGGACGGAAACCAGCGGCACATCATTCGCCAGCACCTCGTGGGGGTGCCGCCGGATGCGGACCCTGATGCGTCGGAGTGCGCGCGCCACGGAGGGCGTCGCCCGGCGCCTCCGCCCATCGTCGACTCCCCGCTCGGCCCCAGCCGATCGTCGACTCCCGCTCGACCTCAGCCGATCGTCGACTCCCGCTCGACCAGCGTCGGGGTGAAGCTCACGTGCCGCGGCGCGGCATCGCGGTGGGCGATCTCCTCCTCCAGCAGGGCCAGCGCGGTGCGGCCCATGAGATCCGCGGGCTGGGCCACAGAGGTCAGCGGCACCACGGTCGAGCGCGCGAAGGCGATGTCGTCGTAGCCGACCAGTGCGATCTCGTCGGGGACCGCGATCTGGTGACGGAAGGCGAAGGCCTGCAGCACGCCGACCGCGAGCAGATCGTTCACGCAGAACACGGCATCGGGACGCTCGGTGCTCGAACGCGCCACGACCGCCTTGCCGGCAGTGCGGCCGGCCAGCACGGTGAGATCCTCGGCCTCGAGCACCTCGACCTCGACGCCGACGTCGGCCGCCGCCCGGCGGGCCCCGTGCAGACGGTCCGCGACCTGCCGGAGGTCCTGCCGCGCCGTGACGACGCCGATGCGTCGGCGGCCCTGGGCAGCGAGATGGCGCACGGCGATCTCGCCCCCGGCGATGTCGTCGACGCTCACCGAGGAGCCGCCGGTGGCATCCCGCGCGCTCTCCGCGAGCACGACGGGAGTGCCGCGACCGCGGATGCCCGCGATCAGGTCCTCGGTGCCGCCCGCGGAGGCCAGCAGGATCCCGCGCACCCGCTGCTCCTCGAACAGCGAGAGGTAGAGTCGCTCGCGCTGTTCACGATTGCCGGTGCTGCCGGCGATGACAGCGAGGGAGGAGGCCTCCGCGGCCGCCTCGATGCCGCCGACCAGCTGGCCGTAGAAGGGGTTCGCCGAGTCCAGGACGATCGCGCCGACGGTGCGGGACTGGCCGAGCTTGAGCTGCCGGGCGGCATCGTTGCGCACGTACCCGAGCTCGGCGATCGCCGCCTCGACCCGCACCCGGCGGTCCCCGGAGACGATGTCGGGACGGTTCAGCACGTTGGAGACGGTGCCGACCGAGACCTCGGCCCGTCGCGCGACGTCCTTCATGCTCACGACATGGTGCCCTGCCATGCGCACCCCCTCCTGGCCGACGGACCGGTCCCGGGCGGCGGACCCGGAACCTCGATGCCGCGACTGTATCGCGGCGGCCTCAGCCCAGCAGACCCGGTGCTTCGTCGATCACCGCAGCGCTGGCCGCGGCAGGATCCGCGCTGCCGAACAGGACGTCCTCGACATGCCGGGCGAGGGCGTCGTCGACCGCGCCCCCGCCGGGTGGGGTGATCGGCGGCGGGTCGCCCAGCTCCCCCGCGATCGCCTCGATGAAGTCGACGGCCTTGAGGTCGGAGTCGCTGAGCTCGGGGAGGATCGCCTCTCGCACCTCGAGGTTCGCGGGCACCCCGCGCTCCGCGAGCAGGATCTTCCCCGCATCCGTGCTGTTGACCAACCAGTCGACGAAGGCCGCCGCATCCGCCTGATGGCCGGAGGTGGAGGCGATGGAGAAGTACATCGAGGCCTTGTACCAGAGCTTCACGTCGGCGACCCTGCCCGTCATCGACGGCATCCTCAGGATGACGCTCCTGCCGTCCAGCGAGTCGTCGAAGGTGACCACCTGGTTCGACCATTGCGCCTGGAGACCGCATCTGCCCACGGCGAACAGGGTCTGGTCGACGGACTGCGCCGCATCCTCGACCGCCACCGAGGTGGGCGGGGCGGCGCCGGTGTCCTGGAGCCTCAGCACGAACTCCATCCAGCTCTGCAGCTGCTCGGCGGTGTACCCGACCCCCTCGGGGCCGAAGCGCTCCGCCCCGAGCTGACGCAGGTAGACGGTCAACGGAGGTCCACCCGCGGCGCCGAACTGCTGGACGCCGTACGTGCCTTCGGGAGTGCCCTCGGAGATCCTGGAGCCGATGTCGACGAGGTCGTCCCAGGTCCACGTGGTGTCATCGGGCAGGTCGACCCCCGCAGCCGCGAACACGTCGGGATTGGCCAGCAGCACCGGGGCGTTGATCCCGGCGTTCAGGGCGAACAGGCTCCCGTCGATCCTGCCGGCGTCCAGCGCCGCCTGGTCGAAGGCCGAGGTCTCGATGTCGGTCGTGGACAGATCGATCAGGATCTCCCGGCTGGCGTACTCGGCGAGGTAGCCCTCGTCCATCTGGATCACGTCAGGGCAATCGCCACCGGCGACCTGGGTGGCGAGCTTGTCCCAGTAGCCGCTCCAGTCCCCCGGCTCCGCGGAGATCGTCAGGTCCGGGGCCACGTCCTCGTAGGCGTCGAGAGCGGCGCGCGTGAGCTCGTCACGCGCGGCATTTCCCCACCAGGCGAAACGCAGCGATGAGGAGCCGGAACCACCACCGCCGCCGCCGGAAGCATTCGGGCCGCAGGCGGCGAGCGGGGCCAGGGCGGCGAGCGCCACCGGGAGGGCGAGAGCTGTGCGACGGGTGGGCATCGGGCGATCTCCTTCGATCATGGTTCCCCGGACGCAGGCCTTCCGAGCCTCGACGCGGAGATGTCCGGAGTGTAGGCCGACGTCTTGAAACGTGTAAACCCGCCCTCCTCGACCCGGGACGGAGAATCTCCCTCGGGGCGGGGAAGGGGTTGTGGGGAGCCGAGGAGCCTTGCTAGCGTCACGGGGTGCTACGGCTGAGTCGTTTCAACAATCGGACCGAACAGGCTCCGTGAGAGCAGCGCCTCTCGAGCCGTCCACCACGTTCGAAGGAGAACACATGCATCCGACCGGGACCCGACGGGCGGTGCCCAGCCCCTGGTGGGTGGCCATCGTCTGCGGCATGGCCTCCTATCTCGATGCGGCGGCCATCGTCAGCTCCGGCACCGCCCTCGTGCTCTACCAGCATTCGATCGGCATCACCGAGGGTCAGATCGGCCTCCTCTCGGCCGCGCTCACGCTGAGCATCGCGATCGGCGCCCTCAGCGGCGGCCGCCTCGGAGACCGTTACGGACGGCGCGCCGTCTTCCTGGCCACCATGGGGATGATCCTGCTGGGCGCGATCCTGCTGGTCCTCGCCCCCGGCTTCTCGCTGCTGCTGGTCGGCATGATCCTCGTCGGCCTCGGCTCGGGGGCGGACCTGCCGGTCTCCCTGGCCTCGATCTCCGAGGCGGCGTCGGACCACAACCGTGGCCGCCTCGTCGGCTTCTCCCAGATCCTCTGGTTCGCCGGGATCATCGGCGCGAACGTCTTCGGGATCATCGCCGGCGGGCGGGGGCAGCTGGGCGGACAGATCATGTTCGCCCACATCGGCCTGGTCGCGCTGGCCGTGCTGATCGCACGCGTCAGCATTCCGGAGTCGGCCACCTGGGCGCAGGCCGATCACGAACGGACCGCCGGGGCCGCCACGCTCCGCGCGCGCAGCACCGACCTGCGAGACGTCCTGCGCCGACGGACCCTCCTGGTGCCTTTCCTGGCTCTGATCGGGTTCTACACGCTGACCAACATCGGCGCCAACACCGGGGGGCAGTTCGGCACCTACATCGGCGTGAACGTCGTAGGGATCTCCGTGAGCGCCCAGTCCCTGCTGGGCATCGTGATGCTCGGCGTGGGCATGCTGGGTGCTCTCGTGTTCATGCGGATCGTCGACACGCGGTGGCGCATGACCTGCTATCTCATCGGCGCCGTGCTCCTGGCCGGCTCCTACCTGATCCCTGTCGTCCTCGGCTTCGGCCTGGTGCCCTGGATCGCCCTGAGCTTCTTCAACGCCGTCGGCGGCGCCTTCGCCTTCGAGGCCATCATGAAGGTGTGGTCCCAGGAGTCGTTCCCGACGCTGCTGCGCTCGAGCGTCCAGGGCGCCGTCATCGCGGTGGCGCGGGTCGTCGCTGCCGGCGTCGCCCTGGTCACGCCCGCTCTGATGCACACTCCCGGACTGGCCTACGGACTGATCGCGCTGGTGGTCGCCGTCGGCCTCGTCTGCGGCTGGGCCGGCTTCCGTCGGCCCCGGTTCGACGCCTTCGCCGAGGAGGCACGCGAGGTCCCGGAGGGACCCGAGTCCGTCGCCGAGCACACTCCCGACGCCGCCCCTCCCGCCCAGTTCTCCCCCACCACCCCGTACGCCCCGACCGAGAGGTGACCCATGAGCGCCCCTAACACCGCCACCACTGCGGCGACCCCTGCCGCCACGAGCACCACCACCGCCGCGGCCGACACCGCCTCGACTCCCGTCGCCGAGGCCCTGCGAGGTGCCCAGGCGATCACCGCCGACCCGGCCGACGGTCGCGCCCCCGTCCTCGCCACCCGGGCAGCGCTCGACCGGTCCCCCACCACCGTCGCCCACGCCGAACTGCTGGCCACCGCCCACGGCATCTACGAGGCCTCGATCGACGGCCACCCGGTCACCGATTCGGTGCTGAACCCGGGCTGGACCGTGTACGAGTCCCGACTGCAGGTCCAGCGATTCGACGTGACCGAGCTGGTCCGCACGGCGGGCGCAGAACTGCACCTCGCAGCGGTGCTGGGCCGCGGCTGGTGGAACGGCGACTTCGGCTTCACCGATGCCGAGGCGAACTACGGCGAGCAGGGAGCCTTCCTCGCCGCGCTGATGATCACCTACGAGGACGGCTCGAGCCAGCAGGTCGTCACCGACGCCTCCTGGACCGCCACCGATTCGCCGATCACCTTCGCGACGATCTACGACGGCCAGCACGAGGACCGTCGCCTCGACTCCGGCGCACCACGCCCGGTCCGCACCGCACAGATCGACCGCTCCACCCTCATCGAGCAGACCTCCCCGCTGATCACCCGCCACGAAACTCGTCGGCCGGAGTCGATCTGGACCTCCCCGTCGGGCGCCACGCTGCTGGATTTCGGCCAGAACCTGGTGGGCTGGCTGCGCTGCACGGCCACCGGGCCCGCGGGCACCGAGATCATCCTGCGTCACGCCGAGGTGCTCGAGCACGAGGAGCTCGGCACCCGCCCGCTGCGCTCGGCGCAGGCCACCGACCGGCTGACCCTGTCCGGGGACCCGACGGGCGAGACCTTCGAACCGACCTTCACCTTCCACGGCTTCCGCTACGCCGAGGTCACCGGGTGGCCCGGCGAGCTCACGGCCGAGGACATCGAGGCCGTCGTGGTCCACTCCGAGATCCGCCGCACCGGGTGGTTCGAGTCCTCTCATCCCGGGGTGAACCAGCTGGTGAGCAACTCGGTCTGGTCCCAGCGCGGCAACTTCCTGGCCGTCCCGACCGACTGCCCCCAGCGTGATGAGCGTCTGGGCTGGACCGGGGACATCGCCGCATACGCCGCCACCGCCGCCTTCCAGTTCGACGTCTCCGACTTCCTGCACAACTGGCTGCTGGACGTGCACGCCGAGGCGAGCCTGCCGCCGCTGAGCTTCGTCCCCTTCGTGGTGCCGGACGTCCTCAAGCTGCGCAAGAACGGCGACGACCCCTTCGCCGAGGAATCCGCCGAGGTCCCCACCGCGATCTGGGGCGATGCCGCCGTGTGGGTCGCCGAGGCGCTGTGGAACGCCTATGGGGACCTGGAACGGCTGCGCGAGCACTATCCCGCCATGGTGCTGCACCTGGAGTCCGTCGAGCGCGCCCTGTCCCCCAGCGGTCTGTGGGACACCGGATTTCAGTTCGCCGACTGGCTCGATCCGGATGCCTCCCCGCACGATCCCGCTGATGCGAAGGCCGACAAGGGCGTGGTCGCCACCGCCTGCCTGATCCGCTCGGCGCGCTTCGCCGCCGAGACCGCCCGCCTGATCGGTGAGGACGAGGACGCCCGACGCTGGCAGGACCTCGCCGATCGCACCCTGGGCGCCTTCACCGATGCCTACGTGAGCCGCGACGGTCGCATCGTCTCGGACTGCGCGACGGTGTATGCGCTGGCCATCACCTTCGATCTGCTCGATGCGGAGACCCGGCCGCAGTCCGCCGAGCGCCTGGCGGAGGTGGTGGCCGAGGCGGGCTACCGCGTCTCCACCGGTTTCGCGGGCACGCCGTTCGTGACGTGGGCGCTGTCGGAGACGGGGCATGTCCAGGACGCCTACCGCCTGCTGCTCGAGGAGGGGAACCCCTCCTGGCTCTACCCGGTCTCCATGGGCGCGACCACCATCTGGGAGCGCTGGGACTCGATGCTGCCGGACGGCTCCATCAATCCCGGCGAGATGACCAGCTTCAACCACTACGCCCTGGGCGCTGTCGCCGACTGGATCTACCAGGTCGTCCTCGGCATCCGTCCCGCCGCCCCGGGCTATCGGCGCGTGCGCATCCAGCCCACCCCGGGCCCCGGCATCGACTGGGCGAAGGGGGCCTACGACTCCGCGGCCGGCCGCATCGAGGTCACCTGGGAACAGCCGGGCGACGGGGCCGACGGGCTCCACGGTTCCGCCACGATCCCCGAGGGCGTCGAGGCGGACCTGGTGCTGCCCGACGGGTCGACCCGCAGCATCGGCCCCGGGACGCACGTCTTCTGACCGGCGCGGCTCATGGCCGGACGAGCGGATCACGGCCGCCTCCCGCGATCGTGCACCGGGCTTCCCCCTGGGGACGTCAGGCGCACCATCGCGGGACGGAAACCGTGGAAAGCGCTTGACCGGTGAGGTCGCCGAGACGAGACTGTCCATCCGGAGCCCCGGAACCTCGGAATCCGATCCGTCGACCTCGAAATTCTCACGTGAACATCCAGGAGAACCCCTTGCTCTCTCGCCGCACCGCCCTCGCCCTGCTGGCCGCCGCCGGGGCGGCCCCCGCCCTGGCCTCCTGCGGCCCCAACGCCGGGGGCTCCGGCGGCGGGGCTCTCCGGGTCTACTGGTGGGGCGGTGACCTGCGCGCCGGCATCACCCAGGACGTCCTGGACATGTATTCCCAGGACCATCCGGACCAGGAGATCTCCCCGGAGTACAGCGAATGGTCGGGCTACTGGGACAAGCTCGCCACCCAGACCGCCGGCGGCAGCGCGCCGGACATCATCCAGATGGACGAGGCCTACATCGACTCCTACGGCACCGAGGGCTCGCTGCTCGACCTCGAGACCGTCTCCGACGTCCTCGACCTCTCCGCGATGGACGAGGCGATCCTCGAGACCGGGCGCCTGGCCGACGGCACCCTGGTGGGCGCCCCGAACGGTTTCAACCTCTACGCGACCGGCATGAACCCGGCGCTGCTCGAGGAGGCCGGGATCGATCTGCCCGACGACACCACGTGGACCTGGGAGGACTTCCACGCCCTGTGCCAGGAGATCACCGAATGGGGAACGTCCTCCGGGAAGGGCGTCCTGGGCACCAGCGGCTTCGGCCTCGGTGCCGGGGACCTGGCCGCCTGGGCCCGCCAGAGCGGCGACCAGCAGCTCTTCCCCCGCGAGGACGAGGAGCTCGTCACCAAGGACACCATCGTCTCGCTGCTGGAGTTCAGTCGCGAGCTGGCCGGCTCCGGGGCGGCCCTGGAGGCGGGAGCACAGATCGAGAACTCCTCGGCGAGCCTCGAGCAGGGTCTGTTCGCCACCCGCGGATGCGTCTTCCAGCAGGTGCCGAGCTCCCAGATCCTCACCTTCCAGGATTCCACCGGCGACCCCCTCCAGCTGCTGCGCATGCCGGCGCGCACCAGCGGGGAGTCGAAGATGGTCAACAAGGCGTCGATGTACTGGTCTCTCAGCGCGAAGACGGCCGACACCGCCGCCGCGGCGGAGCTGACGAACTTCCTGCTCACCGACGAGGCGGCGGCCGAGAAGCTGAAGATCGAGCGCGGCATCCCCGCCTTCCCCGCGATCCAGGAGGCGGTGCGTCCGCTGCTGAGCGAGAACGCGCTGATCTCGCTGGACTTCGCACAGGAGATGCAGGAGGAGGTCGTCACGCCGCCCGTGGTCACGCCCGCCAGCGGCGTCGGCTTCGGCGATCAGTACACGCGCCTGGCGGAGGAGTCGCTGTTCGAGGAGCGCTCGACCTCCGCGGTGGCTGACGAGATGCTCGAGATCCTCACCGGCATGCAGCCGGAGCGCTGAGCAGCACCGGCTGCTGGGCAGTGACGAGCCGCTGACCTCCCTCCAGGGGACGTCAGCGGCTCATCGCTCACGGGCCGTCCCCCGGGGCGCAGTGCCCCGGGGGATCGCCTGCAGCCTGCCACCCCGCTGAACGCGACCCCGCGCCGTGCGGGAGCGCTCAGCGCGGGCCGTCACCGCCGCCGCCTCACTCCTCGACGGGCGTGATCGTCCCGCGGAACATCTCCAGCGTCACGAAGTTGTCCGCGTACGGGGCGTTCTCCAGGATCGGGTCGCCCGGCTCCGGGAAGCCCTGGACCCGGACGCCTTCCAGCGCCGGGTTGTTCCCGTACCGCTCGAAGATCGGGATGATCGGCAGCAGCTCGTTGAAGGCCAGCGCCACGACGGACACGTTCTTCTTCTGCTCCTCGACGTCCAGGCCCTGACCGGACTTGGTCACCAGCTCCTCCAGGTTCACGGTCCCCGCGGAGGTCTCCACGTTCTGCAGCGGGAAGGCGTAGCCCTTGCCGCCCTGGTTCTTGGCGATCGGGATGTTGTGCACGAACAGGTCCGTGACGAAGGAGAAGTGCGGGTGGGGGTGGGTCGAGGAGCCCCAGGCCTGGATCGCCATCTGGAAGTCGCCCTTGTCGATGTCGATCGGGGCCTGCTTGTCGTCCAGCCCGCGGGCGGTCACCGAGATCCCGAACTCCGAGAGCTGCTCGGCGATGTTCTTGCCCGATGCCGACCAGTCCGCATAGGTCTGCGGGAACTGGATCTCGTAGGCGGCGGCCTTGCCCTCCGGCGTCAACCAGGCATCTCCCTCCTTGGTCCAGCCCGCCTCCTCGAGCAGCGAGGTCGCCTTGTCGACGTCCTGCTCGTAGGTGTCGATCTTGCCCTTGACGTCGTCGGTGAGCCACTCGTCGACGAAGTTGTCCGAGAAGCCGACCATGTTGACCACGGCCTTGCCCGAGTCCGCGAGCGAGATCTGGCCGTTGACCTCCCGGTCGATGAGGTAGGCGAAGGCCCTGCGGGTGCGGGCGTCGGCGAACTCCGGGAACTGGTCCTGATTCAGGTACAGCGCGGGTCCCGAGTACACCGGCGGGCGCAGGATCGTGTATCCGGCCGCCTCGAAGGGCTCCTCGGAGGCCGGGGCGAAGCCGTGGGTGGCGTAGTCGACGTCGCCGGACTGGACCAGCGAGGTGACCTCGGTGGTCTCCCCGGCGTAGAGGACCACGGCGTCGAAGACGACCTTGTCGGCGCCGTAGCCGGTCTCGTTGCGCACCAGCGTCAGCTGGGTGTTGGTGATCGTGTCGTAGTCGAAGTCGTAGGGTCCGGAGACGACGACGTTCTCGGGCTTGAAGGTCTGGAACTCGGTGCCCAGCGCCTCGCCGTCGCCCTCGTCCATCGTGCCGCCGGCGTCGACGATCGCCTTGGCGCGCTCGGCCCACTTCCCGTACTGGGAGGTGGCCAGGATGTTGCTCTTGAGCACGTAGCGTTCGAGCACGGCGGGCGGGTCCTCGAAGTTGATCACCACGGTGGTGTCGTCGGGTGCTTCCAGACCGGTGATGAAGTCCCAGGCCGGGGAGCGCTGGATGAACTGCATGTAGAAGGTGGTCAGGTAGTCCTGGGAGGTGAGGTCCGAGCCGTCGGACCACGTCAGGCCCGGTTTGAGCGTCACGGTGAGGGTGCCCCCCTCGGTGTCGAGCTCATGCGACTCGGCGATCAGGTACTCCCACTTCTTCTCCGCCCACAGCCACATGGCCGACGGCGGGACCAGCAGGTCCCGGTAGATCCCGTCGCCGATGATGGAGGTGGGCACGCCGGCGTAGGGCAGACCGGCGAAGTTGAAGTGGCCCTCGGGCGGCGGCATGAAGGGCCAGGCGCCGTGGAAGGTGCTGGCGCTGCCCTCTCCGCCGCCGCCTCCGCCGCCCTCGGGAGTGGCGGGCGAGCAGGCCGCGACGCCTGCTCCGGCGGCGGTGGTCAGGCCGACGGCCTTGAGGATGTCGCGTCGGCTCCAGCTGGTGCTCATAGGTTCTCCTTGGTTGTGACGATCGGATCGTCGGTGAGATCGGCGATCGCGTCGTCGCGATGCCGGCGTCGGGAGCTGAGTCGTCGTGCGAGAACGGAACCGACGACGATGCCGATCCCGAGCAGGAGCGCGAGGATGCTCACGATCCGCTCCCCGGTCCCGGCGTCGGTCAGGGGGAGCATGAGGGCCGCACCGACCCCCACGAAGCAGCCCAGGGACAGCAGGGCCCGGGTGGCGGCGTCGATCATGAGCGTCCACCCCCGCGGTCGCCCGAGCCGGCGTCGCCGCCGGCTCCGGTGTCGGCTCCGGTGTCGGCTCCGGCCGCGGCCGTCGGCTGCGGGTCGGTGACGACCATGCAGGCCACGTCCTGGGCCGGGGCCTGCGGTGAGGGCGTCAGCACCGGGATGCGTTCGCGGCAGCGGTCCTCGGCCAGCGGGCACCGCGGGTGGAAGGTGCAGCCGCTGGGGAGGTCGGAGAGGCTGGGGATGTCGGCGCTGAGCAGACCGGCCCCGGACTTCTTCTGACGGGCCTTCTCCGGGTCCGGCTCGGGCACGGCCTCCAGCAGTGCCTTCGTGTAGGGGTGCTGGGGGTCGTTGATCACCTGCGGGGTGGGCCCGGCCTCGACGATCTTGCCCAGGTACATCACCGCCGTCCGGCCCTCCCAGGCGAAGTACTTGGCCAGGGCGAGGTCGTGGGTGATGTAGATGAAGCCGACGCCGTCCTCGGTGCGCAGCCGGGTGAGCATGTTCAGCAGGCTCACCCGGATGGACACGTCGAGCATCGAGGTGGACTCATCGGCGATCAGCAGCCGCGGTGAGAGGGTCAGACCGCGGGCGACGGAGACGCGCTGGCGCTGACCGCCCGAGAGCTGGTGGGGGAACTTCCCGCGGTAGCTCTCCGCCGGGGTCAGATCGACCGTCTCCAGCAGCTCGTCGACCCGCTGGTCGACCTCCGCCGGGTTGTGAGCCAGCCCGTGGCGACGCAGCGGGATCGACAGGGTGCTGTGCACGGAGCGGATCGGGTTCAGCGAGGCGTAGGGGTCCTGGTGGATGTACTGCACGGAGCGCCGGTAGCGTCGGCGATCCGCGCGCGTCATCGCGGCCAGGTCCTTGCCCTCGAAGCGGACGGTGCCGGAGCTCGGGGAGGCGAGGCCGGCGGCCAGGCGGGCCGCGGTGGTCTTCCCGCTGCCGGATTCGCCGACCAGGCAGAGCACCTCGCCGGCGCCGACGCCGAGGGACACGTCGGAGACGGCCGGCAGGTCCCGGCCCTTGACGCGGAAGACCTGGGAGGCGTGGTCGAGCTCGATCAGCGGATCGGGGGCGGGCTCACGCACGGGCGATCACCTTCCGTTCGTGATGGACCTGGTCGTGGTGGATGCAGGCCGCCGCATGGGTCATGTCCGCGGGCCGCTCGGTGAGGGGGATCAGCTCGGGCTCGGCCCGCAGGCACTCGTCGGTCGCGAGCTCGCAGCGGGGCGCGAAGGTGCAGCCGGGAGGCAGGGTCGCCAGCGACGGCGGGGCCCCGGGGATCGAGGCCAGCTCCGGCAGGTCCCCGCTGACCGGCGGGACGGCGTTGATGAGCTTGGAGGTGTAGGGATGCTTCGGGGCGGAGAAGATGTCGCGGGTCGACCCGGTCTCGATGACCGTCCCGGCGTACATCGTGATCACCCGGTCTGCGAGCTCGGCGGCGAGCGCGAGGTCGTGCGAGATGAAGATCATCGCGAACTTGTACTCCGCGCGCAGCTCCGCCAGCAGGTCGATCACGGTGCGCTGGGTGAGGATGTCCAGCGCGGTGGTGGGCTCGTCCAGCACCAGCAGCCGCGGGCGCAGCAGCAGCGATGCCGCGATCAGCGCTCTCTGCTTCATCCCGCCGGACAGCTCGTGGGGGTAGCTCCCCAGCACCCGTCGCGGCTCGAGGCGCACCGAGCGCAGGGCCTCGGCGGAGCGCTCGAGGATCTCGCGCCGGCCGATCTTCCCGGGGGCGTGGTCCGTGAGGGTGTCCGCCATCTGCTGGCCGATCGTGAGCACGGGGTTGAAGGCGTTCTGCGCGCCCTGGAACACCATGGCCGCCTCGGACCAGCGCCATCGCCGCAGCTGGGCCTGGGTCATCGAGGTCACGTCCCGTCTGCGCCCGTCCTCACCGGTGAAGGCGACGGAGCCGCCGGTGATCTCGCCGAGGGTGGGCAGCAGGCGCAGCAGCGCGAGACCGAGGGTGGTCTTGCCGCAGCCGGATTCGCCGACCAGGGCCAGGGAGGACTCGGGGTAGAGGTCGAAGCTCACCCCGCGCAGAGCGCGCACGGAGGTGTTCTTGCCGGTGCGGTAGGCGACCTGGAGGTCCCGCGCGGACAGCACCGGGGCATCGGGAACCGACGTCGCGGGGTCTGCGGAGCCGTCGGGCGTCGTGGAGTGGGTCATCAGCGGTCCCTCAGTCGGGGGTTGAGGATCTCTTCGAGGGTGCGGGTCAGCAGGATCAGCCCCAGCTGCAGCAGCACGATCATGGTGACCGGGGCGACGATGTACGGCATCGCGTCGGGGTTGAACATCGCGCCCTTGGTCCACGCGTCGTTGATCATGATTCCCCAGTTGGTGCCCTTCTGCGGGGCCAGGCCCAGCAGGTACAGGCCCACCATCGCGTAGATCGCGTTGGTGACCGCGATGATGAAGTTGATCAGGATGTAGCTGGCCATGTTGGGGACGATCTCCCCGAACACGATGCGCACCCAGCCGACGTCGAGCAGCTGCGCCGCCTCGACGAACTCGCGCTCCTTGAGCGAGAGCACCTGTGCCCGGATCGAGCGCATCAGCACCGGCCAGCTCAGGACGCCGATGATGATGCCCAGCAGCATCGGCGAGTCGAGGTTGTAGAAGGCGCCGACGACGGCGAGCAGGACGATCTGCGGGACGGTCATGACGATGTCGGTCAGCTGGAGCATCGCAGCGTCGAAGCGGCCGCCGAAGTAACCGGCGAGCGATCCGATGGCCACGGCGATCACGGTGGTGATGCCGGCCGCGAGGAATCCGACCAACAGCACGGTCCGCCCGCCGATCACCAGCAGGTGGAGGGTGTCCTTGCCGGTGCCCTCGAGCCCCAGCCAGTGACGGCTGCTGGGCCCCTCCCAGGCGCGGCTCGCATCGCCGGGGACGTCGGTGCCGACCACGAGCGGGCCGATCAGGGACAGCAGCAGGATCGCGACCACCAGGCACAGGCCCAGGAATCCGGAGGCGCTGCGGGTCAGCTCGTTCAGGAGCCGACGCAGCGGGCCGGTGCCGGAGCTCCTGCCGGCCGCGGGGGCGGGTGCCCCGGTGTCGGCGGGGGCGGTGGTGGCGGTGGCGGGCGGGGCGTCGGCGCTCATGCGGCACCTCCCTCGCCGAGGCGGATCCGGGGATCGAGGGCGGCGTTGATGAGGTCGGCCGCGAGATTGGCGAGCACCACGGTGATCGTGACCACCAGCAGCACCCCTTGGATCGTCGGGTAGTCGCGGGTGTTGATCGACTCGAACAGCAGCAGGCCGATGCCCTCGTAGGAGAAGGTCTGCTCGACGAAGATGGCGCCGCCGACGATGAACCCGGCCTGGGTGGCGATCTGGGCGATCAGCGGCAGCAGGGCGTTGCGGCCGACGTAGTTGGACTGGATGCGGGTCTCCTTGAGACCGCGCGCCTTCGCGACGGTCACGTAGTCCTCGCCGAGGATCTGCGTGGTCGAGGCCTTCATGATCAACGCCCAGGTCCCCACCGTGGTCAGGACGTAGGTGATGATCGGCAGCGTCGCGTGGTAGCCGATGTCGGAGAGGAAGCGGAGGGAGAACTCGGGGTCCACGCCCGGGGTGACGTTGCCGCGCATCCGCGTGTAGTCGATGATGCCCAGCTGCACTGCTCCGACCACCACGATGAGGATCGCCAGCAGGTAGTTGGGGATCGCGTGGAAGCCGCTGCCGATGATCGAGACGGCGTGGTCGATGATCCCGCCGCGGCGGTAGGCCATGATCATGCCGAGGATCAACCCGATGGTGATGGAGATCAGCAGGGCGATCCCGACGCTGTAGAGCGTCCACGGGAGGTACTGGGCGATCTTGTCCATCACCGTGACCCCGGGGGTCGCGATCGAGGTGCCCATGTCGCCGTGGAGCAGACCGGAGAGGTAGTCGAGGTACTGCCGCCAGATCGGGGTGGAGGGGTCGAAGCGGAAGAAGTTGCTGGCCTCGGCGGCGGCCTGCTCGTAGCTCTTCCCGTACAGGGCGATCTGCTGGTTGATGTAGACGTCGACCGGATTGCCGGGCAGCAGGCGCACCATCAGGAACACGCCGGAGGCGACCACCCAGACCACGAAGGCCGAGCGCAGCAGCCGACGCAGGATGAACGAGTGGTAGATCCGGTGCCCGAGGGATGCGCGGGGGCGCGTCGGTGCTGCGGTCCCCGGAGGGGCCGCCTCGGGCCCTCCGGGGGCAGCGGCGGACTCTGCGGGTGCCGCAGAGGTCGGAACGTCAGCGGTCATTGCTCTCCTCGACGACAAGCGACGGTGCTCGGCGGAACTCTATCGATATTGTGACCCCGTACACACCAGAAACATGGTCACGATTCGAGCAATCTTGCGCGAGTCGGCGGATGAACGGGCACGTTCGCGCTTGCCGGGAGGCCGCGACCCACCCGACCCCGCACCTCGTCCTGACGGCTTCCACGCAGGTCAGAGCACAGTTCTGTGGCCCCGGTCCGGGATCTCCCGGCCGGGAGGGCGTCGCTCAGAGGGTGCGCGGCCCCCGATGCAGCACGGGAACGGTGCGCAGACCGGTCGCGACGCCGTCGAGCATCCGCTCGATCTCCTGCTGCTGGAACCGCCGCCCGTAGGCCTCCTGGGCGGCGTCCACGACGCCCTCCGCAGCCGCGGTGTGCTCCGCCGTGGCGGCGGCCGCGGCCGTGGTGCCGAGGATCCGCAGGCGCAGCGTGGACGTCCCGGCAGGGAGCTTCCCGGTGAGATCGAGCCGGTACGGCGGTCGCCACAGGATGCCGAGCTCCTCTCCGTCGACCTCGAGGATCGCGATCTCTCGCACCGGCGGCTCGAGCAGCGCCCGGTATCCGCTGCCTCCGCCGGTGCGGGTGATGGCTCTGCCCTCCCCGAGATCGAGCACCAGGGGCCCGCGCGCGGTCGCCGGATCGATGGTCACCGTCGTCTCGAGCACGAGCGGTCGCAGGTCGGCGGCCTCCGTGCCCGTCAGGAGGTGCGGCAGCTCGATCGGCGTCGGCTCCTCCCACCGACGGCGGGCCGTCCAGGGGCCCGTGAGCGCGAGAGGGCCGGACGACACGTCGGGGCCCTGCGGGACGCCATCGTGCGGTGCGGCCGCGAGGCTCCGAGCAGCCTCCGGTGCCGCCCCGTCATCGGTGGCGAGCAGGAGCAGTGCCTGGTACGGGTGCAGGACCAGGGCGGCGGCGTCCGGCGCGAGCGCGCGCGTGCTGCCGTCGGACGGGTCGTGGAGCACGAGCCCAGCACGGGGCTCCCTCACCGCGACCTCGATCTCGCGTCGGGCCGGACCCGTGTTGGCCAGGAGATACAGGTCCCCGTCAGCGAGACGTCGGCGCACCGTGCCCACCTCCCCGCCGTCGCCGGTCAGCCGCAGCGGCGGGGGCAGGACGGCCGACAGCGCCGCGCCGAGGCCGGCCTCCTCCGCACCCTCGACGGCCGGCTCGCCGACGCCCTCGGCGGCGCCGGTGGCGGCGGTCATGGACAAGGCGGCGTGATCGACGAGCAGCGCGTCGTCGACCGCGTCGTCCGCGAGCGCCACCTGCACTCCCGCCGGGTAGGCCGGGGAGCCGACGGCGAGCACGGTGCCGCCGGCCCCGCGCACCCGGTCCAGCCAGGCGGCCGCCGCGGCAGGGAGCCGACCCACCCGGGGCAGCACCACCACGGGGTAGTCGGCCGGGTCCAGGCCCGCCAGGGCGTCGTCGTCGACCAGGTCGAGGTCATAGCCGCTCCGGCGGATCGCGGCCGGGATCTGCTCCCCCACGTAGGCACGGCAGGCGCGCCACAGGTCGTGGCCGCCGCCGCGGGCGGCCCGGACGTCGGCGTAGGGCAGGTACAGCGCGACGTCCGCGCCCGGTTCCCCCTGGCGCAGGGCGGCGCACATCCGGGTGAGGTGGGCGGTGAGCTCGCGCATCGCGGGCCACCAGGCGTTGCGGTCGTCGAGGGCGCCGGCGGCGTAGAACGTCCAGCCCAGACCCGGCGCGTCGGGCGCGGAGTAGGGCCAGCCGTGCCCCACGAAGTGCGTGATCCCCAGCAGCAGGTGCTCGTGCGCCTCCCCCAGCAGATCCAGCGGCGCGGCGCGGAAGGACGGGGAGTGCGCCCAGGTCCAGACCTCGCTGGAGACCACCTCGCGCCGGGCGAGGTGAGCGGCGGAGGAGGCCCAGCGGGACTGTGTCAGCGCGGTCCATCCGGCGCCCTCCCCCTCGATGAGGTGGGCGCCCTGCTGGGCGCTGAGGGTGATCGGCGGTTCTCCGTAACCCTGCAGCCGGAAGCGGACCCCGTGCTCCTCCGCCCAGTCCCGGCACACCGCCACGAAGTTCTCCTCGACCAGCTCGGAGAGGGTCCGCCCGTAGTCCTCGCGCACCTCGGCGGCGCCGGGGCCGTCGACCTGCAGCAGGTGCAGCACGGGCAGCAGGTCGTAGCCGCGTCGGTCCCGGAAGTGCGCGGGCAGACCCGCGGTCCATCCCGCCTCGTACACCTCGAGGCTGTCGCTGAAGACGGTGCCGAGCAGCTCCGCGGGCACCGCATCCAGCACGGCCCCGCCCACCGTGTCGAGGTGATGGCGCACGGCAGCAGCGCTGAGGTGGTCGACCACCGGTCCCTCGGCGCCCGCCGCGGCGCGCTTGACCTGCTGCCCGGTCACCTCCGACCAGGCGATCAGCACGGTGCGGGGTCCGCGGCCGGCCGGGATCTCCAGGCGGTCGCCCGGGACGGGCACGGGAGTCCATCCTGCGGGCGGGGATCCGTCCCCGAGGTGGACGGAGACGAGCTCGTCGCCGGGCCAGGACGGCGTGAGCTGCCGGCTCAGCGGCTGGGGCCCGAGGTCCCGGCGCTCCCAGCGCAGGCGCCTCGAGGCGTGCTCGGGGCCGACGTGGGCGCCGCCGTAGGACCAGCCGCTGCCGAGGGTCACGTCCAGACGCAGGCCCAGCTCGCGCGCTCGCTCGGCGGCGTGGCGCACGTGGGCGAGCACCTCGCGGGAGAGATACTCCGGGGAGTCCGGGCGCAGCGGGTACACCAGCGCGATCTCCGCCCCGCCGAGTCCGGCCGCGGCCATGGCACGCAGCTCGCGATCGATCTCGTCGCGCTCGACGTCCGGCCCGAACCACCACCAGCGCATCATGGGCCGGGCGGCCGGGTCCGGATGCGTCGAGGCGTCGAGGACCTGCTGGACGGTGTGGCTGCTCATCGTTCACTTCCGGACGAGGGTCGACGCCGGACGGGGCCGACGCCGGGCGGGGGTGGGAGGCGTCAGGCGGACGCGGCGCCGGGGGACATCGCCGGTCCGGCCGCGGTGATCGGGCTCCACGTGTGCACGGCTGCTGCGCTGGCCCAGGGGACGCCGAGCTCGCTGAAGGGGCGGCCGGTCTCCAGGGCCCGGAGCAGGGTCTGCTCGATGTTCTCGACCACCGGATGCTCGGCCTCGCCCGTGCCGTGCCAGATGACCGATCCGGCGCTGATCGGGGTCGGGTCCGGGGCGGACTGGATCGCCTCCAGCACGGCGCTGAAGGCGCCGGTGTCGGCCAGCGGGGAGATCAGCGGGACCTCGCGGTCGCGGACGTGAGCGATGAGGTTCTCCAGCAGATCGGCCCGCTGGTGGCTGAGCTCGGCGGCGGTCCCGTCCGCCGCGGCGCGCACGGAGGTGTCCTCCGTGTAGAGCAGGCGGTGGCTGCCGGCCGAGCCGGTGACCTCGATCCAGGGCGCGGACTGCTCCGGCGCGGTGGTGGTCAGGGCGCAGAGGACCACGGGCCCCTCGCCCGCCGGCTCGATCCGCAGGAAGGCGGTGTCGTCGGCCTCGATGTCGTGGGCGCGGCGCAGCTCGGTGGTGACCGCGGCGATGTCGGCGACCTCGTCGATACCGGCGACCGCGAGGGCCGCGTGCACGGAATGGGCGAGCGGGTTGGTGGCGACCCCGTCGGCCACGCGACGGCCGTCCAGGCGGCGCCGGCCCGCCCAGGCCGAGCGCCGGTAGTAGGCGCGGTCCCGGCTCCACGCGCCGTACGCCCGCACCGCGACATCCGCTCCGAACGCGCCGGCGGCGACCTCCTCGCGCAGCAGGTCCACGCCGGTGCCGCCACGGGCCTGGAAACCGACCTGCACCGAGCGTCGGGCGGCCCGGGCGGCCTCCAGCAGCTCTCCGTGGTCGGCCAGTGCCGGGACCGGCGGCTTCTCGAGGTAGACGTCGAGCCCGGCGGCGAGGGCCTCGGTGGTCAGCGGCACGTGGGTGTCGATCGGGGTGGCGATCACGACGATCTCGGGGCGGTCCTCGACGGGCACGGTCTCCAGCAGGGCGGCGAGACTGCGGTGGTGGATCGCCGCGAGCTCCGCGGGCGACTCGGCGACGTCGACCACCCCGACCAGGCGTGCCGTCCCGGCGGCGTCGAGGCGCGCGAGCCGGCGCAGGTGCACCGCGCCGAAGCCGCGGGTCCCGATCAGCGCGATCCGTGCGGGATCGACGGTCACCGGACGGCCCCGGTCGACGAGGAGGCGGCCGAGGCGGGGGCCCGGTGCCCCCCGCGGCCCAGGTCCAGGCCCAGGAAGTCCGCGACGTCGACCGGCCCCCCGGTGGCGAGGGACTCGTTGCCGCAGATGCCGACGGAGATCGCACGGAACCCGTCGCGGTGGTCGGAGGGTCGGCCCAGCTCATCGTCCGTGGGCCCCACGAACACGTCGCGCAGCAGCAGGGCGTCGCCGCCGCCGTGACCTCCGACCCCGTCGGGGATCTCCACCTCGCGGGCGGGTTCGAAGTGCTTCTGGACCACGAGATGCTCACCGCGCTGCCGGGCTCCGGCATCGGCCGCCGTCACGGCGACGGCGCTGGGGTCCACGTGCATGGCGGAGTGTCCGGGTCCGTCCTTCGCGATCACCTCGGCGCGCTCGACCACCTCGAGCTCGGCCCGGCCGCGCGTGCCGCCCACGGCCACGCGGTATCCCTCCCAGGGGCTGTGGGCGGTCAGGGCGTAGGTGAGGACGGGACCGCCGGCGTAATCGACGATCGCGGTGAGGTTGTCCTCGGTGGTGATGCCGGCGTCGAACACGGACCGGTCGCGCTGGTACCCGTCGTGCTGCTCCGCCTCGAGATAGAGGGCCTCGAGCCGCTCGTCCGAGCGCAGGTCCAGCTCGAAGGGATCGTGCGGCCCGTCGTGGGTGCCGCGCTCAGGCAGGGGCGGCCGTCCGCGCTCGGCGGCCGCCTCGGCCCCGTAGAAGCGCAGGCCGCCGCGCGCATAGACCCGCACGGGGGTGTCCGCGATCCACCAGTTCACCAGATCGAAGTGGTGGGCGGCCTTGTGGACGAACAGGCCGCCGCTGTTGGTCTTCTCGCGGTGCCAGCGACGGAAGTAGTCCGCGCCGTGCTGGACGTCCAGCACCCACTCGAAGGTCACGGAGACCACCTCGCCGATCTCGCCGGAGGCGATGACCTGCTTCAGCGCGGTGTTGCGGGGGCTGTAGCGGTAGTTGAAGGTCACCACCACGCGGCGTCCGGTGCGGTCGATCGCGTCGTCGATGGCGCGGGCCGACGGGGCGTCGATGGTCAGGGGCTTCTCGACCACCACGTCGGCCCCGGCCTCCAGGGACCGCACCACGTGCTCGGCGTGCAGCCGATCCACGCTGGTGACGATGACGCGGTCCACGCGCTGGTCGCGGATGACGTCCTCGAGCTGCTCGGGACCGGCCAGGACCACGTCGGCGAAGGCGCCGTGGCGGTCGCGGTGGAACTCGCGGCGGGTCGGGTTGATGTCCAGCAGCGCCACCAGCTCGGCGACGTCGGCGTGGGGTCCGGCGATCGCGTCGAGATACATCTGGGCACGGTGGCCGGAACCGATCAGGGCATAACGGGTGGGCATGGGACTCCTGGACGAGGGGTGGGCGGAAGAACGGGGACCTACTTGATGCCGGTGGTGGCGAAGCCCTTGATGAGGAACCGCTGGCCGAACAGGAACACCAGGAACAGCGGGATCAACGAGACCACCGACATGGCGAACATCGCCCCCCAGTCGGAGGAGCCCTGGGTGTCCAGGAAGGACTTCAGCGCCAGCGGCACCGTGAAGTTGTCCGGGGTGGTCAGGTAGATCAGCGACCCGAAGAAGTCGTTCCACATCCACATGAAGGTGAAGATCGTGGTCGTCGCCAGCGCCGGCAGCATGAGCGGCAGGATCACCTGGAAGAAGATCCGGAAATGTCCGCAGCCGTCGATGCGCGCGGCCTCGTCGAGCTCCTTGGGGATGCCGCGGATGAACTGGACCATGAGGAACACGAAGAACGCATCCGTGGCCAGGAACTTCGGCAGGATCAGCGGCAGCATCGTGTTCACCCAGCCGGTCTGGCTGAAGATGATGTACTGCGGCACGATCACCACATGGATCGGCAGCATCAACGTCATCAGCATGACCGCGAACGCGATGTTCCGGCCCCAGAACTTCAGCCGGGCGAAGGCGTAGGCCGTCAGCGAGCAGGCGACCAGGTTGCCGACCACGCACCCCAGCACCAGCAGCGTCGAATTGATCAGGTAGTGGGAGAACGGCTGGGCCAGGGATTCCCAGCCGCGGATGTAGTTGGAGAAGTCGAAGCTGATCGGGAACAAGCTGGGATTGCGGAAGATCTCGTCGTTGGGACGCAACGAGGAGACCACCATCCACAGCAGCGGATAGATCATCACGAGGGACGCGATGATCATCACCGCGTGCCGCAGGGCGCGGCGCACGAGCCGCTTCGGACGGCGCCGACGCACCGGGGCGGCGGCCCCCTGGTCGGCGGTGAGCGGGGCGGGGGTCGGTCGGCTCTGCAGATCAGTCATCGTAGAACACCCAGAACTTGGAGACGAAGAAGTTGATGGCCGTGAAGATCCCGACGATGATCAGCAACAGCCAGGCCATCGCGGAGGCGTATCCCATGTCGAACTGGGTGAAGCCCTTCTGATACAGGTACAGCGTGTAGAACATCGTCGAATCCGACGGGCCGCCGGTGCCGCCGGAGACCACGAACGCCTGCGTGAAGGACTGGAAGGCGTTGATCACCTGCAGCACGACATTGAAGAAGATGATCGGCGTCAGCAGCGGGATGGTGATCCGGAAGAACCGCGCCAGCTTCGAGGCACCGTCCACGGCGGCGGCCTCGTAGTACATCTCCGGGATCTGTCGCAGTCCGGCCAGGAAGATGATCATCGGCGAGCCGAAGGTCCATACGTGCAACAGGATGATCGTGCCCAGCGCCGTGTCCGGATTGGAGACCCAGCCGGGCAGGTTCTCGAATCCGAGCATCGCCCCGACCTGGTTGACCAGGCCGTTGGCCCCGAACATCTGGCGCCACAGGATCGCGATGGCCACCGAACCGCCCAGCAGCGAGGGCAGGTAGAACACGGAGCGGTAGAAGGACAGCCCCTTCAGCCCCTGGTTCAGCAGCACCGCCAGCAGCAGCGCCATGATCAGTTGCAGCGGGGTCCCGACGAACACGTAGATGAACGTGACCACCAGCGAGTTGTGCAGGCGGGAGTCGCCGATCATCTGCTTGATGTTGGCCAGGCCCGTGAACTCCGGCGGAGCCAGCAGGCTGTAATCGGTGAAGGCGAGCACGAAGGACGCGATCATCGGGATCAGCGTGATCCCGAGGAACCCCAGCAGCCAGGGGGCCATGAACGCCAGACCCGCCTTGTTGTCGGGATACTTCTCCTTCGGACCGCCCTTCTTGCGGTTCTTCGCCAGCTGGGTGAGTTCTCCGACCGCACTCATAGGCTCATTCCCTTCGTCGATGGGGCCGCGTCGCCGTCCCGGCGGGGGCGGCTGCCTCGCCGGGCACGGCGACGCGGCGCGGGGTCTGTCAACCCAGGGCCGTGGTCAGGTCGTCGAGCACGCGCTGGCCGGCCTCGGCCGTGGTCAGCTCGCCGAAGAGCATCTCCTCGCCGGCGCGGGTGAGGATGTCCTCGAACTGGCCACCGCCCTGGGGCGTGATCTCCGGGGGATCGCCGAGCTCCTCCTCGATCGCCTCGAGATAGTCGACGGCCTTCGTGTTCGCCTCGTCGAGATCCGGCACGATCGCCTCACGGACGGTGAGGTTGCCGGGCACGCCGCGCTCGACCGAGAGGATCTTGCCGGCGTCCGGCGAGTTCACGAGGTAGTCGACGAAGGCCACCGCCGCCTCGGGGTTCGCCGACTGGGCGGAGACCGCCCAGTACATGGAGGCCTTGTACCAGAGCTCGGCGTCGGCGGCGGAGCCGGTCATCGACGGCGGTCGCAGCACGGTCACGCCCTCGGGGACGAGTTCGTCGTGGGCGACCACCTGATTGGACCAGGCCACGGTCATGGCCGCCTTGCCGGTGCCGAACAGCGCCTGGTCCATCGAGCGGGAGGCGTCCTCGACGGACACGCTGGCCCCCGGGCCGGCCCCGGTCTCCTGGATCTTCTTCGCGTACTCGAACCAGGCGGTCGCCGTCTCCGCGTCGAAGCCGGCGGCGCCGTCCTTGTACTGGTCCTGCCCGGATTGGCGCACGTACACCTGGAACAGGCCCTGGATCATGCCCATCTGGGTCATGCCGTAGATGCCGTCCTCGGTGGCCTCCGAGATCTGCACGGCCGTGTCCAGGAGGGTGTCCCAGGTCCAGGTGGTGTCGTCGGGGATCTCGACCCCGGCCTCCTCGAAGATCACGGGGTTGATGAGGAAGGCGAAGGCGTTCAGCCCGGCGTTGATGGCGGCGAGACCGACATCGGGCAGCTCGCCCACCTCCACCGATCCGGGGGCGAACTCCGAGGTGTCCAGGCCCGCCTCGGCGAGGTCGAGCAGCGCGCCGCGACCGCCGTACTCGGCGAGATACTTCTCGTCCATCTGGACGATGTCGGGGAAGTCGCCGCCGGCGGTCTGGGTGGCGAGCTTGTCCCAGTAGCCGCTCCACTCCCCCGGCTCCTGGGAGATGGTGACGTCGGGAGCGACCTCCTTGTACGCCTCGACGACGTTCTTGGTGTTCTCGTTGCGGGCGGGGTTGCCCCACCAGGCCAGGCGGAGCGAGGCGGAGCCGTCCTCCCCGGAGCCTCCACCGGAGCCGCCGGCGGCGTTCGGACCGCAGGCGGCGAGTCCGGCGAGTCCAGGGACCGCGAGTCCGAGGGCGAGAGCCTTCCGTCGTGTGAACATCAGATCTCCTGTGATCAGAGGGTGCAGCGGAATGAGGGCGATGGTCGAGCGATCCCGGGATCGCTCTGCGGTGGCGCGGTCGGCGGTACTGCTCTGTGCGGCCGTCCCGTCATGAAAGGTTTCATCTCGAGCGCCGGGACGTCCGGCGCTCAGCGCCCGTCGCCGGATCGACCACGAGACGATGCCCCTCAGGAAAGCGCTTGACGGCGCTGGTGTCAACCCACATCCATCACAGGTGCATCACGCTCAGCGATCGTTATGCAAAGTTGCAATCGCACTGACCCCCTGACATCGGGCGCGACACGCGGCACGACCTCCCGCTCCGACACCGGGGCGCGACGGTCCAGGCCGCGGACCGACGATCGGGCTCCGGCGCCGACGGCCTGGATCCGCGTGGACCACGGACGCGCCGGCGGCCCGGGTCCGCGTGGACCACGGACGCACCGGCACCCTTGTGCCGACGCGGATCCCGCATTAGTGTGCCACAGCAACTAATACTGAAACGTCTCAGTCTGCATCCGTCGTCGGGCCTTCCGGGGATGCGGCCACCCCGGAAGGATCGATGATGATCACCCGCCGACACACCCTCGCCCTGCTCGCTGCCGCCGGATCGCTGCCCACCCTCGCCGCCTGCGGGCCCGGCGTCTCGCGGGGCTCCGACGGAGGCGGCGACGCCCTGCGCTTCTCCTGGTGGGGCAACCCGGAGCGGGCCGAGACCACGCGGGCCGTGATCGACCTGTTCCTCGAGAAGAACCCCGACCTGGACGTCAGCGGCGAGCCCACGGACATCTCCGGGTACTTCGACAAGCTGGCCACCGCGGTCGCCGCCGGGGACGAGCCCGACGTGATCACCATGGGCGGCGCCTACCCCGCCGAGTACGCGGCCCGGGACGTGCTGCTGGACCTCGGCACCGTCGAGGACGCGCTCGACCTGTCGGCGATGGACGACGTGGCGCGCACCAACGGTGAGGTCGACGGCACCCAGGTCGCTGTGACCACCGGGATCAACGCTCCCGGCATGATCGTCAACCCCGCGGTGCTGGAGGCCGCGGGGGTCGAACCGCCGGATGCGGAGACCTGGACCTGGGAGGACTTCGCCGAGATCTCCGCGGCCGTCAGCGAGAACACCCCGGAGGGGACCTACGGCTCCGGGACGGTGTTCACCCACGACTCGATCGATCTGTGGGCGCGCCAGCACGGGCAGATCCTGTACACCCGCGACGGCGAGATCGGGGTCGATGCCCAGACCGTGCAGTCCTTCTTCGAGTTCTCGAAACAGCTCGTGGACTCCGGCGCCTCCCCCGGCGCCGATCAGCTCGTCGAGCTCACCGACGTCGGCCCGGAGCGGACCCTCGTCGGGCGGGGGCGCGCCGCCTTCATGCTCACCTGGTCCAGCTCGCTGTCGGCGCTGTCGGAGGCCTCCGGTGCGGAGCTCGAGATCGTGAAGGTCCCCGGCGAATCCGTCGAGGCCGGGGTGTGGCTGCAGTCCTCGCAGTTCTACACGATCTCCGCCCGCACTGCCTCGCCCGAGGCTGCGGCATCCTTCGTGAACTTCCTGGTCAACGACCCGGAGGCGGGCGCTCTGATCCTCACCGACCGCGGCGTCCCGGCCGTCGAGGCGGTGCGGCAGGCGATCCTGCCCGAGCTCTCGGCCACCGCGCAGCGGGAGGTCGAGTACATCTCCGCGCTCGGCGAGATGGACCTGAAGCCCACCTGGATCGGCCCGGCCGGGTCCACGGAGGTCGAGGAGATCACGCCGCGCCACCAGAACTCGGTGCTGTTCGGGGACGCGACGGCTCAGGAGGCGGCCCAGGCCTGGCATGACGAGGCCGTCGCCGCGGTCTCAGGATGACGGGCGCCGAGACTGGGCCGCCCTCGATCGACCGCCGTGCGGTCATCTCCCGGCACGACCCGCACCTGACCGGCGCGGACGACGCGATCCTCTCCGTCGGCACCGGGAGCTTCGCCGCCGGCGTGGACCGGACCGGCACCCAGACCCTCGCCGGACCCGGCAGCGCGGAGACCCGGATCGGCACGCTCGCGGAGTGGGGCTGGCACACGATGCCGGACGGCCCACCGCAGCCGTGGGAGTCGCTGCTGCGTCCCTACGACTCCGCCCGCGGGAGGGCGGCGTACCTCGATCTGCCCGGAGGCACCGAGGACCCGGGACCGGGGGCCGCCTGGTACCGGCAGAACCCGCACAAGGTCTCGCTGCTGCGGTTCGCCCTGGTGGATTCCCGGACCGGCCGGTCCCCGTCGGCCGCGGACGTGGCCGGCGCGAGTCAGCACCTCGAGCTGTTCAGCGGGATCATCCGGTCGACCTTCCGGTATCGGGGCCGATCATGCACGGTGACCACGGCCTCCGATCCGGAGCGCTCCGCGATCGCCCTGCGCCTCGAGACCCCGGGGTTGTCCCTCGCGCTGACCTTCCCCTCCGGCACGACGGCCTGGGACCGGGCTGCGAGCTGGGAGGATCCCGGATCCCACACCACGGTCTGCGACGGTGGCCGGATCCGCCGAAGGATCGACGACCTGGCCTATGACGTCCACGTCAACGGGGCGACGACGGTGCAGACCGCACAGCACGAGGTGCGCCTGCGCGCGGGCGATGCCCCCGGCCCGCTGGACGTCGTGCTCGAGCTGGTGCCGATCGAGGCGCCCGCGCTGTCGACGGCCGCGGGAGCAGGTGCGGGCGGCGGTCCCGAGGTCGCTGCCCACGCCCTGACGGCCGCGACGGTGCGGGAGCGGTCGGCGCGCTCCTGGTCCGCGTCCTGGCAGTCGACCGGGATCCTCGACCTGGGCCGCACCGAGGATCCCCGGGCGCACGAGCTCGAGCGCCGCGCGGTGCTCTCCCGGTACATCCAGCGGGTCCACGCCGCCGGGACGCTGCCGCCGGCGGAGACGGGGCTGCTCGCGAACTCCTGGCGCGGGAAGTTCCACCTCGAGATGCACTGGTGGCACGCCGCCCACTTCGCGCTGTGGGGCGACGCGGCGTCCCTGCGCCGCAGCCTGGACTTCTACACGGCTGCGCTGCCGGTGGCGCGGGGGACGGCGCGCCGTCAAGGGTGCCGAGGTGCCCGCTGGCCCAAGCAGATCGGCCCTGACCTGCGGGAGTCCCCCAGCGACATCGGGCCGTTCCTGCTGTGGCAGCAGCCCCATCCGATCCACCTGGCCGAACTGCTGCGCCGGGCGGATCCGTCGGCCGCCGCCGATCCGGGCCTGGTCGAGGTGGTCGAGCAGAGCGCCCTGTGCCTGGTCGACCTGCTGCGGCCCGACGGGGAGCACCTGGGGCTGGGACCGCCGCTGATCGGGGCCCAGGAGCGGCACGTGGCCGACCGCGCCACACTGCAGGATCCGGCCTTCGAGCTCGCCTACGTGGCCTGGGCGCTGCGCATCGCCGACCGGTGGCGCGCCCGACGCGGTGCCCGGGACGCCGGGCAGCTGAGCGCCCTGGCCCGACGGGTCCACTCGCCCCTGACCGCCGACGGGACGCTGGCCACGTTCCGCGACGGCCCTGCGATGGACCGTTCCGATCACCCCTCCCACCTGCTCGCCTACGGCATGGTGCCACCGACCGGGACGATCCCGGCCGCCGCGGCCGAACGCGCCGTGGAGGACGTGCTCGCGGACTGGGACTGGGACTCCACCTGGGGCTGGGACTACCCGGCCCTGGCCATGACGGCGGCCCGGCTCCAGCGGCCGGAGACCGCCGTGGACGCGCTGCTGCGGGAGACGAGCAAGAACCGCTGCGACCAGGCCGGGCACTTCCCGCAGCGCCCCGGCCTGCCCGCATACCTGCCCGCGAACGGCGGCACGCTCACCGCGCTCGCGCTGATGTCGGCCGGATGGGACGACGGACCGCCGGCGCCCGGGCTGCCGGCGGTCTGGGGCGCCCGATCCGAAGGGATCCTGCCGCTGCCGGGGCCGCTCGCGGCGGAGTGATCCCCCGGCGCGGCGATGCCGGAGCTCGCGCATCCGCCACGACCCGTTCACCTGCCCGCCACCGGGCCGCGCTAGCGTGCCCGGCACCGGCGGAGCTCGCGGACGGAGGCAGGTGTGGACGTCACCGCGTGGGCCATCGGACTCATGGAGCTCCTGGGAGGGCCGGGCATCGCACTGGTCATCGCCGCCGAAGCACTGTTCCCTCCGGTCCCCGGCGAGGTGCTGCTGCCCTTCGCGGGGGTCTCCGCCGCGGCGAACGGCCAGCACGTGCTGGTCCCGATCCTGTGGACGACGGCCGGCTCGGTGCTCGGCGGGCTCGGGGTGTACGCCGTCGGCCGCACCCTGGGCGAGCGTCGCACGCGTGCGCTGATCGACCGGATCCCGCTGCTGGAGCAGCAGGACGTCGACCGTGCCCTGCGGTTCTTCGACCGCTTCGGGTTCCCGGCGGTGGCGCTGGCCCGCTTCGTGCCCATGGTGCGCACGGTCATCTCGATCCCGGCCGGGGTCGAGCGCATGCCGGTATCGCTGTTCGCCCTGGCCACCGGACTGGGGTCGGGGATCTGGAATGCCGTGTTCGTGGTGGCCGGCTACTGGTTCGGCCTCGCCGGCGGCGAGCTGCTCGAGGGCTTCGTGCGGATCTACTCCCTGATCATCGGGGCCCTGGGGGTCCTCGCCGCGATCGGGCTGATAGCCCAGCGACTGCGCGCCCGACGCCGCGCCACCACCAGCGGAGCGCGGGACGCCCGTGTCCGGCCCGGGCGGCCGGGCGAGAGCACCGGCGTTCGCGATCGGCCGAGCGATGATTCCCCCGGAGCCCGCTCGGAGCCGCCTACGCTCGACGGATGAGCAGCGAGCGGGCACCGGGCGGCGGTGAGGACGCGGCCGGCTCCGGTCGCGCCGGGCCCGCCGCCGACGTCGGGCGGTGGTTCTCGACCGCCACCACCGCGCCCCTGGACGGCCCCGGCCCCACCCGCGGCGGCCCCCGGATGACCGCCTGGGGCCCGATGGTCGGCGCCGAGTACGGACGCCGGAGCCCACGCTCCGCGATCTCCGAGGCCCTCGAGCTGCTGCGCGGCCGCCCGGTCGCGGTGCTGACCGGCGCGGGCATGTCCACCGGCTCCGGCCTGCCGGACTACCGCGGCCGCGACGCCGTGCCCCGCTCCCCCATGACCTTCCAGGAGTTCATGGGACACGACCTGGCACGGCGCCGCTACTGGGCGCGCTCCACCGTCGGCTGGGAGCAGTTCAACCGGGCCCGGCCCGGCCGCTCCCACCGCCTCCTCGCGCAGCTCGGCGCCGCGGTCTTCACGCCGACGGCGGTGATCACCCAGAACGTCGACGGACTGCACCAGGCCGCCGGATCCGCACCGGTGATCGATCTGCACGGCCGCCTGGACCGGGTGCGCTGCCAGCGCTGCGAGGCCCTCTCCTCCCGTGCCGCGCTGCACTCACGGATGCTCACGATGAACCCCGGGCTCGCCGCCCGGCTGCCGGATCTGGCGGCCGACGCCGCCCAGGCGCCCGACGGGGACGCCGAGGTGGACCGCACCAGCAGCTTCCGCTACCCGCCCTGCCCGCTGTGCGGCGGGATCCTCAAGCCCGACGTGGTGTTCTTCGGGGAGTCCGCCCGGGGCGAGGTCGTCACCTCGGCCTTCGCCGCGCTCGAGGACGCGGAGGTGCTGCTGGTGCTCGGCTCGAGCCTGACCGTGCAGTCCGGGCTGCGGTTCGTGCGCGCTGCGGGTCGCCGGCACAAGCCCGTCGTGATCCTCAACGACGGGCCCACCCGCGCTGACCCCGATGCCACGATGCGCCTGCACGGGCGGCTGGAGAACGTGCTGGCGAGCTGGGTGCCGGCGGCCGTGTCCCACGCGTGAATCACCCGGGGGCATCCGCTACGACGTACCGGAGACGCGAGCCACGTCCGGCCGCGCTTTCTCCACGGTGCTCGCCGACAGTGCTCGAGCTCAGGCCGGTTTGACCTTCTCCCGTCTCGATGCGACGGTGAAGTACAGGACATTCGAGCCACGACGCGCTGCGTACCGCGAAATAGCACATCCCATACGAAGCGGAGGTCGCAATGAAGCGTCGACAGCTGTTCACCGGGGTCGGAAGTGCAACTCTCTTGACTGTGCTCGGAATCCCTGCAATTGCTCACGCAGACGATTCCACGGACGCTCCCGCACTCGATGGCGTCGATCGGACGGAGGTCCCGGCTTTCGCTGGTGGCACAAAACATGGCGTCGTCGAGACGACAGAAACAATCTCCGGGCACGGCACGTTCAGTGCGCGACTGAACTGCGACACGGGCGATCTGACGACCACGGATCCCGACGGCTCCATCACCACGAAAAACGTCGGCGACCTCACGACCAAGCTCCAGGACATGCTGAACCGAGCGAGCGACGAGGACCTCTCCGCCCTGTCCGGGCCGAGCGCGTACGGGATCAGCGCATCGGACGTCTGCCCGTATCTCACCACAGTGATCGGATATGGTCACGCCGCGACATGGGCGTACGCGCTCACTCTCATCGCCGTGAATCCGGCCATTGCGATCCTCGTGGGCCTCGGCGAAGCCGTGTTCTGGACCTGGGTCTCCACGCATTGCTGAACTATGACGCCATCACTTCTTGTTATCTTCCTCTTCGTATTCAGCGGATCCCTGACGGGGATACTTCTCGGGAGGCGGGCTCGACGGCGCAGATCACAAGGGAAAGACGACACTCTGCGGTGACCGCGAATCGATCTGCTCGTCATTCTTCGCCGAGATCGATCCAGCGCCATTGCCGGACGTGCTCGACCGCCCATCGCCACTAGAGCCTCTCTGCGAGTGGCCCTGCTCGGTGGCGGATTATCGTCGTGCGGCCCCCATCGACCTCACCAGCCCGGTGGCGCCGTGACCCAGGCCGCGTAGCCGCCCGCGAGGTGACGCAGGTGCCCCTCGCGGCCGCTCCAGGCCGGCCGCAGATGCTCGAGAGCCTGGGCGGAGCGCGTCCCGCCCTGGCAGTACAGGACCACCTCGCCGCCGCCGACGCCGTCGGGCAGCGCCTCGGTGCCGCGGGCGAGCACCTCTCCCAGCGGGATGGTCACCGCGCCCTCGATCGTGCCCGCCGCGGTCTCCCACGGCTCGCGCACGTCGATCACGGTGACGCCGGTGGGAAGCAGGCTGCGCAGGGCCGGTACGTCGACGGTCTCGGCGGCGCTCGGGCCACCCACCTGGCAGGCCGGATCCGACGCGGCGGGCGCCTCGACCCGCGTCGCCGGTGCCCGCTGGGGATTGCGCTCGATGCGCAGCGAGCGGGTCGAGCTGGTCGCCTCGTCCCACAGCGCCAGCGTGCCGACGAGGGGCGTGCCCGTGCCGGTGACCAGCTGGATCACCTGGGAGGCCATGATCGTGCCGGTGATCCCGGGCAAGGTGCCCAGCACCCCGGCCTCGGCGCAGGAGGGGGCCTCGCCGGGCGCCGGAGGCTCGGGGAACACATCACGGTAGTGGGCGCCGCGTCCTGGCCAGAACACGCTGACCTGCCCGTGGTGGCGCAGGATCGATCCCCACACGACGGGTACGCCGGTGATCTCGCTGGCGTCGGCCACCAGGTAGCGGGTGGCGAAGTTGTCGGCGCCGTCGAGCACGAGGTCGTAGCCGCGCACCAGGTCGACGACATTGCCGGCGTCCAGATGCAGATGATGGGGCTCGACCGTGACCTCGGGATTGATCCGGCGCACCGCGGCCGCGGCGGAGTCGACCTTCGCCGTCCCCAGGGCGTCGGTGCCGTGGATGACCTGGCGGTGCAGGTTGGACAGGTCCACGACGTCGTCGTCGACGATGCCGAGCGCGCCGATGCCGGCGCCGGCGAGGTACTGCAGGGCCGGGGTGCCCAGGCCCCCGGCGCCGACGACGAGCACGCGGGCGGCGCGCAGGCGACGTTGGCCGAGGGTGCCGATCGCGGCGAGGGTGATCTGGCGGCGGTAGCGGTCGATCTGGGCACCGGTCAGCTCGGGGCCGGGCTCGACCAGCGGCGGAAGGCTCACCATGGGATCGCGTCCTCTCTGCCGTGCTCGCCGCCGGCGTCCGAGGTGCCGTGCCGGTCGGCGGGGCGCGGGGTCATGCTCCGACAGTATCCGGCCCGTGCCGGGCCTGCGAGGGACCCGACCACGGGGCGACCGGAGCACGGCCATCGCGGCTCCCCGGGCCTCACGATGCCCGATGACGGACAGATGACGACGGACAGATGACGGACAATGGAGGCGCACCGCCGCCCTCGCGAAGGAGTCGCCCCGATGACCGTCACCGCCAGCGTGCTCGACCTCAACGCCGATCTCGGGGAGGGCTACGGCGACTGGTCCCTCGGGGATGATGCGGCCATGCTCGATGTCGTGACCACCGCGAACATCGCCTGCGGGGGGCACGCCGGGGATGGCGGCACGATGCGCGCGGCCTGTCGCGCCGCCGCCGCCCGAGGCGTGGCGATCACCGCGCACGTCGCCTACCCGGACCTCGGCGGTTTCGGCCGACGCTTCCTGGACATCGCTCCGGACGACCTCACCGATCTGGTGATCATCCAGGTCGGGGCCCTGCAGGCGATGGCCGCGGCGGAGGGCACGAGCGTGCGGGGCGTGAAGCCGCACGGCGCGCTCTACAACGCCCTGGCCCACCACCAGGGGCAGTCCGCCGCGGTGGTGGCAGCGCTCCGCGAGCTCGGCGGGCAGCTGCCGCTGGTCACCGCCCCGGGCGCCGTCGCCGTCGACGCGGCGCACGGAGCCGGGATCGAGGTGGTGCTCGAGGGGTTCGCCGACCGTGCCTACCTCCCCGACGGCACCCTCACGCCGCGCAGCCGTCCCGGCGCGGTGCTCACCGACCCGGCGGCCGTCACGGCCCAGGCACGCTCGATCGCGACCGAGCAGCGGGTGCGCACGGCCGACGGGAGCTGGCGGGAGCTGCCGGTCCGCTCGCTGTGCCTGCACGGGGACACCGCCGGCGCGGTCGGGCTCGCCCGTGCCGTCCGCTCCGATCTCGAGGGCGTCGGCGTGAGACTGGAGCCGGCGCTGTGACCGGCGGGCATGCTGCGGCCGGCGCGGCCGCTCCCGGAGATCGGCTGCCGCCGCCGCTGGCGACCCACCGCGCCGGGGAGGCCGCTCTGCTGGCGGAGTACCCGGACACGGCCGCCGTGCTCGCCGCCGCAGAGTCCCTCCGTGCGCTGGAGCTCCCGCACCTGGTGGACCTCGTGCCCGCCGAGCGCACTCTGCTGCTGGCCGGCACCGCACCCCGCGACCTCCAGGACCTCGCCGACCTGCTGCGGCACCTTCCCGCCCCGGCCGCGGAGCACTCCGACGCCGACGAGCAGACCCTCTCGGTGACCTACGACGGGGAGGACCTCGCCGAGACGGCGCAGCTGCTCGGGATGAGCACGGACGCGCTGATCAGGGCGCACACCGGCGCCGTCTGGACGGTGGCCTTCGGCGGTTTCGCCCCGGGCTTCCCCTATCTGGTCGCCGGCGACGACCTCCGCGGCATCGACCGGTCCCGTCCCGACGACGGATCCGCCGAGGACGGCAGCGGACCCGAGGCGGACCCCGATGCGCCCCCGTGGGACGTGCCGCGCCGCGCCGAGCCGCGCACCGCCGTCCCGTCCGGCGCCGTCGGCCTCGCCTCCCGCTACTGCGGCATCTACCCTCGGTCCTCCCCGGGCGGCTGGCAGCTGATCGGCCGCACCGAGGCGGAGCTGTTCGACGTCACCCGCACCCCGCCGGCGCTGCTGACGCCCGGCACCCGCGTGCGCTTCACCGCCCAGCGTCCCTCCGCGCGCCTCTCCGGCACCGCCAGCGCTCTGACCAGGTCACGCCGCGGGGCCGCCACGGTCTCCGAGCGACTGGCCCGGCGTCGGCAGCAGGCCGCGGACTCCACCGCACGCACGACGACCGCGCTCGAGGTCCTCTCCCCCGGACCCCGACTCCTGCTGCAGGACGGCGGGCGACCCGGTCAGGGTGCGATCGGCGTGAGCCCCTCGGGCGCCTTCGACCGCGGAGCCCTGGTGCGGGCCGATCTCGCCGTCGGCAATCCCGCGCACGCCGCAGTCCTCGAGGCCCTGGCCGGGCCGCTGCGCGTGCGGGCCCTCGCCCCGACCATCGTGGCCGTGGCCGGGGCGGAGGCCGCGCTCACGGTGCACCGCTCGGATCCGGAGGGCTCGGAGATCGAGGTGCCCGCCGGGAGCGACCGGGACGTGCCGATCGCCCTGGATCCCGGCGATGAGCTGGAGCTGGGTCCGGTCGTCCACGGGCTGCGGCTGGTGCTCGCGGTGCGCGGCGGGATCCGTGGGGTGCGCCGTCATGAACAGGCCGACGGAACCGGCGACACCCCCTGGGCGGAGCGGTCCGACACGCCCGACAGCACCCTCGACGCCGCCGACGCCCCGGTGCTGGGATCGCTGTCCCGGGACACCCTGTCGGGCCTGGGCCCTGCCCCGCTCGAAGCCGGTGACGTGCTCCTGGCCGGGGAGACGAGCGGACTGGACGCCGTCCCGGCCCCCTACGCCCCGGCGCTCGAGGAGACCCCCGGGAGCGCGGGCGACCCAGCCGGTGCGGACGACGCCGACGACAGGGACCCGGACGACGGGGGCGAGGTCGATGAGCCGGACCGGCCGGCCGCCGGGCGTTCCCGGACGGGCCAGGTCGCCTCGGACCCGACGCCGCTCGAGATCCCCATGCTCCCCGGGCCGCGGGACGAACTGCTCGGCCGGGACGCGATGAAGGCCCTGCTCGGCACGGATTGGACCGTGCGCTCGGACTCCGATCGGATCGGTGTGCGCCTGGACGGGCCCTCCCTGCCGGTGCCGGACGGAGGCGCGTCGCTGCCCAGCGAGGCGATGGTGCCCGGCGCGATCCAGGTGCCGCCGTCGGGCCTGCCCGTCGTGTTCGGGCCCGACCATCCCACCACCGGCGGGTATCCCGTCATCGGCGTCGTCCCCCGCACAGGGATCGACCGGCTCGCGCAGGCCGCCCCCGGGACGGCGGTGCGGTTCCGGCCGATCGACGACGCCGCGCGCTGAGGCAGGCCCGACCCGGCGGCGCCACGCGCCCGAGTCGGCCGCACGCCCGAGGCGGCCGAGGTGCCTGAAGCGGCCGGGGGCGGACACACCTCGGTCCGACGCCGCCGCCACCGCCCGCAGGTGCCACGATGGACCCATGCCCCGACTGCTCCCGGACCCTGCCTACTTCGCGACCCTGCCCAAGGTCATCAGCTCCGGGTCGGTCATCCTGCGCGACGAGCACGGACATTTCGTGGTCGAGAAGCCGAACTACCGCGACCACTGGCTGCTGCCCGGCGGCGGCGTCGACCCCGGGGAGGACCCGCGCGAGTGCGCCCGGCGCGAGGTGGCCGAGGAGCTCGGCCTCGACGTCGGGATCGGGCGGCTGCTCGCGATCGACTGGCTGCCCTCCAGCGCAGTGCGCAGCGCCCCGATGGGCGTGCACTTCGTGTTCGACGCCGGAGTGATCCCCCGCGCCGAGCTCGAGGCCCGCATCGTCCCGCAGGCCGAGGAGCTCGACGACTGGGCGCTGATCGACGAGTCCGATGCCGAGATCCTCTCGATCTGGGGTGGTGCGCGGGCCCGGCGTGCCCTCGCGGTACTGCGGGGGGAGGCCGAGCTGGACCTCGCCTCCTCCGGGCACCGACCGTCGTCGCCGCCGCTCCAGGCCCGCGCGTGACCCCGATGACGTCTTCCGCATCGCAGCTCCCCGCCGACAGCCCGGCCCTGACGCGGTCCCAGCGCCTGGACCGTCTCCCGTTCACCCGCAAGCACGCCAAGCTGCTGGGCGCCTCCGGGATCGGCTGGGCGCTCGATGCGATGGACGTCGGCCTGATCTCCTTCGTGATCGCCGCGCTCAGCGTGCACTGGGGCATCTCCAAGGGCGACGGCTCCGTGATCGCCTCGGCCGGCTTCGCCGGGATGGCGATCGGCGCGAGCGTCGGCTGGCTGCTGGCCGACCGGATCGGCCGACGCAGCGTCTTCGCCCTCACCCTGCTGGTCTACGGTCTCGCCACCGGAGCGTCGGCGGTGGCGACGGGTGTGGGCGCGCTGATCGTGCTGAGGTTCATCGTGGGTCTGGGCCTGGGCGCGGAGCTGCCGGTGGCCTCCACCCTCATGAGCGAGTTCGCCCCCGCCCGGATCCGCGGCCGCGTGATCGTCTGGCTCGAGGCGTTCTGGGCACTGGGCTGGATCCTCGCCGCGGTGATCGGCACCTTCGTCGCCGCGTCGGGGCCGACGGGGTGGCGCTGGGCCCTCGCGGTCGGCCTGGTCCCCGCCGTGTACTCGCTGGTCATCCGGCTGGGCATGCCGGAGTCGGTGCGCTACCTGGAGAAGGTCGGGCACCATGAGCAGGCCGAGTCGGTGGTCGTGGAGTTCGAGCGCAGCGCGGGCGTCGACGTGCCCGGGGGTGCGGCTCCTGCCGAGCCCGGTGCCGTCGGCGACGTCCCCGTGGCCGATCAGGTGCGGGCCACCGGCGGCATCTGGTCACGGGCGCTGCGGCGGCGCACGGCCGGGCTGTGGGCGGTGTGGTTCTGCATCAACCTGGCCTACTACGGCGCCTTCATCTGGATCCCGACGCTGCTGGTGGACCGCGGGTTCACCCTCACCCAGTCCTTCACGTTCACGCTGATCATCACGCTCGCCCAGATCCCCGGCTACGCGATGGCGGCCTGGCTGATCGAGGTGCTCGGGCGGCGCTGGACGTTGACCCTCTTCCTGGCCGGCTCCGCCCTCGCCGCGACGGGCTACGGCCTGGCGGACAGCGAGGCCATGATCTTGGTGGCCGGGTGCCTGCTGAGCTTCTTCAACCTCGGGGCCTGGGGCGCGCTGTACGCGATCGGCCCGGAGCTGTACCCCACGGCCGTGCGCGGCACCGGCACGGGTGCGGCCGCCGCCTTCGGGCGGATCGCCTCGATGCTCGCGCCGTTCCTGGTGCCGGTGCTGGTCGTGACCGGCGGGCAGGCGCTCGCGTTCGTCGGCTTCGCGGTCGCCTTCGCCCTCGCCGCGGCGGCCGCCTTCACCCTGCCCGAGCAGCGCGGGCGCGCCCTGGCGGAGTAGAGCAGTCGAGCCGACCGGGGCTGCCCGCTCCGTCGCAGCAGGCAGGCCTGTCCCATCCCGTCACAGCAGGCGGGGCTGTCCCACCGAGCGTGCGGTCTGACGTGTCGGATACGGGGGTCGCATCCGACACGTCAGACCGCACGCAGGGATCGGCGGAGTGGAGGTGGGCCTCAGCCCTTGTCGAGCGACCCGTCGTAGGCGCAGATCGCGTCCACCTTCGCGGCGGAGGACGAGTTCGGGTCGAACTCGAGGTCCAGCCACACCTTGACCAGCTCCTTGGCCAGCTCGAGGCCGACCACGCGCTCGCCCATGCACAGCACCTGCGCATTGTTCGAGAGCACGGAGCGCTGCACGGAGTACAGGTCGTCGGCGGTCACGGCACGGACGCCGGGGACCTTGTTGGCCGCGATCGCGACGCCCAGGCCGGTGCCGCAGATCAGCAGCGCGCGGTCGGCCTCGCCGGCGGCGATCTTCTCCGCGGCCTCGACGGCGACGTTCGGGTAGTAGGTGCCGTCCTCGCGGCCGGTGACGCCGACGTCGACGACCGACTCGACGCGGGAGTCGCTCTCCAGCAGCTCCTTCAGCGCGCTCTTGTGGCCGAACCCGGCGTTGTCGGATCCGGTGACGATCTTCCAGCCCATGATTGCTCCTTCGTGATGACGTGTACGTGGGTGATGACGTGTACGTGGTCCGTGCCCCCGTCGAGGACAACGCCCGCCGGTCGCGGAATGTTCCAGTGCTGCCCTCAGGCGGACAGCTTCTGACCGAGCAGGGTGACGATCTTCGAGAAGGAGATCGCGCCCGGATCGGCGGTGCCCACGGACTTCTCACCGTGGGTGCGGGCACGACCCTTGTGGGCCACGATGTCCGCCGTGGCCTCGGCGGCCGCGGTGGCCTTGCCGGCGGCGACCGTGATGGCCTCCCCGGCCGTCCCGGTCGCCCCGGCCAGGCTCTCCCGGAAGGGTACGGCGGCGTCGACCATGGTCTTGTCCCCGGGCTCGGCCCCGCCGAGGCGCTCGACGGCCTCGACCGCCTGCACCAGCGCGGTGACGATCTGCTCATCGGTGACCTTCTCCTGGTCGGAGAAGGCGCTGCCCACACTGGTCAGCGCCGCGCCCCAGAGGGCCCCGGAGGTGCCACCCGCCTCGGCGGACCAGGAGGCCCCGGCCTGCACCAGCACGGTGCGGGCGCCGGCTCCGGCCTCGGTGGCACGCTGCGCGGTGGCGCGCGCGGCGCGGATGCCGAGCACCATGCCCTGGCCGTGGTCGCCGTCCCCGGCGATCGCGTCCATCCGGCCCAGCTCGGGCTCGAGCTCCTCGAGCAGCGTCTCGACGTCCCCGAGGATCTCGGTGACCTTCGCGGCGCTGGAGCGGGACTGCTCGGAGGCCTCCGGGATCGGATCCTCACCGGGGGTGTAGACCTCGCCGCGCTCTTGCCCGAGATCGCCCTGGACGGTGCCGCCGCGGCGGAAGGCGGGGGTGTCGGCGGGGGCCAGCCAGTGCTGCTCGAGCTCCTCGTCCAAGCGCATCACGGTCAGCGACAGACCGGCCATGTCGAGGCTGGTCACGTGTTCACCGATCTCGGGGCGCACCACGGTCAGCCCGGCCTCGGCGAGGAGCTCCGCGACGTGCTTCCACACGACGAACATCTCCTCGTACTTCACGGTGCCCAATCCGTTCAGGACCACGGCGACGCGCGTGGAGTCGAGCTCCGGGGTCTCCTGAAGCACCCCGTCGACCAGGATCTTCGCGAGCTCCGCGGCCGAGGGCATGGGCTTCTCGTCGATGCCCGGCTCGCCGTGGATGCCCAGTCCGATCGCCATCGTGCCCTCCGGGACGTGGAACAGGGCGTCATCGGCCCCGGGCAGCGTGCAGCCGTCGAAGGCGACCCCGAGCGAGCGGGTGGCGTCGTTGGCCTTCCAGGCCAGTCGCTCGGCGTCGTCGAGGTCGGCACCGGCCTGGATGGCGGCGCCGGCGATCTTGAACACCGGCAGGTCACCGGCGATGCCGCGGCGATCCCGATGGTCGCCCTCGTCCCCGGAGGCGACGTCATCGCTCACGGCGACGATGCGCACGTCGATGCCCTCGGCGCGCAGCTTCTCGGCGGCGACGCCGAAGTGCAGGACGTCCCCGGCGTAGTGGCCGAAGCCGAGGATCACGCCGCCGTCGCCCGCCGCGTTGCGGGCGACGGAGTAGACCTGGTCGGCCGACGGGGAGGAGAAGATGTTCCCGCACGGGGCGCCGTGGGCGAAGCCGGGCCCGACCCAGCCGGCGAAGGCCGGGTAGTGGCCGGAGCCGCCGCCGACCACGAGGGCCGGCTGCCCCGTCGGCGTGGCGTCCTTGCGCACCACGCCGCCGTGGACCTGCAGCAGCTCCTCGGGATGGGCGGCCACGAGGCCTTCCACGGCGTCGGCGGGGAAGGTCTTCGGATCATCGAACAGGTAGGTCATCGCTCGTCTTTCTCGAAGGCGGGTGAGGGTGGGACGGAGGACGCGTCGGACGGGTGCCGGCTCAGGCCGGGCTCGCCGGGCTGTCCGCGCTCTCGGGGCCATGCTCGACAGGACCGTGCAGCCGAGGCTGGTGGACCTTCAGGAAGAAGGTCATCATGAAGGCGCAGGCGTACAGCAGCACGAACGCCCAGACCACGCCCACGTTGCCGCCCCAGGGACGCACGATCGCGACGACCGCGGAGCCGAGGAAGGTGGCACCGCCGGCGGCGGTGGTGTACATCGCCATCGCGGCACCGGTGTGCTTGGGGGCGAGCGCGGGCATGATCGCGCCGAGCGGGACGAAGCCGGCCAGCAGGATGCCGAAGACGGTGCCGGCGGCGACGGAGACGACGAAGCCCCAGTCCGAGCCGGCCGGGACGATGTGGGGCACGTACCACCACAGCAGCAGGCCGATGGCGGAGCCGACGATGCCGAACCAGCGCACGGTCCGCACCCAGCCGACCTTGTCGCCCAGCGCCCCGAAGGCGGCGTTGAACAGGATGTTGCCGGCATAGACGACGGTGGTCATGACCAGCCAGCGGGACTGGCCCCAGCCCAGCTGCACCGCGATCACGTTCGGCAGGATGATGAACATGCCGAACTCGGGGGCGGTGTTGATCAGCCGGGTCAGGAAGCCCATGGCGATCCGCTTGTTGGTGAAGGTCAACCGCAGGCCGGAGGAGATGACCGCACCGGCGCTCTCCCCCTCGGGGGCCAGACGGATGGAACCGTGGCGCTCCTTCACGCCGAACCAGGCGATGCAGAACCCGATCGCGACGATGACGGTGGAGGCGATCATGGTCCACTTCTCACCGGAGAAGCCGCCGCCGAAGCTCGGGATCATGAACACGGCCACGAGCGAGCCCAGGGTGGGCAGGCCGCCGGTGAACATGACGTAGAACCAGCCGACGGCGGTGCCGTTGCGCCGTTTGTCCACCACGGCGTTGATCCACACCAGGAATGCGAAGGCGAACAGCGGGAAGCCGAAGCCGCGCAGGAAGTAGGCGGCCCCGACCAGGAAGGCGGAGTCGGTCTCCAGAGCCAGGAGGAAGGCGATCTCGAAGACGACCCAGACGGCGAAGCCGAGCGCCATCACGCGGCGCGGCCCCCACAGGTCCGAGAGCGCGCCGGCGAGGTAGGAGCCCACCAGCACCGCGAGGCTGTACATCGTGATGATGGTGGCGGCGAGGTTGATCATGTCGTCCCCGCCGCCGAAGGCGTTGGCGATGTGCGGGGAGACGAAGTTGGACTCGACGCCGTTGCCGGTCATGAAGACCAGCACGCCCAGGAAGCCCCAGCGCAGGGCGTGGGGGAAGCCGAGACGGTCCAGGAACGGCTCTCTGGTCGTCGTTCCCGGTGCGGGGACGGCGCCGGTCTCGCTGGGTACCGAGCTCATACAGGACACTCCTTCGTGCGGGGGCGGCCGACGATCGGCCTTCACGGCGGACCGATCGCGAGCGTGCCCCGGCGGTCGGTCGGCTCGACCATAGGCCTCCCCTCGAACATTCGTCAAGCACAAATGTTCACCTCGGGCGTGTCATGGGTCTCCTTCACGACGCGAGCCCCAGCCGACGGTGACGACACGACGGGCCGGGTCGACGACGCGGGGCCGACGACCGCACCGGTCGTCGGCCCCGCGGCACCACCAGCGGT
This sequence comes from Brachybacterium sp. P6-10-X1, assembly GCF_001969445.1. Lineage (NCBI taxonomy): Bacteria > Bacillati > Actinomycetota > Actinomycetes > Micrococcales > Dermabacteraceae > Brachybacterium > Brachybacterium sp. P6-10-X1. The sequence goes on from NZ_CP017297.1 coordinate 2,690,496, forward strand.
GTCGTGCCGTCGGCCCCTCGGAGCCGGTGGTTCACTCCGTGTAGGTGAACGGCGCCGTCATCTTGTCGATGTTCTCCTCCGTGATGAGGATGCAGTCCAGCGCCTGCTTCTCCTGCTCCGGCTTGGTGCCGTTCTTCAGGAGGTCGTCGGCCATCACGATGACCTGCTCGGCGAACTGCGCGACCGGCTGCAGCACCGTGTAGGCGAGCTCACCGTTCTTGATCGCCTCGATCGCGTCCGGGGATCCGTCGAAGCCGCCCACGACGATGTTCTCCAGCGCTCCCGCCTCCTGGAAGGCGGCGATCGCCCCGAGCGCCATCTCGTCGTTGCCCGAGATCAACCCGGTGATGTCCGGATGGGCCTGCAACAGCGACTGCGCTTTGTCGTGGCCTTTGGTGCGGTTCCAGTCCGCGACCTCCTCCCCGACCTTCTCGAGATCGGGGTACTGGCTGATGGTCGTGGTGAAGCCGTTGGAGCGGGTCTGGGCGTTGTTGTCCGAGGGCAGGCCGAACAGCTCGACGTACTTGCCGCTCTCCCCCATCTGCGTGACCCACTCCTGGGCGCCGAGCGCGGCGCCCTGGGCGTTGTTGGAGACCAGCTGCGCCATGACGAGGCCGGACTCATTGATCTCGGCGTTGATCAGGAAGACCGGGATCTCGGCCTGGACGGCCTTCTTGATGGTGCCGATCGATCCGTCGGCGTTCGCCGGATCCATGATCAGCGCGACCGACTGGTTGGAGATGGCGGTGTCGACCAGGGTGTTCTCGGTGTTGGTGTCACCCTTGTGGGCTCCCACCGTCGTCTCGTACCCGAGCTCCTCGGCCTTGGCCGCGGCGACGTCGCCCTCGGTCTTCCAGTAGGGGTTCGAGGGGTCGTTGACGATGATCGTGATCAGGCCGCCGTCGGTGCCGCCACCGCCGCCACCGGCGTCCGAGGAGCCACCGCCCGACTCGTCGGAGCTGCCGCATGCTGCGAGTCCGGCCGCTGCGGCACCGGCGCCGAGGACGGAGAGGAAATGCCTGCGTTCCATGGTGTGTTCCTTTCGGGAAGATGCATCCCGGTCGGGCTGCATCGGGGGTCCTGCACGTGATGCCGTGAGCGCAGTGGTCGTCTCACGAGGGTGGTCGAGGGAGCCGTCGGGGTGGGCGGAGTCGAGGTCAGGGTCGCTCGGGGTCGGAATCGGGGTCGGAACGGATCTCGTCGGGGCCCTCGGAGGAGCCGCTCGGACCGTCGGATCCCGAGGTCCCGGCGCCCCGGTCCGGTCCGGAGGTCCCGGCGGCCCCGTCGGATCCGGAGGTCCCGGCGGCTCCGGCGGATCCGGCGGCTCCGAACCGGGCCATGCCCTTCGGCGCCTTGCGGGGACGGCCGTACTGCAGCGAGTTCAACAGCACGGCGACGACGATGACGGCGCCGACGAAGACGGTCTGCCAGTAGGCGGAGACGCCGATGAGCACCAGGCCGTCGGAGAGGAAGCCGATCACGAAGGCGCCCAGCAGGGTGCCGCGCACGGTGCCGCGGCCGCCGGAGAGGGCGGCGCCGCCGATGACGACGCCCGCGATGGCGGTCAGCTCATAGGTGTTGCCTGCGTTGGGGCTGGCGCTGGTCAGCGTCGAGGCGAGGATCAGACCCGCCACCGCCGAACACAGCCCGGAGACGACGTACACCCACACGGTCACCCTCCGCACCGGGACGCCGGAGAGCTGGGCGGCGCGCTCGTTGCCGCCGGTGGCGTACAGCCAGCGGCCGAAGGTGGTCCGCCCCAGGACGACGGCGATGATCAGGGCGATGACGGCCATGATCAGCACGCCGGCGGGGATGCCGAGGATGCGGTTGAAGCCGAGCCACTCGAAGCCGGTGTTGCCCAGCGCCTCGTCCCCGGAGAGGTCGTTGAGGGTGCGGCCGTTGGTCATCAGCAGCGCGAAGCCGCGGATCACGTAGAGCATGCCGAGCGTCGCCACGAACGGGGCGACCTTGAACTTCGCCACCAGCACACCGTTCAGGGCCCCGATCAACCCGCCCAGGACGACCGCTATCAGCACCGAGGCGGCGACGTTCGGGTAGAGCGTCACCCCGAAGATGTCCAGCTCCACCCCGCGCAGGAGGAAGCCGCCGATGACGGCCGTGAATCCGAGGGTGGAGCCGACGGAGAGGTCGATCCCGCCGGTGAGGACCACGAGCAGCTGACCCAGGGACAGCAGCGCGAAGATCGCGACGTGCGAGGACATGATCAGCAGGTTGTTGACCGTGAGGAAGTTCGGCGAGAGCAGCGAGAAGACCACGATGATCAGCGCGAGGGCGAGGAAGGCGCGCCCTTCGAGCAGGAGCTTCGAGAGATCGAGCTTCTTCGCGGTGTCGCCGGCGGCGAGGGAGGTCATGGTGCGTTCCGTTCCTGGGTGCTGGTTCACGAGGTGAGGACTTCGCCGGAGGCGGCCATGACGTCGGCCTTCGCCGCGTCGGGCCCGAACTCGGCCGAGATGCGTCCGCGGTGGAGCACGACGATGCGGTGCGCGATGGCGAAGCACTCGTCGATCTCCGACGTGGTGTAGACGACGGCGAGGCCGTCACGGGCCCGGTCGGCGAGCAGACCGAACACCTCGGCCTTGGCACCGATGTCGATGCCGCGGCTGGGCTCGTCCAGCAGCATCACCCCGGGGTCCGTGGCGAGGATCTTGCCGAGCACGACCTTCTGCTGGTTCCCGCCGGAGAGGGACCCGATGGGGACCGCCGGTCCGGGCGTCTTGACCGTGACATCCTTGATCAGGCGCTTCACCAGGGAGTTCTCCTTCTGTCGCGAGGTGAGGCCCCGGCTCAGGAACTGCGTGATGCTGGCGAGGGTGAGGTTCTGACCGACGGACATGGTCTGCACCAGCCCGTCGCGCTGCCGGTCCTCGGGCACCAGGCCGATGCCCATCGCCAGGCGCTCGCGGATCGATTCGCCCGCCAGCTCGCGCCCCTCGTAGAGGATGCGTCCGCCGACGACGTCCCCGCGGCCGGCGACCGCCTCGAGCACCTCGGTCCGTCCGGCGCCCATGAGTCCGTAGAGGCAGACGATCTCGCCGGAGCGCACCTGCAGGGAGAGGTCGTCGACGACGGCGCGCTCGGGGTTCTCGGGATCGCGGAGGGTGAGGTGCTCGACCGAGAGCACCGGCTCGCCGAAGGCATGGCCGGTCGGCGGGGAGCCGAGGTCGAAGTTCTCCCCCACCATGTTCCGCACGATCCACTCGAGATCGATCTCCTCGCGGTCGCCGCGGGCGGTCATGGATCCGTCCCGCAGCACCACGGCGTGGTCGGTGACCCGCAGGGCCTCCTCGAGGTGATGGGAGATGTAGACGAGCGAGACGCCCCGGGCCTTGAGGTCCTCGATGATGCCGAAGAGGATCTCGACCTCCTTCGCGGCCAGCGCCGAGGTCGGCTCGTCCATGATCAGGATGCGGGCATCGATCGACAGCGCCCGGGCGATCTCGATGATCTGCTGCTGGCCCACGCGCAGGTCCCCGACGAGGGTCGAGGGGGCCACGTCCAGCCGCATGTCGGCCAGCAGCGCCGCGGTCAGCCGGGTCTCCTCGGCGTAGTCGACGCCGGTGGCGGTGGTGATCTCGCGGCCCAGGAAGATGTTGTCGCGGACCGAGAGGTTCGGGGCGAGGCTCAGCTCCTGGTGGATGATCGCGATCCCGTGGTCGCGCGCCTCGGTGGGGTCCGTGAAGGTGATGGGCTGCCCGTCCAGGACGATCCGGCCCGACGTCGGCTGCTCGACGCCCGAGAGGATCTTCATCAGCGTCGACTTGCCGGCGCCGTTCTCCCCGAACAGCGTGGTGACCCTCCCGCGGTGGACCCCGAAGTTCACGCCCTTGAGCGCCCGGGTGCCGCCGTAGTTCTTGACGATGTCCTGCGCCTGCAGGACCACGTCGTCGGCACCGGCCGGTCCGGACGCGGTGCCGTCATCGGCCGCGGTGTTCATGAGACCTCCACGGAGACGGGGGTGACGAGCCACCCCTCGGGGTTGATGGCGGTGAACGCCCCGGTCACGGTGACGGTCTTGCCGCTCAGCGTGCTCGGGTCTATCGGGTCCAGGACCTGCTTCTTCATCTCCTCGTTGAGGGCTGCGCCGGCGTCCTGGTACTCGATCTGGTTGGTGAACTGCCCGAAGTCGTAGGCACCGGTCGCGTCGCGCAGCTCGGTGCCGTTGATCGCGGGACCGGTCTGGATGCGCACGGTGACGTTCTCGGGCATGCCGTCGACGGCCACGTCATAGATACCGCTCTCCCCCTCGCCGACGGTGCCCGTGAAGGTGGTGCTGTACACCGTCTGACCGGCGGATTCGACGCCGTGCTCCTCGGCGGCGGCCTCCGGGTCCGCAGCGATGGCCTCGGCGAGCTCGGGCGCGGGAACGGCGCGGTCGGTGATCTCCTGCTGGACGGTGGGGAACTGCTCGGCGCCGAAGGTGGCCTTGTCGAAGGCCTGCGGCCCGGCGAGCTGCTCCTCAGCCCCGTCGGGCACGACCTTGGTGCCGAGCACGACCACGAGCAGGCCGATCACGGTCAGGGCGACTGCTGTCCAGCGGCCCAGGTGCTTCTTCGGCGCCCTCGCGCGCTGCGGGGTCTGCGGTGCCGCGGTCGTTGCGGTGCTCATGCTGAGCCTTTCCTGTCGGGTGTCGGCGTCGTCCGCACGGGGCGGTGTCCGCTCGAGGGCGTCTATGCCGGTCGATGGTCGACGACGGCGGTGTCGGCGCGACGCAGGGTCGGGCGGGCGGACCGTCGACGAGGGAGGGAGGCGACCCCGCTGGACATCGGCGTCGATGTCCTGCTCCGGGCGGAGCGCTGCGGGACCGGAGGGGCTGCGGTCGGCCGTCCTCGTCGGCGGCCCGGGTGCAGCAGGAGGGGCGCTCTGCGGTGAGCGCCGCGGGTGGAGAGGTGGATGGAGGTGGCGACGCCGCGGTCGGAACGTCGCAGGGACGATCCGGCCGCGGCATCGGCCGGTGCCCCGGCGCCAGGGCACCGGGGCGGGAGGCTCAGGAGCCGGGCAGGAGCGAGACCTTCACGGAGGCGCCGCCGGAGTCGGCGACCGTGTCGAGGGCCTTCTGGACGTCCTTCAGGCCGAACTGGTGGGTGCAGATCTCCTCGAGCGGCAGGACGCCGGACTCGATGATCTTGATGGCGGCCGGCCAGCAGTGCGGGCCGAGATGGGCGCCGAGGACGTCGAGCTCCTTATCGTCGGAGATGATCGACCAGTCGACCGACACGTTCTCCTTGAACACCGAGTACTCGACGTAGCGCCCCAGCTTGCGCAGCAGGTTCAGGCCCTGGCTGACGGCGCTGGGGTGGCCGGTGCACTCGATGTACACATCGGCCCCGTAGCCGCCGGTCAGAGCGCGGATCTCCTCGTAGACGTCGACCTTGGAGGGGTTCAGGGTGAGGTCGGCGCCGCACTTCGCGGCCAGCGCCAGCTTGTTCTCGTCGAAGTCGAGGGCGATGACCATCTTGGGGGTCTTGTGGACCGCTCCGATGATCGCGCCGAGACCGATCGGACCGGCTCCGGCGACCACCACGACGTCGTCGAAGGTGAGCTGGGCGCGCTCGACGGCGTGCAGCGAGCAGGACAGCGGCTCGGCGAAGGCGGCGTGGTGCGGCGGGATCTCCGTCGAGATCTTGTGGGCGCGGGCGAGGGCCGGGACGATCATGTACTCGGCCATGCCGCCGTCGTAGTGCTTGAAGCCGAACATGTCGTGGGGGCCGCACATCCAGTACCAGCCGCGCCGGCAGTACATGCACTCGCCGCACGGCACGATCTGCTCGACGACGATGCGGTCGCCGACCTCGACGCCGTGCAGGGCCAGCGCCTCGGCGGCTCCGGAGACGACCTCTCCGGCGATCTCGTGGCCGGGGGTGATGCCGGGCTCGACCCAGCGCTCGCGGTTCTCGTCGCCCCAGAACTTGGCGGCACCGGCGTAGGCCTTGAGGTCGCTCGCGCAGACGCCGACGGCCTCGACCTTGATCAGCAGCTCGTCGGGGGCCGGGGTGGGCACGTCCTTGTTCTCGAGCCGGTAGTCCTCCGGGGCATGCATGACCACGGCCTGCATGGTCTTCGGGGTCTCGCTCATCTCGACACATCTCCTTCGATACGTTCCGCGCGCGGTCCTCGCGGCAGCCGACCTCGGGCCCGTCGCACGCGGCGCGACCCCTGTGCCCGTCAGCCTAGACACGACGGGCACATTCGTCAAGCACAAATGTTCGGGGCGGTGCGGGACGGGGCGGGACGCGGCGACGTCGCCGCGCGCACCGAGATCGATGCGCGCACCAGGCTCTCCCTCTGGTCACCGGAGGTCGTCGAGGACCGGCACCGAGGCATGCGCTGTGGCTATATCGGCACAGCGCATGCTCCTGCGCCCGTGGACGACCATCGACAGCCGGAACGCCCGTCGTCGGCGTCAGGACTCCTCGTCGGTCTGCGCGAGCACGGACTCGGCCGTGGGCACGTCGGTGATCAGCGTGGTGAACAGGCCCGTCCGCGCCCCGGCCCGGATCGAGGGAGCCTTCTCGCTGCCCGCGGCCAGGGCGATCGAGGTCGGGATCGCGCGCAGCAGCTCCACCGAGGGGCGCACCAGCCGGTCCGAGCCCGGATAGAGCACCTCCTGACCGTCGGCGTCGAAGAAGTGCAGGCAGAGATCGCCGACCGCTCCGCGCAGGCCGAAGTCCTCGCGCGGGACGACCGAGGTCAGCGAATCGCGACGGGCATAGGGAGAGCCGATCCCGGTGACCAGCACCCGCGCACGGGTCCACAGGTCCGTGATCTCCACGAAGCTCGGGTCGGCCTGCAGGGAACGCCACAGGCTGGGGCTCGGCAGGGCCGGTGCGAAGATGAAGCGCGGCTCCGCCCCGGTGCGGTTGGCGAGGTTCCGCACGGTCTCGTTGGTCTGGAAGGCGGGATCGGATTCCTGCTGGCCGCCGACGGTGGGCGCGATGATCACGCCGTCCAGCTCGGGCATGCCGGGCATCCGGCTGACGGCATGGGTGGTCTTCCCCGAGGAGATCAGCAGCACCTCGCCGCGGGTCAGCTCGAGTCTGGCCAGCACGTCCCCCAGCAGGTCGCCGAGACCGCGGTACTCGCGCTGGGTCTGGTCGCCGGCGGCGATGCGGACCTCCTCGATGTCGAGCAGGCAGCGCAGGCGATGCTCGAGGTCGCTCACGTCGGGCTCGCCGACGTCGAGCACCTCGAAGCGCACCATCCCGATGCGCCGGGCCTCGGTGAGCAGCTTGCTGACCGTGGGCCGGGAGATGCCGAGCCGTTCGGCGACCTCCGCCTGGCGCAGGTCGTCGAGGTAGTACGCGGTGGCCGCGCGGTGCAGGAGCTGCGGGTCCATGTGGGAGTCGAGCACGTCCGCCTCCTTTCGTCGTCGTCCCGTGGTCGACCTCGATGTCGAAGCACAGATGTGCCGAAAGGACGTGCCGCCCCCGACGCGACGATCCTATAGAGCCCGACGGTGGGTCGCGCAACCATCGGCGTCCCGCACCGGCCCCGCGCCGCCCTCCCGGAGGCACGCCGTGGCCCGGTCCCGGTCCTCGTCCCTGACAGTCCCTGCGGACGGTCGATGGCAGGATGTACGGGTCCTGCCGGCCGGACCGGCACGGGCCCGACGAGACCCCGAGGAGGAGGCTCGAGCACGAGGCCCCGCGGACGAAGTTCGAGAACAAGGCCCCGAGGACGAGGCGACGACGAGGAGAGGGCAGGTCGATGGCAGGCTCTGAGGACGCGGTGCTGGGCATCGACATCGGCACCTCGAGTGCGAAGGGCGTGCTGGTGGCGCTCGACGGGAGGATCCTGCGCACGGCCACCCGCGAGCACACAGTCTCCCGCCCCGCCCCCGGGCACGTCGAGATGGACGCCCGGGTGTGGTGGGAGGAGTTCGTCGGCATCGCCACCGAGCTCACCGCCGGCGCCGAGGCGCGGGTCACCGGGATCGGCGTCTCCGGGATGGGTCCCTGCGTGCTGCTGGCCGACGAGGACGGGGAACCGGTGCGCCCGGCCATCCTCTACGGCGTCGATTCCCGCGCCGAGAAGCAGATCGACCACCTGACCGGGCACTTCGGCGAGGACGAGATCCTCGCGCGCTGCGGGAGCGTGCTCTCCTCCCAGGCTGCCGGGCCCAAGATCCGCTGGATCGCCGATCAGGAGCCCGAGGTGTTCGCCCGGGCCTCACGGCTGTTCATGCCGTCGTCCTATCTCGCCTTTCGCCTCACCGGGCAGTACATGCTCGACCACTCCAGCGCGTCCATGGTCACCCCGATCTACGACACCGCCACCCTGGACTGGCACCGGCCCTGGACCCAGGAGGTCGCCGCCGGATTGGACCTTCCACCGCTGCGGTGGTCGGCCGAGATCGCCGGGACGGTCTCGGCCGACGCCGCCCGGCAGCTGCCGGGCATCGAGCCCGGGGTGCCGGTGGTCGCCGGCGCCATCGACGCCTGGGCCGAGGCGATCAGCGTCGGCGCCACCGCGCCGGGCGACGTGATGCTCATGTACGGGACCACGACGTTCCTGGTCGCCATCACCGACCGGCCCGCCCCCAGTCGCAGTCTGTGGGTCACCTCCGGCACGACGGAGGGGACGTTCACCCTCTCGGGAGGGATGGCGAGCTCCGGGGCGATCACCGGATGGCTGCGCGAGCTGACCGGTGACGCCGACTTCTCGACCCTGATCAGCGAGGCCGAGACCAGCGGCGTCGGCGCGAACGGTCTGCTGATGCTGCCGTACTTCGCCGGCGAGCGCTCCCCCATGTCCGACCCGTCGGCCCGCGGCGTGATCGCCGGGCTCACCCTCTCCCACACCCGCGGCGACCTGTACCGGGCCGCGCTCGAGGCGGCCGCCTACGGAGTGCGTCACCATGTGGAGGCGCTGCGCGAGGCCGGGGTGCGGATCGAGCGGATGGTGGCCGTCGGCGGCGGCACGCAGAACGAGCTGTGGCCGCAGATCGTCTCCGACGTCACCGGGCTCGCCCAGGAGGTGCCACGACGCACCGTCGGCGCCTCCTACGGGACCTCGATGCTCGCCGCGCAGGCCGCCCATGGCGCCGACACCAGCAGCTGGAACGCCATCGATCACGTGTGCCACCCCGATCCGACGGCGGGCGCGCGATACGACGAGCTGTACCGGATGTACCGCGAGCTCTATCCCGCCACGAAGGACATCACCCACACCCTGGCCGGACTCCAGCGCGCGGGCTGAGCGGGGCGGCCGGGCGGGGCCCGTCACCGGCCGAGATAGGTGCGGATCACCTGCGAGTCGTCGCGCCGCAGGAGATCCTGCTCGGCCGCGGCCTGGAAGCGGTCTCTGGCGGCGGCGACCAGCGGCGCCTCGAATCCGAGGTCCTCGGCCATGTCGCAGACCAGGCCCGAATCCTTCACGAAGATCCCGATCGTGCTCGTGACCTGGGCATCGATCCCTTCGAGCATGCGCGGGCCCCGGTCCGTGAGCATCCAGGAGCCGCCCGCGCCGCCGGAGACCGCGTCGAAGGCCTCCGCGGGGTCCACTCCCAGCGAGTCGGCGAAGGCGAGGGCCTCCGCCGCCGCGACGAGGTGCACGGAGGCGAGGAACTGGTTGACGGCCTTCATCGCCTGGCCGCGTCCCACCACCGGGCCGCAGTCCCGCAGCGAGCCCATCGTCTCCAGCAGGGGACGCAGCACCGCGATCCGTGCCGGGTCACCGGAGGCGAACAGCGTCAGCGTGCCCGCCTCCGCTCCGGCGACGCCGCCGGTCACCGGGACGTCCAGGACACCGATCCCGGTCCCGTCGGCCGCGGCGAGGACCTCGTCGACCGGGGCGACTCCGACGGTGCTCATGACCACGAGGGTCGCGCCCGGTCTCATCGTGGCCAACAGGCCGCTCTCTCCGAGCGCCGCCTCCCGCAGCTGCTGCGGGGTGGCGACCATGCAGATCACGACGTCAGCCGTCGCCGCGGAGCCGGCCGACGCCTCCGCGGCCAGGCCCAGCGCCCTCGCGGCATCCCGGGACGCCGCGACGGGGTCCACCCCCGTCACCTCGGCGCCGGACGCCGCCAGGCGCAGCGCCATGGGCAGCCCGATGGCACCGATGCCGACGACGGTCACCTGTCGGTGTGCGGTGAGGTCGGGGGGCGTGGCGGTCCTCTCGGTCATGTGCTCGCAGCTCCTTTCGGTCATCGGATCACAGGAAGAGGTCCAGCACGAGGCAGACCGCGAGGCCGACCACCGCGAACGTGCCCTGCGCGAGGGTGTAGATCTTGAAGGTGCCCTTCGTCGTGAACCCGAGCATCTGCTTGAAGATCCAGAAGGTGTTGTCCGTGACGTGACCGCCGAAGGCGGCGCCGCTGCCCGCGGCCAGCAGGATCAGCAGCGGGGTGGCCTCGATCGAGCCCATGATCGGGGCGAGCAGGGTGGCGGCGGTGATCGCGGCGACCGAGGCGGAGCCCTGGGCCAGACGCAGCACCGCGGCGACCACCCAGGCCAGGAGGACGGGGATGGTCGCATTGGCCTGGAAGAGGTTCGCGAGCATGTCGCCCACGCCGACCTGGGCGATGACGGCGCCGAGCGACCCGGCCACACCGGTGAACAGCAGGATCGTTCCGGCGTTCGCGGCGCCCTTGGTCACGAGGTCGTCGATGCCGTCACGGGTGACCTCGGGGATGGCGAGGACGATGCCGATGAGCAGGCCGATCAGCAGTGCCACGACGGGGCTGCCGAGGAAGCCGAGCACGGCCGGCTCACCGCCCAGCGCCCGGGAGAGGGTGTCGGCGACGATCAGCACGACGGGCACGATCACCGGGAGCATCGCGACGACCAGCGGGTAGCGGTGTGCGGAGGTGGCCTGCCGGAGGGCGACGCCGCCGGGGCCCGGCACAGGGGCTTCGGCCCCGTCGGCCGAGGAGCCGCCTGCGGTCCTCGAAGCGCCGCCGTCCGTCGGGCTGCCGGCCGCCGAGAGGTCGGTGCTGCGCTCGGCGGCGAGGCGCTGCTGCTCCTCCTCCGGGGACTCGCCGAAGATCGAATCGTCGAACTCGGGATCGCGATCGGTGGCGGGATCGAAGATCCGCCCCATGAGCAGGGAGTGCAGGAAGATGCTGGCGATGATGAAGACGATGCCCAGCGGGACGCCCCAGACCAGGAGCGTGCCCAGCGGGATGCCGAGCGGACCGGCGACGGCGACGGCCGCGACACCCGGGACGACGACCAGCAGGCCGACCTCGAGGCCGATCGCGAGCGCGCCGGCGAGCTGGGCGATGCTGCGCCCCGTGCGCTTGGCGATGGTGCCCGCGATGGGGGCCAGGATCACCAGGGCCACGTCGAAGTAGATCGAGGGGAAGACGATGCCGGAGGCCAGGCCCAGCACGTAGGGCGACTTGGAGGGTCCGACGACCTTCAGCATCGCGTCCACGACCCGCTGCATCGTGCCGGTCGCGGACAGGGCCGTGCCGATCATGACGCCGAAGCCGATGATCAGACCGACCTCCGTCATCAGATCCCCGAAGCCGGTGTTGACCGCGGTGACGGTGGCGGTGAAGCCGAGGCCGCCGGCGACGCCGAGGTACAGCGAGCCGATGATCAGCGAGATGACGGGGTTGATCTTCGCCCAGGCGATGAGCAGGATGACGCCGACGACGGCGATGACCAGATGGACGATCACCATTGTGTCCATGGTTCCTCCAGGGGGTTGGGGAGACCGCGCATCCGCGCGCGGCCGGTGGGGATCGGGGCGGGCGCCTCAGACCGAGGCCGCGGCAGCCAGGAGCCGGTCGACGAGCGCGAGGCTGCGCGCGACGTCGGCCTCGCGGTCCTCCTCGGCGACGTCGTGCGTCTCGAGCTCGAGGACGTAGGTGCCTGCGAAGTCCTGCGACTCGAGGGCGGTGACCACCCCGGCGAGGTCGACGTCTCCGGCGCCGAGGGAGAGGTTCAGGTTCCCGGGGACGGCGTCGCGCAGGTGCACGCGTTCGATCCGAGCGCCGAGACGCCGCGCCCAGGCGATCGGGTCCTCGGCGGAGGCGACGACGTGGGAGACGTCGAACAGGACGCCGAAGTCCGCGGGATCGCTGCGCGCGAGGAGCTCGTCCGCGGCCGGGACGGTGTGCAGGTAACGGCGGTGGTGCAGCACCTCCACCAGGAGCCTGACCCCGCGAGCGGCGCATGTTCGCGAGACGATCTGCAGATTCTCGATGATCCGGGCGAGGTCCTGCTCGGAGTCGAGGATCGGGGCATGGTCGGCCCGTCCTGCCGGGACGATGAGAGCACCGCCGAGTGCGGCGGCCAGACGCGCGAGCGGGTCGACGGTCTCCACGAGTTCGCCCTCGGTGAGCTCGGGGTCGTTGAGATCGCCCGGGTCCGCGTTGACGGCGCCGCAGGTCAGTCCGAGTTCGTCGAGCAGGTCGACGTAGTCGTCGGGGTCCCCCTCGAAGGGGACCGGGACGTGGTCCGTGACCGCCGGGATCGCCCCGAGATCGATCTCCCGGGCCGTCGTCGCCGCGATGAGGCGCAGCGCTTCGGGCAGAGGACGGTGCCGGAAGGAGATCGTCGAGATGCCGAGTCGGGCCGCGGGTCCTGTCGGCCCTGCCCCGGCGCGAGGGGCCGTCATGAGATGTACGCGCCGCCGTTGATGGCCTGCGTGGTGCCGGTGATGTAGCCGGCGTCCTCGCCCGAGAGCCACACCACGAGGGCACCGATCTCCGCGGCGGTGGCCTGTCGGCCCATCGGGATCGAGGCGGACAGCGCGGCCTCGGACTCCTCGGTGGTGTCGCCGCGGATGTTGGTATCCGCGGCGCCCGGGGCGATCGCGTTGACCGTGATGCCCTCCGGGGCCATCTCTCGGGCGAGCGACCTGGTCAGGCCCAGCACCCCGGCCTTGGCCGCGGAGTACGGGGTCTTGGAGAAGACGCCGCCGCCCTGCTGCGCCGAGACGGACGACATGTTCACGACGCGTCCGTAGCCGCCCTCGATCATGGCTGGGAGGAACGCGCGCGTGACGTAGAAGGTGCCGGTGAGGTTCACGGCAATGATCGTGTCCCACAGGGCGTCGTCGACGTCGAGGAAGGAGACCGGGGAAGGGACCCCCGCGATGTTCGACAGCGCGCCGACCGTGGGCAGTTCGGAGCCCGCGATCTGGGCGGCCACCTCGTTCACGGCGGCGCTGTCGGTGATGTCGACGCCGTAGCCGGCGGTGGGGACGCCGAACCGCTCGCCCAGCTCCCGGGCCAGGGCGATCGCGCCGTCCCCGTCGAGGTCGAGGACTGCCACCGACCACCCGTCGCGGGCGAAGCGGGTGGCGGTCGCCCGCCCGATGCTGCGCTCGGAGGCTGCGCCGGTGACGACTGCGGTTCTGGTCTGGGTGCCGGTCGGCTCGTGGTGCGGCACTGCACTCCTTCACGTCGGTGCGGACGGGACCGCGATGGTCCCGATCAGATCGACGCGAACGCTACGAGGCGCAGGTCACCGCAACAAGGCGTGGGCTGGGAGTGAGACTCGGCCCGCCCACGACGAGCCTGATCAGAGCGGCAATGAGCGTCGCCGATTGGTCTGACCACTGCCGGAGGGGGGCGCCCGTCGGGCGGCACGCCACGGGTTCCCCAGAGAATTGGTCGACCATTATGATCGCGCCGGGCATCGACTCTGACCTGCGGCTCCGCGAACTGCTCAGGGCCCGCCGAGGCCGACGCCGATTGCCCGCTCCCCCACCCCATGCTTGCATCGGTCCCGCCGGATCCCCGGCGCACTGCCCACCGGTTCTCCGGAGGCGCCGTCGCTGCAGCGAACCCGACCGAAGGAGGTCAGGTGGAACCCCAGACCCTGGAATTCCTGGACGGACTGGTCCGCGAGGGCGTCGAGGTCGACGGCGGCATCCTCATCCCCACCGAGCGCCGGCTCGCCGAGCTCAGCGGCATGTCCCGGGCTCGTGTCCGCGAACGGCTCTCCGGACTGCAGATGCTCGGCATGCTCACGAAGGTGCAGGGATCGGGGAACGTCCTCGTCTCCCCCAGCGCCCTCGAGGCGGGCACCGGCAACGTGTTCGAGCTGATGCTGCGCGCCGGGCTGGTGACGGTCGCCCAGATCAACGAGGCCCGCGAGATGCTCGAGGTCGCGATCGCCCCGCGGATCCTCGAGCGGGTCACCGACGAGCAGATCCAGGCCCTCGAGGAGCAGGTCTACGCCATGGTCGACGCCTCGGCGTCACGGGACTTCGTCAGCGGGCTGAAGGCCGACCACGCCTTCCACGTGGCGCTGTTCGACATCGTCGGGAACCCGATCATGACCTACGTCGTCAACGGCATGAATCACGCCTTGCACGATCTGCTGCTGGAACGGCGCCGGATCGTCATCGGCAAGGAGATCGCCCGCAATCACGGCGAGCTGCCGGAGATGTTCGACAGCGACGCCGTCCACTTCGAGATCACCCGCGCCCTGCGCTCCCGTCGCAAGGAGGCCGTCGCTGCCGCGATGGTCGAGCACTTCGATTCGTGGCGGCGGATCTCGCGCATCCCGACCCCACCGACTGCCACCACCCCGACAGGAGAGACATGAGCACGACAGAGCCGACGACGGCGACCGGGACGGCGCGATCGTTCGACCCCGAGCGGGTCCAGCGCATCCGCGAAGCCGCCCACCGCATCCGTCAGTACGCCCTGATCCAGGCCGAGGTCCAGGGCCAGGGCTACATCGGCCAGGCCCTGGACATCGCCGACGTCCTCGCGGTCCTGTACGCCGACCAACTGCACCTGGACCCGTCGAACCCGACCTCCGAGGACCGCGACCGCTTCCAGCTGTCCATCGGACACTACGCCCTGGCCCTCTATGCGGCGCTGACCGAGGCGAAGTTCCTGCCCCAGGAGGAGCTGCAGACCTATGCCAGCGACGACTCGCGCCTGCCGATGTCCTCCATGCGCTCCTACACGCCCGGGGTCGAGATCTCCGGCGGCTCCCTCGGCCACGGCCTCGGGATCGCGAACGGCGTGGCGATGGGCATGCAGCGCAAGGGGTCCGACCGCGTCGTCTACAACCTGCTCTCCGACGGCGAGCTCGGGGAGGGCTCGACCTGGGAGGCGGCCGCCGTCGCCGGTCACCATGGGCTCGACAACCTCATCGCGATCGTCGATTTCAACGATCAGCAGGCCGACGGCCGCAGCACCCAGATGCTCTCGATGGAGCCGGTCACCGACAAGTTCGAGGCCTTCGGCTGGATCGCCCGCCGCTGCGACGGGCACGACGTCCCCGCCCTGCTCGGCCACCTGGTCGAGCTCCGGGAGATCGAGGATCCCCGCCCCCGGGTCCTCGTCGTGGACACCACCCTGGGCAAGGGCGTCGACTTCCTCGAGCAGCGGGAGAAGCTGCACTTCATGAAGGTCGATGCCGCGGAATGGGCCACCGCCCACCAGAAGCTGAACGAAAGCGCAGGACGATGAGCACGCACACCACCCCCGCCACCGCCGCCTCGAAGAAGCTGGTCTCCGGCGCCATGAGCGCCGACCTCGCCTCGGAGGGCCAGCGCACCGTCTCCGCCCCGCTCGGGCACGCCCTGGTCGAGGCGGCCCGGCAGGACGAGCGGATCGTCGGCCTCTCCGCCGACCTCGCGAAGTACACCGACGTGCACATCCTGCGCGACGCGATGCCGGAGCGCTTCTACCAGATCGGCATGGCCGAGCAGGCACTGCTCGGCGCCGCCACCGGCCTCGCCATGGAAGGCTTCGTCCCCTTCGCCTCGACCTACTCGGTCTTCGCCACTCGGCGCGCCTACGACTTCCTCGCCCTGGACATCGCCGAGGCGAACCTCAACGTGAACATGGTGTGCGCCCTGCCGGGACTGACCACCGGCTACGGCCCCTCCCATCAGGCCACCGAGGACGTCGCGATCCTGCGCGGGATGCCGAACCTGACGATCGTCGATCCCTGCGACGCCCTGGACATCCAGCAGGCGGTCCCGCAGCTCGCCGCCTTCGACGGGCCGACGTACATGCGCCTGCTGCGCGGGAAGGTCCCGCTGGTGCTGGACGAGTACGACTACTCCTTCGAGCTGGGAAAGGCGAAGCTGCTGCGTGATGGGGCCGACGTCCTGCTCATATCGACCGGGCTGATGACCGAGCGCGCCCTGGAGACCGCGACGGCCCTGGAGCAGGACGGGATCGGGGTCGCGGTGCTGCACTCGCCCACCCTGAAGCCCTTCGACGAGGAGGCGGTCGTCTCCGCCCTCGGCGCGGGTCGCTTGGTGCTGACCGCGGAGAACCACTCGGTGGTCGGCGGGCTCTTCGACGCCGTCTCCCGCACGGTGGCCGGCCGCGGGCTCGGCGAGCGCATCACCCCGATCGGTCTGCCGGACGAGTTCCTCGACGCCGGCGCGCTGCCGACGCTGAACGACCGCTACGGCGTGAGCGTCCAGGCGATGATGGAGCGGATCCGCTCCCTGCTCTGAGCGCCCGTCCCCGCTGAGAGGAACCACCGATGCCCTGCTGCGGGCGGGGAACGGCTTCGACCAGCGGCTGCCCGAACCGTTCAGCGGACAGAGCAGCGAGGAGGTCTCCCCGGCCGTGACCTACCCGGCCTCGTGCCGTCCCCAGGCCTGGACCGCGGCCGGCGCCGTCCCCGTCGCCCAGGCCCTCGGTGTCCTCCCCCGCTCCTGTCCAGGATCTGGGCCGCGTCGAGTTCCCACCCCGGACGCCGCTGCGCGGCTCCCGGCCGCAGCCCGTACGGTGGAGCCACCGCAGCATCGCGCGAACGGAGTCCTCATGCACGCCGACCGCCTCACCGATCCGATCTGCCACCACGCCGAGGGGCCCTGCTGGTCCGACAGCTGGGGCGGCCTGCGCTGGGTCGACATGCTGGCCGGCGACATCATGCAGCTCGACGCAGCCGGCGCCCTCACCCAGCTCGGCGGTGCCCGCACCGCGCATCGCATCACCACGCCGAGCCCGGTGGTGGCCTGCGTGCGCCCGGCCGTGGGCGGCGGGGCCGTGCTCGCCCTCGAGAAGGGCTTCGCCCTCGAGGACGCCGACGGCTCGATCACCCCGCTGCCGCCGCTGTGGGAGCAGGACATCCGGATGAACGAGGGGGCGATCGCACCGGACGGGTCGTTCCTGTGCGGCTCGATGGCCTATGACCAGCGGCCGGGGGCCGCGGCGATGTGGCGCTTGCTGCCGGACGGCACCACCATCGAACTGTTCGGCGACCTCACGATCTCCAACGGCCTCGCGTTCACCGCCGACGGGACGCGCGCCTATTACGTCGACACGCCCACCGGAAGGGTCGACCTGTTCGACTGGTCCGACGATGCGGGCCTCGTCGGTCGACGCCCGTTCGCGAACCTGACCGACCAGGACGGTCACCCCGATGGGCTGACGCTCGACGCCGAGGGCCGGGTCTGGGTGGCGATGAACGGAGGCGGCCAGGTGCTCGGCCTCGATGAGCACGGCGAGGTCTGCTCCCGGGTCAAGGTCGGGGCGCGGCAGGTCACGGCCTGCACCTTCGGCGGCCACGACCGCTCGACGCTGTTCATCACCACCAGCCGGGAGAACCTCGCCGAGGGCGAGGACCCGCAGGCCGGCTCACTGTTCACCGCGTGGCCCGGCGCCCGCGGCCCCGAGAACGAGCGCCTCTTCGGCGTCTGAGCCGGGCACACGGCCGCCGGCACCGCACCGCCGGGCAGCGCCGGCGCCGCCTGGGGGACCAGGCCGCAGAAGGTGCCACGGGAGTGACACCTTCTGCGGCACCGTCGCACCGGCAGGGTCGGTCAGGCGGTCGTGCCCGACCCGGAGCCGGCCACCTCGGCATCCTCCGGGTGGTCGGGGATCTCGCCGGACGCGAACGAGGCCTCCATGTCGTCGAACTCCCGCATCGCCACCGCGGGCGGACGGGGCGTGACGAGGCTGACCACCACGGCGAGGATCAGGCAGATCAGGAAGCCGGGGATGATCTCGTACAGGTGCTGGTCTCCGAACAGGCCCCAGCTCACGTCGGGCTGGAACTGCCCCCAGGTGAAGGCGACCGCAGCGCCGGCGACCATGCCGGTGGCCGCACCGGCCGTCGTCAGCCGACGCCAGAACAGCGACAGCAGGACGATCGGACCGAAGGCGGCGCCGAAGCCCGCCCAGGCGAAGGCCACCAGGCCCAGAACGGAGCTGTCCGGGTTCATCGCCAGGAACAGGGCGATCACGGACACGGCGAGCACGCCGATCCGGCCGCCCCACAAGGCGCCCTTGGCGCTGAGCTTGACCCCGAACCCGCCGATGAGGTCCTCGATCAGCGCGGAGCTGGAGACGATCAGCTGCGAGGAGATCGTGGACATGATGGCGGCGAGCACGGCGGCCAGCAGGATGCCGGCGATCAGGGGATGGAACAGGATCAGCGACAGGTCCAGGAACACGGACTCGCCGTTGGTGGTGTCGGTCAGCACCGCATCCTGGTTCTGCTGGAAGTAGGCCAGGCCGGCGAGCGCGGTGAACACGGCGCCGAGCACGCAGATGATCATCCAGCTCATGCCGACGACCAGCCCGTACTTGGCATCGCGGGAGGAGCGCAGGGCCATGAAGCGCACGATGATGTGCGGCTGTCCGAAGTAGCCCAGTCCCCAGGCCAGGGAGGAGGCGATCCCGATGAAGGTGCCGCCTGCGGTCAGGGACCCGAAGTCGGCGTTGACCTGCCGCACGGAGTCGAACATCGCGACCGGGCCGCCCACGACGAACATCGCCATGATCGGGACGACCAGGAGGGAGACCAGCATGATCAACCCCTGGACGACGTCGGTGTAGCTGGCGCCGAGGAACCCGCCGAACAGCGTGTAGATGATGGTCACGCCGCCGACCAGCAGCATCCCGAAGATGTACCTGCCGCCGAACATCGACTCGAAGAACACGCCGCCGGCGACCATGCCGGAGGAGACGTAGAAGGTGAAGAACACCAGGATGATCACGCCTGCGGCGATGCGGAGGATGTGCGTCCGGTCGTGCAGTCGGTTGCCGAAGAAGCTCGGGACGGTGATCGAGTTGCCGGCGATCTGCGTGTACTGCCTCAGCCGAGGCGCGACGAAGAACCAGTTCAGTCCGGCGCCGATCGTGAGTCCGATCGCGATCCACGCCTCGACCAGCCCGTTCATGTACAGCGCGCCGGGCAGGCCCATGAGGAGCCAGCCGGACATGTCCGAGGCACCGGCGGAGAGGGCGGCGGTGAACGGGTGCAGCTGCCGCCCGCCGAGCATGTAGTCCTCACCGTCCGACGTCTTGCGGAAGGCGTAGAGGCCGATGCCGATCATGGCACCGAAATAGATGGCGAGGGCGACGATCTTGAAGACGAGATCCACGAGAGGGCTCCGATCTCAGGGTGGGGAAGGGGTGGTCGGGACGGGTGCTGGGAGAAGTGGTCGGGACGGACCGCCGGGGATGATGGACAAAACGGTCACCGGCGAACGCAGCCGTTCCGCGCGGATCGTGCAGCCGGGGCCGCGGTCGCAGACAGGTGATGCGTCATCCGCGCCCGGGGACGGCGACGGGACGCCGTGCGAGCGCCGAGGACCGGGAGGTGCGCTGAGACTACCCCTCTGAGACGCCGATCACCGAGCTCGTTGCCGGACGGTGACATCATTCGCGAGACTCCTCACCGCTCAGCGGGACGTTCTCGCGAGACTCCTCACCGCTCAGCGGTGCCGCTCACCGGGGCTTTCTCGGGCCCGTTCCCCATCACCACCACACCGCGCGACGGACCGGGGAGGCACGAGGCGCAGCCCCGCAGAGATTCGGGTCCGGCCCCGTGGAAGACGGGTCCGGCCCCGCGGAACCACACGGGGCCCGACCGTCGATCCATGGACGGGCACGGCAGTGCGCACGTGGCGTCCAGGAGTGGGAGCCACGTGCGCATTCGCGGTGGGCCGCCGTCGGCCGAGCCCGGGCGTCCGGCCGCGGAGGGTCGGTCGGGATTCAGGAGTACAGCGCCTCGGTGTCCTCGTCGACCCAGCCCAGCGTGCGCTCGACGGCCTTCTTCCACAGACGCAGGTAGCGCTCGCGGGTCTCCTCGTCCATGGTGGGCTCCCAGCGCTTGTCCTCGGCCCAGTTGTCGATGACGTCCTGCTCGCCGTCCCAGAAGCCCACCGCGATACCCGCAGCGTAGGCGGCGCCGAGCGCGGTGGTCTCGATGACCTGCGGGCGCACCACGGACACACCGAGGATGTCCGCCTGGAACTGCATGAGGGTCTCGTTCTTGACCATGCCGCCGTCGACCTTCAGCTCGGACAGCTCCACGCCCTCGCTCTCGGCGTCGGCGATCATCGCATCCAGCACCTCGCGGGTCTGGAAGGCGGTGGCCTCCAGCGTGGCCCGCGCGATGTGGCCCTTGTTGTGGAAGCGGGTCATGCCGACCATCGCGCCGCGGGCGTCGGAGCGCCAGTGCGGGGCGAACAGGCCCGAGAACGCGGGGACGATGAACAGGCCGCCGTTGTCGTCGACCTCCTTCGCGAGGTCCTCGATCTCCGGGGCGTCCTGGATCATGCCCAGGTTGTCGCGCACCCACTGCACCAGCGAGCCGGTCACCGCGATCGAGCCCTCGAGGGCGTACACCGGCTTGGCGTCGCCGAGCTTGTAGGCGACCGTGGTCAGCAGCCCGTTCTCGCTGCGCACCAGATCCTCGCCCGTGTTGATCAGCATGAAGTTGCCGGTGCCGTAGGTGTTCTTGGCCTGGCCCACCTCGAAGCAGGCCTGACCGAAGGTCGCGGCCTGCTGGTCGCCGAGGATGCCGGCGATCGGGGTGTCGATCAGCAGGTCGTTCTTGCGTCCCGTGCCGTACACCTCGGAGGAGGAGCGGATCTCCGGGAGCATGGACAGCGGGATGCCCATGTCCTCGGCGATGTCCTCGTTCCAGTCCAGGGTGTCGATGTTCATGAGCATCGTGCGCGAGGCATTGGTGACGTCGGTGACGTGCACGCCCCCGTTGGTCCCGCCGGTGAGGTTCCACATCAGCCAGGCGTCGGTGTTGCCGAAGACCAGCTCCCCGGCCTCGGCGCGGGCGCGGGCCCCCTCGACGTTGTCGAGGATCCACTTCACCTTGGGGCCGGAGAAGTACGTCGCCAGAGGCAGGCCGACGCGTTCCTTGTACTTCTCGGCGCCCTCGTCGCCCGCGAGCTCGTCGCAGATCCTCTGCGTGCGGGTGTCCTGCCAGACGATCGCGTTGTAGACGGGCTCGCCGGTGTTCTTGTCCCAGACGACGGCGGTCTCGCGCTGGTTGGTGATGCCGACGGCCGCCAGCTGGTGGCGGTTGATATCGGCGTTCACCAGCGCCTGGCCGACGACGTCGCGGGTGTTCTTCCAGATCTCCTGCGGATCGTGCTCGACCCACCCGGACTTCGGGAAGATCTGCTCGTGCTCCTTCTGCCCCGAGGCGACGATCTGCCCGGCGTGATCGAAGATGATCGCGCGGGTCGAGGTCGTGCCCTGATCGATGGACATGATGTACATCGGCTGGTCGTTCATCGGAACTCCTTCGTCGTGGATGAGGGGAGGTGTCGTGGATGAGTGCCGAGGAGGCCGGTGCGGCGCTCGGCGGTCTCAGGGGTCGGGCCGCTCAGAAGTAGATGACCGAGACCAGACCGGCGAGGCCGCCGCCGATCAGAGGTCCGGCGACCGGCACCCACGAGTATGCCCAGTCCGAGCCGCCCTTGTGGGGGATCGGCAGGACCGCGTGCGCGAGGCGCGGCCCGAGGTCTCGGGCGGGGTTGATGGCGTAGCCCGTCGGTCCGCCGAGGGAGGCGCCGATCGCGAGCACCAGCAGCGAGACCGCGAGCGGCCCGAGCTTGTCCGGCGTGTTGCCGAACATGATGATCACGAAGACCAGCACGAAGGTCGCGATGATCTCGGTGACCAGGTTCCAGCCGTAGGAGCGGATCTCCGGGCCGGTGGAGAAGGTCCCCAGGATCGTGCCCGGATCCTTCTCCTGGTCGTAGTGGTTCTTGTAGACCAGCCAGGCGAGCACGGCACCGATGAAGGCACCGACGATCTCGGCGATGTAGTACGTGATCGTGGTGCCGAACGTCATCGGGATGCCCGGCGCGTATTCGGTGGCCTCGCTCATGAGCAGGCCGGTGGTGACGGCCGGGTTGATGTGCGCACCGGTCTTGAAGGCCGTGTAGACGCCGACGAAGACCGCCAGGCCCCAGCCGAAGTTGACCATCAACCAGCCGCCGTCTTTGCCCTTGGTCTTGCCGAGGATGTTGTTGGCGACGACGCCGCCGCCCATCAGGGTCAGCATCGCCGTGCCCGCGATCTCCGACAACAGGATCGTTCCGATCGTTCCCATGTGTTCTCCTCATCGAGACCGACCTGACGGGGACAGGTCGGCTGCCGGCTCTCACCGGCGACAGGCCGCGAAGGGCCTCCGGGGCGTGCGATCTGCCGCCCCGCGGCCCCCCGGGCTCGGTGCCCGGGGACCGCAGAATCGGTGTCAGCGCCTCGGCGGCACCTCGGGGACGGCACCGATGCGTGCCGCGGTCTCGGCGTCGGTCCCGGCCTGCTCGCCCTCGAGGCGGGCGGCGATGTACTCGCGGTACGTCGCGACCTCCTGCGCCTGGGTGCTCTCGTCCCAGCCCAGCTCGGGGCCGACGAGGGCCGCGATCTCCGCGGCGGCGTCGACGCCGCGGTCGCGGGTCTCGTAGTCCAGCCGGGTGCGACGCTCGAGGATGTCGGCCAGGTGGCGCGCCCCCTCGGCGCGCACGGCGTACAGCGCTTCGGCCCGCAGGTAGCGCGGGGCGTGCTCGAGCGGGGTGCCGAGCGAGGGGTCCTCGTCGACCAGGGCGAGCACGTCGGTCAGCAGTGCGCCGTAGCGGAACAGCAGGCGGTCGATGCGCACCGAGTCGAGGTCGTACCGTCGGGCGATCTTCTGCTTGTCGCGCACCAGGGTCTCGTAGCCCTGGGCGCCGATCACCGGCACGGAGCGGGTCAGGCTGGGCCGCCCGGGCTGGTGCTCCTTGATCGCGAAGTCGACGATGTCCTCGGCCATCACCCGGTAGGTGGTGAACTTGCCGCCGGCGATGGCGGACAGGCCCGGCTCGACCTGCATGACCGTGTGCTCGCGGGAGACCTTCGCCGAGCCGCCGCCCTTCTGCACCGGCTGGACCAGGGGGCGCAGGCCGGAGTAGACGCCGATGACGTCCTCGCGCGAGAGGTCGTCGGCCAGCACCGCGTTGGCGTGCTCGAGCACGTAGTCGATGTCCTCGGAGGTCGCGCCGACGTCGGCCGGGTCCTCGGTCCAGGCGGTGTCGGTGGTGCCGATGACCCAGTACTCGTCCCAGGGGATGATGAACAGGACCGACTTCTCGGTCTGGGTGATGATGCCGGTCTCGGGCACGGCGGGGATGCGGTCCCGGGCGATGGTGACGTGGATGCCCTTGGAAGCGAGCACCTTCAGGCCGGCGTCGGCCCCGGCGAGGTCCTGCTGATCCTCGGTCCAGACGCCGCCGGCCAGGAGGGTGTCGCGGGCGTGGACCTCGAACTCCTCGCCGGTCTCCTCGTCCCGCACCCGGGCGCCGCTGACGCGCCCGCCCTCGTGGAGGTAGTCGACGACGCTGGTGTAGTTGGCGACGGAGGCGTCGTGCTGCGCGGCCGAGCGCACCAGCATCATCACGAAGCGGGCGTCGTCCATCTGCGCGTCGTAGTACTCCAGCGCGCCGACGGCCTTGTCGCCGTCGAGCGCCGGGAAGACGTCCATCATCTTGTCGTGCAGCAGGTGGCGGTGGAAGGGGACGGCGCGCTTGCGGCCGATGGACTGCATCGCGTCGTAGAGCATCACGCCGGAGCCGATGAACGCGCGGTCGACCACCTTCTTGAAGAAGGGGAAGACGAACTTGACGGGCTTGACCAGGTGCGGAGCGGTGTGCTCGAGCAGCAGGTCGCGCTCGCGCAGGGCCTCGGCGACGAGCTTGAAGTCCAGCATCTGCAGGTAGCGCAGGCCGCCGTGCATGAGCTTGGAGGAGCGCGACGAGGTCCCGGCGGCCCAGTCGCGGGTCTCGACGAGGCCGACGGACAGTCCTCGGGTGGCGGCGTCGAACGCGGCGCCGGCGCCGTTGACGCCTCCGCCGATGACGAGGACGTCCAGGGGGTTCTCGGCAGTGGCGGCGCGCAGGCGGGCGAGGTGCTCCGTCCGGGCCCCGGGGGTGAGGGCGGACCGGTTCTGATCGGACACGTGGATGCTCCTTCGCAATGTCGCCGGGTGACTCGTGGTCCGTCGCGACGGTCGCGACGGTCACGGCGGCAATGGGGCCATCCTCGAATCGTCGTGCAGCAGAACGCAAACTCTGTGCACGAACGTGCAAGACTGATGTCATGAATCCCGCATCGCGCCCCGACACGCTCTTCGAGGCTGCACGGATGTACTACGGCGAGGGCCGCACCATGGAGTCGATCGCCATCGACCTCGAGGTCTCCCGCTCGACGGTCTCCCGGATGCTGCGCGATGCCCGGGAGGCCGGGCTGGTCCAGATCACGCTGCGCCCGCCGGACGCCCACCGGGTCGAGGAGCTGCGCCGGCGGATCGCCCACAAGTTCGGGGTGCGCACGCGCGTGGTGCCCGCCCGTCGCGGCGACGGCGAGCACGAGCGGCTGGAGGCGGTGGCCGACGCAGGCGCCGATGTGCTCGACGAGATGCTCGAGCCGGGCATGACCCTGGGGCTCGCCTGGGGCACCACGATCGCGTCGATCCTGGGCAGCGTGCGGGCGCGCCCGATCCCCGGGCTGCGCATCGTGCAGCTGAACGGCGCGATCAACACGGAGGGCACCGGGCTCACCTACATCTCGACCGTGCTGGCCCGCGCGGCGACGCTCTGGGACGCGACCGTCCACCACTTCCCGGTCCCGGCCTTCTTCGACTACGCCGCCACCCGGGAGGCGATGTGGCGCGAGCGCTCGGTGCAGAAGGTGCTGGAGACCCAGCGGCAGACCACCCTGGCCGTCTTCAGCGTGGGGGCCTTCGACGCGGAGGTGCCCAGCCACGTCTACACGAACAACTACCTCACCGGCGAGGACCTGGCCTCGCTGCGGGCCGACGGTGCCGTCGGCGACGTGTGCACCGTGTTCCTGCGGGCCGACGGCTCCTTCCGGGACATCGCGATGAACGCGCGCGGCTCCGGGACCGATCCCCACCGTCTTTCCCGCATCGCCCACCGGCTGCTCGTCGTCTCCGGCTCCCGCAAGGCGCTGCCGCTGCGCGCCGCCCTGCGCGCCGGGGTCGCGACCGATCTGGTGATCGACGAGGTCACGGCCGCGAGCCTGCTGGCGCTGCGGTGAGACGCCGTCCACCCGCACTCACCCCCGTTGCCGCGCCCACGCCCCGTCGCCGCGCCCACGCCAACCCCCTCTGTGTCAGGTTCTCAGCCATTCGTGGGCCGAAAATGGCTGAGGATGAAGCAATCTCGTGGCACGCCGCGTGTCATGCGCCGAGCGGAGCGATCCGCAGCGAGAGGCGCGTCCGCCGCACCGTGTCGACCGTCCGCCGAATGTGCTGCTCGCTCGGGACGTGCACACCGCGCTGCCCGAGCGTGCGCCGGAGCCTGAGCAGGATCCGCAGCGGATGACGGAGATCCGCACCGTTCGCACGGGCGAGGGACCAGCCGTAGGAGGCGAGTTCGTCGCGTCGGACCTCATCGAGCCTCCACTGCTGCTTCGTGAGTCGATGGCCCTCCCCGTCGTACTCCAGACCGACCTGCGCTCGCTCCCAGGCAAGATCGATCTCGCGCCGCTGTCCCGTCGTCGGGTGATGCACGGGGAGATTCGGGACCGCCGGCGGAAACCCTGTGGCCTCGAGGAGCAGCCGCATGATCGTCTCCCCCGGGGAGCGCACGGACGGCTGAGCCCGCTGCAAGGCGTCCAGGAGGCGTGGAATGCCGTGGTGGCCGCGGCTCTCTTCCACCTCATCGATCATCGAGGAGATCGTCTGGCCCGGATAGCGGAAATTAGGGCCGATGATCGCCTCGACGGACGCCACGAGGTCCCATAAGGGCATCATCGTCGCCAGTTCCCGGAGCACCTCGGGCACGGCGGAGACCGTGAGGGCATCGAGCCGAGCAGTCCGCCCGGGCCGCAGACGATGGACGATTGCTCCGCGCCCGACGCCAGACGTGCCTGCCCGTTCGACCCGACAGCGCAGGACCGGGAGCTTCGCCCCCGCGCGCAGCGAGCGACCCGGCTCGAGCGAAGGGATCCTCAACGTCCCGTCGGAGGCCCACGGTCGCGAGCCGGACAGGGCGCTGATCCCCGCATCGAGGGTCAGCGGAAACGGGACGCCCCAGAAGAGTGCAGCCGTCGTGTGGCTCAGCACGCAGCCGACCTGCACCCGATTCTGCAGGATCCGGGCCATGGTGTTGACCGACGCCGGATGGTCGGTGGGCGTGCGGTATCCCGGGAACACCGTGGTGAAATGATCCGAGGCCAGGTCACGCGTATGAAACCCGAGCTCGGCCCATTGCCGGGAGGACAGCAGCGCTCCGGCGTGCTTCTCGAGCGGACGTCGCATGGCGTGACCGTAGCCAGCGAGGGTCTTGCGCTCCACCGACCCCGGCGGGATGTGGACAGCACGCCGAAGGGGAGGAAAGGTCTCACCGCAGCGCGGCCCCGCCGAAATAGCACCGTGCGGTCGACGGGTCTCCGCGCCGAACCCTCACTCGCGACCGCTCGGGGCCGCGAAGACGACGCGGAAGCTCTCGCAGACCACCAGCATGTCGGGAGCGAACCCCCGCGCCGAGTAGGTGCGCCAGAAGTCCTCGTGGATGCGTCGCCAGGAGGCCAAGGTGCGGTCGTCCTCGCCCTCGGCCCGGGCGTGCTCCGCGGTGACCTCGTCGAACGGCACGATGTCGATCGCGGTCACCTCGAGGATCGCCCGAGGCGCCGCGGCTCCGTCGAGGATGATCGACAGCTCGCCGACGGTCGGTACCGGCTCCTGCTCATCCTCGTAATCCCCGACCGCCGAGGCCGTCGCCGTCTTCGTTCCCGCGAGCACCAGCGCGAGCAGATCGTCGGCGTGCTGCGCGGTGGCACCGAAGGCCCAGGCTTCCGGGGGCTCTGGCGGGAGGTGGGCGTGCTGAGCGCGGGCTCGAGCCCAGAAACGTGCGAGATCAGCGTCGACTGTGGTCACCGAGGCACTGTACCCGCAGCTTGTGTCAGCTTCTCAGCCGATTTCGCCCCCGGGACGGCAGAGAACGAAGCAATCACCCGGCGCGGCGGTGCGGCGTGGCGCAGCGGCGCGGGAGGGCGATCGCGCGGGGTCAGCCCTCGACACCGCTGAGATCGAGGCGGTCCGGATGGGTGTAGACGTTCATGCGCCCGTCGCCGTCCTCGGCCGCGCGGGTGAAGCCGAGCAGGGTCATGCCGACCTCGTCGGCGGTGTCGACGGACAAGGAGCTGGCGGCGGAGACGCAGGCCAGCAGAGGGATCCCGGCCATGTAGGCCTTCTGGGCGATCTCGAAGCTCGCGCGGGAGGAGACCAGCAGGAAGCAGTCCCCCAGCGGCAGTCGATCCTCGAGCAGGGCCCAGCCGATGGCCTTGTCGACCGCGTTGTGGCGGCCGACGTCCTCCCGGACCACCAGGAGATTCCCGGCCCGGTCGACGAGGGCGGCGGCGTGGACGCCGCCGGTGCGGGCGAAGACGGTCTGCTGCCCGGAGAGCGCGCGGGCAGCCGCGAGGATCGTCCGGGGGTCGAGGGACCAGTCCTGCTCCAGCGTGTACCGGCCCTTCTGCCGCACCGCGTCGATGCTCTCGGAACCGCACACCCCGCAGGCCGAGGTGGTGGTGAAGTTCTTCGTGACCAGGGGCAACAGCTGCGGCCCCGTGGTGGTGAAGTCCATGACGTTGTAGGTGTTGCGGGCGAAGCCGGTGCCGTCGTCGACCACCGCGCCGTCGCAGTAGCGCGCCTCGGTGATGTCCTCACGATGGGCGATGATGCCTTCGGCGTGGAGGAACCCGTGGATCAGCTCGATGTCCTGGCCGGGGGTGCGCATGGTGAGGCTGAGCTGCTGGCCGTTCACCCGGATGTCCAGCGGTTCCTCGACGGCGACGCGGTCCCCCTTGCGCCCGGCGTAGAGCGTGCCCTCGCGCACCCTGACGGTGCGGATCCGCGCCGATTCGGTGACCCTGCCCATTCCTCGAGGGTATCCCGGTCCCGGACCCCGGGACACGCAGGGCGGTCCCCCCGAAACGGTCCGGGACCGGATCGTATCGGTGGAACCGGTGCCGACGACCGGCGCGTCAGCGCCCCTTCTCGGCGAGGGCGCGGGCGACCTCGAGCTCCTCCTCCCACCCCTTCGAGTTCTCCTCGTAGTTCCGGCGGCGCACCTCGGCGTCCAGGCTGAGGCGCGCGAAACCGCGCTCGCGCACCATGAGCTGCACCCCGTCGGCCTTCGTCGGCCCGGCGGCTCGGATGGTGAACTCGACGGTGTTGTTCGGGGCGTCGGCGATCTCGCCGATCCCTCCGGCGAGCCAGCGGAAGGCCACCCGGTTCGGCGGCTCGTGCACCTCGACCGCGATCTGGAAGCTGCCGTGGACCGGGTCGACGACGCGGGTGACGGGGCCGTCCCGGGTGATCTCGTGCTCGCGGTACTCGCCGTCGTTGATGAACCAGCCGGGCTCCTGGACGATCCCGAAGACCGTCTCGGCGGTGGCCGTGACGTGGATGCTGCGGACGATCTCGTCGGGGACCTCGCCGGTGGCCGGATCAGTGGCGTGGTCGGTCATCACTGTGCTCCTCAGGTCGCGTCAGGTCGCGGAGCGGCGTCGTCGCCGCCTGCTCGAAGCCTGACAGACATCGCCCCCGTATGCGAGCGTCCCGCACTCCCCACCCCGTGGAGCCTTCCGTGGGATCCTGGTCCGGATCGACCGCCCCGCGACACCGCCGTCGCGCCCCGGCCCGAGGAGGATCCCATGTCCCGCGAGCTCATCGTCACCGAGTTCCTCACCCTCGACGGGGTGATGGAAGCGCCAGGAGGCGGCGACCACCCGCACGCCGGGTGGACCTTCGAGGGCCTGGAGTTCGTGCCGGAGGCGTACGAGCTCAAGGGGACCGAACAGGAGGATGCGTCCGCGCTGCTGCTGGGCCGGATCACCTTCGAGGAGTTCGCGCCGGTGTGGCCGGACATGGACGAGCAGTTCGCCGCGTACAACCGGATGCCCAAGCACGTGGTCTCCACGACGCTCACTGCCGAGGAGGTCGCCGGGTCGCGCTGGGAGAACTGCCACCTGCTGCACGGGCTGGACGAGGTGCGGGCGCTGAAGGACGGCGAGGGCGGGCCGATCCTGGTGCACGGCTCAGCGACCCTCGTGCAGTCACTCGCCCAGGAGGGGCTCGTGGACCGCTATCACCTGCTGACCTTCCCGGTGCTGCTCGGCGAGGGCAAGCGCCTGTTCGTCGACGGCGGCGCCCACCAGCGGCTCGAGCTGGTGCGCTCGGCCGACTACTCCAACGGTGTGCGGATGGCCGTGTACGACGTCAGGACGTCGTGACCGACACCCGCCTCAGACCAGGCCCTTCTCGCTCAGCCACCCGGAGGCGATGTCGGCGGAGCCGGCCTTCTCCTCGACGCTCTGGCGGTTCAGCTCGATGAGGTCGTCCATGCTCAGCGCCTCGATCACGGCGTTGATCGCGGACTCCGCATCCTCGTCGACCTTCTCGGAGACGACGGGAACCACGTTCTGGGGCAGGATCAGGGATTCGGGGTCCTCGAGCACGACCAAGTCGTTGGCGAGGATCGCCGGATCGGCCGTGTAGAGGTCGGCGAGCTGCACGTCGCCGTCGGTGAGCGCCTGGACGGTCAGCGCGCCGCCGGAGTCCTCGACGGGCACGACGGTGACGTCGACGCCGTAGACCTCCTTGACGCCCTCGGGGCCGTAGGGGCGCACGGAGAACTCGCTGTTGGCGGCGATCTTGAGGTCCTCCTCGACCCCGGCGAGGTCCCCGATGGAGGTCAGGGAGTTCGCCTCGGCGAACGCGGAGGTGGTGGTGTAGGAGTCCTGGTCGGCGGCCTCGGCGAAGGACAGCAGTCGCAGGTTCTCCGGCAGCGCCTCGGCGAGCGCGGAGTGGATCTCCTCGGGACTCGCGGAGGCGGCTTCGGGATCGTAGTGCTGCAGCAGGTTCCCGAGGTATTCGGGCATCAGATCGAGCTTGCCGTCCTCGAGCTCGGGCATGTACACTTCGCGCTGGCCGATCTGGTACTCGCGGCCGACGGTCCGGCCCGCCGCCTCGAGCGACTGCGCGAACAGCTCGGCGATGATCTCGTTGGAGTAGTAGGCCTGGGAGCCGATGACGAGTTGTCCCGAGGGGCTGTCTCCGCCGCTCCCGCCGTCGGACGCCCCGTCTCCCCCGCTGCCCTCGCCCTCCTCGAACGGATCGGAGGTGCCGCAGGCGGCGGCGCCGAGGGCGACGCCACCGGCGCCGAACATGCCGAGCAGATGGCGACGGGTGCTGTGGATGCTCATGGGGTTCTCCTGGGGATCTGGGGGAACAAGGGGTCGGGGGCCGTCCGGTCAAGCATCTCTCACCTCACAGATCGTTCAGGACTCGGCCGGCAGGCGGCCGCGCGGGGCGGTCAGGCGCTGGGTCACCAGCAGGACGAGGTCGAGCACGAGGGCGAGGGCGATCACCAGCAGGGAGCCGGCGATCATCAGGGGATAGTCCTGGGAGCCGAGCCCCAGGAAGATGTAGCGCCCCAGGCCGCCGTTGCCGACATAGGCGGCGAGCATCGCGGTGGCGACCACCTGCACGGTCGCGCCGCGGAAGCCGCCGATGATCAGCGGCATGCCCAGCGGGATCTCCACCTTCGCCAGGATCTGCCACTCGGTCATGCCCTGGGCGCGGGCGGCATCGACGGTGGCAGGATCCGCGGACTCGACAGCGGAGTAGGCCCCGGCCAGCAGGGACGGCACTGCGAGGACGACGAAGGCCAGCAGCGGTGCGGTGAGCCCCAGACCCAGCAGCAGGGCGAACAGGGTGACCAGGCCCAGGGTGGGCAGGGCGCGGGCGGCGCCGGCGACGGTGACGGTGATGCCCTTGCCGTTCCCCGTGTGGCCCACCAGCAGCCCGACGGGGATCGCGATCAGCGCCGCCACCAGCACGCCGAGCACCGTGTATCCGAGATGCTCGAGGGTGCGTGCCGGGACGCCGGAGGGACCCGACCAGTGCACGGGGTCGACGAGCCAGGCGAGGGCGTCGAGGAAGGGGTTGCCGGTCATGTGCGCCTCCCCGCTGTGGGACGGGACCAGGGCATCAGCAGGCGGCCCAGCAGCACCAGCAGGCCGTCGGTGACCAGGGCGAGGGCGGCGGTGAGGACCACGCCGGCGGTGATCTCGGCGATGATGCCTCGCCGGAAGCCGTCCACGAACAGCATGCCGAGGCTGGGGACGCCGAGCACGCCGCCGACGGTGACCAGCGAGATCGTGCTGACCGCGACCACGCGCACCCCGGCCAGCAGCACCGGGCCGGCCAGCGGCAGCTCGACGTGGAGGAAGCGGGCCCCGGCGGCGTAACCCTGGGCGGTGGCGGAGCTGAGCACGGTCCGGTCGACGGAGCGGAAGGCGTCCGAGGCGGCGGGCACCATCAGGGCGAGCCCGTACAGCGACAGGGCGATCGCGATGTTCAGGGGGCTGCGCACGCTGGTGCCGACGATGCCGGGCAGCAGCACGAACAGCGGCAGGGAGGGGATCGCGTACAGCAGACCGGAGGTGGTCGTCACGCCGGTGCGCAGCCAGCCGCGGGCGTTGGCAAGCTTCGCCAGCGGCAGCGAGAGGGCGAAGGCGACCAGGATCGGCGGCAGCGCCTGCAGCAGATGGGAGCCGGTGTAGCCGGCGATCACGTCGACGTTCTCGAGCACCCAGCTCACGAGGGGGTCTCCCCCGCCGGCAGCGCATCCTGGGACTGCCCGTCCTGGGACTGCCCGAGGACGCCGGCGGCGCGGCCGTCGGCGTCCACCACGATGTCGCGCCCGTCGACCCGTTCGAGGTGCAGGGTGCGGGTGCCGCGGTCGGCGCCGACGAAGCTGGCCACGAAGTCGTCGGCCGGATCGGCGAGGATCTCCTGCGGGGTGCCGACCTGCGCGATGATCCCGCCGGGTCGCAGGATCACGACGCGGTCGCCGACCAGGAAGGCCTCGTCGATGTCGTGGGTGACGAAGACGATGGTCTTCTTCAGGTCCCGCTGCAGGTGCAGCAGCTCCTGCTGCAGCTCGCTGCGGACGATGGGGTCGACGGCGCCGAAGGGCTCGTCCATCAGCAGGATGTTGGGGTCGGCGGCGAGGCCGCGGGCGACGCCGACGCGCTGCTGCTGGCCGCCGGAGAGCTGGGAGGGGTAGCGCCTGCCGAGGGCGGCGTCCAGGCCGACGGTCTCCATCAGCTCACCGGCGCGGGTGCGGGCCTCACGCCGGGAGCTGCCGCGCAGCACCGGGACCGTGGTGATGTTGTCGAGCACGGTGCGGTGCGGGAGCAGCCCCGAGGCCTGCATGACGTAGCCGATGCTGCGACGCAGCTGCACGGGGTCCAGGCTCGCCACGTCGTCGCCGTCGATGTGGACGCGGCCCGAGGTGGCCTCGACCATGCGGTTGACCATGCGCATCAGGGTCGTCTTCCCGGATCCGGAGGAGCCCACCAGCACGACGGACTCGTGCGAGGCGACGTCGAGGCTGAAGTCCTCGACGGCCAATGTGCCGCCGGGGTACTCCTTGCGGACGTTCTCGAATCCGATCACGGCCTGCTCCCCATCGGGTCGTCGTACGCAGCGGTGTGCGGCGGGCGGTGGTCCAGACCCCCGGGCCGCGGAGCGAGGGTCCGTCGCGGACGGCCGAGAGGTCCGGTGCGGTCGACCCTATGTCATCGGCCCGACGCCGCAGCACCCATCAGGCATGCGGTCCCGCCCGATCGGTCGGCCGGGACGCTCAGCGCCCGGGATCCTCCAGGGCCGGCCGCACCCCGGCGCTGAGATCAGAGCGCTGGATCACCAGCGCCTGTCGCTCGCCCACCTCGAGGTGGCCCGTCTGCGGGATCCCCGTGGAGGCGACGATGACGCGGTCGGCGTCGATCCGATACCGCAGGGCGTACATGTCGACCTTCTGGTGACGCGCCGCCTGCGCCGGATCGTGCTGCTGGTAGGCGACCATCTCGTCGGGCGTCATCACCAGGCAGTTCAGCGCCTCGGGCACCCGGAGGCCATGCTGCAGGCACAGGGCGGTCAGCTCGGCGGCGGCGCGCTGGATCGCGGTGGCGAGGTCGCCCTCGCGCTGGTGGAGCGTGATCAGGGAGAAGAACAGCTCGGAGTCGGTGGTGCCCTCGGGGGCGCGGCCGCCGCGGGCCAGGATCGCCTCCCGCAGCGGGTCGATGAGGTCGAACTGGCCGTTGTGCGCGAAGACCGTCCCGCCCTCGCGGAACGGGTGGGTGTTGGCGATCCGCAGCGGCAGGCCGGGGCTCGCGCGGCGCAGGTGCACGAGCATCATCGGGCCCCGTGCGGCGGCGATCGCCTCCCGGTAGGCGGCGGACTCGCGGGCCGGGTCGAGGTGACGACGGATCTGCGGCCGACGGGGGTTGGCCAGCCGGATGCCCCGGTCCGTCCGATCGTCCCGCGCCCGTGCACCCGGGGTGTCGAGCGCCCCCGCGGCGTCCTCGTCATCGAACCAGCCCACGCCCCAGCCGTCCCGGTGGACCTCGGACTGGGCGGTGAAGGGCTCGATCTCCTCCGCGACCGCCCGATCCAGGGCGATGGGGTCGCGGGAGACGACGCCGAGCAGACGGCACATGGCGGATCCGGCTTTCTCTGTGCGGGTGGGGGCGGCAGTCGTGGGGCCGGCAGCGACTCGCGCGGCGCTCGGGAGCGTCGGCTCAGCCGGCGGTGGCGCGGGCCTTCATGCGGGTGTCGAGCGCGAGCGCGATGCGGGTGAGCAGGAAGTTCAGCACGATGTAGATGACGGAGACGACCACGTAGGTCTGCACCAGGTAGCGGGTGATCGAGACCATCGTCTTGCCCTGGAACTGGAGCTCGTTGAAGCTGACCACGTAGCCGAGGGTGGAATCCTTCAACAGGGTGACCAGAGCGAGGATCAGGCTGGGCAGCACCAGACGCACCGCCTGCGGCAGGATCACGTGGACCAGGGAGTCGCGTCGGCCCAGACCGATCGCGGCGGCGGCCTCGTGCTGGCCGCGGTCCACGGCCTTGATCCCGGCGCGGAACACCTCGGCCGTGGTGGCCGAGGAGACCAGGATCATCGGGATGACCAGCATCCAGAACCGGGGGAAGGTGACGCCGAAGGCGGGCAGGGCCAGCAGGAACGCGTAGACGACCAGCAGCATCGGGATGCCGCGGAAGAACTCGATCCAGGTGGCGGACGCCGCGCTCAGCACCGTGGACCGCGCCAGGCGGGCCAGGGACAGCAGCAGGCCGAGGGGAAAGGCGACCACGGCGGCGACGGCGGTGACCTGCAGGGTGCCCACGAGGCCGCGGCCGAGGAAGGCGAGGTAGTCGGCCCGCAGGTAGACGACCCACTTGTCCGGGTCCAGCTGGTCGTTCTTGGCGAACTGCCACAGCCCGCCGGCGATCAGGGCCAGGATCACCAGCGTGCTGAGCACCGACAGCAGCAGGATGCGTCGTCGCCCCTTCGGGCCGGGGGCGTCGAAGAGCACCTGGGTCGCGGCGTGGGAGGTGGGCCGCGCGGTCCGTCGGCCGCGGGTCATGCCTGTGCTCCTGCCGCGACGTCCAGCGTCCTGCGGTCCCGGCCGCCGTCCGCGGGACCGTCCGGAGAGACGGCGCGCTCGAGGGCGCCGCCGAGGGCCGCCCCGCCGAGGGACATCCCGAGGTAGACGGCGCCGGCGACCAGGAACATCAGCACGGCCTGCGCGTACTGGATGTTGAGGGTCTGCGTGACCCAGGTGATCTCGCTGACGGCGATCGCCGAGCACAGCGCCGAGCCGATCACCGTGCCGATGAACACGTTCACCAGCGGCTGGATCATGCTGCGGAAGGCCTGCGGGAGCACCACGAAGCGCAGGGTGCCGAAGAAGCCGAGGCCGATCGAGCGGGCCGCCTCGGCGTGGCCGACGGGCACGGTGTTGATGCCCGAGCGCACGTTCTCGCACACGAAGGCGGCCGAGGAGAGGGTCAGGCCCAGTACGCCGCACCAGAAGTAGGGAAGCCGCAGGCCGACGTCGGGCAGGCCGAAGGCGATCAGGATCAGCAGGCTCAGCAGGGGGATGTTGCGGAAGATCTCGACGTAGACCGTCGCCGCCCAGCGCAGCGGCGGGATCGGGCTGACGCGGCACACCGCCAGGGCGGTGCCGACGATCAGGGCGAGCAGGTAGCCGAGCACGGTCAGCGCGACGGTGTACCCGATGCCGCGCAGCAGCAGGGGGATGTTCTCGACGATGGCTTCCATG
Organism: Brachybacterium sp. P6-10-X1; assembly: GCF_001969445.1. Lineage (NCBI taxonomy): Bacteria > Bacillati > Actinomycetota > Actinomycetes > Micrococcales > Dermabacteraceae > Brachybacterium > Brachybacterium sp. P6-10-X1. Next base: position 2,725,858 of record NZ_CP017297.1, read on the forward strand.
CGGGGCCTCTCGGGGTGAGCGGGGCCAGTGGGCGGGGCGCGCGCTCCCAGGGGCGGCGTCCCGCCGTCGGCGGATCAGACGGGCAGGTCGCCCGGGGTGGGCGGCTCGGGGGCCTCGCCGTCGATGACGTCACCGATGGTGGCGGTCCACAGCGCCTTCCAGGTGCCGGAGTCGATGATCTCCTGCAGGAAGGTGTTCACGAAGTCGAGCGCGTCCTCGTTCTCCTGGGACAGCCCGATGCCGTAGGGATCGTCGACGAAGGGCTCGCCGACCACGGAGACGTCGGGATCGGCCTTGGAGTTGCCCAGCAGCACGCCCTGGTCCAGCACGTAGGCGTCGGAGCGCCCCTGCTTGAGCGCGGCCACGCAGGACTCGTTGTCCGGCAGCGTCTGGACGTCCGCCGGATCCGTCACGTACTCCTCGATCGCCTGGATGCCGGTGGAGTTCGCCTGGGTGACCAGCTTCAGCCCGGTGAGGTCCTCGGGGCCGGAGATCGTGTCCTTGTCCTCGGTGCGCACCTGGATCGCGGTGCCGGAGAGGTAGTAGGGGCCGGCGAAGTTGATGACCTCGAGGCGCTCCGGGGTGATCGAGTACGTGGCGATCACGCAGTCCACGGTGCCGTTCTCGACCATGGTCTCGCGCGTCTCGACGGTGGTGTCGATGTACTCGACCTTCGACGTCCCGCCCTCGCCGAGGATGTACTGGGCCAGCAGCTGGGTGATGCCGGCGTCGAACCCGGTCGGCTCACCCCCGGTCGTGCTGGCCAGGGAGAACACCTGGTTGGCGAGGGTGCCGCCGCGGACCAGCTTGTCGCCTTCCTTGATCGCGCTGGCCCAGGCGCTGGCGGCGACGACGTCGTCGGCCGCGATGGGGCCGGAGGCGATGGCGTCGCCGTACGGGCTGCCCTCGCCACCGCCGTCGGACGCGCCGCCGCCGAGGTCGGGACCGGCACCGGTGTCGGAGGAGCAGGCGGCCAGGGCCGCGCCGAGCGGCAGGGCGGCGGCCGCGGCGACGACGGCACGACGGCCGGGTCGAGAGCTGGTGGGGGTCATGGATCTCTCCGATTCTTCAGGCGCTCCGGGAGGAACGGCGGGTGGTGGGCCGACGGGAGGTCCGGCGGGTGCGGTGGGCCGACGAATGGTGGACGGGTGCGGAGGGGAGCGGGTGCTGTGGTCGGCGGGACCGGGGTCAGTGGGCGAGGATCTTGCTGAGGAAGGCCTGAGCACGGTCACTGCGCGGAGCGGTGAAGAACTCCTCCGGCTCCCCCTGCTCGACGATCTCGCCCTCGTCCATGTAGACCACGCGATCGCAGACGTGCCGGGCGAAGCCCATCTCGTGGGTGACCACGAGCATGGTCATGCCCTGTTCGGCGAGCTCGGTCATGACGTCGAGGACCTCGTTGATGACCTCGGGGTCCAGCGCCGACGTGGGCTCGTCGAAGAGCATCGCCTTGGGCTTCATGGCCAGGGCGCGGGCGATCGCCACGCGCTGCTGCTGACCGCCGGACAGGGCGGTGGGCAGGGAGTTCGCCTTGTCGGCCAGGCCCACGCGCTCGAGCAGCTCCCGGGCCTGCTGGTCGGCGTCCGCCTTGCTGAGGCCGCGCACCCGCCGCGGGCCCAGGGTGACGTTGTCGATCGCCTTCAGGTGCGGGAAGAGGTTGAAGGCCTGGAAGACCATGCCGACGTCGCTGCGCAGCCTCGTGAGCTCCTTGCCCTCCTCGGGCAGCAGCTCGCCGTCGATGGTGATCTCGCCGTGGGTGATGGTCTCCAGACGGTTCAGGCAGCGGCACAGGGTGGACTTGCCGGAGCCGGAGGCGCCGATCAGCGCCACCACCTCGCCGCGACGGATGTCGAGGTGGATGTCCTTCAGCGCCTGGAAGTCGCCGAAATACTTGTCGACGCCGCGGGCCGAGATCAGGGGCTCGCCGATCTGCTGGGACGGCACGGATGCCGACGGATCGGTCGCACGCGTCGGGCCGGCCCCTCCAGGATGCGCCGCCGGCTCCGCGTCCTGCGCCCCCGAGGACGCGCTGCTCTCGTTCATGATCCGAGAATGCGCGCAGCGGCGACATCTGTCCAGATCACGACACGACAGACCGCATGTCGGAACGGATTCGTGACCAGGGGGAGGGTGGTTGCGCCTCGACGCCACGGCGCCGGGTGCTCACCCGAGCCCGCGCCGGCCACGGGCGTGGCCCTCACCGGAGGCCCTCAGACCTGGGAGGAGCCGCCCTGGTAGGCGCCCTGGTAGACGGCCTCGAACGGGGCGTGGCCGCCCTGGCGGTGCTCGATGGAGCTGGTGACGACGTCCTTGGCCACGCGAGCGGCCTCGAGCGGCCTCGCGCCCTTGGCGAGCTCGGCGGTGACGGCGGCGGCCAGGGTGCATCCCGCGCCGGAGACCCGCTCCTGGCCGATCTTGGGGCTGCGCAGCTCGACGGTCTGCTCGCCGTCGTGGAAGACGTCCACCGCGTCCTCGCCCTCGAGCACCACTCCGCCCTTGGCCAGCACGATCACGTCGTAGGTCTCATGGATGCGACGTGCCGCCTCGGTGAGGTCCTCGACGGAGGAGATGCTCTCCATCCCGGACAGCGTCAGCGCCTCGAAATGGTTCGGGGTCACGAAGGTGGCCAGCGGCAGGATCTGCTCCTTGAGCGCGTTGTCCGTGTCCAGGGCGGCGCCGGGCTCCTGGCCCTTGCAGATCAGCACCGGGTCCAGCACGACGTTCGTGAAGGAGCGCTCGGCGAGCGACGCGGCGACGGTGTCGATCGTGGCCGGGGTGCCGAGCATGCCGATCTTGACCGTGTCGATGTCGTGCACGGCGGTGGTGGCCTCGATCTGATCGGCGATCACCTGCGGCTCGACGGGCACGAAGCGGTGGGCCCAGTCGTTGCTCGGATCGAAGGAGACGATGCAGGTCAGAGCGGCGGTGCCGAAGGTCCCCAGCTGATGGAACGTCTTCAGGTCGGTCTGCGCTCCGGCACCTCCGGTGGTCTCGGAGCCGGCGATGGTGAGGGCGACGTGGGTCATGAGATCTCTTCCTGCTCGATGGTCATGGGGCGCCGCTCGCGGATCGGGGCCCGGAAGGACCGTGCCCCCAGGGAATGCCGAGGGGGCGGCGCGGCGGCCGTGACCGCGCGCTCCCAGGGCGCCGACCTCTCGTCGGACCCGTCGCAACGGTCACGCCGCTCGCGCAAGGGGCTCAGAGGGTCGATGTGAGGTCCCTCCGACCCGTCGCGGCGGCAGGACGTCGATCCTAACGCCTCGGGTACAGTGCCGGGCGTGCTGACGCCCGACCCGCAGGCGGAGATCGCGGACCCCACCCGGCCCGCGCCGACCCCCACGCCGCAGCGCAGCGGGGTCGGCGCCTCCCTGCGTGCCCTGTTCGACGAGCACCTGCGCTCCACGGTGAAGTTCCTGCTGGTCGGCGGGATCGTGTTCCTGCTGGATGCCGCGATGTACAACGTGCTGGTGTTCTGGCATCCCACCGACGGCTGGGGCGAGGGCCTCATGCACGGCGACCCGCTGACGGCGAAGGTGCTCACGATCGCCGCCGCCTCGTGCCTGACCTACCTGGGCAACCGGCTGTGGACCTTCGGCGACCGCCCGCGACCGGACACCACCCGCTCGATCATGCTGTTCATCCTGATCAACGTGATCGCCTCCGGTCTGCAGCTGTCCTGCCTGGGCTTCTCGCGGTACGTACTGGGGCTGGACTCGGTGCTGGCCGACAACATCTCCGGCACCCTCATCGGGCAGGCCGTCTCGACCTCTTTCCGGTACGTCACCTACGGGCGCTTCGTCTTCCCCCGGCGCTGAGCGCGCGGCCCCGTGAACGCTCCTCCGCCGCGGCCGGGACTCTGAGAGACTCGGGACATGGACACCACCGGCCCCTGGATGCGCGCCTCGCAGGCTGCCGGCCTGCTCGTCGACGGCGAGGCCCGCCCCACAGTATTCGCCCAGATGTCCGCGAGGGCCGTCGCGACCGGCGCGTTGAACCTGGGTCAGGGCTTCCCCGACGACGATCCGCCCGCCGTGGTGGCCGACGCCGCGATCGCCGCGATCCGCGCCGGCCGCAACCAGTACCCGCCCGGCCCGGGAGAGTCCGAGCTGCGCGAGGCGGTCGCACGGCACCAGGCGCAGTGGTACGGACTGCACTGGGATCCCGCGACCGAGGTGCTGGCGACCACGGGCGCCACCGAGGCGCTCGCGGCGACGATGCTGGCGCTGGTCGAACCGGGCGACGAGGTCATCACCCTCGAGCCCTTCTACGACCAGTACGCCGCGATCATCGCCCTCGCCGGCGGCGTGCACCGCACGGTCCCGCTCCGCTCGCGCACCGACGAGGCGGGCGATCTCGTGCTCGACGTCGCCGAGGAGGACCTGCGCGCCGCGTTCACCGATCGCACCCGGCTGGTGCTGGTCAACACCCCGCACAACCCCACCGGTCTGATGCTCTGGGTGGGGGCGATGCAGGCGATCGTCGAGGAGGCGACCCGGCACGATGCCCTCATCGTCACCGACGAGGTCTACGAGCACCTGACCTTCGGACCCGCGCATCTGCCGATCGCGACGCTGCCCGGCGCCCAGGACCGCACCGTCACGATCTCCTCGGCCGGCAAGACCTTCTCGGTGACCGGGTGGAAGATCGGCTGGGTCACGGCGCGGCCGGAACTGGTCACCGCGATCCTCGGCGCGAAGCAGTGGCTGACCTACTCCTCGGGGGCGCCCTTCCAGCCGGCCGTCGCGGCCGGGCTGGCGATGCCGCCCGCGGCCTTCCATGATCTCGCCGAGGACCTTCGCGGACGCCGCGACCTGCTCCTGGACGGGCTGCGGTCGATCGGGTTGCGCGTCAGCGTGCCGGAGGCCGGGTACTTCGTGGTGGCCGACGCCGCGGCGCTCGGGGAACCCGGCGCCGCCGCTCTGTGCGAGCGTCTGCCCGCAGAGGCCGGGGTGGTGGGCATCCCGCTGTCCGCGTTCTACCGTGACGGGCGGGCCGGGGAGGCGTCCTCGTACCTGCGGCTGGCCTTCTGCAAGGACCGTCCGACGATCGAGCAGGCCCTCGAGCGGCTCGAGGCCTGGGCGGCGCCGCGCCGCTGAGCCGGGGTCCGGGCCACCTCGCCTCCGCCGTGGTCAGGACGCCCGCCCGGCCCTCCGGTCAGGACGCGGCGACCCAGACGGGGTCTGCGGAGAAGTCCATCAGCGCCTTCACGGTGAACGCCCCGTCCTGGATCTGGTCCTTCGGGACGATCATCCCGATCTCCCACTCACCGGTCCCGCCGTCGTGCAGGGTGCCGACGTCCAGCCAGTCGTTCGGCGTCATCGCGTACTCGTCGCTGTACGTGTTCCCGGCGCTCGAGACGTACTCGACCATCAGCGTGAGGCCCGGCTCGGCCGTGCCGGAGCCGTGATACGTCATCGTCACCGGGACCAGGATGTACGTCTCGTCCTCCCCCGGCTCGGGATTCGAGCCGCTGACAGCCATGACCTCATCGGTCGCGTCCCAGTTCACCGTGCCGATCGCGACCTCGAGCTCGCCGCCGTCGCCGTCCTCGATCGTGAAGGTGTCGCCGAGCGCGTAGGGCGAGTCCTTGGTCCCGGCGTCGCTCGCGGCGGCGTCGTCGGTCGCCTCGTCGGTCGCCTCGTCCGAGGTCTCCTCGGCGGTGGCCTCCTCGGACGTCGCCTCCTGCGCGGTCTCGTCGTCGGTCGCCTCCTCGGTAGCTCCCTCGGTCGCTTCTTCGGACGTCTGCTCGTCGGCGGACTCCGCCTGCGTGGTCTCCTCACCGCCGGTCCGCTCCTCACCTCCCCGCGTGAACAGGAAGATGCCGCCGCCGACGATCACGAGCAGCAGCACCAGCAGAGCGCAGCCGGCGCAGACGATGATCGCGACCTTGCCGGGGCCCTTGTTCTGCGGACCCTGCGGCGCCGGACCCGCTCCGGTGTCCCCGTAGCCCGGCGCGAACGATCCGCCGTGACCGAAGCCGTCGGACTGTCCCTGGCCGTAACCGCCGTTCGGGGAGGGCTGGCCGTACCCGCCGGGCTGCCCCGGACCATAACCGCCGTTCGGAGACGGCGGGCCGTACCCGCCGGGCTGCCCCGGACCATAACCGCCGTTCGGGGAGGGCTGGCCGTAAGGATCCTCGGACGGGGGTCGGCCCCACTCGTTCTGCGGTGGCTGCGACATGGTCTCCTCCGGCGCCGCACGCGCAGCGCCGTCCCCTCTCTTGTGGCGGGACTGCGTGGCATCGGCCTCCCACGGCTCGATCGCCACATCGTACGTCTCATCACCCCGTGCTCCGGCGGACGACGGGGCGCCGTCGCATCACGATGCGGTGACGGCTCCCCTCGGCTCACCCGGTGACGGCGACCCTCGCCTCACCTCGACGCGGTGAACAGCTCCCCGTGGAAGCTGCGGTCAGCGGCCCTGTGCGCCGCCCCGGAGGCATCGAGGTAGGGGGTCACCCCGCCGCGATGCCGCGGGAAGCCGGCGCCGAGGATCAGCGCCAGGTCGATCTGCTCGGGGCGCTCCACGACGCCGCTGTCCAGCATCACCGCGATCTCCTCGGCGAGGCCGTCGCGGACCCGCTCGAGCAGGGCGTCCCCGACGAGAGCCTGGCCGGGAACCGGCGCGGCATCGGCGGCGAAGGTCTCGGCCACCGTCGGGGAGACCGGCGGGTGCACGGCCGTCTTGCTGTGCTCGGTGAAGCGGGCCTGCTTCTCCGCCATGGCGTGCAGCCCCGGCGAGGCATGGAAGCGGTCCCCGAGTTCCTCGGCGAGCACGGCCCCGACGTGGTCGGCGACCCCCAGCCCCACCAGGTCCAGCAGGGTGAAGGGACGCATCGGCATCCCGAGCGCGTCCAGGGATGCATCGACCTCGGCCGGGTCCGCCCCCGCGTCCAGGGAGGCGAGCACCGCACCGAGCACGCGGAACAGCAGGCGGTTGACGATGAAGCCGGGGGCGTCGGCGCTGCGCACGCCGAACTTGCGCAGACGGCGCACCACCTCGAGACCGGTGGCGAGGGTCCGCTCGTCGGTCGCCTCGGTGTGGATCACCTCGACCAGCGGCATCTTGGCGACAGGATTGAAGAAGTGCAGTCCGACGACCCGCTCCGGATGGGTGAGGCCCTCGCTCATCCGCGTCACCGACAGCGAGGAGGTGTTCGTGACCAGGAGCGCCTCGGGATCGAGCACGCTCTCGAGGTCGGCGAAGACGGACTTCTTGATCGCCAGCACCTCGGGGACGGCCTCGAGCACGAGGTCGCAGCCGGCGAGCTCCTGCAGGTCGGTGGTCGCCGAGAGCGAGCCGGCGACCTGGGTGGCGGTGTCCTCGTCGATCCGCCCGTGGGCGGCGGTCTTGGCGATGACGTCGCGCGCGGCGGCCAGACCCTTGGCGGCGATCGACTCGTCGAGGTCACGCATGACCACCGGGACCTGGAGGCCCAGCGCCAGCTGCGCGGCGATCTGCGAGGCCATCAGCCCGGCGCCCGCCACGCCGACGCGCCGGATCTCGCGGGCCCCCTCGACGGGGTGTCGGCCGGGCTTGCCGCGACGCAGCAGCTCGGCGGAGTACATCGAGGCCGCGGCGGCGTCGGAGCGGACCAGCTCTCCGAGCGCCTCGGCCTCGCGCCGGAGCGCCTCGGGCAGGCTGGAGCCGGGCAGCTTCTGCAGCAGAGAGAGAGCACGGCCGACGGCGGGGGCTCCCTGCCCCTCGAGGCGGGCGGCCCAGGTGCGACGGGTCTCGGCGCTGCCGTGCGGGGCATCGAGCGCGTCCAGCAGCGCCTCGGCCTCGGGGGTGTCGGCACCGGGCAGCGGGGCGGTGCGCCCGCCCCAGGCGCCGGGGACGGCGGAGGTGGGGTCCGCAGCGGCTTCGACGACCGTCGGATCGACCACGTCGGTGTCGGCTTCGTCGACGTCCACGTGCGCGGCGACCAGGGCCGCGAACTCGTCGAGCGCCTCGTCCAGGTCGGCGGCGATCTCGTCGACCAGTCCGTCCTCGAAGGCCTGGTCGGCGGTCAGCTGCTTGTCGCGGGCGGGGTCCTCGAGGATCATCCGCACCGCGGTCTCGGGGCCCACGACGGACTGCAGCAGGGTGGTGCCGCCCCAGCCGGGCAGGATCCCGAGGCTCGTCTCGGGCACGCCGATCCCCTTGACGTCGGGGGCGACGGTGCGCACGTCGGCCATCAGCGAGATCTCGAGGCCGCCGCCGAGCGCGGCGCCGTTGAGATGGGCGAGCACCGGCACGGGGCTGGTGCGGACACGGACCTGAAGGTCATGGGCGGCCCTGGTCATGGTCTCGACGTGCTGGACCGCAGTGGGATCGGCAAACATCGACAGGTCGGCGCCGGCGAGGAACACACGACCGGTCCCGGTCAGGGCGATCGCCTGGATCTCCCCGGCCTCGGCACGGTCGAGCGCGGTGGAGACGGCGTCGGTGACGGCGACGATGGAACGGGGCCCGAGGGTCGCGGGGCGCTTCTCCTCCCCCTCGGGCGGGGCGAAGGTCAGCACGGCCACCGTTCCCAGCCCGGGATGCTCGCGATCCTCGATGAGGACTCGGGTGACGTGCTCGGTGTAGCTGCTCATCAGTGACCTTTCGCGATCTCGTCGTCGAGGGCAGGCGGATCCCCGCACGGTTGTCTGATACCGCGGGTTTCAGGTAGATCATGCCTCAGAACGGCCTCCGGTGTCCACCATGGGCCGCGAGCCGGGGAGCCCTCGGGCCACTCTCTCGATCACGCCGATCGCGCCGCTCACGCCGCCTCGATCCAGGTGCGCTCCCCCATGCCGTTCTGGGCGTCGTCGGTGATCACGAAGTGTCCGTTCTCGGGCGCATCCTGCGGGAGCGTGAACACGAACGACTCCTGGAATCTCTCGCCGTCCGCGACCTCGACGGGCACGTCCCCGGTCTGCTCCGTGACGACGAAGGTGCGCGAGAGATTGCCGCCGTCGGGCCCCACGTACTGGACGTCGATCCAGCTGAAGGTCTCCAGCACGCCGTCTCCGTGGTATGTCACGTCGACGAGGACCTCGATGTACGTCATCCCTGGATCCGGCGCCCCGTTGGACTCGCTGGCCGCGGCGACCTCCTCGGTCGCATCCCCGTCGACCTCGGTGACGGCGATCTCGGCCTCGCCGGGGAACGAGTCGGGGGCGACGTAGGGGAAGGTCGTGCCGAGCGGGATCGCCGCGGAGCGCCCCGCGGGAGCTGTCTCCAGCACGTTCGGCGTCTCGCGGGCGGCGGGCTCGGTCGGCACGTCGGTGACCGCCCGCACGCTGAAGAAGCCCCCGATGCCGAGGACCAGTCCGAGGATCACCGAGGCGCAGCCGACCGTCAGGGAGAACGACGAGCGCGAGCCGGACTCGGACTGCAACTGCGTCGGGGCCCCGGGGCCGAGCGGCTCTGTCGGTGGCGTCTGGTTCATGGTGGCCCGTCGCGCGGTGCGCCGCGCTGCCCTTCTCAGCGCGGCAGGCATCGGCCGCGCAGGCGGGCGGCCACCGTCACGCTAGCGCACTCGGAGCCCTGCCCCGCGAACGGCATGGGCCGGTGCCCGGTCGTGGCGCACGTCAGCCGGCGGCATCGTGGCGCACGTCAGCCGACGGCATAGTAGAGCGCCTCACCGCTGTAGGTCTCCACCCCGAGCCGGAAGCCCTCCAGATCTTCCTCGGGCACCACGAACACGCTGTGGAACTCGGCGCTCTCGCCGCTGCCCAGCGGAGGCACCTCCTGCATCGGGTCGGGCACCAGCCCCGGAGCGACGTCCCGGAGGTAGGCCTGGTCGGTCTCCCCGGTCAGCCACAGCTCCTCGACCGGGGCGAGCTGGCCGGGCCCGTCATAGCGGACCTCGTAGGTGACGGCGACCAGCCGGTAGCCGTCCTGGGCGACGTCGACCCCGTCGGCCCCGGGCAGGGTGGCATCCGGGTCGACCTCGAGCCCCCGCACGCTGATCGTGCCGTCGGTCCAGGCGCGCCAGCTGAAGGTGTGCTCGCCGATCTGCGCCGGATCCTCGTAACCGCCGGTCCCGTCGCGCAGCTCGGCGCCGGCGGAGTCCGTGACCACGCCGGGCCGGCTCTGCTGCTGCCCGCTGCCCTCCGACGGGGTCGACCCGGCCGACGGAGGCGGCGGAGCCGCCGTCGGTGCAGGATCCCCCTCGGTCAGCCGCAGCACGCCCCCGACCACCAGGAAGACCGTGCCGATCAGGGCGACCGCCTGCAGGGCGACGATCGCGACGATGGACCAGGCAGGCAGCGTGCGGGGGGTCTGTTCGGCCTCGTCCTCAGCGGGGTACTCGAAGCGGGGCGCCCCGAAGCCCGCCCCGTCGGGCCCAGCGACGGCGGATCCGTCGCAGGCCCCGCCGGCCGACCCGCCGTCCCCGTCGGACCGGGGATCGCGGCGGCGATCGGGCAGCTCGAGGACGTCCGGCTCCGACGGGACGGACGTGTCCTCCCAGTCGTACCCGGCCGACCTCCCCCGCGGCTGCGTCATGGACCGAGCATAGGGCTCTCGGGCGACCGGGAGCACCTCTTGCTATCTACAACCTATTGGTTGTAGGTTTGCGCCATGCATCGGATCGACGACGACCGGGCCGACGCCTGGTTCCACGCCCTCTCGGACCGCACGCGCCGCGACATCCTGCAGCGGGTACTGACGGGAGAGCAGTCGGTCTCCGCCCTGGCCAGGAATTACTCCATGAGCCTGACCGCGGTGCAGAAGCACGTCGCGGTGCTCGAGGGTGCCGGCCTGATCATCAGGCGTCGTCACGGGCGGGAGACCCTGGCCCGCGGCGACGCCGAGACCCTCCGCTCCGCCTCCGATCTCCTGACCGAGCTGGAAGCGATCCAGCGCGAGCACATCGCTCGCATCGATGAGTTCCTGGCCGCCGAGACCGACTCGGCCCCGACCGACCCCGCTTCGTCCGACCCCGCTTCGGCCGACCCACCCCACCGGAAGGACCGACCATGCCTGTCACCGACATCCGCCACGATCTCGACGCCCTGACCCTCACCATCACCGCCGAGTTCGCCGCCCCCGTGCAGCGGATCTGGGAGATCTACGCGGACCCGCGCCAGCTCGAGAAGGTGTGGGGGCCGAAGGAGTTCCCGGCCACGGTGGTCGATCACGACCTCCGTCCCGGTGGGCGCGTCAGCTACTGCATGACCGGACCGGAGGGCGAGCGGCACCCCGGATACTGGAACGTGCTCGAGGTCGACGAACCCCGCTCCTTCACCTATGAGGACGGCTTCGCGCACGAGGACTTCACCCCGAACACGGAGCTGCCCGTCTCGACCTGCGTCAGCACCTTCCAGGCCACCGCCGCCGGGACCCGCGCGACATATGTGACCTCCTACGCCGATCGGGAAGCGCTGCAGACCGTGCTCGACATGGGCGTCGAGGAGGGCTCGCGCTCGGCGATCGACCAGATCGACGACCTGGTCGCCTGAGGCGCCCGCACCACCTCCGCCCGACGCCGCCTGTTCGTGACAGCCGGCGCCGGGCGGCCCTACGGTGGGACGACGACCAGGGGGAGAGCATGCACGCATCCGACGAGGACAGAAGGGCGCGCAGCGCCGCGCGGGCCACCGAGCGCGTTCCGCTGTCGCTGCATCTGGTCGCGAGCGCGCTGGCCGCGCTCGGGGTGCTCGCGATGCTCGCCGCGCTCCCGCTACCCTCCGACCTCGACACAGGGATCGGGGTGCTGCTGATAGCCGGTGCCACGCTCGTCGTCGCCGGGGCGGTCCGGCGTCACGGACGGACCGGGGTGCGTGCGCTGTCGTTCGACCTCCCGTCGGCGGCGATGCTGGGGCTGGCGATCGTCTGGTCGCTGATGGTGCTGCTCGTCCCCGACGACTCCCCGATCGCGCTGCGCACGCTGGTGGGACTGGGCTTCGGCGTCGCCTTCCTCCTCGTGCTGCGCTGGGAAGATCGAGGGTTGGTCCGCCGGGTGTCACGGCGGCGCTCACTGGGACCCCGCGCCTGAGGGCTGCGGCGTCCGACGGGCCGACGGGCCGACGGTGGATATGTCACGCCCGATGGCATGACCCTTCGTCGGGAGCGGGGGCGAGGAGTAGCGTGCCGTCCTTCCCCGCCGACTCCGTCGGACTACTCCCCGTGATCCAGGAGCTTGCATGGACCTGCAGGACACCCCTTCTGTCGAGCCGCTGCACGTCAGCGCCCGCGAGGCGGATCTCCCGCCGAACGGCAGCGATACCGCCGAGGCCTTCAGCGGCTTCGATGCGTCGCTCGACAATCCGGCCTGGTCCTCGCTGACCGGACACCACGCCGACCTCGCCATCGGCAATGAGCTGGTGCGACGCTTCCCCGAGGACGTCTCGCCGTTCGTGGGCATCAAGGACTGGGACCATCCGGACGTGTGGGACGCGATCCTCGAGGTCTTCGGGCACGGGGCATCGGTGGGCGTCTCCCACGCCGATCCACTGCTGCCCGAGGGCTGGGCGCCGGTGTTCTCCATCCCGGGCGTCCAGCTCGTCCAGACCGAACGCGTCCGGGCGCGGCCCGACGAAGAGGCGGTCGAGCTCGGCGCGGCGGACGTGGAGGACATGCTCGCCCTCACCGAGCGCAGCAGGCCCGGCCCGTTCCTCCCCCGCACCCACGTGCTGGGGCGGTACGTGGGGATCCGTCGCGCCGGACGGCTGATCGCGATGGCCGGCGAGCGCCTGCACCCCGCGGGCTGGACCGAGATCAGCGCCGTCGCGGTCGATGAGGACCACCGCCGCCAGGGCCTCGCCTCCCGTCTGGTGCTCGATGTGGCCTTCGGCATCCAGCAGCGAGGCGACCGGGCGCTGATCCATGCCGCGGCGACCAACACCTCGGCGATCACCGGGTACGAGAAACTGGGCTTCGCGCTGCGCCGCCGGCTGACCTTCGGGGCGGTGCGGACGCCCTGAGCCCGGTACGGGGGCGGGACGTCTGGTGCAAGTGCTCTATCGCAGTACGCAATACGTGGATGACGTCGCACTTGTGGAGTGATTGCCCGTTCGATGAGGTCGCGGCTCGCCTAGGCACAGGTTGCCCGGTATCGACGGGTGGTCGATCACGGGGTGGCCTGTAACGGACCTCTCACACGAGAGCCTGCGCGTTCTCAACAGCGGCAGAGAATCTTGCTCGACCAGTCTTCATTCAAGGTAGTTCACGATTCGTGAGTGTCATCCTCCCATTGCGGTGCGGAAAGGTCAACTGAATCGACGGAGATAATCCAGACTAAAAATTTGTTGTCCAGGTCTGTATGTTTTTCCACCCATGCGTGCGCAACCTCACGTGAAACAAATACGGCCAGCGGCGCGGGGTCCTCCCGTGCGTCCGCCTCCCAGACCCCTCCCGAAACGACGACCCAGACGCGGTGCTGAGATCTGGGCAGCGGGCCGTCTGCGACGCCGAAAGTTTGCCAGTGAATGCCGGCGTCTGGTTCCGCGAACTCAATTTCCACTGCTCGGTCTTCGCGCGTGACCGCTCCGAGTAGCGGATGGTTCGGCCCAAAGTCTGCTTCACGCGAGGATGGCACCTCACGGAAAACTAGATGGACAACTGTTGAGGCTGAATTCATGAGGAGCACGGAATTTTGGCTTGGCTAACGGGAGCGACTCCGGTCGAGTAGTAAGTTTCCCCGTTGTACACGACCTTCCCCTTGGCCGACCCCGACCACCAGCGATCGGTGTCTTTCGAAGGACACAGGAAGGCAGTACCCTTACTGCTCAGCGCCGCAGCGCCGTGGTTGATGTTGGATGACCCTGAAGTCGGGACATTTTCTTTCCACAAGAGCCCTTGCTTCTCTTGCAGTCGCATATCATGCCGGATTGATGTTACATCCGTTGAACACTTCGTATACGTTTTGAAACCGACGGAGTTATACTGAATCGATTTTCGCAGGTAAACTCCCTGCACGCTTAAAGTGCAAGGGCCGTACCTCACGGCTGCTTGCCGCTTCGCCTCTGGAGTACTGTCGCCGGACTCTTCTTCTTCGATTGCAGCAAACTTCGCCTCCGCCCCTTCGGGGGAGTCCGCCTGAATATACCGCCCTTCGGGTCCCGTCGAATGTGGTGGCGGGGGCGCGTCGGGCTCGCCGCCATCCGAAGGTTCGGCCACTGCTGGCGAAGCGGCTAGAGCGACCGCAGAAAGCGCCACGATGAACAGCAGTGGGGCGCGAAGCAAATCCCTGCTTCTCACAATTTCCTTTCCGGGAAACAATTTGCGTCTCGAATATTTCGGGAACACTAAAGCGACATATCGTCAGAGGTAAAGAGGTTCACATGCAAGATAGCACAGTGATAATCCTCGCTCGCAGTCTTCATCGGCGTGATGGCGATCGTGCTGAGCTCCGTCCCGCACGATTCCTCCCTGCTGCTTCGCGCTGCCGCCACGATCCTGCTGCCCTGCGCCTTCTTCGCGCTCGCCCGTTGGGACGATGCCCGCACGGTCGAGCTGCTCCGGGCCGGCACACGCCCGCCACACGGGCCGGAAGGGCGCCGACCCCCGGTACCGTCGCCCTATGCACCATGAGGAGACGGGGCTGGCGCAGCTCGAGGACGTGGACCGCAGCGACGATTCTCTGCGGGCCTGGGTGGCCGAGCGGATCCACCGGCTGGAGGCCGACGACCGCCGCTCCGCCGATACGCACCTGGTCACCCTCGACCTGCCCGCCTCATGGGACATCCAGCTGTACCTCAAGGACGAGTCCGCCCATGTCTCTGGCAGTCTGAAGCATCGCCTGGCCCGCTCCCTGTTCCTGTTCGCCCTGGTCAACGGGTGGTTGCGACCCGGGATGCCGGTGATCGAAGCGTCCTCGGGTTCGACGGCGGTCAGCGAGGCGCACATGGCGCGGATCCTGGAGATCCCGTTCATCGCGGTGATCCCGCGGGGCACCAGCTCCCGCAAGGTCGCGCTGATCGAAGCGGCGGGCGGGCGCTGCCACGTCGTCGAGCGCGCCGATCACATGAGCACCGAGGCGCAGCGCCTGGCCGACGAGCTGGGCGGGCTCTTCCTCGACCAGTTCTCCCACGCCGAGCGCGCCACCGACTGGCGGGGCAACAACTCCATCGCGGTCAGCGCCTTCGGCCAGCTGGAGCTGGAGCCTCATCCGGTGCCGCGCTGGATCGTGGTCGGTGCCGGCACCGGGGGCACCAGCGCGACCTTCGGCCGCTACCTGCGCTACCGCCGCCTGCCCACCGGGCTGTGCGTCGCCGATGTGGAGAACTCCGCCTTCTTCGACGGCTGGGTGGAGGGCGACCCGACCGTCACCACCGAGGCCGGTTCGCGGATCGAGGGCATCGGCCGTCCGCGGGTGGAGCCGAGCTTCGTGCCCGGCGTCGTGGACCGCATGATCCGGGTGCCGGATGCGGCCTCGGTCGCGGCGGCCCGATACCTCTCCGAGCGACTCGGCCGACGGGTCGGCGCGTCCACGGGCACGAACCTGGTGGCGGTCGCGCGGCTGGTCACGCAGATGCGCGAGCGCGGTGAGACCGGCTCGGTGCTGACCCTGCTGTGCGATCCCGGCGACCGCTACACCGACACCTACTTCGACGACGACTGGGTCGCGGCCCAGGGCTGGGACCTCGATCCCTGGCGAGCCGAGCTGGAGGAACTGCTGCCGCTGGGCAGTCTCTGAGCGGCTGGCGTCCATCGCTCGGCCGGGGGAAGGGCACCTCTCCCCGTTGCCGTCAGCTCCTCCCGTCGGGCCGCTCCAGCAGCCAGGCCACCTCGAGCTCGCCGCGCACCCGCATCGTGTCCCCGACGTCGGGGTAGATCCGCATCGTGCGTGGGGTGGCGCCGTCCGGGATGAGCTCGAGCAGGCTGCCGTCCAGGAACACGGTGGCCGGGCCGTCGTCGACCGCGAGCACCTCGGTGGCTCGACCATCGGGGCCGACGATCTCGACCCGCACGGCCCCTCGGACACGGGCCTCGGCACGTGCCGGGACCGGAAGATCCAGCGTCTCCCCGTCCGTGATCTCGAGACGGTCCCCACGCAGCGCCCTCAGCTCGTCCGGGACCCGCGCGAGCAGCAGGTCCCCGTCGAGACGCAGCTCGCGGGGGAACGTGAGCGTCCCGGCCCAGCCCTGCGCGTCGGTCTGCTCCTGGGTGCGTTCGAGACCTTCCCAGGACCAGCCCCACAGCAGCACCCGGTCGCCGTCGACGACGGCCTGCGGGGCGTAGAAGTCGGGGCCGAGGTCGACCTGGCCGCCCGTCGACGGCAGGAACTGCGCCATGCCGTCGGCGCCCGCCGCCATGTCGCCCACCAGGTAGTTCACCTGGATCGTGGAGCGCTCTGCGCGGTCGGGATGCCGCCACAGCGACAGCAGCAGCACCCAGCGTCCGTCGAGCTGCACCAGCTGCGGGCATTCCCAGAGGTCGGCGGGAGCGTGCTCGGCGGCGACCGCGTCATCGCCGCGCACCAGCGGGCCGACGTGCTCCCAGCGCTCGAGGTCGTCGCAGGAGTACAGCAGGATCGCGGGCACGTGCTCCTCGCCCTCGCGGGTCCCGGCGCCCTGGATCGCCCAGCGCCGGCCGCCGAGGGAGAGGACGAAGGGGTCGCGCACGCCGATCAGGCCGGGGATCGGTGGGACGTCCGCCGCGACGACGCCCGGTTCGACCAGCTCGGTCGCGGACTCGTCCAGACGGGCGACGACGACGCGGGCGAGCTGGTTCTCCACCCCGTCGACGCCGGAGTAGATCAGGGTCGGCACGCCGCCGGGGTCCTCGGTGCGATCGATCAGGCCGACACCGCTCCAGCAGCCGTCCTGATCGGCCTCGCCGGGACGGGGGCTCGGCCCCAGCGGCTCCTCGCGCCAGCTGACCAGGTCCGGG
Source organism: Brachybacterium sp. P6-10-X1 (assembly GCF_001969445.1). Lineage (NCBI taxonomy): Bacteria > Bacillati > Actinomycetota > Actinomycetes > Micrococcales > Dermabacteraceae > Brachybacterium > Brachybacterium sp. P6-10-X1. The sequence continues at coordinate 2,742,667 of NZ_CP017297.1, forward strand.
GAGGACATGTGCCCCCAGTGGATGGTCTCGTGCCGCGCGGAGGCCGGGTTGAACTGGAAGAAGACGTGCCACCGCCCGTCCTCGGTGCGCAGGATCCCGTTGGGGTCGTTGAGCCAGCCGCGGGGGTGGACGCGGTGCAGGACGGGGAAGCGAGGGTCGGCGGTCTCGGTCATGGGGGGCGTCTCCTGGTCGGGGGCGAAGTCACGGGTCACGCGAAGGCGCTCACCCCCGTGATCGACCGGCCCACGATGAGCGACTGCATGGTGTCGGTGCCCTCGTAGGTGTGCAGGGCCTCGAGGTCGCTGCGGTGGCGCACCACGCGGTTCTCCAGCAGGATCCCGGAGCCGCCGAGGAGATCGCGGGCCTCGGAGGCGATCTCTCGGGCGGCGCGGGAGTTGTGCACCTTGGCCAGCGAGGCCTGCTCGGGGCGGATGGTCCCGCTCGCCTCGAGCTCCGCGATCCGTACGCAGTACAGCTGCATGGAGGTCAGGGTCTGCAGCATCGAGGCCAGCCGCACCTGGACGTGCTGGGCCTTGGCCAGCGGTCGCCCGAACTGGATCCGCTTCTGGGCGTGCTCGAGCGCCGCCTCGTAGCAGGCGATCGCGTGGCCGAGGGCGCCCCAGGCCACCCCGGCGCGGGTCGCGAACAGGACCTTCGAGGTGTCCTTGAAGGAGCGGGCGCCGGGCAGGCGGGCGTCCAGCGGAATGCTCACGTCGGTCAGCGTGATGTGGGCCTGGTCGATGGCGCGCAGGGCGACCTTGCCGCGGATCACCTCGGCCGCGTAGCCGGGCAGCACCTGGTCGACGAGGAACCCGCTGACCTGGCCGTCCAGCTCCGGCTGGGACTCGTCCTGAACGCGGGCCCACACCACCGTGAGGTCACAGCCCGCGCCGTTGCCGATCCATCGCTTCTCGCCGCGGAGCACCCAGGAGTCCCCGTCGCGCCGCGCCACCGTCTCCAGGGACACGGAGTCGGAACCGTGGTCGGGCTCGGTGAGGGCGAAGCCGGCGTGCTCGCGGCCGGTCACCAGCGGCTCGGCCCAGCGCTGCTTCTGCTCCGTCGAGCCCAGCAGCATGATCGAGCGCAGGGCGAGGCCGCCCTGGACGCCGACCATGGTGCCCACGGACCCGTCGAGGCGCGAGAGCTCCATGTTCACCAGGCCGGTCCCCAGCGGCGTGAGGGTGCGGTGACCGGGCACGTCGAGCCCGTCGGTGAGCAGGTCGAGCTCGCCGAGCCGGCCGATCAGGTCCCTGGGGTACTCCCCCCGCTCCCAGCAGTCGTTGATCCGCGGCAGCACCTCGTCGGCCAGGGAGCGGGCGGCGGCCCAGGCTGCGAGGTCCTCGCCGGCCACGTCCTGGAACAGGGCGAAGTGGTCGGCCTCCGGGGGCAGCAGCTCCGCCGGCGTCGAGGCGGAGGCGTCGGGCGCGGAGACGACGGCGCGCTCGGTGCTGACGGAGTCAGAGGTGGCGGTGGTCATCAGGACATCCTTTCGATGATGAGGGCCATGCCCTGGCCGCCGCCGACGCAGAGCGTGGCGAGGCCGAACCGGTCCTCGCGCTCCTGCAGGCCGTGCAGCAGGGTGGTGGTCATGCGGGCGCCGGTGGAGCCCCAGGGGTGTCCGAGCGCGATCGCGCCGCCGTGGACGTTGAGCCGGTCGTGGTCGATGCCGAGGTCCTCGGCCGCGGGGATCACCTGGGCGGCGAAGGCCTCGTTGAGCTCGACGAGGTCGATGTCGTCGATGCTCATGTCCGCGCTCTTCAGGGCGCGGCGGGTGGCCTCGACCGGTCCCAGGCCCATGATCTCGGGGCTGAGGCCGGAGACGCCGGTGGCGACGATGCGGGCCAGGGGTGTGATGCCGAGCTCGGCGGCGTAGTCGGCCTCCATCACCACCAGTGCGGCGGCGCCGTCGTTCAGCGGGCAGCAGTTGCCGGCGGTGACCGTGCCGTCGGGGCGGAACACCGGGTCCAGGCCCCCGACGGCTTCGGCGGTGACCCCGGCGCGCGGGGAGTCGTCGGCGCTGACCACGCTGCCGTCGGCCAGGGCGACCGGGGTGATGTCGCGCGCGAAGAAGCCCGATGCCTTCGCGGCCTCGGCGCGGTTCTGGGAGCGCACGGCGAAGGCGTCCTGCGCCTGGCGGCTGATGCCGCGCAGCTCGGCGACGTTCTCGGCGGTCTGGCCCATGGCGATGTACGCATCCGGCAGCTCGCCGTCCTCGCGCGGGTCGTGCCACGGGGCGGGGATCTCGCGGGAGGCGCGCTGCGCGGTGCGCTCCCAGGCCTGCTGGAACAGCGGGTCGCGGGTGTCCTCGTCCACGAGCCTGCCGGAGCTCATCGAGATCGACTCCACGCCGGCGGAGATCACGGCGCGGGCCTCGCCGGAGCGGATCGCGTGGAAGGCGGCGCGGGTGGTCTGGACCGAGGAGGCGCAGAAGCGGGTGACGGTCGCACCGGGCACGGCATCCAGCCCCAGGCGCACGCCGACGGTGCGGGCGAGGTTCCCGCCCTGGTAGCCCTCCGGGATCGCGCAGCCCAGCTGCAGGTCGTCGATCGTGGTCGGGTCGAGCTGCGGGACCGAGTCCAGGGCGGCGCGGATCATCTGGGCGACGAGATCGTCCGGACGGACGTCCTTGAGCGAACCCTTGCGGGCGCGGCCGATGGGTGAGCGGTGGGCGGCGACGATGACGGCCTCAGGCACGGAGATCTCCTTCGATGACGGTATCCGTGGGCGGGGTCGCGGCGACGGCGGAGGCCGAGCGCGACGACCGGCTTTACCGATACTAAGCGTCCTATGTACTTAGGGGGAAATGCAAGGACGATCCGACGAGCACGCCCCGTATCGTGGCTCGTAGCCGCTCGGCTCTCGCGGACGAGGCCGCGGACGGCGGGAGGCCGACCCCGGAGCACGCGCGGCGACGACGGGGCGACGACGATCCGATCCAGGAGGACTGCACGATGAGCATGGACAAGACGGTCGCCACCCCGGCCGAGGCCGTGGCCGACGTCCCCGACGGCGCCACCCTCGCCGTCGGCGGCTTCGGACTCTCCGGCAACCCCGTCCAGCTGCTGGCAGCGCTGCTGGAGCAGGGAGCCGGCTCCCTCTCGGTGGTCTCCAACAACTGCGGTGTCGACGACTGGGGGCTCGGCCTGCTGCTGGGCGCCGGTCGTATCGCGAAGATGACCTCGTCGTACGTCGGCGAGAACAAGGAGTTCGCCCGCCAGTACCTCGAGGGCGAGCTCGAGGTCGAGCTGGTCCCGCAGGGCACGCTCGCCGAGAAGCTGCGCGCCGGCGGCTCCGGCATCCCCGCCTTCTACACCCGCTCCGGGGCAGGCACGCAGATCGCCGAGGGCGGGCTGCCGATGAAGTACGACGGCCGGGGCGGGATCGCGACCTCCTCGCCGCCCAAGGACGTGCGGGTCTTCTCCCTCGGCGACTCGGAACCGCTGGAGTACGTGCTCGAGGAATCGATCGTCACCGACTTCGCCCTGGTCCACGCCCTGCGCGGGGACCGCCACGGCAACCTCGTGTTCAACAAGGCGACCCGGCAGTTCTCGCCCCCCGCCGCCATGGCCGGGAAGATCTGCATCGCCCAGGTCGAGGAGCTCGTCGAACCCGGCGGGATCGACCCCGACGCCGTCCACCTGCCCGGCGTGTACGTGCACCGGGTGGTGGAGGTCGGGACGGACATCGTCAAGCGGATCGAGAAGCGCACGGTGCGCACCACGGAGGGAGCGGACTCATGAGCCAGGACGCACAGAACGCACAGATCCCGCCGAACGAGCAGGTCGGCTGGGATCGCGAGCAGATGGCGGCGCGCGCCGCGCAGGACCTGCCCGATGGGGCCTACGTGAACCTCGGCATCGGCATGCCGACGCTGATCCCGAACCACATCCCCCCCGGCCGCACCGTGGTGCTGCAGTCCGAGAACGGGATCCTCGGGGTGGGCCCCTATCCCGACGAGGAGCACGTCGACCCCGACCTCATCAACGCCGGCAAGGAGACGGTCACGGTGCTGCCGGGGGCGAGCTTCTTCGACTCGGCGACCAGCTTCGGGATCATCCGCGGCGGCAAGCTCGACGTCGCCGTGCTCGGCGGCATGCAGGTCTCCGCCCGGGGCGATCTCGCCAACTGGATGGTGCCCGGCAAGATGGTCAAGGGCATGGGCGGCGCGATGGACCTGGTCCACGGGGCGAAGCATGTGATCGTGCTGATGCAGCACACCTCCCGCGACGGGGCGCCGAAGATCCTGCCCGAGTGCACTCTGCCGCTGACCGGCAAGAACGTGGTGAACCGGATCATCACCGACCTCGCGGTGATCGACGTGGCCGGCACGGCGGAGCAGCCGCGTCTGGTGCTGGTCGAGACCGCTCCGGGCGTCAGCGGCGAGCAGGTGCGGGAGGCCACCGGCGTCGAGCTCGGCGACCCGGCGAGGTGAGCTGGGCGAGCCGGGGAGATGAGCTGGGCGAGCCGGCGCGCCGATCTCAGCGCGCGGGACGTCGGGGGCTCAGCAGCAGCCGGGCCAGAGCATCGATCGCGGCGCCGAGCGCGCCGATCACCAGGATCACCACCAGCATCTCGTCGTAGGCCAGGCGGTCGCGGGCGTTGAGGATCTCGTAGCCCAGGCCGCTGGTGACGCCGAGCATCTCGGCAGGCACCAGCACCACCCAGGCGATCCCGAGGGCCAGGCGCACCGACTGCAGCACCGCGGGCCGCACGGAGGGGATCACGACGGTGCGCAGGATCTCCCCGCGGCGCGCCCCCAGGGTGTGGGCGACGGCGACGAAGCGCTGGTCGATCGAGGCCACCGCGGCCGAGGTCCCCAGCAGGATCGGCCAGATCGCGGCGGCGGCCACCAGGAACACCACCGGTGCGGACCCGACCCCGAGCAGCGCCACGGCCACCGGCGCCCAGGACAGCGGCGAGATCATCCGCACGAACTGCACCGGCCCCGCGCTCGCCCAGCGGGTGGGGCGGTGCATCCCGATCAGCGCTCCGAGCGGGATCCCGGCCGCCGCAGCGATCAGGAGCCCCAGGAGGAGCCGGCCGGTGCTGGTCAGCAGGTCCTGGAGCAGCACTCCGGTGGACAGCAGGGAGACCAGCGCCTCGGGGACCCTCCACGGGGACAGGGCGGCGAGCATCGGGCTGCCGACGCCGCCGACGGCGGTCGCGGCCCACCAGGCGATGACCGTCGCGGCGGCGCCGACCAGCCCCCAGGCCCAGGGCGCGGCGCGCTGCGCACCGGCGGGGCGCTCGGCGCCGGCCGCCCCGGGTGCGGCGTCGGCCTCGAGATCCGTGGGGGCGATGCTCATGGGTCGATCTCCTCGGGGTTCTCGAGGCCGGTCAGGGACGCGGGGTCCAGGCGACGGGCGGCATCGCGCAGCGCCGCGTCGTCGACGACCAGGCCGTGGGCGTCCTCGGCGTCGATCCGCTCGAGCGCGCCGAGCGGGGCGTCCAGCAGCGTCGTCCGCATCTCCTCGACCAGCCGGGTGGTGAAACCGGGTCGCAGCACGGGGGTGAAGTCGATGGTCTCGCCGTGCCAGGCGGGGTGCTCGACGTGGGCATGGCCGGCATCGGGCCGGTTCAGCGCGGCGGTGATCGCGGGCAGCGGCTGGGGCAGGTACCGGCCGGAGAGCTCGGCGGCGACGGCCTCGCGGTCCTCCCGACAGTCGCGCTGGGCGCGCACGAGGGCGTCGGCGACGGCCTGGATCTGCTCCGGGGGCCGCTGCAGCAGGCCTCCGGTCGCGACGGTCACGCAGCACGGGTGGGAGCGCCACACATCGCCCAGGAACCGCCCGATGACGCCGACGTCCTTCCCCTCCGCCATCGCGTTGAAGGGGTCCGCGACGGTGTAGCCGCCGATGGAGCCGGCGTCCAGGGCGGGGATCATGTCGGAGGGCGCCATCGGCACCAGGGTGACCTCGCCGCGCTCCCGCGAGGGCGTGCGGCGCACGACGGGGGTGAGTCCCTCGGCGCGAAGCATCTGCTGGACGATGACGTTGTGGATCGAGAACCAGGCGGGGATCCCGATCGTGCGGCCGGCGAGCGCGCCGACCTCCGGCACCTCGCGACCGAGGGTGAGCGCCGACCCGTCGACGTGGTTCGCCCCGAGCACGCGGATGTCCGCCCCGAGGTCCAGGCGCATCTGCAGCGCCATCGGGAACAGCAGGTGGACCACGTCCGCGCTGCCGCCCAGCAGGGTCTCCCCCATGGAGGCCCAGGAGCGCAGGCGCACGGGCTCGGCGACCTCGATCCCCTCCTCGGCGAAGTAGCCGCGGGCATGGGCGATCAGCAGTGGGGCGGCGTCGGTGATCGGCAGGTAGGCGATCCGCAGCGGGCTCTCGGGGTCCACCGGGGCGGCCTCGCCGCGCCGTGCGCCGAGCCCCAGCCCGGCCCCGGCGGCGCCGGACAGCAGCAGGGTGCCGCCCGCACCGAGCAGGGACCGACGGCTCGGCCCGGCTCTCACGCCGTCGCTCCGAGGGAGCCGGCGCGGTAGTGCGCCAGGATCTGCTCCCGGGTGGTGCCCTCCTCGCGCGGGACCCACTGGGCGGTGATGCCGCGCGGCCCGTCGAGGTAGACGATGCGGTCGGCGACCGCGAGCGCCTCGTCGACGTCGTGGGTGACCAGCACCGCGGCGGTCCGCACCGCGGTGAGCACCTCGCGCAGCCACACCTGCAGGTCGGCGCGGATCGCGGGATCGAGGGCGGAGAACGGCTCGTCGAGCAGGATCACCCCCGGGTCCACGGCGAGCGCGCGACCGAGGGCGACGCGCTGGGCCTGCCCGCCGGAGAGCTCGGCGGGCAGGGACGCAGCGAGCTCCGCGATACCGAGCGAGGTCAGCAGCTCGGCCACCTGCCCGGGCCCGGCTCGCCCCGCGTTCGCGGCGTAGCGGCCTCCGAGCCCGACGTTCTCGGCGACGGTCAGCCAGGGGAACAGGTCCGGGGACTGCGGAACGAGGGCGGGACGACGGGCGTCGACGCCGCGGTCGACGACGCCGTCCTGGGGCTCCTCGAGCCCGGCGAGCAGGCGCACCAGGGTCGACTTGCCGGCCCCGGAGGCGCCGAGCACGCAGAGCGTCTCGTGCTCGTCGACCTCGAGGTCGAGGCCCTGCAGCACGGGCCCCGATGCCCCCGGGTGCCATCGCGTCACCTGGCGCAGGGCGAGGTGGGTCATGTCCCGCTCCGGGGTTCCTCGCCCGTCCCGGCGAGGAGATGGCGCAGGTGGATCTCGGTCGGGGACTGCACGGGCAGGAAGGCCGCCTCGCGGGCGCGTCGAGAGGTGTCCGAGCCCAGCGCGTAGCCGCGACCGCCGACCGTCTTCTGCTCGAGCCGGGTAGCGCGCCCGGCGAGCAGGGCGGTCTCCAGCCTCACCGCGACCAGCTGGGCCCCGGGGGCGTCCGCGGCACCCGCGGCACCCGCGGCATCTGCCGCGCCTCCCGCACCGGCCGGGTCCGTCGCGCCCTCCGCTCCCTCGACAGCGCGCACGAGGTCCTCGCGCAGGGCCTCCCAGTCCTCGCGACCGGCGTCGAGCTCCCCGGCGAGGACCCGCCGGGCGACGGGGTCCGCGGCGGTCTCGGCGGCATCGAGCGCCGCTCCTGCGAGGCCCAGGCACATCCCGCTCTGGAGCAGCAGGAAGGCGGCGCGGGCACGGTCGCGGAACGCGGGGACGTCCTCGGTGAGCACGTCGTGCGGCGCCACGGCGACCTGCTCCAGACGGAGCACGCCGGAGGACGTGCCGTCGAGCGCCGCGAGCCCGACCAGGGGCTTGACGGTGACGCCCGCGGCGCCCCGCGCGACGCGCACGATCGCGCGTCGGCCGTCCTCGAACCGCACGGGCAGCACGATCCAGGAGCCGGGCCGCAGGTTCGAGCACCAGGGCAGGACGCCGCTGACGGAGACCGCGCCGCCGGCCCGATCCGTGGCGACCAGGGGGATCTCGCCGAGTCCGGCCTCCTCCTTGTAGGCGGGGGCCATGCCGGAGGCGAGCGCGAGGGTGCCGGCCTCGGCGCCGTCGGGAGCCGCCGTCCCGGTGACGGCGTGGTATTCGAGGGCGGAGCGGTGGCCCCACAGGGAGAACGCCGTCGCGGTGCAGCGGCGCGCGAGGGCGTGGACCACCTCGACCTGGAGCGGCAGGGGCGAGGAGAGCAGGCCGTGCTGCCCGAGCGCACGCAGGGTGTCCCAGGGGTCAGCGGCCTCGCGGTCGACGGCGCGGGCGCGCTCGCCCGCCTCGTCGAGCACCGGCAGTGCTGCCGCGGGGAGCTCCGCCAGTCCCAGGCCGGTGCGCTCGGCGACCGCGAGCGCCGCGGCGGTCACGAGCTCTTCGCCCCGAGGTCGATCGCGCCGAGGGCCCAGATGCGGTCGATCGGGGTCTCGACGGCCTCGCGGGCGCGGACCACGGCGTCCTCGTCGGGCGCGTCGTAGAAGCACAGGCACTTGGCGGTGTCCTCGCGCACGTAGGTGCGCAGGAACGACGTCTCGGGCACCTGCGCGTACTTGGGGGCGTTCGCCTTCTTGCGCGCCAGGTACTTCTCCATCGTGATCTCGGCGGGGATGTCCCACTCGACGAGATATCCGGCTCCGCGACGCAGCGCCTTGATGTCCTCGAGCTCCGCACCGACCAGGCGCACCTCATCGGGCCCCTCGACGGCGGCGGCCACGTCACCGAGTGCCGCGGAGAGCGTCCCGGCGGCCTGGGCGGACTCGGCCTCCACGATGGTGAACAGCCGGGAGTGGTCGGCGGCGACCTGGGATTCGATGAGCTCGCCCACGGCGCTGTTCCCGGAGTCTCCGGAGTCAGTGGAGTCAGTGGAGTCAGTGGAGTTCCCGGAAACACGGAGCAGGGCGTCGAGGACGGCCTGGCTGCCGTCGCGGGTGGCGGAGGCGGGCTCGATCTCGAGCAGGAACATCGACATGTCGCACCTTTCGTCGGGTGCTCCGGGATCTCACACCCGAAGCGGAACTTATGGCGAGCATAAGGCCTTCCCGAGCGACCATGCATCCCCCGCTGCGCGAGGACCCCCGGGTGCCTGTGACCCGTTGCATCGCCCGGCAGAATCGGGGGCATGAGCACCGACCCCTCCCCCGACTTCACGCTCGACACCCCGCGCCCCGAGGACGCCGAGGCCCTCGCCCGGATCCACGTGCGCGGCTGGGAGGTCGCCTACGCGCATCTGATCGAGGGCGAGCGGTGGTTCGGGCAGGAGGCGGTCGAGCGACGCACCGCGCAGTGGACCGGGATCCTCTCGCAGCAGTCGCCCGAGCATCGACTGCAGATCGGCCGTGACGCGGACGGCACTCCGATCGGCTTCGCCTGGGCCGGACAGTCTCGTGACGACGAGGCGCCGCGGCCCCGTGAGCTCTGGGCGCTGTACATCGACGAGGCCTGGTTCGGCACCGGGCTCGGTCGCGCCCTCGCCGAGGCGATCCTCGAGGAGGGCCCGGCGAGCGTCTGGGTCGCCGAGGAGAACCCGCGGGCCAGGCGCTTCTACGAGAAGCTCGGTTTCGCGGCCGACGGCGCCACCCAGGTCGAGGAGCACCTCGGCGGGATCCGGGAACTGCGCATGGTGCGCTGACCGCGCGCCGGGTCAGCGCCCCGTCGCGGGGAGGTCTCGGAGCACCTTCGTGGTGACCAGCAGGTCGCCGTGCCCACCCTCGGGGGCGAGCGTGCGCGTGGTGACGAAACCCAGCTTTCCCAGCACGCGGAGCGAGGTCGAGTTCCAGGCCCAGACGGTCGCGTGCAGGCGCTCGATCCCGGTCTCCCGTGCCCACTGCTCGACAGCGCGGGCGGCCTCGGTCGCGTACCCCTGCCCCTGCGCCCGACGCAGCAGCTCGAAGGCGATCTCGGGCCGGGATGGTCAGGATCCAGCGCGTACGCGCCGGGGCCGCCCTCGACCAGGCCGCAGTAGCCGATCACGTCCCCCTCGGTCTTGCGCTCGAGGGCGGGCAGGCCGAGCCCGGCCGTCGCGTCGGTCCGTCGGATCCGGTCCTCGAGATCGGCGACGGAGGGGCGACCGTCGGCGTCGATCCGCCGGTGCGCCGGGACGCGGGGGTCGCGCTCGATCCACAGCTCACGGTGGATCGCGGCCTCCTCGACGCGCCAGGACCGCAGCAGGAGGCGCTCGGACTCGAGCAGGTTTCCGCCCGCCGTCGATCGGTCGCTCATGATCCGCTGCCCGCCGACAGCACGAGCGGCACGAGCATCTCGAGCCCCTCGACGCGATGCGGGTCCGTCCCCGTCGCTCCCCCACGGTCCAGGTGCACGGCCTGCAGTCCCGCGGCGACGGCGCCGTGCATGTCGAGCTCGGGATCGTCCCCCACGTGCAGGACCCGCGGCGGCGCCGTTCCGAGCGCCTCACACACCGTCAGGTATGCCCGCGGATCGGGCTTGCGGCACCCGATCGTGTCACTGGAGAACGTCCCCACCACGAGTTCCTCACAGCCGAGAGCACGCATTTTCCGCTGCTGCCGATCGTCGGGCCCGTTCGTCAGCACGGCGACAGGGACGTTCGCGCTGCGCAGTCCACAGAGGAACGGCACCGCGTCCGGGAATCCCACCCAGGAGGCCTCGTAGACGTCGACGTACTCGGTGTAGAGCGCATCGAGGGCCGCCTCGTCCTGCGGCATCGACCCCCGGCCGCTCGTCTCCTGCACCTGCTCCAGCAGGTGCAGGATCCTTCGCCGGCGGTATTCGGTCCTCCCGAACTCGCCGGCCAGACGACGTCGCATGAGCTCGGCGGCCGTGTTCTCCCACTCGTCGGCGAGGCGCTCGAGGGGAGGCGCTCCCCGCCGCTCGAGGAAGGCGAACAGCCCGAGACGCGCAGACCTGCGGTGGTCGAACAGCGTGTCGTCAAGGTCGACGACGACCGCCTCGATCGGGAGCGCGGCCTCGGACGACGTGGACCTCCAGGTCTCGGCCATGGTGCCAGGATGCCAGACCTCGTCTCCTGCGAACCGACCGGCTCCACCCCCGGTCGCGGCCTCCACCCCCGGAATCCACCCGCGGGATGACGGGCCCGCGCTCCCCGTCGGACGCGCCGGCCCCCTCCCCGGCGCGATCGTGAAGACATGAAGAACGCGACCATCGCCACCAGCCGCACCCGAGCCACCACCGACGACCTGATCGACTACCGCCCGCTCCCCGCCGCCTGGGGTGACGTCGAGGCATTGCACGCCGTGCGCGCCGCCCGGGCCGGCGCCGCCGAGCGCGGCCTGGACCCGACCACCGTGGAGATCACGGGCACGCCCGAGACGCCTCGACCCGCCCGCGAGTCCTCCCGTCGCCGGCGCGGCGCGCACCGGCGTCGGGGCCACGGGCTCCGCCGCCTCGCCGTCGCCTGAGCCGGCGCCGCCACTCATCCTTTTCCACATCGGCAACCGATGTGTAGACTTTCCTCCATGGAAAGTGATGCCGCCGCAGCCCGGTCCCCCGAGCCCGCCGACCGCGACGCCCCGAGCACGGCCGAGGCGCGCACCGCCCTGGACGCTCTCGACGCGGACGGCGCACTGCTGGCACAAAGCGTCATCACTCCCTGGTGGTACCACCCGATCCTCGCGCTGATCGTGGCCGTCATCATCGGCTCGCAAGCGCTGCCGGGCAACGGAGGTCTCATCGTCCTGCCCCTGGCTCTGCTCGGCCTGACCCTGCTCGTGGTGACCTACACCCGTCACGCCGGCGTCTCCGCCACACGGCCCGTCGGCCCGCGCAGCCGGCGCCTCCTGGTCGTGCTGGTCTGCCTCATGATGCTGGGCCTGGTCAGCAGCACCGCTCTCAAGCTCACGGGCTCCTCCCCCACCTGGGCACTGCTCCCCGCCGTCGTCGTCGCCCTCGCGACCCTCGTCCTGGGCCGACGCTACGACGACGCCCTGCGCACCGAGCTGGCCCGCCCCCCGTCGGCTCGGCCGTGAACCACTCCCCGGAACCCGCCTTCCATGAGGTCATCCATGCCCCGGTGCGGCTGCGCATCTGCGGCCTGCTGCGACAGGTGGACGAGGTCGAGTTCTCCGTCGTCCGCGACACGCTCTCGCTGCGCGACGCCCACCTCTCCAAGAACCTCACGGTGCTGGCCGAGGCCGATCTGGTGCGACTGCGCAAGGAGACTTCTCCCGAGCGCTCCGACGCCCGCCGCCTCACCTGGGTCGCCCTCACTCCCGACGGGCGCGCCGCCGTCGAGGCGCACCTGGCCGCGCTGCGCGCCATCGCCGACGGCGAGCCCTCGAGCCTCGGCTGAGCGATCCCGTGCAGTCCCGAGCACTCCCGAGCAGTCCCGCCCGAGGAGACCTAGGATCTCCACCATGACCGACCATCTCGCCCGGGAGCACCGCGACTTTCTCACCGATTCCCTGGCCGACGACGCCCCCGCGGACCCGCTGGCCCTGTTCGACGTCTGGATGGACGACGCCTTCGCGCGGCGCACCGAGCGCGGCGATCTCACGGACCCGTCGGCCGTGGTGCTGTCCACCGTGGCGTTCGGGTCCGACGGGGCCCCGCGCCCCCGTTCGCGCACCGTGCTGCTGAAGGGCCATGACGCGAGCGGCTTCGTCGTCTACACGAATCTCGCCTCCCCCAAGGCCGCGGAGCTGCAGGCCACCCCGCAGGCGGCGATGCTGCTGCCCTGGTACGCGCTGCAGCGCCAGGTGCGGATCGAGGGGAGCGTCGAGCACCTGCCTGCGGCGGAGTCCGATGCCTACTGGGCCCAGCGTCCGCGCGGCTCGCAGCTGGGGGCGTGGGCCTCCCACCAGTCGGATCCGGTCGACTCCCGTGCCGCGCTCGATGCGCAGTACGAGGAGGTCGCGGCCCGGTTCGAGGGCGTCGAGGTACCGCGACCCTCCTCCTGGGGTGGTCTGCGCCTGGTGCCGGACCGGATGGAGTTCTGGCAGGGGCGCGAGAACCGCTTCCATGATCGGATCGCCTACGAGCTCGCTTCCGACGGCACCTGGCAGCGGCACCGCCTGCAGCCCTGAGTCGGCTCCCTCGAGCTCAGTCGAGGTGGCGCAGGAACCGCGCCGGGGCGTCGAGGAAGCTGCGCCAGGTGCGCACCAGCTCGAGGTCGTCGTACGCCGTGGGGCGCAGCCCCCACTGGCCGACCTCGTACAGGTCGGCGCCGGGCATCGCCGCGAGGACCGGGGAGTGGGTGGACAGGATGACCTGGGCACCCGAGCCGACCAGCTCGCCCAGCAGTCCGAGCAGCGCGAGACAGCCGCTGATCGACAGGGCCGACTCCGGCTCGTCCAGCAGCCACAGGCCGCCGATGCGCGAGCGCTCGGAGACGATCTCGAGGAACGATTCCCCGTGGCTGCGCTCGTGCATCACCCCGCCGATCCCGATCTCCTCGTAATACGTGAACAGCGAGTGCATGGTCTCGGCGCGCAGGAAGAATCCCGTCTTCGACGCACCTGCGCCGCGCACGAGCTGGAGGTGCTCCGCCAGCGGCGACTCGGTGACACGCGTGGTGTGCATGGCGCCGGTGCCGCCGCCTTCGGCGTTCAGCCCGTACGCCCCGGCGATCGCCTCGATGATCGTGGACTTCCCGGCGCCGTTGTCGCCGGTGAGCACCGTGGCCGGGCCGAGCTCCACGCCGTCCAGGAGCAGCTGGCGCACCGGCGGCAGGGTCGCGGGCCAGGTCGTGAGATCGGCGGGGGCGAGCGTGTGCATGTGCACCGAGCGCAGCGGGAGGAGAGGCGGGAGGGGCACGCTCACACCCCGAAGGCGGCCGGGTAGACGATCGCACCGGACGGTGCTGGTCGCGCCGGGTCCAGGGCGAGGGCCAGGAACGCCTCGTCCGGCGCCTGGAAAGGAGCGGTGATGCCGACGCCGGAGGCCGGGGTGAATCCGAAGCGGGGGTAGTACGCCGGGTGGCCGAGCACCACGACCAGGTTCTCGCCCTGCGCCCGCGCGGCCTCGAGGCCCGCTCGGATCGCGGCGGATCCCGCTCCGCGCCGCTGGAGGGCGGGCAGCACGGCGCACGGGGCGAGAGCCAGCGCCGGCTCTCCCCCGACGCTCGCGCGGGTCAGCAGCGCGTGGGCGACGACGCGGCCGTCCTCGTCGCAGGCCACCGTGGACAGCTCCGGGATCCATGCCGCCGGGTCCGCTCGCAGCGCCTCGACCAGATCCGCCTCCTCCGGGGTGGGGAAGGCCGCGGTGGTCACGGCACGGATCGCCGGCGCGTCGTCGGGGCGTTCGGGCCGGGTTCTCCAGCGCGTCATGTCGTCCTCCTCCTCGGTGCGAGGGGACCAGCCTGCCTCATCGGGAGTCGATAGGCTCCCCTCATGGCCCCGGACCGTTCCCGCACCCCGCTCATCGTCGCGATCATCGCCGCCGTCGCATGCCTGGGCCTCGTGCTCATCATCGTGCTCGCGCTCGTCCTCGGCGGGTTCCTGGTCGCCTCCGGCGGCGAGGACGGAGACGACCGGGGCGGATCCTCCTCGGGCTCCTCCCAGGAGCTGTCACTGCCCCCGGGCGTCGCCGAGGACCAGCCGTACCTCGAGGTCAGCAGCTCGGCCGACGGACCGGTGGTGGACGTCTACGTCGACTTCCTCTGCCCGCACTGCGCCACCTTCCACGAGATGCACGGCGAGGACCTCACCCAGCTGGCGCGCGACGGTGAGATCACCCTGCGCATGCACCCGCGCCCCATGCTCGACGCGAACTCGACGCCGCCCGGCTACTCCGGGCGCGCCGCGAACGCCGCCGTCTGCGCGTACGCGGAGGACCCGGAGCAGTGGTTCGACGCCGAGGCCGCGCTGTTCGAGAACCAGCCCGGCGAGGAGGGCCTCACCGACGACGAGCTCGCCACCGTGATCAGCGAGGGGACCGGGCTCGATGTCTCCTCGTGCATCGCCGAGGGCACCTACCTGCCGTGGATCCAGGGCGTCGTCGAGCCCGAGGCGCTCGAGACCACCCAGGGCACCCCGGCGGTGCTGATCGACGGCGAGCAGTTCACCGGGGATCTCGCGGAACCCGATGCCCTGCGGTCCGCGATCGACGAGGCCATCGCCGCCGGGTGACGCCCCGGCGGCATCGTGACGAACTCTCGGCGATCGCCGGCAGGCGGAGCCGAACGCGGCTCTACGGTGGCGGTATGCGCACCGAGAGCAGGCACTCGCCCGTCGGCCTCACCCGCTACGCAGGGTGGGAGCTGGATGTTCGACGCACCGTGCCCGCGAGCGCCCCGGAGCTGTGGCGGCGGCTGCTGGACGACTGGCTGCCGCAGTGGTTGGAGGTGGATTCGGTCCCGCAGATGGTGGGCGCGCCGCTGCGGATCTCGGACCGGGTGCGCGGGCGGGTGGTCGGCTGCCATATCGGCCGACGGGTACGGCTGGACTGGATCCCGCCGCACCTCGATCACGAGACGATGTTCGAGGTCACGCTGCTCGAGGACACCGGCGACACCGTGATCCTGCTCCACCAGGAGCGGTTGCGGGATGCCGCCGAGCGGCAGCGGCTGCTCGATCACTGGACCGAGGTGCTCGCGGCCCTTCGCAGCTAGGGCGGCTGCTCGTGCGCAGTGCTTCTCCACGCCTCTCTACTGCTCTTCTACTGCTCGCCGACCTCGTGGGCGATCGCGCCCCCGCCCTCCGGGATCTCCGAGCCCTCACGCAGCTGCTCGATCCGGGCCACGTCGATGTCGACGCCGCCCTCGATCCCCGAGACCGCCCCGTCGAAGCGCAGCTGCCACACGGCCCAGTCGGCCTGCGGCGGGCGGCCGCCTGCGGAGAACAGCCAGTCGGGCCGCGGTTCTGTGACCGGGAGGCCGTAGTGACTGCGCCATTCGCTCGAGGAGTAGATGAGCAGGCGCCGGCCCCAGGCCTCCTCGACCTTCGCGGTGAACGCGTCGATCTCGGCCTGTGCGTCGACCCCGCCGGGACGCTCCTCGCAGGCGCCGTCGAACTCGAGGTCGAGCGCGGGCGGGAGCGCGGAGTCGTCCGGGGGCGCGGCGGCGAGGAAGTCCTCGGCCTGCTCCTCGCCCGAGGAGCACAGGGTGAAGTAGTGATAGGCGCCGGGGGTGATGCCGGCGGCGCTGGCTCCGTCCCAGTTCGCCGCGAAGGACGGATCGGTGTACCCGGCCCCCTCGGTGGCCTTGATGTACGCGAAGGCGAACCCGTCGGAGGCGACCTTCTCCCAGTCGATCTCGTCCTGGTGGGAGGAGACGTCGATGCCCATCACCTCGTCCTCGCCGAGCGTGATGCCGCCGGGGAGATTCTCCACGGCGCGGGCGTCGGAGCCGGTGGTGGCGACCTCCATCGCGGCGTCGTCGGCCTCGAAGGGCGCGCGCTGCGGGACGGGCTCCTCTCCCCCGCCGCGAACGGCACCGATGACGACGGCGGTGCAGCCGCCGAGGACCACGATCAGGATCACTGCCAGGGCGCCGGCGACGATCTGTCGGCGCCGGACCTGCTCAGGAGTGAATCGGGGCACACGCGGGAGGCTACCGGAGGGGCCGCGACGGAGGTGGGAGCGTCACGGCGCGTCGGACGACCGGGGACAGCGCGTTCCCAGGGTGTGCGGATCCGTCGACCCCAGCGGTACCCGGCGGGACCCGTCGGCCTCGGAAGGCCGAGCGCGTCGACCTCAGCGAGCGAACAGCTGGGCGAAGGCGCGCAGCAGCCGCGGCGGCTCATCGGCGGTGCGGCTGCGCAGGGCGAGGAAGATGTCCTCCATCTCGTCGGGCGAGAAGTACCCGTGGTCGCGGTAGACACGGGCCCGCTCGATGATCGAGGGGATGTCGAGCTCGGGATGGAACTGGGTGGCGTACTGCCGGGTGCCGACACGGAACATCTGCACCGGTGCGGTGCCCCCGGTGGCGAGCGCGGTCGCGTGCTCGGGCAGGGTGCGCACGGCCTCCTTGTGTCCGACGAGGCCCGTGAAGGTGCCGCTCAGCCCCGCCTCGAGCACCAGCGGGTCCTCCCGTCCGGCAGCGGTGAGGGAGACCTCGATGGCGCCCAGCGGCTCCCCGTGGAGGCGATCGATGACGGCGCCCTGATGGGTCCCCAGGGTCCCGATGCCGTAGCAGGCACCGAGGAACGGGATGTCCTCCGCGATGATGCGGTCCAGGATCCGGAAGACCTCGGCCTCGGCCCGCTTCTCCGCTGCGGACTTGGACCCGGCGGGGTCGGAGACCGTGAAGGGGCTGCCGCACAGGATGATCCCGGAGATGTCCTCCGCGTGCAGGTCGGGAAAGGGATCGCGGTCCAGCCGCGCCCAGATCAGCTCGTCCTCGTCCAGGCCGGAGAAGGACAGCACGGACGCTCGTTCCGTGAGGGCGACGTCGTCCTCGGGGCGGGAGGCGATCTGCACGAACGGTTTCACGCGAGAATGGTAGCGGGCCGCGACGGGTCGGGCCCTCCGCCCGTCGGGCCCGTCGACCTCGCGCACCGCGCGGTATCCGACCGACCTGCCGGCCCCGTCCGACCCGCATGCCCCCGTCGAAGGAGACGCCCATGACCACCGCACCCACCGATGCCGCGATCTCGCGCGGGGCCGTCCTCGACGTCGCCGCCTGCCTGCCGCAGTGGCTCGAGACCGCGCGCCACCTGCGACAGCAGTCCGGAATGCAGGCAGCGATCTGGCACGACGGGGAGCTGGTGGCGGAGGTCGCCGTCGGGGAGGCAGACCTGGGAGCGGGGATCGCGCTGCGTCCGACGCATCGGCTGCGGATCGCCTCGCACTCGAAGATGGCCACGGCGATGACGATCATGCGGCTGCGGGAGCTGGGGCACCTGCGGCTGGACGACGCCCTCGGCGATCACGTCGGCGAGCTCGTCGGCTCCTCGGTCGCGGACCGCACGCTGCGTGACCTGCTCTCCCATGCCGCGGGTCTGACCCGTGACTCGGACGACGCGCGCTGGTGGCGGCTCGGGACCCGGTTCCCGGATCGTGCGCAGCTGCTCGAGATCGCCCGCACGAGCGCGGTGAAGGCCGAGGCGGGGGCGCACCTGCAGTACTCGAACATCGGCTACGGGCTGCTGGGACTGGTCATCGAGGCGATCACGGGATCGTCCTTCGCCGAGGCGGTCGACGAGCTGGTGCTGGCGCCCGTCGGCGTCGAAGGGATCGGCCCCGACCTGCCGGTCGATGCGGCGGGCCCGGAGGCGGCCGACGGATTCGCCGCCGGGCACACCTCGCTGCTGCACGGCCCACGGCGCCCGGTGGACCAGGTTCCGACGCGGGCGCTGGCCGCCGCCACCGGATTCTGGGCGAACGCCGGGGCGATCGCCACCTTTGCGGGACGGACCCTGGCCGGGGGCGATCTGCTGTCGTCGACGTCGGTGCGGGAGATGCGCCGGCGGGTGTGGACCCTGCAGGACGGCCGGCACTACGGGCTGGGACTGCAGGAGGGGCGCCTGCACGGCTTCACGGTGGTGGGGCATTCCGGCGGGTTCCCGACGGGCCTCTCGCGCACCTGGGTGGCACCTGCGGAACGCCTGGTCGTCAGCGTGATCGGCACGGCGGTGGATGCCCCGAGCTCGGAGCTGGCCGTGGGGATCCTGGGGCTGTTGGCGCTGTCGGCCGGCCGACCGGCGCCGCAGGCGGAGACCTGGGAGCAGCCGGGCGCCCAGGGCGGCGGCTCCGACGGCAGGCCGCGCCCTGCACCGCTGAGCCGGCAGCCCTCGGTGGAGGTGTCCGGGGTGGCCTCGGCACTGACCGCGGCTGAGGTCGCCGGGATCGTGGCCGGCACCTACGACTCGCTATGGGGGCGGACTCGGCTGGCGGTGCTCGGCGGACGGTTGTACGCGCTCGACGACGCCGCGGCCGATCCGGCCTCGAGCGCCCTCGAGCTGACGGTGGGCCGAGTGCGCGCCGATCCGATCGTGCCCGGAGCGGAGGCGGTGGAGCTCGCCACCTGGGGTGATCCGGGATACGACTCCTGGGCCGAGCCCGTGCTGGCCCGACTCGCTGCGCCCGACGAGGGCGGGACGCCGCGATGCACGGCGCTGGTGCGGACCGGTCAGGTGCAGACGCCCAGCGCGGACTTCGCGATGCCGCAGCGGGTGACGGCGCCATGAGCACGAAGGACGCTGCAGGTTCGGGCGACACCGGATCGGACGACGTCGAGTCGGTCGGGGACGGATCGGCCGGGGCCGGGGCCGGATCAGGTGGGGCCGGATCAGGCGGGGCCGGATCAGGTGGGGCCGGATCAGGTGGGGCCAGATCAGATGGGGCCGGTTCGGGCGGGGCGGCGGCACGGGTGGCGGGGTTCCTCCTGCCGCCGCTGCTGGCCGAGGCCCGGGATCCCGGTGTCGTCGCCTGGCGGGCGGGGCTTCCAGGGATCGTCGAGGATCTCCTCGCAGAGTGGTCGCTGTCGGTCGCGGAGCCCTTCTCCCCCCGTGGTTCGGCCGCATGGGTCGCGCCGGTGCATCGTGATGGTGACGGTCGGGATCTGGTGCTCAAGGTCGCCTGGGCCCATGAGGAGTCGCGGGACGAGGCGCTCGGGATGGCGGCGTGGCAGGGACGCGGCGCGGCCGAGGTGCTGCACAGCGAACTGCGAGGGCACACGTCGGTGCTGCTCATGGAGCAGGTGCGGCCGGGGACGCCGCTCGCCCAGCTGTTGACCTGGCCGGAGCGGGACGAGGTGGTGACCGGTCTGCTGCGGCGGATGTGGGTCCCGCCGAGCGAACTGCTCCCGGTGTCCGAGGCGGCGGGCCTGCGCCCCCTGTCTCAGATGTGCGCCTGGTGGGCCGACGAAGCGCAGGGTCGGGCCGATCGGGCGCGGGCCGAACAGGCTCAGACCGAACGGGCGCAGGCCGAACAGGCGCGGGCGCGACTCGACGAGACTCGGGCGCACGCCGATTCCCGGCCGGAGCACGGGCCCCCTCGACATGACCCCCTGCTCCCGACCGAGCTCGTCGACCACGGCCTGGCGCTGTTCCGCTCGCTTCCTCGGGAGTGGGACGGGGAGCAGGTGCTGCTGGCGACCGACTTCCACCCGTCCAATGTGCTGGCCCGTGGCAGGGGCGAGGCGCAGGATTGGGTGGTGATCGATCCGAAGCCGTACGTCGGCGATCCCCACTACGACCTGCTGCAGCACATGCTCAACGACCCTGATCGTCTGGTGGCCCGGCCGGGCGAGTTCGCTGACCGGATGGCGGGGCTGACCGGGCTGGACCCTGCGCGGGCTCGACGCTGGCTGTTCGCGCGGTGCGTGCAGGAGTCAGGCGTCATGGACGGTGCAGCGCAGGCGGCGCTGCGATTGGAGGCCGACGGCGTGGAGTGATGCGTCGGCGTGGCGGAGCTCCACGAACCGAACACGACGAGCGGAACTCGATGAAGGAGTCGCAGGACGGCGCAATGGGCCGGCCGTCACCCGGAGCCATGGCGCGGCGCGACCAGGCAGAGCATCAAGGCGCGTCGTCGTCAGCATCCCGGCGGGTCGGCCCCCGTCGCCGTGCCCTCGTGCCCCGCGTCCGGGGGCCGGAGTACCCGGCACGCCGCTGTGCCTCGGTGGCCAGGGCGGTCGAGTCGCTCGTGCTCTTCCCGTCGCGGGAGATTCTCCGACGCGGGGCACGGTCCGTCAGGAGTCGACGGGCGCGCTCGCGATCAGCTCTCGTCCTGCGCGACGACCGAGAAGGACGATGGGTGAGGCCGGGGAAGCTGTCGCGGTCCGCCCGGTCGTCGGGGCTCACCGTCCCGTCGGCTCCGCTCGTGATGCCGGCGGGGCCCGGCCCGTCTACGCCGTCGATGACGGTGTCGCCATCGGGAATCACGTCAAAGGCTCCCACGCCATCGGAGCCCTCGCCATCGGGGCTCACGCCATCAGGGCCCACGCCATCGGGCCTCGTGCCGACCGGTCGCGCCGGCCGTACGAGCGGCCGCGGTGAGGTCATCCGGGTGACGCCCGAGTGGCCTGTCCAGGCCACGCGGTGCCCGGGCTGCTCGGGATCGTCGACTCGCTCGACGCGGAGGGTGTTCTCCTCCTTCTGATTGCAGTGACCGCAGGTGTCCTGCCCGTTGTCCGCGGTGGTGGGTCCGCCTCGGGCGTACGGGGTGATGTGGTCGCTCTGACGGCTCTGAGCGTTGCAGAACGGGCCCCGGCACGAGGTGTCGCGCCAGGTCAGGAAGCGGGCCATCGCCGGCGGGAACGCTCGCGCGCGGGATTCCACGGCCACCAGCTCCCCCGTCGTGGGATGCGTGTACAGGCGGCGGATCACCGCCCGCGCCTCAGGACCTTCGGCCCCCAGGGGGTCCTGGTCGGCGTCCTTCGGCGGCGCGGTGGCCGCACGCAGCTGAGCCCGTACGGCCTCGGCCGGCACCGGGCCATAGCCCGTGATCTGGGCCGCGTCCCCGGCATCGGGGCGGAACAGAGCGCGGTCGGTGATGATCACGCCGACGTCGAGCTCTACGGATTCCATCGCGCCGTCGCGCCCCAGCACGGTGTCGACCAGGGCATCCGCAGCAAGGGCGCCATGACCCTCGTCGGCGCCCTCGGCACGGCGGCGCTCGGCCTCCAGGGAGATCCGCTTGTGCATCAGGGCGGCATCGATGGCCGGGACGTGCGCGGTCAGGTTCGCCATCCCGTGCTGTCCCGGAGTGAGCGTCAGGCTCCGCTCCTTCCGCGCCTGCTGGTGTCGCACGGCGGCGCCCTCGGGATCCAGCTCGGTGATCGCCGTGGCCACCTCCGCCCGCCACTGCCTCACCCCGGCGGCATCGAGGAACGGCAGCCGCTCACCCAGGATCGCGTCGACCTCGCGGCGCTGGTCGTCGTCGAGCACCGAGGTCGCCCCGGAGACCGCGTACGCGACCTGTGCGGAGACCTTCCGGGTCGCCAGCGCCGTGAACATCGTCGGCATCGACGCCACCAGCCGCCGCGCCGAGGCCAGCGAGCTGCCCGCCGCGGACGGGGAGCAGCGGGTGATGAGCGAATGGTCCCGGCGTGCGATCCCATGCGCCTGCTCGCCCAGAACCTTCGAGGAGGGGACGGCGGAGCCCTCGTGGGCGGCCTCGTCGTGGGCGGCATCCGTCCGGTCGCGACGCGTGACGGCGTCGAGCGCGACCACCGTGCGCGCTTCCAGCGCGTCCTGCGCCCCACGGATCACCTGCTCGGAGTGCATCAAGTGCACCACGCTGCTGCGAGTCATCCCCCGCGTCTCGAACAGGTCGCCGGGATCCTTCGCGAGCTCCTCGAGGAGGTGCCCGACGTCCCCCAGCAGTTGCGCCAGGCCCTCGACGCCGCCCGCGCGCACACCCTCCGGCGACCACGAGGAGCTGGGGAACTCCTCTGCGGCATCCGGGGCGTCCTTCGTGATCGACATGCCGTCATCATCGCGCGTTCCATCACGTCACACAACGCCTTTGCGTGAATGTGGATATCCGAGGACCAGCAGATCGGAACCACCCACCGTCGACATCCGCTGCGCGCGCCTGACCAGCTCTTTCGCCCCGTTCAATCCGCGTTGACGCGGAGCCTCATCACGCCCCATTTCACGCATTGTGGATAACACTCCACGGTGGAGGAACAATGACTCTCTGAACGCAATATCCGGCCGCTCACAAACATACTGCGAGGGTCTGACACGCGAAGCCCCTCCAGGGCCCGTCGTGGAGAAGCCCCTCCAGGGCCCGTCGTGGGCGAGCGGGGTGCGTCCATCCGCGGCAGATCGACACACCCACACGTCGCACGCCCGCAGCAGCAGAGAGTCTCCCGCGAGCCAGACCCCCTCGCGCACCGGCGGGAGGCCATTCCACAGCCGGTTGATCAGCGACTTCGGAGTCATCGTGGACCGCTACGACGAGCACCGCCTCTCGACTACCTCGACTACCTCGACCACGGAGAGTTCGCTGCTCCACACCGCAGGCGCCCGGTCCGCGGACTTCGCGCGCCCACGCGGAAGGCCCGGAGCGCCACAATGGACCCATGACGACTCTCGCCGACTTCACCGCGACCACGATCACCGGGAAGGACAAGGACCTCGCCGACGACGTGGGCTCCGTCGTGCTGGTGGTCAACACCGCCAGCAAGTGCGGCTTCACCCCGCAGTACGCGGGACTGCAGGACCTCTACGCGCGCTTCCACGAGAAGGGCCTCACCGTCCTCGGGTTCCCCTGCGACCAGTTCATGCACCAGGAGCCGGGCAGCGACGCGGAGATCGCCGAGTTCTGCTCGATCAACTTCGGCGTCGAGTTCCCCATGTTCGCGAAGGTCGAGGTGAACGGCGAGGGTGCGCATCCGCTGTACCAGTGGCTCACCGGTGCGCACGGGGACATCCCGGCCGAGCCGATCGGCTGGAACTTCACCAAGTTCCTCATCGGGCGCGACGGACGGGTGCGAGGACGCTACGCCTCGGACGTCGAGCCCGCCGACCTCGCGGCGGACATCGAGAAGGAGCTGGCCCGGGCGGCGTGACCCCAGGTCGTCCGACGCGGCGCGGCAGCCGACGGGTGTCGTGCCGAACCGCGCGCGCGGCGCCCGACGCGAGGGTGGTGCCGCGCTCGGTCCAGCGTGCTGGGCGCCGGGCGCTCAGCCCTCCCGCGTCCATCCGTCGGCCACGACCTGCTCGCGGTCCCCGGGCCGATCCGTGTCCAGCACGTCCTCGGATCCGTCGCTGATCCGGATCCGGCCCACCCAGGCCCCGAGGCCACGGGTGGAGCGGTCGGTCCTCAGCGTCAGGCGGATCTCAACCTCTCCACCCATCGGCTCCTCGCCGTCCACCAGCGCGAACGTGCCGTCCCAGCGCCGGCGTCGGCCCCAGCCGGTGATCTCCCCCTCCGTCACCTCGATCGGCTCCTGGTGCCGGGCCTCGAGCGTCCCGGCCAGCGGTACCCAGGTGGCGCCCTGATCCGCGGAGGCCTCGACCGTCAGCACGTCGTACGCGGTCTCGAGATGCGCGAAGAGGTCAAGCCGCAGGTGAGGCCCGGTGCCCTCATGTCCCGAGCCGGAACCGGACGCGCCACCCCCGGATCCGCCGCCCGTGCCGCCCTCTGCTCCTGCGGCCGGCAGCTCCGCCCCAGCGCTCAGCGTCGCGGTGATCGCATCCTCGTCCCCGGCGTGCCAGCCTCCGCGCAGCGCCGCGGGCACCACACCGAGAGCGTGCGCCACGCAGGTGGAGACCTCGCGGCGGGTGACCGAGGTGGAGGACCACTCGCGCGTGGGATGCACGGAGTTCGCCAGCATGATGACGATGGTGTCGGTGAGCGGGTCGATGACCAGCGATGTCCCCGTGAACCCGGTGTGGGTGCCGCTGTAGGGGCTGGTCAGGCCCGCGTGGTAGTACCAGGCCTCCAGTTCGGGGCCGAGCCCGCGACGCGCCCCTCCGACCCCGGTGATCTCCGCGATCCGGTCGGTGTACATCTCCTGGACGGTCTGCCTCTGGAGGATCCGGGCGTTCCCGTAGCGTCCGCCGCCCAGGAACATCTGCGCGAACACCGCCAGGTCCCGCGCCGTGGAGAACACGCCGGCGTGTCCGGCGACGCCGCCGAGGGAGTAGGCGTTCTCGTCGTGGACCCTGCCGTGCACGAGCTCCTCGTAGTACGCCTCGTACTCGGTCGCGGCGATGCGCGCACGCAGCGAGGCCGGCGGGTTGTACATGGTGTCGGTCATCCCGAGCGGGGCGGTGATGTGCTCGTGGACGTACTCGTCCAGCCCCTGTCCCGAGAGCTTCTCGACGACCAGCCCCAGGGCGATCAGACCCAGGTCGCTGTAGACGTAGGCCGTGCCGGGCGGCGCGTCGGGCGGTACCGTGAGGGCGGCCTCGATCCGCGAGGGCACATCGGGGTAGGCGGAGTAGAGGTTGATGAAGGCGGGCAGCCCGCCGGTGTGGGTGATCAGGTGCTGGACGGTGACCTGCTCCTTACCACCCGCGGCGAAGGTCGGCAGGTGGGAGGCGACGGTGTCGTCGAGCGCCAGCGCCCCCTGCTCGACGAGCTGCAGCACCGAGGTCGCCGTGAAGATCTTCGAGATCGAGGCGAGGTCGTAGATCGTGTCGGTGCGGGCCGGGATCCACTGCTGTTCGGGCAGCTGCTCGCCGGCCTTCTTCCAGCGCAGCGCATACCCGTCGGCGTGCTCGTAGGCGATCCCCGCCTGGGAGGCGACCAGCACGGACGCCCCGGAGAAGCGGGGTGGATCGAACTCCAGGCCCGCCCGGACGACCCCGGGAAGCTCCTCCAGCTCCGCGGCGTCGAGGCCGACGGACTGCGGCGACACCGCGCGCAGGCTGCGACCGGGGCCCCCGCGGTCCCAGGGATGGCGGTGCGGCTCGCCGCGGCTCCAGCTCGGGGCGGAGCGGGCGGACCGTCGCGCGGGAGTGTCCTTGTGCGGCGCCGGGTCGCCTGCGGCGAAGGCGGCTGCGGGGAGGCCGACGGCGGTGGTCGCGGAGGCCAGGGCAGCGGCGGTCATGCCCGTCCGACGGGTGATCTGGGGGTCCATGAGGCTCCTTCGCATCAGAGCGTCCAACGTATCGACGCCCGTGACGTCGGACAAGCATCCGAGCGCCGCGCGCCGGCCAGCACCAGGGGGACCGCCGCTGCCGCAGGTCGCCGATCTCGGCCCGCAGACGGGCCGTCGGGGGAACGAGCGGACGGGCCGATGGGCGGATCAGCAGTCGTCATCTCAGTCCCGTTCCAGCTCGAGCACCGGGACGCACGGAGGGCTGAAGCCCAGCACCTGGCCGTAGAACGACAGCGTCGCCTCGGTGGCGCGGATGATCGACTCGGCCCGCCGGAACCCGTGCTGCTCCCCCTCGAACAGGAGGTAGGCGTGCGGGATGCCCTTGGCGGCGAGGGCGTCGCGGAACAGCTCGGACTGGCTGGGCGGGACGATCCGGTCCTCGTCCCCCTGCAGCAGCAGCACCGGCACCGCGAGCTCGTCGACGTGGTTGAGAGGGGCCCGCTCGACGTACAGGTCGCGTCGTTCGGGATAGGGGCCGACGAGGCCGTCGATGTAGCGGGACTCGAAGTCGTGGGTGTCCAGGCGGAATGCCTCGAGCTCGGCGACCCCGAAGCTCGAGGCGCCCGCGGCGAAGGCGTCGGTGCGGGTCAGGCAGGCCAGCGTGGTCCACCCACCGGCGCTGCCGCCCTCGATCGCCAGCCGCGCCCCGTCGGCGATCCCCTCCCGCACGAGGTGGTCCATCACGGCGACGGTATCGGTCACGTCGACCACGCCCCACTGGCCGCGCAGCCGGTCGCGGTAGGCGCGGCCGTAGCCGGTCGATCCGCCGTAGTTGACGTCGACGACGCCGAGCCCGCGGGACGTGTAGTACGCGGTGGGCAGAGACAGCACCGGCGGGACGTGGGCGGTGGGGCCGCCGTGGACGCGGGCGATGAAGGGCGGCAGCTCGCCCTCGCGGCCGGCCAGTCCGTCCTGGTGGGGCCGGTGGACGATCGCGTGGGCGACGCCGCCGCCCGGCAGCGGCACCTCGATGCTCTCCCCGCGGGGCAGCACCGAGGGGTCCGGCGCGTCATCGCGCGAGGAACGCAGGAGGGTGAGCGGGGACAGGGCGGGGCCGGAGCCGGCGGTGTCCCTGCCCCCGGCAGGCAGCGTCAGGCGCGCGGCGTGGATCGCTCCGAAGCGCGTGGGGGAGGAGCCGGCGAGCAGCAGCAGCCCGTCCTCGCGCAGCTCGGCGGCGATGAGGTGCGTGAGCGGGCACTCGAGCTCCGTCAGGTGCCCGTCGCGGATCCGCAGCAGGCCGAGGTCGGTCGCGGCGCGGCCGTACTGGACCAGGGCCAGGTCGGGGCCGAGCACCTGGTACCAGGTGGTCCCGAGAGACCACAGCGGGCCGGCGAACTCCTGGTCGAGCTCGAGCACCTGGCGGACCCCGTCGTCGGCCGAGAACACCCAGGGGTTCCACCAGCCGGAGGTGTCCGAGAGGAACATCAGGCGATGGTCGTCGAGCCATTCGGGCTGCATCACGGAGGTCGCGGTGTCCCCGGCGACGATGTCGCCCTCTCCTGCGCTGCCCGCGAGCAGCGGGGCGACGTGGAGCTCCGTGCCGTCCCACGGCATCTGCGGATGCTCCCAGCTCAGCCAGGCCACGCGGGTGCCATCGGGGCTCACGCGCGGGTGGGCGACGAAGCGGGCGGCGGGGGTGACGCGGCGCAGGGCCGACGGGTCCTCGGCCGCCGAGCCGTCCAGCGGCACGGCCGCGATGTATCGCTCGATGTGCGGGGCGCCGTCCTCGTCGAGGCGCGGGCCGTGCTCGCCGCCGGTGTGGTCCTCGCAGACCCACCAGACCTCGGTCGTGCCGTCGGCGAGGGTGATCGGGGTGGGATCGGCCCAGCGCAGCGAGGGGCCGTGGGCGGTGTCGACCTCGGGGCCGACCGGTGTGAGCGGGCGCGGCTGCTCGCCCTCGCGCAGGGAGTGGACCCGCTGGTCGGCGAAGTTCACGAAGACCACGAGCGGAGGGCGCCGATCCTGGTCGGCCGACGGGGAGGGGGCCGCATCGGCCGGCACCACGGTCCAGCTCGCGCCGCCGTACTCGTGCACGCGCGACCGGGCGTTGAAGGGTGCGGGCAGCACGGTGATCGGGGCAGCCGGGGCGTGCTCGGCCGCCTCGTCACCACCGATCGTCCCGGGAACCGCCACCGGCCCCCCGGTGCGCACGACCGCCTGCCGACCGCCCTCCGTCGCGATGCCCTCGGTCCACCACACCTGATCGCCGACCAGGCGCGGGGCGCTGAGCCGGGTGCCGCCCGTGGCGAGCAGCTCGGCAGTGATGGGCGAGGGCCAGGAGCCGTACGGCAGTGTCGTCACCATGAGGACAGGGTAAGCACGGGAGCGCTTCGGGGCCTTCGGAATGTGGACAGCGGACGCTCGCCGTGGACACCGACGGCCTCCTGATCCACGCCGAGGCACGGATCGCCGACTCATGCCTCATGGTCGTCGACTCCAAGCCCGGCTGGCCCTTCACCCCGGCGCTCCTCCAGGTCAACGTCGAGGATCCCCACGAGGTGCTGCGCCGGGCCCGCGCGCAGGAGGCGGACGTCATCACGGAGGTCTCCTCGTTCTACGGCTCGACGATCGCGCGGTTCCAGGACCCGTGGCACAACCTGTGGTGGCTCTTCGGGCCGAAGGACCCGGACGCCCCGGAGACGGAGTGGGATCCCGAGGCCGCGGCGCAGGAGGGCGAGAGCGACGTCCGCGCGACCATCTGCCGGGCGATGGAGGAGCTGTCCCCGCCCTCAGGCCGCTGACGGCTCACACCAGGATCGACCCCTCCACGGTGAGCACGGTGGCGCCGCCGATCCAGACCGTGCCGTCGTCCTCGACCTGCACGTCGATGCGGCCCTCGCGGTCCAGCACCGTGCCCTGCGCGGCGGTCCACCGCGCGGGCATCGGCTCGCGGCCGGCCAGCCACTGGGCGATGCCCGCGTTGAGGCTGCCGGTGACCGGATCCTCGACGCCGCCGAGCGTGAAGGCGCGGACTTCGTAGAGCGGACCGTCGGCCCCGCCGACCGGACGGGCCGCGGCGTCGGCGGGGCCGAAGCGCCCCATCACGCCGAGCTTCGCGTCCCTCATCCCGGCGAGATCCGGGGACAGCGAGAGGATCTGTTCGGCGGACTCCAGCTCGAGCACCCGCCAACCCGGCCCGTTGTCGGCCCAGGTGTGCCCGAGCACCGAGGAGCGCGGCACCCCCAATGCCGACACGAGCTGGTCCACGTCGGCGTCGTCCAGGGGCCCGCTGCGCAGGAGCGGCGGGGCCGCGAAGGCGAGACGGTCCGCGTCGCGGCGCACCGTGATCAGCCCCGCCGCGCATTCCTGGACGATCCGCTCCCGTGCCGGCACACCCCCGGCCTCGAGCCAGGCCCGCGCGGACCCGAGCGTGGGATGCCCGGCGAAGGGCAGTTCGCCGGACGGGGTGAAGATCCGTACCCGGTAGTCGGCCTCGGCCGAGGTGGGCGGCAGCAGGAAGGTCGTCTCGGAGAGGTTCGTCCAGGCGGCGACGCGCTGCATCTCCTCCTCGGTCAGCCCCTCGGCATCGAGCACGACGGCCAGCGGGTTCCCGCGCTGGGGACGGCCGGCGAACACGTCGAGCTGGGCGAAACGACGAGCGAAGGGCGCGGCGGGAGGCATGGCACCATGCTCCCACCGCGCCCTTCGCACGGCAGCACTGCGGATCAGACCATCATCGGCCGCACTCGTCCATCGCCTTGTCCTCTGCCCTCATCACGTCGAGTCCGTAGTCCTCCGGTTCCGACTCCGGGATGTCGGTGCCGCTGAGGTTCGCGCCGGCGGTCTCCTTGAGGAAGAGCAGCGCGATCATGCCGACCACGCAGCCGATCATCACGTAGACGGCCGGGAACTCCAGGAACCCGGTGGATTCGACGACCGCCTCGTTCAGCGGCGCGGCCGTGCCGCCGAAGATCGAGGTGAACACGTTGTAGGTGACGGCGAAGCCCGCGAAGCGCACATGCGCCGGGAACATCGCCGGGAAGGTGGCCGAGATCGTCGACAGCTGGGGGATGTAGAGCAGGCCGAGGACCGCGAAGCCCAGGATCGCCAGGCCGAAGCTCTGCCCCATCAGGGCATACATCGGCAGGGCCATGACGAACAGGCCCACCATCGAGAACCACCACATCTTCTTGCGGCCTATTCGGTCCGACAGGGATCCGCAGAACGGGATCACCGCCATCATCGCGACCTCGCCGACCAGGATCACCATCAGCGACTCGTTGGGCGTGAGGTGGATCTTGGTCTCGAGATAGCCGGGCATGTAGGTCAGCAGCGTGTAGTTCGCGATGTTCAGAGGGATCACGAGGCCCGCCATCACCAGGATCGGCTTCCAGTACTCCACGATCAGGTCGCGCAGACCGTGGGTCGCGCTCTGCTCCGACTCGCCGGCGTCCTCGAGGTCCTGGAACACCGGGGTCTCATCGAGGCGGGACCGCAGGTACAGGCCGATCAGGCCGAGCGGAGCGGCCACGAAGAACGGGATCCTCCAGCCCCAGGCCGCCATCGTGTCCTCGCCCAGGATCAGCTGGAGGATCAGCACCACGACCGTGCCGAGGGCGAAGCCGCCCAGGGTGCCGAACTCGAGGAAGCTGCCGTAGAGGCCGCGCCTCTTGTCCGGGGCGTACTCGGCCATGAACGTCGCGGCGCCGCCGTACTCGCCGCCGGTGGAGAAGCCCTGGACCATGCGCAGGATCGCCAGCAGGATCGGGGCGAGGATGCCCACCTGCTCGTAGGTCGGCAGCACGCCGATGAGGAAGGTCGCGGCCGACATCAGGATGATCGTCAGAGCCAGCACGTGCTTGCGCCCCAGGCGATCGCCGAGCGGGCCCCAGATGAACCCGCCGAAGGGGCGGGCCACGAAGGAGATCGCCAGGAAGGCATAGGTCCAGAAGAGGCCCTCGGACCCCTCCGGGAAGAAGTGGGCGGCGATATAGGTGGCCACCACCGCGTACGCACCGTAGTCGTACCACTCGGTGGCGTTGCCCATCGCCGAGGCGGCGACCGCTTGGCGGATCGTCCGACGAGGAGGGAGGTCCGCGAACGGGGTGCCTCCGGTGGTGGTGGTCGGAGTTTCGGAGGAGGAGATGGAGGGTGTCGTCACGGTCGGAACTTCCCGTCATCGCAAGCGTGCCTCGACACGCTGTGGCGGCACTCCCGGGGGCGTGGGGAAGTCGCCCGACACTCCAGGAGCGGCCGGCGGCAGGAAGCCACCGGACTCGCGACAGCGCACGCCACCCGGGTCTCGGGACCTGCTGGGCCTTCCGACCTGCTGGGCCTCCCGACCTGACAGCGTGCTCCGCCGAAAAACAGCATCACGGTACGCAGACAACGTAGTACAGACCACTTGACCTCGGTGCCGCTCATCCATCCATGCTGGTCACGCTGGGGAACTGCCCAGTCATGACCAGTTGGTAGATGAGGACGGCGGGATTCGGGTCGGTGAACGCAGGGGGCTCCCGTCCGCGGGCGCCAGGGAACGACGGACGCTGCGACCCCTGTTCAGGAGGGTCGTGAGAGACTGACGCCGGAGAGCCGGGAAGTCTGGTCGGCACGGGAGTCCGCTCCCGTACTCACGTCGTCGATGCCGTCAAGGACCCGCCATGGCTCTCCTGCCCCACATCCCGCGCGCCGGCACGTGGGTCGGCCCCTCCTCCTCGCGGCCTCGGAGCCGGAGCGCGACTGATCCTCTCCGGCCTGGCCTCGAAGGTGACGTGATCCGCGATGTCCTTCCCCGTATGGACCCTGATCCCGTTCGTGCTGATGCTGCTCGGCATCGCGATCTTCCCGCTGATCCCTGCGCTCGAGCGTCTCTGGGACCGGCCCCGCAACCAGCTGATCTACGCCCTCGTCCTGGGTGTGCCGGTCGGCATCGGATTGCTGCTGATCTCCCAACCGGCGCTGCTCGCCCATGCCCTGATCGAGTACGTGCAGTTCATCGTGCTGCTGCTGGCGCTGTTCACGGTCGCCGGCGGCATCGTGCTGCGTGGGGACCTGCCGGCCACCCCGCGCACCAACACCATCTTCCTGGCCGTCGGCGGCGTGCTGGCGAGCTTCGTCGGCACCACCGGGGCGGCGATGCTGCTGATCCGGCCGATCCTGGCCACCAACGCCGAGCGCCGCTACCGGGTGCACACGGTCGTGTTCACGATCTTCGTCGTCGCCAACTGCGGCGGCCTGCTGACCCCGCTCGGCGACCCGCCGCTGTTCCTGGGGATGCTCCGCGGGGTTCCCTTCACCTGGACCTTCTCGCTGTTCCCGGTGTGGCTGTTCGTCAACGCGCTGCTGCTGATCACCTACTGGGCGCTGGATCGTCGCTTCCACGCCCGCGAGACGCCCGAGGCCCTCGCGATGGACACGGAGAACCGTCGGCCGCTGCGCCTGGGCGGGGCGACCAATCTGATCTGGTTCGCGGTGATCATCTTCGCGGTGGCCCTGGTGCCCTCGCTGGACATCGATGCCGTCGCCCACGGCCATATCGAGGGGCTGAACTGGGTGCCCTGGCGCGAGCTGGTGATGCTCGCGGCCGCCGCCTGCTCGTTCCTGACCGGCTCGACGACGATCCGCTTCCAGGAGAACGAGTTCACCTGGGCCCCGATCCAGGAGGTCGGCGCCCTGTTCATCGGCATCTTCGTGACCATGGTCCCGGCCCTGCAGGTGCTGCGCGCCGCGGCCCCGAACCTGCCGCTGAACGAGATCACCCTGTTCCTGTTCACCGGCGGGCTCTCCTCCGTCCTGGACAACGCCCCCACCTACGTGACCTTCTTCGAGATGGCCACCCAGCTGCCCGGGGAGCCCCGCGTGGGCGACGTGCCGGAGGCGCTGCTGGTCTCGATCTCGCTGGGTGCGGTGCTGTGCGGCGCGATGACCTACATCGGCAACGGTCCGAACTTCATGGTGAAGTCCGTCGCCGACGACGGCGGCGTGAAGATGCCGACCTTCCTGGGCTACGTCCGCTCCGCGTTCGTGTACCTCGCACCGGTGCTGCTGGCGATGCTGCTGCTGTTCATCGCCGACCCCTGGTGGGCGAAGGCGCTCGGCGTCGTGGTCGTCGTCCTGATCCTGGTACGGGCAGCACGCAACGCCACCATGCCTCCCCCGCAGGTGCTCGCCCGCGGCGAGCGCCGCCGTGCCGAGCCCGAGCAGGCCACGTCCGAT
Organism: Brachybacterium sp. P6-10-X1; assembly: GCF_001969445.1. Classification (NCBI taxonomy): domain Bacteria; kingdom Bacillati; phylum Actinomycetota; class Actinomycetes; order Micrococcales; family Dermabacteraceae; genus Brachybacterium; species Brachybacterium sp. P6-10-X1. The sequence continues at coordinate 2,775,191 of NZ_CP017297.1, forward strand.
CAGCCCCGTCCCGATCACACCGACCCGGAGACCGAGGCCCCGCCGCAGACCTGACGGTCGGGGCCACGGGCGTCGCCCGGCCCTTCGCCCATCGCACCCCGACCCAGGAGCCCCATCCATGAGCACAACTTCGTCCGCCGTCCTCGAGCACGGGACGTACCGCGAGCACTCCCGCCTGGAGGTGTTCGTCACCCGCGCGATCCCCGCCGGGGCATTGCTGCTGATCGCGACGATCCTCTCGCTGCTGGCCGCGAACACCCCGCTGTCCGAGCTGTACTTCTCCGTGCGCGATGCGCATCTCGGCGGAACCCTGGGCCCGCTCGACCTCGACCTGTCGATCGGACACTGGGCGGCCGACGGGCTCCTCGCCGTCTTCTTCTTCCTCGCCGGGCTGGAGCTGAAGCAGGAGTTCGTGATCGGTGACCTGCGCTCCCCCGCCCAGGCCGCGGTCCCCGTCGCCGCGGCCTTCGGCGGCGTCGCCCTGCCCGCGATCCTGTACACCGTGATCAACCTCGGCGGACCGGACGGCGCCGGCGGGGGCTGGGCGATCCCGGCGGCGACCGACATCGCCTTCGCGATCGCGATCCTCGCCCTGCTCGGCTCGAGCCTGCCGACGGCGCTGCGCACCTTCCTGCTGACCCTCGCGATCGTCGACGATCTCATCGCGATCACCATCATCGCGATCTTCTACACCAGCGATCTGCGCCTGGGCTTCCTCGCCCTCGCGATCGTTCCCCTGGCCGTGTTCTGGCTGCTGACGAACAAGGCCGAGGCCCTGTTCAAGAAGCACTACTGGACCGCGTGGGTGCTGCTGCTGCCGCTGGCCCTGATCACCTGGGTGCTGTTCCTGAACTCCGGCGTGCACGCCACCATCGCCGGCGTGGTGCTGGCATTCCTGGTGCCCACCCGCGGCATCTCCCGCTACGGGAAGCAGCATTCGCTGTCCCACACCCTCGAGCACCGGCTGCGCCCGTTCTCCAGCGCGATCGCCGTGCCGGTCTTCGCGTTCTTCAGCGCGGGCGTCGCCGTCGGCGGAATCTCCGGTCTGCTGGACGCCTGGCAGTCCACCGTGGCTCTCGGCATCATCGTCGGCCTGGTTCTCGGCAAGATCGTCGGCATCGTCGGCACCGCCTTCCTGATGACGAGGCTGACCAGCGCCCGCCTGGATCCGAGCTTGAAGTGGCCGGATCTGTTCGGGATGGCGGCAGTGGCCGGGATCGGCTTCACCGTCTCCCTGCTCGTCTCGGAGCTGAGCTTCACCGCCGGCGAGCCGATGTACGACTGGGCGAAGGTCGGCGTGCTGACCGCGTCGGTCCTCGCCGCCGCGGTCGCCGCCCTGATCCTCGTCCCCCGCAATGCGATGTACCGGCGCCGGCAGGAGGCCTCCGGCTCGCGGCCCGACGAGTACGACCGCGGGGCGGACTGGGGCGCGGACGGCTGACCCGTCCGGGCGGGGCGGCCGTCCCTCTCGGGCCCGGCCCGCCCGGGGCGGGACCGGCCCGCCCGGGGCGGGACCGGCCCGTCCTGCGGCTCAGCCGTTCCCGTCCCGGACCGGCAGCACCTGGACCACGGCCGGGCGAGGGCCGGTGCCCTCGTAGTCCGGGAAGTGCGAGGTGGGCGCGCCCCACTCGCCGTCCTCGCCCGGGTGCTGCACGGAGACGAAGGCGCAGCGGTCCTCGTCGCGGACGATCGGCCCGCAGGTCTCCCCTTCGCGCGGGACGGCGAGGAACTGCTCGACCCGGCCGCGGGCGTCCCCCTCGAGGGTCACCCGGAACAGGCCGTCGTTGTAGCCGATCCCGTCCGGGGCGCCGTCCGTGGAGATCCAGAGATTGCCCACCGAGTCGAAGGCCAGGTTGTCGGGGCAGGAGATCGGGGAGACCTCCTCCGCGGCGAAGCCGGAGAAGTAGGTCTGATCCCCCTGGGCGGGATCGCCGCAGACCAGCAGCAGGTTCCAGGCGAAGGTGGTCGAGGCCTGGTCGCCCTGTTCGTCGATCTCCACGACGTGGCCGTCGCGGTTCTCCGCCCGGGGGTTCATCTCGTCAGCGGCGGCCTTGCCCTCGGTCCCGCGTTCGTCGTTGTTCGTGCAGGCGACGTACACCCGGCCGGTGGCCAGCGAGGGCTCGACGTCCTCGCAGCGGTCCATCTTCGTCGGGCCCACGGCGTCGGCCGCGAGGCGGGTGTGCACCAGCACCTCCTCGACGCTGAAGCCCTCGACCTGCGAGGCGCCGTCGAGCACGAGCGGCAGCCACTCGCCGCTGCCGTCGAAGGCGCCGTCGGCGGGCACCTCGCCGGAGCCGTCGATCTCGTCCTCCGGGGAGTTGCCGGTGAACTTCGCGACGTACAGGTCGCCGTCCTCCAGCAGCGTCATGTTGTGCTCGGTGTCGCCCTCGACGTACGCCTGCCGGGAGACGAACTTGTACAGGTAGTCGAAGACCTCGTCGTCACCGGAGTAGGCGACCGCGCGGCCGTCCTCGGCGAGGATGACGTTGGCGCCCTCGTGCTTGAAGCGACCCAGCGCGGTGTGCTTGCGGGGCGTCGAGTCCGGGTCGAAGGGGTCGACCTCGACGATCCACCCGAAGCGGTTCGGCTCGTTCTCGTGGCCCTCGCTGCGGGCGTCGAAGCGCTCGTGCTTCGCCTCCCAGTTCCGGGCCGTGGCCTCGTCGGCCAGCCCGTAGCGCTTCTCGGCCTCGGAGGTGCCCGCGGCCCGGAAGTAGCCGTGGAAGTTCTCCTCCCCCGAGAGCAGGGTGCCCCAGGGGGTGAGGCCCCCGGCGCAGTTTCCCAGGGTGCCCAGGACGGTGCGGCCCTCGGGGTCCTCGGCCGTCCGGGTCAGCTCGCTGCCGGCGGCGGGGCCGGTGAGCGCGAACTCGTCGGTCAGCAGGATGCGCCGGTTCAGCTCTCCGCCGCGGACGTAGGTGTACGGCTCCTGGGCGCTCGGGCGCTCCAGCTCGACGACGGTGAGGCCGTGGGCGGCCATGCCGATGTCGACGGCGTCGCCCTCGTCGGTCTCCGGCGGGAGCATGATGTTCTCGTTCGTGTACTCGTGATTGACGAACATGACCGCGCGGGTGCCGTCGCTGTCCGGGATCTCCTGGATCTCCGTGTAGTCGTTGTTGTAGCCGAACTGGCGCTCCTGGGCCTCGGCGCTCTGGGCGTTCCAGTCGAACTCCGGGGCGTCCTCGAACAGCGGATCGCCCCAGCGGATGATCGGATGCCAGGCGAAGCCCTCCGGGACGGTGAACTCGTCGGTCTCGGCGTCGACCGGGGCGATCGCCTCGAAGGTCAGGGCGGACCCGTTCGGCGCAGCGCCCCCTCCCCCGCCGTCGCTCGCTCCGGATCCCGAGGAGCCGCCGCCCGCAGGGCCGGCGCCCTCCCCGGCGGGGTTCGAGCAGGCGCCCAGCGTGCCGGCCAGCGCGATGGCGACCGCTCCGCTGGTCCCGCCCAGGACGGTGCGGCGGGTCAGCGCGGCGGAGGCGATGTCGCGGAACGTGGAGTTGTCCGAGTGGTTGCACGGTCCCGCGGCGCACTGGTTGGCGCATTTGAGCGCGCAGGTCACCGCGGAGCGCTTGCCACGCACCGCATCCTTCATCAGCAGCGGGAGGTCGATCAGGGTCATGGGGCGGGGTCCTTTGCTGTCGCGCGTCCTCGCGCCCGCGAGGGCGGGCACGAGGTCCCGACGATGCGTCAGCGCGATGACCCCTCGTTCACCCGCAGGCGACGGGACCGTGAACTCCCGACGGCAACGAGGCGGGATCCGCGCGGAACGGACATCCGCAGTGCCCTCAGAACCGCGAGGGCGCCACGAAGGTGTCGGGCTTGACCAGCACCACCGGCACCGGCGACTCGATCGCCACCCGCTGCGAGGTCGAGCCCAGCAGGATCTTCCCGATCGGAGTGCGCCGACGGATGCCGATCACCACCAGGTCGACCGCGTCGTGCTCGATGGCGTCGAGGATGTCATCGGCCGGGTCGTCGCGGCGCGGGACCGTGCGCAGCTCGTGCTCCAGACCGGTCTCGGCCAGGCGCTCCTCGAGGGAGCGCTGATCGGTCACACCACGGGCCTTGCGCGGATCGGGGGCCCGCTCGGAGGCGAGCACGAGCAGGCGGGCGTCACGCCGCTTCGCCTCCTCGACGGCGAAGGCGAAGGCGGCCTCGCTGGTGGCGCTCGGGACGTAGGCCAGCAGGATCGTGGTCATGGCATCTCCCTGGGAGGTCGATCGATGGGGTCGGGACGCGGATGCTTCGCGGGGATCGCGGCGGGTCGGAACGGGGCGCGGGGCGGGCCGCTCAGGACTTGCCGAGGTCGTCGGGGTGACGGAACCGGGTGCGACGCGCCTTCACGGCGCTGTTGTAGAACCAGGTGATCAGGTACAGCACCAGACCGATGGCGAGCAGGCCGCCCGCGATGACGTAGTTCTGGGCCGGCTGCGCGAGCGGGGTCACCAGGGCGAAGGAGGTGATCGCGCCGATCACGGGCAGCACCGTCGGGGTCCGGAAGTGCCTGACGTCGACCGTGTCCCTGCGCAGCACCAGCACCGCGATGTTCACCAGGCCGAACACGGTCAGCAGCAGCAGGGCGGTGGTGCCGCCGAGCGCGGAGATCGTCTTCTCGGCCAGCACGTAGCGCACGGTCAGCACCAGGACGACCCCGAGGGCGGTGGAGAACAGGATGCCGGCCCAGGGGGTGCGGCGGGTGCGGAGCACTCCCTTGAGGAAGCCGGGCAGCACGCCCTGCTTGGCCATGCCGTACAGCAGGCGGGAGGCCATCATCATGTTGATCAGCACGGTGTTGGCGACCGCGAAGATCGAGATGAACGCGAAGATCGTGTCGACCGGGACGCCGGGGGCGCCGACCTTGACGACCGTCAGCAGCGGGGTGGAGGCTTCGGTGAGCTGACCGATCGGGACCACCGCCACGGCGACCACGGAGATCAGCACGTAGACCACACCGGTGATCGACAGGCCGCCGATGAGCGCGCGCGGGAAGTTCTTGACCGGGTCCACGGTCTCCTCGGCCATGTTCACCGAGTCCTCGAAGCCGACCATCGAGAAGAACGCGAGGGCGGTGGCGGCGACGACCGCCATCAGGAAGCCCTTGTCCCCCGGCGTCTCGAACAGGACCACGCGGGAGAAGTCCGCCTTGCCCTCGGCCATCGCGAAGAATCCGACGAGCACGACGAGCGTGAGACCGGTGAGCTCGATGAGGGTGAGCACCACATTGGCCTTCACCGATTCGGAGACGCCGTACATGTTGATCACGGCGACCAGGCCCAGGAAGATCAGCGCGATCGCGGTGGCGGTCCCGGCGGAGGCATCGCCCAGCGCGTCCTCCAGCTGGAAGGCCTTGAGGAAGTTCTCCGCGAGGAAGATCGAGCTGGTCGAGGCGGAGGTGATGCCCGAGGACAGCACCGCGAAGGTGACCATGAAGGTCAGGAAGTGGACCCCGAAGGCCTTGTGCACGTACAGGGCGGCACCGGCGGCCTGCGGGTACTTGGTGACCATCTCGACGTAGGACAGAGCGGAGACCATCGCGACGGCGAAGGCGACGATGATCGGGATCCATCCCGCACCGCCCACCTGGCCCGCGACCTTGCCGGTCAGGGCGTAGACGCCCGTGCCGAGGATGTCGCCGACGATGAACAGCAGCAGGAGCTTGGGCGTGATCGCCTTCTTCAGCGTCGGCTGGTCCGGCGGGCCGGTGCCGTCGGGTGCGGTGGGGGCGGCCTCGTGCGACTCGCTCATGGGATCCTCCCGGGACGGGGATACGTGCGCACCGTTCCGGGCGGCGTCGAGCTCGGTGAGCGTCGTTGCTCTGGGGACCCGTGAGCGGTTACCGGGCACCCTACCGCGTCGTGCGGCGGTTCACACCTCACGACCTGCGCGGACGGGCTCGGGGTCCGGGGCCTCCGTCGGGCCCGAGGCCTCCGGCCGGTCATGCGTCGATCCGTCGGCCCCCGGGTCCGCCTCGAGCTCACGGCTGGTGAGCCGCAGCGTCTGCACCCACTGCCGCGAGGCGTCCGAGCTGATCGCGAGCACGCCGAGAGCCGAGGCCCCCGCCCCCACCAGCAGCGAGTGCGCGACGTCACCGGTCATCGAGGTCGCCACCACGAGCCGCGCGACCGCGTCGACCGTGAACAGGGCCATCAGCGCGATCCGGGCCCAACGGCTGCGGCGCAGCACCCCGACCAGCAGCCCCACCAGCACGAGCGCGAAGCCGGAGGCCAGGTAGACGCTGTTGCCCTCGGGCAGGATCAGCGAGGCATCGGCGTACCAGGCCGTGACGTCCACTCCCAGCAGCTGGGAGGCCCACTGGGCGATGACCAGGCCGGCCTGGATCAGCACCAGCGCCCCGGTGAACACGAGCGTCGGCGGCGGCAGGTGGTGATCCGTCGCGCGCGAGATGATCTCGTGGACGTCGTCGACCGTGCCGTGCCACTGCGCGGACAGCTCGTCCCCCAGCTCCGCCCGGTCCCCGCCCCGCAGCCGGGCCGCGGCCAGGGCCGATTGCGCGGTGGCGCGGGCGCGGGCCTTCATGACGGTGTTCCCCGTCGGCCGGTGCCGCGGCAGCATCAGGGCGCTGGCCCCGTCGGAGCGGGAGGCGGCGCCGGCGATGTCGAGCACGGGCAGGTGCCCGTCGGTGCGGAAGCGATCGCCCTGCCCGTTGCGGTCGTGGTACGCGGTGGCGAACTCCTCGATCACCTCGACGGGGATCTCCGGATCCGCATAGCGCACGGTGTCGATGAGGAAGTCGCGCTCGACGTCGATGTTCTCGTCGATGCGGTGGGTGATCTGGAGGGTGAAGAAGGAGAAGCCGACGGCGCGGTCGTAGGTGCCGGCGGCCACCCAGTCGGCCCGGAATCCGCCCGGCAGGCTGAGGCCCGGGGGGAGCCTCCAGAAGCGCACGTGGTGGCGCTTGGCGGTGGTGCCGCCGACCTCCTGCTGATAGGTGAAGTCGTGGCGTCGGCCCATCAGGTACAGATCGGAGACCGGGGCGGCCGGGAAGGAGCGGCGCAGCAGCGTGGAGCGGACCATCTGCCAGGCCGACGACAGCGTGCGCTCCTCCGAGAGCACCCAGCCCGCGCGGCGCATCGCCACGTGCAGGTCGGCCTCGGGACCGTCGAAGGCGAGGTTGATGGGATCCGAGAGCACCCCCTCGGTGGTGCGGGTGCGCCCGAAGAAGTAGTCCGGCAGGTAGATCCAGGTCATCAGCTGGTGCAGACGCGGCAGCGTGATGTAGGTCAGCAGGATCCAGAAGCCGACCAGGTACAGCAGCCGCACCGGGGTCAGGGAGAACCCCTCGACCAGGTACAGCAGGGCCAGCCAGATCGAGACCACGACGCCGGCGACGATGAACAGGGTGTCCAGCAGGCCGTACAGCTCGACACGGCGACCCTCGGGATCGTGGCCGCGCGCGTGGTCGTAGGCGGGTTCCCCGGTCGGGGCCGGCCGCTCGAGGGGCCTCCTGCGCGCCTCGCGTGCCGGTGTCATCGGGTGCTGCCCGGGCTCCACGACCTCATGCGCCCATCGTAGAGGGGCGGGCGACGCCGGCTCCCAGGGACCGCGACGGCCATCAGGCCCGAGGGGGACGGGGAGACGCGGTGACACGTTCTAGGCTGGGGGTCCCCGACCAGAGGAGCCCCTCCATGACCGCCCCATCCCCCACGATTCCCGCCCTGGCGCTGCACGACGGCCGCTCGATCCCCCAGCTCGGCTACGGCGTCTTCAAGGTCGAGAACGAGGTGGCCGCCGACGTCACCGCGCAGGCCCTCGAGGCCGGGTACCGCCACCTCGACACGGCGAAGGTCTACGGGAACGAGGAGGGCGTCGGACGGGCGATCCGCGCCGCGGGCATCCCGCGCGAGGAGCTGTTCGTGACCACCAAGCTGTGGAACGACGCCCAGCGCTTCGACGACGCGATCGCGGCGTGCGAAGCCTCGCTCGAGCGACTGGGTCTGGAGTACATCGACCTCTACCTGGTCCATTGGGCGGTCCGCGCGCAGGGCACCTACGTCGAGGCCTGGAGAGCGCTGATCGACCTGAAGCAGCGCGGCCTGGTGCGCTCGATCGGCGTCTCGAACTACCCGGTCCTGCAGCTGACCGAGGCGATCGAGGCGACGGGCGTGGCTCCCGCGGTCCACCAGATCGAGCTGCACCCCTACTTCCAGCAGCGCGAGCTGCGGGCGCTGCACGCCGAGCACTCCATCGCCACCGAGGCCTGGGGGCCGCTGGGGCAGGGCAAGTCCGACCTGCTGCGGAACGAGACGATCACGTCGGTCGCGGCCGCGCACGAGGCCACCCCCGCCCAGGTGGTGCTGGCCTGGCACCTCACGAAAGGCATCATCACGATCCCCAAGTCGGTCACGCCCTCGCGGATCGTGGAGAACCTCGCCGCTGCCCGCCTCACGCTGACCCCCGAGGAGGTCGCGGCGATCGACGCCCTCGACCGCCCCGACGGCCGCGGCGGAGCGGACCCGGCGACCAAGACCGCCTGAGCCAGGGGCGTCAGACGGCGACGCGCTCAGAAATAGACCGCGAGCGGTCCCGTCGGCCCGTCGATGACCTGCACGGGGGTGTCGAACACGCGCGAGAGCACCGCGCCGTCCATGATCTCGGCGACCGGACCGGACTCGACCACTGCCCCATCCTTCATGGCGATGATGTGGTCGGCGTAGTGGGCGGCGAAGTTGATGTCGTGCAGCACGACGACGATGGTGCGCCGCAGCTCGCGGGCGGCGTCGCGCAGGCGCCCCATCATCTGCACGCTGTGGCGCATGTCGAGGTTGTTCAGCGGCTCGTCCAGCAGGACGTACTCGGTGTCCTGGGCCAGCACCATCGCCACGTAGGCGCGCTGGCGCTGGCCCCCGGAGAGCTCATCGAGGTAGCGGTCCTCGAGCTCGTCGAGGTGCAGGAAGTCGATGGCCTCGGAGATCTTCTGCTCGTCCAGCGGGGTCAGGCGCCCCTTGGAGTAGGGGAAGCGGCCGAAGCCCACCAGCTGACGCACGGTGAGGCGGGTGATGAAGTGGTTCTCCTGGCGCAGCACCGAGAGGATCTTGGCGAGGTCCTTCGAGGCGGTGGAGCCCACGTCGTACCCGGCCACCTCGATCGCGCCCTCGTCGATCCCGAGCAGCCGTCCCGCCATCGTCAGCAGCGTCGACTTGCCGGCCCCGTTCGGCCCCACCAGGGCGGTGACGCCGCCGGAGGGGATCTCGAGGGTGACCGGCCCGATCTCGACGGTCCCGGAGGCCGAGGCGTACGTCTTGCGCACGGCATCGATGGAGATCACAGGCGCCCCTTCCGGAGGATGACGGCGAGGAAGACGCTCCCGCCGACGAGCTCGATGATGATGGACACGACGCCCTGGGCATAGAACACGTGCTCCATGAGGAAGTAGGCGCCGGCGAGGATGACGAAGCCGACCAGCACGCCCACCGGCAGCAGTCGTCGGTGGTCGTGGGTGCCGGCGGCCTGGTAGGCCAGCGTCGCGACCAGGAACCCGAAGAAGGTCATCGGCCCGATCAGAGCGGTGGAGACCGCCATCAGGATCGAGACCAGCACCAGGGTCCAGATCGTCTGGCGCCCGTGGTCGATGCCGACGTTGATGCACACGTCGCGCCCCAGGGAGATCACGTTCAGCGTGCGGGCGTTCAGCCAGATCAGCACCCCGGCCACCAGGCACAGCGGGATCGCGTACGGCAGATACTCCACGCTCGCATTGCTCACCGAGCCGAACAGCCGCGCGGTGAGCACGTCGAACTCGCTGGGGGTCAGCAGGCGCTGCATGAAGCTCGAGACCGCGCCGAGACCCCCGCCGAGCACGACCCCGATCAGCAGCATCACCTGGATGTTCGCGAACCGACCGCGCAGCAGCCAGCCGTACAGCAGCACGGACAGAGCTACCATCAGGGCGACCTGGATCAGGAACTGCCCGGTGCCCTGCAGGGCGACCACCCCGGCCACGCCGAGGACGTACACGGCGGTGGTCTGGATCGCCGTGTACAGCGATTCGAAGCCCATGATCGACGGGGTGATGATGCGGTTGCTGGTGACCGTCTGGAAAGCGATGGTGGCGGTGGCCTGGCAGAACGCGGCCACACCCATCACCACCAGGGAGGTGGCGCGCAGCTCGGCGATCAGCCAGAATCCGCGGCTGCCGATCGGCATGGGATTCCCGATCGCGAGCAGGCCCAGCGCGAAGCCGACGGCGAGCACCACCAGCGTGCCCAGCACGATCCGATAGCGCCGGCGGGACCGTCGGTCGGGGAAGGCACCGGAGCCGCCGTGGGGCCGACGGGGGACGGCGAGCGGCGCGATGTCCGCCACGGTATCGGTGGGCGCGGTGGAGACGTCGGGACGGTCGTCGTCGGTGGTGGGGCCGAGGCGGCGCCCGGTGGGCAGGGTCCGTGCGAGACGTTCAGCCATGGCGTCGCTGCCTGAGCAGGAGGGTGATGAACACGGCTGCGCCGAGGATGCCCAGGATCAGGGAGACCGGCACCTCGAACGGCATGATGACGGTGCGTCCGACGAGGTCGCAGACGGTGACGATGGCGATGCCGAGCAGGCAGACCCAGGGCAGGTTGGATCGCAGGTCGTCGCCGCGGATCATCGAGACCACATTGGGGACGATGAGTCCGAGGAAGGGCAGGTTGCCGACCACCACGGTGACCACGCCGGTGGCGATCGCGACCAGGCCGGTGCCCAGCAGCAGCACCCGCTGGTAGTTCACGCCGACGTTGGTGGCGATGTCCTCGCCGAGCCCGGCCACGGTCAGCCGGTCGGCGACGACGAAGACGGCGATGCCCACCAGGAGCACGATCCACAGCACTTCGTACTGGCCGCGCAGCACCGAGGTGAAGGAGCCGGCGAACCAGACCCCGAGGTTCTGCAGGGCGTCGAACTGCAGCGCCACGAAGGTGGAGACGGAGCCGACGACGGCACCCAGCATGATGCCGATGATCGGCACGATCAGCGAGCTGCGCAGGGTGACCTTGCGCAGGACTGCGAAGAACACCATGGTGCCGACGAAGGAGAAGGCGATCGCGACGGTCATCCGGGTCAGCAGATCCGCCTGCGGGCTGATGACCATGACCAGGATGAGCCCGAGTCCCGCCCACTCCGTCGTGCCCGTCGTGGACGGCTCCACGAAGCGGTTCTGCGTCATCAGCTGCATGATCAGCCCGGACATGGCCATCGCGGCACCGGCCAGGACCAGCGCGATGGTGCGGGGCACGCGGGTGATGGCGAACATCTCGCCGCCGCCCTCGGCCCCGAGGACGTCGTAGACGCCGGTCAGCAGCGAGGCCACCAGCAGCAGCACCACGACCACGATGCCGATCACGAGCTTGACGTCGAGCAGACGCTCGCGGCCACGGTGCCGAGCGGGCGGCGCGGCACCGACGAGAGCAGGAGAGGGCATCAGGTCACCAGGTGGGAGAGGTCGACGTCGGGCGGCCGACGGACGGCACGGAGGGCGGGTGCCTCGCGAGGTCGTCCGCCGCGCCGTCGGCGGGCCGGAGCGGCGTGATCAGGCCGCACCCTCGAAGGCGTCGGCCAGGGACTCGAAGTACTCGGTGTAGGTCTGGATGGACTCGTTGGTGTAGGTGTCCGCCGGCATGTAGACGAGATTGCCCTCGGCGATCGCGGTGACCCCGGCCAGGGCCTCGGAGCCCTCGAGGACCTCGGCGGCCGGCTGGTAGGAGGGGTCGTCGGCGGAGATGGCCGCGTCGCGATCCATCACCAGGATCCAGTCCGGGTCCGAGCTCGCGATGGCCTCGACGGAGATGTCGTCGCCCTGGTGGTCCTCGCTGGCGCCCTCGACCTCGAGCGCGGGGACGAGATCGAAGGCGTCGAAGGTCCAGCCCAGCGTGCGGCCCTGACCGGGGGCGATGAAGCCGATCTCGCCGCCGGAGACCGTGACGGCCATGACGGTGGAGGAGCCGTCGTAGGCGGCGGCGACGCGCTCCATGGCGGCGTCGAGGCCGGTGGCCAGCTCCTTCGCCTCGGCCTCCTTCTCGAAGATCGTGCCGAGGGTGGAGACCTGGCGCTTGAGCTCGGCGGCGAAGGGCTCCCCCTCCCGGGGATCGAGCTCGAGGATGGTCGCGTCCGGGGCGTACTTCGCGAAGTCGTCGTGGTACTGCGCGAAGCGCTGGCCGTTGATGATCAGCGTGGGCTCGGCGGCGACCACGGCCTCGAGGTCGGGCTCGCGGTGGTTGCCGAGGTCGATGATCGACTCGTCGTCCCGGTAGGAGTTGGTCGACGGCATGAGGGCCCGCGCGGCGGCGCTCAGGGTGACGCCCCAGGCCTCGAGCGTCTCGAAGGTTCGGTTGTCGGTCGCGACCACGGACGTCGGGGGCACCTCGACCGTATGGGGGCCGTTGTTGTCCTCGACCTCGACGGTGCCCGCCGCGCCGGCATCCTTCGCCCCGGCGTCATCGGCGGCTCCCGTGGACGTGCCGCAGGCGGTCAGGGCGAGGCCGAGGGCGCCGACGGCGGAGGCGGCGCCGAAGTGGCGACGGGAGAACCGGGAGGACACGGTCATGGTGGAGGAAGCCTTCCGTGGGGAGCAGGAGGACCAGGGTGCCCCCGGTCCGATACTGAGGTTAGCCTCACCTCGCTCCTTTTTGCCACTTCTGACTTGCGAAATATCGCGCCCTGGCTGTGATCGTCGTGACATCCCGGACCCGACCGCGGGACCCGGCGTCGACGAAACACGTCCGGGACGACGCCACCTGGCAGGACGTGACGACCAATGCCGCGAACCCCATCACTGACATCACCGCGTTCCGCATGGTCCCGGGCGACGAGATCGAGGGCACCATCCCCGTGACGGTGACCGCCCTCCTGCCTCGACCCGCTGGACGCCGGCGTCGATCCCCCGTGCCAGCAGCACCACCAGCACAGGTGCCAGCAGCGCGGAGGTCAGCACGTCGGTGGGGTGGTGCAGGCCGAGCGCCACGCGCGACCACGCGGTCGCCGCGACCACGACCACGGCGAGCACGCCGCCGATCCATCGGCCCCACCCGGCCCGGAGGGCGAGCAGGATCGCCAGACAGAGGGCGGCGGCGACCGTGGTGTGCCCGCTGGGGAAGCTGAAGGTCTCGGGCAACGGCACGAGCCGGTCACCCAGCAGCTCCACCTCGGGGCGGGGACGGCGGACGATGACCTTCAGAGCTCCGGTCGCCGCCCAGGGCACGAGGATCAGGATCCCCGTGCGCGCACCCGCGCGGGGGCTGCGCCGTGCGAGCGCGACGACCAGCACGACCGCGACGGTCAGGAGCGCCGCGAACAGCGGATCGAAGATCGCGTCGAGACCGAGCGCGAGCATCTGACCCGGCGTGGTGAGGCTCGTGCCGGCGGCGGCGACGAGGCGCTCGTCGAGCGCCCCCACGACCGGCACGACCCGGATCAGCCCTCCCAGCGCCGCGGCCAGCAGGATCGTTCCGAGCACGCCGAGGGCTGACGGGACTGCGCGGCGGAGCGCACGGCCGCGCCCCTCGAGGTCGGCCGACGGGATGATCACGACTCCAGTGTCCCCCGCCCCGGACGGACTCGGGGGACTGTCGGGCCCGGGTCCCCGGGCCGAGAGGCTCAGCTCTTGGTCGACTTCCTGCCCTGGGCGAGGATGAGGGCGGCGCCGATGGCGAGCAGCCAGCTGTCCTTGGCCAGGGCGGTACCGGCCTGGCTGGGGCGCACACCGTCGGACTCGGTCATCTCCGGGGTGCGCAGGTACATCGCCATCATCGCCCCCGAGAAGGCTGCCAAGCTCGCGCCCGCGACCTTGGTGGGCACGAAGGGCAGCAGCAGCGAGGCGCCGACGGCGATCTCGCCGTAGCTGAGGAACTTCCCGAACTGCTCGGGGGTCATCTTCGCCAGCGGGGGGACGCCCTTGGCGCCCATGCCCTGCAGGCTCTCGGCCATCTCGGCGGGCAGGTTGAGCTTGCCGATGCCGGAATTGAGGATGAAGGCGCCGGGGATGGCGCGGAGGACGGCGGTGCTGAGGCTCATGGGGACTCCTGTCTCGAACCGGTTTCGCTTTCAACTATAAGGGGATCGCGCTCCGATGTCGAGCCCGCGCGGAGATCCGCTGAGGATGCTCCCGCGCGCGGCCGGCGGAGCGCGGGATACTGAGGCGATGGCCACCCACGCCCTCTCGCCGCACCCGCGGCCCGAGCATCGATGAGCACCCTCGCCCTGACCCTGGTCCTGGTGGCGGCGCTCTGCCACGCGGTGTGGAACCTCGCCGCGAAGCGGGTGACCGTCGGTGGCTTCGCCTTCGTGTGGTGCTACGACGTGGGCTCGGTGGTGCTGTGGGCTCCCCTGGCGCTGGTCACCCTGGCGCGAGCCGATGTCGGGTTCTCGCCCGCCGTCGTCCTCGCTCCGCTGGTCTCGGGACTGATCCATGTCGCCTATCAGCTCACGCTGCAGACGGGGTACGCACGCGCCGACCTCGGCGTCGTCTATCCGGTGGCGCGCGGGGTCGGCCCCGTGCTGTCCATGGCGATCGCGATCCTCGTGCTCGACGAGCGGCCGGGATGGGTCGCCGCGGTCGGCGCGCTGGTGGTGATCGGCGGGATCGTGGTGGTGGCCACCGGGAGATCGGTCGCGGGACGTCACGGGATCCGCGCCGGGGTCGTCTGGGGCACGGCGACCGGGATCGCGATCGCCGCGTACACGCTGTGGGACAGCTATTCGGTGACGACGCTGGGACTGCCGCCGGTGGGCTACTTCGTGACCACCTGCCTGTGGCAGGTGCTGCTGATGACGCCGACCCTGCTGCGGCGGCACCGCGAGGACGTCGTGCCCGTCGTCCGCTCCCATGGGCGGGAGGTGCTGCTGGTCGCGGCCCTGTCCCCGCTGGCCTATGTGCTGGTCCTGGAGGCGATGCGCACCGCACCGGTCTCCCTGGTCGCCCCCGTCCGGGAGTCCAGCATCGTGGTGGGCTCGCTGCTGGCCTGGTGGCTGTTCATGGAGCCGGACCCGCTGCGACGTATGCTGGGAGCGGCGATCGTGCTGGCCGGGATCGTGCTCATCGCGGTGTGATCGCTCGGGGCCCGCCGGGCCGAGCGCATGACGGCTGTCATCGATCCGACGGCGCCGCGTCACGGCCCCTCCCGTGCTCAGACCCGTGCGAGGACCTCGCCGTGCAGCAGGCTGAACCAGCCGTCGGGATCCTCGGCCCAGGCCAGCACCTCCGCAGCGATCGCCTCCCGCTCCGCGGCGTCGGCCCACTGCTCGCGCTCGAGCTGCTGGGCGAACGGCCCGGCGGTGAGCCTCCCGGCGAGGGTCTCCGCCCAGGCCGCGCGCGTCTCCGGGGTCGCGTACAGCCAGGTCGAGGAGCCGGATGCGACGTCCTCCACCCCGGCCTCGTGGGCCCAGGCGAGCAGTCGCCGCCCGGCATCCGGGGTGCCGCCGTTGGCGCGGGCGGCTCGCAGGTACAGGGCGAGCCAGCGATCGATCGCGGGCACCTCGGGATACCAGCGGAAGCCCTCGTAGTCACTGTCCCGCAGGGCGATGACTCCGCCGGGCCGGGTGACGCGGCGGGCCTCCGCGATCGCGGCCACCGGCTGCGGGAGGTGCTGGAGCACCTGGTGGGCGTGGACCACGTCGACGCTGTCGTCGGCCAGCGGCAGCGCCTGCGCATCACCGACCAGCACCCGGACGGCGCCGAGCCCCTGCCTCACGAGCTCGGCGCGGGTGATCTCCGCGGACTGTTCGGAGACCTCCAGCGCGGTGACGTTCTGGGGGCCGACGATCCGGGCGAGATCCGCCGTGATCGTGCCCGCGCCGCTGCCCACGTCCAGCAGCTGCTGCCCGGGCCGCAGGAGCGGCAGCAGGTGGGCGGCGGAGTTCTGCGCGGTGCGGGCGCGGTGGCTGTCCAGCACGGCAGCGCCGTAGCCGTGGGTGTAGGCGGGGGCGCGGTCCGAGGTGTCTGCGTGACCTGGCATGGGCCGACGCTACGCCGCCCGGGTGGCACCGGGCAGGGGCGACCGACTGCTGGGCGCAGTGCGGGAACACGTCCACGGTCTCGTCGGGAGGGAGGACGTCATCGGGCACACCGGCCTCGGGCGCCGGGACGTTCACGATCCGTCGGTACCCGGCTCACCGTCGGTCGCCCGGTGCCGGAGGGCCGCGCGCCGGTCCCCGAGGGCGGCGGTGATCACCACCGCGATCCCCACGACCGCGCCGATCACGGTCTCCAGCACACGGGCCTGGAGCATCGTCCCGATCGGCTGCGGATGCGCGAGCTGGACCATGAGCAGGGCCAGCGGGGTGATGAACAGCAGCGCGAAGGAGTAGTTGCGCAGCACGTACATCTCGGCGAGGAACTGCAGGACCACCACCCACACCACGAGCTGCCAGGGCTCGGCGGGGAAGGACAGCAGGAAGGCGGTGGTCACGATGCCGAGCGTGGTGCCGATGATGCGGTGCAGCCCGCGCTCGACCTGCAGGGTGCGCCCCGGGGCCGACAGCGGCGCTATCGCCGCGATCTGCGCCCAGTAGGGGAAGGGCAGCCCGGAGGCGAGGCCCAGCACCCCGGCGATCGCGGCGGCGAGCGCGAACCGGCCGAACTCGGCGCCCAGCTGCGCCCGGGACCAGGACTCCGCGGCGGGCCGGACGTCGGCCCCGGGATGACGCTCCCCCGCCCAGTGGCCGAGCAGGCCCAGCACGACGCACAGGGAGGCGCAGGCGCCCGCGATGAGGAACGCGGCCCAGATCGGGGCGGCGGGCGGCGCGGAGGCGATGGCGGCGACCGCGAACAGCGGGAAGATCGCGCCGCCCGGCTTCAGGCCGAGCCGGAGCACCAGGGCCGCGGCGAGCCCCGCCACGACGGATCCCACCCCCAGGGCGGTCCAGGACCCCGCCGTGGTGCCCATCGACTCCCCGAGCTGCGCGAGGGTGGCGCCGATGGTGACGCACACGGTCAGCAGCGCACCGGCCATCGACTGGCGCCGGAAGCGCATGCGTGTCGGCTCGTACTTGGAGTAGATCCCGGTGAAGGCCCCGAAGCCGACGTACATCGCCCAGTCGACGTGTCCTGTCACCAGGAGCACGGACAGCGGGATCGCGAGCCCGAGGGCGATGCGGAACGCCGGGATGTGGTCCACGCGGCTGGGCCCGAGGCTGAGCAGGCGCTTCGTCGAGGCCTGGATCCGGGTGGACGCTGCGGGCACGGGTCTCCTTCCGGGCGGCCTGCGCGGACCGGGCCGCGGACCGTCCCTGCACTGGTGGCGGTGGTCGACGGGGACGGCGCGCTGAACGCGGGCGACCACTCGGCGCCCGACGGGCGGTGAGATGGCCGAGGCCTCCTCGGGGCCGCGTGCACGGAGCACGGGCCCCTCCACCTTAGGCCGACGAACCGCGCCGGTCACGCCGCCCGTGGGACACTGCACGTCACGTCCCCGTCCCACCCCGTCGTCCGGCCGCGGCCGGCCCTCCTGCTCCGGAGCCGACATGACCTCCCCCGATCCCACCCGCTCCCCCGCCCCAGCCGCTCCCGTCGGCGGTGCCGGCGTCATCGAGACCACCGGCATCGAGATCATCGCCGAGTCCGAGCGGACCGCGCGGCCCCGCGATCTGATCTGGCCCTGGTTCGCCGCGAACGTGTCGGTGTTCGGGATGAGCTACGGCTCCTACCTGCTGGGCTTCGGGATCAGTTTCGTCCAGGCCACGGTCGTCGCGATCCTCGGCATCATCATCAGCTTCCTGCTGTGCGGTCTGGTGGCGATCGCCGGCAAGCGCGGCAGCGCGCCGACGATGGTGCTCTCGCGCGCCGCCTTCGGCGTGCACGGGCAGAAGGTGCCGGGGATCGTCTCCTGGTTGACCTCGATCGGCTGGGAGACGTCGCTGGCGATCTCCGCGGTGCTGGCCACCGCCACCGTGTTCGACGTGCTGGGCGTGGGGTCCGGACAGGCGGTGACCGTGATCGCTGCGATCCTCATCGCCGCGCTGATCGTCACCGCGAGCGTGCTCGGCTACCACACGATCATGCGCCTGCAGTCGATCCTGACCTGGGCGACCGGCGCCATGACCATTCTGTTCATGATCCTCACGATCCCGCACATCGACTGGGCGGGCGTGGCCTCGATGCCGAGCGGGCCCCCGCAGGCGATGATCGGGGCGCTGGTGATGGTGATGACCGGCTTCGGCCTCGGCTGGATCAACATCGCCGCGGACTGGTCGCGCTACCAGAGGCGCTCCGCGTCCGACGCCTCGATCGTCGCGTGGAACACGATCGGCGGGGCGGCCGCCCCCGTGGTGCTGGTGATCGTCGGACTGCTGCTGGCCGGCTCCGATCCGGAGCTGGCGGGCGCCATCGAGGGCGATCCCATCGGCGCGCTGATCTCCATCCTGCCGCTGTGGGCCCTGGTGCCCTTCTGGATCGTGGCCGTGCTGACCCTGGTCTCCGGCGCCGTGCTGGGCATCTACTCCTCGGGACTGACCCTGATCAGTCTGGGGATCCGCATCCCGCGTCCGGCGGCCGCCGCGGTCGACGGAGTGATCCTGACCGTCGGCACCATCTGGGTCGCGTTCTTCGCCACCAGCTTCATCGGTCCGTTCCAGAGCTTCCTGATCACCCTCGGGGTCCCGATCGCGGCCTGGGCCGGCATCCTCATCGCCGACGTCCTCACCCGTCGGGCGGACTACGACGAACGTGCCCTGTTCGATCCCCGCGGCCGCTACGGCTCGATCGACGGGATCTCGATCGTGACCATGGTGGTCGCCTCGGTCCTGGGATGGGGGCTGGTCGTCAACTCCTTCACCGAGGCCGCGCCGTGGAACAACTGGCAGGGCTACCTGCTGGAGCCGCTCGGGCTGAGCACCTATGTCGACGATCCGGCCGGGGCGTACTGGGACGGCAACTGGGCGTACTCCAACATCGGGGTGCTGCTGGCGCTGGTGCTCGGCTTCGCCGTGACCTGGTTCGCCCGACGGGGTCGGATCCGCCGGCAGGAGCGGGACGCATGAGCGACCGCTCCTGGCTGCTCGTCGTCGACCCGCAGCGGATCTTCGCCGACCCGGCCTCCGACTGGGCCTCTCCCTTCTGGGACGACGCCTGGTCGCGGATCCGGGAGCTCGCCGAGCACGTCGGACCCGAGCGCACCCTGGTGACCCGCTGGCTGCCCACGGCCGACCGCACCACCGCCTGGGGCGAGTACTTCCGTGCCTGGCCCTTCGCGGACGTCCCCGCGACCGATCCGCTCTACGACCTGGTCGACGGCGCCCGAGAGCTCACCGTCCACCCCACGATCGACGAGCCCACCTTCGGCAAGTGGGGCCCGCAGCTCGCCGGGATCGTCGGCCCCCACCCGGACCTGCTGCTCACCGGCGTCTCGACGGACTGCTGCGTGATCACGACGGCCCTGGCCGCAGCCGACGCCGGTGCGCGCCTCAGCGTGGTCCGGGATGCCTGCGCCGCCTCGACGGCCGCCGACGGCGCAGCGGCGGTGCAGGTCATGGGGCTGTTCCCGCCTCAGATCGACGTCACCTCGAGCACAGAGGTGCTCGGCTCCACACCGTGACATGCTGGACATCGGGCAGCACGAGAGGCGGGGCGGCACGGACGACGCTGCGGGCGCCGACATGGCCCGAGGACGAGCAGAAGGGGCAGACATGGTCGAGAAGGACGAGATCGTGATCGCCGGCGCGGCCGGACGGCAGGTCCTGTGCGGGCACTGCGGTGCCGACCAGGACCGCTGGCGGCGGGTGCTGCTGAACTCCGGCACCTCCGAACTCCTCGGCTTCGCCGCCTTCAGCCCCGAGGCCATCGCGCTGACCTGCACCCGCTGCGGGAAGATGGTGGAGTTCGCCGACGGCGCCCTGGACCTGCGCTCCGCCCCGCAGCGGTGACCGCCCCGCTGCTCACCCTCGGCCACGGCCGCCTGGACCGCACCGAGCTGACCGAGCTGCTGCACGGTGCCGGGATCGAGCAGCTGGTGGACGTGCGCCGCTTCCCGGGCTCGCGCACGAACGACGCCGCGGCGAAGGGCGCCGTCGAGCAGATCTGCACGGCGGCCGGGATCGCCTACCGGTGGGACGAGCGCCTGGGCGGGCGGCGCCGGCTCACCAAGGACGAGGACGCGACCTCCCCCGACACCTGGTGGAGGGTCGCCCAGTTCCGCGCCTACGCCGCATGGACCCGCAGCGAGGAGTTCCGGGCCGGGATCGAGGACCTGCGCGCCGACGTGGGCCGCACCCGCACCGCGGTGATGTGCTCGGAGGCCGTGTGGTGGCGCTGCCACCGCCGGCTCATCGCCGACCTGATGCTCCTGGAGCACGACGTGGAGGTTCTCGACCTCATGCACTCGGGGCGGCAGCGGCCGCACGAGGTGAGCCCCGGGGCGCGCCGGGACGCGGCGGGCCGCGTGGTGTGGGACCTCCCGGACGATTCCCCCGTCACGGACTGACCTCGCCACGGACCGTCCTGACGTACATCCGGCTGACCACTCGACTGCTGACCGACGCTCGCCAGGAGCTCCTGGCGCGGCCGGAGCGCTGACGCTGATGGGAGATCGACGGCGCGCACCGTGACCCCGTCCGAGAATCTCGTTGCCCCTCGGACCCCATGCCGCTAGCGTCCTGCGCATGCACATCCCTCTGCCCCGCACCGCCCTGCTCACCGGCGTCGGCCGCCGTCGCGGCATCGCCGCCGCGATCGCCCGGGGGCTCGCGGCCGACGGCTACGACCTGGCGCTGAACTACTTCGAGCCCTACGACCGTCGGGTCCTCGGCGAGAGCTCGGACGTCGAACTTCTCGCCGACGAGCTGCGGGAATCGGGACGCCGCGTGGAGCTGCTCCCCGGGGACCTCGGGGACCCCCGCGTCCCGCCATCGCTCATGGCCGATGCGCACGACGCCCTGGGCCCGCTCGGAGCGCTCGTGACCTGCCACTGCGAATCCGTGGACTCCTCGATCCTGGACACCACCGTGGAGAGCTTCGACCGTCACTACGCCGTGAACGTGCGCGCCACCTGGCAGCTGCTGAAGGCCTTCGCCGAGCAGGTCGAGCCCGGCACGGAAGCACCCGGCGGCGCCATGATCGCCCTGACCAGCGACCACACCGTGCACAACCTCCCCTACGGCGCGACCAAGGGGGCGCTGGACCGCCTGGTGCTGGCCGGCACCCACGAACTCGCCGACCGCGGGATCCGCACCAACCTGATCAACCCCGGTCCGATCGACACCGGGTGGATGACCGAGGAGGTGCGCCGGGCGGGCGCGGCGCAGACGCCGGGCGGTGAGCTCGGCTCCACGGACACCGTCGCCGACCTCGTGCGCTTCCTGATCTCCGAGCGGGGCGCCTGGATCCGGGGCCAGCTGCTCTATTCCAACGGAGGCTTCGCGACCCCGGCTCTGTGAGGCTCCGAGCGGGCCCGCTCAGCGGGCGACCGTCTCATGCTCCGCGCGGGATCGCCTCGGCGCTGTCGACCGCCCTGGCGCCGTCAGCCGCTCCGGCGCCGTCAGCCGCCCCACCGTTGTCAGCCGCCCCGGCGCCGGCGACGCTCCTCGTCGTCCGCACCGACGGCAGCAGGTGTCCGCGGCGACCTGCGAGGACGAGCATCACGAGCCCTGCGGCGAGCCCCATCAGCACGCTGATCAGGGATCCCTCGACGCCCATGGTCCCGCCGGTCAACCACGTGGGCCCGTCCGTCTCGACCAGGAGCAGACCGCTCTGCTGCCTCGTCCCGGAGATGGTCGAGGAGTACACGCCACCCTGCACCGCGTTCCAGGCGATGTGGATCCCGATCACGAGCCACAGCCGACGGGTCAGGATGTAGGCGGCGCCCAACAGCACCCCGGCCTCGATCACGAGGCCGAGAGCCGTCAGGACGGTCGCCCCGTCGTTCATCAGGTGCATCAGCCCGAACACGAGCGAGGTGATCGCGAGCGCCGCCCAGCTGCCCAGCCAAGCGTCGAGCAGGCGCAGCAGGATCCCGCGGAACAGGATCTCCTCGATGACTCCGGCGCCGATGCCGAGCGCGAGCGGCGCCAGCAGCTGCGGGGACGGGGCGAGCCCCGCGACGCGGTAGCCGCCGAGGAGCGCGATGAGTCCCACGCTGAGCGAGATCAGCGCGGCGCCGATCACCAGGCCCAGCACCAACTCGGCGAGCTTCCCCGGGCCCCGCAGGGCGAGGCCGGGACTGCGGCCGAGCTGTCCGACGATCAGGAGGTATCCGCCCATCGCGACGGCGGCGCCCATCACGGCCCCGAGCAGGAGCGCCCAGCCGGCGGTCCCCTGCGCGGGGGAGCCTCCCGCGGCTGCGGTCCCGAACCAGGCTGTAGCGATCAGCACTGCCTCGGCGACGATGAACAGGACGATACCGAGCAGCAGCTGTGCCCAGCGGCGACGGTCGCCCCGGTCGACGGGGCTGGGTTCCGGTGATCTCATGACCTCGAGGATGTGCCTCTGTGCACCCGCTGTCACGACCCCTGGACGGTTCGTCGCGGTGGCCCCTGCCCCTGCGGGGGGCCGGCCCGACACTCACGCTCCGGGCCACCCGACACCACCTGCTCGGCGACGCGGACGCCGGAGCCCCGGGCAATCGGCGCTCAAACGCCCTCGGGTCAACCGGCGCTCAAATGCCCTCGGGTCAACCGGCGCTCAAGCGCCCTCGGGGCTCTCGTCGGCCTCGGTGTGCTGCGCGCGCACGGCCCCGCAGCGCCAACAGGGAGCGCCCGGGTCCCGGGCCCCGTCCTCCTCGGGCATGGCACCGCACTCCGGGCACAGCAGACCGAGCCAGCACGCCGCCTCGCCGACGGGGCCGGCCGCGTCGACGTCCTCGTCCACCGCTGACTCCTCGCGCAGGATCATCCGCGGACCGGTCCACCCGGCCTCGTGCTCACGACTCTACGCCGCGGGCCGTCCCGCCGCCTCGTGCCCGTCGCGCGTCGTGCCCGGCCCGCGTCGCGCCCGTGCCGCGTCGCGCCCGTCGGTCCTCGCGCAGTCGGCCTCAGTGCTCCGAGTTCGAGGGGCTCTCGTCGTCGGACGGCGTGGGGGTCTTCGGGGCGAACAGGAGCGATGCCACGATCGCGCCGCCCATGGCGACCAGGATGAAGCTCAGCGAGAGCCAGATCGGCACCTCGGGGATCTTCTCCAGCACCGAGAAGCCGGGGATGAAGTGCAGAGGAGCCTCGTGGATGGCGTGGATCAGCAGCTTGATGCCGATGAACCCGAGGATGGCGGCGATGCCGTAGTGCAGATAGGCCAGGCGTTCCATGAGCCCGCCCAGCAGGAAGTACAGCTGGCGCAGCCCCATCAGGGCGAACAGGTTGGCCGTGAAGACCAGGAACGGGTTCTGGGTGACCGCGAAGATCGCCGGGATCGAGTCCAGCGCGAACATCACGTCGGTCAGGCCGATGGTGATGAACACGAGCAGCATCGGGGTGAACAGCTTCTTCCCGTTCACCACCGTGCGCAGGTTGTTCCCGTCGTAGTCCTCGGAGACCGGGAGCACCCGTCGCACCGTGCGCATGATGAAGGAGTCGGAGCCGTCGTCCTCCTCCTCACGGGTCTGCTTCCAGGCCGTGTACAGCAGGAACAGCCCGAAGATGTAGAAGACCTCGGCGAAGCTGTTGATGATCACCGCGCCCGCCACGATGAACAGGGCACGCGCGATCAGCGCGATGATGATGCCCACCATCAGCACTTCCTGCTGGTACTTCTTCGGCACGGCGAACTTCGACATGATCACGATGAAGACGAACAGGTTGTCGATGCTCAGCGAGTACTCGAGCAGCCAGCCGGTGACGAACTCGGAGGCCGGCGCCATACCTCCTACGAAGAACAGCACCACCGCGAAGATGAGGGCCAGGCTGACGTAGAAGCCGATCCACGCGGCGCACTCCTTCATGGAGGGCAGGTGGGGCCGCTTGATGACCAGCAGGAGGTCGGTGAGGAGGATGGCCACGAGCACGACCAGTGCCGCGATCTCGAAGCCGAGGTGAAGCTGTCCCATGTGAAGTCTTTCGGATGTCGTGGAGGATCGTCCCGAAGGGCCGGGGCGGGCTGGATCCGGGCAGCCCCGCTCCAGGGTACTCGCGAGGCAGCCCGGCCACGGCCAGAGAGGGGACGGTCACAGAAGCCGCCGTCCCCTGTGCCCGCGCCGAGCACGCAGCCGATGACGTCAGACGGAGCCGATGACGTCCCGGAAGCGGCGCAACCGCTCGTCCTGGCTCTCGAAGAACTCCGCCGGGGTGCCGTCCTGGACGACCCGCCCGTCCTCGAGGAACACCACCCGGTCGGCGACCTCCCGGGCGAAGGCCAGCGAGTGGGTCACCACCACCAGGGTGCGGTGCTCGGCGGCGAGGCCCGCCAGCACGGACACGACCTCGGCCGCCAGTTCCGGGTCCAGCGCGGAGGTGGGCTCGTCGAACAGCAGGAAGTCGGGATCCATCGCGAGGGCACGGGCGATCGCCACCCGCTGCTGCTGGCCGCCGGAGAGGCGGTCGGGGTAGGCATCGACCTTGTCTGCCAGCCCGACCTTCGCGAGGGTTGCTCGGCCGCGCTCCTCGGCCTCGCCGCGGCCGAGTCCGCGGACCTCGATCGGCGCCAGGGTCACGTTGCCCAGCGCCGTCAGGTGCGGGAACAGATTGAACTGCTGGAAGACCATGGTCGAGCGGGAGCGGACGGCGCGCAGCGTGCGCGCAGAGATCTTCCCGCCCACCTCGATCGGCCCCTCCCCCAGGTCGATCTGCCCGGCATCGGGCAGCTCCAGCAGATTGATGCAGCGCAGCAGGGTCGATTTGCCCGAGCCGGATGGTCCCAGCAGCACCGTGGTGCGGCCGCGCTCCACCTCGAGGGAGATGTCCTCCAGCGCCACCAGCTCCCCGAAGCTCTTGCGGAGTGCGGACAGGCGCAGCGGCCCGCCTCCCGGCGTGGGGGTCGGATCAGGTGCTGCGGACATGACGGGACACCTTCTTCTCCAGGAGGTTCTGCAGGACGCTCAGCAGCGAGACCACCATCAGGTAGATCAGAGCTACCAGGCTGTACATGATCAGGGGCTCGAAGGTGGTGGCGGCCACCTGCCGGCCGACCTGGAACACGTCGATCAGGGTGATGGCGAAGACGAGGCTCGTGCCCTTGACCAGGTCGATGAAGTCATTGGCGACCGGGGGGATGGCGATGCGCATCGCCTGCGGGGCGACCACCTTGCGGAAGGTGGTCGCCCGTGACAGGTTCAGGGTCTGGGCGGCTTCGAACTGACCCCGTGGGATGGACAGGATCGAGGCCCGCACGGCCTCGGAGGAGTACGCCCCGGTGTTCAGCGCCAGGGTGACGACCGCGGCCGGGAACGCGTCGAGCTCGATGCCGACGTTGGGCAGCCCGAAGAACACGATGAACAGCTGCACCACCAGCGGTGTGCCGCGGAAGAGCTGCAGATACGCCCAGGCCACCAGCTTCAGCGGGGCGGGGGCGTACAGGCGCGTGAGGGCCACGACCACCGCGATCGCCAGGGCGATCGCGAAAGATATCAGCGACAGCGGGATCGTGACCTGGACCAGCGCCGCCAGCATGCGTGGCAGCGAGTCGATCCACAGCTCGAGGAAGTGCGGCATCAGCGGATCAGGCCTCCGGGGTGATGTCCTCGCCCACCCATTCCTGGTAGATCGCCGTCAGCGAGCCGTCGGACTTCATGCCGTCGAGGATCGAGTTCACCTCGGCCACGAGCGCGTCCTGGCCCTTCTGCATGATCACGCCGACGGTGGTGTCGCTGGGCAGGTCCGCGTCCAGGACCCGGAACTTCGTGTCCGGGTTCTCCTCCTG
The DNA here is from genome assembly GCF_001969445.1 of Brachybacterium sp. P6-10-X1. NCBI lineage: Bacteria > Bacillati > Actinomycetota > Actinomycetes > Micrococcales > Dermabacteraceae > Brachybacterium > Brachybacterium sp. P6-10-X1. The sequence continues at coordinate 2,800,947 of NZ_CP017297.1, forward strand.
GTACGTCTGGAAGGCGATGAAGTCATTGGCCGTGGCGTCGGCCCGCCCCTGGACCACCAGGGCGATGGCCTCGGCGAACCCCTGCACGGGGACGACCTCGGCACCGAGCTCCTCCACCTGCTGGGCCCAATTGGACGTCGCGGTCTGCGCCGCGGTGGCCCCGTCGAGGTCCTCGAGGGTCTGGATGTCGGAGTCGACCGGCACCGCGATGCGCCCGATGGACCGTGCATAGGGCTCGGAGAAGGCGTAGGCCTCCTGCCGTTCGGGAGTGATGCCGACGTTGTTGATCACCAGGTCGTAGCGGTCCACGTCCAGCCCGGCGATCAGCGAATCCCACTCGGTCTCGATGTACTCGGGGGTCGCCCCCAGGCCCTCGGCGACGGCGTCGGCGATCTCCTTCTCGAAGCCGACCAGGTCGCCGCTCTCGTCGTGGAAGGCGTAGGGACGGTAGGTGCCCTCGAGCCCGATGCGGACCGTGCCGGATTCCTGAATGCGGGCGAGGACGTCCTCGCCGTCGGAGCCGCCGTCGGAGCCGCCGTCGGATTCGCCGCCGGAACCGCCCGCATCGGAACTGCAGGCGGCAAGGACAGCGGCGATGCCGACACCGCCGACGGTCAGGGCGATGCGGCGGGTGGGGCGGAAGGAGCTGGCCATCTCATGTCCTCAGGTCGTGGGGGTGTCGTCGTACCGTCGGCCGACTCCGGGCGATTCGCGCCGGACGACTCGTCGAGTCTAAGCGCTACCTATGGCGACCAGAAGGAATGTTGCGCAGTGTGTGCTCTGGGCCCCAGAGGCCCGGGTGCGTCCCGGGCGTCGCGGATCTCCGGATCTCAGCCCCTCGCGCCCAGCACCCCGACCGTCCGCCACGCCTCGGCCACGGCCCCGTGCTGGGCCGATCCCTCGCCGTGGCGCCGGATCGCGGCGTCGAGCGTAGCGCGGGCGAACGCGTCGAAATCGGCGTCCTTGGGGAGCCCGCCGCGGGTCAGCGCGTCGTACCAGAGAGGTCCGGCGCCCTCCCAGGAGGTGCCGCCGATCCCGGTGGCGGCGAGGTAGAACGCCCGGTTGGCGATGCCGGAGTTGATGTGCACGCCCCCGTTGTCGTTCTCCGCGTCGTGCGGGAGGTCCGCGTACTCGTCCATCGACGCGGTCTGCGGGTCCTTGCCGAGCACGGGATCGTCGTAGGCGGTGCCGGGGGCCTTCATCGAACGCAGCGCCTCGCCCTGGACGGCGTCGGTGAAAACGCCCTCACCGATCAGCCAGTCGGCCTCCTGGGCGCTCTGGTCCAGCACCTGTTGCTTGACCATCGATCCGAAGCAGTCGGCCACGGACTCGTGGAGCGCCCCGGGTTGGCCGACGTAGATGAGCCCGGCGGAGAACTGGACGACGCCGTGGGTCAGCTCATGGCCGATCACGTCCACAGCGTTGGTGAAGGAGCGGAAGTACACCCCGTCGCCGTCGCCGAAGATCATCTGCTCGCCGTCCCAGAAGGCGTTCTCGAAATCCTGGCCGTAATGGACGGTGGCGATCAGCTCCATGCCCGCGTCGTCCAAGGAGTTGCGGTCGAAGGCCTGGTCGTACAGGGTCCAGGTGGCGCCGAGGCCGTCGTAGGCCTCGTCGACGGATTCGTCGCCGCTGGACTCCTGACCCTCCTCACGCACCAGGACGCCCGGCAGGGTGGTGCCACCGCGGGCGTCGTGGATGCTGCGGTGCACCGTGGTGGCCCCCGCCTCCGCGGCAGGCTCCCTCGCGCCGGCGGCCCGAGCCTCGTCCGTCCCGGGGCGGGGCCCCTCGGCACCTCGGCGGTCTCCTTCCAGGCGTCTGCGCAGATGCGGGGGCACCAGCCCCGCAGCCGACCCGGAGGCGCCGGACCCGCGGGAGCGCTCCGCCCGGACCTCCCGACCACCCGCGACGCGGCGGCCGATGTCCAGGGTCCGGGCGGCCGCCTCGGCCTGCGGGTCGGCACCGGCGGCGGCGATCTGCGCGAGCAGGTGCGGGGGGATGATCCCGCAGATCGCGGGTGGGTGAGGGGCGTCACGTCGAGTGCTCATGGCACCAGCATGGACCCGGGCGCCGACAAGCGGAACCCGGCGGCCTCGCCGACCCCTCACCCCTCACCCCTCACCCCTCACCCCTCACCCCTCACCCCTCACCCCTCAAGAGGATCGACCTCTGCGCTGCTGTTGCCATAACGCGCAGAAGGAACGTCTTCGCAGAAGTCGACCGGATGGCGCCGGCGGGCAGACCGGATGGCGCCGCGGGCAGGGTGGCGAGCGGGCCGGCGGGCAGGGTGGCGGGCGGGGGCCGGCGGGCGGATCAGCGCAGCTCGCCGATGACCTCCTGGACCGCGGCCAGCAGTGAGCCGTCGAGCAGACGCGCCTCGGCCTCGGCGATGTCGGGGGCGAGGAAGCGGTCCGGGCCGGGGCCCTCGACGGTGCGGCGCAGCACGGCGATCGCGGCGGCGGAGGCCTCCGACGGGGCCAGCGGCGCGCGCAGGTCGATCGCGCGGGCGGCGGTGAGCAGCTCGATCGCCAGCACCCGACGCAGGTTCTCCACGCTGGTGCGCAGCTTGCGGGCGGCGTGCCAGCCCATCGAGACGTGGTCCTCCTGCATGGCCGAGGAGGGGATGGAGTCGACGCTCGCCGGGACCGCGAGGCGCTTCATCTCCGAGACCAGGGCGGCCTGGGTGTACTGGGCGATCATGAAGCCGGAGTCCACGCCGGGGTCATCGGCCAGGAACGGCGGCAGCCCGTGGGAGCGGGACTTGTCCAGCATCCGGTCCGTGCGGCGCTCGGCGATCGAGGCGAGGTCCGCGCCGACCACGGCGAGGAAGTCCAGCACGTACGCCACCGGCGCACCGTGGAAGTTGCCGTTGGAGGTCACGGTGCCGTCCTCCAACACGACGGGGTTGTCGATCGCGGCGGCCAGCTCGCGCTCGGCGACGGTGCGGGCGTGCTCGATGGTGTCGCGCACGCCGCCGGCGACCTGCGGGGCGCAGCGCAGCGAGTAGGCGTCCTGGACCCGGGATCCCGCGGCGGCGACGTCGGCGATGATCGGGGACCCCGCGAGCAGACCGTGGATGTTCGCGGCCGACGCCGCTTGGCCGGGGTGCGGACGCAGCGGCGCGTGCAGCTCGGGCACGAACACGTTGTCGCGGCCGCGGAGCCCCTGCACGGTCAGCGCGGTGGTGAGGTCCGCGGTGCGCACCAGCTCGTCGAGGTCGGCGATCGCCATCAGCAGCATGCCGAGCATGCCGTCGGTGCCGTTGATCAGCGCCAGGCCCTCCTTCTCCTCGAGCAGCACCGGCTCGATCCCTGCCTCGTCGAGCAGCTCGGGCACGGGGCGCTCGACCCCGTCGCGGTCGCGGGCGCGCCCCTCCCCCATGAGCACGATCGCGCAATGGCTGAGCGGAGCGAGATCCCCGGAGCAGCCCAGCGATCCATACTCGTGGACGATCGGGGTGATCTGGGCGTTCAGCAGCGCGAGGATCGTCTCGACCACGACGGGGCGCACGCCGGTGCGGCCGGAGGCCAGGGTCCGGGCGCGCAGCAGCATCAGGGCCCGGACCACCTCGGTCTCCACCTCGGGGCCCGCGCCCGCGGCGTGGGAACGGATCAGGGAGCGTTGGAGGGCGTGGCGCATGCTCGGCGGGATCGCGGTGTCGGCGAGCGCGCCGAAGCCGGTGGAGACGCCGTAGACGGGGGTGTCCCCGGCGGCGAGGGCGTCGATGTGGGCGCGCACCGCGGCGACCTGCTCGCGAGCGGCGGGGTCGAGCTCCACCCGGGCGCGGCGGCGGGCGACGGCGAGGACGTCGGCGGCGGTGAGGCCGGACGTGGACAGGACGACGGGAGGGGTCACGGGGAACCTTTCGGAGTATTTTCGGGGTAGGAGAGGACGGGGAGTGGCTGACCGCCCCGTCTACAGCAGCAGGTGCGCCAGCGGCGCGGTGATCAGGATGGTGAGCACCACCCGCACGAACCAGAGCACCACCAGGTGTCCCACGTTCACGGGGATCCTCGTGGCCAGCACCGAGGGCACCAGGGCGGAGAAGAACACGATCTGCGAGACGGCGGTGACGCCGACGGTGAAGCGCAGCACCTCCGATTCGTGGCCGGCGACCACGGTGGCCGGCAGGAACATCTCGGCGATGCCCACGGCCACGGCTTTGCCGGCGAGTGCCGGGTCGGGCAGCTGCACGAGGTGGGCGACGGGCACGAAGATCCATCCGATCAGGTCGAACAACGGGGTGTAGGTGGCCAGCAGCAGGCCGGCCAGTCCGATCGACAGGATCGAGGGGACGATCGCGGCGGCCATCAGCACACCGTCCCGGAAGGTCGCCCAGCTGCCCCGGACCACGCCGGGGGCGACGGCCAGGGCGCGCATCGCCTCGTCCCAGGCCTGAGCGACGCGGTGTCCGCGGGAGACCGGCTCCGGCAGGTGATCGGCACCCTCGTAGGGATCGTCGGCCACCCCGCTCAGCGGCGGGATCCGCACCGTGATCGCGGTGACCGCGAAGGTGATCGCGAGCGTGAGGAAGAAGTAGAGCGTCCAGTGCTCCATGAGGTCCAGGGTGCTGGCCACGATCACCATGAAGGTCGCCGAGACGGTGGAGAAGCCGGTGGCGATGATCGCGGCCTCCTTGCCGGTGTACCGGCCCTCGCGGTAGACGCGGTCGGTGATCAGCAGCGCGAGGGAGTAGGAGCCGACGAAGGAGGCGACGGCGTCGACCGCGGCGCGTCCGGGCACCTTCCACACCGGGCGCATGATCGGCTGCACCAGCACCCCGATGAACTCCATCAACCCGTAGTTGATCAGCAGCGCCAGGAACACGGCTCCGACGGGAACGATGAGGCCCACGGGAATCCCGAGGCTCTCCCACAGGAAGGGGCCGATATCGGGGTTCGCCAGCGGTCCCGGGTAGTAGCCGGCCGCCGCGCAGATCGCGACGAGGAGCCCGACGATGTTCGCGAGCGCGAACACGGTGCGCAGCGCTCCGTGGCGCCAGGATCCGGTGACGAAGGGGCGGACCGTGCCGAGGGCGACCAGGGCGACCACCACCCAGGGGACGACGGGGCCCAGCACCCACATCACGAAGGACAGCGCGTGGTCCACCAGGATCGTGGACTCCCCACCGATCTCGACGGAGACGAAGAACATCGCCAGGCCGATCGCGCTGTAGACGAAGAATCGCCAGCGGCGGGGCGGGACCTCGCGCTCCGTGCCGTCGGCGGCGAGCACGGAGCGGGCACGGTCGGCGGCGACGTCCTCGAAGGGCTGCCGTCCGGTCCCCGAGCGGGGCCCGGTGCGGCCGGGGTCGTTCACGGCGTCGGACGTCGTCATCGTCGAGATCGTCCTTTCGGGTCAGGGGACGGGAGCAGGACCGGGCCAGGGGCGGGGAGGCGTCGGATGCGCGGGTCAGGTGAGGCGGACGCCGGCGCGCCACACCTCGTGGGTGAGCGGCATCCCGGGCCGGTAGGCGAGGTGGATGGCGGCGGAGGCGTCGAGCACGTGCAGGTCGGCGCGGGCTCCGACCCCGAGGTGCCCGACGTCCGTGCGGCGCAGGGCGAGCGCCCCGCCGCGGGTGGCGGCGCGCACGGCCTCGGCCAGCGAGAGGTGCATCTGCAGCACGGCGGTCGTGACGCAGAAGCTCATGGAGCTCGTATAGCTGGTGCCGGGGTTGCAGTTCGAGGCGATCGCGACCGTGGCGCCGGCGTCCAGCAGCTCCCGGGCGGGGGCGAGCGGGGCGCGGGTGGAGAGGTCGCAGGCCGGCAGGACGGTCGCGACCGTCGGCCCGGCGTCGACGGCGAGCCGGTCCGGGTCGGTCCCCGGCGCGGTGGGGCGTGCGGCCGTCGCGGCGAGCGCCTCGACGTCGGCCGGGGCGAGATGGTTCACGTGGTCCACGCTCGCCGCCCCGAGCTCGGCGGCCAGCGCCACGCCGCCGGAGCGGCCCAGCTGATGGCCGTGCACGCGCAGGCCGAGACCCGCCACGGCGCCGGCGCGCAGCACGCATGCGGACTGCGCGGGGTCGAAGGCGCCCTCCTCGCAGAACACGTCGATCCAGCGCACGTGCGGGGCGACGACGGAGAGCATCTCCCCGGTGACCAGGTCGACGTAGTCCTCGGCACGGCCCTCGTACTCGCGCGGCACCAGGTGCGCGCCGAGGAACGTCACCTCGTCGAGCTCCCCGGCCGCGACCAGCGCCGAGGCGAGCTCGGCGGCCCGCAGCTCCTCCGCGACGGTGAGCCCGTAGCCGGTCTTGGTCTCCAGGCAGGTCGTCCCGCCGCGGACGGCCTCCGCGATCCGGCCGCGCACCAGCGCCCTCAGGTGCTCGTCGGTGGCGGAGCGGGTGGCGCCGGTGGTGACGGAGATGCCGCCGGCGCTGTAGGACTGCCCGGCCATCCGGGCCTCGAACTCGGCGGCGCGGTCGCCGTCGAAGATCAGATGACTGTGCGAGTCGACCCAACCGGGCAGCACGGCCCGACCGCCCAGGTCCTCGGCCGTATCGGCCGACGGGGCCTCGGCGGCAGGGCCGGTCCACGCGACGCGGCCGTCCTCGATGACCAGTGCCGCGTCGCGTCGGACCTGCCCGTCGGCCACCCCGCTGTGTGCGGGGTCGTCGAGCGCGGGATCGAGGGTCCACAGCTCGCTGATGCCGGAGATCAGGGTGCTCGTCATACCGGGGCCTCCTGCGGGTGGGGGTGGGGAGCGCATGCCCGGGGTTGGTCCGAACGGTCGGTCGGGACGGCTCCGGGACGGGGATCGGCGCGGGAGGGCGTCAGTCGCGCCGAAGGGGAGTCATCGGGACCCGCACGCCGCGCTCGTGGGCGACCTGGTCGGCGCGCGAGTAGCCGGCGTCGACGTGGCGGATCACGCCCATCGCGGGATCGTTGGTCAGCAGACGCTCGAGCTTGCGCCCCGCGAGCTCGGTGCCGTCGGCCAGGCCCACCTGGCCGGCGTGGATCGACCGGCCGATGCCGACGCCGCCGCCGTGGTGGATGGAGACCCAGGTGGCGCCGGAGGAGGTGGCGGTCAGGGCATTCAGCAGCGGCCAGTCGGCAATCGCGTCGGAGCCGTCGAGCATCGCCTCGGTCTCGCGGTACGGGGAGGCGACGGACCCGGAGTCGAGGTGGTCGCGGCCGATGACGATCGGGGCCGTGACCTTGCCGTCGCGCACGAGGTCGTTGAAGAGCATCCCGGCGCGGTGCCGCTCCCCATAGCCGAGCCAGCAGATGCGGGCGGGCAGGCCCTCGAACTCGACGTACTCGTCGGCCGCGTCGAGCCAGCGGTGCAGGTGCGCGTTCTCGGGGAACAGCTCCTTCAGCGCCGCATCGGTGACCTTGATGTCCTCGGGGTCGCCGGACAGCGCCACCCAGCGGAAGGGGCCGAGGCCCTCGCAGAACAGGGGGCGGATGTAGGCGGGCACGAAGCCGGGGAAGGCGAAGGCGCGGTCATAGCCGGCGTGGCGGGCCTCGTCCCGGATGGAGTTGCCGTAGTCGAACACCTCGGCACCGGCGTCCTGGAACTCGACCATGGCCTGGACCTGCCGGGCCATGGACTCGCGGGACTTCTTCGTGAAGCCCTCCTCGTCGGCCGCGGCCTCACGGTGCCATTCCTCGACGCTCACCTCGGTGGGGAGGTAGCTCAGGGGGTCGTGGGCGCTGGTCTGATCGGTGACGACGTCGATGTGGACATCGCCGGCCCGATGACGTTCGAGCAGGGCGGGGAAGATCTCGGCGGCGTTGCCGACGATGCCGATCGAGAGTCCGCGCCTGTCCGCCTTGGCGGCGTTGGCGCGAGTGATGGCGTCCTCGAGGTCGTCCGCGATCTCGTGGCAGTAGCGCTTGGCGACGCGGCGCTCGAGGCGGGCGCGGTCGACGTCCGCGATCAGGCACACGCCGTCGTTGAGGGTCACCGCCAGGGGCTGGGCCCCGCCCATGCCGCCGCAGCCGCCGGTCAGGGTGATGGTGCCGGCGAGCGTTCCGCCGAAACGCTTGGCGGCCACCGCGGCGAAGGTCTCGTAGGTGCCCTGGAGGATACCCTGGGTGGCGATGTAGATCCACGAGCCGGCGGTCATCTGCCCGTACATGGTCAGGCCCTCGGCCTCGAGCGTGCGGAACTCGGGCCAGGTGGCCCAGTCGCCGACCAGGTTGGAATTGGCCAGCAGCACGCGGGGCGCCCATTCGTGGGTGCGCAGCACACCGACGGGCTTGCCGGACTGGACCAGCAGCGTCTCGTCCTCCTCCAGATCCTGCAGGGTCTCGACGATCGCGTCGTAGGCGTCCCAGGACCGGGCGGCGCGGCCGGTCCCGCCGTAGACGACGAGGTCGTCGGGGCGCTCGGCGACCTCGGGGTCGAGGTTGTTCATGAGCATGCGCAGGGGGGCCTCGGTCTGCCAGGACTTCGCGCTGAGATCGGTGCCGCGGGGGGCGCGGACAGGGCGGGCTCCGGGGAGGGTCATCTCTGGCTCCTGGGTTCGGGGGTCGGGGTCTGTCGCGGTGTTCGACCCAGGACAGCACCCGGGCCGATACCGGGTCGAGAGGGTCGGGAGCGATCGTGTCCGGTATCCCGGACAGCAGGAGCGGTCGACGGGCGCGCCCGGAGGCGGACGGTTCGGTCGACGACGGTCACCGCGATCGGCCCATGGCGGCCGGATCGACCGGTCGCGGCGGAGGCCCACCGGGGGCGATCGAGGTCAGACGACGACGGAGGGTTCGTCCCGCTCCCGGTCCTGGGCGGCGCGCTCCTGGGTGACCAGCTCCCAGGTGCGCAGCAGGCGGGGGGCGGCGAGGATCACGAGCCCGCCGATCATGTTCAGCGGGATCACCCAGCAGAGCCAGACCAGCCAGTCGAGGTAGGGGATGTCGGCCCCGGTGTGCATCGCCCCGAAGATCACCGCGGAGCTCAGCGCGCCGTGGAGCATCCCCAGGCCCACCACCAGCAGCCCGGAGATCAGAGAGTTCGCGAGCGTCGCGATCCCTTCGCTGGATCCCTGGTTCATGCGGGTGATGAGCGTGATCGTGAAGCCCGCCAGCACGGCGAGGGCGCCGGTCTCGAGGGTCAGCCCTTTGTCCATGTAGCTCGTGGCCGTCTCGATCAGGTCGTCCTCGAAGACCGGGAAGGCGGCCACCACGATCCAGGCGAAGGCCCATCCGCCCAGCAGGTTCGTCACCAGCGTCGTCGCCCACAGGCGCAGCAGCTGCAGCCAGGTGCCGTGATGGGAGACGACCGCGTTCAGGGGCAGCAGGAAGTCCTCGGTGAACAGCTCCGAGTGTGCGAGCCGCATCGCGTACAGGCCGATGCCGAAGGCGAGCCCGCCGAGCAGCTTCGAATCGGTCGCGTGCAGCACGGCGAGCATCGCCATCAGGCCGAGGCCGACGTCGATCCCGCCGAACAGTCCGGTGATGATCAGGGCCCGCCACGTGCGGTTCAGCCGGTTGGCGCCCTCGGCAACCGTGTTGCGGAACTCCTCGACCAGCGCGTCCTCGACGGGCTCGTCGGTCGCTCCGAGGCGTCGGCGTTCCTCGGCCTCGTCGCGCTTGTGCTGTCGGACCATCGGCGCCGCCCCTCTCCAGGAGTTCCTGCGTCGGGCACGCTATCAGCAGCAGCCCTGTCACCCGGTGAACGCCGCGTCACGCCGATCTCTCCGGGAGGGGTCCGCCGAGCCTCCGGGTGATCTCCGCGGCGGCGGCGCGCACGGCGGCCGTGCAGCGCTCGCGATCGGCCTCGGTGACACGTGCCTCCTCGAAGGTGATCGCGACCGAGGCCGCGGGCCAGCCGGCGTGATCGCGGACCACCGCCGCCACCGAGGCGAGCTCCTCGGTGACCTCCCCGGTCTCGTGGGCGACCCCGTCGGCCCGCACCCGGGCCAGCAGCTCTCGCAGATCGCGCGGGCCCTCGGGGCCCCTGACCGCGGTCCGGGCCGTGAAGTCGGCGCGGGTGCCGAAGAGGGCGCGCAGCTGCGCCGGGGGGAGCTCGGCCAGGATCGCGCGGCCGCTCGCGGTCAGGTGCGCGGACAGTCGCACCCCGACGTCGGTCACCAGACCGGGCCGGTTCCGGGCGCGCTCCTCGATCACGTAGAGGACGTCCCGGCCGTGCAGCACCGCGAGGTGCCCGGACTCCCCGACCTCGTCGACCATCGCCTCCATCACGCGGCGACCGATCCGCGCCAGCGGCTCCTGGCGCAGGAAGGCGCCGGAGAGCTCATGGGCCGCCGGGCCCAGCCCGTACACCCGCTCCTGGTCCAGATGCATGACGAACCCGTGCTCGACCAGCGTCGCGAGCAGGTCGTAGGTGCGCGAGCGGGGCAGGTCGAGCTCGTCGGCGATGCGGGCGGCGGCGATCGGCGAGCGCTGCGCGGCGAGGAAGGTCAGCATCCGCACCGTCGCGTCGGCGGCAGGGACTTTCGGGGGTGCCATGATGGTCCAGGATGCCACCCGGACCACGAGCTGAGGAGCCTCGATGACGACCTCCCCCGACACCACCTCACTCTGGAGCGGCCGGCACGACGGCGACGGCCCCGAGCACGCCCGCTGGCACCAGCGGGTGCAGGTGGTGGGAGCCGAGGGCACCTCGGCCGAGTCGCCGTCGGCCGAGTCCTCGTCGGCCGAGCCCCCACACATCGCCCTGCTGGGTTTTCGCTCGGACGAGGGAGTGCGCCGCAACCGCGGGCGGGTCGGGGCTGCCGACGGTCCGGCGGCGCTGCGACGCGCGCTGGCACCGCTGGCGCTGCACGGGCCGTTGGCCGACGGTGCGGTGGGCCTGCACGATCTGGGAGACGCGGAGACGACCGGGGAGGACCTCGAGGGAGGACAGGCCCGTGCGGCGGCGCTGACCAGCGCGGCGCTGGATCGGCCCGGTGCCCGGCTGAGCGTGGTGCTCGGCGGCGGGCACGAGACCGCCTGGTCCTCGTATCGAGGGCTGATGGGCTCCGGTCTCGGACCGCGGGCGGGACAGCGCTGGGGGGTGATGAACCTCGATGCCCATTTCGACCTGCGCGAGGAACCGCGAGCCACCTCCGGCACCCCCTTCGCCCAGATGGCCGGCGCCGAACAGCAGGCGGGCCGCGACCTGCGCTACGCGGTGCTCGGGATCGCCGAGCCCTCCAACACCGGCACCCTGTTCGCTCGGGCCCGAGAGCTCGGCGTCACCTGGCGGACCGATCAGCAATGCCTGGAGGCGGGCGCCGACGGGGTCCGGGAGTTCGTCGAGGAGTTCGCCGCTGAGCTGGACATTCTCTACCTCACGATCGACATGGACGTGCTGCCGGCCGCGACCGCGCCGGGCGTCTCCGCCCCGGCGGCCTACGGGGTCCCGCTGCCGCTGATCGCGGCGGCCGTGCGCGCCGCGGCGGGCAGTGGGAAGCTCGCCCTGGTGGACGTGGTGGAGCTGAATCCGTCGCTCGACGCCGACGGGCGCACCGCCCGTGCGGCCGCCCGCCTCATCGACGACGCCGTGCGCGAGGTCGCCCGCGGCGATGCCTGAGACGGTCTCACGGAGTGGAGGTCTGACGCGTCGCTATCGCCTCCTCCATCCGACGCGTCAGACCGTCTGCTCTGCTCCAGCGACCTCCGGGGCGTGCTCCGTCGGCCGCCAGCGGGCGTCGACCAGCTGGAACAGCCGGCAGTCGGCCCAGTCCCCGCCGAGGCGCAGGTAGGAGGGGGCGAGCCCGTACTCGAAGAAGCCGCAGCGCTGAAGCAGATGCACCGAGATGTCGTTGCCGACCTGCACCTCGGCCTGCAGTCGGTGCAGGCGCAGCGCCCCGAAGGCCACGGCGATCGCGGCGCGGACGGCGTGCGTGGCGATGCCGCGGCCCGTGACGAGGTGGTCCACCCAGTAGCCGAGCGAGGCGGACTCGAAGGCGCCCCGAGTGATCCCCGAGAGGGTCAGGCGGCCGACCAGACACACCTCCCCCTGCTCCTCGAGCCAGATCCCCAGAGGCAGGCTGCGCCCGGCTTCGCGGGCGGCGAGCGCGTGGGCGATCGCGGTGCGCTGACCTGCTTCGGTGAACCAGTCCTCGGAGCGGGCCGGCGCGCCGATCAGCAGAAGATCGCGGTTGCGGGTCTCGAGATCGACCAGTGCAGGGGCATCGGAGGAGGTGAGCGTGCGCAGGGTGACCTGCTCAGGGCTCACTGGGCCGGCTGCTGCGCGGCGGTGCGGGACGACGGGATCGGGCTCGTCGGGGTGGCAGACGGGGTCGTCGGACATGCACCTCAGTATCCGGTACGCCCGTCGATCGCCTCGCGCAGCAGGTCGAGATGTCCGAGATGGCGGGCGTATTCCTCGATCAGATGGCTGAGGATCCAGCGCAGATTCACCGTCTCGCCGCGGCGCAGCCCGCGCACGGGCCCGTCGAGGTCCGTCCAGCTCGCCTGCGCGGCACGGGTGGCGACGAGCTCTGCGCGGTACCGCTCGACATCGGCCCCGGCGGTCGCGGGATCGACGTCGTCGAAGTCCCCCTCCCGGCTGGTCACCGTGCAGTACAGGTCAGGCTGCTCCTCGTCCAGCAGGACCTCGCGCAGCCAGTACGCCTCGACCTCGGTGAGGTGGCGGACGAGACCGATCGGGCTCATGGTCGACGGCGGCACGGAGCGACGGCACAGCTGATCGGGGCCCAGGCCGTCGATCTTCAGCAGCAGGCTCTGGCGATAGAAGTCGACCCAGTGATCGAGGGTCTCCCGCTCGGGAGCGGTCATCGGTCCGAAGCGGCGGGGATCGTGAGCTGTCATGGCGATCAGGTTTCCACGGACGCCGGCGCTCGACCAGCGAATTCTCGAGGGGAGCGCACCGGGGACGGATCGCGCCTCGCCTCAGCGCGGCGCGACCCGCCTCACAGCAGCGTCTGGGCGAGGGTCACGGCCGCGACCCCGCCCAGCAGCACGGAGAACAGCAGAGTCAGCGTCGATGGGCGTGCCCTGGTCGACAGCGGCCCCCCGAGGAGACCGCCGACGGCCGAGCCGGCCGCGAAGATCAGCGTGGTCGCCCAGTCGATCTGCACCTCGGTGCCGAGGCGGGCCAGCAGGCTGGAGGCCGTCGCGATCACCATCACCAGCAGGCTGGTCCCGGAGGCACGACGCATCGCCAGGCCCAGCGCGATCACCAGCATCGGCACCACGATGAAGCCGCCGCCCACGCCGAAGAAACCGGTGAGGAATCCGGTGACGGTCGCCGTGACCAGGACGATCGGGAGGCGCGGGGAGGCGGGAGCGGCCGGCGTCGTCGGCAGCTCGGGCTCGCCGTGATGGCGCTGGATCCCGTCGGCCGACTCGACGGTGTCGGGGCCGGGCTGGTCCAGCACGGGATCGTCGTGGGTGGTCACCGGCTCGTCGGCCTCGTGCTCCGCCCGCCAGGAGTGCGCGGCGGCCTCGGCGCGCTCCTCCGCGCGGCTGCGCAGCCCTCGGCGCAGCATCATCACCGCCACGCCGACGAGCATCACGCCGAACAGGGTGAGCAGAACGGGCGCCGGCACCAGCGAGGACAGGCGGGAGCCGACGATCGCCCCGACGACCGAGACCCCAGCGAACACGAGCCCGTTGCGCCATTCGACGTTCCCGTGACGGGCATGGTGCGGCAGGCTGACCAGCGCGGTGATCAGCACGATGATCAGGCTGGAGGCCGTCGCGGAGTGCGCGGGCATGCCGAGCAGGAACACCAGGACGGGCACGGCGAGGATCCCGCCGCCCGCACCGAGCGCCCCGACCACGATCCCGACACCGACCCCGACGCCGATCGCGAGCAGGGCGAGCTCCATGGGCGGACTCCTGGGGGACGGCGGAACAGGTCGGCATCCAAGGTACTCGCTCACCGCCGGTCCCCGGGCCGGCGGCCGCGGAGAGTCAGCCGGCGGCCGCGGAGGATCAGTCGGCGGCCACGTAGGATCGAAGGCCCGTCCCAGGAGGTGCCATGGTTCCCGGTCAGCCCGGCCATCCCACGGCCCTGCTGGATCCCGCGTCCCCCGCGATGGGGCGGCGGCTGGTCGAGGCCTGGGCCGATGGCACACTGGCCCTCCCCCGGCGCGGGGGCGTCTCCCCGCTGCCCCTGCCCGGACTGCATCGGTCGGTGCAGCGGTCCTCGCTCTCCGGCACCGCGCACGCGGTCCTGGCGGGAGTCGGCGAGCGCTTCGCCGCCTGGCGCGTGATCCCGCAGAAGAAAGCGCCGGTCATCGTGCGGATCCCGCACGTCGCCCCGTCGGAGCTGCACCAGGGCCTCGTCCACGAGATCGCGGCGCTGACCCTGTCCCCGCGCTGGGTGGGGCCCGTCCCGATCGCCGTGCACGACGACCCGAGCACCAGCCCCCTCGGCCATCCGTACGTGGTGACCTCCGACGTGTCGGGCACCGCGGCGGCTCCCGAGGCCTGGACGCAGCGACATCTGGACGCCCATGCCGCTCGTCTCGCGCAGCTGCACGCCGTCCCCGCTCCGGGGCGCGGACCGATCACCCTCGGCGAGGACCCCTGGGCCGCGGTCCCGCCCGGAACGCCCTCCCTGCTGCACGAGGTGGAGCAGGAGGTCGCCTCCTGGGAGGAGCAGCACGGCATCGTGCTCGCCGAGCACGGCCTGGAGCCGTTCCTGGCGGCCGCGCGGGAACGCGTCGCCGGCATCGAGGGGGAGATCGCGGAGCTGGACGGGTTCGTCCTCGCCCACGGCGACCTGTGCACCACGAACATCATGTGGGAGCACGGCGGCGCGGGGCCTGCCGCCGACGGGGACGGCGCGCGGGACCGGCCCGGCCCCGTCGTGCGCTACATCGACTTCGAGTGGGCCCAGGGTGATGATCCCGCCCGTGACCTGGCGATCATCGGCGGCGCCGTGCACGGAGGACCCTGGTACGTGCCGCTTCCCGAGGAGCAGGTGACGACGTTCGTCGACGCCTATGTGCGCGCCCGCGCCGAGCACGGCGAGGTGCCGTCCTCGATCGCCGACGTCGATGCGCTGCGGCGGCGGATGCGGGCGTGGACCGCGTACGAGCGCACCGCGATGCTGGTGCACGTCGCCTCGCGCGCGGCGACCCGGGCCTCGCACCGTCGGGTGCTGCCGGTGCTGCGCGGAACTCTGGCCGCCGAGCTGGGCATCGAGGTCTGAGCGTCCCGGCATCCCGGGCGCCGGGACAGCCGGCACGGCCGAGCACGACGGGAGGGTCGAGCACAGCCGGAGGCTCGAGCACAGCGGGACGGCCGAGCACGGCGGGACCGCGTCCTGACCGGCCCCTCCGCGGGTGTGACCGAGCAGCCGTCCGGTCCGGGTGGCGCCCACCCCTGGACATCTGCGTACTGTGGGCCCATGAATGACTTCGTGAAGACCGGTCCGAGCGCGCCCCAGGGATACTTCGCCGCCGAGGCGGCGGGCCTCGCCTGGCTGGATGAGCCGCAGGCCGTGCCCGTGGTGTCCGTGCTCGAGTCGGGCAAGGACGAGCTGCGCCTGGAGCGCCTGGAGTCCGTCGAGCCGACGGCCGAGGCCGCCCGCGAGTTCGGCCGCCGCCTGGCACGGCTGCACGACGCCGGCGCCGCGGGCTTCGGCTGGACGCCCGGGGACAAGGCGTGGTTCGGGCCGCTCGAGAAGCCCTTCGACGTCGCCTCCGACGTGCGCGAGGACTTCCCCGATTTCTGGGCCGACGACCGCCTGCGCCCGCTGGCCGACCGCGTCACCCGCACCCTGGGCGCCGACGGCCACGACACGGTCGACGAGGCGATCGACGTGATCGCCGACGGCGCCTTCGACGGGATCAGCGGGCAGGGCACCGAGGAGGCCTCGCGGGTCCACGGCGATCTGTGGTCCGGGAACCTGCTCTGGACCGCCGACGGCGTGACCCTCATCGACCCTGCCGCGCACGGCGGCCACCGCCTCGAGGACCTGGCGATGCTGTCGCTGTTCGGCGCCCCGTTCCTGGACGAGATCTTCGAGGGGTACGAGGCGGAGCACCCGATGCCGGGCGACTGGGAGCAGGATCTGCCCGCCCACCTGTTCTTCGGGCTGCTGGCCCATGTGCACCTGTTCGGCGAGGCCTACGTCGACCAGGCGATCGCCACGGCCGAGGCGATCATCGCCCGCGCCGACCAGCTGGGGTTCTGACCGGCACCGACGCCTGCGCGGCCCGCACCCGTCGTCGTGCCCTCGCCCTCGCCGCCGTCACCATCACCGTTGCGCGCTGTGCTTCCCGGATCGGAAGCTCAGCGCGCAACGGCGTGAGGGCGGATCAGGTCAGTGCTCCTCGGTCTCGTGCTCGCCGCCGCCGTGGTCCGCGTGCTCGTGGCCGTCGTGCTCGCCGCCGCCGTCGCTCGCCGCATCGCCTGATGCGGCATCCTCCGCGGCCTCGTCGTCGGCCCCGGGCGTGACCTCGTACTCGCCGGAGGCGGTCCCGGTGGTCACCTGGATCTCGTGCGGGACCACCGGCAGGTCCAGCTCGCGGTAGATCTCGCCGCTGGCGACGTCGACCATGGTCAGGGTCTGTGCCGCAGGGTCGACGACGAAGGCGGTGCCGTCGGCCACGTCCAGCATCGGGCCGGGCTCCTGCCAGTTCTCCGGCTCGGTCCACTCCTGCGTCACCGACACCTCGTGGAGCATCTCGCCGGTGGCGGGATCGAGGATGTTCAGCTCCCCGTCGGCGGTGAGCACCAGCGCCTCGCCGTCCGGGCCGCGGTCCAGGGAACGGAACCAGTAGGGCGAGCCCAGGTCGACGGTGCTCATCGTGGCGTCCCGCGTATCGATCAGGGCGATCTCGGTGGGGTGTTCCGTGCCTCCAGCAGGGTCGGCCTCGACCTTGTGATCGGCGAGCACGATCGGGGAGTCCTCATGACCCTTCTGGTTGCCGGAGCGCTGGTACTCTCCGTCGACGGCGACCTTGTGGAACTCTCCGTCCCGGTAGATCACCGGGCCGTTCTCGCAGCCCAGGCTGATGACGTCACCGGACTCGGTGGGACGGGCGGCGGCCTCGCCGTGCACTCCGGGGCAGTCGTCGGTCTCGGCGGTGACGTTGCCGTCGGCGTCGAGCACCTGGACCGTGCTGCGGGCGTCCTCGGTGCCCTGCGTGGTGAGCAGGCCGCCGTCGGACAGCGGCACCGCGACGCCATGGTGGGGGTCATCGGTGCTGACCTCCTCGAGCACGCCGAGGTCCCCGTCACCGAGCGCGCTCGGGTCGATCACCGTGATGTCGCCGGTGCCGTCGGCGAACAGCGCGGTGCGCTCGCCATGGGGGACGACGTGCCCGGGCATCGGCGCGTCGATCGAGAGATCGGTCAGGGCCGGTTCCTGCTCGTAGAAGTGGAAGTGGTCGCCGTGGCCCTGGACGAGCAGCCCGGTGTCGTACATGGTGATGGAATCCGCAGCGCTGACCGCGACGTGCCGGCCGTCGCCCGCGGGGTTCAGCCGCACGTACCCGTCGACGTCCTCGCTGTTCAGGGTGCTGCCGTCGGCCGAATCGAGGGTGGTGACGCCGCCGTCGTGGGCGAGCACGATGCGCGGCGACAGGGCCCCGACCTCGGTGCGATCCGAGGCGCGCGCCCGCTCGGTCCCCCCGCCGTCGGAGCCGCCCTCGCGTCCCGCACCTCCCTCCCCCGCTCCAGCGCAGGCCGACAGCGCGAGCATCCCGGCGCCGAGCAGGGCGATGGCCCGCCGTTTCATGACAATGGTTCTCATATGAATCATGCGGCTCACGCTAACACGTGTTGCGAACCGTTCTCATCACCGGACCTGTGCACCGGATCACACGAGGGATCGCCGAGGGCTGCGAGCAAAGCCCTCGCGACCTCGAGCCGGTCGAGATCACCGTGACGGGTGACCCGACGTGCTCGCCCCACCCACCGTGCCTCCGGGGTCATCGGCGAGTGCGTGCACCCCGCCCGGGCCCGGGTCGAGCCGCTGCACCCGCCCGTTGCACACCACCCGCGGCGCCCCACCCATCCCGAACGCGATCGCGCGCTGTGCTTCCAGAAACGGAAGCACAGCGCGCGATCGCGTCAGGGGCAGGCTGAGCGGGCAGCAACCCGCCGGCCCATCATCAGGGGCAGGCCGAGCGGGCAGCCGCCCGCAGCTCAGCGGCCCGCGGCTCAGCGGCCCGCCGGCCCGCAGCAGCAGCGGCGGGTCGGCTCAGATGACGCCGAAGGCGATCATCGCGTCGGCCACCTTGCGGAAGCCGGCGACGTTCGCGCCCACCACGTAGTCGCCGGGACGGCCGAGCTCGTCGGCGGTCTCCAGGCAGGTGGCGTGGATGCCCTTCATGATCTCGGTCAGCCGCTGCTCGGTGTGTCCGAAGCTCCAGGCATCGCGGCTGGCGTTCTGCTGCATCTCCAGAGCGCTGGTCGCCACACCGCCGGCATTCGCGGCCTTGCCCGGGCCGAAGGCCACATCGGCCTCGCGGAAGATGCCCACGGCCTCCGGCGTGCACGGCATGTTCGCACCCTCGGAGACGGCGAGGACCCCGTTCTTGACCAGGGTGCGGGCGGCGTCGTCGTCGAGCTCGTTCTGGGTGGCGCTGGGCAGCGCGATGTCGACCGGGACGTCCCAGACGCTCCCCCCGGGGACGAATCGGGCGCCCTCGCCCCGACGATCGGCGTACTCGCTGATGCGTCCTCGCTCGACCTCCTTGACCTGCTGGAGCAGCTCGAGGTCGATGCCGTTCTCGTCGACGACGTAGCCGGAGGAGTCGGAGGCGGTGACGGGGATCCCGCCGAGCTGCCTCGCCTTCTCGATCGCGTAGATCGCGACGTTGCCGGAGCCGGAGACCCCGACGCGACGGCCGTCGAAGGAGGAGTCGCGAGCCTTGAGCATCTCGTCGGCGAAGATCGCGGCACCGTAGCCGGTGGCCTCCTTGCGCACGAGAGAACCGCCCCAGTCCAGGCCCTTCCCGGTCAGGACGCCGGCCTCGTAGCGGTTGGTCAGGCGCTTGTACTGTCCGAAGAGGTAGCCGATCTCGCGGGCGCCCACGCCGATGTCACCGGCGGGGACGTCGGTGTACTCCCCCATGTGGCGGTGCAGCTCGGTCATGAACGACTGGCAGAAGCGCATGACCTCGCCGTCGCTGCGACCGTGCGGGTCGAAGTCGGAGCCGCCCTTGCCGCCGCCGATGGGCAGGCCGGTCAGGGAGTTCTTGAAGATCTGCTCGAAGCCGAGGAACTTCACGATGCCGAGGTTCACGGAGGGGTGGAACCGCAAGCCGCCCTTGTAGGGGCCGAGTGCGGAGTTGTACTCGACGCGGAAGCCGCGGTTGATCCGCACGGTGCCCTCGTCGTCGACCCAGGGGACGCGGAAGATGATCTGACGCTCCGGCTCGCACAGGCGCATGATGATGCCCTGGTCGCTGTACTCCGGGTGGTGTCCCTGGATGACCTCGAGCGACTCGAAGACCTCCCGCACCGCCTGCTGGAACTCCGGTTCCCCGGGGTTGCGGTGCAGCACCTGGTCGTACGTGTTCTGGAGCATCGAATCGATCATCGCGGTCCTTTCAGGGCCCGGGGGTCCCGGGGTCACGGGGTCTCCGCCGAGGCGGAGGTCGGAGCGCCGCCCAGGGTACGCGTCCGTTTCCGGCGGGGGCACGAGCCGTTCGATGAGTGAACATGCACGGACACGATTACCCCTGCGCGCTGGGGATTCGTCCTGCGAGACGTGGCGGCCGGACTGTAGCCCGCGTCACGGAGCCGGGCGCCCAACCCATAGGTACGATCGTACGCATGTCGATCGCTCCGCCCTCCCTCCCGTCCGCTCGCGCGCCGTCCCGCGCCCGCGCAGCGGTCGCCGTCCTGTTCCTGACGAACGGGGCGCTGCTGGCAAACCTCCTCCCCCGTTATCCAGAGATCAGGACGGAGCTGGGGCTCGCCAACTCCACCTACGGGCTGGTCCTCGCCGCCTTCCCCACCGGAGCGATCCTTGCCGGGCTCGGCGCCGGCGCGATGATCCGGGTCGTCGGATCGGCCCGCCTGGCCACCCTGGCGACGATCCTGACGGCTCTCGGGCTGTTCGCGGCCGTCTGGTCGCCGACCGCCGCCCTGCTGGCCCTCGCCCTGCTGATCGCCGGCGCGAGCGACGCGATCGCCGACGTCGCGCAGAACGCCCACGGGCTGCGGGTCCAGCGCGCCTATGGTCGGTCGATCATCAACTCCTTCCACGCGGTGTGGTCGATCGGAGCGGTGATCGGCGGATTCATGGCCGCCGGGGCGATCGCGCTGGACGTCCCGCTCAGGGTGCATCTGGGCATCTCCGGTGTGCTGCTGGCCGTGATCTCCGTGATCGCGCTGCGCTTCACCCTGCCCGGCAAGGACCCGGGGGAGACGGCGGGGCAGGGCGGGACGGTCGACGGGGTCGAGGCGGCCGGCGGCGACGCGGATCGCGGCAGGCCCGGAACAGTCCTGGCTGCGAGCCGCGGACGCCTGATGCTCCTGATCGGCGCCCTCGTCGCCATCGCGATGGGCGGCACCCTGGTCGAGGACTCCGGCAACTCCTGGGCCTCGCTCTACCTGGGGCGCGATCTCGGCGCGCCGTCCACCGTCGCCGCCGGCGGATTCATCGCCCTGGTCGGCGCCCAGTTCATCGGGCGTCTGCTCGCCGACGGCATGGTGGACAGGTTCGGCCAGCGCTCGGTCACCAGGACCGGTGGGGCGATCATCGCGGTCGGCATGGGCCTCGCCCTCGCCGTCCCCTCCGTGCCGGGAACGGTCGCCGGCTTCGCCCTGGCAGGATTCGGCAGCGCGACCCTGGTGCCCGCGGCCATGCAGGAGGCCGACGACCTGCCGGGACTGCGCCGCGGCACCGGATTGACGATCGTGTCGTGGCTGATGCGGCTGGGCTTCCTCGCCTCGCCGCCGCTGGTCGGGCTGATCGCCGATGCGGCCGGACTGCGCGTGGGCCTCCTGGTGGTCCCCCTGGCCGGCCTGCTGGTGGTCGTGGCGTCCGGTGTCCTGAGCACTCGTCGCATGCCGGCGCGCCGGCGCACGGGGACGCCCGCCCCGTCGATCAGCTCCCCCCGGTGAGTCGGCGCAGCGCCTCCGCGATCAGATCCGCCCGGGCCGGAGCGGTGTGCAGCGCCCGGTGCAGGGCGAGGCCCTCGTTCATGGCGTCCAGCAGCACCGCGGTGTCCTCGTCGACGAAAGGTGCCAGCGTCGCGCGGGTGCGTGCCATCCAGGTGCTGGTGAGGTCACGGTACTGCGGCCGACGAGCCGCCAGCGTGTAGAGCTCCTGGGTGACGACCAGCTCCCGCTGGGTGGCGAAGACGTCCTCGCCGAGGTTCGCCCCGAAGGCTGCGAGCGCCTCGTCCAGCGTCGACGCACCCGCGGTGCGCTCTTCGACCCGGACGGCCATCTGGTCGGCGAAGCGTGCGAAGGCCTCGCGCAGCAGGTCGTCCATCCCGGCGAAGTGGTACGTCATCGAGCCCAGCGGCACGTCCGCCACGGCCGCGATCCGGCGGTGGGACGCCCCGGCGACCCCGTGCTCGGCGATGACGTCGAGGCAGGCATCGATGATGCGGTCACGGCGCTGCGGATCGTGACGTCGGGGTCGGGCGGGAACGGGCACGCTCAGACCCTAACGGGGTCCGACGCCGTCCGGGCCCTAACGGGGTCCGACGCCGCCCGGGACGCTCAGGAGCCCGGCGCCGTCTCCCCCAGACCGAACTCTCGCACCTGCACCCACTGCCCGCCGGGGTTCTTCCCGGTCGCACGCACCCGCGCGGAGGCGACCTCCTGCGCCTCCGGCAGCGTCACCTCGAGCAGGGGCGATCCGTCCGTGGCGGCGATCTGCGTCCAGCTCTCCCCGTCGGCCGACAGCTCGAGGACGCCCTCGTAGATCTGGTCCCCGGCGGTCGTGTCGCTGCCCGCCATCTGCACGCGGGCGAAGGTGATCGGGTGGGTCTCCTCGAGATCGATGCGGATCTCGTCGTCGACCTGCGGCGCCGCGTCGGACCAGAACATGGTCGCCAGGTCTCCGTCGACCATCCGCTCGGGGACGTGGTCGCGGTAGGTGCCCAGCGTCGTGCTCGCCGTGGCGGGCAGACCGCGGAACGGCAGGGAGGGATCCTGTGGCAGCACCGCCCGCAGCTCCTCCCAGGCCCGGGACACGAAGGTCTCGAAGACCCCGTCGCCGACTCTGGGGACGATCTGGTCCTCGCGGTGGACGCCGTCCGCGCCCTGATCGGGGACGGTCGCCCGCCCGGCGGCCTCGACGTGCTCGCCCACCCGAGCCGCCGCGGCGGAGGCGTCCTCGAGCCGGTCCTCGGTGATCGCCCGGAGCATCTCGAGCTGGGCGCCCAGCGCCTCGGCCCAGTGCCCCGCCGCCACGATCCACGGAAGCGTGTCCCCGTAGAAGCCCGGGGAGGCCATCGACCCCAGAGAGTCCTCGAGGCCGATGATGGTGCGCAGTCGCTCGCTCAGCTCCTGGTCGCCGTCGGCCCCGGCGTCGTACGCCGCCCAGAAGGCCTCGACGTCGGCCGAGAGCGCGGGAGCGGCCGGCGAGCCGTCGCGGTAGGGCCAGTGCAGGTTGAGATCGACGAATACTCGCAGGTCCCGGCGGATCGTCTCGTCGGTGCCGGCGAGCTCGTCGAGCACGGCCTGCCAAGAGTCCTCGGCGTCGTAGACGATCGGGTCCCAGCAGTAGTCGGCATAGTTCGCCAGAGCGATCAGCGAGGCGTAGGGCTCGATCATCGGGTTCGAGGTGAATCCGGCGACGTGCTCGTGCAGCGTCGGGGCGCGACCTTCGAGGGGGTTCAGGAACAGTCGGTCGCGCCGCCCGTCGTTGACCGGGAAGTTGTCCCAGATGAACAGATGATCGGTGTGATAGCTCTCGGCCGCCCGCGCCACGGAGGCCTCGGTGACCTCGGGGGAGAAGACGCCCTCGCCGGTCCACTGGATCCGGATGTCGGGGTGGGTCTGCTCGCCGAAGGCGGTCTTGTAGTCGCTGGGCTCGGAGCCCGCGTAGTGGGTGGGCACGGTCTGCAGGGGCTCGAGGCCGTGGGCCTGGACGTAGTCCTCCTGCACCCGGGTGAGGTAGTGGGCCTGGGCCTCGGCGAGGGAGGCGAACTGCGCGGCATCGGCGTCGTCGAGCTCGCCGGGGATGTCGTCCAGCGCGATGTAGAAGCTCGTGACCCCGAGATCGCGCAGCTGGTCGAACTTCGTGACCGTGGCGTCGAAGTCGTCGTCGCCGCCGTAGGTGATGTCGTTGCCGGGCGAGAGCGCGTAGGTGAAGCTCACGTGGTGCGCGCCCGCGGTCTCGACGAGCTCGGCGAGCTTCTCGAGCTCCTCCCCCTCGTACAGCTCGCGCCACCTGGAGCGCAGCAGGAGGTCGTCCTTGGGGGTGTAGATGTACGTGTTCAGCTTGTGCGCGCCGTAGAACGCGAAGTGGTCCAGGCGGGCCTGGTGGGACCACGGGATCCCGTAGAAGCCCTCGATCGCCCCGCGGATCTCCATCCTGGGAGCGTCACGCACGTGCACGGCGGGAACGCGCGTCCCGCCGCCGAGCAGCTGGCGCAGGGTCTGGACCGCGTAGTAGGTGCCGCGGGCGTCGCGGCCGGCGAGGGTGACGACCGGCCCCCGGTTCCGTCCGGTCGCCAGGACGTAGCCGTCGGCGGCCAGGTCCTCCGGACCGGGGACCCCGGCGGCGTCGAGCTCGGCGGTGAGGGTGGGGTTGTCCTCGGGCGTGCCGAGGTGGATGCGGGGCCCGGACGCGATGTCGTCGGCGGAGTCCGCGACGACGGTGCGCACGCGGGATCCGGCGCTCTCCAGCACGTCGACGAGGGCGCCCCGGGCGGCGGTGTCGGTCTCCGCACCGATCACGACGGTCACCGGGCCGCGCAGCACCACGTCGTGTTCGCTGCCCTGCACCGAGCGTGGACGCGGGCGCAGATCCGAGACGCTCCCGGAGCCCGGGCCGCCGTCGGCGAGCGCGGCGGGGAGCGGGAGGGCGAGTGCGCCGCCGAGCGCGAGCCCGAGGCCGAGGGCGTGGCGGCGGGAGAGACCGGGGGCGCGGGGAGCCGGGGTGCGCTGGAGGAACGAGGAGGAGGTCATGCGATGCACGGGGTACTGGCGCCTTTCCGGGCCGCGCCCGTGTCCGGGCGCGGGGAGTCCGAGTCGGGGCGTGGGCAGAAGCAGGAAGGGAAGCCGCCACGGACGTGACGCGCCCCACAGAATCAGCGTCAGGTTAACAGGTTAAGCCGTTCACGCCGAGAGGTCCTCGTCGTCCGGATGGAAGATCGTCTCGATCGAGGAGCCGAAGACGGCGGCGATACGGAACGCCAGCGGGAGCGAGGGGTCGTACTTGTCGTTCTCGATGGCGATGACCGTCTGCCGGGAGACACCGAGGGCCGTGCCGAGCTCGGCCTGGGACCAGCGCCGGTCGGTGCGGAGGGCCTTGATGTCGTTGCGCATGGTGGGCTCCTCTCACCGGTAGCGGACGGCGGAGACGATGGTGCCGATGACCCACGAGAGCATCAGGATGGAGAAGGCGAAGATCCAGTTCAGCTCGGGCAGCAGGTAGAACTGCAGCACGCCGACGGCCAGGATCAGCGGGGTGGAGATGACGAACGCGAGCAGGATCGCCTCGGCGATCTTGCGGCGCTCGAACTCGTCGCCGCTGCGGTACATACCGATGTTCGCCCAGGCCATGAGGCCGACGGCGGGGATGACCAGGAGAGCGGGAACCCAGCCGGGGCCCCCGATGGACTCGGCGCCGACGGCGAGCCCCAGCCCGACGGCGTACAGGCCGATGCCGGCGGTGAAGCGGAGGGCGAAGGCGCGGTTGGCGCGGGTGCGGGCGGTGGCGTTCACGAGAGGTCCTTTCGGGAAGATCCGGCGACAACGGTGCGGCTGCGGTCGGCAGGGGCGCCGACGGCGCCGATCCGGGCGCCGAGCCGGGGCTGGGCATAGTCGCGATAGACGGGCTCCTCCGCGCGAGCGATGGTCAGCGGCGCGATCAGCACGGCGACGAGCCCCACCCGCAGGGGGACGTCGGGGCACGGAGGACCCGGGCGGTGCGTCGGGAGCTGGACACCGTCACGAAGTGCGTCCGAGGAGGTCAGAGGGTTGACGGTGTCGGGAGGAACGACGGGGCGAGGTGTCGCGGTCATGCCTCGAAAGTAAACCTTCCTTGACATGTCAATCAAGGGTGCTTGACATATGAAGTCAAGGGCCCTCGACCTTGCAGGTCGGGCGGATGCTTCAGCCGATCGTTCCCGGCCCCTCGCGCACGTCCAGCTCGCGCTGCACCCAGGCGGGATCGTCGGTGGTGATCGTGTCGACGCGGCAGGCGAGCGCGACGGCGAGCTGCTCAGGGCGGTTCACGGTCCATGGGTTCACCTGCAGCCCGGCCGTGCGCGCGGCCTCGGCGGCGCGCAGCGAGAGACCGCGGATCGACGGGCCGACACCGGCCGCCCCCAGCTCACGGGCGGTCTCCAGCGCCCGTTCGTCGATCTGCTCGACCAGGTAGGACACCGGGGTGTCGGTGGTGCGGCGGATCTCGGCGAGGGCGTCGGCGTGGAAGGAGATCACGGTCGAGGCGGCGGCCGGCGATCCCTCCGGCAGGGCGCGGAGCTGTTCGGCCACGGCCCGTGCCGCGGCGGCGACCTTGACCTCGATGAACACCGGCGCGGTGGTCACCGCCAACAGCTCCTCGAGCGAAGGGATCTTCTCCCCCTCCGCGAGCTGCACCGTGTCCAGTTCGGCGCGGGTGAGGTCCCCGATCGCGCCGGTCGCGAGCGGGGAGGCGGCATCGGCGGTGCGGTCGATCGTCTCGTCGTGCATGACCACCACCTGGCCGTCGGCACTGAGGTGGACGTCGCACTCCAGCAGCTGTGCACCGTCCTCGAGGGCCCGCCGGAAGGAGGCGAGCGTGTTCTCGGGGGCGTGCGCGGCGGCTCCGCGATGCCCGACGATCGCGGGGCGCGGGGGCGAGCTCGCGGGACGTCGGGACACGGTCTGCGGGTCGGGCTGCTGGGTCATGGCGCTCCTGAGGAGGATTCGAGGGACGGGTCCGCTGGTCACGGCGACGGCTGGGCGGATGTGCACGGTCGGTGAGGGTCGGACCCACCCCCTGGACCCTACCCAGTGGTCCGGGTCACACTGGGGATCTGCGTCCTGCCGCAGGGCGCTGTGCCCGTCCTGACGGGCCGGGCACCGATCGGGCGGACTGCCCGGGAAGGGGAACCCATGCTCAGGAACACGATCAGAACCAAGACGACGAGCGGCCACCGCGACCGCCGCGAGCCCCGACGCCGCGCAGCGGATACGGCACACGGGCGCTCCGGTCGAGGCATGGTGGCTCCGCTGGCGGGCCTCGCCGTCGCGGCGGGACTGCTCGCGGGGGCCGGCGCGGCCGCCGCGACCCCGGGAGCCGGGGAGGACGAGAACCTCTTCGACGGCACCTGGACCTTCGGCCACACCACCAAGACGCTGACCGCCGAGGAGCTCGGCGTGGTCGTCGAGGAGGAAGCGGAAGCCCGCGGGCCCGAGGAGATGTCCCTGTCCGTCCGCTGCGCGGACGGCATCGACACCTCGATCCGCGACTACGTGGCGTACTGCGTCGCGATCGCCGACGAAGGGGTCGAGCATCCCTGGAAGCTCACCGGCGGCCCGGCCGACGCCGGCCTGGTGGTCGAGGTCGAGAACTTCGGCTGACCTCGCCCGGTGCGACGGACCGTGCCCGGTGCGACTGACTATTCCCGGGGGTGCCCGCCGACGCGGCGGACGCCCCCGGAGCGGCCTCCTCAGGTCCGCGTCGGCCCCTCCATCAGGGCGCGGGCCCACGCGGGATCATCCACGGTGAGCGTGTCGCAGCCGAGCTCGAGGGCCCGGGACAGCTCCTCCTCGGAGCGGGCCGTCCAGAGGTTGAGCCGGATGCCGAGCTCGCGGGCTCGTTCGACGTCCGCCTGCCGCGCATCGGCGATCCGCACCCCGATCTGGACGACGCCCACCTCCTGCGCGGTCTCGAAGAACTCCGGGGAGGTCGTCGTCGTGGTCAGCAGCCGCGGGATGCGCGGATCCGTCGACCGCGCCGCCCGCAGGGCGTCCGGATGGAAGGAGATGATCTGCGCCGGCGCGGAGGGCTGATCCCAGCAGTCCTGGTCGAAGTACTCCGACAGGATCCGGACGACGCGCTCGGCGGCGGCCGGCGCCTTGATCTCCACGAGGAGCGTCACGCGGGTGCCGTCCTCCCGGACGGCGACGTCGAGCACCTCCGTCAGGGTCGGGATGTGCTCGCCGTGGCCCACCAGCACCCGATCGAGCTGCGCCCGGGTCAGATCCGCCACCGCACCGGTGTGCAGCGGTGACTCCTCCTGCGCGGTCCGGTCGAGGGTGGCGTCGTGGATGATCGCGTCGACCCCGTCCCGGCTGAGGTGCACATCGCACTCGAGCAGCTCGGCGCCCTCGGCGATGCCGCGACGGAAGGAGGCCACGGTGTTCTCCGGTGCCAGCGCGGCAGCGCCGCGGTGGCCGACCAGTGCGGGCGTGGCGACGCCCGTCGTGCGGGCGGGGGCGCTCACTTCCAGCCCTGGAAGTCGATGGCCTCGTAGTCCTCGCGGTCCTCGTCCAGACCCTCCTGCAGCCCGGCCGCGAGGGTGTCCAGGACCTCCTGGGGCGACGTCCCGTCGCCGTAGACACGCCCCTGGGCGGCACTGATCTCGTCGACCCGGCCGGCGTCCCAGTTGGTGTAGTCCGCGGTGCGGGCGTTCTCGAGCTGGTTGAGGGCCACGAGATAATTGGGGTCCTCGGCCACCAGGTCCTTCACCGCCTGGGTCTCCGCGGCGGCCTGGACGATCGGCACGTAGCCGGTGCCGATGTGCCAGGTGGCGGACTGCTCGGGTCCCGCCAGGAAGCGGAACAGCTCGGCGCAGGCGTCCTGGCGCTCCTGGGATTCGGTGCGCACGATCGACAGGCCGGAGCCGCCGGTCGGGACCTGCTTCTGCTGGCCCTCCTTCGAGAGCATGTAGGCCACGCCCACCTCGAAGTTCCCCTCCGCCGCCACGGTCTGGCCGGTCAGGGAGGCCGTCGAACCGCGCCAGCCGGCGGTCACCCCGGCCTGGAAGTCGGTCCCGGCGTCCTTGGCCAGGTAGCCGAAGCCGTCGTCGTGGATGAACTTCCGCTGCCACTGCAGCCACTCGACCCCGAACTCGTCGTGGATGGTGACCTCGAAGTCCTCGTTCGAGTTCGCCCCGCCGAAGCCCCAGATGTCCGCCTGGCCGTGCCAGGCATCGGCCGAGAAGGCCATCGCCGACAGCGGGCGACCCTCGACCTCGATCTTCGCCAGCTCGGGCGCGAACTCGGCGAGGTCCTCCCAGGTGCTGGGCCCTTCCTCGGGCAGTCCGGCCTCCTGGTAGCGGGTCTTGTTGAAGTAGAACAGCGGGGTGGAGCGGGCGAAGGGCACCACGAACGTCTCGCCGGCCACGACGCCCTCGTGGACGTAGTGGGGGATGTACACGTCCGTGCTCCATTCCTCGTCGAAGTAGCCGTCCAGCGGCACGAGCGCATTCGAGGCGTGGAACTGCAGCCACTGCATCTCGGGGAAGCAGACGATGTCCGGGACGGTCTGCGCCTGCAGGGAGGCGGTGAACTTCTGGACCAGGTCGGCGTACCCGCCCACGGACTCCGCGATCGCGACGATCTCGTCCTGGGACTCGTTGAACTCGGTGAACAGGGTCGTGACGACCTCGAAGTTCTCCGCCGTGAAGGGCGCCCAGAACAGGATCGGCGTGCGGCCCTCGTACTCGGGCGGGACCGTGAGATCGGCCTGGGTGAAGCCGTCGCGGATGTTGCTCTCGGCGCCGTCGCCACCGCCCAGCGGTGAACCGCAGGCGGCGAGGCCGGCGGCGCCGGCACCGAGGCCCATCGCGGTGAGCAGGCCCCGGCGGGACGGGGTGTACAGGGTGCGGGACATGCGGATCGCTCCTCGAGGTGGGGGGGGGGTGGTGGTGCGGGTCAGGGGCAGGGCGGCGTGCTGTCGGCGAGAGGCGGGGCCGTCACTTCAGGGCTCCGGCGGCGAGCCCGCCGATGATGCGCTTCTGGGCCAGGAAGAACAGGATGAGCATCGGCAGGGAGACGAACACGGCGCCGGCCATGATCACGCCCCAGTTGCTGTATCCCTCCTGGCTGCGCAGGAACAGCAGGCCGATGGGCAGGGTGCGCATGTCTGCGGTGGAGGTGACGATCAGCGGCCAGATGTACTCGTTCCACTTGCCGACCATCACGATCAGCGTGGCGGTGAGGATCATCGGGCTGGACAGCGGTACCACGATGGTGAGCATGCGACGGACGTGCCCGGCGCCGTCGATCTCCGCGGCCTGCAGGATGTCGCGATCGATGGTGCGCATGTACTGGTACAGCAGGAACATCGCGAAGGCGCTGGCGATGCCCGGCAGGATGATCCCGGCGTAGGAGTTCAGCCAGCCCAGGTTCGCCACGGTGATGTAGTTGACGATCAGGGTGACGTGGCCCGGCAGCATCAGCGAGGCGATGATCAGGGCGAAGGCGATCTTCTTGAACCGGAACTCGACGAAGACGAAGGCGTAGGCGCACAGGATCGCCAGCGAGATCTCCAAGAAGGTGCCGACCCCGGTGGTCACGATCGAGTTCACGAAGAACCGGTCGAAGGGGGCGGAGTTCCACGCCTCGGTGAAGTTCTCCAGGGTCAGCGAGGTCGGGATCCACTGCAGCGGCCAGGAGTAGATCTCCCCGTGCGGCTTCAGCGACGAGGAGAACAGCCAGAACAGCGGGATGAGGAACACCGCGATGGTCGTGAGCACCCCGGCGACGAGCAGGCCGGTCACCCAGCGCGGCCGCCGGGGGCCGCGGCTCCTGCCGCGGTTCGCCCGCGGCCCGACGACGGCGTGATCGGTGCCGGAGGCTCCCGAGCTCACAGGGGTCCCGGAGGCGGGGTCGGGGTTCAGGGTCAGGGAGCTCATGAGTCGTCGTTGGCCTTCCTGTTGCCGACGCGGACCTGCAGGTAGGTGATCACCAGCAGGATCGCCAGCAGCACGGTGGCGGCCGCCGAGGCGGTGCCGATGTCGAACTTCTGGAAGGCCTCCTCGTAGACCATCCAGCTCAGCGTGCTGGACGAGACCCCGGGCCCGCCGCTGGTCATGATCGAGATGATGTCGAAGGCCTGGGCCGCGGAGATGATGCCGGTGATCGAGAGGAAGACGATGATCGGGTTCAGCAGCGGCAGGGTCAGGTGGCGCAGCAGCTTCCCGCCGTGGGCCCCGTCGAGCGCGGCCGCCTCGTAGAGGTCCTTCGGCAGATCGAGGATCGCGGTGTAGCAGATGACCGTCACGAAGCCGAGGCGCTGCCAGGTGTAGGCGATGGTGATCGCCCACAGCGACCAGTCCGAGGTGGTGGTCCAATCCGGAGACGCGGCGCCGACCAGGGAGAACGCCCAGCGCGACAGCCCGTAGTTCGGGTCGAACATGAACAGCCACAGGATGCCGACGGCCGCTCCGGGGAGCATGTGCGGGGCGAAGGCCATGGTCTGCGCGAAGCCGGTCAGCGGGACCTTGGTGGCCAGCAGGCTTCCCAGCAGCAGACCGCCGACGATCGAGCCGACCACGCTCACCCCGGTGAAGATGAGCGTGTTCAGCAGGACCTGCCCGAAGCTCGGGTCGGTCAGCAGGTCGACATAGTTCTCCAACCCCACGAACTCCGGGCTCGGCGCCACGAAGTCCCACTCCATGACGCTGAGGCCGATGTTGTAGAGGGCCGGGTAGTAGGAGAAGACGATGATCGCGATCAGGTTCGGGGCGATCAGCGCGCCGAACAGCATCGCGTCCCGGCGCCGACGCCGGCGGCGCTGCGGGGAGGCCCGGGGCCGGGGGGGGGTGGAGCTCGCACCGCGGGTGCCCGGTGTCTCGGCGCCGGGGCCCGCGGCACCGGCGCCTCCGTCGGCCCCTCGCGGGGCCGAGCGGCCCGGGTCGGGGTGCGGTCGGACGGCGAGTGTCATGAGAGCGCTCCCAGCTTCCTGGTCGGAGGGCGGATCCGGAGTTCGGACGGGCCCGGCGTCGTCGACCGCTCACACCGTAAGGACCACCTCGTCCTGGGCACCACCAGGAGGGACGCCGTGGTGAACCGACCGTGAACATCCGCTGTCAGCCCAGGTGGGAGCGCTCCCACACCCGGTCGAGGGGGCCCCGGCCCCGCAGGACGGGGCCTTTCGGGGGCCCCGTCCACCGAGCGTTCATCGACGCGTCGCCGACTGTTCCGTCCTCGCGCGATCCCTCGCGACTCCGCGCTCCCAGGTTTCACCCGCCGGCCACCCGTCGGCCCGCGCGGGCATTCCGCGCTGCGCTACCCTGCGCTGGATACGCGGATCGCCGCCCGGACCCGGGGAGGTGCCCGCCGAGGGGGCGCCGCCCGGTCGACCCAGGGGGATGAGCGCAGGCCATGAGCCGACCACCGACGATGGAGGACGTGGCGCGCGCCGCCGGTGTCTCGCGCTCGACGGTCTCCCGCGTGTTCCAGGGCGGCGGCGAGCGCGTCTCCCCTGATGCGGTGATCGCGGTGCACGAGGCCGCGAAGCGGCTGGAGTATGTGCCCAACCTGGTCGCCAGCGGCCTCGCGATGCGTCACGGACGCCAGCTGGGGCTCCTGATCCGCGATGCCACGAACCCCGCGTACGGACATCTCCACGCGGAGATGAATCGTGCGGTCGAGGCCGCTGGGCGCACTCTGATCTCGGTCACGGCCTTCCGCCACGACTACGGGACCGCCGAGGTCGAGGGGCTGGATCGCTTGCGCGGGCAGCGGGTCGCCGGGATCTTCGTGGGCACGGGGGTGGCCGCTGCCGAGGACCTCGTCGAGACGGTCACCACGCTCCCGCTGATGATCGTCGGCCGCCCGAACGACCACCCGCTGATCGAGTCCGTCAGCTACGACGAGCGCGCCCATGGCCGCCGGGTCGCCGAGGAGATCGCGGCGGCGGGACATCGCCGGATCGCGGTGCTGAGCGCGCCCCTGCTCTATTCGCGGGTGTTCGAGCTGCGCATGCGCAGTCTTCTCGAGCGCTGCCGCGAGCTCGGGGTCCGGTCCCGCGAGGTGCAGCTGCTGCCGGTCGAGCAGGGGGTGGGTCGGGCTCTCGATGCGGCTCGGGACGAGCCTCTGAGCTGCATCGTCTGCCCCGTGGACTACGTCGCGCTGGAACTCCTGCGCGCCGCGGCCGAGCGCGGGGTGCGAGTGCCCGAGGACGTCAGCACGGTGGGCTTCGACGGCATGGGCGACGGGCTGGATCTGATCGGCCTGGCCACCGTGCGCCTGCCGGTCGCGGAGGTGGCCCGGGAGGCCGTGGCCCGGATGGACGAGCTGCTGGCCAGGGCGCGGGCGGGCCCCGGCACGGCCGACGGGCAGGATCGGCCTGCGGAGAGCCGGCCGCGTGTGCGGCATGCGGTCCACGCAGGGCAGTTCCTGCCCGGTCGGACGCTCGGCGCACCGCCGGAGCAGAGGCGCCGCTGAGGCGGCCCGCGCCCTGGCCGCTCCCCGGCTCGCGACGACCCGCCGCGCCGACCTCACCGGGCGGGACCGACCACGCCGGGCACCTCCATCCGTCCCACCCTCTCGAACACCAGCTGCTGCATCGCCGTCGCCGCCGTGGACAGCCGCACCTCGGGACGGCGGGCCAGGTTCACGGTGCGCTCCAGAACCGGCTCCACCAGCGGGATGCTGCGCAGACCCGGGCGATCCAGCACGGTCATCGCCGGGACCACGGCGACTCCGATGCCCCGCTCGACGAATCGCAGCACGGCATCCATCTCCGCGCCCTCGACCGCCACCGTCGGCGTGAGACCCGCGGAGGCGAACGCGGCATCGGTGGCGGCGCGCAGATCGTAGCTGCGGTGGAAGGCGACCTGCGGGAGATCGGCGAGCTCGGTCAGCGTCAGCCCCGCCGCCGGCCCCTCGGCTCCGCCCGGCGCCGGGGCCGCCGCCGAGGAGGCCACCACCAGGCGCTCCTCGAGCAGGGGGATCAGCTCGGCCCCGTCGATGCGGGGTGATCCGCCGCGCGTGACGATCACGGCCAGGTCGAGCTCCCCCGTCACCAGCTGGTCGACCACGGAGAGCGAACCTGCCTCGCTGACCTCGAGGTCGACGCCCGGGAAGCGGTCGTGGAACACGGCCAGCACGTCGGCGACGAGGGAGACGCACAGCGTCGGCGGCGCTCCCAGTCGTACCCGTCCCCGACGCAGGCCCGCGAGCTCGTCGAGCTCGCTCCGGACGACCTCGGCGTCAGCCAGCATCCGGCGGGCGATCGGAAGCAGCACGCGTCCGGCGTCGGTCAGCTCCGCACCTCGACGGCCCCGTCGGAACAGTGCAGCGCCCAGCTCGGCCTCCAGGGACCTGATCTGCCGAGACAGCGAGGGCTGGGCGACGAACTGCTCCTCGGCGGCGCGCGTGAAGGTGCCCAGTCGGGCGACGGCCTCGAAGGCACTGAGGTGCTCCCCTCTCATGCGCCATAGCGTAACGGTATGGATTGCTGACCACATTTGCATTAGCGCTATAGATGGGGCGTCCCTAGCGTGGAGGCCATGAGCACCGACGCCCCCACCGACCGTCTGATCACCACGTCCGTCCTCGTCATCGGCACCGGCGGCGCCGGGCTGCGCGCCTCCATAGAACTCGCCGAACGCGGGGTCGAGGTGCTGACCGTGGGGAAGCGACGACGCCACGACGCCCACACCACCCTCGCCGCCGGGGGCATCAACGCGGCGATGGGCACCATGGATCCCGAGGACTCGTGGCAGCAGCACGCCGCCGACACCCTGCGGGAGTCCTACTACCTGGCCGATCCGGCGATCGTCGAGACCGTCGCGCACGGCGCCGTCCAGGGCATCGAAGATCTCGAGCGCTGGGGGATGCCCTTCGCCCGGGAGTCCGACGGCCGACTCTCCCAGCGCTTCTTCGGCGCCCACACCTACCGCCGCACCTGCTTCGCCGGCGACTACACGGGCCTGGAGATCCAACGGACCCTCCTGCGCCGGGCCGCGGAGCTCGACGTGCCCGTGATCGACACGGTCTACATCACCCGCCTGCTGGTCGCCGACGGCACCATCTTCGGTGCCTACGGCTTCGACGTCGTCACCGGCCACGGCGTGCAGATCCATGCGGACGCGGTGATCCTCGCCGCCGGCGGGCACACCCGCATCTGGCGCGTCACCTCCTCGCGCCGCGACGAGAACACCGGCGACTCCTTCCGGCTCGCCGCCCGCGCCGGGGCCCGGATCCGGGATGCGGAGCTGATCCAGTTCCACCCCTCGGGGCTGCTGGAGCCCGACGACGCGGCCGGCACCCTGGTCTCCGAGGCCGCCCGAGGGGAGGGCGGCGTGCTGCGCAACGCCCTCGGCGAGCGCTTCATGGAGCACTACGACCCCGACCGGATGGAGCTGTCGACCCGCGACCGGGTGGCTCTGGCGAACCACACGGAGATCCTCGAGGGCCGCGGGACCGAGCGCGGCGGCGTGCTGCTGGACGTCTCCCACCTCCCGCGCGAGCAGATCCTGGCCACGCTCCCCCGGGTCTACCGCACGCTGATCGACCTGCAGATGCTGGACATCACCGAGAAGCCGATCGAGGTCGCCCCCACCGCCCACTACTCGATGGGCGGGGTCTGGGTGCACCCCGACGACCACGGCACGGGCGTCGCCGGGCTGTACGCGATCGGGGAGGCCTCCTCGGGGCTGCACGGCGCGAACCGTCTCGGCGGGAACTCCCTCATCGAGCTGCTCGTGTACGGGCGGATCACCGGGCGTGCGGCTGCGGAGTTCGCCGCGGGACGCACCAGCGTGCGCCGCGACCCCGACGTCGTCGCCGAGGCGCGCGCCGAGCAGACGGCGCTGCTGGCCGGGGACGGGATCGAGGTGCCTCGCCGGCTGCAGCGCGAGGTCCGGGACGTGATGACCGCCCACGCGGGGGTGGTGCGGAACGAGGCCGGCCTGCTCGAGGGGCTGGAGAGACTCTCCCGGCTCGAGGAGCGCGCCGAGCACGTCACCGCTCACCCGGACGTCGCCGGGTTCGACGACCTCGCCCACGCCTTCGATCTGCAGGGCTCCCTGCTGGCCGCCCGTGCCACCCTCGAGTGCGCGCTCGAGCGCCGCGAGACCCGCGGCTGCCACAACCGCACGGACTTCCCCGAGCAGGATCCGCAGCTGCGCGGGAACTTCGTGTGGTCGCTGAGCGGGAAGGTCGGGTTCGAGCCCCTGTCAGAGGTGCCGGGGCCGCTGCGGGATCTTGCCGCCGCACCCCTGGACGACTCCCCGCGCGGCAAACTCGTGGAGTAGGGGCCGCGCCGGGGGACTTGGGCACCTGGACACTGGGACACCTGGACACTGGGACACTGGCGACGACCCTCTCCACCACGACGAGGAGTTCCCCCCGTGCGCATCATGACCCGATTCATCGTCCTGGACGCCTCCGACATCGACACCGAGGCCGCTTTCTGGGCCGCCGTGCTGGGCGGGACCGTCCGCGCCTCGACCGAGAACAGCGCCTACCCCGACTGGCGCGACATCCAGGTCGACGGCGAGACCGTGCTCGGAGTGCAGCTCGCCCCGGATCACGTCCCCCCGCAATGGCCCGGAACGTCGCCCGATCGCCAGCGGCAGCAGCTCCACTGGGACCTGTATGTGGCGCGGGACGAGGTCGAGTCCGCGTGCCGCGAGGTCGCCGGGCTCGGAGCGAGCCTGCTGCAGCGGTCGGACGACCCGGAGGCCGCTGACGGCTTCCACGTCTTCGCCGATCCGGCTGGGCACCCGTTCTGCATCTGCTGGGGGTGATCCTCGGGTCGGCCCCGATTCCCGCTCGGGGCGGTAGTGCTCGGGGCCGACTCCCCGCCCAGGGGCACGACGGCGACCATCCAGGGCAGGGAGTGGACCTCGGCATTGCGCTTCTCGAGGATGGCGGGCCGGACGGACTCGAGGTCCTCGGCCGACCCGTCGATCGCCCCCGGCTCACCTCGTGACCACCTCCGCGCGCGCTCCGATGCACCGCACGCGTGATGGCGAGGCAAGCCTTTCCATGGCTGACAAGCGCCACGACCAGGGCTATCGTCGAGCTCATGAAGATGAGCAATGACCTTGAGAAGAAGTTCCAGGACCAGATCACCCTCGAGTTCGAGGCCTCGATGACGTACCGCCAGCTGGCCATCGAGGCCGACGAGCAGGACCTCCCCGGCATCGCCGCGTGGCTGCGCCACCAGGCGGACGAGGAGATCGTCCACGCCAACAAGTTCATCCAGCACGTCTCGGACCGCGACAACCATGCGGCGATCGGTGCCATCGCGGCGCCGGGCGTGACGCCGGGCCTGTCGGTGCTGGAGATCTTCGAGGCCTCCCTCGCCCACGAGCAGAAGGTCTCCGAGGCGATCCGCGAGCTGTACCGCAGCGCCGACAAGGAGGGGGACTACGACTCCCGCCCGCTGCTGAACTGGTTCGTCGACGAGCAGATCGAGGAGGAGGCCACCGTCTCCGAGATCATCGGTCGTGTGCAGCTGATCGGCGACGACGGTTCGGGCATCCTGCGCCTGGACGCCGAGCTGGGCGCCCGGCCCGCCGAGTCCACCGAGGCCGATCAGGACTGATCGCTCCGGACCGGGACGGACCGGCCGGCTCAGGGCGCCGGTGGCTCACCACGGGCGGCCACCGGCGACCTGACCCGCACGACGATCTCCGTCGGTCGGCCGGCGGGGCGACCCGAGCCTTTCCGCCGACAGTGACGCGTGTCACACTGTGACGCACGGCCGACCCGCGGCCGATGACGACGACGAGGGACGCTCCGATGCCTGCTCCGCAGTTCACGCCCTACATCAGCTTTCCCGGCAATGCCGCCGAGGCCTTCGAGTACTACCGCGAGGTCTTCGGCGGCGAGCTGGACCTCATGTCGTACGACGACTTCCCCACCGAGGGCTTCCCCTTCTCCCCGCCGCCCGGCGCGACCGCGCACGCACAGCTCGACGGCGGCCTGGTGACGCTGGCCGGCGGCGACGGCATCGCCGCCCCGGGGGACGAGCTGCCCCCACTCGGGTCCGACGTCTACTCGTTCCTCGTGGGGCTGGAGAGCGTCGACGAGGCGCATGCTCTCCTCGAGACGCTGACCTCGTCCGGAGCAGAGATCGCCATGCCCTTCGAACTCGCCCCCTGGGGCGATCATTACGGGCAGGTCACGGACCGTTTCGGGGTCCTGTGGGCGCTCGTGGTCCCGGCCGAGAGCCCGCGAGGCTGACTCCTGCGGAACGAGCCCCCGCGGAACGAGCTCCCGCGGAACGAGGCAGCAGGGCCTCCACGGGCGGGGCCGACGAGGCCGGGCGATGATCAGCAGATCTCGGCACGCCATCACCGGGGAGATCACCCCGGCGATCCGGCCCGTCCGTTGCACCACCCCACCCACGGCTCTAGTTCAACGCTCAACCATCTTGTAGACTCGACGCATGCGAGCCTTCGGATTCCTCAGCTTCGGCCACTACGGCGGCAGTCCCGCCCAGGGCGGGCTCAGCGCTCGTCAGATGCTGCACGACGCGATCGACATCTCCGTCGGCGCCGAGGAGCTCGGCGTCAACGGCGCCTCTTTCCGCGTCCACCACTTCGCCCAGCAGTCCGCCTCTCCGATGCCGCTGCTCTCGGCCATCGCCGCCCGCACGCAGCGCATCGAGGTCGGCACCGGCGTGATCGACATGCGCTACGAGAACCCGCTGTACTTCGCCGAGGAGGCCGCAGCCCTCGACCTCATCGCCGACGGCCGGCTCGCCCTCGGCGTCTCCCGCGGCAGCCCCGAGCCGGCCGACCGCGGCTGGGAGTCCTTCGGCTACTCCGGCTCGACCGATCCGCGCGGCGCGGACATCGCCCACGCGAAGTTCGCCGCGTTCCTCCAGGCTATTCAGGGTGAGCCGATGGCGCGCGCCGCGGAGAACCCCTACGGCGCCCCGGTGCAGCCCGGTCAGGGTCTGCGCATCGAGCCGCACTCCCCCGATCTGGTCCGCCGGATCTGGTGGGGCGCCGGCTCCCGCGAGACGGCCGAGCGCACCGGTGCCCAGGGTCTGAACCTCATGAGCTCGACCCTGCTCACCGAGGCCACCGGCGCCGCCTTCGGCGACCTGCAGGCCGAACAGATCGACGTCTACCGCGAGGCGTTCCGCGAGGCCGGCCACGACCACACCCCACGGGTGTCGGTCTCCCGCAGCGTGTTCCCGATCGTCACCGAGCAGGATCGGATGCTGTTCGGGCTGCGCCCGGGCGACGGCGCCGACCAGATCGGCATCATCGACGGGCACCGCTCCACCTTCGGCAGGACCTACACCGGCGAGCCGGATCAACTGGTCGAGCAGCTGCAGGCCGATGCCGCGGTGCAGTCCGCCGACACCCTCCTGCTCACGATCCCCTCGCAGGCCGGGGTGGAGCTGAACCTGCACATCCTCGAGAGCTTCGCGCAGCACGTCGCCCCGGCGCTGGGCTGGAAACCCAACACGGAGGGCCCGGTCGCCGGCGAGCCGATCACCTGACAGACGCGGAGCCGCTCGCCGGAGCACGACGTACCCTCGGGCCATGCTCCGCATCGCCACCGCGAACATCAACGGGATCCGCGCCGCGCACCGGCGAGGGTTCGGCGACTGGCTGGCCGGCCGGGACTGCGACGTCGTGGCCCTCCAGGAGGTCCGGGCGCAGGTCGACAAGCTTCCCGCAGGGGCGTTCGGCGACCACCACGTCGCCCTCGACACCGGCTCCCTGCCCGGCCGCAACGGCGTCGCCGTGCTCACGCGGCATGCGCCCGCGGCGGTCCGCACGTGGAGCGGGACGGCGCTGGTCGGCACCCCGACGGACGGCGACGGCGCCCTCGAGCTCGTCCCCTCCCCCGACCACGTCCCGCTCGCCCGCGGCCTCGGCCCTTTCGCCACGGCGGGGCGCTACCTCGAGGTCGATCTCGCCGATTCACCGCTGACGATCGCGTGCCTCTACCTGCCCAAGGGCGGCCTGCCCGCGCACCTCCAGCGGCCCGAACGGATGCGCGAGGCACCCGACGGCGGTGCGCGATACGCCCGCAAGATGACCTTCATGGCGGCGTTCTCCCGCTACCTGACCCGGACCCGCCGGGCGGCCGCGGCGCAGGGCCGAGAGTTCCTGCTGATGGGCGACCTGAACATCGCGCACACGCGGCAGGACCTCGCGGCCTGGAGACGGAACCAGAGCAATGACGGGTTCCTCCCGGAGGAGCGCGAGTGGTTCGGCCGGCAGCTCTCCCCGCGCACCCTCGTCGACGTGGTGCGGCGGCTCCACCCCGACCAGGACGGTCCGTACTCCTGGTGGTCGTGGCTGGGGCAGTCCTTCGCGAAGGACTCGGGCTGGCGCCTCGACTACCACCTCGCCGCGCCCCGTCTCGCCCGCAGCGCGGTGCGCGCCGAGGTCGATCGGGCGTTCCGCGGCGAGCGGCTCTCGGACCACGCACCGGTGGTCGTCGACTACGACTGGCGGTGACGCGAGCACGCCGCGGGCCACCGGCCCCGCGAGCCGGTGCCCATCACAGCGAAAACCCTGCCCGTCAGGGGTCTCCTCCCGTACAGTGGTCCCTCGTGAGTGCCGGTCGGAGCACTCGTCCCGCCTCGCCGACGGAGGACCGGAATGCCCGCGCCGCAGCCCGCCGTCCTCCCGGCCGCGCCCGGCGCTCCCCTCCCCGCAGCACCCTCCTCGGATCCCACCGGGACGGAGACCTCCCGCCGCCTGCTGGGCGCCGAGCCCGACCCCCGGGCGCTGACGCTGTGGGGCTCCTCCTCGATGTGCTCCGAGGGCGGGGACGAGTCCACCCCGCTGCCGATCCGCATCCACGAGCACCTCGCCCTCTCCGCCGCCCCCGCGAGCGTCCATTCCTTCGGGGTCGGTGCCACCCGCTCCGCGCACACCCTGCTCATGCGCGGCCTGGACACCCCGCGCGTGACCCCGATCGGCGAGAGCGTCCGGGCCGCGGACGGCATCGTGCAGGTGCCCGTCGCCCTGGACCCCGCTCTCGCCCCTGCCGGGCCGCTGCGCATCCCGGGCACGATCAGCGGGGCCGCGGGCGTGCTGGACGGCAGCAGCGGGAGCTGGTTCTTCACGGCCGACGACGCGGCGCGGGACCCGGGCGGCGCACTGCTCGGCGACATGGTCGAGGGGGTCTTCACCTCCGCCCTCGCCGAGGTCGCCGACGCCTCCCGACAGGTGCTGTGGATGGGCAAGAACAACATCCTGGACGTCGCCGGCGTGCTGTCGGACACCCAGAGGATGTGGGACGCCGCCCAGACGCCCGAGGAGGACACCCTGGTGCTCGGCCAGTGGCGCACCGAGGCCGATCCGGACGGCTCGCCGACCGGGGACGCCGTCGGGGACGTCAACACCGAGCAGGCCCGCCGCTACGGGAAGCACTTCCTGGACCTCCAGCAGCTGCTGACCGGCGAGGCGGGGCTGCGCTGCTCCCCGCTCGCTCCCCTGGCGCTGCTGGAGCAGGGAAGCACGCAGGACGCGCTGGAGCGCGGCGTCGTGCCCCCGCTGCTCGTCGCTGCGGACGGCATCCACCTCAACGGCTGGGGAAATCTCGCGGTGAGCTGGGCGCTCGTGCGTCGCATGCGGGAGCTGGGATGGCTATGAGGCGTCCCTCGCCGCCTCGTCTGCGCGAGGACAGGCCCGGACGGCCTGCCGCCGCGACCCCGTCGCCAGCCCGTGCTCCGGCTCCCGCAGCAGCGTCCGCCGCTGCTCCGCGCGCCCCGTCCCGTCGGGTCCTGCTGCTGGCCGGCACCGCCGCGGCGGTGACCGCCGCCATCTCCTCCGGAGCGCTGTCGAGTCGCGGCGACGGCAGCGCGCCGACGGCCTCCGGCGGCGGCGGCGCGGCGGGCCTCGTCGCCACCAGCGCACTCTCCGACGCAGCGGCAGAGGACGAGGGTCGGGCGGCGATGGACTGGGCCGACGCGACCGGCGTGCAACCGGCGCCGGAAGGGTCCCGCTACGCCCCTGAGGAACCCGTCACCCGCGGGGACGTGGCCCTGGCGCTGCACCGTTTCGCCGGCTCCCCCGTCGTCCCCCTCGGGACGACCCCCGCACTGCTCACCGACCTCGGTGAGGACCCCGAGCGCGCCGCCGCCCTGCTCTGGCTGCACGGTCGCGGTGCGCTCTGGGGCGACGCCTCCCTGCGGGTCCACCCCGAGCGCACCGCGACGCGGGACGGCACCGCGACGATGCTCACCGCGCTGCTGCGCCCCGCCCTGGCCGGCGCCGGCTGGGACGTCCCGGACGACGCCACCCTCCCGCACCCGGTCGAGCCCTGGAGTGCGCGCGCGGCGGCACGGTGGCTCGGGGCCGCCGGCATCGCCCCCGGGCTCTCCGCCGGTTCCGAGGGAGCCGGCGAGGAGAGCACCACCCGCGGCGATCTCGCCCTCTGCCTGCACCGGGCCGACGCCGTCATCGCTTCCGCGCTGTCCTGAACAGCGGGCGGACCGCGCACGATCGCACCCGGAAAACCCTTCGACGTGTCGGTGCTCACGCATAGGGTTGAACCATGCCATCGACCCCTGCTCATGCTGCCTACCTCCGTCACCCCGACGTCCGCGGCGACACCGTCGTCTTCACCGCGGCCAACGATGTGTGGCTCGCTCCGCTCGCCGGCGGTCGCGCCTGGCGCCTGACCGACGAGGGCGCCCCCGTCGCCCATCCCAGGTTCTCCCCCGACGGCACTCACGTCGCCTACACCTCCCGCACCTCCGGCGGCCCCGAGGTATGGGTCATCGCCACCGAGGGCGACACCGCCCCGCGCCGGCTGACCACCTGGGGCAAGCCGTCCACGAAGCTCGTCGGCTGGCTGCCGGACGGCCGCGTCATCGCCTCCACCAGCTACCGCGCTCCCGTCGCCCGGGATGCGCAGCTGTGGGCGATCGACCTCGCCGGCCACGCGGAGCTGCTGCCGCTGGGACGGTCCGGCGAGGTCGCGATCCATCCGTCGGGCACCACCGTGGTCGCCACCCCGACGGGCCGGGACCAGGCTTCCTGGAAGCACTACCAGGGCGGCACCGCCGCGAAGCTCTGGATCTCCCGCGAGGACATGGCGCTGGACGCCCCGCTCGCCGCGCACGCCGCCCGTCGCTGGGAGCACCTGCTCGACGACGTCCTGGCCTCCAAGCGGCGCATCGCCTGGCACGGGGACCGCCTGATCTTCGCCTCCGACACCCCCGGCCCCGCCGCAGCCCGCACCGACCGCGCCACCGCGAACCTGTGGTCCGTGGCACTGGACGGCTCCGACCTGCAGGCCCACACCTCGCTGACCTCCGAGCAGGGCTACCTGCGCGAGCCCGCCACCGACGGCAGCACCATCGTGTTCACCTCCCGCGGCCGGCTGTTCGCGATGGGCTCGCTGGGCGCCGAGCCGCGCGAGGTCGAGATCCTGGCCTCCGGCGTCGGCGCCGCCCGGCTGCCGCGCCCCGCCTCCCCGAGCGCGAACCTGCTGGCCATGCGTCCGGTGCACGACGCCCGAGCCAGCGTCGTCGAGTGGCGCGGCGGCGCCCATGCCCTCACCCACCGGGGCGGCCCGGCGCGGCTGCTCGCGGGCACCTGCGGCCTGCGGCTGCGCGAGGTCCGTCCGCTGGGCCGCTCCCCCTTCGCCCTGTTCGTCACCGACGCGGAGGCCCTCGCGGACCGGGAGACGGGCGGCGTCGGCTCCGACGTGCTGGGCCTGGCCCGTCTGGACGGGGGCGGCGAGGAGATCCGCTTCGCCCTCGGCGACGTCGGCCGGATCCTGCACGCGATCCCCTCCCCCGACGGCTCCAAGGTCGCGATCTCCACCCATGACAACGTGGTGCGCCTGGTGACGCTGCGCGGCCTGACCGATCCGGCGACGACCTCCGCGGCCCCGTCGAGCAGCGGCTCCTCCCCGTGGGAGCAGGAGGGAGAGAGCGCCCCGGAGGCACCCCGTCTCGACCACGTGCGCGAGGTGGGGCGCTCCACCGGCGGCGAGGTCGCGGATCTGGCCTGGTCCCCGGACGGCCGCTGGCTGGTGTGGTCCGAGCCGAACTCGTGGATGGTCAGCCGACTGATGATCTCGGACACCGAGGACGCCGAGCCGATGGGCCGCGCGCTCACCTCGGGCAAGTACCAGGACGCCGCGCCGGCCTTCAGCGCCGACGGCAAGCACCTGGCGCTGCTGTCGCTGCGCACCTTCGAGACGGTCTACGACGACATGGTCTTCGACCTCGGCTTCGTCAACGCCGAGCGGCCCTTCCTGATCCCGCTCGAGCGCTCGACGCCCGATCCCTTCGGGCCGCAGGCCGACGGCTGGGGCGCGAGCGCCGAGGACGACAAGTCCGCCCAGAAGTCCAGCGACACGGACTCCGCCGGTCACGGCGCGACGGGAGCGCATGCCGCGGCCTCCGGCACCGGCTCGGCCGCAGATCACCCGGCCGGCGTCACCAGCCCCTCCGGGGCCGACGAGGCGACGAAACCGCCGGCCACCCGCGTGGACCTGGACGCCATCGAGGAGCGCCTGGTGCCCTTCCCCGTGCTCTCGGGCTCCTACTCGCACCTGCGTGCGGTCAGCGGCGGCTTCGTGTGGCTGCGTCATCCGCAGCAGGGCGTGCTGGGCTCCGCCCGCGCGGGCGTCGAGGGGGACGAGCCCAGGCCGACCCTCGAGCACTGGGGCCTGGCCGACCGCAAGCTCACCGTGCTCGCCGAGTCCGTCACCGATCTCGCCGTCTCCGGCGACGGGGAGTCCCTGGTCATCAAGCAGGGCGAGAGCTGGGTGCAGGTCCCGGCCTCCCGCAAGGTCGAGGACGAGGACCCCGCCCGGGTGACCATCGACACCGGGCGCCTGCGGCTGTTCGTCGACCCGGTCAAGGAGCGTCGCGGGATGCTCTGGGACAACTACCGGATCATGGCGCAGCAGTACTGGCGCGCGGACATGGACGGCATGGACTGGCACGCGATGACCTCCTGGTACGACCCGGTGATCGAGCGGGTGGTCACCGAGGACGACTTCCAGGACCTGATGTGGGAGGTCCAGGGTGAGCTCGGCACCTCCCACGCCTACGTGATGGGCGGCGTCTACCAGGCCGACCCCCCGATGCTGCCG
Source organism: Brachybacterium sp. P6-10-X1 (assembly GCF_001969445.1). Lineage (NCBI taxonomy): Bacteria > Bacillati > Actinomycetota > Actinomycetes > Micrococcales > Dermabacteraceae > Brachybacterium > Brachybacterium sp. P6-10-X1. Next base: position 2,844,947 of record NZ_CP017297.1, read on the forward strand.
GCCTACCTGGGGGCCGACATCGTCCCCCGCGACGGGCGCTGGATCATCGACCGCATCCTGCCCGGGGATTCCTCGGACCCCGACGCCCGCTCCCCGCTGCTCGCACCGGGCGTGGCCGCGCAGGTGGGCGATGCGATCGTGCGCGTGGACGGCCGCGACGTCGGCCCCGGCGGCGGGGGCGTGCTGGGTCAGCTGGTCGGTTCCGCGGACACCCCGACGGAGCTGGTGCTCGAGCGCGACGGGGTCGAGCGCCGTGTCGCCGTCACCCCGCTCGCCGACGACGCCCCGCTGCGCTACCAGGCCTGGGTCGCCTCGCGGCGCGCCCTGGTCGATGAGCTCTCGGACGGCCGCCTCGGCTACCTGCACATCCCCGACATGGTCTCCTCCGGCTGGGCACAGATGCACCGTGATCTGCGGGAGGCCTCCACCAAGGAGGGCATCGTGGTCGACGTGCGCTACAACAGCGGCGGCCACACCTCGCAGCTGGTCACCGACCGGCTGGCGCGGAGGGTGCTGTCCTGGGACTACCCGCGCCACGAGACGCCGGGCACCTACCCGCAGTTCGCCCCGCGCGGCGCGGTGGTGCTGGTGACCAATCAGGAGGCCGGCTCCGACGGCGACATCGTGAACGCCGTCGCGCGGGCGATGGAGATCGGCCCGATCGTCGGCATGCGCACCTGGGGCGGCGTGATCGGCATCGACGGCCGCTACGACCTGGTCGACGGCACCGGCGTCACGCAGCCGAAGTACGCCAGCTGGTTCCAGGGCGAGGACTGGGACATCGAGAACTACGGCGTCGAGCCCGACATCGAGGTGCCCCTGCCGCCGAACGCGTGGGTGGGAGGCGAGGACCCGCAGCTCCAGCGCGGCGTCACCGAGGCGCTCGCGCTGCTGGAGCAGACGCCGGCCGCGACGGCTCCCCCGCTGCCCGCGCCGCGCTTCGGCCCTCGGAAGGGCTGAGCGCATCCTGCTCGGTCGCCGACCGTCCCGACAGACCGGCGCCCGTCGCTCAGCGGAGGACGTGGGCGGCGATCTCGGGATGGCGCAGCGCCAGGTCCTGATGCTCGACGGGACGAGGAGCCCGTGCCGCCCCTGCCTCCCGCGAGGCGGTGCGGGCGATGGGATGGACGTCGTCGGGCTGCAGGTCGCGGGCGATCGCCTCATGGCCGAGGGCGATGCGCTCGCGGGGCGTCAGCGGGACGTCTCGCAGCTCGCGCGGGGCCACGACGCGGGAGGCGAGCAGCCGGGTGAGCGCCCCGAGGGCGACGGTGACGACGGCGATGAGCAGGATGAGGACGAGGCCGGTCAATGCGGAAGACATGCCTCGATCCTGGATCCCCTGACCCTTCAGGACAAGCGATGATTCGCACCCCTCTGTTCAGTCCAGCTGAACAGAGGTAGGGTCGCGGCATGCTCGATCCCGTCAAGCTCCGCGTCCTGCGCTCGGTCGTCGAGACCGGCAGCATCCGGGCGAGCGCCGAGGCGCTCGGCTACACCCCCTCGGCCGTCAGCCAGCACCTGTCCGCGCTGCGGCGGGAGACCGGACTCGATCTGATCGAGCGCACCGGTCGCGGGATCACCGTCACCGCGCACGGCCGGATCCTGGCCGCGGAGGCCGGTACCGCGCTCGACGCCCTGGCCGCCCTCGAGCGGACCGCGACGGACCTGCGCTCCGGCCGTACCGGAACTCTGCGCCTCGGCTACGCCACCTCCATCGCCTCCACCTGGATCCCGGAGCTCGCCCGCGACCTCCGCCGGCGCTACCCGGATCTCGGGCTCGAGCTGGTCCTGCGGGACTGCAGCTGCGAGGACCTCGCCGCGGACGGGATGGACATCATCGTGGGTGAGGGCACCTCCGACGCCGCTCTCGAGGACTGGGCCGTCCAGGACTTCCTCGAGGAGGGCTACGTGGCGCTGGTCGCGAGGGAGCATCCGTTCGCCGACCGTGCGAGCCTGCCGCTGAAGGACCTCGCCGAGCAGTCCTGGGTCACGGACGACCCCCTGGACTCCTTCTGGTTCGACCGGATCGGCGCGGCCTGCCGCGCCGCCGGCTTCTCCCCCTGTGTCGACGTGAATCCGGACGACTTCGCGACGGTGCTGGGATTCGTCGCGACCGGCGACCACATCAGCGTCCAGCCCTCCGTGATCGCGCAGGACCTGCGCCCGGACATCGTGGCGATCCCGCTCGATCCGCCGGCGCCCCGGCGGCGACTGCGCGTGCAGGTGCGCCGCACCGTCGAGCGCAATCCTGCCGCGCAGTACATCGTCCAGCGCCTCCACGCCGCGGCCGACCGACGCGCCCAGGAGATCCCTGGCGTCGTCCATCTCGGCGCCGTGGCCGGCGGCTCGGCACGCCATCCCGCGGCCGACCCGGCGGAGTCCGCTCCCTCCTCACGGCCCGCCGTGCCCGCCGCGCATCTGCCGGGCGTCATCGCGCTCTGACCTCCGGCCTCGCCGATGTCCCGCCTCGACGCCCGATGACGCGGCCCCGGGCGGCGCAGGTCCCGCCCGGGGCCGACGGGACGGGTGGACAATGAGCGGACATCGTCCGCGCCGCCTGCCGCGGCGCCCGGAAGGAGCCCCCGTGACCGCATCCGACATCGACCAGCGCATCGCGGATCTCCCCGTCGCGGTGGACCTCACGGAGGACGCCGTGATCCTGGAGGTCGACCTCGCCGGCACCGCCGAGCAGATCTGGGCGCACCTCACCGACCCCGAGCTCCTGGCCACCTGGTCCCCCATCGTGCCCGAACGGCCCATGACCGAGGTCGGCCCCATGCTGTCCCGGGAGACCCCGGAGGCGGACCCGGTGACCACGGACGTGCTGGCCACCGCGGGCGACCACGCCCTCTCGCACCGCTGGGGCGAGGACGTGCTGGAGTGGCTGGTCGACGAGGCCCGTCTGACGCTGATGATGAAGGTGGCCGCGCCCCAGGACGCGCCGACCTATCTGGCGAGCTGGCATGTGTGCCTGGCCGTGCTCGATGCACGCCTGGAGGGTCTCGGCCAGGACCGGATCGTGGGCCGGGAGGCGCTCGAGCACGGCTGGGAGGAGCTGCGCTCCCGCTACGCCGACGAGCTCGACCTGCCGGATCAGCCGGCGGTGTGACCGCGCGGCGACGTCCCAGCACGACCCCGGCGGCCGAGGGAACTCGCTGAACCCGACGGAAGGCGCGGCGCGTCGGCCGTCGGCCCCGTCGGCCCCGTCGGCCCCGTCTCAGGCCTCGCCGATGAGCAGCCGGACCTCGATCTCGTCGCCGACGTCGACGTCTTCGGCGCGCTGGACGACGACCTTGACCGGCACCAGGTACCCGCCCTCGCGCGGGAACAGGGACGTCGTGAACTCGGTGCCGCCGATGCGGACGGTCGCCGGGATGCAGCCCCACCCGTAGGTGACCTCGCGGGAGATCGCGCCGATCGCGTCGGCCTCCTCCTCGGGCACGGGGGCGAACACGAACGGCGCGGGGCCGCGCCACTCGATCGTCGTGGTGGTGAAGAGGAGGTCCACGACCTCGAGCGTAGACCCGCCCGGGTCCAGCGCCCCCGCGAATGCCGCATCTTCTCGGGAGCTCTGCGGAATCCGGGACCTCCGCGGAATCCCGGGACCTCCGCCGCTCCCGCGTCCGGAACCATCGCTACGATGGGGACATCGGCGGCGGCCGACCACGGGGGCACCGTCGTCGGGCTTCGAGAGCCCCCGGCAGGAGGCTGTGATGAACGACGACATCCGCACCTCGGACTCGTCCGACCCCGACGACACCGCCGGCCGCGACCTCGGCGTCCTCGTCGGCTTCGACGGGTCCGACCAGGCGGTCCTGGCCCTGCACTACGCGGCCCGCGCCGCGCAGCGCCTCGAGACCCGTCTCAGCGTCATCACCGCCTACACGGTGCCGCCGATGGTCTACGCCAACATCGCCTCCATGCCCCCGGAGACCGAGGGGGACGCCCGCAAGGCGGCCGCCGAGGAGGTGCTGGAGGAGGCCCGGGCGCACCTGCGCGGCTACCCGGACCCGGTCAATCTGGGCATCGAGGAAGGCGACGCCGCCGGAGTCCTCGTGCGCCTCTCGGCCGACGCCCAGCTGGCCGTGGTCGGCGCGCGCGGCCGGGGCGGCTTCCTCGGTCGGCTGCTGGGCTCGGTCTCCTCGGCGCTGCCCGCCCACGCCCACTGCCCCACCGTCGTCGTCCCGCGGCACTACAAGATCGGGACCGGCGAGGGGGCGGAGCGCTTCGCCCCGGAGAAGGACGACGCCCCCGTGGTGGCCGGCGCGGATCGCTCCCCACGCAGCCACGTCGCCGTCCTCCTGGCGGCCAAGGCAGCACAGAGCCGGAACGCACCGCTGCACCTGGTCATGGCGATGCCTCCGCCGGACAACTGGGGCGGAGGCTACGGGATGTCGGTCCCGGATCCCGGGATGATCGAGCAGCACCGCCAGGAGCTGGTCGATGAGTTGACCGGCTACGCCGACTCGCTGCGCGAGAAGTTCCCGGATCTGGAGGTGACCAGCGAGGTCGAGCTGGCGGACCCGGCGACGCAGCTGGTGGAGCACTCCGCCCGCGCGCAGCTGGTCGTGGTCGGCACCCGCGGTCACGGCCGGGTCGCCAGCGCCCTGCTGGGCTCGGTCTCCCGCTCCGTGCTCCATCATGCCGCGGGGCCGGTGATGGTGGTGCCCGACCTGGACCCGTCCCGCATCGAGACGGATCAGCGCAGACCGCGCTGACCGGCCTGCGCCCGGGCGGCGACATGGGCCGGGACGCGGATCGGGATGCACCGCGCACGCCGAGTCGCGGGACGACGAGTCAGGGGCACAATGGAGGACGTGTCCTCGAGCCGCTCTCCCCTGCGCCTGCTGCGCGGGACGGTCGCCGCGACGCTGGCCACCTCGGTCGCCCTGGGCGGCCACCTGGTGGGCGGCGGCGCGATGCCGTCATGGCTCGGCGTGGCCCTGCCGTGGTGGCTCTCGGTCGCGGCGTGCACCCTGCTGGCCGGGTCGCGCTTCTCGCTGGCGCGTATGAGCATCGCCGTGGTGGCGAGCCAGGCCCTGTTCCACGGACTGTTCATGGCCGGCACCCCCGGGGACCCCGGCGTGCACCTGGTGGCCCCGCCGGGATCGCATCTCGATCACAGCGCGCACCTCGCGGGCCCCGGTGCCGGCGACGCCGGCCCTGCCGCCCATGCAGGGCACTCAGGGGTCGCCTCCGCCGCCGAGCACACCCTGCACGGCTCCCACGCCGATCTGTGGATGCTGCTGTGGCACCTCGTCGCAGCCCTCGTCACGGCGCTGCTGCTGCATCGCGGCGAGGCCATGCTGTGGCACTCCTTCTCCCTGGCCAGGCAGCTCCTGGGAGTCCTGCGCCGTCCGTACGCCCTCGTCCCGGCCCCGACATCCCCGCTGCCGGCCCCGGCGCGGGTGGTCCCCGAGACCGCCCACGTGCGCCCCGCCCGGCGCGCCGTCCGCACTCCTCAGCTGCGGCGCGGCCCGCCGTGGGTCCTGGCCGCCTGAGCCGCGGCGGCGCGCCGCGCCGTCCCTCAGGTCGCCCTCCCGGTCGATCATCCCGCCCCGGCCCGACGCCCGGGCGGTCCCTCACGCTCCCCACCGCCTGCGCCCTGCCGCCCGGCGGATCTCGGGAGCCTCCTGGAAGGACCCCTGATGTCCCGCAATCTTCCCGCCCCTGCCCTCCATCGCGCTCGGCCCGTCCGCACGGGTTCCATCGGCGGCCTCTCCCGACGAGGCGCGCTCGCCTCCCTGGTGGTGCTGCCCCTGGCCGCCTGCGGCGCCGGTGGTGCCGAGACCGCAGATCCCGACGACGTCACCGCAGGCTCCGACGGCGGCGGGGCCGAGGCCACCGCCTCCGGCACGATCGCGGTCTCCGATCCCTGGGTCAAGGCCGCCGAGGACGGCATGACGGCAGCTTTCGGCGCCATCACCAACGGCACCTCCGGCGATCTCGTCCTGACCGGCGCGACCACGTCGGCCTCGCGCGAGGTCCAGCTGCACGAGACCTCCCCCGACGGCTCGGGCGGCATGAGCATGCAGGAGAAGGAGGGCGGCTTCGAACTTCCCGCCGGCGAGGAGCTCGTGCTCGAGCCCGGTGGGCACCACCTCATGCTCATGGACCTCACCGAGCCGCTGCGCCCCGGGGACCAGGTGCAGCTCACGCTGGTCTTCTCCGAGGGCACGGAGCACCCGTTCACCGCCACCGTCAAGGACTTCACCGGTGCCCAGGAGCACTACTCCCCCGGCGACGGGGAGGGATCGGAGGCCTCTGACGGCGGAAGCGAGCACGCCGGGCACGAGGAGGACTCGTGACGCGGCAGGAGCGGCACGGCCCCGCCGATGACCGACCCGACGGCGAGGACCCCGTCGGCGCCGCTCCCACCGGCACCGATCCCGCCGGGCCGGGCCCCGCTCCCATCGGGTCGGGCTCTGTTCAGCAGCCGGGAGGCCGGAGCGAGTCGGCCCTGCACCGGCCCGGGCGCCGACAGCTGCTGCGCGCCGGGACCGTCGGTGCCGGCACGCTCGGCGTCGGCGTCGCCGCGATCGGCCTGGACCGGGCCCTGCGGGATCCGGCGGCCTCCGCGACTCCGGCGGGGCAGTCCGGCCCGACGCTGCACGGCGAGGAGACGATCCCTTTCCACGGCGTCCACCAGGCCGGGATCGAGACCCCTCCGCCCGCGTCGGCGACGTTCCTGGCCCTGGACCTGCACCGGGGCGTGGATCGCGAGGGCATCGTGCGGATGCTGCGGCTGCTGACCGACGACGCCGCGCGCCTCACCCAGGGGCGGGCGGCGCTGGCGGACACCGAGCCGGAGCTCGCCGAACGGCCGTCGCGCCTGACGGTCACCGCCGGCTTCGGGCCGGGCCTGATGGAGTGCGCCGGGCGGGAGGCCCCGCGCTGGCTCGCCCCGCTGCCGGCCTTCTCGATCGACGCCCTCGAGGATCACTTCACCGGTGGTGACCTGCTGCTGCAGGTCGCCGCCGAGGATCCCCTGACCGTCTCCCATGCTGCCCGGATGCTGCTCAAGGACGTCCGGGCCTTCGCCGGGGTGCGCTGGGTGCAGCGAGGATTCCGCCGCGCCCAGGGCACGCTGGCACCCGGCACCACGATGCGGAACCTGTTCGGGCAGCTCGACGGCAGTGCGAACCCCCAGCCGGGCAGCGAGCATTTCGCGAAGGTCGTCTGGATCGACGACGGGCCCTTCGCCGGCGGCACCTCGATGGTGCTGCGCCGGATCCGGATGGACCTCGACGGCTGGGACGAGGTCGACCGGATCGCCCGCGAGAAGTCCACCGGCACGTCCTTGGACGACGGGGCGCCGTTGAGCGGCGGCACCGAGACCTCGCCGGCCGACTTCGAGGCGGTCTCCGACAACGGCTTCGCGGTGATCCCGGAGTTCGCCCACATGCGTCGGGCGAACGGCGTCGACGAGGGCGAGCACCAGGAGATCTACCGTCGGCCGTACAACTACGACGTGCCGCCGCCGGCGGACTCCACGGCGCTGTCGGAGTCCGGTCAGCTGTTCGTCGCCTTCCAGGCGGACCTGACCGGTCAGTACGTGCCGATCCAGCAGCGTCTGGCGGATCTGGACCTGCTGAACCAGTGGACCACCCCGATCGGCTCGGCGGTGTTCGCGATACCGCCGGGCTGCGCCGAGGGCGAGTACCTGGGGCAGGCGGTGCTGGCGTAGGCACGGCTCGCCACGGGCGGGTCAGCACATGCGGGACGCCAGCGGCACGCGCTGCGCCATATCGACAGCGCGTGCCCCTGGCGTCCCCTTCCTGCCAGCCGGGCGAGTTCCTGCCAGCCGGGCGAGTTCCTGCCAGCCGGGCGAGTTCCTGCCAGCCGGGCGAGTTCCTGCCAGCCGGGCGAGACGCTCGAGCAGATCGCTTCTCGCCCGTGGCAACCGGTGGCGCAGTTCTGGTGCTCCGGCGAGCCCCTCGTATGCTGGCACGACGCTGCGCGTCCACGCATCGGTGCTCGACGGGGCGCAGGCGACTCATCCGATCCGCAGGAGACAGCCATGCCTCGCTTCAACATTTCCGCCGACGACGCCGACGGGCCGCTGGTCGTCGGGATCGACATCGGCTCCGGCGGCACCCGCGCCGCCGTCTACGACGTCAGCGGGCGCGAGGTCGACAAGCTGACCCACAAGGAGTCCCACGAGTTCACCGTCGGCGACGACGGGACCAGCACGATCGATGCCGACCAGGTCGTCGAGGAGATCCGCACCGCGCTCGGGGCCGTGCTCGGCGGCGAGCTGCCCGGCACGGTGCGAGGCATCGGCTTCGACACCTTCGCCTCCTCGCTGGTCGCGGTCGACGCCGACGGCCACGCGATCACCCCCTGCATCACCTACGCGGACACCCGCTGCCACGCGCAGGTCACCGACCTCGCCTCGCGGCTCGACATCGACGAGCTGCACGAGCGCACCGGCGCCCGCCTGCATTCCTCATACACCGCGCCCCGCTTGGCCTGGCTGCGCGAGGAGCATCCGGAGGTCTTCGCCCGCACCGAGCGCTTCATGGCTCTGGGCGAGTACGTCGCCTTCCGGCTGTTGGGGACGGCTGCGCTGGGCACCGCCTCCGCCGCATGGTCGGGGATGATCGATCGACGCACCGGTCAGTACGTGCCCGAGCTGCTCGAGGCCGTAGGGGTCCAGGCGTCGACCATGGGCGAGGCCCTCGACCCGGACGACGCCCTACCGGTGGCCGGCACCCCGCTGGCCGAGGAGTTCCCGCAGCTCGCCGACGCGCAGTGGCTGCCGGTGATCGGCGACGGTCTGGCCGCGAACCTGGGCATCGGGGCACTCGGGGCGGGGACTTGGGGCATCTCCACCGCCACCTCCGGGGCGATCCGCCAGCTGCTGGACACTGAGATCTCCTCCCTGCCCAGCGGTCTGTGGGCCTACCGGGTGGACCAGAGCCGCACCCTGGTCGGCTCCGCCATGAGCGACTGCGGGCGTGTGCTGGACTGGGCCCGCAACGAGCTCGATATTCCGTTCGAGATCGCCAAGACGGATACCGAGGCCCTGTTCTCGGCCCCGCCGTCGAGCGCGACCCCGTTGGTGATCCCCTTCTTCTCCGGGGAGCGCGGCACCAAGTGGCGCGGCTCCTCCCGGGCCCTGTTCGCGAACGTCGGCGCCTCCACCACCGCCGAGGACATGCTGCGCGGCGCGATGGAGGGCGTGGCCCTGTCTTTCCTGCGCATCGCCGACCAGATGCGCGAGGCCGGCGGCGATCCGGAGCGGATCGTGCTCTCCGGCGGGATGACCGAGGCGATCCCCTCCTGGCTGCATCTGCTGGCCGACGCGCTCGGCGCTCCCATCGACCACGTCGCGGTCTCCCGCTCGACGATGCGCGGCTCCGCCGTGATGGCCCTCGAGCGGGCCGCCCCCGACGCCGCCGTCGCCGAGGCGCCCGTGCTGCGGCGCATCGAGCCGGTCGCAGAGCACGCCGCCTACTACCGCGAGCGCCTCGAGCGCTTCGAGAAGCTCGCCGACCTCGCCTGATGCGCGACCTCTGACGCCGCGACGGGGACAGGCGCCGCTGGGGAGCGAGGCCTTGCCGCGGGATCGGGCACAGCGGTACGGAAGGATCGGGCACAGCGGTGCGGAAGGATCGGGCACAGCACCGATCGGACGCAGCCGTGCGGTCTGATGTGTCGGAATGGAGACCACTATTCGACACGTCAGACCGCAAGGCGGGACTGATGCACGCTCAGGTGACAGTCGGGGTGTCAGGCCGCGAGGCTCACGGCGGGGTTCATGGTGCGCGGTTCATGATCGTCCCCGGGTTCTGTGCATGTGGCTTCCATGGACGGAACCACATGCACAGAACCAGTGAACGACCATCCGGACCGGTCACCCAGCCACCCGAGCACCCAGGACGCGCCCTCAGGGGCGCGGGAGGCGCTTCTCCACGGCGATGACCGCATCGACCAGGGGGTCGACGGCGGGGACGTCGAGCAGGTTCAGCAGGGCGCTGATCCGTTCGGTGGTGTCCTCCAGCACCGCAGCGGCGGCGATGGCCTCGGCCTGCGGATCCTTGACCTCGTGCCCGGCGCGCACGCGGTCGGTGACCCACGCGGTCCAGGCGGCGACGGCGGCGGCTTCGCCAGGGGCCTTCGCGGGCCCACCGAGCTCGGCGATCACCGGCAGCGCGCGCACGGGCAGCTTGGCGCTGCCGTCGGCGGCGATGCGGATCAGGTTGTCCGCCAGGCGCGGGTTGCGGAAGCGGTCCTCGAGGGCCGCCGTGTAGGCATCGAGGTCGGCGGTCGGCAGGTCCAGCGTGGAACGGGCCTCGGACCACAGCTGCTCGACCAGGGCGCGCACCTCGCGGTGGCGGATCGCCTCGTCGACGCGCTCGAGGCCGGCGACCTGACCGGCGTAGGCCATGAGGGTGTGGGCACCGTTGAGCAGACGCAGCTTGCGCAGCTCGTGGAGTCCGAGATCGTCGGTCAACTGCACCCCGGCTTTCTCCCACTCGGGGCGGCGGCCGCGGAAGCCGTCCTCGACGACCCACTCGGTGAACGGCTCGGTGACCACCGGGACGGCGTCGGCCAGGCCCGTGCGCTCGGCGACCAGCGCGGCGGCGTCCTCGTCGGCCGAGGGGGTGATCCGATCGACCATGGTGGAGATGACGTCGACGTGGTCGGCGAACCAGGCGCGGGTCCCTTCGTCGGCCGCCGCGAGCACGGCGTCGCGCAGCACGCCGCCGTTGCCCGTGAGGTTGTCGCAGGAGACCAGGGCGATCGGTTCCTCGACACCGGCCTCGCGGCGGGCCTTCAGGCCCAGGGCCAGCCGGGCCGGGGCGGAGGTCGCGGGGTCGTCGCCGGCGGCGTAGCCCTTCTCCGTGATGGTCAGGGTGACCACCGCGGTGAAGGGATCGGCGATCAGACGCACCAGGGCATCGACGTCGTCGGCCGGGTGCACCTCGTCGATCACGTCGACGATGCTGACCTCGTCGTCCTCGGCGCCGCGCACGATCAGGCCGTACCGGCCGCCCTGGGCGTTCAGCGCATCGGCCATCGCGGCGGTGCGGCCGGTGAAGGCGCTGACGGACCAGCCGCCCGCGCGCTGGGTGGCGACCAGGGTGTGGGCGCGGGCGAAGTTGCCGATGCCGAGGTGGACCAGGCGGCCCACGTCGGAGGGGGCAGGGGTGCTCATCAGTTCTTCTCTCCTGCAGCGTCGCCGAGGCGGAAGACCTCGCGGGGCTGCTGATCGGGCAGGGTGGCAGCGATCTCGCGGGCGTCCTCGAGACGCATCCGGTGCTCGGCGACCAGGCCTGCGAGGTGCGTCGCGTCGAGGCGGCGCGACATGTCGTGGCGCGCCGGGATCGAGCAGAACGCGCGGGTGTCGTCGATGAAGCCGCTGGTGCGGGAGTATCCGATGGTCTCGGAGACGGCCCGGCGGTAGCGCAGGATCGCGTCCGGCGCGTCGATGAACCACCACGGGGCGCCCGCGTACACGGAGGGGTACACCCCGGCCAGCGGGGCGATCTCGCGGGAGAAGACGGTCTCGTCGATCGTGAACAGCACGGTGCGGAAGTCCGGCTCGTGGCCGACGTCGTTCAGCATCGGCGCGATGTGGTGGACGTAATCGACGGCGACGGGGATGTCGAAGCCGACGTCGGGCCCGAACTTCTGGAACATCGACTCGCTGTGGTTGCGGTACACCGCGGGGTGGATGGTCATGACCAGGCCGTCCTCGGCCGCCAGGCGAGCCTGGTCGGCGAGCAGGTGGCGACGCAGGGCCACGGCCTCGTCGACGCCGATCGTGCCCGCGCGGGCGGCACCGTACAGGCGGCGGGCGTCCTCGTCGGCGAGCCGCGCGGTGCCCGGATCGATGTGGGCGTGGTCCGAGGAGACGGCGCCGTGGTCGCGGAAGTACAGACGGCGGGCGCGCATCGCCTCGTGGTAGCCGTCGTAGGTGCCGACGTCGACGCCGGCGGCCTCGCCGAGGGCGTCGGTGAGCACCGGGAAGTCGGGACGACCGGCCTCGAGGTACTTGTCCGGGCGGAACGTGGGGATCACGCGGCCGCCGAAGCCGGCATCGGCCGCGAGGGCGTCGTGGGGCGCGAGGTCGTCGACGGGGTCGTCGGTGGTGGCGAGCACCTGGATGCCGAAGCGCTCGAAGAGGGCGCGGGGGCGGAACTCGGGCCGGGCGAGCTTCTCGGCGAGCGCGTCGTACATCGCGTCGGCGGTGCGCGGGTTCAGCACGGTCTCCAGGCCGAAGACCTCGTAGAACTCGTGCTCCATCCAGTAGCGCGAGGGGGTGCCGGCGTAGGCGTGCCAGTGCTCGGCGAGCAGGTGCCAGGCCTTGCGGGAGTCCTTCTCGTCCAGCGGGCCGCGACCGACGCCGAGGTCGGCGAGGTCGACGCCGCGGGAGTGCATCAGCCGGTTGACGTAGTGGTCCGGGGTGATGAACAGCGAGGTCGGGTCGCGGAAGGGCTCGTCGTCCAGCAGCAGCCGGGGGTCGACGTGGCCGTGCGGCGAGACGATGGGCTGATCCTTCATCCCGTCGTAGAGGTCGCGCGCGATGCCCCGGACAGCAGGGTCCGTGGGCAGCAGTCGGTCAGAGTGGGGCACGTAGGCGTCGTCGCTCATGGATCCATCCTCCCGCGCGGGACCGGCCCGGGTCCCCCGGTTGTCATCGGTTGCCGACCAGGTCAGAGCCGCGCCGAGCGCTTTCCCAGGTCATGGGCGCCCAGCGTACCGGCGCACGGGCCCGACGAGGCGGGCCCGGGCGCCGCCGACGACGGTGCGGGCCGCCCATCCGTCGCCCCCCATCGGTCGCGCCGCCCATCCGTCGCGTCGCCCATCCGTCGCGTCGCCCATCCGTCGTGCCGCCAGGCCGTCGCGCTGCCGGGCTCACCCCGTGCCCCGCGGCCCGGTGGTGCCGCGCGGCACCAGGCGCACGGGCAGGGAACCCTCGACCGGGGTGCGGTGGGCCGAGGGATTCTCGATCCGTCGCACGAGACGTTCGACGGCGGCGCGGCCCTGGGCCCGCTTCGGGGTGACGACTGTGGTCAACCCGCCGCCGATGAATCGTGAGAGGAGGATGTCGTCGTGGCCCATGACCGACAGCTCGGAGGGCACCTTGACCCCGGTCCGCAGCGCGGAGACCAGGAACCCGAAGGCGACCAGATCGTTGTAGCAGACCACGGCGTGCGGCAGGGAGTCGCGCAGCTCCTCGAAAGCCTGCTCCCCGCCGACGGTGGTCGGGGCGAAGGGACCGTGACGCTGGACGACCAGGCCGTTCGCGCGGGCGGCGGCGCGGGCGGCGCGCCACCGCTCGCTGTCGGACCAGGAGTTCACCGGGCCGGCGACGTAGGTGACCGTGCGGATGCCGTTCTCCGCGAGGTGCGCCATCGCCTGCTGCATCCCGTGCTCGTAGTCGGGCGTCACGGAGTCCAGGCCCGCGACGCGGCGGTTGAGGACGACGACGGGGATCCGCTTGGTGAGGTGGTTCAGCGTCGCGTCCGACAGCCGGGTGCCGGACAGCACGATCCCGTCGACGACGTTGATCGCGCTCTCGAGGCTCGAGCGCTCCCGCACCTCGTCCTCCACGGTGTCGAGCAGGAGCATCAGGAAGTCCTGCTCGTGGGCGGATTCCTGCATGCCGGAGACGAGCTCGGCGAAGTAGGGGTTGGTGAGGTCGGCGATCTCGATGCCGAGGCGGTGGTGACGCTCGTCGCGCTCCTGAGCGTCAGGGGCGGCGGTGCGGTAGTTCAGCTGCTTGGCCGCGGCCATCACCGTGGCGTGCGTGGCGGCGCTGACGCGGCCGGGCCGGGAGAAGGCCCGGGAGACGGTCGACGGCGCGACCCCGGCGGTCTTGGCGACGTCGTAGATCGTCACGCGCTTGTCCGCCACCTGGTCGCTCCGTCCTCGCCTGCGCGGCGATACGCTCTCGCTCCGGCACGGCGCCGGATGCTCCGCCGGGAACGGTCGTCGTCGCCGGGGCCCGGGAGAGGAACTCTACCCCGCCGCGGCGGCAACCTGCGGCAACCTCGAAGGTCGTGGGCTCGGACGTCGCCCGCGAGAGGCGTCACCGACAGTCGACTATGCACAATAGTCGTCGATGTCGCATAGTGGTGTCATGGACCGTACCGGGGAGTGGATGAGGCGCGCGCGGGAGACGCTGGCTCCGGCCGGCACGGCGCTGCGCGCCGGGGGACCGCGCCAGGTGTCCGTGGCGATCACCGCGGGGCCGGCCGTCGGCCGACGGGCGGTGACTGCGTCGTGACTTCCGCCGACCCCTCCCCCGACCGTTTCGAGCCGGTTCCCCTGGGCGCCCTCGAGCAGCAGGTCATGGATGCCCTCTGGGACTCCGGCGAGCTGACGGTCCGCGAGGTGATCACAGCGCTCGGCGACGTGCATGCCTATACGACCATCGCCACCGTGCTGACCCATCTCGGCCGCAAGGGCATGATCCGCTCGCGGCGCCAGGGCCGCTCCGTGCGCTACGCCGCCCGGCGCAGCCGTTCCGAGCATGCCGCGCGGGTGATGGAGCACGCCCTGTCGGCCAGCAGGGATCGTCGGGCCTCGATCGTGCACTTCGTGGAGACCATGGACCCCGGCGAGGTCGACCTGCTGCGCTCGTACCTCGACCAGCACCCCGCATCCGGGGGGCGGGACGACGGATGAGCGTGCTGACCCTCCCCCTGCTCATCGCGCTCCTGCTGGTCGCGAGCGCCGTGGCGGGCCCGGCGCTGCTGCGGGCAGGGTCTCCGCTGCTCATGCGGGTCCCCCGCACCGCCGTCGCGGTGCTGCTGACGTCCCTGGGCGCCTGGCTGCTCGCGGCCGCATCGCTCAGCCTGCTCCTGGCCTGGACGCTCACGGGACCGGATCTGCTGCCCGGGGCCGTCGGCGAGGTGTGTCAGCGGTGCCTGGACGCCTCCACGCCCTTCACCCCCGACCAGACCGTCGAGACCGCTCTGCCGATCGCGGTCCTCGTGGCCCTGCCGGTCCTCGGCGCCGTCACGGTGCTCGTCCTCGGGGCGCGGCGCGCGATCCGGGCCCGCTCCGCCGCCCGGGATGCGGCGCGGGACATCACGGCCGGCGCCCGCGCCATCCGCCTCGCCGGTCACGACGTGTGGCTGGTCCCCGACGAGGAGCCCGCGGCCTTCGCGCTGCCCGCCCGCCTCGGCGGGATCGTGGTCTCCGCCGGGCTGCGACGGGCCCTCAGCGACGCGGAGCTGAGGGCCGTTCTCGCCCACGAGGGCGCTCATCTGCGCCAGCGCCATCATCTGGTCCTGTCGGCGACGCGCTCCCTCGCGGAGCCGCTGCGCTGGATCCCGCTCGCGGCGGCGATCGCCGAGGCGGTCCCGCGATATCTCGAGATCGCGGCCGACGAGAGCGCCCGCCGATGTTCCGGGACCCGTTCGCTGGCCAGTGCTCTGCTGAAGATCGGCGCCCCGGTCCGCCCCGCGACCCCGACGGCCGCTGCCCCCGCGACGGCCACCGCGTCGGCGGGTCCGCAGCTGCATGCAGGTCTGCTGCACGCGGGTGGCCCGGACCGCATCCGCCATCTGGTCGCCCCGGCCGGGGCGGGATCGGCTCTGCTGCCGACGGCGCTGCTGGCCGGGCTGATGCTCGTCCTGACCGCCGTCATCGTCGCCGTGCACGGCCCGTACCTGCAGGTGCTGCTCGCGGGGTGCGCGATCCCCGGGTGAGGCGGTCGGCGTCGCGCCGCACCGAGCCACCCGGCATCGCTCCGTGCCGAGCCACCCGGCATCGGTCGGTGCCGAGCCGCCCGGCATCGGTCCGTGCCGAACCACCCGACGTCGGTCAGCGAGGGGACGCCCCGTGCCGGCCGGTCCCGGGATATCGGGCACGAGTCCGTGCCGCGGCGCCGCGCACCGGTCAGCGGGTGCCGTAGTCCTCGTCGAAGGTCGTGGTGACCAGGTATCGGGGCCCGCCGACGTCCACCGCGGCCGCCGACTCACCGGAGAAGATCTCGGGGACGGCGAGCGCGCCCTCCTGATCGACGTCATAGGGCTGGACCATGCGTCCCTGCGAGGTGTCCAGCACCACCAGGGTGCCCTCCTCCTGCCGCTGGGCGTAGGCCAGCCGCTCGCCGGCGGTGAGGAAGAGCAGCTGTTCGGGGTCCTCGTGCCGCCAGCTCTCCGAGCCGTCGGGGTCGAGTCCTCGGACCATGGCCCCGGCGGCGACGACCGTGACGTCCAGGACGTGGTCGTGGGCCACCCGCTCGGCGTCGCGGGCGATCACGGCCCCGTCGGCGAGGTCGATCACGGTCCCGGCCTCGCGGCCGTCGCCGAGGACGGCGTACCCGGTGTTCGGATCGATGCGGGGGCCGATGGCGCTCCGCTGCGGGTCGAGCCCCTCGGGAAGCGTGATCCGCCACCGCTGTTCGCCGTCGTCCGCCGCGAGCGCGACCAGCTCGCCGCCGTCGATCGTGACGACGAGTCCGCCGTGCTCGGCCAGGATCCTGCCGCCGTCGAGCTCCTCCTCGGTCAGCGCGATCTCGCCGGTCCCCGCGGCCAGGGCGGTGCGCGTCTGCGACGAGCCCATCGGAGAGGTCTCCGGCGCGGAGTACACCAGCCCCTGCGCGGCCTGCGGGCCCGGCACCTCGACCGGTCCCCAGCGCACCTCGGCGGTGCGCAGGTCGTAGCCGGTCAGGCTCGTGGCCAGCGGGGCATCGCCGTCCGTGGCCGTGTCCGCGAGCACCGCGATCGCAGCCCCGTCGGCGTCAGCGGAGAGGCAGAATCCGGTGCAGCTGAGCGGTCGCTGCGCCTGCCACAGCAGGGTGCCGTCCTCGGCGACGGCCCGGAAGCGCAGGCGATCGCCGTCGTCGGAGTACCCCAGGAAGATCCCGTCCCGCTCGAGGGGCGTCGCGGTCCACCCCGGATCGACCACGATCATCGGGGTCATCTCCAGCGGCAGGCGCAGCTCGGTGACGTCCACCGTCTCGGCGCGCTCCTCCAGCACGGTCGGAGCGGGGTCGACGTCGACGTCCGGCCCCGTCCCGTGCCCGCTCGCGGTTCCCGCGGGCTGGTCGGGGTCGCAGGCGGCGAGGGCGGCCAGCCCCAACGGCAGGGTGAGGACGAGGGCGCGCCGCCTCATCGGCGACCCGTCCGCGGAAGGACGGGTCCGACCTCGACGCGTCGGCGGCGCCGTCGATCATGGCGCCGCCACAGGGCCAGGGCGAGCAGCCCGAGGACGGCGATCACCGCGATCTGGACGCCCGTCCCGCTGAGCGCGCTGCTGCGGGACTGCCAGCTCGCCAGCACGCTGGTGGGGATCAGGGAGGGCAGGGTGACCAGGCCGTTGGTGGTCCAGAACAGGACGCCCAGGGCGATGATCACCGCGCCGGTGAGGACGGTGGTGGTGTGCAGCGTCCGGCCCAGCACGGTGAACTCCCGGCCCCGCAGCAGCGAGCGGGTCCGGACGCTGAGCCGGTCCCACACGGCTGCGAGCACCATCAGGGGCACCACCATGCCGGCACCATAGACGGCCAGCAGGATCGCGGCCAGGACCATGCTCCCCTGCCCCATGGCGAGGGTGAGCACGGCGCCCAGGATGGGGCCGGCGCAGAACCCGGCCACTCCGCCCACGGCGCCGAGCAGGATCGTGCGCGGCAGTCCGCTGCCCCGCGAGGAGGCCTGCTGCGCGCGGTCGATGCCGGGCAGCGCCCGCGAGAGGTCGAAGCCGAGGCCGAGCGCGTGCATCACCCCGAGCACGATGAGGATCACGGAAGTGACGGTGACCAGCGCGGAGCGGTGCTGGGCGAACATCGTCCCGAGGGCGCCCGCGCCGATGCCGAGCGGGACCAGGGTGAGCACCAGGCCGAGGTAGAAGGCGAGGGCGTGCGGGAGCAGGCGGGCGCGGCTGGTGACGGTGGCGGCGAAGAAGCCGGGCAGCAGGAACGCCCCGCACGGGCTCAGCAGGGCGAGCGCGCCGCCCAGGAAGGAGGTCAGGATCCCGACCTCCACCTCAGCCCTCCGCCTCGGCGAGCGCGTCGTCGAGCGCGTCGGTGAAGACCTCGGTGGGCTGGGCGCCCGCCATCGGCGTGCCGTCGAGGAGGAAGGCCGGTGTGGACATGGCACCCAGCTCGATGCCCTGCCGGGCGTTGGCGTCGATGGTCGCCGCGACCTCCTCGGAGTTCAGGTCCGCGGTGAACTGCTCGGTGTCCAGATCGAGGTCGCCGGCCAGCTCGACCAGCGAGTCCTCGTCGAGCTCCTGCGGGGAGCGGATCTCGCCGTCCGCGAAGAGGGCGTCGTGGTAGTCCTGGAAGCGGTCCTGCTTCGCGGCGGCGAGAACCGCACGGGCCGCCCGCTCGGACTCGTCCCCGTAGATGTTCACGTCGCGGTATTCGATGCGCAGCTCCCCGCGCTCGACGTACTCGCGCAGGACGGGCAGGGTCTCGTGCGACCACTGGGCGCAGTAGGGGCACTGGAAGTCGGAGAACATCACCAGCACCACCGGGGCGTCGACCGGGCCCTCGGCCAGGAGATCGTCGGGATCGCGGGCCTCCTCCTCGCTGAGGTCCGGCTGCGCCACCTGGTCGGGGTGCTCGACCGCGCCGGGCTGCTCGGTGCCCTCGGCCGGGGCGGCGGTGCCGGCCGCCTGCTCGGAGTCGTCGTCGCCGCCCATCCAGAGCGCGGCCGCGATCAGCGCGGCCACCACGGCGAGGATCACCAGCGGAGCCAGCCAGCGGCTGCGCCCGCCGGAGGGCTGCTCGGCCGGTGTCCCGGTCGTCTGCGGGTCAGGCATCCGTTCTCCGATCACGCGGGGGAACGGCGCACCGCGGCACCGTTCGACTATCCATCATAGTAACTATGGTGGATAGTACGCAGATCGATGCGCTCGACTCAACCTCGGGTGACCGGCCGCTCAGTGCGCGCCGCCCAGCTCGATGAGCAGCACGCCGGCGACGATCAGCCCCATGCCCCCGAGCATCGTCGGGGTCAGCGCCTCGCGGAACAGGACGCGGGAGAGCAGGGCGGTCAGCACGATGCCGGCCGCGGCCCAGACGCCGTAGGCGATGCCCAGCGGCATGCCGGTGGCGAGCGAGCCGGACAGGAAGGTGAAGGCGACGACATAGCCGAGCACCACCAGCAGGTAGGCGGCGCGCCGACCGTCGGCGGCGACCCGCAGCGACAGGGTCGCGCCGACCTCGCTGACCACCGCGCCGATCAGCAGGATCCAGCTCATGGCGCCCCCTCCCTTCTCGCAGCCGGGAGATCGGGGGTCGACCCCGCGCCCTCGCGCCGTCGGGCCCGGTGCGAGCCGATCTCGACCACGGCGACGCCGGCGGCGATCAGCACGACGCCGCTGATCTTCATCGCGGTGAAGGCCTCGCCGAACAGCACCGCCGAGAGCGCGGCGGTGAGCACCACGCCGCAGGCGGCCCAGATGCCGTACGCGACGCCGAGCGCCATCCCGCGCCGCAGCACGAGCGCGAGGCAGCCGAAGGAGAGGGCGTAGCCGATCACGACCACGATGTAGAGCAGGGGGCGATCGAGCGCCCCGCGCAGGGAGAGGGTCGCGGTGACCTCGCTGAGGATCGCCCCGACCAGCAGCAGCCAGGCGATCACGCCTCGCCCCCGAGCAGGCCCAGGGCGAGGGCGTGGACGGAGCGAGCATCCTCGGCAGGCAGCTCGAGCTGGCCGGTGGCACGGTCGAACCAGAGCCCGTCGGCCATCAGGCGCACCGCGAGCAGGCGCTGCCGGGTGACGACGGGAGTGCCGGCGGGGATCGAGAGCCACCCCGCCAACTGCTCCTGCCAGCGCGCCGTGAGGCTCACGCGGAGCTTCGGATCGGCGAAGATCACCAGGTCCGCCGGGGAGAGCCGCGCGTGGCAGGCCCAGTCGAGGTAGGCGAGGAATCGGCGGTGGGCGGGCACGGCGGCGAGGTCCTGGACGCCGGTGCCGTGGACGGCCTCGATCTGGGCGAGCACCTCGCGCTCGTAGCGGTCGGCGATGTGGTCCAGCACGGCCCGCAGCAGGGCCTCCTTGGTGGCGAAGTGGTACATCAGCCCGGTCTTGGTGACCCCGGCGGCGCGGGCCGCCGAGTCGAGGGTCAGCGTGCCGTCGACGCCGAGATGGGACTCGGCGGCATCCAGCATCGCCATCCGGGCCGACGGGCGGTGGGCGGGTCGGGGCGAGGGATCGGGCGCCATGAGGACTCCTCCGGGACGGCGGGCCCTCGCTACTTTACTGGCCTCTTGGTCAAGTAAGCAATGGGGCGCGCACTCACGGTCCTGACGCCCTGCGGTATCACAGCTGTCGTCGTGTCCTATGGGCTCAACGACATCGATCTCGATGCCCCGGATGACGAGGCCTATGACCTGGTCATCGCCGTGGCGACGGGCGATGTGAGCCTCAAGGAGATCGCCGCAGCACTTTCCGACTGGCGGTGAGGCTCCCGCCCCGGGCGGCGCGATTCGTCAGCCGGCGCTCTCTCCCGGCCCCGGCGCCCAGCGGGCGATCTGGGCGGCGAGGTGCCCGGCGCCGTAGCCGTTGTCGATGTTGACCACCCCGATGCCCGGCGCGCAGGCGGAGAGCATCGTCAACACGGCGGCGCGGCCGCCCTCGGCGACGCCGTAGCCGACGGAGGTGGGCAGGGCGACCACGGGGGCGCTGATCTGCCCGGCGACCACGGTGGGCAGGGCGCCGTCCATGCCGGCGGCGACCACCACGCAGGCCGCCTCGCGCAGCTCCGGCAGGCGGGCGAGCAAGCGGTGGAGGCCGGCGATGCCGATGTCCGCGATCAGGCGGGTGGGGCGGCCGAGGTAGCGGGCGGTGAGCTCGGCCTCACGGGCCACAGGCAGGTCGCTGGTGCCGGCGCAGGCGATGATCACCTCTCCCCCGCTCGCCGCGGGCGGAGCGGCGGGCCAGACCAGCAGGTGGGCATCGGCCGCGTGGAAGGCGTCGGGCAGCACGTCGAGGATCGCCGCGGCCCGGGCCTCGTCGGCGCGGGTGAACAGCACGGGGCCGAGGCCGTCGTGGCCGGCGACGCCCAGCCGCGCGTACTCGGCGGCGATGGTGGCCACCTGCTCGACGCTCTTGGCGTCGCACAGCACGGCCTCGGGGGCGCCGCGGCGGCGCGAGCGGTCCAGGTCCAGCTCGAGGACGCCCTCGATCCGACCGTCCGGCTCGACGTGCCGCCCGCCCGGCGGGGCCGGCTCAGCTCCGGTCACGATGGCTCGAGATGATCTGCAGGGAGAACAGGCCGGAACGGATGCCGTCGAGGTCGATCGTGACGTGGGCGAATCCCGCCTCCTTGCCGGCGGTGACCAGCGCGGTGCGGATCTCCGACTCCATGGCGCGGGCCAGTTCCGCCGTGGGCAGCTCGATGCGACCCACCTCGCCGTGGTGGCGCACCCGGCAGTCGCTGAAGCCCTGCTCGTAGACGGCGTCCTCGAGGTCGTCGATCTGGCGCAGCTTCTCGGGGGTGACGGACTGCCCGAAGGGGACGCGGGACGCCAGGCACGGAGCGGCGGGCTTGTCCGCGACCGGCAGGGAGAGCGCGCGGGCGACGTCACGGACCTGCTGCTTGGCCATCCCGGCGCTCGACAGCGGGCGCAGCACCCGGTGGCGGGTGGCGGCGCCGGAGCCGGGACGGTCGCGGCGCCGGGCGTCGTCGGCGTTCTCCCCGTAGGCGACGGCGTCGAGCCGGTGCGCACCGACGATGTCGTCGTCGATGCGGGTGAACAGCTCGTCCTTGCAGTGGAAGCAGCGCGATGCGTCGTTCTTCTGGTAGTCCGGGTTCTCGCCCTCGTGGGTGGGGATCTCGACGACGTCGATGCCGATCACGGCGGCGACCCGGTGGGCCAGGCGGCGTTCGCGGCGTGCGAGCGACGGTGAGACGCCGAGCAGGGCGACGACGTTCTCGGCGCCGAGGGCGCGCACGGCCAGCGCCAGCAGGGTCGCGGAGTCGACGCCGCCGGAATAGGCGACGCCGAGGCGCTGGACGGTGCTGAGCTGGGCGGATACCTCGTCGGCGAGGGTGAGAGCCTCGCCCTCGAGCGCCTCGGGCGTCATGCCCTCGACGTCGAATCCGGTGCGGCCGGGGTGGAACAGCGAGGTGGGGGCCGACGGGTCGGCGCCGCCGCCGGCGGCCGGGGCGGTCAGCGGGCGGGTGGTGTGCTGGGGGTTCGCGGTCACAGGGACTGGCGCTCCTCGGCGAGTCGGAACAGGACTTCTCCCGCGTGGTCGATGACGAGGGTGTCGGGATCCTCGCGCAGGGCCTCGATGTCCAGGGAGGCGGGATCCTGGTACAGGACGTTGTACTCCTCGCACTCCTGCTGCGAGATCGACGTGGCGAAGTAGCGGTTCACCCGTTGCTTCTCCTCGCCGGTGGCGGGATCGTAGGTGCCCAGGCCGGTGACGTGCGTGGAGTGGGCGAGCTCGCCCCAGGGATGGTCCTTGAACCGGTCCCACTGCTTCGTGAAGTACTCGATGTTGTGATACCCGATGTCGCGCAGGCCGGGGTGCATGGCGGCGACCTCGGTGATGTGCGGGGCGTAGATGATCACGTCGCCGCCGTCGGCGCAGACGGGCTCGGACTTGTAGAAGCCCTTGGCGCCGGTCCACATGTCGTCGTACATCTCCGGGACCAGCGCCACGATGCGCTTGTACGGCGTGTCGACGTAGGTGATGTGGGTCTGCGCGGAGATCTTCGCGCTGGCGGCCCAGGCGGCCTGCGGGTCGCCGTAGGCGACGGCGCCGAGATCCGCCCCGCCCTCCTTGACGTCCATGGTGAAGCAGTACTTCTCGGTGGTCACGAGCTCGCTGGCGGCGTCGATGAGCTGGCGCACCGGGGTGATGCCGAGGGTGCCGATGATGCGGCTGGCGGTGATGAGCGCGCCCACCCAGTGGGAGATGTCGATGACGTCGTGCACCGAGCAGCCGGGGAAGAAGTACTTGTTCCCACCGGAGAAGCCGACCACCTCGTGCGGGAAGACGGGGCCGACGATGAGGTTCACGTCCGATTCGACGCACAGCCGGTTGATCTGCACGCGCATGGGGACGTCGGTGAGCAGGCCGCCGGTGAGCGCGGCGATGCGCTCGGCGGAGATCTCGCCGAGGTCCGCGATCTGGTCCGGATCGTCCCAGGCGTGGTTGACCACGGTCCATTCGGGGTAGGTGGCCTGCGCGCCGCGCTCGGTGGAGCCCAGCAGCGTGTCGATCGCGCCGTCGTCCATGGCGGCGTGGGTGCCCAGCGCGATCAGCACGGTCACCGAGGCGGCACGACCGGCGAGCGCGTCGTGGATCGCGGGCAGCACCTTGGGCAGCGGGACGGAGCGGGTGCCGTCGGGGACGATCAGGCAGACGGACTTGCCGTCGTAGTCGGTGCCGGCGAGCTGCTCGGTGACGAAGTCCCGGATCTGCTGGTCGGTGAGCGTCGAGTCCGGGCCGCCGAGCAGGGCGGCGCGCTCCGCGAGTCCCTCGGGGATCGGCTCGATGGTCGGCGTCGTCGCAGTCTGCTCGCTCATGGCTCCATGATGGACGCCCTGACCGGGGACGACAAGGAAAGGCTCGCTGTTGCCACCACCCCGGGTCGGATCCGGGATCGACGCATCGTGGCAGGTGCGCAGATCCGCCTCGCATCCGCTGAAAACAGGTATGCGACTGTTCCCGGCCGATCTACCCTGAGCGGATGACCACGTCGGCCTCACCCCCGGCCCCGACCGTCACGGCAGCTGCTGGCGAGGAGTTCGCGCTGCTGGAACGGCTCCTGCAGCTGTACCTCCACGACGTCTCCGAGCACGCAGGGTACGACGTCGACGAGGCCGGGTCCTACCGATACGCCTGGCTCGGCGCCTACCGTCACGACGCGGACCGTCACGCCTTCATCCTCCGCGTGGAGGGTCACCCGGCCGGCTTCGCGCTCGTCCGCGCCGGCGAGCCGACGCGCATGGCGGAGTTCTTCGTGCTCCGGAAGTATCGCCGCGGCGGCGTGGGAACCCTGGCCGCTCGCGACCTGATCGCCATGTTCCCCGGCACGTGGTCGATCACCCAGCTCGCGACGAACCGAGACGCCACGGAGTTCTGGCGCCGCGCGATCCCTGCGTCGTTCGACGAGTGCGTCCATGCCGACGGAGGCGTGGAGCAGACCTTCTCCACCGCGCCCCCGAAGCACGGCTGATGCGCTGGCTCCCCGGCCTGGACGAGGGATTCCGAGATCGACTGCTGGCCACCCTGGACGGCCACGGCGCCGTCGAGGTCCACGACGCGGACCTCGAGCACAGCGCGCTTCTCCTGGAACAGGTGACCGGCCCGACCCTCGCGGAGGAGACCGACCGCGCGGGCCCTCTCGGGACGGCATCCTTCGCCGGGAGCGTCGCCCGCAGGATCGCAGGCGTCCCCGCGCCGCACGACGCACCCCAGCTCGCCGACGGAGCCGAGCACTGGCTCGCGCAGTTCGAGACGCAGCACGACACGGCCCGTCATGTCGGCATCGCCCTGGACGCAGAGACCTTCGCTGCTGCCGTCGACGGCGTGGAACGGCTGGGACGAACCCGGTCCGCCACGCTGACCCACGGCGATCTCAGCGTCGAGAACATCATGCGCCGCTCGGACGGCCCGTGGATCGCCATCGATCCCGACTTCCTCGCCGGCCCGGTCGAGCACGAGGCCCACACGATCCTTCGGAGCCTGCTGACCTCGATCGTCGCATCCTCGAACCCGATCACGGCGAGGGCAGATGCCGCCCGCGCGTTCTGCTCGGCCTCCGGGGCCGATCCGGGCCTGGCGCTCGACATCTCCCACGCACGGTTCGCCGCCTCCTACTACTGGGAGGCCCAGCACCAGGGCGACCCCGAGAACGTCGAGAACCTGCGGGTCGCCACCTGGTACGCGGCCGAGCTGCGTCGGAGGCACGCGCGCGACCGCTGATGCTCAGCGGAGTGCCGACGGTCCCGATGAGGCACGGCCCCGACGATCCCGGCACCGGGCACCGGCTCAGGGCGCACAGTCGATGCAGGTGGTCGCCTCCGGTCGGGCGGCCAGCCGGGCCGAGGCGATCGGGGCCCCGCAGCGCCGGCAGCGACCGCCCTCCCCGCGCTCCATGCGCTCGGCCGCCTCGTCGATCCCGACGAGAGCCTCGGTCCGCGCGAGGCGCAGTCCCTCCAGGCGGGACCACTGCTCCGACAGCGGCACGCCGTCGGGGTCGTGCTCGTCATCGTCCGCCGTGCCCTCACGGGACCGCCGCAGCGCCGCGAGCTCGCTCTCGACCTCCTTCAGCTGAGCCCGAGCGTCCCGCCGACGGGACGCGAGCTGCTCGGCACGGTCACGGGCCACGTCGGAGTTCTGCGACACGTCATCCATGAGCCCAGTCTGCTCCGCAGCTCGCGATCGGTGAGCAGCCGGCCCGACCGAAGACCGAAGCTCTCGATCCCGCCGTGACGATGCCGTCGGAGTACGTCCTCATCGACCGACAGCTGTACGAAGCCATGATCAGCACTCGACCGTCCGCAGGGATGACGACATCTCCCCGAGTTCCGATCCTGCCGAGACCTTCGCGTGGACATGCATGTCATGCCATCCGTCGGCGTACAGAGCGCCGTCACGGCGCGTCCCCTCCGCCGTGAATCCCGCTCTGGTCGCGACACGGCATGACCCGGGATTCCTCGTCGAGTGTTCGAGCTCGACGCGGTGCATTCCGACGGAGAGGGCCCACACGGTCGCCCGATGAAGTGCTCGGGAGGCGATCCCCCGACCGCGGGAGGCGGCCCTTGTCCAGGAGGCCGCTTCCGCGGATCCGTCCGTCAGGTCGAACGTGAGCGTCATGCGACCCTCCAGCGTGCCCTCGATGTCGACGGCCCAACTGGCCGCCGCCTCCGACACCCACGCCGACGCGGCCTCCGCGACCCACCTGCTGGCCTCATCCGGCGACATGGAGCGGGCATGCCAGCGCTGGATCTCGGACTCCGCGTACGCCGAGACCACCGCTGGAACATCGTCGTCCGCCCACGGGCGCAGCATGATCGGTCCCGCGACGAGAACGGGCTGCGCAGAGGCCGACAGCGATCCCGCAACGATGGCCGGCTCGACGAGGGAGGGCATGCCCAAGAGCTTTACAGCACGGGACCGCGAAGACAACCGGGTGGACGCAGGCCATCGCGGGCAGCGGCCGACGGTGCACCCCTCAGTCGCCCTGATCGACCCCCGTCCGTCGCTCCGAGCCCGAGTCGCGTCGCGCCTCCGCGGCCAGCACCGCGTCGAGCAGGCCGGGGAAACGCTGGGCGAGGTCCTCCTCGCGCAGGCAGTTGAGGATGGCGGTGCCGCGGTACCGCTGCGTGATGACGCCTGCCTCCCGCAGCACCCGGAAGTGGTGGGTCGAGGTCGACTTGGTGACCGGCAGATCGAAAGCGATGCAGGCCTGGTCGTCGTGCCCGCCCGCGAGCTGGCCGACGATCACCCGCCGGATCGGGTCCGCGAGCGCGGAGAGCACCTGGTCCAGGGCGATCTCCTGGACGTCGGGGTGATGGAGAGTACGCACGGCCGCGCCCTTTCTCTCAGGATTGCGGCCCATAGTACTAGGGCCCTCGTAGTACGGTGCTCCTCGTACTAACCGATAACGCTCTGGAGACGACTCCTGTGACGACTCTGTTCACTCCCTTCCGCATCCGCGACCTCGAGATCCCCAACCGGGCCTGGATGTCGCCGATGTGCACCTACAGCGCGGACGCCTCACCGGGTTCGGCCGGTCGTCCCACCGATTTCCACCTCGGCCACTACTCCGCCCGCGCCGCCGGCGGAGCGGGCATGGTGATGGTCGAGGCCACGGGCGTGGCTCCCGAGGGGCGGATCTCACCGTTCGACCTGGGCCTGTGGGACGACGCGCAGATCCCGGACTTCGCCCGGATCACGAATGCGGTCCGCTCCCAGGGAGCGGTCGCCGGCATCCAGCTGGCGCACGCCGGCCGCAAGGCCTCCACGGGTCGCCCCTGGGAGGGCGGCGACTGGTTGGGCACCGAGGAGTACGGATGGATGCCGTACGGCGCGAGCCCCGTCGCGTTCCCCGGCGGCCCGGTCCCCCACGAGATGAGCCGCGAGGACATCAGGGCCGTCGTCTCCGCGTTCGCCGAGGCCGCCCGGCGCGCTCTCGAGGCGGGGTTCCAGGTGGCCGAGATCCACGCAGCGCACGGGTACCTGCTGCACTCGTTCCTCTCCCCGATCGCGAACCGGCGCATCGATGAGTACGGCGGCGACCTGACCGGCCGGGCTCGGCTCGTGCTCGAGGTCATCGACGCGGTCCGCGCGGTCTGGCCGGACGATGCCCCCGTCTTCCTGCGCATCTCGACCACCGACTGGATCGAGGAGAACTCCGAGGACCCCCGGGACAGCTGGACCTACGAGCAGTCCGCCCGGCTGACCACCTGGGCCGGCCAGCACGGCGTGGACCTGGTCGACGCCTCCTCGGGCGGTACGGACATCGTCCCCATCCCCCACGACGCCGACTACCAGACCCGCTACGCCGCACGACTGCGTCAGGACACGACCGTCCCGATCGCCGCCGTCGGCCGCGTGAAGGACGCCGAGCAGGCGGAGGAGCTGATCGGCTCCGGTGCGGCCGATGCCGTCCTCGTCGGCCGCGAGATGCTCCGGGACCCCTCCTGGGCCAACCGCGCCTCGCGCGCTCTCGGCGCGGAGCCGCGTTTCATCACGCAGTACGCGTACGCGCTGTGAGGTCCGCGCCGACCGGTGCTCCGCCGCGGGTGGTGGCCCGGTCCGCCCCGTCGTCGTCCTCCAGGGCGAGACGGTACGCCTGGCGCAGAGCCTCGAGCTGCGCCGGGTTGTAGAGGTCGGTCACCGCCTGATTCAACGCTCGCATCGACTCGCGCCGCCGGCCGCCGGCCGCGACGGGCGGGGTCCGCGTGCCGGGGTACCGCTCATGGATGGTGCGCAGCAACGGGACGAGCCGTGCGGCGACAGCACGCACGGCGCCCTCGTCCGCATCCGCCGGCAGGTCGTTGAAGTCCTCGTCGGCCTCCTGATGGTCGGCGACGATGCCGCGCAGGTCCCGCATGCCCTGGTCGTCGTAGAGCACGCCGCTGATCGTGATCATCGCCCGATCCGCCTCGGTGAGGCTGCCGGCGACGGATTCGAAGCCGGCCGGGACGTCCGGCCCGGCGGGGTGGGCCAGCAGATCGACCAGCTCGGCGCGGACTGCCTGCTGGCGGGCGATGGAGTCGGCGAGCTGGGCGTCGAGCCCGCGCACCGCTTCGGCATAGCTCTCGTCGGACTCCCCGGCCTGCGCGATCTCGGCGAGGGACATCCCCAGCTCCCGCAACCGCGTGATCTGCAGCAGGCGCACCAGATGCGGCGTGCCGTACTGCTTGTACCCGTTCGCCGCCCGCGCGGGCTCCTCGAGCAGCCCCACCGCGTGATAGTGCCGCACGCTCTTCACCGTGGTGCCCGCCAGATCGGCGAGCCGGCGCGTGCTCCAGGCCATCAGCGGACCCTCGGCAGCTCGGACATGCCCCCATCATCGCGGACCGCAGGACGCAGGGGAAGCGGACTCTTGACCGTGCCCCAGGGGCACCGTTTCGGATGGGGTCACCCATGATCACGAGGAGACACATGAGCACCGCCCCCAGCTCCCTGACCCACGACTCCGCGACGCCCACCCCGTCCGTCCGCCCGTCCCGACCCTTCGGGGCGCATCTGTCCATGCGCTGGTGGGTCCCGGTGGTGCTGACGCTCGTCGTCGTCGCGGCCACCTATCTGCTGCAGCTGCTGCTCCTGGGCGCGGCCGCGCTGGTGGAGGTCGGCATGTTCGGCAAGGATCCCGCCGACACCTCGCTGACGCCGCTGACGTATGTGGCCAAGGACCTCTCGATCATCCTCCTGGCCCCCCTGACCCTCGTGGTCCTGGCACGGGCGGCCCGGGTGCCCTGGCGCTCGGCTCTGCGGGCTACGGGGCAGTTCCGGTGGCGGCGCCTGGGGGCGTATCTCGGCCTGTTCGCGGTGCTCATGGTGGCCGTGAACCTCGCCCTCCAGCTCGTCCACCCCTCGCCGCTGTCGCTGTTCGCCGTCTCCGGCACCACGGTGGCGCTGCTGGTGATGGTGCTGCTGACCACGCCGCTGCAGGCTGGGGCCGAGGAGGTCGTCTTCCGCGGCGTGCTCACCGCGTCCTACGCCTCCTGGGTTCGGGCGGCTCGTCCGGCGGCCGTCGTCGGCATCATCGGCTCGAGCACCCTGTTCGCCGTGCTCCACACCAGCGCCGACCCGTGGATGATCGTGAACTACCTCGGCCTCGGGGCGAGCACCGCGGTCATGGCGCTGCTGGGCCGCGGTCTCGAGGCGCCGATCGCCTTCCACGTCATGAACAACGTCTTCTCGATGGGCATCGGCGCCCTCTTCGCCGACGGCGGCGGGATCGGTCAGGATCGTGGCGCCGGCTCCGCGGGCCCCTACATGCTGCTGTTCCTCCTGGCCGAGGTCGTGGCGGTGCTCCTGGTGTGGTGGATCGAGCGGAGGCGCAGCACCTGAACACCGCTGCGACCCTTCCCCTGATGGCAGGATGCCCCCATGCCGATCACCGATCTCGCCGACCTGCTCCGCTCCATGCGGCCGATCCGCCAGGACGGAGAGTACGTCTTCGTCGACGCCGAGGCGCTGCCCGCCGAGGTCCGCGTCGAGGCGAGCGTGCGCGAGGAGGAGGGCCCCTCGGGCGTGATCGCCCGCGGTGACGCCGACCTGCTCGGCCTGCCCTATGACGTCGTCACCACGTGGATCACGCTGACCGTCCACTCCTCGCTCGAGGCCGTCGGCCTCACCGCCGCGGTCAGCACAGCGCTGGCAGAGGCCGGACTGCCCTGCAATGTCATCGCGGGACTGCGGCACGACCATCTGCTGGTCCCGACCGGCTCGGCCGACGACGCGCTGCGCGTCCTCCAGGAGCTCTCCGCCCGGTCCGCCCACGAGGCCGCCGATGCGGCAGGATGAGTCCTGACACCGTTGTCGACGGGCTAGGAGGCCCCACCATGAACGACATCGTGATCGTCGCCGCGGCCCGCACTCCGCAGGGGCGTCTGCAGGGGGCGCTGGCCCCGTTCTCGGCCCCGCAGCTGGGGTCCGTCGCCATCGAGGGCGCCCTCGCACGGGCCGGCGTGGACGCGTCCGGTGTGGATGCCGTGATCCTGGGGCAGGTGCTGCCCGCGGGCAGCGGCCAGAACCCGGCCCGTCAGGCCGCCCTCGGCGCGGGGATCGGCTGGGACGTCCCGGCCCACAGCGTCAACAAGGTGTGCCTGTCCGGGCTGACCGCCGTCATCGACGCGGCCCGGATGATCGCGGTCGGGGACGCGGAGGTCGTCGTCGCAGGCGGCATGGAGTCGATGTCCCAGGCTCCGCACCTGCTCATGGGCTCCCGCTCCGGGTGGAAGTACGGGGCGGTCGAGGCGCTGGACCACATGGCCCACGACGGCCTGACCGATGCGCAGGACCGGGAGAGCATGGGGCAGTCGACGGAGCGGCACAACCCGCGCTTCGAGGTCACCCGTGAGGACCAGGACCGGGTGGCGGCGCTGTCCCACCGGCGTGCGGCCGCGGCCGCCGAGGTGCTCGCCGAGGAGATCGTCCCGATCGAGGTGCCGCAGCGCCGCGGCGAGCCGCTGGTCGTCGCCGCGGACGAGGGGATCCGCCCGGACACGACGGCCGCCTCCCTCGCGGCGCTCCGCCCTGCCTTCGCCGCGGGCGGGAGCATCACGGCGGGCAACTCCTCGCAGATCTCCGACGGCGCCGCGGCGCTGGTGCTCACCACCCGCGCCCGCGCCGACGAGCAGGGCTGGCAGGTCATGGCCGAGATCGGTGCTTCGGGCCAGACCGCCGGGCCGGACAACTCCCTGCAGGCTCAGCCTGCGGATGCGATCACCCGCGCCCTGGCGAAGCAGGGGATCACGCCCTCGGACCTCGACGTCGTGGAGATCAATGAGGCCTTCGGCGCGGTCGTCGCCCATTCTCAGCGCGCGCTCGGTCTGCCCGAGGAGATCGTCAACCCCCACGGCGGGGGCATCGCGATCGGTCACCCCATCGGGGCCTCGGGTGCCCGGCTCGCGGTGCACGTCGCCCATGAGCTGACGCGCCGGGGCTCCGGCACCGCCGCCGTGGGGCTCTGCGGCGGCGGGGGCCAGGGTGAGGCGCTGCTCCTGTCGCGCTGACCGCTCCCCCTTCCGCGCACCACACGGTCGAGATCTACGGTCTCGTGGTCACAGACGCGTGTGGCACCACGAACGCAGAGCTCAGCTGCGGGCGGGGGTCGGCGTGCCAGGGTCAGCGCCGCCGATCTGCGCCGGTGTGGGCAGCGCCGCGCCGTATCCGGTCTGCTCGACGGTCGTGACCAGATCCCGCGGCTCGTACTCCGCGGGGGAGGTGACCTTCGCCGTCTCGGTGGCGTCGTCGACGCTCGCGCTGACCCCGTCGAGCTTGTTGAGCTTGCGCTCGATGCGGTGCGCAGCTCGGGCACGGGGAGAACGTCAGGCGCGGGTCGCGGCGTACCCGGCCTCCTGGACCGCGGCGAGCACGGCGTCGTCCGGGACAGGCTGGGTGGCGGTGAACGAGAGGGCCCCCGTCTCATGGCTGACCTCGATCTGGTCGATGCCGGGGATCTCGCCGACCTCCTCGCGCACGGACATCTCGCAGTGCCCGCAGGTCATGCCGGTCACCCGGTACTCGTAGCGGTTCTGGGCCATGGGGCGTCTCCTCGTCGTTGCGTACCCTCGAGGGGTATCCGTCTCTCTCAAATGTACCCTTTGGGGGTATGTAGGTCACGGTGCTGCCGCGGATCCGTGAGGCACTGCGGCGTCCTGCGTCAGTCGCTGTGACCCACCGCCGCGGCAGCGGCCTCCGGACGCAGGTCCACCCGGCGCAGCAGCTGGGCGTTCAGCGCCACGACCACGGTGGACAGGGACATGAGGACAGCGCCGACGGACATCGGGAGCACGAAGCCGATCGGGGCGAGGACCCCTGCCGCCAGCGGCACGGACAGCAGGTTGTAGCCGGCCGCCCACCACAGGTTCTGCCGCATCTTGCGATAGGCGGCGCGGGAGAGCTCGATGACCGAAAGCACCGCGCGGGGGTCGGAGCTCGCCAGGACCACGCCGGCCGAGGCGATCGCGACGTCGGTGCCGGCGCCGATCGCGATGCCGACGTCGGCCCGGGCCAGAGCGGGAGCGTCGTTGACGCCGTCGCCGACCATCGCGACCTTCTTGCCCTCCTGCTGGAGCTCGGCCACCTTCGAGGACTTGTCCTCGGGGCGGACGCCGGCGAAGACGCGGTCGATCCCCAGCTCGGCCGCGACGCTGTGCGCGACCGACTCGGCGTCGCCGGTGATCATGACGACCTCGAGGCCGCGGGCGTGCAGCGCGTCGACAGCATCGCGGGACTCGCCACGCACCTCGTCGCTCAGCTTCAGCGCGCCGATCACCGTGCCGTCGCGCAGCACGTGCAGAACGGTCGCCCCTTCCTCGCGCCAGGCGGCGGCGCCGGCGTGCTCGTCCCGGCCGGCCTCCTCCAGCAGCCGCGGTCCACCGACACGGATCTCGCGGCCCTCGACCCGGGCGCTGACGCCCAGGGCGGGGGTCGAGGAGAGGTCCGACGCGGCGGGGATGTCGACCCCGTCGGCCTGCGCCCGGCCGATGATGGCGCGGGCCAGGGGGTGCTCGCTCTCGGCTTCGGCCGCAGCGGCCAGGGCCAGGACCTGCCGGGAGTCCTCGCCGGCGATCTCGTCGAGGGCGGGCTCACCCGTGGTCAGGGTGCCGGTCTTGTCGAACAGGACGGCGCCGACGGTGCGCATTCCCTCCAGGGCGAGCCGATCGGTGACCAGCACGCCGCCACGGGCGGCGCGCTCGGTCGCGATGGAGACCACCAGCGGGATCGCGAGCCCCAGGGCGTGGGGGCACGCGATCACCAGCACGGTCACGGTCCGCACGACCGCCTCGTCCGGCAGCCCGACCAGGGACCAGATGATCGCGGTGAGCACGGCGGCCCCGAGCGCGAACCAGAACAGCCAGGCCGCGGCCTTGTCCGCGATGCGCTGCGCGCGGGAGGAGGAGTTCTGCGCCTCGCGGACCAGCCTCTGGATCCCGGCGAGCGCGGTGTCGTCCCCGATGGCGGTGATCTCGAGGCGCAGGCTGGAGTCGGTGGCGACGGTGCCGGCCACGACCTGGTCCCCCGCCGCGCGGGTGACCGGTCGGGACTCACCGGTGACCATGGACTCGTCGACGTCGGCGCGCCCCTCGAGGATCACGCCGTCGGCCGGGACGCTCGCCCCGGGCCGCACCAGCACCTTGTCCCCGCGCTGCAGCTCCGCCGGGGAAACGGTCACCAACCCATCGCCCTCGATCCGCTCGGCCTCATCGGGCAGCAGCGCCGCCAGGGAATCCAGCGCGGACGTGGTCTGCGCCAGGGAGCGCATCTCGATCCAATGCCCCAGCAGCATGATCACGACCAGCAGGGCGAGCTCCCACCAGAACTCGAGCTGGGGATCGAGCAGGCCCAGCGTGGACCCCCAGGAGGCCAGGAAGGCGACGGTGATCCCGAGGGCGATCAGCAGCATCATCCCCGGCCGCCGGGAGCGGATCTCCCCGACGCCGCCGGTGAGGAACGGGCGCCCGCCCCAGATGTACATCACGGTGCCCAGCACCGGGGCGATCCACCGCGCGCCGGGGAACTCGGGGACCGTGTAGCCCAGCAGCATCGCGAACATCGGCGAGAAGACCACCACGGGGACCGCGATCAGGAGGTTGATCCAGAACAGGCGGCGGAACTGCGCGACGTGATCGCCGTGGCCGCTGTGGCCGCTGTGGTCGCTGTGGTCGCTGTGGTCGCTGTGGCCAGAATGACCTGCGTGACCATCATGACCTGCGTGGCCGGAATGACCCGCCTGGCCATCATGCCCTGCGTGGCCGGAGTGCTCGGACGGGCCCGCATGCCTCTCGCGCTCGGTGCGGCCGCCGTGCTCTCCGTGCTCTCCGTGCTCCGAGAGAGCAGGGTCCGCCTCGCGGACGGAGTGGCCGCCCTGCTCGGCGTTACTCGTGTGCGGGGATTCGCGGTGGGACATCATGCCGGCACCATATACCCCCTATGGGTATCCGTCGAGGGGTAACCCGTCACGTCGGTCGGCCGTCGCGACCCGAGATGGCCGTCGCCCTTCTTTTCATCGCTGATCGACGATATGATCGCTGCATGACGATCATCGATGTCACACGCGAGCCCCAGTTCGAGATCGGCGACGGGCAGG
This sequence comes from Brachybacterium sp. P6-10-X1, assembly GCF_001969445.1. NCBI lineage: Bacteria > Bacillati > Actinomycetota > Actinomycetes > Micrococcales > Dermabacteraceae > Brachybacterium > Brachybacterium sp. P6-10-X1. The sequence continues at coordinate 2,879,156 of NZ_CP017297.1, forward strand.
CCGCGCTGTTCCACGCCCTGGCCGAGCCGACGCGGCTGGCACTGCTCCAGCACCTCTCCACCGGGGAGCACCGGGTGCGGGACCTCGTCGACCACATGCATCTGGCGCAGTCCACGGTGAGCAAGCACCTGGCCTGCCTGCGCGACTGCGGCCTGGTCGCCGTGCGCAGCGAGGGCCGTGCGTCGTGGTTCTCCTTAACGGACCTGGACCACCTCTCGGGCGTGCTCTCCTCGGCCGACGCGCTGCTCGACGCCGCCGGCACCTCGCTGTCCCTGCGGGACCACCACGACCACGACGTCGGCCTGGACGGAGAATTCTGATGGGCGCCGGGCACGACCACTCGCACAGCCACGGCGCCACCGGGACGGCCCGCACCCGCCTCGCGATCGCCTTCGCCATCACGGCGCTCATCGTGCTGGCCCAGGCGGTGGGCAGCGTCGTCACCGGGAGCCTCGCGCTGCTGACCGACACCGCCCACGCCCTCGTGGACGCCTCCGGGCTGCTGGTCGCCCTGCTCGCGGCGACCATGATGCTGCGGCCCGCCAGCAACGCTCGCACCTGGGGCTTCGCCCGGATCGAGGTGCTGGCGGCCCTGGCGCAGGCGACGCTGCTGATCGTCGTCGGCACGTACACGGCCGTCGAGGGCATCTCGCGCCTGGCCGACCCGCCCACCGTCCCCTCCGGGGAACTGCTCGTGTTCGGCGTGATCGGCCTGCTCGCCAACATCATCGCGATCGCCGTGCTCGTCGGCGGGAAGGACTCGAACCTGAACCTTCGCGCGGCCTTCCTCGAGGTCGTCAACGACGCCCTCGGCTCCCTCGGCGTGATCGTCGCAGCGCTGGTGATCCGCTATACCGGGTTCGAACAGGCCGACGCCCTGGCGGGGCTGTTCATCGCGGCGCTGATCGTGCCGCGCGCCGTGCGCCTGCTGCGCGAGACGCTGCGGATCCTCATGGAGTACACGCCGAAGGGGGTCGACCTCGACGAGGTCCGCGAGCACCTCCTTGCCCTGAAGCACGTCCAGGACGTCCATGACCTGCACGCCTCCGCGATCGGCTCGAGCCTGCCCATCATCTCGGCGCACGTCGTGGTGAGCGAAGAGTGCTTCGAGTCGGCGCACGCCCTGCGCATCCTCGAGGATGTGCAGACCTGCGTGCGGACCCACTTCCCGGTGGCGTTCGAACACGCCACCATTCAGATGGAGAGCCCGGAGGTCCACCGGCGGGAGGCGGCACGGAGCCTGCACGCATAGCCGCGGGCTGCCGGATGGACGCCGGGGGCCGTCGGCCCGAGCAGGACTATTCCGTTGTCCTCCCCGTGGTCGCACCGGATGATGAGCGCATGCACGAGGACCCGAGTGACCGGACCATCCACCAGCATCCCCTGGCGTACCTGCTGGGCCTGGAGGGTGTCGCCCTGATGCGAGCCTTCGCCGGCGAGCACGGCCGCGCTTTCACCGAGGCCCGCATCGCCGAGGTACGCGATCTGCTCGAGCGGGCTGCGGAGCTGGGCCCCGGGGTCGACGTCCCGCCCCTGCCCGTCGAGGACGGCTACGACGGCTGGGCGAGCACCTACGACGGGGAGGACAACGGCTGCTTCCCGATGCGCGATGACGTGCTCGCTCCCCTGCTCGACCGCCTCGAGACGGGCCGCGCGCTCGATGCCGCGTGCGGCACCGGCGCTGTGGCGCGCCAGCTGGTCGATCGCGGGCACGACGTCACCGGCGTCGACTTCTCCGAGGTCATGATGACCCGCGCCCGGCAGGCCGTCCCGGAGGCGGACTTCGTGACCGGGGAGCTCACCGCGCTGCCCCTGCCGGACGGCGACGTCGACCACGTGGTGTGCAGCCTCGCGCTCACGCACCTGGGCGACCTGTGGCCGTTCTTCGCCGAGGCCGCGCGGGTGATGCGTCCGGGCGGGCACCTCCTCGTCCTCGACACCCGCGGCCACTTCCTCGGATCGACCCGGTATCCGCTGGTCAAGACGGCTCCGGACGGCCGGGTCGGCCACATCGCCGGCCATCACCACGGACTCGGCGACTACCTCCGCGCGGCCCTGCCGCAGGGTTTCGTGGTCCGCGACTGCATCGAGACGCACCTCGGGGACTGCTTCGTCCCACCCGAGCAGGAGGCGCGACCGCTGACGCCGGGCCCGCCGAACATCTGGGAGCTTCACCCCTGGGCGCGGGCCGCCGTCAACGCCGCCAAAGCCGGCCAGTCCGCGGTCGTCGCCTGGGATTTCCAGCTGCTTCCGGAGGTCTGAACCGCGCTCGGCGATGGCGCCCGAGCCGACGCCGGGGGCCTGTGACACAGCCCCGGGAGATCGATCCCGACACCCTCTTGCGCGCCGGGTCCACGAAGGTCAGAATTATCCGCAACAGGCCTGTTCAGGCGGTGATTCGGTGCAGACATGAAGCACCGGTGCCGTCTGCCTGCGGTGTCCCGGATGTCGTCCGGGCCGTATGAAAGGTGAAGCGGGATGATCAGGACCATCGGACGCGGCATGCTCGAGGTCGCGCGAGCGATCGACACCGGCCACGCCATCAAGCACGGGCTCACCCCGAGGGCGTATCGCAACGGCGGGCCGACGGCGCCGTCGGCGGCTCCCGTGGCGAACACCGTGAGGCCGCTCGAGGAGCTCGACATGCAGCCCTGAGCTGCCGAGGGGCCCGCCGAGCACAGGTGCTCGGCGGGCCCCTGGTTCCTACGGGTGCAGGACGATCTTGCCGACGTGATTCCTCCTGCTCAGTTCCTCCTGAGCAGCTCCAGCACGCTCCACCGGGAAGGCGTCGGCGATCACCGGGCGAACCTCGGAACGGCGGGCAATGTCCATCAGCAGCTCGAAGTGCTCGGGCGTGTGCATGCTGGAGCCGATCAGCTGGATGTTGTGCAGATAGAGGCGCCGGACGTCGAACGAGACCTCGTGCCCGCCCAGGGCGCCGGCGATGACCCATCGGCCGCCCTCGGCCAGCAGGGGGATCCCCTCGCCGACGAGATCTCCGGCGACGACGTCCAGGACCACGTCGATCCCGTGCGGTGCGAGATCCTGCACCTGGTCGACGACGCTCCGCCCGCGGTCGATGACGTCGTGCGCCCCCGCCTCACGGACGTCCGCCAGCTTCGACCCGCTGCTGACGGCCAGGACCCTCGCACCGCGGGCGCGGACGAGCTGGACCGCGGCCAGGCCGACCCCGCCGGAGGCGCCGGTGATGAGCACGACGTCGTCGGCTCGCACCTGTCCGCGTTCGATCATGCCCAGCGCGGTGCCGTAGGCCGTCGGCAGCGCTGCCAGCTGGTCGTCGGACAGCTCGGAGCCGGTCACGTCGTGGAGACGCTCGAGCGGGGCTGTCACGTACTGGGCATAGCCGCCGTCGCGCTCGCTGCCCATCAGGCCGACGGGGTTCGCGTCGGCCCGAAGGGAGTCGTAGATCGCCGGGTCGATCACGACGCGTCGTCCGATCAGCGCCGGATCACCGTCCCGACCCACCGCGGCGACGACGCCGGCGACGTCGGCTCCCTGGATGCGGGGGAAGTCGATCGCACCTCGCCATCCGGCCGATGCGTCCGGGTCGCCGGGCAGCCCGTAGGAGCCCTCCCGGGTCCACAGGTCGGTGTTGTTCAGCGCCACCGATCGCACCTGCACCAGTGCTTCGCCGGCCGACGGCGTCGGCACGGGCACCTGCGCGATCTCCATCGCCTCGGTGCCGCCGTGCGCGGTGATCCGCACCGCGGTCATCGTGCGGGGAATGGTCATGGGTGGATCTCCCGTTCTCTCGTGCTCGGCTGATCTCGTCCTGGCTCCCGACCGTCGCAGCAGACGGCAGCGGCCGCGCCGTCGACGACGGGCAGATGCGTCGAGCCGCCTCCGCGACGGAGGGCGCGGTAGGTAGACTAGTCTACCTACTGACCGAACGCATCCCCGAACCCTCGTAGGAGGACTCATGTCCAGCAGACCTGGCAGACCTGTCGTCGCCCTCGACATCGGAGGAACACTCCTGGACAGCACCGGCGCCGCGCAGGAGGAAGCGCCCGCCTTGCTCCCCCGGGACGACCTGGAGGCCGACGGGATCGAGTTCGCCGCGACCCTCTCCCCCCTCGCCGAATTCATCGTCGACGCGGCAGGAGAGGAATCATGAGCGCTGTCGCCCCGGCCCGGGACCGGCTGCTGGAGGCCGCGGACGAGCTGTTCTACGCCCACGGCGTCACCGCCACGGGCATCGATGCGATCACCGCCCGCGCCGGGGTCGCCCGCAAGAGCCTGTACAACAACTTCGCCTCGAAGGACGCCCTCGTCACCGCCTACCTCGAGGACCGTCACGGTCAGTGGCTCACCCGGCTCGGCGTCCGACGGGAGGAGGCCACGACCTCTCGCGAGCGCGTGCTCGCCGTGTTCGATGCCTACATCGACCATGCCGAGTCCGAGCACCTGGAGGGCTTCCGCGGCTGCGGGCTGCTGAACGCCGCCGCGGAGCTGCCCGTCGGCTCTCTCGGGCGCGAGACCGTGCGCCGTCACAAGGAGCAGGTGGAGGACCTGCTGTGCGAGCCGCTCGCCGAGACGCGGAGCGAGGTGGACGCACGCGTGCTCGCCGAGCACCTGTCGTATCTGCTGGAAGGTGCCGTCTCCCGGGCCGGCCTGGAGAGCAGCGCGGAGCGTCTGCACCGCGCCCGTCGGATCGCGGAGGCGCTGCTGGCCCCGCAGTGACTCCCGTCACGGACGCCGGAGTGGCCTACGGTGGTCGCATGGAGGCACTTGTGAGCGCCGACGAGCGGCTGGACCTCGCCCAGCGTCTTGCGGCGGCGCTCTCCGCCGCCTGTCCGGGGTCGGAGGGGGCCCTGCGGGGTTCGCTGGCCGCGGGCACTGCCGACGACCCACCACCCGACGCTCCTGCGGTGATGCCGTGGGACCCGTACGAGCACCTGACGTCGAACGAGTCAAGACACCTGTTCTGATGCGACAGCGACCGGACCTCGACGTCGCTGCAGCAGCAGGCGGGACCACACATGCCCGTCGGCACCCCCGCGCGTGACGGGCCGTTGCCGCTCCCCGTTCCCGCCGCCCGCCCACCCCTTGTTCCCTCCTCCTTTGTTGCATCCATTGATGCATGCATTAGGGTGGCCGTGTGGAATCCCTGGACCTGCCCTGGCTCGACGCCTCCTCCCGTCGGCCGCTCGCCGAGCGCATCGCCGCCGCCGTCGCCCGCCGCATCGCCGAGGGGGACATCGATCCCGGCGAGCTGCTCACCGAGGTCGACGTGGCCGCCGAGCAGGGAGCGAGCCGCACTCCGGTCCGCGAGGCGATGCTGAAGCTCTCGACGTGGGGGCTGGTGCGCCTGGTGCCGAAGAAGGGCGCGCTAGTCACGAGCCCCACCGCCCGGGAGCGCCGTGAGCTGCTGTCGGTGCGCTCCATGCTGGAGGGTCATGCGGTGGCCCGCGTCGTCGATGACGAGGAGCTGCGCACGAGCCTGCTCGAGGCGCTGGAGACGACCCTGGCCGCGCAGGCCGACAGCGTCGACCGCCCCGCGGAGTTCGCCGTGCACGACCACGCCTTCCATCTGCGGATCATCCGCCATCAGGGCAACAGCGTCGTCGACGAGATCATCGCCTCGCTCGCCCCGCGGCTGTACCGGCTCAGCCATCTCGCGGTCACCGCCCCGTCGGCCGATCTGACGGCCCTGCACCGCGAGCACGTCGAGCTGACGCAGGCCGTGCGCGGACAGGACGTCGCGGCATTCCGCGAGCTCATCGAGCATCACCTGACCTCCGGTCACGAGCACTACGAGGTCATGCCGTGAGCCGCCGTCCCGTGCCCGCCTGGCTGCGGGTGGCCCCGACCGGATTCGTGCTCGCCTGGGGCGGCAACCACTTCACGCCGCTGCTGCACGTGTACGAGAGCCTCGGCGGCTACGCACCGTGGCAGGCGAACCTGCTGCTGGGCATGTACGTGGTCGGGCTCGTCCCCGGCATGCTGCTCGCCGCGGCGCTCTCGGACCGGCACGGCCGCCGGCCTCTGGCGATCGCGGGACTGATCAGTGCGGCGATCGCGAGCTTGCTGCTGGCGGTCGGGATGGAGAGCTTCCTGGTGCTGTGCTTCGGCCGGGTCCTGGCGGGGGTCGGGGTGGGCGTCGGGATGTCCGTCGGCTCCAGCTGGATCAAGGAGCTCTCGAGCGCTCCGCACGACGTCGCCGCGACGGCGACCGCCGGGGCCCGGCGGTCCTCGCTGACCCTCACCCTCGGCTTCGCGATCGGTGCCGGCGTGACGGGCTCCCTCGCCCAGTGGGGGCCGCTGCCGGGGCAGCTGCCCTACGCCGCTCATCTGCTGCTGTGCCTGCTCGCTGCGGTCGCCTTGGTCACCGCGCCGGAGAGCCTGCCGCGCGAGCTGAGGGCCCGCGGCTCCCTGCGCGATGACCTGCGCGTCCCGTCGGCCGGCCACCCGATCTTCGTGCGCCTCGTGCTGCCGGCCGCCCCCTGGGTGTTCGCCGCCGCGGGCGTCGCCTACGCGATCCTGCCCAGCACCGTCGAGGCGCACCTCGGGGACTCGGCGACGATCTACGCGACCGGCCTGACCGTGCTCACCCTCGGCGTCGGCGCCCTCGCGCAGGGCACCGTCGGGCTGCTGAACCGCCTCACCCGTGGCCGCGCGCTGCTGGTGGGCATGAGCGGGATGACCGTCGGGATGATCCTGGCCGCCGTCGCGAGCAGCCTGGGCAGCCCCGTGGTCGCCGCCGCCGTGGCCGCCCTCCTCGGCGCGTCCTACGGGGTGTGCGTGGTCTCCGGGCTGATCATCGCTCAGTCGCTGGCGACCCCGCGGGATCTGGCCGGGATCACGGGCGTGTACTACTCGCTGTCCTACCTCGGGTTCCTGCTCCCCACGATCCTCGCCGCCCTCACCCCGGTGCTGTCGTACACCGGCGGGCTCACGATCGTCGCCGTGATCTGCGCGCTCTGCCTGAGCACGGTCGGCATCGGACTGCGCCGCCCGCCCCGATCGGCGGCATCGGTCGAGATCGACGCGGCCGACGACGTCCCCGCGGAGGAGCCCTCGGCGGCCGCGGATCTCACCCTCAGCCGCTGACCCTCGCCGCCGTGGCCGGCCCCCGTAGTGTGTGTGCAAACGCATTCCCCGCCCTGCACCGGCCAGGAGGTCACCACCATGAGCAGCCCCGCATCCCTTGAGGTCCCCACCACGACCTTCGCCGACGGCTCCCCGGTCCCGCTGATCGGCTTCGGCACCGGCGGCGCGCAGGGCCCCGCCGGGGTCGAGGTGATCGTCTCCGCGCTGCGCACCGGCTACCGGCTGCTGGACACGGCTGCCCAGTACGGGAACGAGGCAACTGTCGGCGAGGCCGTGCGCCGCAGCGGCGTGGATCCCGCCGACGTGCTCGTGACCACCAAGGTCGCCGGCGGCGATCACGGACGGAAGGCGACCCGCACCGGGATCCTGGAGTCCCTGCGACGACTGGGGATGGAGAGCGTGGGGATCGCGCTGATCCATTGGCCGAACCCCTCGCGCGGGCTGATGGTCGAGACCTGGCGCAGCCTGCTGGACCTGCGGGCCGAAGGCCTCGTCACCCACGCCGGAGTCTCCAACTTCCGGCCCGAGCAGCTCCAGGAGCTGTACGACGAGACCGGGCACTGGCCCGAGATCAACCAGATCCAGCTCTCCCCGGCCCTCCCCCGGCAGGAGCCGGACGCGTTCCACCGCGAGCACGGCATCGTCACCGAGGCGTGGGGCCCGCTCGGCACCCGGGACGGCCTCTCCGAGCAGTTCGCGCTGCGCACGGTCGCCGCGAAGCACGACGTCTCGGTCGCGCAGGTGGCGCTGCGCTGGGCCGTGGACCGGGAGATCGTCGTGATCCCCCGCTCCTCCGATCCGGGCCGGCAGCGCCTGAACCTCGACCTCGCAGCGCTCCATCTCGACGACGAGGACCGCCGTCTCCTGGCGAGCCTGGACCGCGGCGAGGAGAAGGCCTGGGACTCGCGCGAGCACGAGGAGTGGTGAGCCCGCCTTCCGTCAGCCGGTGACGGTGCGCGCGATCGCGTGCATCTCGTCGAGCCGGCCCCACTCGTCGTCGTCCGTGCCGGCGTAGACGTACGAGATCCGGCCCGCGTAGCCGACATCGCGCAGCACGGTGAGCGCACGGGTGAGGTCCTCGGCGTCGAGCACGCCCGGGGCGGATTCGCGAGCCTTGACCTGGGAGCACTCCGCCGTGCCCGCCACGGCGGCGATCTGCTCGTACTTGTCCTCGCCGGTCCAGTTTCCGGTGTCGATGAGCAGACCGACCTCGCCCTCGAGCTGGTCGAGGAGCCACTGCGTGACGTCCGCGTCGATCAGCAGCGACTTCCAGTTCTCGGTGATCACCCGGATGCCCTGGTGCTCCGCCGCGAGGGCGCGGAGCCGACGCGCGCTGAGCGCGATCGTCTCCTCCGACGGCGCCTGGTCCCCGGCGGGCACCCGCACCCGCGGGGCACCGAGCTGCTCGGCGACGTCGATCCAGCCGGACAGCCAGCGCTGCTGCTGTTCGCCGTGCTCGGGATGGAGCACGTCTCCGTCGTCCACCAGGAAGCACTCGAGGTCCACGCCGGCGGTGTCGAAGGCGTCGCGCACCTCGGCGAGGTAGGAGGCCTCGGTGCGGGGCAGGTAGAAGTGGCACAGCTGCGCGCTGGCGAAGCCGTGCTCGGCGAGCCGCCCGGGCAGCTCGAGCAGGTCCAGGCCGCCGCCGGAGGTGTTCTCGGTCAGCACGCCCGACGGCGCCGAACCCGGCGCGACGAAACGCCCCATCGTCCGGAACACGGACCAGGTGTGCAGGGCCTTGGTGGGATCGAGCGTGTGGACCATGGGATCTCCTGTGATCGGGGTGGCGAGGGCGGCGTCGCCATGAGGCACCGGACCATCATGGCGCACCGTCCATTGGTTCCCCCAGCTAGCGTAGGCTCATGACCCCCGACGCGGAGGACTCCGCGAGCGCGACGCCCCAGGACAGGGCCCGAAACGCCGCTCAGGTGCTGGGTACGCAGGAGCTCGCGCACTGCGCTGAGATCCTGACCGGCGAGTTCGACCTCAACGTCGTCGGCGAGATCGAGCAGGTTCCCGCAGTCCTCTCCGCCCTCCGCCACGACGATCCGGCCGTCGTGCGCGCCGCAGTACGAGCGGTCGAACAGATCGAAGTCCGCCTCGACCGGCCGCTCAGCTGACCGCGGTCACCGCCCCGAAACTCCATTGCCCGTCCGGAGCGCCGGACCTACGGTCGATACGTGCACACCGCAGAGGCCACCCGTGCCCGTCGGGCCGGCGCCGAGCTGGCGCGATCACTCGACCTTCCGGTCGACGACGTCGTCGACCTGCACGACTCCAACCGGCTCACCGTGCGCCTGCTGCCCTGCGATCTCGTCGCCCGCATCGGGCGGCTCGAGCAGGGCGGAGCACAGCTCGAGGTCGATCGTGCGCGGCGCCTCGCCGAGGTCGACGCTCCCCTCGTCCCTCTCGATCCGCGCATCCCGCCGCAGGTGCACGTCCGCGACGGCTTCGAGATCACCCTGTGGACCTACTACCCGACATCGCGCCCCGAGCTCCCGCCCGCGGCGTATGCAGACGCCCTCGCGCGCCTGCACGCCGCGATGCGCCGCGCCGACCTCGCGGCGCCGCACGTCTCGACCCGCGTCGACCAGGCGCTCGCGCTCGTCGACGATGCCGAGCGCACCCCGCGCCTCACCGGTGCGGACCGCAGCTTCCTGCGCGCCACTCTGGCCCACCTCGGCGCGGAGATCGACCGCCGCGGCCCCCAGCAGCTCCTGCACGGCGAGCCTCATCCCGGCAACGTGCTCGACACCCCGGAGGGCCCGCTGTTCATCGACCTCGAGACCTGCTGCACGGGCCCGGTCGAGTTCGACCTCGCTCATGCCCCGGCAGCGGTCGCGGCCCACTACCCGGAGATCGACCCCGACCTGCTCGAGGACTGCCGGATCCTCACGAGAGCACTCGCGACCACGTGGCGCTGGGACCGTGAGGACACCCTGCCCGACGGCGAGCTGCTGGCCATCGGCTGGTTGCAGCAGGTGCGCGCCCTCATGGCGCATCGGGGCACAGCCCGTGTGCAGCCGACCCTGACGATCCTCTGCGGCCTGCCCGGCAGCGGGAAGACCACCGCAGCGGACCGGATCATCGAGGCCACCGGCGCCTCGCGCCTGAGCGCCGACGACTGGATGGCCCGCCTCGGCAGCTCCCCGTGGGACGAGGGCCTGCGCGACCGCATCGAGCAGCGGCAATGGCAGATCGGCCAGGAGCTGCTCGCGCAGGGCATGAGCGTCGTCGTCGAGTGGGGCACCTGGGGACGCGCGGAGCGCGAGCGTCTGCGCGTGGAGGCCCGCGCACTCGGCGCCCGCGTCGCACTGCGGTTCCTGGACGCCGACGACGACGAGCTGTTGCGCCGGATCACCTCCCGGGGCGCCGAGGACCCTCCGATCACCCGCGAACAGATCAGGTCCTACCGGGCGCTGCTCCAGGCACCGACGGCCGACGAGCTCGCGCTCTACGACGAACCCGTCATCGGCAGGGAGAACCGACCTCGAACGCGACCATGACGCCATCCGGGACCGTCCTCAGGAAGTCGCGGAACAGCAGGTAATCGGTGAACGTGACCGAATCCCCGGGGACGACGTGCACATGGTTCGTGCGGTGGTCGTCGATGATCCGGTGGAGGAATGCGTGGTCGGGGTCATCGGCGAGGGGTTCTCGCCGCCTGACCGCGCTCGCAGACCCCGGGGTCACCCGCGATCGACGACCCGACCGTCCTTCATGATCATCGCGAAAGCCTCGTCGGGGCGGGCGAGGAGCGAGATGTCCTCGAGGGGGTCGCCGTCGACGAGCACGAGGTCGGCGAGCGCGCCTTCCTCGACCACGCCGAGCGCCCCCGGGTACGGGTTCCTCCTCCCGCACAGCCGCAGCAGCTCCGCATTGCGGAAGGTCGCCTGCTGGAGGGCCTGCGCCGGGGTGTACCAGCGGGTGAGCTTGGCCAGCTGTGCGCCCTGCCGCGTGGCCAGCCTCGCGTCGAAGAGGGTGTCGGTGCCGAATGCGACCTTGATGCCGTGGTCGATGGCGAGCTGGTAGGCACGGTCCGTGCCGGCGACCATCTCCTGCTGCTTGCGCTTGTTGGGCCCCGTCATCGGCACCGCGTCCTCGTCGTCCAGGAAGGGCTGCAGGCACCACCACACGTCGTGCTCGGCCAGGAGCGCGGCGGTCTCCTCGTCGATGAGGTGACCGTGCTCGATGCATCGCACTCCGGCCTCCACCGCCGTCCGGATCGCCCGCGGCGTGTACGCGTGCACGGTCACGTACGTCCCCCAGTTCTCCGCGGCCGAGACCGCCGCCCGCATCTCGGCGACCGTGTACTGTGAGACGTCCAGCGGGTCGTAATGGGAGGCCACACCGCCGCCGGCCATGAGCTTCAGCTGCGAGGCTCCCTGCCGGAGCACCTCCCGGGAGGCGCGCAGCACCTCCGCCTCGCCGTCGGCGATCACGGCCGCCCCGGCCATCTCGCTGTGGCTGAGGTGCCCGGCCACGCCCCGGGGCACCTCGTGCGGCATGCGGAAGTCGCCGTGACCGCCGCTCTGGGAGATGAACGCGCCCGAGGGGAAGATGCGCGGCCCGGGGGTGACGCCCTCATCGATCGCCCGCTTCAGCCCGTGCGTCGGTCCGCCGAGGTCGCGGACCGTCGTGAATCCGCGCTGGAGCGTGTGCCGGGCGCCGACGACGGCCGTGGCGAACAGGTACCCGGCATCGCCCGACAGCACCGCGCTCGGCGCGATCGCCGCGAAGGCGGCATGCCAGTGGGCGTCGATCAGGCCCGGGATCAGGGTCCTTCCCGTCCCGTCGATCACGGACTCCACGGCGGGGTCCGTCGGCCGTGCAGCGGCCGGGGGCCGGAGCGCACGGATCGTGCCCTCGGCGACCTCGACGTCGTACGGTCCGGTGTTCTCCCCCGCTCGGGAGTCGAAGACCGTGACGTTCTCGATCCTGATCATGCCGTTCACCGTGATCTCCCGTCTCGTGACGATGCGCCCGGCACTCTACTCCCGAGTAATGGATCAGGAACCGCCCGCGTCGGCCCCGGACCGGGTAGCCCGTCCCCGGGTCCGCGGCATATTCCCTGGCCTCGTCCCCCTTTGATCTCGCAGGATGAGCGGCATGCAGCTCTGCGATGTGCTCCTCCGCCCGTGCACCGCCGACGACCTCGTCGCGCTGGAGGCCTGGGCGCCCACCGGCAACAGCCGGGTCCATGCGATGAGGTTCGCCCACCAGGAGGCCGGGACCAGCACCTACTTCCTGGCTGTCCGCCGGCAGGAGCCGGGGACCGTCGTCGGGTCCTGTGAGCTCCGCTGGAACGGATGCGCAGCGACCGAGGTGCCCCGATGCCCCGAGGCCAACGGGCTCCAGGTGTGGCCCCCGGACCTCCAGTCCCACGGGATCGGGACGCAGATGCTCGGCCTGCTCGAGCACGAGGCGCGGGAGCGCGGCCATCACACCCTCGGGCTCGGGGTCGGTGATCCGCGGCCGAAGCGGCTCTACCTGCGGCTCGGCTACGTGGACACCGGTCCGGACTACCTCGACCGCTATACGTGGATCGACGAGCACCATCGGGAGCACCACGTCGCCGAGCGGACACGGTGGATGATGAAGCCTCTGACCGGGGGCCGGCTCGAGGCCGGTCGCCTCTGATGCGCGGGATCCTCACCACCGCTCTCGAGGAGGCTGCCCGGGACGATCTCTTGCAGGCTGCTGGGTGCCGGGTGCTGGGTGCCGCGACGGCGCCGTGACCGATGGACTTCCCGGGCCCTGGTGCCCTCCGTGGGACCTCCGTCAGGAGGAACCCGTCCGTGGGGACGTGGTGAAGAGGGTGGCGACATACGACCCCAGAACCGCATAGTGGGGGATGGATCCAGGCGCGCCGAGCGCCGTACGGCGCGGGATCACCCCGTCGGCCACAGGCCTGCACGGACATCGACCCGCCCCCGGACAGGCAAGGAGTCGACATGAGCCCACGACGCCGCGGTCGCCTGCGACTGGATCTCGAGGAGCTGCCGCCCGACCTCGCGGCCGTCCTCGACGCCGCCGTCGCCGGCGAGGAGGTCACGCTGACGCGGTCCGACGCTCCGCTCGGCACCCTCGTCGTCCGCTCCTCGACCCTGGAAGGGGTGGTCCGCGGGACACCCCGAACGGAGGTTCCACGCTCGGTGCCCGAGGGGGCCACCGTGGTCGCGACCGCGATGGAGCTCTCGGAAGGGTCGCGCCAGCGGATCTCCGAGGAGCTCGGCGCGGGCTACATCGTCCTCGACCTCCACGAGGCACCATCCAGTGCCGACGTGCTGCTCGTCCCGCCGATCAGCCCGCAGCTGGTCGGGGCGCTGCGCGGGCAGTTCCCCGACGCGCGACTGCTGGTCACCGAGATCGAGGACGAGGAACTGGGCGTCCACTACGCCGGACCCGTCGGCCGCATGCTCGAGGCGGGCGCCTCCGGCTACCTGCCGCCGCGGCCGGTGGCCGAGCTCGCCGCCACCGTGCACGCCCACCTGGCGCGTCAGGATGCGCTCGCCCTGGAGGCCTCCGCTGCCGTTCACCAGCAGACCGGTGAGGACCGGACCCTCACCGACTGACGACGGGTGGCGGCTCGGGCACCCTGCTCCCGAGCATCGGAACAGACCCGCCGTCTTCGCCCCCGGAGCACGTCCTCGAGCCATGGGTCTGCGACGTGCCCCTGGCCGCGACCTGGAGGATCCCCGACGACGTACGGCGATGGGGGCCGCGTCGTCCCGAGGTCGACACTGCCCAACTGTACAGAAGAGGCTGTACAGTCAGGGCATGCACGAGACCGTCACCCTCAGTCACACCGCGTCCCTCGCCCGCCTGGGCCATGCGCTGTCCGACGAGACCAGAACTCGGGTACTTCTGGCGCTTCGCGAGGCCCCGGCCTTCCCGTCCGACCTCGCCGACGCACTCGACGTCTCCCGGCAGAAGCTGTCCAACCACCTCACGTGCCTCCGCGGATGCGGGCTGGTCGAGGGGGTGAAGGAGGGCCGGAACACCTGGTACCGCCTGAGCGACCCGCACCTCGCCGATGCCCTGAGCGATCTGATGAGGCTCGTGCTGGTCGTCGACCCCGACTGCTGCTCCGGCGAGGACTGCGCCTGCGCATGAGCCGGCCGGAAGCCCAGGTCCCCGCCGTACCGAGCGGTGCGCGCCGATCGGTCCTGCGGAGCCGCATCCGCTGGATCGTCGCCGCGACGATCACCTACAACGTGCTCGAAGCCGTGATCGCCCTGGCCGCAGGGCGGACGGCGTCCTCCGCCGCGCTGATCGGCTTCGGGCTCGATTCGATCGTCGAGGTCCTCTCTGCGGCCGCGGTGGCCTGGCAGTTCGCGGGGCCCGATCCGCACCGCCGGGAGAAGATCGCCCTGAAGGTCATCGCGCTCTCGTTCTTCGCCCTGGCTGCGTTCGTGAGCGTCGATGCGCTGCGCTCGCTGCTCGGGGCCGGTGAGGCAGACCACTCCTCGGCGGGGATCGCCCTGGCCGCGGTGAGCGTCGTGATCATGCCCGCGTTCTCCTGGTTCGAGCGCCGCACCGGGCTCGAGCTGGGGTCGGCCAGCGCCGTCTCCGATTCGAAGCAGACGCTGATCTGCTCCTACCTCTCCGCCGCCGTGCTGCTCGGGCTGCTCGCGAACAGCCTGCTGGGATGGGCCTGGGCCGACGCGGTCGCGGCCCTCGTGATCGCCGTCTTCGCGATCCGCGAGGGCCTCGAGGCCTGGCGCGGGGACGCCTGCAAGCAACCGGTCTCGGCGCTGGTCGGCGAGAGCGAGGAGCACGGAGACTGCTGCTGACGCCGGAGAGATCCTGAGCCAGGAGATCCGACGGGCCCGTCGGAATCGGGACCCTCGGCGCGATGGCTGCCTGCCCCACCAGGCCTCACCCCACGAGCAGGCAGAACGGATGACCCTCCGGGTCGGCCATGACGTACAGCGGCTCCTCGGCAGCGCCCGAACGGTCCATCAGCAGGCGGGCACCGAGGTCCTCGGCGCGCTCGCGCTGGACCTCGAGCTCCTGCTCGTCGGGCACTCGGAAGTCCATGTGCAGCTGCATGGGGATCTCTTCGCTGGGCCAGGTCGAGGGGCGCAGGTCGGGCTTGGCCTGGACGGCGAGGACGCGGCGCTCCGCGGCATCCAGCAGCACGATCCAGTCGGTGTCATCGGGTTCGGGCGGCGGCGGCATGTCATCGCCGGGCCGGCAGTGCAGCCCGAGCAGGGCGCTGTAGAAGTCGGCGAGCGCCCGGGGATCTCGGGCGTCGATCGCGGTGCAGCTGAGCACGGGATACGTCATCGGGGCCTCCTCGCTCCCCTTCCACCGTATCGGAGGCGGATCTTCACCACGGGCGAGGGGTGGCGTCCGGAGGGCATGTCATCGACGATAGGGCCAGGACCCGAGGCCCCGACCACGTCGCGCGGCAGCTCGATCCTCGGGCGCGCCACGTGGACGACAGGAGGAGAGCCATGACGGACGACGGGACGGTCGACCAGGGTGCCGACGAAAGCGTCCTCCCCGGCGGCGGGAGGCCGACGACGGTCGAGGTCGACGGGATCACCCTCGGCATCGAGCACTTCGGCGACCGGACAGCACCGCTGGTGCTGCTCGTCGGAGGGACGACGATGCTCTCCTGGCCCGATGCGCTCTGCGCCGAGCTTGCGCGCGGCGGGCGCCACGTCGTGCGCTACGACCTGCGCGACTGCGGCACATCGACGACTCAGGACCCCGCCGCTCCTGCCTACACGCTGCGCGACCTCGCCGCGGACGCCGCACACCTCGCCCGGTCGCTCGATCGAGGGCCGGTGCATCTGGCGGGCGTCGGCGTGGGCGGGATGGTCGCCCAGGTCGCCGTGCTCGACCACCCCGAGGCGTTCTCGGCCCTCACCCTCGTCGGCACCCGACCCGTCGCCCCGGGGCCGGTCGACGGGGACCTCCCCGACCACGACGCGGCGAAGATGGAGCAGCTGCAGGCACGCCCGATGCCGGACTGGTCCGACCGCACCTCCGTGGCGGGCTATGTCGCCGACGGCGCGAAGATCCTCGGCGACGATCCGCAGGGTGCTCGGGTTCGTGCCGAGCGCATCTGGGACCGCACGCCGAGCACGGATCCAGCGGTGCAGATGGCCAATCAGATGGGCATGACCTTCGCCGCGCTCGACTGCACTCCGCGCTGGCGCGAACGGCTGCCTGACATCGCGCTCCCGGTCCTGGTGGTGCACGGCGCTCGTGACCCGTTCTTCCCCGTCGGCAATGGTCGGCACCTCGCACAGGAGATTCCCGATGCGCGGCTGGTCGTGCTGGATGACGCCTCCACGGCGATCCCGGACGGTGCCACCGAGAGGATCTCCGCCGCGATGCTCGCGCTGTGACGTCGACGTCGCACGTCGCCCTGGTCGGGGCCTGGATCGACCCTTCCGACACTCGAGGCATCTCCACCCGCGGTCGGACCCGCACCATCCCCCGGGATGATCCGGCGGGCCGGCCGGTGTTCCTAGGCTGAGGACATCCGCCCGGCGCACCGGACGGGACATCCCTGAGACGAAGGAACCCCCGTGACCACCTACGGCACCACCACCCACCACGGCACCGGCAAAGGCACCGCCAGCCTGATCCTCGGCATCTGCTCCCTCCTGGCCGGATGGGTGCTGATCGCCCCCGCGATCGGTCTGATCCTCGGCATCATGTCGCTCGGCAGCGAACCGGCCGCCCGCGGCCGCGCGGGATGGGGCATCGTCCTGAGCGTCCTGGCGATGGTCGGCTGGATCATCGCGTTCGCCCTCCTCGCCGTGACCGGGGTCGGGCTGACGTTCCTGAACGGGGACCTCGGCACTCTCCTCGGCGGCTGACGCCCTCGGCAGCTGACGCCTCGCCGGCCGACGGCCCGTCAGCCGGCGCGCCCTCAGCCGACGGGCCCCTCGAGGATCGTCAGCTCATCGGCCACGCGGAAGCCGAATGCCCTGTTCAGCGCGAGCATCGCGGTGTTGTCGGGGGCGGTGTACGTCTGGACCCATCGGGCGCCGCGCGCCTCCTCGACGGTGCTGAGGTTCTCCAGGTTCGCGAGCTTCAGGGCGCGGCCCACGCCGTGGCCCCGGTGGCCGCGGTCCACCAGGGTGTCGTCCTGGGTGATGATCTCCGGGTCGTGACGGGAGACGAACAGCTCCGTGTACCCGACCCCCACCCCGTCCAGGCGGGCGAGGCTGCGCACCAGGACCCAGCCCTGGTCCGCCATCCGCTGCTCCCCGCGACGCACGCTGTCCACGTCGCTGCGCGTGGCCGGGCGGGTGAGGTCCCCCATCGGCACGTCCTCCTCCATCTGGGTGGTCAGTCGGGCCCACTCCTCGATCACGTCCTCCGGGCAGGCACCGGTCCACGACCGCACCTGCACGTCCGGGGCCGACGGGGCACGTTCCGGTCGCGCATGATGCGCCCACAGGGCCTCCAGATCCACGGGCAGGTCGAGCAGGAGCCGGTGCTCCTGGTGGCCCGCCTGCAGCCCGAGGGAGGTGGCGAAAGCGACCCCGGTCTCGGAGTACGTCTCGGCCTGCAGGATCTTCGCGGCGCCGCGGAGCCGTTCGCGCACCGCTGTGGCCAGCGCGGTGCCGATGCCCTGCCGGCGCTGCTGCGGCAGCACGGAGATCTCCACGTCGGCCGCCTCACCGGGGTCGACGTCGGCCCCGGCGGCGCCGACCGGCCGTCCGTCGAGGGTGGCGGCCAGCAGCACGGAGGTGCGGCCGGGCTTGGGATCCCCGTACTGGGCCAGCGCGGTCTCGTCGCTCGCCCACCAGGCGGCCTCGCGCCCGGCGTTGAATCCCTCCCCGAGCAGGGCGTTCCACGCCAGAAGATCGCTCTGGCGGGTCGGGTCGACGTCGGTGATGCGCAGATCGCTCATGGGGCCATCGGACCATGTGGGGGCCTGCGCGCTCCACCGGTTTTCGATGCGGGCGGGCCGGGAGCGGGCATCGAGCGCCCCCGGATCTGCCCCGGAGCGGTTCCGTTCGTCGGCCCTCCGGCTTACGCTCACCTCGAGCGCACGGCATCGTGCCGGCGCCGACGTCGAGGAGGACGCCATGCCCGCAGCCCTGCACCCCTATCTCAACTTCGACGGCAACGCCCGCGAAGCGTTCGAGTTCTACGGTCGCGCCCTCGGGGCGACCCCGCAGTTCGCCACCTTCGGCGAGTTCCAGGCCGTGCCGGAGGGCGATCCCTCGGCCGACAAGATCATGCACGGCTCCCTCGAGGTCACCGACCTCATCCGCCTGTACGTCTCCGACGTCATCGAAGGTATGGGCGCCTACGTGCCCGGCACCAACGTGACCCTCTCGCTCATGGGCGACGACGAGCCCGTGCTGCGCAGCGCCTTCGAGAAGCTCTCCGAGGGCGGGTCCATCACCATGCCGCTGGAGAAGCAGATGTGGGGCGACGTCTACGGCGCCTTCACCGACCGCTTCGGGATCGTGTGGCAGGTGAACATCAGCCAGGGCGAGCAGGGCTGAGCTCCGCGGCCGTGCGGCTGCGTGTGGAGGTCACCCGGCCAGCCGCACGGCCTCCCGCGCCGCAGACGGGACGAGCTGGGCGAGCGCGAGCTCGCGCCGGCAGGCATCCTGCGGCGTCTCACCGGGTTCGATCCCGCCGCCGGGCAGGACGCTGTATTCGCGACCATCCCGACGTCGGCGAATCACCAGGAGATGACCCTGTTCGATCACGACGGCGACGGCACGGATCCGCATGATCTCAGCGCGCCGTCTCGAGCTCGTCGGTCCGCTCGTCGTGGTCCCCCGGTCGGGCCGCGGTCGCCGGCGCGATCACGGCGGCCAGCAGCACCACCGCCAGCGGTACCACGAGGGCGCCGCGCAGTCCGATCTCCTCGCCGAGGAAGCCCAACGTGGGTGGCCCGACGAGGAAGGCGAGGTAGCCGATCGTCGAGGCCAGCGCGACCCGGGCGGCGGGGTTCCCTCCCGAGTCGCCGGCCGCCGACAGCGCCAGCGGGAAGCCGAGCGAGGCGCCGAGCCCCCACAGCACCACGGCGGCCACGGCCGTCGGCCGGCTGTCGACGAACGAGATCAGCGCGAGCCCGGTGGCGGCGAACAGGGCGCTGACCATGAGCACACGGGAGCGGCCCACGCGAGCGACGATCGGCCCGCCGGCGAAGCGACCGGCGGTCATGGAGGCGGCGAAGATCGCGAAGACGGTCGAGCCCATGGTCGCGCCGAAGCCGTGCCCGTCGACCATGACCAGCGGCAGCCAGTCATTGGCGGTGCCCTCGGCCAGCGCCATCGCGAGCACGATGCAGCCGATCAGCACCAGGCGGGCGTCCTTCCAGATCGCCGGGCGCGGGGTCGCGGCCTGCTCGGCGCGCTCCTGGGACGGGACCAGCCCCGTTCCCGCGGGAACGGATCGCATCGCCCAGACCAGCAGCGCCGCTCCGACCACGCCGGTCAGCGTCAGATGGGCGAGGACCGGGAAGCTCACGGCGTTGGCGAGGATGCCCAGGCCCGCCCCGATCACCGTGCCGAGGCTGAAGCAGCCGTGCAGAGCGGGCAGGAAGGGCCGCCCGCCGATCGTCTCGACGTCGGCCCCCTCGACGTTCATGGCGACCTCGCCGCCGCCCATGCCGGCGCCGAACATCGCCAGGCCGGCGGCGGTGAGCAGCGGCATCCCCGCGGCGGCTCCGAGGGCGACCGTCGGCATCGCGACCACGATCAGGGCCGAGCCCACGGCGACGACCGGTCGGGTCCCCCGTCTCATGACCAGCGGCCCGGACGAGAGGATCCCGATCATCGAGCCGACCGAGAGTCCGAACAGGACCAGCCCCATCTGCGCCGTGGAGGCCCCGAGCAGGTCGCGCACCGCCGGTGTGCGCGTGACCCAGGCGGACATGCTCAGGCCCGGCAGCAGGAACAGGGCGTACAGCGCCCAGCGGCGCGCGCGCAGAGAGATGGGCACGGGGGCTCCTCGAGGTCGGCGGGAGGGGCCGCAAGCATGGGTCAGCCGGGGCGGCGGGGAGCCGGCGCGCTGGTGAGCGCGCCGTACTCGGTCACGGTACGCCTGATCGTGGGACCGGGGCACCGAGCGTGTCCCCCCCCCCGACTCCATAAGGGGCGTAGATTGCCCGCATGCGCTCCGTCCCCCTGACCCTCGATCTGGTGCCCGGCCTCGCCGAGCTCGAACCGACGCCCCGCGGGCTGCGCACCCACCGTCTGCCCGCCTGGACGCGCGCCCAGCTCCCGGATCCGCAGCTGCTGGCGATGGAGCAGCAACCTTCGGGCGCCCGCATCGCGGTGCGCACCAGCGCACCGGATCTCGAGCTCGAGCTGCACACCACCCGGATCTCCTATCTCGGGGCGGAACGACCGCGGGGCCGCGTCGATGTGGTGATCGACGGAGAGCTCGTGCTGAGCGACCCCCTCACAGGCGGGGACGCCCTCGAGGTCGACATGAGCACGGGCGAGACCACGCCACGACCGGGCCCGGCCCACCGCACGGTCCTGTCCGGCCTCGGTACGTCGAGCACGGAGATCGAGTTCTGGCTCCCCCACAACGAGGGGGTGGAGCTGGTGGCGCTCCGCGCCGACGCGCCCGTCCTTCGCCCCGAGACGGACGCCCGACCGGCCTGGGTCCACTACGGCAGCTCCATCAGCCAGGGGTCCAACGCGGCGTCGCCCACGCAGATCTGGCCTGTGATCGCCGCCCGCGCCGCCGGCCTGCGCCTGCGGAACCTGGGGTTGGGCGGCAGCGCACTGGTGGACCCGTTCGTGGCCCGCACCATCCGCGACACCCCGGCGGACGTCATCTCGCTGAAGCTCGGCATCAACATCGTGAACCTCGACGGCTTCCGGCGGCGCACCCTCGTGCCCGCCGTCCACGGATTCCTCGACACCATCCGGGACGGCCACCCGGAAACCCCGGTCCACCTGGTCACGCCGCTGTTCTGCGGCATCCACGAGCACACCCCCGGCCCCGGGACCGTCGACCCCTCCTCGCTCGGAGCCGGCCAGGTGCGCTTCGCCGCCTCCGGCACCGAGGGTGACACCGAGCTGGGCCGCCTGACGCTGACGGTGATCCGGGAAGCGCTCGAGGAGGTCGTCGGCCGACGGGACGACGAGAACCTGCACCTCGTCGACGGTCTCGCGCTGTACGGCGAGGCCGACGCCGTCGAGCACCCGCTGCCCGACGCCCTGCACCCGGACACCGCGACCCATCGGCTCATCGGTGAGCGCTTCGCGGCCCGAGTGTTCGGGGTGGGAGCGTGAAGCCGTCCGGGAGGCTCCGGGGTCAGCGGAAGGACTTCTTGAAGTAGGTCGCCGAGTCCTCGAAGCCGATCGACCGGTAGAAGCCATCGGCCCGACGAGTTGCGACCGCCATGTATGCGACGTCGGAGTGCTCCCGCGCCCACTGCTCCGCCGCGGACATCAGGGCGCGGCCGCTGCCGCTGCCTCGTCGGTCTGGGCGCACCATCAGCTCCTCCACCCATCCGATGGCCCCATCGGCGTGGAACGCCTCGTGGGTGAGCACGTGGACGTAGCCGGTCACCGTGCCGTCGGCGTCCGCGACCAGGACGGTCGCGGGGGGGGCGGCGAGGATCCCCCGCAGGATCTCGCGGAAGCGATCTCGCGTGGGTCGGTAGGAGGTGGCGAGCGCCGAGGCCAGCGGCCAGAGTTCCGACTCGTCCTCGCTCCTCGCCGCACGGATCCGGGGTGTCGTCGCGCTCATGGCCGGGACCGTATCGCACCTCCCCGTCCCAGGATCGCGGCGCGTTCCTCTCCCTCGGGTGCCACGATGCAGGGGTGGCCGATGAACAACTGCTGACGATCAGCACCTTCGCCCGGGCGGTGGGGATCCCGGCCAGCGCACTGCGCCACTACGCCGCACAGCACATCCTCAGGCCGGCTGAGGTGAACCGCTTCACCGGCTACCGGTATTACTCGCCCGCGCAGATCGACGACGGAATCCTGGTGCGGCAGATGCGGTCCGCCGACGTCCCGCTTCCCGTGATGCGCGGCGTGCTGACCGGGACGTCGCGCGAGGCATCGACCCTCCTCACCGAGATGCTCGCGGAGCACGGCACCACGTCCCGGCGCCGGGAGGAGGAGCTGCGTGCGCTGCGGACACGACTCTCGGCCCCCACGACCGGCTCGTCCCTGGTGACGGTCGCCGGCACCGCCCTCGCCGACGCCATCACGCAGGTCGTCACCGCGACGTCGAACGCCGCACACGATGTGGCCGGCCTCGTATGGACCTTCGACCGCCAGGGTCTTGAGCTGGTGGCGACCGATCGCTACTGGCTCGCCCACCGACGGATCACGGCCCCGACCGACGGGAGAGAGGCCCGGGCGATCACCACCTCGGAGGAGTCGCTCGCTCTCGCCCGCGTCTGTGCGCGCCAGGGCGACGTCCGGATCGACCTGGCCGAGGGGGAGCTGACGATCTCCACCGATGACGGTCGGCACCTCACGGGGTGCGGCACTCTCGAGCGGTCGGTCCCCGACCTCGGTCTGCTGGTCTCCTCGCAGCCCGCCGCTCGGTTCGCCGTGGGTTTCGAACGTGCCGAACTGTCCGACCACGTGGCCCGTGGCGAGAGCGTGACCCCGCTGCGGCTGGTGATCGACGGGGAGGTCGCGACCCTGCAGGCGGGCTGGGCCCTCCGCGGGTGGGCGTCCCGGCGCCCGGACGACACGGAGCGCTCCGAGGTCCTGCTGCAGACAGCCCTCCTCGCCGCGGCGGTCGCCGCCTGCCCCGGCCCGGACGTCGTGCTGTCCGTGGTCGACGGCAGCACCCCCCTCCGAGTGAGCTCACCGGTGCAGGACACGTTCACCGCACTGGTGATGCCGATGCGGCCTTGACCTTCACGTCGCTCGAACCTTCACGCTCACCGCGTGAGCCTCCACGTCGCCTCTGCCCTACCGGCTCGTTTCCACCTGTGGTGGGCCGTCTCCACCCTCGGGTCCGCAGGGAGCGCGATGCTGTCCTTCGCGGTGATCTGGCTGGCGACCGGTCACGGGGCCGGCGCCGTGGCACTGGTCAGCACCCTGTCCGTGCTGCCGCCCGTCGTCCTGCTCCTGCTCGGCGGGGTGCTCGGGGACCGTCACGGCCCGCGGCGCCTGCTCACGATGACGAGCAGTGCGCAGTGTCTGACCCTGCTCGCACTGCTCGCCATCGCGCAGGGTGACACCGGTGTCCTGCTCCTGGCGGCGATCGCGGCCACCAGCTCGGTGATCACCGCTCTCCAGCAGCCCGCCGCGCTGGTCTACCCTCGGCTGCTGATCGCCTACGAGGACCAGCTCGCCCGTGCTCTCGCCCGCATCTCGGGGAGCGTCAGCGCCGCGCGCATCCTCGGCGTCGCCGCGGGAGGCGCCCTCATCGCCGCCGTTCCCCTGCACGTCGTTCTTGCGGCGAATCTGCTGATCGCAGGCATCTTCCTCGTGGTGCTCCGGACGCTGCGCCCGCGAGGGGATGCGAGCCCGGCGGATTCCCGGGGGCGCGACGGCGGGGTCTGGCACGCCGTGGTCGACGGGATCCGCTCGGCACGTGCGCTCCGCGTCGGTCCGCTGCTCGGGGCCGTCGCACTGGTGTGCTCCGCGGTGATGCCGGTGGTGGCCGTCGTACTGCCGTCCTCGGCGCGCGCGCAGGGGTGGAGCGCCGCTCAGGCGAGTCTCCTGGAGTCGTCATGGGCCGGAGGGATGCTCTCGGTGACGCTGCTGATCTCCGTCACCGGCACCCTGGCCCGGCCCCGGCGCGCTCTCGTCGGCGGGCCGCTCGTCATCGCGATCGCCCTGGTCATTGTCGCGCTCCCCCTGGACGTGCCGTGGGCGCTGAGCACCGCCGCAGTGCTCGGTGCCGGGACCGCCCTGTTCACCACGCACGTCGCCCCCGCCCTCCTGCGGCGGGCGCCCGCCGGCCAGATGGCCCGCTTCCAATCGCTCACGGCCCTGGTGCAACTGGCGCCGGCGGCGCTGCTGAACGGTGTCTTCGCAGCCCTCGCGGGGTCCGGGTGCGCTCTTCTTGCCTTCCTCCTCGCGGCGGGACTGGCCGGCGGCGCCGCTGTCATGGTCGCTCGCGTGGTGAGGGAGAGCGCGGAGATTCTCCCGGCGTGAGCGGGGTGCGTGAGCTCTGTCGGGGCCAGATCCTACGATGTCGGCGTCCACACCGCCCGTGGCACCGCCGCATCACCACACCGCCCGAGGGAGAGCCCGTGACCGCCGCCGAGGATATCGTCGAGACGACCGAGCGCCTGGACTTGCGCAGGGCCACCCTCGAAGACGTCCCGGAGCTGTTCGCCATCCTCTCGGACTCCCGAGTGTGGACGCATCTGCCCTCCGGCCGCCACACGGCTCCGGAACGGACGGCGCAGTCCGTGGAGACCTGGATCGCCGGGTGGCGGAAGGACGGCATCGGGACCTGGGTGGTGCGCGAGCGTGACACGGAGGAGGTCGTCGGATACGGCGGGATCTCGGACCTCGGCGGCGTCGCCTGGAATCTGGGCTACCGCTTCGCGCCCGACGTGCAAGGGCACGGATATGCGACCGAACTCAGCCGCCATGCGCTCGACCGCGCGCAGCACCTGTCGCCCGAGCGCGCCGTCATCGCCTACCTGCTCGAGCACAACATCGCATCGGCGGCCGTGGCCCGCAAGGTCGGCCTCCACCTGGTGGACCGGGGCCCGGATGCCGGAAATCCCGACCCGGACGCGGTGCGCCTGGTCTACGCCGACCGGGAGCTGAGCGCCGAGGAACTGGCAGCGGCTCACCGCTGAGCTGCCCTCACCCGCCCCGGAGCGAGCGCGGGTCGAGGTCGCGCCAGCCCTCCGGCAACGTCGTGGGGCGCACATCCGCCCCGGGCACCCACTGCTCCCAGTCGGCGTCGAACGGCCACGTGCCCTCGACGAACACCTCTCGCAGGCGGGATCCCTGCTCTCGGATCCGCTCCACCTCGGCCGACGTGGTTGCTCCGATCCGGTGCAGATACTCGAGCTCGTCGTCGTCCTTGAACGAGACGTCCCACGAATCGGTGTCAGGCATCCCGACGCCGACGACGTCGAGCACCCAGTCCTGCGTGTCGAACCCGATCGGGGAGCGCTGCCAGGGGCATTCGAGGTTCCCGTACCAGTCCCCGATCCAGGAGCGGCCGTCGTGCCATCGCCAGATCGACCAGTTCTCCCCGTGGGGGTGGACCCGGATCACCGTGGCGCCCTTCCAGGTCTTCTCCTCATGCGTGCCGTCCCAGGCCAGCGGCGCGACCAAGCGATCTCGCGGCCCCTCCGCCCGCCCTGCGCGGCGGGCCATCCCCGATCCCACCGGGGTGGTGACCACGGCGTACGACGCGGAATCGACCAGGACCGTTCCAGCGACCGCGAAGCTGGGCGCCGGCGCCGCCGAGGGGCGGTTCCGGATGCTGCGCAGCGCGATGCCCGTCCCCGGGGCGAAAGGGGCGAGAGGCGGATCGGGCTCCGGGACGGGGACGCGCTCGGAGAACGTCATGCCTCTGTCCCGTCGACGCGTCGGATCACGAACTCCAGCGGCAGCTGGGCGGTCAGGTCCTCGATCTCCTGGTTCCGCAGGGGTTCGCCGTCGACGGTAGGCAGGTCGAGGTAACCGCGGCTGATGCGGTGCGTGAGGTGCGTGCCACCCTTCGGGGCCTCGCCGTCGCGCCGCACCCGCCAGCTCCCGGGGTCCTCGAGCAGCTGTCGGGCTCCGTCCCGGGTGGCGGGGCATGCCACGAGGGCCGCCCACAGCTCGGCGTCGGTCATCTCGACCAACTGCTCGGGCGACAGTGCGTGATCCGGCACGGACAAGGCGGTGGAGACCAGGTCGCGCAGCACCGCGACGGGCAGAACGTCCGCGCGGGAGCGCTGGGCGCGGGCCTCGGCGGCGACCAGGCGGGCGAGCTCGGCGGCGGTCTCGAGGTCGGTGTCCACGGTGCCGCCGTCCAGGCGCAGACGGGGCAGGAGTTGCGAGGGCATGGTGCGGGTCCGCCCGTGGGCCTGCCCGCTGCGCAGGAAGGAGTCGAGGTGGTCGAGCTTCATGGTGCCCGGTCGGCTGCCCAGCGGCGAGGGGGACTCCCCCTCGTCGATCGCGATGATCTGCTCGGGCGTGATGCCGTTCGGCTCGAGCAGCGGGCCCATCTCCAGGATCCGCTGGTGGGAGAGGTCGTGGTGGTCCAGGCCCTCGATCCCCTCGAGCGTGTGGCTATAGGGCAGGTGGCCCACGTCGTGCAGCAGGGCCGCGGCCCGGGACGCCTGGTCATCGGGGGCGAAGTGCGCCACCAGGGCGAGCAGCCCGAGGGAGTGCTCGAGCCGCGAGTAGGTCTGCGTGGTCGTCAGCGCCGCGGCCCCGGCATGGGCGATGTGGGCCAGGCGGCGCACGCGGGCATGGTCCAGCAGCCTGCGCTCGAGGGGGCTGAGCTCCACCTCGAGCCGCCACAGGGGGTCGAACCAGCGGCCGTCCAGCCCCAGGGTGTCGGCGGCATCGGCCGCATTCGTCGTCGTCTCCACGAGGAACAACGCTAATGCGTCACGGCGCTGCCAGGGCGCCGGCCCGCAGATCCACCACCCGCCGCGCGGTCAGCCCGCGTCGGCGGCGAGCCACTGCGCGAGGGTGACCTCGTCGACGATGCCGTCGGCGGGGACGAGCCCGCCGCCCGCGATCCCCCGCCCCAGATAGGGCAGCTGCCCCAGGAGACGGGGCCGGCGCCCGCCGATGCTGCCGCGGGCCCCGAGGATCGCGCGGGCGACCTCGCGGGTGGTCGCGACCTCCGGACCGCGCAGCGTCAGGGTGCGCGAGTGCGGATCGGCGGCGGAGTCCTCGAGCTCGTCGGCGATGTGGGCGGCGGCCCTCTCGGCGGACAGCGCCGCCATGGTCATGGTCGGCAGCACCGAGACGGGGCCGATCGAGGCGCGGCGCACCATCTCGTCCATCAGCTCGAACCACTGCGCGGACCGGATGATCGTGACCGTCTCGCCGCTGTCCGTGTACACCTGCTCCTGCGCGGCCTTGCCCTGGTAGTAGCCCATCAGGCGGTTCACGGCGGGGTCTGCGGCTCCGGCGATCGAGACGCATGCGATCCGTCCGATCCCCTCCTGCCGGGAGGCGCGGACGACGTGCTGCGCGGTGCCCTCGAAGAAGGCGCGGGCGGTGGCGGCGCGCAGCGCTTCGATGTTCAGACAGTCCACGACGACGTCGGCCCCGCGCAGCGCCGCGCGCAGCCCGACGCCGGTACGGGCGTCGACACCGCTGCGGCGGCTCGCCCGGCGCACGTCGTGGCCCCGCCCCTCGAGCTGCTCGGCCAGGAGCGAGCCGATGGTCCCGCGAGCGCCGAGCACCGTGAAGATCATGGACCTCATCGTCCTCCGACGGCCGACGGGCGGCAAGGGCGGCAAGGACGGTAAGGACGGCAAGGACGGCATGGCCGCGACGGCACCGTCCGGGCCCCGAGGCCTACGATCGATCCATGGTGCCGACCCCGATCCCCGTCCCGCCCGCCGAGCACATGACCTCGCTCGAGGCAACGGCACCGCCCGGTCACGCCCTCGGCCGCCTCGCGTACGTCGACGCGACCGCCGGCGTCGCCGGGGACATGCTGCTGGGGGCGCTGGTCGATGCCGGCGCCGACCTCGACGGGGTCCAGCGGGTGCTCGATGCCCTGGTCCCGGGCTCGGTGCGCTTCGTCCGCCGCGGGGTGGACCGTGCCGGTCAGCGCGCCACCAAGGTGGACGTCGAGGTGCTGGTCGAGGATCCGCCGCATCGCACCTGGGCCTCGATCCGCGCGATGCTCGAGCGGGCGCGGGCTTCGGAGGAGGTGCCCGCCCGCACGATCGATCTGGCGCTGGCGGTGTTCTCCCGACTGGCCGAGGCGGAGGGCGCCACCCACGGGGTGCCGCCGGATCAGGTCCACTTCCACGAGGTGGGGGCGCTGGACTCCCTGGCCGACGTGATCGGGGCCTGTGAGGCCTGGCGGCGGCTCGGCATCACCGCGGGCGTGGGCAGCGTGATCGCGGTGGGCAGCGGTCGCATCCGCGCCGCGCACGGCGACATCCCGGTCCCCGTCCCGGCCGTGGCGCGGCTCGCGCAGGGATGGCCGACGGTGGCCGGCGAGCTGCTGCCGCCGCGCGGTCACGACCCGGCTCACCACCACGCCCATCCGCACGGCGAGGGCGACCGCCCGCCGCACGAGGACCACGGCCCCGACGCGACGCACGCCCCGCACCACGGCACCGACCCCGCATCGGGCGACCTCGCCGTCCCGGACTCGGACGTGGCCGTGCCCGAGCACGTCGCCGGCGGTCCTCACGAGCACGGCGGCCGACGGGTCCCGCCCGGCGTCGCCCCCGGCATCGGCGAGCTCGCCACCCCCACCGGGGTCGCCCTGATGCGGGGCCTGGTCGGCTTCGCAGGACCACAGCCGATGCTGTCGACCGAGGCGGTCGGCATCGGCGCCGGCACCAAGGACACCCCGGGCCGGCCGAACG
The DNA here is from genome assembly GCF_001969445.1 of Brachybacterium sp. P6-10-X1. Classification (NCBI taxonomy): domain Bacteria; kingdom Bacillati; phylum Actinomycetota; class Actinomycetes; order Micrococcales; family Dermabacteraceae; genus Brachybacterium; species Brachybacterium sp. P6-10-X1. Next base: position 2,907,684 of record NZ_CP017297.1, read on the forward strand.
TGGTGCGGGTGGTCGTCGGCCGCCCCGGATACGGCGAGGCCGACCTGGCCGGCTCCCACCAGGGCGACTCCACGGAGCATCGCACTGAGCACCGGGCCGAGCATCCGGTCGGGACGACGTCGGCCGCCCCCTCGGCGCTGGCGGCGTCCGAGCTGCCGACCGGACCGGCCGCAGCGGCCGCGTCGAGCGGGACCGCCGCCGACGCTCATGACACCCCGACGTCGGCCCTGCAGCTGGAGGCGAACGTCGACGATCTCGACCCGCGCCTGTGGCCCGGCGTGCTCGAGGAGCTGTTCGCCCACGGGGCGCTGGACGCCTGGCTGACCCCGATCACCATGAAGCACGGACGTCCGGCCGTCACGGTGCACGCCCTGGTCAGGGAAGAGTCCGCGGGCAGCACGGCGGCGCTGCTGATGGACCGCACCGGGACGCTCGGGGTGCGGATGCACCGGGTGGAGCGCGTGATCCGCACCCGCGAGTTCACCGAGATCGAGGTGCGCGGACAGAAGGTCGCGGTGAAGATCGCCCGCGACCGCGATGGTGCCGTGGTGCGGCGCGAGCCGGAGTTCCGGGACGTCGCCGCGGCGGCCCGGGTGCTGGGGATCAGCGAACGCGCGATGCTCGATCTGGCGAAGGAATCCACCACGGAGCTGACGGATCCGCGCCCGTGATCGATACTGGGCAGGGACCGCCCCCGCTCCCTGGAGGTTTCCATGGCTGCCCTGTCCGACACGATCACCCAGGCCATCGACCGCGCCCGCAAAGCCGAGAACGGACGCCACGCCGAACTGCTGATCAACGACGGCCCGCTGCGGCAGACCGTCATCGCCCTGAAGCAAGGCGTGCGACTGGCCGAGCACAACTCCCCGCCCGCCGCGTCGATCCAGGTGATCCGCGGCGCCGTGAGGGTCACGGGCGAGGAGGAGGCCGTCCTGGAGACCGGCGTCGTCGAGGCCCTGACCCATCACCGTCACGCCGTCGAAGCGCTGGACGACTCCGTGTTCCTGCTGACCACGGTCACCTCCGTGCCCGGGTCGGAGAGCCACGGCGGGCACATGAGCACCACCGGTGAGCTCCTCCCCGTGCGCGAGGAGGAGATGACCGAGACCGAGCAGGCCACCGCGCACGCGGAGATGGACCACGAGTCCGGCGGCGGCCGCACCGACCGCTGAATCCGGTCGGGCCCCGCACACCCGCCTGAGCTCCTACCGCTCGTTCCTCGCAGAACGTCGCTCAGGCCGTCCCGTCGCCCTGACCGGCCAGCCGCAGCCAGGTGTCCACCACCGTGTCGGGGTTCAGGGACATCGAGGTGATGCCCTGCTCCATCAGCCAGTGCGCGAGATCGGGGTGGTCGGAGGGGCCCTGCCCGCAGATGCCCACGTACTTCCCGGCCGTCCGGCAGGCCTCGATGGCGCGGGAGAGCATGAACAGCACGGCGGGATCACGCTCGTCGAAGGCGTCGGCGACCAGGCCGGAGTCGCGGTCCAGGCCCAGGGTCAGCTGGGTCATGTCGTTCGAGCCGATGGAGAAGCCGTCGAAGTGCTCGAGGAACTGCTCGGGGATCGCGGCGTTCGAGGGGATCTCGCACATCATGATCACCTCGAGATCGTTCTGCCCGCGCACCAGGCCGTGGCCGGCCAGCAGGTCGATGACCCCTTTGCCTTCGGCGGGCGTGCGTACGAAGGGGATCATGAGCTTCACGTTGGACAGCCCCATCTCCTCGCGCACGTACCGCAGCGCCTCGCACTCCATCGCGAAGCACTCCGCGAAGTCCTCCGAGAGGTACCGGCTCGCCCCCCGGTACCCGATCATCGGATTCTCCTCGTGCGGCTCGAACAGGCTCCCGCCCAGCAGGTTCGCGTACTCGTTGGACTTGAAGTCGCTCATCCGCACGATCACCGGCTCCGGAGCGAAGGCGGCAGCGATCGTGGCCACCCCCTCCGCCACGCGCCGGATGAAGAACTCCCGCGGCGAGGCGTAGGCCGCGACCCGAGCGCTCACGTCGGCCGCGAGGTCCGGCTCCTCGGTGCGCAGACGGTCCAGCTCCAGCAGGGCGCGGGGATGGATGCCGATCTGGCGGTTGACGATGAACTCCAGCCGCGCCAGGCCCACGCCGGCGTGCGGCAGGCGGGAGAAGGCGAAGGCCTGCGCCGGGGTGCCGACGTTCATCATGATCTTCGTGCCCAGCTCGGGCATGGCGTCCACCTCGCTGGTGGCGACGGTGAAATCGAGCGTCCCGTCGTAGACGAAGCCGGTGTCGCCCTCGGCGGCGGAGACGGTGACCTCCTCGCCGTCGGCCAGCTCGCGGGTCGCGCCGCCGGTGCCGACCACGGCCGGGATCCCCAGCTCGCGGGCGATGATCGCGGCATGGCAGGTGCGCCCGCCGCGGTTGGTGACGATGGCGCTCGCGCGCTTCATGATCGGCTCCCAGTCGGGATCGGTCATGTCCGCCACCAGCACCTCGCCGGGGACGAACTCGTGCATGCGATCGATCGACGTCATCACCCGCACCGGGCCCGCCCCGATCTTCGCGCCGATCGCCCGGCCCTCGACGCGGACGTCCCCGCGGCCGGTGAGCTGGTACTTCTCCAGGGTGCCGCCGGCGCGGGACTGCACGGTCTCGGGGCGGGCCTGGAGGATGTACAGCTCGCCGTCGGCTCCGTCCAGGCCCCATTCGACGTCCATCGGCCGCCCGTAGTGCTCCTCGATGATCAGCGCCTGGTGGGCGAGCGCCGTGACCTGCTCGTCGGTCAGGGACAGCCGCGTCCGCTCGGCGGGGTCCACCTCGATGAACTCGGTGGTGCGGCCGACGGCGGGGTCGTCGGTGTAGACCATCTTGGTGGCCTTCTCGCCGATGGTGCGCTGGAGGATCGCGGGACGATCCTCCCGCAGGCCAGGCTTGTACACGTAGAACTCATCGGGGTTGACCGCGCCCTGGACCACGCCCTCCCCCAGCCCGAAGGCGGAGGTGATGAACACGGCCTGGTCGAACCCGGATTCGGTGTCGACGGTGAACAGCACACCGCTGGAGCCGAGGTCCGAGCGGACCATCTTCTGCACCCCGGCGCTCAGCGCCACCGCGGCGTGCTCGAAGCTGTGGTGGACGCGGTAGGCGATCGCCCGGTCGTTGTACAGCGAGGCGAAGACCTCACGGATCGCCCCGAGCACAGCATCGATGCCGCGCACGTTCAGGAAGGTCTCCTGCTGACCGGCGAAGGAGGCGTCGGGCAGGTCCTCCGCGGTGGCCGAGGAGCGCACGGCGAACGACGCCTCGGCGCCGCTGCCCGCCGCGAGGCGCTCGTAGGCGGTGCGGATCTCGGCCTCGAGCCGTTCGGGGAAGGGCTGGGCGACCACCATCTCGCGGATCTCGCGGCCGGCGGCGGCCAGCGCCACGGTGTCCTCGGTGTCGAGTTCGCTCAGCTGCTTCTCGATCCTCTCGGCGAGCCCGGTGGCGCCGAGGAACTCGCGATAGGCGTCGGCCGTGGTGGCGAAGCCGTCGGGGACCTGGACGCCGAGCCGGGCGAGGTTCGAGACCATCTCCCCCAGCGAAGCGTTCTTGCCGCCGACCTGCTCGAGGTCGGTCATCCCGAGGTCGGAGTACCAGCGGATCGTGGTGGTCATGTCGGGCTCCTTGAGACGGCGGCGCTGCCGCGGCGGGGGTGGTCGAGGACTGTCAGCTGCGGGGCCGACGAGCGGTGAGGGATTGGAGGATGCGGGTGGACATCTCCTCGACGGAGGTCGCCGAGGAGTCGATCGAGGGGACGCCGTAGCGGCGATAGAGGCGACGGGCCCCCTCCAGCTCCCAGCGGGTCTGCTCCAGCGAGGCGTAGCGGGAGTTCGCACGGCGCTCACCGCGGACCTCCGAGAGCCGCCGGGCGGAGGTCTCCAGACCGAAGCAGCGGTCGGCGAGCTCGGCGATCGCGCCGGGCAGGCGGTCGTTCTCGAAGTCCTCGTCGACCAGCGGATAGTTCGCGACGAACAGGCCGTGCAGCAGCGCCAGATACATCGAGGTGGGGGTCTTGCCGCAGCGGGAGGGGGCGATGAGGATGACGTCGGCCTTCTCCAGCGCCCGCACGGACTGGCCGTCGTCGTGCTCGATGGTGAACTCGACCGCCTGCATGCGGCGGTTGTACCGGCCCATGTCGCCCACGCCGTGCAGGCGGGCCGGGGCATGGTCGCCGCTGACCCCGAGCTGGGCCTCGAGCTGGGCCAGGGGCCCGGAGACGAAGTCGACGACGGTGGCGCGGGTGCGCAGCAGCACCCCGCGGACGGCTTCGTCGACGGCGGTGAGGAACACGATCGGGGGTGCCGGGCCGTCGGCGGCGGCATCGAGCATGGCCAGCACCTTCTCCGCTTCCTCCAGGGTGCGCAGGAACGGGACCCGGTGGCGCTCGAAGGGGATCGACGGGAACTGCAGCAGCAGGGCGTTGCCCATGGACTCGGCGCTGATGCCGGTCGAGTCGGAGACGAAGTAGACGGGCACCGACGGCTTGTCAGGCATCGACGGCTCGTCGGGCATCGACGGCTGGTCAGGCATCGACGGCTGGTCAGGCATCGGCCACCTCCTGTCTCTGGCATCGTCGCCGGGATGGGCACACCGTACCGACGGTTTGCACGGGGACCAGGCCCGACGGCGTGTCCGTGTCCCAGTTCACCTGTCCGGGGCCGCGACGTGCACGAACCCTGGCGGATCGGTGCGCGTTCGGTCACGACCGGGCACGGGCGCGGGCCGGGAATCCGCGCAGCCGCCCCACAACCGACTCACCCCAGGCGACCTCTACGTTCTCGGTCCCACGAGCGACGGTGGCACCGCGAACGCAGATCTCGAAGGACAGATCCGGCGAGCGGCCCACCAGGCCTCACGGGCAGGGGCCGGGCCAGGGGCTCGAGTCAGGCGTGCTCGAGGATGCCGACCAGGAACTGCTCGTTCGCCGGGCGCAGGTCCCAGGTGGAGAAGCGCTGGGCGAGGCGCAACCGGGCCGCTTCGGCATCGGCCGCGAAGTCGTCCAGGTCGTACCCCCGATCGAGCCCGAAGCCGACCACCAAGCGCCCGTCGTCCGCGAGGTGCTCACCGAGACGGGCCAGCGCCGGTCGCCGCTCGCTGCCCGCGAGGAAGGTGAGGACGTTGCCGGCGCTGAGGGCCAGGTCGAACTGCTCGCGACGGCCTTCCGCGTCCCGCACGTCGAGCTCGGCAAGGTTCCCGACCTCCCAGCGAGCCGCAGGGTGGTCCTCGCGCGCGACGTCGATCAGGTGCGCATCGAGGTCGACCCCGACGACGCGGTGGCCGGCGCGGGCCAGGTGCCCGCCGAGGCGTCCGTTTCCGCAGCCGGCATCGAGGATCCGGGCGCCGCGCGGGGCCATGGCGTCGATCAGCCGGGCCTCGCCGTAGATGTCCTGGCCGGAGGCCTCGATCCGTCGCCAGCGCTCGGCGTAGCCCCGGGCGTGCTCAGGGTTGCGACGCACCGCGGCGACCCAGAGATTCTCGGCCGGGCCGGGGCCCGAGGCGGTCGACGGGCCCGGCTCCCGCCCCGGACCCTGCCCCTGACCCTGACCCTGAGCCGGCCCCTGACCCTGACCCGATGCGGCCAGAAGGTCGTCGGATGATGATGGCCGGGCGTCGCCGAAGGGAATGCTCATGGTCCCATCGTGCCCCACCCGGCCGTGCACGGGTCTCGGCAGCGGCCGCCCACGGTCGTGGTGCCCACAAGGCCTCCGACGAGATGGGGCCCTTCTCGCCTCCGAGTTCTGCGCAGTCGTTGCCACAGCCTGCCATGGGAACAACTGCGCAGAACTCGGGGGCGGAGAGGCGGGCAGGCGGCTGGCAGGGGGCGGGCAGAGGGCAGAGGGGGCGGGGATCGGCATGGCGGTGGCCGACCCAGCTCAGCCGGCCCGCCCCGTCCACTCAGCCGTCCGCCGGCCCGGCCCAGCTCAGCCGCCCGCCGGCCCGGCCCGCTCAGCCGCCCGTCGGCCCGCTCCACCCGCTCAGCCGCCCGCCGGCCCGGCCCGCCCCGTCCACTCAGCCGCCCGCCGGCCCGGCGCGCTCCGTCCGCTCAGGCGGCCATGCGGGAGTCGTCGCGGATCTGGCCCACGAGCTCCTCGAGCATGTCCTCCAGGGTGACGATGCCGACCACCGCGCCGTCCTCGCCGGTGGCGGCACCGAGGTGCGCGCCGGTGCCCTGCATGGTGGTCAGCGCCTGACGCAATGGCTCGTCGGCGCCGATCTCGGGCAGGGCGCGCAATCGCTCGGCCGGGATCGGGTCGTCCCGGTGCTCCTGCACGGAATCCAGCAGATCCTTGATGTGGACGTAGCCGGTCAGTCGCCCGTCGGCCGCCCGCACCGGGAAGCGGGAGAAGCCCTCGACGGCGGCCGCCTCGGCCTCGGCGGCAGTGACTCCCTCGGGCAGGAACGAGATCCGGTCCAGCGGGATCACGAGGTTGGCCACGCTGCGGGCCTCGAAACGCAGCGCCCCCAGCAGGAGCGCCTCGTCGTTGTCCTCCAGCAGCCCGCCCTCGCGGGACTCGCTGACCATCGCAGCCACCTCGTTCCGGGTGAACACGCTGGTCACTTCGTCCTTCGGCGTGACGCCGAGCATCCGCAGCACCAGATTGCCGATGGAGTTGAGCAGCCACAGCAGCGGGCGCAGCACCGTCACGATGCCCATCAGCAGAGGTGCCAGGATCAGTGCCATCCGCTCCGGGCCGGCCAGCGCGATGTTCTTGGGCACCATCTCGCCGAAGACGACGTGGAGGTAGGTCACCAGCGTCAGGGCGATCACGAAGGAGATCGGATGGACCAGCGCACCGGGCACACCGATCGCCTCGAACGGTGGTTCCAGCAGATGGGCGATGGCGGGTTCGCTGATCGCGCCGAGCGCCAGCGAGCACACGGTGATGCCCATCTGCGCGCCCGCCATCATCAGCGAGACCTGCTCCATCGCCGAGATCGTGATCCGCGCCGCCCACTTGCCCTCGAGGGCCTTGGGCTCGATCACGGAGCGACGGGCGGAGATCAGCGAGAACTCCGCGCCGACGAAGAAGGCGTTCAGCGCCAGCAGCAGCAGGGTCAGGCCGAGGCCGAGTCCGGTGCTCATCGGCTCACCTCGCTCGTCTCGGCCGCGGGCATCGCATCATGCTCGGCCGTCACCCTCTTCTCGTCGGTGTTCCGGTCCGGGTGCTTCTCCGTGGTCCGGTCCGTCTCCGCATCGTCGCCCTCGTCCGCGGCCGGTTCGACCTTCACGTGGACGGTCTCGATGCGCATGCCGTCGACCTCGGTGACCTCGATGCGCAGCTGCGCGAGCTCCTCGCCGGGGACCGGATCGGTGTCGACGACGATCTCGTCGCCCACCTCCGCGAGACGTCCGAGCTCGAGGGTGACCAGGCCGGCCAGGGTGTCGTAGTCCTCGTGCTCGGGCACGGTGACGCCGAGGCGCTCGGTGGCCTCGTCGGGGCGCATCCGGGCGTCGAGATCCCAGGAGCCGTCGGGCTCGGGGGTGTCGTCCCTCTCCTCGTCGTGCTCGTCGCGCACCTCGCCGACGATCTCCTCGACCAGGTCCTCGAGCGTGATCAGGCCGGCGTGGTCGCCGAACTCGTCGACCACCACGGCCATCTGCAGGCCGCCGCCGCGCAGGGTGTCCATGAGGTCGTCCAGCGGGACCGTGTCGGGCACGAAGGTGGCGGTGCCCATGACCCCGTCGACCCGGGTGGTGGACCGCTGCTCGAAGGAAACGGCCAGGCCGTGGCGGATGTGCGCGACCCCGGAGATCTGGTTCTGGTCGGTCAGCACGGGGAAGCGGGAGTGACCGGTGGTGCGGGCCAGCTCCAGCATGTCCGCGACGGTGTCGTCCTCGTCCAGGGAGTCCATCCGCCCGCGCGGGACCATCGCGTCGTGGGCCCGACGGTCGCCGAAGGCGAGGGTCCGCTGGACCAGCGAGGCGGTCTCCTCCGCGAGAGCGCCCTCGTCGGCCGAGCGCTTGACCAGGGCCGAGAGCTCCTCGGCGCTGCGGGCGGAGCCGAGCTCCTCCTGCGGCTCGACGCCGAGGGCTCGCACCACGGCGTTCGCGTTGCCGTTGAACAGACGGATCGGCAGACCGAAGATCGTGGTGAAGAGCCGCTGGAAGCCGACCACCAGCTTCGCGGTGCGCAGGGGCTGGGCGATCGCCATGTTCTTGGGGACCAGCTCGCCGAAGATCATGGTCGCGCCGGTGGCGAGCACGAGAGCGATCGTCACCGAGACGGAGCGCGCCGCGACGGTGCCGAGGCCCATGTCCACCAGCGCCGGGCTCACCAGAGCGGCGATCGCCGGCTCCGCGAGGAAGCCGATGCCCAGATTGGTCACGGTGATGCCGAGCTGTGCTCCGGAGAGCTGGGTGGAGAGGGTCTTCATCCCCTCCAACACGCCGCCGGCGCGCTTGTCGCCCCTGTCGACGGCGGCTTCGACGTCGTTGCGGTTGGCGGTGATCAGGGAGAACTCGGCGGCGACGAAGCCGCCGCAGGCGAGGACGAGCAGAAGTCCGATGCCCAGGGATATGAGGGGACCGATCAGGTCCATGGGGGGATCCCCCCGGTCAGTGCGTGTCGTGTCAGGCCCGAAGGCCTGGGACTGTCACTGGGGGCGTCGCTGGCGGCGCTCATGGTCTCCTGGTGCTCCTCATGATCCGCTCCGGCTCTCGGTGCGGGATGACGAAATGCTACAGCGCGGTCCCTGGGCGTGGGAGGGGTCGTGGATGCGAGGTCCGACGCACAGGGGCAGCCTGCGCCATCCGCGCTGGGACGAAAGTCCGGGCTCGGCGAATCCACGGGCGCCGTACGAGCGGGGAGGCGGTTGACGGGAAGAGTCTGCTCACAGGACGACCGTGGGCGCGACGTCCGGGTTCAGCGTGCGGGGCGCTCAGCGGCCCGGCGCCGCAGGAAGCTCGCGACCGCACGCAGCTCGATCTCGTCGACCGCGTGTCCGAGGTGCGGCCGGCGCTCCTCCTCCACACGGGTGTGCGCGGCCAGGAACTCGCGCGTGGCCTCCTCCGTCTCGGGATCGACGTGAGGGTCGAGCCCGCCGTGGCCCCACAGCACGGGCGGGGCGACCTCGGCGAGCGCGGCGTCGCCGGGCATCGGGGCCGGGAAGGGGGCGCCGGAGAGCTGGACGACCCAGTCTAGGGCGCGGGGGTCGCGTCGCAGCAGCTGGAGGGCGAGGAATCCTCCTTGGGAGAAGCCGATGGCGCCGGCCGCGGACGTCCCCCGTGCCGCCTGCTCGGCGATCCAGGTCTCGACGGCGGTGGCCGAGGCCTCGAGGGTCTCGGGGCGTGCAGCGTCCAGCGGCCAGTCCATCCAGGCGTAGCCCTGCACGTAACGATAGATGCCGCGCAGGGAGGCGTAGGTGAAGTCGGTCGGCAGGAACGGGACCAGGCCGGTGAGGTCCTCCTCGTGACTGCCCAGGCCGTGCAGGAGGATGACCAGCGGCTTGTCGGCCGCGCCGCCCTCCGGCCCGTCGGCCTCGGTGCCGGGCGGGTCGAGCCGCACCACGGCGGATTCATCGATGCGCGGGGAGATCAGCTCGACCGACGGGGGCTGGGGCGAGGTCGTGGTGGTCATCATGGACCGAGGCTACGTGGACGGCCTGCCCGAGGTGCCCGGTCGACGGGTCAGCGGACAGGGAAGGACCCGCAGGTTGCGCATCTGCGCTGGTCGGATGGACGGTGTCCGACCCCTGCGGGTCCCGGCAGCTCGGTGGTATTCGCTGCACGTCCGTCGATCTGGGGCCCGCCGACGGCGGGTCAGGTCGATGGTCGCCTCAGCGGCGAGCCACCTCACATGTCCGATAAGAAATCATTCTTTGGACCACCTCCCTTCCTGTGTCCCTCCACCGTAGGACCGGCCCGTCGGCGGCGCAACGGATTATTCGCGGATGCGCTCGGGGCGGCTCCGGGTCCGCCGAGCCCCTGGTCCCGGATCGATCGCCGTGCTTGGATGGACAGCGGCCCGACGTCGACGTCACCCCTGCTGAGGAGCGCACCTGTGCAGTCCGTCCTGACCGATTCCCTGGAGAAGGTGCTCGGGGGGACCGCCCCGCGCCCCGCCGAGCTGATCGGGGGTGCACACACGTCCGGATTCCTGGGCGAGGTGCTGTCCATGCAGGTCGCGCTGCTGCTCGAGGAGCACGACGCGCCGAACACCGGCTCCGCGGACCGGTTCGCCCACGCACCCCGCGGTCTCGAGGACGCCTCCACCGTGGTGCGCATCCACCTCTCCGGGGGCCTCGCCGAGCGGGCACAGGTGCACGTGGTGCGGCGGGTCCCCGTCTCCTCCCCCGCCCCCGACGCGGCCGATGAGCACTACCTGGCCACCGAGCCGGGGGAGTACCCGGACCTGCTCGAGCCGGTCACCGACCGCACCGCGCGCCTCACCCCGGGAGTCTGGGAGGCCCTGTGGATCGACGTCACTGCCGAGGACCCGACCGATGGCGGCCCCCATGACCTCGCCATCACGCTCACCAGCGCCGACCGGGAGCATCTGCTGGCCGAGCACACGATCCGCCTGCACGTCCACCCGCACCGTCTGCCGCCGCTGACCCTGACCAACACGCACTGGCTGCATGCCGACTGCCTGGCGACCCATTACGACGTCGAGGTGTTCTCCGAGCGGCACTGGGAGCTGATCGAGGCCTTCCTCGCCTCGGCGCGCGAGATGGACGTGAACTCCGTGCTCACCCCGACCTGGACGCCGCCGCTGGACACCGCCGAAGGACATACCCGCCCGGTCGTGCAGCTGGTGGGGATCCACGAGGTCGAGGGTCGGTACGAGTTCGACTTCCACCGCCTGGACCGCTGGCTGAGGATCTGCCGTGACCTGGGATTCACCGGGATCGAGATCGCGCATCTGTTCACCCAGTGGGGAGCCCGCTTCACGCCCGCGATCGACGTGGAGACCGCGGCGGGGCCCGAGAACCGGTTCGGCTGGCACGTGCCGGCGACCTCCCCCGCCTACCGCCGGTTGCTCGAGGCGCTGGTCCCGGCGCTGCACGAGCACCTCGCGCAGCAGTGGGACGGCCAGGTGCTCTGGCACATCAGCGATGAGCCGAACCAGGATCAGCTCGAGGAGTACCGCGCGGCGAAAGGCCAGGTCGCGGACCTGCTCGACGGCGCGCACGTGGTCGACGCGCTGAGCTCGCTGGACTTCGCGTCCCGCGGCGTGGTGGAGACCCCGATCGTCGCGACCGACCACGTCGGCCCCTTCCTCGAGGCCGGGTGGGCGCCGTGGGTGTACTACTGCGTCTCCCAGAACCGGGACGTCGCGAACCGGTACATCGCCCTGCCCTCGGTGCGCAACCGGGTCCTGGGCCGCCAGCTGTTCGCGTTCGACGCGCCCGGTTTCCTGCACTGGGGCTACAACTTCTGGTACTCGCAGTTCTCCCTGGAGGAGATCGATCCGTTCCAGGACACCTGCGCGGGCGGCCCGTTCTTCGGCGGTGACGCCTTCGCGGTCTACCCCGGGCCCGACGGCACCGCGTGGCCGTCGATCCGGCACCGCGTGTTCGCACAGGCCATGGCGGACCATCGCGCGCTGACCTGGCTCGCGGAGCTCACCGACCGTCCCGGTGCGAAGTCGCTGATCGACGAGGGCGGCACTCTGACCTACTCCTCGTTCTCCTATGACGTCACCGCTCACCTGCGCTCCCGGCAGGAGGTCGACGAGAAGATCCTCGTCGCCCTCGCCGCGCGCTGACCTCACCTCCGGGGCCCGCGCCGGAGATGCGCAGGACCGGTCTGCGCCTCAGGCCTCGGGGTCGGCGAGATCCCGTTCGGTGCCGCGGGCGTCGCCGTCGGACCCGGCGAGGTCGTCGAGCTCCTCGTCGTCGACGTCGCTCTCCATCCGGTCCTCATCGCGGTTGCCCTGCTCGGCGGCGGCCGCGTCCTCGGTGCCGCGTTCGCGGTCCTCGTCGAAGCCGTAGCCGTCGGCGTTGCGCGAGTCCGCACCCTCGGCGACGACGCGGTCGGTCTCCAGCGCGTCGTCGATGCTCACCTCGCCGGGCTCCTCCTCGCCCGGCCGGGTGTACTCGTCCTCGCTGCTCTCGGCCAGCAGCTCGGTGTCCTCCTCGATCGCTGGATCCTGGGCGGCGTCCGCAGAAGCGGCATCCGCCTCCCAGGCGGCTGACTCGGAGTCGAAGGCGTCGGTCATGGTGTTCCTCCTGGCGTCGGGGTGGGCTGGTCACGCGATGCGCCGGATGGTCCCGGGCGACGGGTCAGGTCAGCGCATCGAGGGTCTGGACGGTCCCCGGCTGCTTCGCGGCGACGGTGACGGTCGCCCCCGCCTCGCGCAGGGACTCCAGGGGCCGCTGGATCTCGTCGGTCTCGGTGTCGAAGTTGCTCGAGAGCAGGAGGATCGTGCGATCTGCGAGAGGGCCTGGCATGGAGTCTCCGTCCGTCGGAAGCGTCGACGGCGGGGCCTGGCGTGCGGTGACGTCGACCCCGTCCCGCCGGGGCTTCGACCGTAGCACCGGCGGGTGGGGCGCGTCCCGACCGAGCGGTGCACGGCAGCGGGGCCCCTCGGGGCGGCCGAGGCCGCCCTGGACGGATCCAGAGCGGCCTCGCACTCGCACCTGCGGTGTCGGGTCGCGCGGCCCGACGCGGGGATCAGGCGTCCGGCGGCGGGGGCACCGCGGTGCCGGTCGACGGGGCAGGTCCGGAGCCCCCAGCAGGGTTCGCCGCTGCGGATTCCGAGGACTTCTCGAGCTTCGCGAGCTGACGGGCGGCGGCCTCGCGACCGCCGAGGCCGAAGGCCAGCACGCCGGCCGCGGCACCACCGATCACCAGGGCGCCGAAGGCCATCTCGATGATCGAGTCGGCCACGCCCATGGACTGCAGGCCCATGGCGGTGAACAGGATGATGATCGCCCAGCGCACCACGGTCGAGACGGTCCCCGAGAGGACCTTGCCGACGATCATGGCGATGAAGAAGCCGGCGGCGATGATCGCGCCGCCGAACAGCACGTTGCCGCCGAGGGCGAGGATCTCGCTGAGGATCGCGGTGATCTGCGCGAAGCCGAGCACCTGGGCGCCCATCACGGCGAAGAACAGCACCACGGCGATCTCGACGATGCGCAGCACGGTCGGCGTGGCCGAGGAGCCCTGCGGGAGGATCTCCTGCTTGGTCAGCCACGCGTCGATGCCGGAGCTCTCCAGGATCGGGCGGAACAGGCCGGAGACGAAACGGGCGATGAGCACGCCGATCCCCACCAGTGCCACCGCGGCGATGATGTTCGGGATGGCCGTGAACACACCGGAGAGCATCGCGGAGGCCGGATCCGAGATCGACGCGATCCCGAGGATCTGCAGGGCGGCGATCGAGACCACGATCATGATCAGCGCGAACACGACGGAGCCGAGGATCTCGGGCACCTTCGAACGCTGCTGCGCGGGCTGACCCGGCTGGCCGGGCTGACCGCTGTGGCCGGGCTGACCGGGCTGGCCGGCCTGTGCCGGGGCGCCCTGGGGGCCGGCATGCGCCGGAGCGGCGGTGACACCGCCGGTGGCCTTCTCGAAGCCGGACTGGGCGGTGCCCAGCAGCTTGCCGAAGTCCACCGCGTTCAGCGCGGTCACGATCAGGGCCCGGACGATCTTCGCGATCGTCAGGCCGATGATGAACACGAACACGGCGCCGATGATGTTGGGGATGAAGCTCAGGCCCTGCTCGAGCATGGCGATCACCGGCGAGAGCACCTGGGAGAGCTGGAAGATGCCCAGGATGATGATCAGGCCCAGCAGCCACACCACCATCGAGGCGATGGTGCCGAGCGAGGCACCGAGACCTGCGCCGTCCACGCCGGGACGCTGCAATGCCGGAACCTTCTGCGTCAGTCTGGCGATCCCGGCCTTGACCACGGCGGCCAGGATGGCGGTGATGATCAGGATGACGATGGCGGCCAGGATCTTCAATCCGAGTCCTGCCCAGTCGATGGTGGATAGAGCGCCCACGATGTCCTCCGGTTGTCTCGGGGGTCGGGATGGTCACCGATCGCCGGCCGGCTGAGGAGCACCGGCGAGAGATCGGCCGCAGATCCTTCAGGGGATCTTCAGAGTGAGCATGGACTATCCGGCTTTTCAGGTCCAGACGCGCAGGTGAGGGACGTCACACTCGTGCTGCGATGCGGTCGGCCTGTCCGATTCCTGGTGAATTCCTCGCCCCGGTCCGGGCCGGATGTCCGGCGCTGGCGAGAGAGTCGTCCGGCACCGGCGAGAAAGGCGTCCGGCACTCCCGGGACAGGGGGGGGAGCTCACGTCCCGCAGAAGGTCATGAAGAGGTCGCCGCCGTCGCCGGGCCCCTCGAGGTGAGCATGCTCCGCCCGATGCTCGAAGGGCCGCCGGACCGCCTCCAGAAGAGTCCGCGCCGGCTCGAGATCGCCCCGGTGCGCGGCGCGCAGAGCCGCGTCGAGATGCATGTTGCGCGGGATGTGGACCGGGTTCGTGCGCGCCATCGCCTCCTCCGAGGCGTCGGCCGACGGGCCCGTCCCCCGCAGAGCGAGCAGCCGCCCGTGCCAGACCTCGAAGGGCGCGGGGTCGCGGAACAGGGCGGACGGATCCCCGTCCGTCAGTGCGCGGAAGAAGCCGGTGTGGTCGACCTGCTGCTCCTCGAGGAGGGCGAAGAGGTCGGCGCCGAGCTCGCGGATGCTCGGGAGGGGATCAGGTCCGGGCCCCGCCCCGGTCGCCGCGGCACCTTCGCCGTCGGGCGGTGAGCCTCCGCCCCGGGCCGGACCTGTCGCCACCGGGATGCCGAGCTTGGCGGCCAGGCCCCGCGCGTATGCGGCGAGGACATGGCCCTCGTAGCCCTCGAGCACGGCGGTGGCCTGCTCGACGGCGACGTTCGGATCCTCCTCGTCGACGAGCTCGAGCAGCGTCTCGGCGCAGCGCGAGAGGTTCCACAGGGCGATGCCCGGCTGATTGCCGTAGGCGTAGCGACCACCGCGGTCGATCGAGCTGAACACGGCTCCATGGCGGTGGACGTCGAGGAAGGCACAGGGCCCGTAGTCGATGCCCTCACCGGACAGCGCCATGTTGTCCGTGTTCATGACCCCGTGGACGAAGCCGACCAGCATCCACTGCGCCGTCAGCTCTGCCTGGGACCGCATCACCGCCTCGAGCAGGGCCAGCGGCGGGCTCTCGGCCCCCTCGGCCGTCGGATGATGGCGCTCGATCACATGATCGAGCAGCGCCCGGCGCACTCCGAGGTCGTGGTGCCACGCCGCGTGCTCGAGGGTTCCGACGCGCAGATGGCTCGCGGCGGCGCGCACCAGCAGCGCTCCCGGTTCCGGGGTCACGCCCTGGCGCGGGGCGATCTGCTCGCCCGTGGTCAGCACCGCGAGCGCGCGGGTGGTGGGGATGCCGAGGGCATGCAGGGATTCGCCGACGACCGCCTCGCGCAGCATCGGGCCCAGCGGGGCCTTGCCGTCCCCGGCGCGGGCGAAGGGGGTCGCACCGGCCCCTTTGAGGTGCAGGTCGCGACGGTCCCCGAGAGTGTCGACGAGGTCGCCCAGCAGCACGGCGCGGCCATCGCCGAGCTGAGGGTTCGCGCTGCCGAACTGGTGGCCGGCGTACGCCTGCGCCGTGGTGAAGGGGCGCTCGGGCGCGTCGGAGCCGGGGATCAGCGGTTTCCCGGCGGCATCGAGCTGCCCGGTCAGCAGAGCCATGCCCTCCGGGCCGCACAGCCACGCCGCGTCGTAGCCGAGCTCGGCGGCCAGGTCCTCGTTCAGCCAGACCAGCTCGGGTGCCGGCGGGACGTCCGCCTGCCAGGGGACGGACAGCTCCGGGACCGCGGCCGCATAGCTCTGCTGCAGCACCGGGTCATTCATCGGCATCGCCTCCTGCGCCCCACGCTACCGCCGCACGCGACGGGTCCGCTCTTGACACCGCACGGCGACGGGCGAAGACTGTGCATGCATTGTGCAACCGGGTTTCAGAACAGCAGGACGGTTGCCGCGACCACGAGAGCGAGGGAGCTCGATGACGACGGCCGACGACTCCCCCGCGGCGCGCCCGGATCCTGGCCCGGGAACGGCCATGCGTCGG